>CBINGM010000011.1:0-103578 GCA_966250225.1 uncultured Pseudobdellovibrio sp. | reverse complement strand
GTTTTGAGGTTAAATACGACGAATTAGTGAACGTTCGTGGGGAATACGAGACCGGCAAAAACGCTAATTCTGACCAAAGAGCTATTGTTAAAGGGGGCTTAGAAATCCTGATGAATGAGTGGATGCAGCTGCGTTTAGGGTACCAAAATAACAATATTATCTCTCAGAACTATTTTACCGCAGGTTTAGGCTTTGGCGGCCCTCAATTTGGGCTTCATTATGCTTATGTAAAAGAGTCGGAATTTGAAAAAGAAACCCATCACTCAATTGACTTAGCAGTTCCGTTTTGATAATCCTAGTCATCTAATTTTGCTTAATTAATTAACAGGGCCGTGTCGAAGACACGCATAGGGGAGAAAAACCATGGCTTCAAAAACGAAAAAACTTGAGTTCATCCGTGAACGTAAAAAATCAACTTCTGGTAAAAAAAGAAAAGCTGGCATCCGTACAAAAGGATCTACTAAATCTAAAAAAGAACTTTTTGGCGACAAATAGTTCCTGTTAATTTTCTAGATTTAAATAATAAAAAAGCCGAATGTTTCATTCGGCTTTTTTTATTTCTGCGATTTGATTTTTAATTTTTATGTCTCGGACTCCTGCCCTCGACCCCTTCACTTCGTTACGGGGGCTAGCGCGTAAAAATGCCTTCATGGCATTTTTATCTAAGAGCTGCTCGACGACGTAATGTTGCAGGCATTTGTTGGACGTCACCTTTTAATGTCCATACTTGTGGAATCTCAACCCAACCTTGTTGGCCAGGATAAAAGCGCCATTTTTTAAGAGCCGCTAAAGTTTTGCCATCTAAATTCTTATAACCTGTCGAAGTTAATAAGCGGAAGTGTGTTAAACCACCTTCTTTAGTTACGTAAGCTTGGAAAATTACGCGACCTTGTTGGCGGTTTAGACGTTCTTCAACTGAATAACTTGGTTTTGGATTACCCGGGATTTGGCGTAATTGATCGATTGAACGAACTCCTGTCGGAGCGCCAGCTGCGGCTTTTGCAGCTTCATTAGCGCCTGACGAACCACGGCCAACGCCGGCGTCGCCAGTGCCACGACCGCGCGAAGCGGCTGCCAAGGCTTCGGCTTTTTCACGAGCGGCACGTTCAGCGGCGGCTGCATTTTCAGAGGCTTTTAATCTTGCGACAGCGGCCGCATTTTTTGTACGTGTCGCCATTAACTCGTCGTTAGCTAAACGCGATTCAGCGGCAAATTTATTTTCTAAAGCTCTTAAAGATTCATCTGATTGATCACCGATTTCGCGGGCTTGATCATCCATACGTGCTTTTTCGGCACGGATAGCTGCCTCGTTAGCGTGATCAATATTTTTAAATTCAGATTCAAGTTCATCGTCACCCATTTTTCCAACCTGAGCAGCCTCAACGCCGTCGAAATCTAATTTCGGGGCCGGAATATCTTCTAATGTTTCAGGAACACCAGAGCGAGATGGCGCATAGGTCGCCGTTTTTGCGGCACCACCAGAAGTTTTTGTTTTTACAGTGGCGATTTTTGATTTAGAAACTTTTGAAGTTTTCGCTGGGCCCTTAACAACCACATCTTCTTTAGCATCAAGTGGGGCAGATGGTGCTGGAGCTTGCGCGGTTTTTCCGCCACGAGTTGGTTTTACGTTTTCGCCTTTAGCGATTTCAGGTTGAATTGGTTTTGCTGGCATCGGCGGAAGCTCTTGAACAGCTTCAAATTCAACTAAGATAGGTTCAGATTTTAATTTTTCCATCACCGGAACGGTTACGAATAAAGCACCGATCGCTAAAGCAGCATGGATAATAACCGACATACCAAAATATTTTGAAGAATCGCGGTTGCGATAGCTGGCTGAATCTTCGAAATAGTAATCGTAAACCCCTGATGACATAAAACACCCCAAATAAAAAGCTGAGAGAAATTCATCTAGGTATGTTTCAAGTATCGCGCCAGCTCTAAACCAATGGGTTTAGCCTTATCTGGCGCTTCAGGAATTTTTTACAAGGGTGTTTCACCTTTTGTCAGCAAGCCTTACTCGCCGTCGTTAGCTTCGACTAAACCTTCGGGCATAATTTGCTTACGTAGGCAGTCAGCTAGGTATTGGTGATCGGGATGACCCACGATTTCCATCGCTTCATTGATTGGGCGTGGATCAGGGTTTAAAAGTTTAATTTTTTTCACATCTAAAATACGTTTTAGTGTGGATTCAAGTTCTGCTTTAGAATGTTGCCCTTGTGCTACGGCACTCATGATACCTTCAATCGCCACTGGAGGAGATTCTGGTTCATTGCAATAAAGAAGCAATTCTGCGCCAGCTTGTAAAGCACGAACCGGAATGAAAGCTTTATCATAATGTTTAGCCATCGCCTTCATATCTAAATCGTCAGTGATAATTAAACCTTTGTATTTTAATTCTTCACGTAACATTTTTTTAAGAAAGAATTCAGATAAAGTGGCGGGCCAGTCTTTATCAACAGATTTAAATAAAATGTGCGCTGTCATAACCATATCAACGCGGCTGCGAAGTGCTTTTTTAAACGGAACAAGTTCAACATCATGTAAACGCTTAAGATCAGCTTCTTCAATAGGTAATTCTTCATGAGAATCAATAATTGTATTGCCGTGACCAGGAAAATGTTTAGCACACGATAAAATTCCGGATTTAATGTAGCCACGAACTAAAGCTGAAGCCATTTTTTCAACCTGGCGGGGATCAGAACTGACCGCACGATCACCGATCACTGTGTTGGCAGGATTTGTGTACACATCTACTGAAGGTGCAAAGTCTAAGTTAATACCCACAGCCATCATTTCTAAACCCATGCGGTGAGCAAAATGAAACGCCACTGTCGGCGCATCTAAATCACCTACCGTTTTAAGCGGTGGCCATTGTGTAAATGGGGCTTTAAGGCGGTGAACACGCCCGCCTTCCATGTCGATACCGATGAACAACGGAGCTTTAGAGGCCATTTTGTGACGTAAAGACTGAATTTCGGCACAAAGGTTACGAATCTGTTCTGGAGTTGATAAGTTTCTGGCGAATAACACCACACCAGAAATATTATTTTCAACGATAAACTTTTTTTCTGATTCAGTGAGAGTGTGTCCAGAAACGCCAATCAACATGTGTTGGCCGATAAGTTCGTTTAATTTCATTTGTCTTTACCTTGTGTGTGTTCTTAGTTGTTTAAAACGTTTGTTTTGCCTTTTGGTACGGTACCAAAAACTTTCTCTAAAGTACCAGCAGAAACTTTAACTCCTTGCACGGCTTCTTCAGAATTTTTCATGAGCTCAGTTTCAATCCCGGTTGCCGGAGTTAGTGCTGAAATATTTTGTCCTTGGTTTGTGATGTAATTTTCGTATTCCATACCGGCGAACGAGTTATTCGCTTTAAGAAGCTGTAAGATTCCGCGAGAGACCATTTTTTTCTCGATAGATGAAGTTCCTTTTGTGACATCACCTAGTTCTTCGGCTACGGCATTAAACTCAAATTTAGTTCCGGTTTTTAAGCCTTCTTTGCTGTTTAACATCATGTAATAAAGCGAGCTTGATAAGAAAGTGCCTTTAGGAAGTTTTTTAGAAACTTTTGATTTTTCACCGTTTTCCATAACGATACCTGACATCGTTTCACCTTTAAATGTCATATCAATCGTTTTACTTTTTCCGCCGTCGGTGGCTAAGTAAGAATAGCTGATCGGTTTAAAATCGGTCGTTGAAATCGCAGTTAATGACTCGGTCATATTAAAACCGTTTTTACCTAAACGCATAAATGAAATGGTTTTGAATTCTTTTGTTTTAGGATCAATTTCATTACGTAAAATAAAAAAGCCCACATGTTTTTTGAACTGACTGACTTTGTAGTAGCCCTCAAACAAAATTTCGGCGTGTGAAAAATTTAAAAATGTGATTTGAACTAAAATGGCGATAAGTAAGCGGCTAAACATAAAAACCAGAACCTTTCGTGAATAAAAACGTCTCTCTAATTTAAATGATTGTCTCATTATTGACATCATCACACTATTAGTTGCACGACGATTTTATGACCTTGGTCTGGACTGGACGCTCTTAGAAAAACCAGATACGCTTATATGATCATGAGTCATGCGCAGCAAAAAACCAAAAAACGCTTCGTTTTAACGATGCGAAACCAAAAAGGCCAAGTAGGCATTTTTGTTGCGCTTATCTTTCAGGTGATCTTCGTTTTTTTCGCGATGCTTGTGAATGTGGGATTAGTAGTTCACCACAAAATTAATTTACAGCAATCAACTGACTTAGCAGCTTATTACGGGGCCATGAAACAAGCCGAAATGATGAACATGATGGCGCATGTGAATTATCAAATTCGCCAAGCTTGGAAATTATTTGCCTGGCGTTACCGTGTGTTAGGTACTTTTGGAATTGAACAAGACGGGGCGTCTACTCCAGAATCTCCGGGTGATATACGCTTTCCCGTTTCGTGGAAAGGTACTAGGCAACCAAAATATAACCCAGCCTCTCGAAGTTTTTCATGTCCTCCGTCGGCAAATAACATTGCCAGAGGTATTACAATTACCGACGTTCCATTTATGTGTATGGGACACAACGGATTTGCCGACTGGATTTCTGGCCGTAATGACATGTCTGAAACTTATTGCAAAATCAATTGCGCCGCTCTTGATTCGTTAGGTGGAAGTGCATTTACGATTAATGCCGTTCCTTCTGTAAACACAAGTTGTATTGCTGGAAACTGTTTGGGTGCTTCAATCGATAAAGCTATTGAACAGACTAATAATATCTTACGTAACACTTGTACTAAGCTGGGTCCTATCACAACACAGATGTTAGCTCTGTACTACGGCAACTACATTAAAGATACCGGTAACCGAAAAAACTTTATCTGGATGATGGCAAAGAACCTAGGGCTGCCAGAAGACGAAATGCTAGATATCGACGGTAACAAAGTGATTACCGGAGTAAAAAACACGTTAAAAAATAATTTAACTGAAGCTAATGCTACATCGCTCAAAGACGAAGCCATTGTGGCTTACAATGGTGTTAAAGCTCAGGGCGGTGGAACTAGTTTTGCCGAAAGAATGTTAAATGAAATTACCTTTCAAAGATTGATGTTTTATTTAATCGATTGTGAATACACGAATGTTCAGGCTAATGGTGCCGGCGATTCCACGATTAAAATTAAGCCGCTGTATGTACCCGGTACTAACGATCTTGATGGTAATATTAAAACTAATTTGCAATACATTATGAGCGCAGCGGGTATTCAAGGTGTATCAGATTTATTTGCTCTGAACTCTGAAAAAGTAAATACGATTGGTTATGAAAAAAATCCGTGGATTCAGGTTTATTACGGAGTAAAAGCGACGAGTGAACCAAAAATTCCATTTCTTCCTTTAGCCAAAATTAAATTGCATGCGGTTTCTTTTGCGAAACCTTTCGGTGGAACAATGGGCCCGTGGTATTATAAAAAATGGCCGTCTGGAAGTCCAAAGAGTGGTAACGGTGATGATTTAACCGATCGTACAGATCAAAATCTTCCGGTTAAAACTATTGCTAGTTATCCGGCAGCTCCGACATTAAAAGGTGTGCGCGAATTTCTACCGAATTACTCAACTTACGTTGGCGATGTTTATTCAAATGATAGTGCATCACAAGATCCCAACAACAAAGGTGGGTTAGCAAACACTAATATCGTTGCGTTTTATCATACTTTGCTTGCGAACAAATATGGCGTAGGTAATATCGCACCATCTTCTTCTGATAAAACACAAGAACCTAAGATGGGAACTTTTCATGATAAGCCAGATAAATGGCCTAAATACAGTGAGTGGTATCATCTAAATAGTGCGTTAACTTCTCCCGAATATGATTCGTTGGCGGTTGATAGATTACCCGGGCCGAAAAATACTTATATGCGCGATATTGAACTTTCAGTCGTTTCGCCTAATCAGTTTGATGCCACATATTACTCGATTGATCCTGAGTTTGCTCAAAACTATATTGACCGAATGACCAAAGGCGATGCTATGCAAAAGATAAAATCAGCTACTGGTACGGCGGATGAAATAGTATTTCCTACTGATTTTGGAAATAGCGGCGGAACCGCAATTAATGGTATGCCGAGATCGCCATACTTCAGTGTTCGAAATCAGATGCAGGTTACAAATGAGTTATTTAAAAAAGCTAAAGACGACATCATCAGCCGCTACGGCAACGGCTATAGCGAGATGCTGTTTGCGCTTGATGTGCTTGCTACTAAACAGTCATCACTTCTTACTGGGTGGACATTTTTAAACTTAACTGCTGATGGATATAATTCTTTTCCAAGCTCTGAAAAAACAGGTGGTAAGTACACTATGTTATTTGGTACTTGTGATCCTACGCTGAATCCATGGACAGATTCTTACTTGGCGCCAAGTCTTGTAGATGCAGAATTACCACCAACACCGGGTAACTGTGTCAGCGGCGGTCGTGTAGGTTATTCGGTAAAAATCATTTCAAGCCAAGTTCTTCGTGGAACGGGTGAAGCCTTTCAAAATCTTGGCGGCAGTGGCATAGGTGGACCGATTCAAAATCCTGTTTCAGAAGAGTTTTTACGCTTCTAAATAAAATTTATTTTATTTGTCTCAAAACAAAACGTATTCATTTATGTTTACCCACGATTGAACCGATCAGAAAAAAATGGGAATGAAAGCACTGTGTGTCGTTATCATTTTTCTTTTTGCGAATTTCGCCTTCGCGCAGAGCTTCTATACAACCTGTACACCTTTACCGTCTTCACCTACGGCAGCCGATATCAACGCCTACAATACTTGTGTTGCAAATAATCGCGCCTCTGCTCAAAGTTCAGGTACCGCTGCAGCCGAATCATTTACGCTAAATGGATCAACTGTAGTGGCGCCAACAAGCGGAAGCGCAGAACAGAATAACATCTATAACCAGAATACAATTATTAACAGTGCTGCACCAACAGCGCTCACAACAGAACAGCTAACGGCTGTTTCAGTTACAGCGACAGGCGCCGCCGCGGCGCTTGGGCAAAGCATGAGAGCTAATACCGAAGGTGAAACGACTTACTTGGTAACTTCTGAAGGTACGCTCGCCGAAGGCTTGGGTAAACTTTCTTTGGCAGGAGAATGTGCCTCGGTTTCGTCGTCAGGATGTTACAATCAAAGATCAGAACTTTACGCTACAGGGGCTGCTTATCTTTTAGCTCAAAGACAAGCGCAGGATCAAGCAGGCCAACACCAAAATGCCCGCACGATTGCATGTAATGCAAAAAATCAGATCAGCTCAGATCAAGAAAACTGTGGCAGTGCTTTGGATAACGCTCTTGCTGGTTTAAACGGAAGCGTGCTGACATCTATGTCTGGAATTACTGTGACAGTAGGCCCTGCAGTGACTTCTGCACCGTTAAGTACGATCGTTTACGATGCTTTGACGGGTGCATGCAGTCCGCCCACTGCGCCGGCTTGTGTGAATTTATCACGTAATGTGGTTCCGTTATCTACACAAATGCAGCAGACAGTCCGCGAAATTTTAAAACAACGATACGGAAAAACCGGAAGCGTTACAGCGACAGCTCAAAGTTTATATTCAATTAATAAAGATGGATCAATTTCAGTTAAAGGCGATGGCATCTATTCGCAAATGGATTTTTTAGATTCTAAAAAAATGAAAGCTAAAGGTTTGTCAGATACTTTTGCGCAGAATCTTACAAAAAATGTAGCCTCGTGGATGACGGCAACAGCAAGCTCTGCGATGCCTGCAGTTGCCGGCACCTCAGGCTTAGACATTGCCGAATCACCGTTTACTATTGCAGCCTTAGAAATGCAGAAATCTATGACGGCTCCATCTGCTGGGCAAAGTACAGAAGATGCAAATGCGGATCGTGAACCAGCTTCATTAAGAAAACAATTAGGCTCAGAATTTATCGGTGTTGCTAAAGACGATATTTTTAAAATTATTAACCGCCGCTACAAAAGCGAAGAAAAAGAAGATTTTTTTTACTAACCACCAGTGATAACTAATCTAAAAATGATTTTTTATTTTTCTCAAAATAAGACACTCAGTTCGCACTGGATCAAAGTTGTAAAAACCATCTTAACAAATTTAAGTTTCTAGACTTTTGGGCCGATATAAAGAGTAGTCAGGGGGAACTGTGACTAAAAATCATATCCTTATTCAAAGTGTCGCACTTGGTGTATTACTAATGCTTTCGCCGTTCGCAAAAGCTGCTGATGGCGTAAATCGTTCTCAAGTTGAATACTTTAATAAACTTTATAAAAGTCAGTCTCCGAAATGCTTCGTTCCTGAGGCGACTAAAGCTCGTATTATCGCAGGGCTTGAAGATAAATGTTTAATTAGAACAACGATGAATAATGAATCATACATTAGCGGAGTAAAATCAGCGTGCACTGAGGCTTCTGTGAAAACAGCGGTTGATTCAGAAGTAAATGCGCTTTGCACGAATACAGCAAAACAAGCTGAACAGACAACGCTTTCAAACCAAGCCGCAGCCCTTCAACAGCAAAAAGACAGAGCAGCCCGTGTTGCTGATGCTCAAGCTAGAGATCAGCAGGAAAATGCAGCTTTCGGCCAAATGGCGGGAGCCGTTGGAAATTTGATGTTTGCAAAACAGAATAACAAAAAGCAAGATGGCTCATCAGATAAAAAATCTGATTCGAATTCATCAGGCAGTAATAGCGGGTCTAGCGGCAATAGTGGCTCTAACTCTAAAGAGGCATCCTCAACGCCTAATACGACAACTACTGCAGCAGCAAAGACTTCTGAAATACCAAAAGCCTCTTATACTTATGACGGTCCGGATGGAACAAAAGTTGTAGCCACACAGAACGATAAAGGTGATTACGTTATCAATCAGCTTGATAAAGACAATAAGGTGATTGCCGGCAAAGAAACTACGGTGCCTCCAGAAAAATTACACGATACTTTGAAAAGTAATGGTGTTGATTCTTCAACTTCAAAACTTTCACAACCAGAAACTCTTAAAGCTATTAAAGAGAGTCCCGAGCCTATTAAATCTACTGCAGAAAAAGGCGCTGGAGACGGTAAGCTAGAGCAAAAGCCAGACGAGATTTTAGAAAAGCGCCATGCAGCTTCAAAAGCTGAAGATGGAGCTCTAACAGGAAAGCTGGACGCTGTTCAAGGAAAAATTAATGCAGCGACTGGAAAAGTAGGCCCAGAGGCTACGACAACCTGTACGGAAACAATGGGACAAAATCCTGAGTGTACAGCTGGAACTCCACAATTTGTGATGAATTGCGTACAAACGAGTTTAAATGAACTAAGAGCAGATCAAGAGGAATTAAAAAAAGATAAAATTTCCTGTTCAGACACATCGGCTCAAGCCGAGAGATTGTGTTCAATGGTACGCAGTGAAAAAGCCCAACAGGTTCAGCAGATTATGTCGGTTGGTGCAACTGTTTTATCAAAGGTGACTGCGGCCTCAGAAGCCTGTGGTACAACATCGAATTTAAATAAAATTGCCCAGGGCGGTATGATGGCAGCTCAAGCTGCTTGTTCAGCGATGAAATATCGTTGTGATTTCAGCTGTAAATCAGCAGAAAAATCTTTAAATAAAATGAAAGCAAAAATCGAGGCGGCTATTCAAAAATGTGGCGCTTCTCGATTAACTACAGCACCTACAGCAGGCCCAGCAATTGATATGGCTTTCAATGAATATAAAGCTATGCTTGAAGAGCAGCTAAAACCTAACAGTGCTGTTCCTGCTTCTGTAACACAATGTGAAAATCACAAATTAGATATGGCGACAATGGGCTTAGCTGCTCTTGGTTTCTTATCTGCAGCTCAAGATGCACAAAAGTGTAAAGAGCAATTATCTAGTGGCGGTGGTGGCGGTAATGGCACATCAACATCGGGTTTAGCCGGTCCACAAATGACAACAGCTGAATATTGTAGTCAGCCACAAAATGCTGCGAGCATTACTTGTAAATGTACAGCAAATCCAAATGCTGAAGGTTGTACAGGTTCGTTAATGAATTCAGGTGTTGCATTAGGAAAAATTAATCCTAATGGTGGTCTTTCGGGTTTTGCCAGTGCAAAACAAAATGGTTTAGGTTCTCTTAATTCAACAGGTAAACCTTCTGGTGGTTCTTCTTCAGAACCTCCTCCTGGTGCCGGTTTAAGTGAAGCTGCTCGTGAAGCTTTAGGTCTTACTGGCGCTGCTGCCGGTGGTGGAGCAGGTGCATCTGGTAATTTCGGAAGTGGTTCTGAAAGTGCTAAAGCGGCTGCTAAAGAAGAAAAAGAAAAACCTAAGTTTGGATTTTTCTCAAGCCTTGGTGCCATGTTAAGTGGTGGCAAAAGTGCGAACCAAGCGGCTAAAGCAGCTATTCGTAACTATGAACAAGATCAAGCTATCAAACGTAAAGTAGCGTCGGATCAATTACGCGCTGAAATTACGACGGCGTCTGGTAAATCAAACTTTGATAAAATTAGTAATCGCTACCGCGAAAGCGCAAGTAGCTTTGAGAAATAATTAGTTGTCGGGGGATAACATGAAACGAAATTCAAGCTTAGCAAAAATTATTTTAGCGGCCGTTTTCTTTCAAGCGCATTTTGCGATTGCCGCCGAAAACTATGCTCAACAAACAAATGCCGAAGCCAACGGGGATGCAGCACTACAACCAATTACTTGCCAAAAAGTACCTTCTCCTTATTGGAATTCGGATCAGGGTGGTTCTCGTCCGATGGTCGATGACCCAGCCTGTGTAAGAGAAAACAATCGTCGTGCGCAGCTTCGTGCAAATGCAGTAGGTGCGCAAAACATGGCAGCGCGTGTGAGTGCCGGTGATGGTACCCAATTAGTGGCGCCCAAAGCACCACCGTATAATTGCGGTAGTATGGATCCGCATTCTTCTGAATATCGTTCTTGTCAAAGTGCATACGATGCCGCTAACAGACAATATCAAAAAGATTTAGAAGTTTATAACTTAGCTCAAAAAGAAATTAAGCAAGGTCAGACAGATAAAGAAAATGCAGCCATTGAAGAACAAAAAAATAAATCAGCGGCAGCGACTTTAGCAGAAATTAAAGCTAAAAATGACCAAGGTAAAAAAAGTTACGACAAAACAGCAAAAACCGCGATGATGCTAGGTTTAGGTTTCGTAGCTGCGGGAACAGCGTGTGCGTCTTCTTGTCCGACAGGATGTTGTGGAGCAGCTCCAGGTCTTTTTGCAGCAGCGGCAGCGCAGTTTTTAATTAATTCAAAAGCAAAAAAACAATCAGCAGAGCATGCACAATCTGCAGCGAATGCTTGTACTTCGTTAAATCAATTATCTTCGCAAGCGACAAATTGTTCGACTCAAGGTGATGCAAATAGCTCATCAACTACAGCTTCTTATGATCCTCTAACTGGTAAATGTTTACCTGAAGGTTCAGAAGAATGTAAGCAAGTACCAACGACATCTGTATTACCACCAACGGTTAGAGATTCTTTAAAGGCCAGTGGTTTTGCTATGGGTAAATTAAGCGGAGATCAATTCTCTATATTACCTGATGGTAGTGTGAAACTTAAAAACGGTAAGATCTATAAAGACGGTGACTTTAAAGATATGAACTCTTTAATGGGTATGGGGCTTTCAGCTTCTGCCGCAAAAGGCGTAATGGATTCTTTAGCGCTAGGTTCAGCTGGTGGATTATCTAAATTAGGTTTAGATAAGTCGGCAAAAAAAGATTATAAAGATAACAACTACGGTACTTTGGGTGGCGCAGATGGCGCAACGACTATAGTTGATTCAGGTAAAGCTCCAGATGCCGGTGGTAAAGCATTTACTGACGGCTTAGAGAAAGGCAAAGAAGAGAATTTCTCTGACGAGCGTAAACCTTCTTCTGAAGGTCTAGCTAAAGAATTTAACGGAGAACTTATCGGTGTTGCCGGTGACGATATCTTCTTAATGATGAATCGCCGTTATAAACTTAAATCAGAGCAGGACTCTTTTATCGCACAAGATTTGAAATAGTCTGATCTAGTTTAGAAATTATTTTGTCAAATATGTTTAAGGTCGCCATAATCTAATTATGGCGACCTTAAAAGTTTTAGGCATCATGAGCGGTACTAGTCTTGATGGTGTTGATTTCGTAAAAGTTAAAATCACTAAATCTAAATTGCAGTGTGAATACCAGGGTATGGAATCGTTCACTTTTCCTGCGTTATTAAAGAAAAAACTATTACGTGCCGCTCAAAACGAAATGAACGTAGCCGATCTTTCTTTGCTTAATCATGAACTGGGTCGCTTTTATGCTGATTGCTTTAAACAGCTGCCTAAAGCTCTTAAAGGTGTAGATTTAATCGGCTTACATGGCCAAACTGTTTTTCACCAAGGCAAAGTGGCTACTGCGCAAATCGGTGAACCCAGTTATTTGGCTTTAGCTTCAGGTAAAAAAGTTGTTTCAAATTTTCGCTCAGCTGATATTGCAGCGGGTGGTGAAGGGGCTCCGCTAGCTCCGTTTTTTCATCAAACTATTTTTGGCGATAAAAAAAGAACAGTTAGTCTTCATAACTTAGGTGGCATTAGTAATCTAAGCTTAATCGTTAAGGGCGATCTTAAATTAGGTTTTGATACAGGGCCTGCGAACATGCTGATTGATGAAGAAGTACGTCGTTCAACACACTCATCACAACTTTACGATAAAGAAGGAAAGCTTGCAGCTCGTGGAAAAGTAAATATTCCGATGTTAGCTGAAATGCTAAATCATCCCTACTTTGCAGCTAAGCCTCCGAAAAGCTGTGGCCGTGAACAATTCGGCAAAGATTTTTACGCTAAATTTGAAAAAGCCTTATCACAGATGAGTCTTGAAGACCGTGTGGCCACGTTAACTGAATTCACCGTGCAGTCGATTGCTAAATCCTACATTCAGTTTTGCAAACCGCAGCCACACGAAATCGTGTTCTGTGGTGGTGGAGCTAAAAATAAATTCTTAATTAAACGAATTGATGAAGAATTAGAAAGTATTAAGGTTAGCACTGTTGAAGATCACGGCTGGCCTACACAAAGCATTGAAGGAGCGGCGTTTGCGCTTTTAGCAGCTTGTTGTGTTTGGAAAATTCCAGCGAACTTACCTAAAGCCACAAACGCTAAGAAAAAAGTTATCCTAGGCCAAATCACTGAGCTTTGATTGCGGAAGCGCATTAAGCTTAGTGAAATGTTTTTTATAAATCGGATTTGAATCTTTTTGGGCTGCGATTTCTTTTTTCGCTTCTTGATAGTCGTTTAAATTACCCAGTTCGTACCAATCCATTTCAACCGGAAAAATCTGAATTTTGTGCGACGATAGTTTGTTAATTAGTACATCGTAAAAAATATTAAGTTCTTTACCTGTTTCAATCATCGAAAAAACTTCAGGCGATAAAATCTGAAGACCAATAAAGTGCCAAGGGCGCGCTTGCTCATTTGGCGCTTCTTTTCCGATAGAAATCACTTTTGTGCTGCTGTGTGATTCGGTCCAAATACCGCCGAATTTTTTTCCAGCTTCAGGGTGATTCATCACAATCAAAGTTGCCAGGGCATTCTCAGCATTATGTTTATCTAAAGCGCGTTTTAAAAATTGCGAATCACTTGTAAAAAAAACTTCATCAGCATTTCCGGCCAGTATAGGCAGTTTGTTTCCTAAAATAGGTTCAGCTTGTTTTAAGCCGCCGCCACTGCCTTTAATAAAATCTTTTTCGTCAGAGAACTGGATGCCGTGACGTAAGCGACCGTAACATTCGTGAATTTTTTCAGGTAAGTGAAATGTGTTAACCACAAACTTATCCACAGGCATTTCAATAATATACGGAAGTAAGTAGTAACCCATCGGAATACCAAACAGCGGAATCACAGGTTTTGGGTTTTCCAGAGTAGCTGGTCTTAAGCGTGTACCCAGGCCGGCAGCAAATAAAAGAACATTCACCTTAGAGTCGTTCATAGTTTTTATCAAACGCTCCGGCATCAATTAAGACATCAAGTAAAACTTTATACTCAGGAAACTGCGAAAGCGATTTCATCACACGTTTTAAAGTGCCGTTTAAATATTTTAAATAACGGCGATCTTGGCGGGCGTTCATAAAACTTGCAAAACTTCCGCAGGCTTTAAAACAACGTTGTACAGATTGTAATTCATAAATCACATTGAATTGCTCACGCGACAGCTTGCGGTCTTGCATAAACGGTGTGTTGTCGAAATAGTAGTTTAACATTTTCTCGGCATATTCATCATTGATATCAACGTACGAATCTTTAAGTAAGCTAACTAAGTCATACTGAATTGGACCTAAGCGGGCATCTTGAAAATCGATTACATAAACTTGATCAAGCTTAATCATTAAGTTACGTGAGTGATAATCACGGTGGCAGATCACTTTGGGTTCGTTATGCAAACGTTCAGAAATATCGGTAAAACATTTTTGTAAGTCAGCAGCCACTTTATCTTTTAATTGAAATTTTAAAACACCTTCAATGAGATGTTCGCGCGCGTAATTAAGTTCCCATAAGAACTTAGCCGTATCGAACATGATTTCTTTAGCCGTTGTAGGCTTATCAAGTTTTGTTGCCGTCGTATGGATTTTAATAATTTCGTCTAAAGACTTTTGATAAAAATCCCAAGAAAGTTCTTGATTAGCTGATTCCCAGAATTTTCTTTCTAAAGTTAGGTCACCTAAATCTTCTAAAAGAAGCATACCGACTTCAGCGCCGATTTTTTTAATTTTAGGAACATTCACGCCGGCGGCTTCAAAATGGCGAAGAACACTGATGAAAGGGTATTTATCCGGATCGAAGGGTTCCCAAGACATTAACACGTAAGTGTCTTGTTCGTAGATAACACGATAGTACTTACGGGCTGAAGCATCGCCCGCAAGTTGATAAACTTTATATAAAGAGTTTTTAAAATAGTCTTGTAGAAACTGATCGATTTGTGCGGTCATCCCTTAATGCTGGCATGATCCGCAATATCGATCAATTAATTTTGTGTGTTCGAGTTACTGCTTGAAAAGAACAGAAGTTCTAAAACGTCAGTACTCGTTTGTTGCGCAAATGGTAAACGGTCGATATCGAATAAAATCGCGTTCATATCAGCTTTTAATTCGCGAGACATATTTAACGCGTCGATTTGTTTATCAGCTAAATTGCTACCGATAATAAAAACTAGACCTTCTACTTTAAGTGCACAAGCAGCGTTAAGTAAGCCTAATTCCTGGTCGTTCAATTGGCTAATATCTTCAACGAACACTGTCGTTTTATCGAAAGATTTAAATTCTTCAACTGAATGCATTTGGCGGGCGATATCGCTAAAAGAAACAAATAGATTTTGTTCAGCCATATCGTGAATTTTTAAAGCTACTTTTTTACGTGTCATTGCATTTGCTGAACGTAAATGAATCACAGAATTGATTAACTTCACTAAAGAAAGGTCTTCAGTATCTTCATCATTAAATAAAGAAAGAACGTTTGAATCTTCGTTTTCAACAGCTTCAGCAGCCAT
Organism: uncultured Pseudobdellovibrio sp.; assembly: GCA_966250225.1. GTDB lineage: Bacteria > Bdellovibrionota > Bdellovibrionia > Bdellovibrionales > Bdellovibrionaceae > Pseudobdellovibrio. The sequence continues at coordinate 88,101 of CBINGM010000011.1, read as the reverse complement.
TTGGCGTTTGTAAGCTTCGATTTCTTCTTTTAATTTTAAATGTTTGTTATAAACATGTGGTTCAACTAAGAAACGAATTAAATCAATCACTTCTTCGCGTTGTTGAGTTGATAATAAAGAACCACGGTTAACAATCACTTCACCTAAGTAAACGGGCTTAGTATTTAACGGTACGATTAAATCATCGCCTTCTAAAAAAGATGGCATAGCTGAATTCGTTAAATCGATAGTTTTAAACGCAATTCTTTTTCCATATTTATCTTGGATTAAAGCTTGTGTTTTTGTCCAAACTGCATTTTCAACAACGTCCTTCATCATATATATCCCCACGGCTTAGTAGTTACCCCAGCGTTTGTAAGCGCCTTCCTGTTAAAGAACTAATACAAACCCTGTGCCGAAATTTGTTAGGGTTGGCACGGTGACTACTGTGTTGATAGCGAGCGGATACTCTAGGGATAAATGCCTGTTTTCAGAGGGAAAACGGTGAGTGTAAAAAGGATGTGACAAAACTTTAGACGAAAAAAAACCTGAGGTTTTTAAGCCTCAGGTTGAATTTATTTCCTGATGTGTAGAGGAAACTAGCGAGCTATCTTACGTTTATCAAGACCGTATTTTTCAACTTTCATGATAAGACCGGCACGTGAAATACCAAGCTCTTTAGCTAATTTAGACTTATTCCAGCCTGTGCGGCGTAAGCCTTCTTTGATCATTTCGCGCTCTAGATCTTCTAAAGCATCTTTTAATTTACCTTGTAAACGAGAACCTTGTACTTTGGCTTTTTCACCGATTTCTAAGATTTTCGGAGATAAAATTTCATGACCTACTTTACCTTCGTCGCCAGCTAAAACGCATAATCTTTCGATCTCATTTTGTAGCTCACGCACGTTACCTGGCCAAGCGTAGTCGTATAATTTTTCAACCGCACGACCCATTAATTGTTTTTTAGGTTTACCAGAAGCTTCAGCCACTTTACCTAAGAAAAAATCCACTAATACTGGAATATCTTCTTTACGCTCACGTAATGGCGGAACGCGGATATTGATAACATTTAAACGGTAGTACAAGTCTTCACGGAATGTGCCTTGTTCAACCATTTCACGTAAGTTTCTGTTCGTAGCGGCAACGATGCGTACGTCAACTTTTTTCATTTCAGTAGAACCTACTGGAGTGAAAGTTCCTTCTTGTAATACGCGAAGAAGCTTTACTTGCATTTGTGGTGAAGTATCACCGATCTCGTCTAAGAAGAATGTTCCTTTATCAGCGATCTCAAAAAGACCTTTTTTGTCTTTTAAGGCGCCAGTGAACGATCCTTTTACGTGACCGAATAATTCTGATTCTAATAAGTTATCATTAAACGCTGAACAGTTTTGGATAACGAAGTTGTTACCCTTACGGTTAGAGTTATAGTGAATTGATTTAGCGATTAACTCTTTACCAGTACCGTTTTCACCTTGAATCATTACTGTTGAATCAGCAAATTTGATTTTATCAAGTAAAGCGTATAGCGATTGCATTGGTTTAGATTTACCGATCATGTTGTCGTATTTGAAACGGTTACCTAATTCAGAGTTTAATTGGCTGATTTTAGATTCGCGTGAAGCGATTTCTACGTGAAGTGTAACGATCTCTTGCGCCACTAACTCAACTAATTCAGTAAAGTGAGTGCGGTTAACTTCGTCAAGATATTGAAATTTAGACAATGATTTTTCAATTAATTCAGCAGAACAACCGTAAGCTGCTAAGCGGTCACGAATTTCAGAAATTCTGTGAGCTGTGTTTTCTTCTTTGAAGAAACCCATCGCTACTACAGTACCTACGAAATCATTTTCGATTACGATTGGAAATACGCAAACATCAAAACCTGCTGCATCCCATTTTTTAAATGTGAAAGCGTTATTTGATTGGCGTAAGTCGTTAATTGATTGTGATACTAAATCAGCAAGGCTTGCTTGCGTAGCTTCTTTATGAATTAGATAATTAACTGCAGGATTAGCAAAAGTTAATTTTTCATCTAAGCCTTTGATTTGGCCGCGCTCATCAGTAAAAACTGTATCAACATTCCACCATGCTTGTAGAACGTGTTTTAATTTTTTGATAACGTGAATATGTTCAAACTCATTCCAATTAATCATACGACACCTCTTGTTGTCTTTTTTGTATAATCTTTTATCGTCAAGTTTGTAGACAGACTTGATAGGGCCTTGGACTTTTTGTTTAAACTTTTGACGGGCTAAGACCTTGGTCTAGTTTTTTGATTTGGTTACGCTCTATTTTGCGTATAGTACAGTCGCGCGTACTCGCCGTTTTTTTCTAACAGCTCTTTGTGTACACCTTTTTCGACAATCTGACCACGCTTCATGACTAAGATTAAGTCAGCGTTTTGTATAGTTGATAGACGATGTGCAATCACTAAAGTCGTGCGTCCTTGCATTAATTCATCAAGCCCACGCTGCACTTGTTCTTCACTTACTGAATCAAGCGCACTCGTTGCTTCATCTAAAATTAAAATCGGCGCATCTTTATATAAAGCACGGGCAATCGCCAGACGTTGTTTTTCTCCGCCCGAGAAATTACCACCGCGTTCACCAACTAATGTATTAAACTTTTCTGGATTCTTTTCAATAAATGTTAAAGCGTGAGCGGCTCTGGCAGAAGCGACAACTTTTTCATGAACATGATGTCCACCAGTTTCTGTGCCAGCGATAATATTTGTTTCAATCGTATCAGAGAATAAGAAAACTTCTTGTGACACTAAACCAATGTTTTTGCGTAAATCGTGAAGAGAAATATCTTTTGTATTTACGTTACCGATCGTGATTTCACCAGACTGTGCATCGTAGAAGCGGGCCAGTAAGTTCGCTAAAGTCGTTTTACCGCTGCCGCTTTCACCAACGAAAGCAATAGTTTGGCCTTTTTGAATCTGTAAGTTGAAGTTTTGAATTAACGGAGTTGAATCGTAAGCAAATTGAATATTTTTGTATTCGATCATGTCCCAGTCTTTAGGAAATGGCAGATTTTTTCCAGACTCAGGAACTTCGCTATCTTCATTAAGCATTTTTTCGATACGATCTGCGCAAACACGGCTTTCTTGGATACGCACGATCGCTTCTTGAAACTTTTTAATGGGTTCATTGGCTTGCATGATAGTTGTTAAGTAAGCCATTAATACACCGAATGATGATTTACCGGCAGCAATACGAGACGAGAAGTAGTAAACGATAGCCACTAAAATTAAAGTCGCGACAAATTCATTGATCGGGCCAATAAGTTCAACACGGCCATGAACTTTACGGCGCATTTCAATAAAATGATCGCCTTGCTTTACTAAGCGCTTGGTAAAGAAGCTTTCTAAGTTAAAGGCTTGAATTGTTCTTACGCCATCTAAAGATTCTTTAATTGTGCCTGTGATTTTTTCTAACTGTTCAACACCGAATACCGAATACTTTTTAATTGTTTTAGATAATTGGCGTAAAGCGTACAGAATCACCGGAGTAATAAATAAAATCGAAAATGCTAAAGTAGTATCAAAGTAAAATAAGTTAAAGATCACCGCCACGAACATTAAGGGCGCTGTAAAGATATCAGCAAACAGGCGTAAACCATCTTGTACGATTTTTACATCATTAAAAGTACGGCTTAATAAACCACCAGAACCAGAAGCGTAAGTGTTGTGAAATTTTAAATTTAATTTTAAAAATTTATGCTGTAACTGCTGGCGAATATCTTGCGTTACTTTTTCGCTCACCATATTCATTAAGAAAATATGAAAGTAACGAGAAATCGAAATTACAAAAGCTAAACCGATACCTAAGCCAATTAAAGTTTCAAGATTTTGCGGCATAGTGGCCGAATCCATCAAACTTTTTACATAGTGAGAAATAAAAGCTTTTGAAGCTGAATAAAGCAAACCCGTAAGACCAATAATGACCAACGTTGATTTATATTTTGTAAGCTTTGTCCAAACGTAACGAATATCTGACTGCATTCTATTCCTAGCGTAAGTAATCTTTAAGATATTGGCCAGTTAAACTTTTTTTGCTGGCCATAACATCTTCAGGAGTGCCAGCTACAACGATTTGGCCACCCATTTTACCGGCGTCTGGACCCATATCGATAATGTAGTCAGCTGATTTGATCACATCTAAGTTATGCTCAACTACAACAACAGAGCCACCAGCTTCAATCAGCTTGTGTAAGACCTTCATTAAAAGATCAATCTCTTTAAAATGAAGTCCAGTTGTAGGTTCATCTAAGATGTATAAAGTCGATTTTTGTGAAACTTGCGATAATTCTTTCGCAATTTTTAAACGTTGTGATTCACCACCAGATAACGAGTTCGCAGGCTGACCAAGTGTAAGGTAATCAAGACCCACTTCTTTTAACACAGATAGTGGCTTACGAATATGTGGGTGAGCCACAAAGAAATTCATCGCTTCTTGCACTGTCATCGATAAAATTTCATGAACGTTTTTACCTTGAAAAGTAACTTCTAAAATTTCAGGGCGATATTTCTTACCATCACACACATCACACGGAATAATCACGTTATCCATAAACTGCATGTCGATTTCTTCAAAACCAGTTCCACGACAAGCCGGGCATCTTCCGCCATCCACGTTTAAACTAAATGTTCCTGGTGTATAACCACGCGAAACAGCTTCAGGTGTGGCCGCCATCACATTACGAATAGAATCAAAAGCTTTTAAGTAAGTGATCGGCGAACTGCGCGCCGATTTCCCGATCGGTGATTGATCGATTAATAAAACATTCTTAATCGTCTCCCAGCCTTCGACTTTTTCAAAAGGCTGTGCCGGAATAAATTCTAATTCAAGTTTGCGTGCTAAAGCGGGGTAAAGTGTTTTAGTCACAAGTGTTGATTTACCAGAACCACTCACGCCAGTAACAGCCACTAAACGGTTTAAAGGAATATTCACATCCACATTTTTTAAATTGTGGCCGCTACAACCTTTAAGTTCTAATTTGTATTTGTAATTTGTGATTTCAACAGGGCGAACAGTGCGTAACGTTTTTTCTTTACCTGGTTTTAAATAGCTCGCTGTATTTGATTGCGGGGCTTTATAAAAACTTTCTGTATCGCCTGAATAAACGACCTGGCCGCCTAAGTAACCAGAGCCCGGGCCCATTTCAATAATGTTTTCAGCATTCTTAATCACATCATGATCATGTTCAACAACCACTAAGGTATTACCTAAATCTCTTAAGTCTTTAAGAATTGAAATTAAACGATCATTATCACGCGGGTGAAGACCCACTGTTGGTTCATCCAAAACATACAATGTTTGTGATAGGCCCATACCCAGTTGGTTCGCTAAAATTAAACGTTGGTATTCGCCACCAGATAAAGTTCTGGTTTCACGATCGACTGTTAAATAGTTTACACCAACACGCACTAAGAAATTTAAACGTGAACGCAGCTGTTTTAAAACTTCGCCAGCCACTTCATGTTGGTGCTTTGTTAATTTAACATTTTCAAAGTATTTACAAAGTTCTTCAATTGTAAACGAACTTAAATCAGTGATTGATTTTCCGTTTACCAGAATATGATGCACTTCTTTGCGTAAACGTGAGCCATGGCAATCAGGACACTGACGGCCAGAACGGTAACGCGAAATAAACACGCGCACATGCATTTTATATTTAATCTGATCAAGGTATTCAAATAATCCGACAACGCCGAAAAAATCTTTATTACCTTTCCAAATTAAATCACGTTGTTCCTGTGAAAGATCTTTCCACGGTGTGCGCATATCAATTTTATATTTTTTGCAGAAGGCGAATAAAGATTTTTTATCTTGTTCTGCCGACGGCATCGTAAACGGATTTAGTGCGCCTTCAGCAATTGATAATTCAGGGTTTGGAATAACCTTGGCTTCATCAAGCTCAAGCACGTTACCAAAGCCTTTACATGTAGGGCATGCACCAATCGGAGAATTAAACGAAAATAATTTTGAAGACATCGGTGGTGGCGTATAACCACATACCGGGCACGCTGGTTCTTCAGAGAGTTTTAAATATTCGCCATCTGTCGTTACAACCAAAGCACGGCGAATTAAGGTGCCTGTGATGTATTTCAATGAAACATCATAAGCTTGTGTGATCGAATCTGTTAAACGACCTTTTTCTTCGTCGTTAAAAGCCATACGATCAATCACTAGGTAAAACGTATCGGCTGGAATTCCTTTTTTGATATTAGCCGGTTCACCAATATCAACCATTTCACCAACTTCATAAGTCATCGGGTCAGATTTTTTCTTACCCTTTTTTTCTTTTAACGTCGTGATACGTAAGTAACCATCTTGTAATAAAAGTGAATGAAGTTTTTTTCCTTCAAGCACACGTTGGCCTTTTGGAATTTCAACTAAGATATAACCACGTTTATCTTTAAACTTTTCTAATACCAAATCCGAAGCTTCAGTTGTCGATAACTTTGTTGCAGGCACATTATGTGTCGGACAGTAAGGTGTACCGATTTTTTCAAAGAACAAACGAAGATAATCAATTAGCTCTGTCGTTGTACCCACTGTTGAACGTGAAGACTTAACAGTGTTTTTTTGTTCAATAGAAATCGCTGGTGGAATATTATTGATGCCTTCGATATCAGGCTTCGGGGCTTTATTTAAAAACTGACGGGCGTAGTTAGACATGCTTTCGATAAAACGACGCTGTCCTTCGGCGAATAATGTTTCAAAAGCTAAAGAACTTTTTCCAGAACCAGATGGACCGCAAATCACAGTCATCTGGCCTAATGGAATTTCAACTTCAATATTTTTTAAGTTGTTTTGTTTGATACCCCAAATATGGATATTTTTCATTCTTCCATGTCCCGCTTCAAGTAGTCCGTAGTTTCTTCACTTCGGCTCTCAGCAGCGGTTGGTTCAGTACCTTCAATATAGGCTTGCATGATCGTTCTGCTGCTGGCCGAGTTAGCTAACTTACCACTTTCAGCATCGACTTTCACGATTTTAACACCTTCAGGGATTGGAAATGACATAGGGGGTAAACCCGTGTGTGCAGCCTTCATATAATCGAGCCAAATAGGAAGCGCTGCTTTTCCGCCCACTTCTCCACGACCGATTGTTTGTTCTTTATCAAATCCAACCCAAACGCCTGTGGCAATTTGTGGCGAATACGCGATAAACCAACCATCTACATAACCATTTGTTGTACCAGTTTTACCTGCTACTTCGCGTCCTAATTGAGCAGCGCGTCCGCCGGTTCCGTAAGCGTCTTCAACTGTACCGCGTAACATGTGAGTGATTGTGGCAGCCACTTCTGGGCGAATAAGCTGATCCGGATCTTCAAAGAAAAACGGAGACGGTGCTGCGTTTTCAGCGTCTTTATCCTGAGCTTCAAACTCTTTTCTTTTTTGCGCAAACTTTTCTTCAATCGGTGCCATCTCATTTGTAAATCGGGCATCTAAAGATAAATTTTCTAACAGCACTTTACCTTTTGTATCGATCACTTTTTTTACAATCATCGGACGAGTGCGTTTACCTAAGCGGCCAAATTCTGAAAATGCTTTTGTCATTTCGTATAACGTCACTGAACTTGAACCTAAAACCAGCGTGTAATCCGGGTTTAATTTAGAAAAAATTCCTAAACGTTGGGCGAAATCAGTCGCAAAATCAACACCGATATCTTCAACAATTTTAACACTCGGAATGTTCAGCGATTTGACTAAAGCATTACGCATTGTGATTTCGCCGCTAAATTCTTTTCCATGATTTGAAGGCCTCCAGATTTTTTCATCACCTTGACCTTCTTCGCCGCTAGCTTGTTTATAAACTAACGGAGCATCAATAATTTTAGTTGAGGCGTTGTAACCTTTTTCTAAAGCTGCTGCATAAACTAAAGCTTTAAATGAAGAACCTGTTTGGCGGGCTGCTTGTAAAGCGCGATTGTATTCATTTCTAACGAAACTGTATCCGCCCACCATAGCAAGTACGTCTTGCGTTTGCTGGTCGATTGAAAGTAGTGAACCTTCAACTAAAGGTTCTTGATCAAGTTCAACCGCTAAGTGTTTTGAAATATCAATTTTTGGAATATTTTTTCCACGTGTTTTACGCCACTGGAATTTGTCGTCTAAGATTTTAACTAAAATCACATCACCTTTTTTAAGAGCTGACGAAGGTTTTTTAATTTCATTGCCTTCAGATTTGACATCAAGGTTAACTTTACGGGCCCAAGTCATGCTTTCAAGTTCAATGATACCTTTAGCTTCTGGAAGTAAAATTTCAACATAAGCTTCAGCATCATTCACATTTGAAACAATGGCTTCATAATCTTTACCAACCTCTAAATAACTTGGCAGGTTAGAAACAACAGCTTTTTCATTTACTTTTTTAGTAATGATTTTACCTTTTTTGATAATATCTACTTCAGCAAAAGTTCCGTCTTCTAGAATCGTACGCTCTGGATTTGATTCCATGATGATAGATTTTTTTTGCTTTTCTAAAAAGGCTGCGCACTCTGATTCTTCTTCTAAAACTTTAAGAGGGCCACGAAAGCCCTGGCGTTTATCAAGTTCTTTCAAACCTTTAACAACAGCTTCGTTAGCGGCGATTTGTTTTGTTAGATCAAGACCGGTAAGAACTTTTACGCCTTGATTTAAAATCACATCTTCACCCAGTTGTTGAACTAATAACTGGCGTAATGTTTCTAAATAAAACGGCGCTAAAATTTCGTACTCTTCTTTTAAGTAAACTTTAACCGGTGTTTTAATATATTCTTGGGCTTGTTCTTTTGTGATGTAACCGATGTCGTGTAAACGGTTGATCACGTATCTTTGACGTTCTTTCGCGCGAATTGGATTTTTAACCGGAGAATAATCAGACGGGGCTTTCGGAAGACCCGCAAGCATAGCCGCTTCAGGAATTGTTAAATTTTTAGCGGGCTTTCTAAAGTAAGTTTGCGAAGCCATTTCGATCCCGTAAGCACTTTGACCGAAATAAATTTGGTTTAAGTAAAGATATAAAATATCACCCTTAGAAAGATTTTCTTCCATCTGAAGAGCTAACAACATATCGCGCAGTTTACGAGTGTAAGTTTTCTCACTTGCCTGTAAAATCAAGGTCTTAGCTACTTGTTGGGTAATCGTTGATCCACCTTGAACGTTTCTTCCAGCACGCATATTCGCGATAAAAGCACGAATCAACGCTTGAAGATTAATTCCCTTATGTTCAAAGAAAGTATCATCTTCAGCAGCAATAAAAGATTTAATCACTAACTCAGGAATATCTTTGTAGGGGATAAGTACGCGGCGCTCGCGCGAGAATTCACCGATTTTTTTTCCGTTGCGGTCAAAAACTTGCGACACCAATAACGGTTTATAATCTTCAAGTTTGATAACTTCAGGAAGTGACGCTTTAACTGATTTATAAAGAAAAAATGCGCCAGAAATTGATAGAAAGATAAGAGCGAAAACACCCAGAAGTACTTTTTTTAACATAGGTTTTAGCCTATCAAAAAAATGTTCTTCTGGGTAATCCTAACTAGATGTTAGTCGCGTGTAACTTAATATTAAAACGAGCTAGAAGATTTACCAGAAGTTTTCTTCTTTCTCTCGCCAGAACCAGATGGGATATCACGTTTAACTGCAAGACATCTTTTTGCACGGTCAGGTGACGCTTTATCTGAAGCCGTTAAGTCGTCGTTACAGTCACAAAGAGCTTTTACTTCTTCGATATTAGAATTTGTTTGGCTGATTGCTCTTGCAGCTAATTTTGTTTTTGAACGTTTTCCTGTTTTTTCTTCTAACTCAAGAGTTTGTAAGTCCTGAGTTAATTTCTGTAAACGCTCTTGAGCTTTTTGTGATTTAAGCTGAAGCTTTTGCGCAAACTGAGCCATCTCGCCTTGTAAAGTTGCTGTTTGTTCAGCTAAGTTGGCTTGAGCTTCTTGTTTTTCACGCTCAGCTTCTTGCTGAATTTTTTGCGAGTTTTCAGAATTAGTTTGTTGAGTTTTGCCTTCTTGTTCGATTTGTTCTTGAATACTTGTTAAATCACGTTGAAGAGTTGTTAGTTGTTCTTGTTGGTCGAACTGTAATTTCTTTTTGTCGCGCTCTTCTTTTTCATAACAAGCATCGCTCACAACTTGTAATTGCGCTTTTAACTCAGCTGTGGCCTTTGGGCCTTTACTTTTAATTGTAAATGGAAAGTCTTTACAAGCAGGATCTGCAATACCTTTAGCTGATTTAATCATACAGCTTTTAGCTGTATCTAAAGCACCTTTACAGCGTAAGTTTTGTTTTTGCGCCGACGTATCTAACATACGGTCAGCATAAGAAAAGTTTAAAGCTCTGATCTTATCGTTCACCTTGCTAGACTGTTTTGTTAAATCTTTTAAGCGGGCTCCAGCTGCAATTAATTCTTTTTGCGTGTCGTAACTTTTTTCACGCATTTTTGTATCAACTTCGGCTAAAAGCTTTTTGTTTTCACGTTGTAATTCCTGAATTTCTTTAGTGATACGCGTGATTTCTTTATCGTTTTCTTCTTTATCTTTAATAGCTTCGTCTTCGATTTTTTTCTTTTCGTCTGTTAATTCTTTGCGACGATCACGAAATTCTTTTTCCGCATCACGGGCTTCTTTGCTGTCGATATCAACTAAACAGCTGGCAGCGCCAGTTGTACCTAAAGATTCGTCACCACCGATAACGGCGCGAAAAATATTAAGGGTACTGCTGATACCACCATCTTGCTGTTCAGTTTGTGATGATGTTGCTGCTGCTGTATTAGCGCATTCTTTGATTTTGTCTGAACATTTTTGTTTTGTGTCGCCAGATTTTCCAACTACGCTTTCACAAGCACTTTGAGCGTCGCCTTTTTTATCGTTATATTCTTTATAGGCTTGTTCACAAGCGCTATCGCCTTTTTCGATATCTTCTTTACCCGCTAAGCCATCGCACTCTGATGTATCAACGTTTGCTACGCAGGCGTTGATTTCTGAAGGCTTACCTTTAAACTCTGTGCTACAGCTTGCTCTGGCCGCTTGCTTTAGCTTAGTTTCACATTGCTGCTTAGTTTGGGCTGCAGAAGCAGTTGTTGCGGTCATAAAACCAGTGACTACAAAAATACTAACAAGTGTAAAAAACTTAGTGATTGAATTTGTATTCATTTGATTTCTCCCCTTTTAGAAGAATAGTCAGCAATATAGAGACCATTTTTGTTACTTAAGTTAGTAGTTTGACGTTTCATTTTGAGACTGTGAATAGTTAAGCGTGTATAAGCGTCTATATTTAGACTGACGACTAGACTATTTGTTTACGGCTAGCTAGACCTAGGCCGGGCTACCTTGCCTAAAGTATTACATGACGTTACTCTGGTTAACGGGAAGACAAGCTAACTGAGGAGATCAAGGATGATTCCAAAGAATTTCGTACTATTGTACGTTGTGTGTGTATTAACTTTATTTATCGTGAATGCAGTATTCGCCTGAGCGAATACCGCAAAATCTAAAGACTAATTTTTTAAGACGTAAATTTCAGAATAGTTACGGCCTTTTTCATCGCTATCCATGCCGTAACCAACAACGTAACGATCTTCAATCGTTTTACCGATGTAATCTGCACGAATAGGTAATTCGCGGCGTGCTGGTTTATCTAATAAAGTTACGATTTTTAATGAAGCCGGTTTTGAAGCTAACAGGCGATCTTTTAAGTAAGAAAGTGTACGGCCTGTATCGATAATTTCTTCAACGATGATCACGTCTTTTCCTGTGATGTTGATTGAAATATCTTTTTGCATGCTGATCGCTCCACCTTTTTCAGTTGAACGAACAAAAACGAAATCAACTTGTTGAGGTAAAGAAATTCTACGCATTAAATCCGCAGTTAAATGAATAGAACCACGTAAAGGGCAGATAAAAATAATTTCGCGGCCTTCGTAATCGTTTTCGATCTGAGCAGCTAATTTACCAACTAATTTTTGGATATCTTCTTGTTTTAAGAATGCGGCCATTTCATCGCGGATCTGTTTCATATTAAGTCCTTTTAACTATCTACTTTTTTAAAATTCTAAATTAGTAATTCCAGTTGTTTGAGCCATTTTTAAATAACGTAAAGCTTCTGTGTTCTTCGGCTCTAAACGAATAATATTTTCCCACTGTTCGACAGCCTCGGCAACCATATGCGAGTTGTATAAGATTAATCCAAGCTTAAGACGAGGTTTAATCAGTTTGCTATCGTACTGAATCACGGCTTTTAATTCTTTAATCGCTTTATCTTTTTGTCCCGCTTGCACGTAACATTCAGAAATAAGTAAGGCGATGTCACCTTTTTTAGAAGAAAGACGGTAGGCCTTCATGTATTGCTCTAAAGCTTCATCAAAGCGGCGGATTTGTAAGTATAAATCAGCTGTTTCAATGTGTTTCGTTGCAATTTTTTCTTCTAGGTTTGAGCTTTGTTGGAAAGATTTTTTCTTATCAACAATAGCCTGGGCCTGTTCAAAAACTTTTTTAGCTTCGTCGTATTTACCAAGGTCATTTAAAATAATTGATAAACCAACTGCCGCATCTGAGTAAGTAGGGTCAATTTCTAAAGCTTTTTTGAAAGTTTTAATCGCTTTATTAAATTGGCCACGATTGTAATAAATCGTAGCTAACATCTGATAAATTTCAGGATTGTTCGAATTGATTAACGTTGGTTGCATCAAAAGCGGTTCGGCTTGTTGATATTTACCATCGATAAACGCTTCGCGAGCTTCATCAAGAAGTTGTCCAGAAAAAGATCTCATGTTTAAAGCCCCTCGCTTTTTAACTTTTGCGCTTCATCAGAATTTGGATATTTCGTTGTAAGTGCTTTAGCATGAAAGTCTTGCTTTTTTTGATCAGCCATTTTTTGAGCGCTTTTTGCGGCCCCTAAGTGGGCGCGTGGATCAAAGCCAAGACCAGGGTATTTGTATAAAGCTGATTCGTATCTGCGAAGAGCCGCAGAGTACTTTTCGTCTTTGAAGTAGAAATCAGCAATGTATAATTCTTTTTGTGCTAAACGTGAAAACACATCGTCACGTTTTGCTTTGCTGTCAGCTGCAAATTCTGATTTCGGGTAAAGCTTAGTTAATTCCATGAAGTGATAGATCGCATCTTTACCCACAGATAAATCACGATCGATCGTTTCAGGTAACTGCATGTAATAGCTCATAGCAATGCGGTATAAAACGTAATCTGATTTCGGATGTTTTGGATGAAGATCTCTGAAGTTTTGATAAGCCACTTCAGATTCTGTGTAAGATTCACGCGCATAGTGAACATCAGCGATGGCCAGTTCTGCTTCAGTCGCTAAATTGCTGTACGGAAATTTATTACGAACATCGGCGTATTTGGCTAACGCCACTTCATAGCGTTCAGCTTCTTGGAATTCTTTGGCGTAAGCAAATAATCCTTCAGCCGTGTTTAAATCTTTTTCTTGGGTTGCGCAGGAAAAAAGAAAGCCCCACGCCATTAAAGAAACTACAAATAATTTCAATGATTTAACACTTGTCATAGAATTCACAGTCGACCTCAAAAAACATAACAACCCAAGCCTGGTTTGAAGTCAAAAAAATTAGACACTAACGCACGTATTTTTGGTTAGTCTTTGGGCATTTTTGGCGCAGAAATTAGTTCTAAATCGTCTTTCTTCGCCCAGCCAGAAATTCCACCCGGATATTTGATTTGAAAATAAAGAATATCGTTGATTTTAGCCACTCGCAAAATGTGCACAAGGCTGCCGCCCGGTAGCTCAGACAGAGCGGCTTGGTTTTCGCCAGCTGCCGTTTTTAGCACCGCTTGTTCAGTTCTGATCAAAGCTTTTGGGGTCTGTTCTTCCCAAATTTTCATTCCCGCAAAAACAGAGAAAACTACAAATAAAACTAACCACAAATAATTTTTGTACGAATAGCGGCTGAATTTTAAATTTTCTAAAATTTCTTTTTTACGAGCTAAATAAAAATTAAAAATGCTTCGTAAAAAGATCACAAAGAAAACAGTCGCGCAAACCCAGAAAGCCTCAACTGGCACGGATTCTAAGCCTGCTTTGTTCAAATTTTCTAAAAGTGAAATATCATGCGGCGTTGCTTTAACTTGAAAATGCGTTTTCACTTTGGCCGCTAATTCTGTGGCCTGGGCATGACGGGGTCTTAATAAAAGTGCCTTTTGTGTATAGACATAACTTTGTAGAAAATCCTGTTTTCCGAAGGCGGCAAGGGCAGCGTTATAGCTAATATCGGCCACCTGATCTCGGCTTAGGTCTGGGTTCTGCTCTAAAAGTGACTTATAAGCCGATAACGCTTCGTCATATTTTTTCTGCTGCTGCAAAGATAAAGCATTCTGAAAGTTTTGTTGAAAATCGGCTGTAGGCTGCATAGCAGAAAGTCTAATGGAGGAGTGCTTTCCTTGTCATAGCTCGTTGCAACAAGGTATTCTATGTACCTAAAAACACTCTCTATAAATACGAGGAAAAAACCAATGTTATCAGCAATCAAAGGCGCTATCGCCAAAGTGCAAAACGCAGACGAACTTTTAACCGGCAGAAAACTTGACCACGATCCAGTTGTTGAAGGTCTTGTGAATGATCTTGTCGATGAAGTTATGGTGATCAACAGCGCCATTCAAACGATTCAACCTCCTCAACCTACTTTAGTTGAAAAAAACAAAAACAAAATGGATCACATCGCGGCTCTTCGCGGTCGTCCGCTTTACCACCCGTACATCGGAACTGGTGCAGGCCAAGGTGTTTACGTAGAACTTGAAGATGGTTCTGTGAAAATGGATTTAATCAACGGTATCGGTATTCACTTAATGGGTCACGCTCACCCACGTGTAATGAAAGCGGCTGTTCGCGGTGCTTTATCTGATGTGATCATGCAAGGTAATCTTCAACCAAATAACGACTACATCAAATTAACTGAAAAGTTAGTTCAAATCGCTGGTCGTAAATCTCGTCTTAAACACGCGTGGTTTTCAACTTGCGGAACTATGGCCAATGAAAATGCGATCAAAATGGCTCGTCAAAAAAATTCTCCGGCTAAAATGATCGTAGCGATGAAAAATGCTTTTGCCGGCCGTTCAACAATGATGGCTGAAGTAACTGATAATCCTGCGTACAAACAAGGTTTGCCAGAGTACAATGAAGTATTACGTATTCCGAATTATGATAAAAAAGATCCTAAGTCTGCAGAAAATGCATTACGCATTTTAAAAGAACACGCTGCTAAATTTGATAAACAAATCGCGGCCTTTTCTTTTGAACCGATGTTAGGTGAAGGTGGATTCGTTCCAACGCCGCGTGAATTCTATGAACCAATGTTAGCATTTTGTAATGAACAAAAAATTGCTGTTTGGGCTGATGAAGTTCAAACATTTGCACGCACTGGCGAATTCTTTGCTTTTGAAACAATGAACTTAGGCCAATACGTTGATATCGTAACTTTAGCTAAAACAGTTCAGTTAGGCTGCACACTTTACACTGAAGAGTACAATCCAAAACCAGGCTTGATCGCAGGAACATTCTCTGGCGGCACAAGCTCGATGACAGCAGGTCTTGAAATGTTAGAAATGCTTGAAGAAGGTTACGTTGGACCTAACGGTCGTATTCAACAAATTCACAATCATTTCATCCACGGTATCAACCGTTTAAATGAAACAACTTGCAAAGGTTTATTAACAGACGCCGGCGGTATGGGATTAATGATCGCATTCACTCCGTTTGATGGTAAAAAAGAACAAGCTGAATTATTTGTTAAAAAATTATTTAAAAACGGCATCATCGCATTTACTTGCGGTAAAGATCCGGTACGCATCCGCTTCTTAGTTCCAGCGATCATCCAAGATTCAGATATCGCTTTAGCTTTAGAAGTGATTGAAAAAACGGTGCAAGAAGGACTTTAATTTGCTCGCAACCCAAGTCTCTGCAGGAGAATCTTTTGATTTTATCGGAAGCTGCCGAAAGCTTATAGCAATTGACAGCTCTCCGCAGATTTCTGCTTTAGAAACTGCAGAGTATTTGGCAACGTTAGCCCGAGACCTTGGGTTTGATGTTGAGGTTCAGCAAGAAATGCAAAACGGGATCACTCAAGCCAATATTATTGTTCGCTTAGAACCGTTTCAAGCTGGTCGCAGTGAATTTTTATTACAAGCGCATCTTGATACAGTAGATCCTGGTAACTTTTCTTTATGGAAGAAAAATAATTTTAATCCGTTTGATGCGGTTATTGAAGATGGCCGCATTTATGGATTAGGTTCTGCCGAAGTTAAGCTAGATTTTTTATGTAAGCTGCAAGCCTTAGCCCAGCTTAAAGATAAAAAATTTACCACACTTCAACCGGTGTTGGTTGGAACCTTCGGTGAAGAAACGGGAATGCAAGGCGCTTTAAAGTTAATTCGCAAAAATAAGATCAATGCGAAGTATGCTTTAATCGGTGACCCGTCAGATTTAAATATTGTAAACGCCGCTAAAGGTTACGCGACAGTAGAAATGCGCATTCCGTTTAGCAACGAAGAGACTGAGTATAAAAAAAATAAAGCGTTGTCTGAACACACATCAACGCAGACTAAAATCTTCTCAGGAAAAAGTGCTCACTCTTCAACTCCGCACTTAGGTGAAAGTGCAGCGTTAAAGCTTTTTGATTATTTATCAAAAATGCCAGACAACGTGGTGATCGTAGAAATGGATGCTGGTACACGCCAGAATATGATTCCCAACCAAGCGATGGTTGAATTAGATGTGGCTGCTTCATTTAAAGATCCAGTGATTAAAAAAATTAATTTTTTATATAACACCATGAACGAAGTTCAAAACGAAATGAAGTCAGTGGTGGATAAAGTATTTACGCCAGAGCATTCAACAATCAGTGTGGGGGTTATCAGAACTTTTGAAGACCACATTCTGGTTTCGGGCTCTTGCCGTATTCTTCCGAATGTAAAACAAGAAGAGTACGAAAAATGGATGCAGATGATTTCTCGTGCCTGCGAACAAGTCGGCGCTGAATTTCGCCTGCAGGATTATAAGCGTCCGTTTCGTACGGATGAAAAGTCAGTTCTTATTAAAGGGGCGTTGGCTGAATTAGAAAAACTAGGGCAAACAAGCCAATGCACAAGTTTAGCTTCAACAAATGAAGCAAGCCTTTTTTCACGTATCGGTATTGAGTGTATCTGTATCGGAGCCGGAAAAAGAGAAAACAATGTTCATACGCCCAATGAACATGTGGAAATTAAACACTTAGAATTAATGACGTCATTTTACCAAAAAATGATCGAAAGGTTTTGTTTATGAGCTTTATTGTAAGAGCAGTTAGCAAAGACGATATTACGCAATTAACAGATTTAGCGAAACAGTTTAACTTGTTAAATTTGCCGGGTGATCGAAAAATCATTACCGAAAAAATCGCACGCAGCGAAGCTTCGTTTGCCGGTGAACTTCCAAAACATAAATCAGAATATATTTTCGTGGTTGAAGATGTAGAAGAACAAATGGTTGTCGGAAGTTCTTTAATTATCGCTAAACACGGGTCAGAAGAAGTTCCGCACTGTTATTTTAAAATTTTAAAACGCGATCACTTCTCGCAAGATTTAGGAATCGGTTTTATTCACCAGGTATTACGTTTTCAGTTAGACACTGATGGGCCCACTGAAATCGGTGGTTTATTAGTTGATAAGGCCTACCGCAGAAGACCTGAACGTTTAGGTAAACAGATTTCTTTAAGCCGTTTTGTGTATATGGCTTTAAATCCTGAACGTTTTGAAAACCGCGTGTTATGTGAACTAACTCCGCCATTAACTGATGAAGGCCGTTCTGAATTCTGGGAAGCTTTAGGCCGACGCTTCACGGGTCTTCCGTATCAAGAAGCGGATGCGCTTTCGCAAACGAATAAAGAATTTATTGAATCGTTATTTCCAGAAGAAGATATTTATTTATCATTATTAGATTCAAAAGCGCGTTTAGTGCTTGGCCGTGTAGGTGAAGCGACAAAACCGGCGCAACATCTTTTAGAAAGCATCGGCTTTCAATATTTAGATGAAGTTGATCCTTTTGATGGTGGTCCACACTACGGCTGTGAAACAGAAAAAATCTTACCAATTAAAATGGGTAAAAAATTACGTGTGTCTGAAGGCAAAGACGCTTCATTTAAACAAATGGGCCTTGTCGGTATGGGCAGTGACGATTTTAAATGTATGTTAACGGCCTATGATATCCAAGATGGTTACGTGGCCGTGCCTGCTAAAACACGTGATCGCTTAAAGTTAGATTTAGACCAAGAGGTGTTTGTAACTCCTTTTGATTTTAAAAAGAAAGATTAAGATATGAACTACAAAACTACTCCATTCTTAGGTGACTTTATTAATGGTCAATTCGTTAAAGGACCAAAATCAGATGGCCAGTTCAAAGATATTTCTCCGGCTGATTTATCTGATGAAATTATGACAGTGAGCTACAGTTTAGATCACGTTGAACAAGCTATTGCAGCTGCAAAAAAAGCTTATCTTCCGTGGGCAAAACTTTCTTTAGAAGAAAGAAAAAAATACTGCTTACGTTTAAAAGAATTATTCGTGGCCCACGAAGCTGAAATGGCTGAAGCTATCGCGCGTGATACAGGTAAAGCTTTATGGGATGCCACATCTGAAGCTAAAGCTTTATCAGCTAAAATCGATGTAACATTAAATGAATCTTTAAAACTGGTTCAAGAAGAACATATTCCAAATGCTTTACCTCAAGTTGAAGGGGTGATTCGTTTTAAATCACGTGGTGTGATGGCGGTTATCGGGCCTTTCAATTTTCCGGCGCATTTACCAAACGGTCATATTATTCCGGGCTTAGTAACGGGTAATACAATTGTTTACAAACCATCTGAACAAACGCCGTATGTGGGTCAGTTGTATGCGCAAATTTTTGAAAAAGCGCAGTTTCCTGCGGGCGTATTTAATATGATTCACGGTGAAGCCGAAACAGGTCGTAGACTTGTCGCTCACGAAGCGATTGATGGTATCTTATTTACCGGCTCATACGAAGTGGGTCTTAAAATCAAACAAGAAACATTAAACCACTACTGGAAAATTTTAGCGCTTGAAATGGGCGGTAAAAATACAACAGTCGTTTGGGATGACGCTGATATGGATAAAGCAATCTACGAAACAATCGTCGGTGCTTACATGTCTACAGGCCAACGTTGTTCGGGAACTTCGCGTGTGATTTTGCACGATAAAATCGCTGATGAATTTACAGATCGTTTTTACAAAACAGCTAAAAAATTAACAATCGGTCACTGGGCAAAAAATCCATTTATGGGTCCGTTGATTAACGGGGCTGCAGTTGAAAAATATATCCGTTTTCAAGAAATGGCGAATCGTGAAAACTGTGAAAACTTAATGCGTGGTAAATCTTTAGACTTAGAAAATAAAGGTCACTACGTAACACCAAGTATTCATTTAGTTAAATCGTTTGATAAAAATTCGGTTTACCAAAAAACAGAAATCTTTGGCCCGAATGTAGCGATCTATCGTTCAAGCGATTTTGAAAACACAATGGAAATGGTCAATTCAACAGGCTACGGCTTAGCGATGGCGCTATTTACTAAAAATAAAGAACTTTATAACGAAGCGATTTTAAAAGCGCGCGTTGGTTTATTAAACTGGAACCGTACAACAAATGGCGCAAGTTCACGCTTACCGTTTGGTGGTATGGGTAAATCAGGTAACGATAGACCTTCAGCTCACTTTGCGGTTCAGTACACAACTGTGCCATTAGCAAGTTTAGAAGATCCAACATCACTTGATAAGGCTAAGTTACTTCCTGGAGTAACTCTTGAATAAAAAAATGAAGACGACACTTTCTGCAACAACGTTTTTTATTGTCGCTGTAGGTATTGCCGTTGGTTTTTTTAGTTATCAGTTTTTAAAGACTGGTTACAGCAGCGATACGACAGAAGTTCTATTTGATGTAAACCCTGGGCAATCAATGCCAACGGTGGCGCAGAATTTAGAAAATGCTAAACTTATTAAAAGTGCGAAACTATTTCAGTGGTATTCACGTTACCGTGGCATGAATCCAAAGCTTAAGCGCGGCGAATACGCGCTGAATGCGGCGATGACTCCCGATGAAATCTTAGCGGTAGTCACTTCAGGTAAAAGTGTGGCACGTAATTTCACAGTGGCTGAAGGCCTTAACATGTGGGATATCGCCGATCTTTTAGAAAAAAATAACTACGGTACAAAACAAGAAGCTTTAGCTTTGTTTCGTGATAAAGAATTTATTCAATCACTTTTAGGTGAGCCGTTAGATTCATTAGAGGGTTATTTATTTCCTGAAACTTATAAAGTGACTAAGTTTGACACGCAAAAAGATATCATCACACAAATGGTGAAAAGATTTTTATCTGTGTACGCTGAAATTCAGCCAGAACTTATGACGTTTAACCAAACTTTTCCGCAGCGTAAATGGAATCGTAATCAATTGGTAACATTTGCAAGTATCGTTGAAAAAGAAACGGGTGCTAAAGAAGAACGTCCGCTAGTTTCTTCGGTGTTTCATAATCGTTTAGATAAAAACATGCGCTTACAAACTGACCCTACGGTGTTGTACGGGGTAGCTTTAGCGCGTGGGCAAATGCCAAAAAATATCACACGTACTGATTTATTAACTCCGACAAAATATAATACGTACACGATTTATGGTCTTCCACCGGCACCGATTTCAAATCCGGGTAAAGAAGCTTTACAAGCGGCTTTAAAGCCAATGCCATCAAAGTATTTGTATTTCGTAAGTCATAATGATGGAACTCACCAATTCTCTGAAAGTTTAGAAGCGCATAATGCCGCTGTTAAAACTTTTCAGATTGATCCAAAGGCGCGCCAAGGAAAATCGTGGCGTGATCTAAATAATAAAAAACCCACAACAAAAAACTAATGGGTAAATTTCTAAGTGCGGTACTTATTCTGGTGTTAGCTTACTTTGCGTTTCTAAAACGCACTGAACCACCAGAAGAAGTGCCGGCGCCTGAAGAACACACAGAACAATTCGATATTACGCCAGCGCCTCAAGTTACAAGCGCGCCTCAAGCTGTAGCCTCTGCACCAGTTTCGGCGACTATAGCATTAACAGGTACTGACAGTGAACTTGGTGACGAAGGTTCACTTTCTGAAGAAGCCGATGGTTCTGCTGAATTAATTAAAGACGAACCTAAAGAAAATGTAGATCAAACAATTATCGGTAACGAAAAAAGATTAGCTGAAGCCAAATCAGCTCAAGAAGCTTTTGACCTGTTACGTAAGCTACGTTTACGCATTAGAAAATTATCTGATATTTCAGTACCGGCAACCCCTAAAGATTATTCTAAATTCTGGGGATCTTATGAGGGGCCAGTGGTAAATAACCGTCAAGAAGTCGTATTCAATTTTAAAATTGAATTAAAAGAAGAAACTAGCAATGGTCAGTCACGTATCGCCGGAAATTATCAAATATTAAAACCCGGTTATCCAGCTCAGGGTTATATCTTCAGCGAAAGCCAATTTGGCGTTCAACTTGTCGGGCGCGATGCTTTAGTGATCAACAGCACAAAACAAGACAGTTATTTTCAATTTTATAAATTAGATAACGGTTATTTGGCCGGAAATTATTACGATCGCTCATCTAAAAAGCGTCGAACCTATTATTTTATTTTAAAGAATAAGTAAATTTGGTTTTACGGTGCCGCTTCAACGTAAGGCACAAAAGAATCTAATTCAGGATTGAACTGAAATACATTTAAACGCGAGTTTCCGTTTTTATCCACCGTTGGAGCAATGATATCCATTTGCCCATCAGTGTTGATATCGACTAATCCTAAATTCATCGAATTTTGATTCACCATTAAGTAAGCTTCAGCATCATCATTTAACGGAAAACGCTGTTTAAAAACCTGATTATTGGTATTTGGATCTTTTAGATAAATTTCAATCTCAATGCCGGCATTAGTTTTGATCTTAAAGATCACAAACATCTTTTCCTGATATTGTGCGAAAGCTTTGGCTAAAATCTTACGCTCTTCAGTTGACGGCGTAAAAATACGACGAACAGAACCCATTGATGACCCGATCGCAAAAATCAAAGAAATCACCAACGCTCCTACTAATAGCGGAACTGATATTGATTTTTCATTTTCAACGGGCTGATTCATAGCTATTATTTTGTTCTATAAGCCTAAGGGGGTCAAATGACGTCACAAGAATTCTACGAACTCGTCCAAAGTCGTAAATCTATCCGCAAATTTAAAAAAGACCCTGTGCCCCGCGAAGTTTTAGAAAGAATGTTTGAACAAGCGGCCTTTCATGCGCCTTCAGGAAAAAACCGCCAGAACTGGCGCTTTTTTGTCGTGCAAGGGCAGAAGCGTGACGAATATTTAAAGTATTCACAAAAATCTTGGTTAGGTATTAAAGATGTTTTGCAAAAAAGATTAAAGCCATCTTTGTATGATTTTACAGAAAGATTTTTCTTTACGTTAGGCGACGCACCAGTTTTAGTTTTCTGTTATTCGCATAACGATAATGAAGAACGTTATCATACAAGTATCGGCAGCGTTTATATGGCCGTGCAAAATATTAACCTAGCTTGCCAAGTTGAAGGCTTAGGCTGTTGCACAATGGGTGCACCGCTTGAAATTAAAGAAGATGTTGATAAATTTTTAGGTGTGACAGAACTTCCTGAATACAAAAAAGGTGAATTAGAACTTCTTTGTGGGATCGTGATCGGTTACCCAGATCACAACCCACCGAAAGCACCACGCCAATTAGAAAATCGCATTACTTGGATTGATTAATTAAACGTAAAATATAGTCCTAAATTTAGACCGGAATAAAAGCCGGGTTCTTTGGCTGTTAATGAGTCACTACCTTGCCAATAAGTTACACTACTGTAAGTGATCACTTTCGATTCAATCGCTAACATTAAATGTTTATTAATAAAAACTCCGCCACCTAACTGTGCGCCAAGTGAGCCTTTGCTCACTTCCAGAAAAGGTGAATTTTTTGTACTGATAGATGACAGATTAAATCCAAATTGTAAGAAACCATCGGTAAATCGATACACTAAGCTTCCAGCGCCATTTAAGATAGTAGATTCAGTTGTATTATTCGTGATTGTGCTGCCGAAAGCCTTAACTTTATCCCACTCGACAGTCCAGTAAGATAAGCCAGCCATCCAACCCCAAGCATTTCGTTGCGCATTTATATGATTAATCTCAATAAATAAAGCCGCGGAATCTGATTCGTACTCGACATCGCTTCCTTCTGTTGTCGCCCCACTAATTGCTTGTACATCTTCAAACTTTAATGAATTGTTAAGACGAAATCCAACCCCAAGATTTGTAAATTCATTTTTCTCAGTTGTCGGTAGAATTTCAGGTTGTTGCGGTAAAGCTGATGGTTGTGGCGGAATGGTTTGTTGTGTCGTAACTTGTTCGGTGTAATCTTCCGAATAAATATAGGCTTCAGAATTAACGGCGTAGTTCGAACTATCTGTACATGAAGTTAAATCCACTAAAAATATTTTAGCGGTTTGTTTTGTTACCTTAGCCTCACAGTTTGTCTGTTTAGTTCCTATAAAGACATTTTCAGCTGTTTGAAGGTTAACACCGGTATCTAATTGAATTTCAGCCGTTTTTTGACTGGTAAGAATTGCAGTTACAGTGCCGATTTTCATCAGACCTGCAGTAGCCGAAACCGAAAAAAAGACGATAAAAATTAAGTTGATAACCGAAAAATATTTCATATGGAAGACTCCTTGAAGCAGTGTTAAGTGTCTATCACTGCAGAGAGCGACTCAAGAATATTTTATTTACAAGGACAAAGGTCTAAAAAAGCAAATACCGGCAAATTAAAGAATAAAATTCCACACTAGATTAAGCTGGTAATGTGTTTCATCTTTGAAACCATTTTCAACACCGAATTGCACGTCGTAATTTTTCTTAATCGTGTAGTTCAGTTTTGTGCGGTAGCGAAAAAAATCAGACTGATCAGCTTGGCTAAAATAAGCTAAGTCTAACGAATAACCCAGTACATCGTTAAAGCGGCTAACTAATAATATTTCGGGGCCAACGCTGTTTAAATTTTCCTGCCAGTGTCTGGCAGTTACGAAATAACCAATGCGTGAACGATCAAATAATTTTAAATCAAAGCTGTATCCGCCAGAAGCTTCAACGTCAGCATGAAAGATATCTGAGGCGAAAGTTTCCATATCGTTAACTAAGTCAGCGCGAAACTTCCACGAAAAATTTTTATCAAGTTGAGTGACGGGGTTTAAATTAACTAAATTTAAAAAAGTAAACTTATGAACGTGAAAATCTTTTTTATCACCATCTTCGGTAATGTAGCGCGCTTCAATTGATGCCATTTCGTTTTGGCTGAACGCCACTGTTCCGAAATCTTGTTGTTCTAAATCATGTAAAGCGTGTCTGAATTTTAACGAAGAATATTTAACATCGGTGTTTTTATAATTAGAGTTTCCGATACCAAAATAGATGGCCGATGAGTCGTGGCTATCTTCAGGCGGTTCAGGTTTTGAAAGTTGATCAGCGCCGGCCACAATACCCATAGCGGCGCGTTTTAGAAAAAGCTGGTATTTTTGATCGTCGTAATCTTTATCAGTCGTAAAAGCACGTAAAGAGTAAAACTTCATCGCAGTTTCGTAAACTTGGGCTTTTTCCAGTTTCGTTAATTCGTAGTCATCAGGAATAGCTAAATCTTTAACGGCCACATCTAAGGCTTTTTTCTGTAAAATTCCAAGCTGGGCAAACGATTCTAAATAATCTGTTTTTAAAGATTTTTTATATTTGCGTTCTGAAAAAGGTGGCTGAGAAAGTCGTGTTAATTTTTTAACGGTATCAATCGGAATCGTAAAGTATTGAAACTCTTGCGAAAGCTTTAATTCGGGGCGAACAACTTCTAAAGTTTTAAGAATTTGGTACGAGCAATTATCACTAAAGAAATAATAAGGCGCGCGCGCGTTTTCCATTTCGATTAAGTGATCGACCAAGAAGTCTGTTTCTTCGGCGCTAAAATTTAAATAGTATTCCCAGATATCGCGGCCTTCGAGATTGATGTATTCACGAATTTTTTGATGATAAGGCAGCATCGTAAAGCGGCCTTGATACATTCCGAACAAACCTTTTAAGGCATAAAACAAACCTTCGCTTGAATCGGCATCAGCGGCATAATTAATTCCGTAATCGATTAAGTCTTTGTTTTTTGCATTTTCAGGGTTGATTACTTTTAAAAACGTATGGCCAAAGCTAGAAGAAGCATTACCCATATCACTGGCTGCAAAAATTAAAGATACACCTTGAACGTTAAGCTGTTTTTTCCAGGCTTGGCGTTCTTCACAAGGCAGAACATCTTCAGGATCAACCTGTAAAGCGATGTTTAACCACTTTGTACGCGCTAAATAACGGCATTGTAATTTTTGATCGTTTTCACCGTACAAGAGTTCAATTGTTGTGATTAATTCTTTTTGCGGTGAAACGGCACCTTCAGGATTTAAAAATAAACCTTCTGTGAATGGAGAGCTGTAAGTGAAATATTTTTTTTCGTAATGGCCCAGGGCCAACCAGCCCGGATCATTCCATAGTTTTTCTTGATGCGCTTTTTGCAGGTAACTTTGTAAGCGGGAAGCTTTGTCAGAAATAGAAAAGCCCCACGAATGTGAGGCTTTCACTAATAGTAAAACTAAAAAAACTAAATTACGAACCGTGGCATGCATCTGCTACAGAAGCAGACTTCATGTTGTTTACAAAGTCAACTGCAGATGTTTTAGCGTTAGGTACGATAGTAGCGAAGCTTGATTGAGCTTTAGCATTGAAAGCAGAAATTTGGTTTTGAGAAGCACAACCATTTAATGCTGCTAAAGTAGATAATTTTTCGCCATGACCTTGAGCCATTTCACGAGTTAATTCAGCTTGGTTAACTTCTACGAAGTACTGAATTTGTTTGTCGTTTTGTACGATACCGTTTGCAGAACAGTTAGAAGTTCCGAAAGTGATACCGAAAGTTTGTGAACCGAAAGAACCGTTCGTAGTAGCTGCAAGAATTTGCATTACTTTAGTGTTTTTAGTGATGATCATGCTACCAAGACCGCAACCAGCGTCGTTCGCCATTGCTGCTGTAGAGAATAAACCGATTGCTAGAACTGCTAATAAAGATTTCAACATATTAACCTCCGTTGAAAAAAAAAGTGTTATATTATGATCAATGAATCTTTATTTATAGCCAACGAAAATGTCTTTTTTAGACTAGACTATGGGCCAGTGATTACAGGCCCAATAAGAATTTAAAGTCTTCTGCGCTGAGTTGACCGCTACCATTCATGATTTTTTCGAATGATTCAGAGTCTGAAAATAAGGCGTCGAAGTAAGATTTTTTCTTAAGCTTAAGAAGTTCAATTTTTTCTTCAACCGAATCTTTCATTAATAAACGATAAACCTGCACATCATTTTTCTGACCTAAACGGTGTGAACGATCTGTGGCTTGATTTTCAACAGCCGGATTCCACCACGGTTCAATATGATAAACGACAGATGCTTTCGTTAAATTTAAACCCACACCACCGGTTTTTAAGGTCATTAACAACACTTGCGGTGTTTCTGAGTTTTGAAACGATTCTAAAATTTCACGACGGGCTTTATTTGAAACGCTGCCATGAAGTGTATAAAAAGGAACTTTGTTTGTCGTAAATAACCCAGAAATTTTTTCTAGCGTTGCCAAGAACTGCGTAAAGATAAGAACACTCTTACCTTCTTCAATATGTTCTTTCACACATTCTAAGATATGTGCAATCTTTGGTGGATTTTCAGTGAACTTCACCTGTGGAATCCCACTTGGATCAGAGCACGCTTGGCGTAAACGTAAAAGGGCCGTTAACATCGCTAATTGCGAAGATGTCTGACCTTTTTCAGAAATAATTTGATTCACCTGATCGTTATGCGAAATCGCGAGCTTTTTGTAGATTTCGATTTGTTTTTCACTGAATTCAAAACGAATAGATTCTTCCAATTTTTTCGGAAGATTTAAATTCACTGAATCTTTTGTTCTGCGTAAAACGATTGGGCGCATTTTTAGTTTTAAAAATTGCACATCTTGCGGATCAATTGTTTTTCCGGGGCCGAACTGTTCTTGAAATATTTTATAGCTTCCCATTGAGCCTGGCAGAACTAAATCTGTCAGTGAGAAGAAATCCATAAAATTGTTTTCAAGCGGAGTTCCTGAAAGAGCTAATTTAAATTTAGCTTTTAACAAGCGAGACGACGAAGTTCTTTTTGAAGAAAGATTTTTTAAATTCTGGGCTTCGTCAAAAATAATAACGTCCCATAAAACTTGCGAGAAGAAATCTTCGTGCTCAGTTAATAAACCATAAGTGGCAATAATCACTTTGTGATCTTGTCCTGCTTTTTCTAACAATTCTTTTTTCTTAGAACCGCTAAAGATCTCAACTTGCAAATCTGGCGTAAACTTGCGCGCTTCAGATTCCCAGTTAAAACAAAGCGACGTCGGAACCACCACTAAAGACCACGACTTGTTATTTTTGCGGTGTTCATCTAAGAAAGCTAATACTTGTAAAGTCTTACCAAGACCCATGTCGTCGGCTAAAATTCCGCCAAGGTTCAATTTATAAAGATCATGAATCCACTGTGTTCCCACAAGTTGGTGTTCTTTTAAAATACCCTGAAGGTTTTCAGATAACTGAATACGCGTTTCGGATTTGCCTAAGTTTTTATAGAAATTATGAATTTCATTCCAGTACGGGTGATCAGAAACAATGTTAGTTCCTGATTCAGCCAAGGCTAATAATTCTAAAATCTGTGATTTTGGTAAACGCACAAATTCTTTTTCGCCGCGCACACCTTTATTTAAAGTATCACTTTTAATTCTTTCCCAGAATTTTTCTAAGGCTGCAAATTTAGGAATCGAGTTAGGATCAATTAAAAACGGGCGGCCCTTGTAAAACATGATACCGCTTAAAGTTTGTGTACCTTTGCCAGAGAAATTTACATCTTCAAGATTAACTTCAATACCTTTAAAAAATAATTTCGGAGATAGTTCAAACCAGTCAGTTTTAGAATTATTCACAGTGATTTCAGATTTAAAATCATCTTCACCTAATTTTTCTAAAGATTTTGTATTAATGAAAACATCCCAGCCTTGCGCGGCTAAGTCAGACATTTTGTTATACATGAGCGGTAAAGTGTCATCAGAGATTTTAATTTTACGAATATACTGATTCGCAAGTTCAGCTTGCAGGTTAAAACCCGTATAGACCGGCTCATATGCTTCACTTGATTTTAACGAATCAGAAACGAGTTCTAAAAACTTTGACGATGATTTAGTAAAGATATCGCCTTTTGATTCAAGCATTAGGGGCTCAAGGCAAATTAATAACGATTCAGCGGTAAATTTATCAAAGTCAGTTAATTCAATAATCTGATTTTTTAAAACTAAGTAGCGTGTATTAACACGAACAATTTTTAATACTTCTTTTAAAGCGAATTTAAAAAACGCATAAACTTTTTCAGATAAAAAAGCACTTAACTTACGTTCGTAAGGATTAATTTCCCCAAACTTATCCACAAGAATAGAACGTTTAAATAAATCGAAAATATTATTTTCTAAAACTTCTAAAAACTGTTCGTCTGATAAGTTGAATTGTCCCGTTGTTAGCGGTCGATTTAAAACATGACGACAAGTTTCAACGATCATTAAACACGCAACACCTTGGTGTTTTAATACGCGTAAATCATTATCGCGCTTTAAACCCTTACGTTGAGCGGCTAAATCTTTTCTTTCAGCATCTGATAAGTATGAAATACCTTGTAAGGCTGTTTGTAATAACAGGTCTGTTGTTAACTGCGTGTTATGAACACGGTACACATCATTTTGAAAAGTAAATTCACTCCATAAAGAGTAAAAAACACTTTCAAAGCCGGGCTCCATGTAATGTTGAAGATTAATGCCGTATTTTTCAGGCTTAATCGCTACCGGATTTTGCGTGAATGAATAATGAATATTGTGTTCAGTTAAAAAACTTTTAATCGCCGCAATACTTGAATGATTTTTATAAATGCGGTCGGCACCAGATTTTTCATACTCAGGGCCCAGGTAACTAAACGCGATATCATCACTGCGCCCAGCTTTCTCTAGCGGTACAGCTGTGAATAATCCAGTTTTAATATTGACCGTTGAAGGGTAAAGATGAATTTCATCTTGTGATTCAGCTGACGAGCGATCTTGCGTTAAAGCAGCGCCACCTAAATACGGAATATTTTTTTCATCGATCGGTTTAATAAAATATTCGCCAAACATTGGCTTTTGCACATGCAGTTCAGAAATTTCTAAACCGTATTTAATGCCAGCGATATCAAGCGATAAATAAACTTTAAATTCAGGAAATTTCTGACGAAGAACAAAAAAGTTATCAATCATTTCAAGAAGCACAAAGCCAATAAGATATTCGTTTTGTTGGGCTTCGAAGCGACCTAAAAACTTCATGAAATTTCTTAAGCGCAGACGTTCTTTAGCCGTTTGAAACGCGAATTGTTTTTCGATCAGTACGGGATTTAACTCGCGCGCTAAAGTAACACCTAAATCATAGTTGCCGATTTGATCTAATGACAAACGGGTTTCATTTTTCAGATAAACAGAAACAACATCTGTTAGTTCTTGATAAGTATTGCGGTTAAAGCTGTAGTTTTTTCCTCTTAACAAATCTGAAACCATACTGTGGCTTCTTGTATCGAAAGATTCGTAAGTGCGCGCTTTCGGTAACGGAAATAGTTCTAAATTCAAATTAGAGATCTGTTCTTGGATTGTGGCTATATACTGTTCATTAAGAAATTGCGGCAGTTGAATCACGGCAAAATCAAGCTGGCCTAATTGAGCCCGCTCAAGCCAGTGATAGTAAGGTTTTTTTATAGCCGCGATATCGTTGTTCATGGATTGAATATACTAACAACGCTTGCGAATTTTAGCAATTTGTAGACTGAAAAACCGACCTTTTTATAGCCGAATATAATATATACTTTTTTAAATTTTTATGATAAGGCGCAACCGTTTGAAAATAATTATTCGTTTGAACAGTGTTGCGCACGAAACCAGTTCTGCGTGTCGATGGCATCCCATTCAAGGCTATCATCATTTAAATCCCACTTGCGGTATTGCACCTGCACGTAGTGCGCTAATTCGTGGGCCAACGAATCATCAATGCAGCGCTGGTGTCCGGTGTAATAGGCTTTATCGTCATAGAGGTAAATTTTGTTAAGATGCACAACGTAAGCATTCGTAATCACATCCGGTCTAAAACCCCACTGTGGTTCGATATCATCCTGAAATTGTTTGAGTTGTGCTTCACTTGAAAGAATCACCGTCGGCAGAGGGATTTCCGGATTATAAGACAGGTTTTTATACTCTAAAATGCGCGTTAAAACAAAATGTGAAGAATAGATGGGTTTAACAGTTTCTGCCTGAGCTAAAAAAGCCACAACTAAGGTTAGGATAAATACAAAAGCTTTCATGCGCGAAAGCCTAATACAGCCTTGTTATTTATGCACGGTTATAAACTCTTTTAAGAGCTATTTTGTCTAATCCTTGACGGTAAATTTGATCACAGGCATAACCAAATCCGCAATGTCGGCAACCTCAACAAATCTTAATAGTCTTAATAGCTTACACGCTAATCGCGTACACCCTTTAGATGCTCTAAAGAAGAACCCTTTCGTTCTGGCTCCCATGGCGGGAATCACTGACCACGCGTTCCGTAGTTTTATGCGAAAACTAGATGCTTCAGTCGTTGTGACTGAGCTCGTTTCGGCAACAGGAATCGAATATAAATCTGAAAGAACTATGCAGCTAATGAGTTACGACGAATCTCAACGCCCTATCGGGATTCAGCTTTTCGGCGAAGATGCAGAAACCATTGCTAAAGGGGCGCAAGTGGCCGAATCACTTGGAGCTGATTTTGTTGATTTAAATTTTGGTTGTCCGGTTCCGAAGGTTGTTAAAAAGGGCGCAGGCTCTGCAATGATGAAAGATCTTGTGACGATGGAAAAAGTTTTAAGCTCTTGTGTTAAAGCTGTAAAAATTCCGGTCACTATCAAAATCAGAACCGGTTGGGATCAAACTCAACGAAATGCGCTTGATGTTTGTAATTTAGCTCACGATACAGGTATCACTTGGGTCGCTATTCATGGCCGCACACGTGCCCAAGGTTATTCTGGTTTAGCTGATTGGGATTTCATTGCTGATCTTAAAGCGAAAACAAAAGTTCCTTTATTAGGAAACGGCGATATCTTAACTCCACAATCTGCTGTTAAGCGCCTTAAAGAAACAGGCTGCGATGGCGTCTTAATTGGTCGCGGCGCTCTTAAAAATCCACTTATTTTTGCTGATGCCTTAAGCTTATGGAAGAACGAACCAGTGCGTTCGGACCTTAAACGCAACTACCATGGCATATTTCAGGACCTGCATGTGGCTTTACAGACACACTGTTCAGAGCATATCCTTGGTATTCAGCTGAAAAAATTTGCTTCTTGGTTTTCGACAGGATATCCAGGAGCTGCCCAGTTCAGAAAAGATATTTTTCAGTTGAAGAATAATGACGAAGTCTTGTCTTGTGCGCTAGACTTCTTTCGTTCAATTTCAGACTTTGACCAGGAAGACACGTCTCATGAGGAATTTCTTATGGGCGGGCACGGGTAGTGCGCGGATGCGCAGGATGCACAGCTGAACTTAGCTTTTAGATTTTACATTTTAACAACGTAAGGAAAACGAATGATTCAAGATCCAAAGAAAATTAGAAATATCGCGATTATCGCGCACGTCGATCACGGGAAGACAACCCTGGTAGATCACTTAATCAAACAAGCGGGTATGTTCCGTGAAAATCAAGCCGTTGAAGAACGTCTTATGGATTCTATGGATCTTGAAAAAGAACGTGGTATCACGATCGCTGCAAAAAATGCGTCGTTCACTTACAAAGATATTAAAATTAATATCGTAGATACTCCGGGCCATAGTGACTTCGGTGGAGAAGTAGAACGCGTTCTTAACATGGTTGATGGCGCTATCTTACTTTGCGATGCTTCTGAAGGTCCACTTCCACAAACTCGTTTCGTTTTGAAAAAAGCGTTAGAGCAAAACTTAAAAGTTATGGTTTGTATCAACAAGATCGACCGTCCTGACTCTCGTATTCAAGAAGTACATAACGAGATCTTTGATTTATTTATCGATTTAGATGCTAACGAAGAACAATGTGATTTCCATACAATCTATGCAGTTGCGCGTGAAGGTATGGCGACACTTGATCCAAACGTAAAAACTAATTCATTAGAAGTTCTTTACGATGCGATCGTAAATTTAGTTCCACCTCCGAAAGTTGAAGAAAAAGAACCATTACAAATCATGGTTTCTAACATTGGTTACAACGAATACGTTGGTCGTTTAGCGATCGGTCGTGTACGTGCTGGTTCAATCAAAGTTGGCGATGAAGTTATGTGTATGCAAGAAAACGGTCAGAAAAAAGTAAAAGTTTCTGCGTTATTCTCGTACCACATCAACTCACAAGTTCCGGTTCAAGAAATCGGTGCCGGTGATATCGCTATCGTTGCGGGTCTTGAAGATTTCACGATCGGTGACACTATCACTTCTGCAACGGATCCGCGTCCATTACCTCGTATCAAAGTTGATGAGCCTACAGTAGGAATGATCTTCTCTGTAAATAACGGCCCATTCGCTGGTATGGAAGGTAAAAACGTTACTTCTCGCAAAATCTGGGAGCGTTTAGAAAAAGAATTATTATACAACGTAGCTTTACGTGTTGAAAAAACAAACTCGACAGATGCTTTCAAAGTTATCGGTCGTGGTGAGTTACAATTAGGTGTATTAATCGAACAAATGCGCCGTGAAGGTTTCGAATTATTAGTTTCTAAACCGACAGTAGTATTTAAAGAAGAAAACGGTAAAAAGCTTGAGCCAATGGAGCACGCGGTAATCGACATCGAAGATTCATTCGTAGGTGCTGTTACTGAAAAGCTTGGTATGCGTAAAGGTGTTATGACGAACATGGTTCAAAAAGGTTCTGGTCGTACACGTTTAGAATTCCGTATTCCAGCGCGTGGTTTAATCGGTTACCGTTCTGAGTTCTTAACTGATACTCGTGGTACTGGTTTATTAAATACAAACTTTGACGGTTGGGATGACTACCGCGGTGAGATCCAATCTCGTATCAATGGTGCGATGATCGCTGACCGTAAAGGTGTTACAACAGCATACGCGATCTGGTTTAAACAAGAGCGTGGTGTAATGTTCGTACAACCGGTACAAGACGTTTACGAAGGTATGATCGTTGGTGAAAATGCCAAAGATAACGATATGATCGTAAATATCTGCGAAGAGAAAAAATTAACGAACGTTCGTGCTTCTGGTGCCGATGAAGCGATCCGCTTAGTTCCAGTTAAACCAATGTCGTTAGAAAAAGCGATGGAATGGATTAAAGATTCTGAGTTAATCGAAGTAACTCCGAAAAACATCCGTCTACGTTGCCGTGAATTGGACCCACATAAACGTCCAAAACCACCTAAAAATAAAGACTAGTTAAAAAATAAAAAACCCGGTGTAAAAACCGGGTTTTTTATTTTTAAGACAGACCAAGGTAGGGAACTTGAATTGTTGTTAGGTTTATCCGCTGTTATTATTTCTACATGTCTTTAGCTCTCAGCGCGATCAACTTAAAGAAGACTTACGATGGAATTCCTGTAGTGAACGGAATTTCTTTTGAAATTAAACCTGGCGAGTGTGTCGGGATTCTTGGGCCAAATGGCGCAGGAAAAACCACAACCATCAAAATGATTTACGGGCAGGTTGTTCCATCAGCGGGTGAACTTCTTGTTCTTGGTTTAAATACTAAAAACGATATTACACAAATTCGTTCGCGTATCGGTGTTGTTCCACAAGAAGACTGTCTGGATACAGATTTCAGTGCTTTAGAAAATTTACTATTATTTGGCCGTTATCATAATATGGATCGTGATTTAGCTGAAGCTCAGGCTGAACACTTGTTAGCCGAAATGAAACTTTCTGATTTTAAGCACAAACGTGTAGAAGCCTTAAGTGGTGGAATGAAACGCCGTTTAGCGATTGCGCGTGCACTTATTCATAAACCGCAATTCATCCTTATGGATGAACCTACAACGGGGTTAGATCCACAGGCCCGTTTATGGATTTGGAATTATTTTGAACGTCTAAAATCAAATAATACGACTCTTGTTTTAACTACTCACTACATGGAAGAAGCTGAACGTCTTTGTGACCGCATTATCATGATTGATCACGGGGTGATTCTAGATCACGGCACAGCGAAAGAATTAATCGAAAGACATGTGGGCCTTGAAGTGATCGAATTACAAGTCGGAAAAGAAAAAGGCTACTGGATCAATAAAGTTGAACAAGCCGGCTTAAAATACCAAGAGTACGAAGAAAACTTATTTATTTTCTTTAAAACCGCCGAATCAAAACAAGGCTTTATCAATCACATTCAGAACACACATTATTACGTGCGCGCTGCAAACTTAAACGATGTGTTTTTAAAATTGGCCGGATACCAAATCCGCGAAAAGAGCTAGACGATGTATAATGTTTGGCTTCGCAATTTTTTGTTTTTTAAAAAAACTTTTATCGTTTCTCTTTTTTGGACCACGCTTGAACCTTTAATGTTCTTAGGAGCTTTTGGTTTTGGCTTTGGGCATTACATCGCTTCAATTGAAGGAATGTCTTTCTTACAATTTTATTTTGCCGGTCTGTTATGTACGACAGCAATGATGGTGGCGTATTTCGAATCGACTTATCCGAATTACACGAAGCTTATATACCAGAAAACTTATGCCGCGATGTTGTTAACGCCGGTTTCAACAACACAAATTTTCTTTGGCGAAATGTTGTGGGCTGCAACTAAAGGTTTTCTGGGCGTTCTGGGTGTATTTTTAATTTCATCAATGTTTGGATTATTTAATCCAAATTTCTTTGTGATTGCGCCTGTTTTATTTTTATTAAGTTTGGTGTTCGCTTCATTCGGTATGATTATGATAGCGATCGCAAAAAACTACGATAGCTTCGTATTTTCAACTTCAGGAGTAATTGTTCCTCTTTCGATGATCAGTGGAACTTACTTTTCTTTAGACGAAATTCCGTATTATCTAAAAACAGCGGCCTATGTGTTTCCATTAGCTCATGCGGTAAAATTAGTGCGTACTGTTTTATACAAAGAAATTGGATTAATCGATATAGCCCACATTGCAGTATTAATTGCTTACCTGGTTTTATTTAGCTTTATCGGTCTTCGTTTATTTAAGAAAAAATTGGTTAATTAATTTTCAGTAGGTTCTGCTGGCTTTTCTATCTGCGCAGGTACATCTGGCAGTGGAGTTTCAGCAGGTAAATCTGTAGCTACCGCAGAAGGTTCAGTGGCTTCATTAATCATTTCGTTTAATTCATCAGAACTCAGATCAGAAGCGTTCGAATCAACTTCTTGATGCCCGGTTGTGAGAAAGTATTCTAGTTTTCCCATAGCCATAAAATAATCATCATCGGTTAACATTTTATAGCGGTGCATGTCGCGAACAATGCCAGAAATTCTTTTACGGGCAAACTTTGTTAAATCTTTACGGTAATAACTTTTAGAATACTTTTCAGGATTAGGTAAAACCATCGCTAGAAAGGCCGATTCAACCACATCTAATTCAGACGGATGTTTTTTAAAATAAAATTGTGCCGCTTGTTTAACGCCGTAAATATCTTTACCGAATTGCACTACGTTTAGATAGCGCTCTAGAATTTCTTTTTTAGTTAAAGTCTTTTCTAATTTTACAGTAATTAAAGCTTCTAAACCCTTGCGCACAAAAGTTTTATCTTTATACAAAAACAAATTTTTCGCTAACTGCTGTGTGATTGTAGAACCGCCGCACGTGATCTTGTGCGTTTCTTTTAGTTTTTCGTAACAACGGGTAAGACCTTCTTCATCAAAACCTTTATGGGTATAAAAAGCTGAATCTTCAGTTAAAATAATGGCACGTTGTAATTTAGTAGAAATATTTTTAAGAGGAACATAGGTTTTTTTATCAGTGGGGCATAGGTCAATGCCATACATCGTGGTCTTAAAACAGCCTTTAATGGTTTCTTCTGAAGGAACCTTAACCAAATAAAAGCCGGTGGCGGCACCTAGCAGTGAAAAAAATAATATAAAAATGATTCTCATTTAGCTTATGCAGGTTACTTGTTTAGATAACCGTGGTCCTTCATCCATCGTACACTGTTTTCGATGGCAATATCAGACGGTCTCGGACTAAAGCCAAGTTCTTTTTTGGCCTTATCACAGTTAAACCAGTGATACATAGAAGCGGTATAAGCGTTTTCAACAGATAAACCTGAGCCAGTTAAATCACCGATGTGCCCAATTAATTTTAACACCGGAAAAGGCATAAAAATCTTTGGTGGCTTAACGCCCGCAAAGCCAGCGATTTTT
Source organism: uncultured Pseudobdellovibrio sp. (assembly GCA_966250225.1). GTDB lineage: Bacteria > Bdellovibrionota > Bdellovibrionia > Bdellovibrionales > Bdellovibrionaceae > Pseudobdellovibrio. The sequence continues at coordinate 51,587 of CBINGM010000011.1, read as the reverse complement.
GTAAATAATTCTTTGATCGTCATATTCTCTGAGCACAGTAAGTAGCGCTCGCCGTTACGGCCTTTATCAATGGCTTTTAGAATACCATCAACAACATCTTCTGCCGCAACGACATTCACTCCGCCGCCTGTGTAGAACGGAAATTTTCCGCGCGCCACTTTCACTTGAGTTTTACGGCTTCCTTTTTTAGCGTCGCCAAAACCATAGATCGTGCTTGGGTTAACACTTACTGCGTGAATTAAATTATTTTTAGCCGCTGCAGTGACAATCTTTTCTGCCGCATGTTTTGTTTCAAAATAACCTAAGTTTAAATTGTGAATCGTGTAAGGAGATTCTTCTGTTAAAGCGACAGGCTTAAAGCTAGCACCAACAGCCACGACTGAAGATAAATTTAAAAGTTTAGCTTGTTTTTGTTCAACTAAAACATCAACTACGTTTTGCGTTCCGCCGATATTTACTTTATCCATTAAAGGTCGGTCTGCTGATTTATAAGCAATGACTCCGGCTAAATGAAAAACATAGTCTTTATCTTTAAAAGCAGTTTGTAGAGATGATTTATCAGTGACATCACCATATTCATATTTAAGTTTAAGGTGTTCAATCTCGCTTAAATCACTGCTTTTACGTACAAGAGCTGTAACATCATGGCCTTCTTCTAAAAGGCGCTTGCATAACCATGATCCTAAAAAACCATTTGCTCCGGTAACAATTGCTTTCATTATTTTTTCTCCAGGTGAGCCCAATGAATTCGGTAAACAACTTTTCTGGCCAGCTGACTGACAAGCCAGCCGATTAATATTCCCATAACCGCGCCAGCTAAAACATCAGAAGGGTAATGAACACCATTATACATACGTGAATAACCGGTTAAGATAGCAAAAGCAAAAAATACAGCTTTACCCGCCGGAAAAAACTGCGACGTATAAGTAGCAAAGGCAAACATGTTCGATGTGTGGTTTGAATAAAAACCATGGCCTTCGCCAGCCGGGCTTTTTTGTTTAATACCTAATTCGGTTACGGTGAACGGGCGGGGGCGGTCGAATTGGTCTTTCACCAATTTGCCGGTAAAATCACTGATACCTAAAGCTAAAAGTAAAAAAATGAAATAAGTTACTCCGGCGCGGCGGTATCTTTTAATGTAATAAAAAAGAAGTAATAAAACTGCGGGGATGATGAACCATTTAACTTTGTGAAGATCGGTATAAAATGGAAAAAGGCCATCAAATGTAGAATTCGAAGTTGTTTGGTTAATCCAGAGCAAAATCGATTTTTCTAAATTTGATAGCCATTCAATCATGTTTTATAGACTACATGATTTTATTAGATGATGCATTCCTTAATTTTTTCTAAAGTGATTTTACCGTTAGAAGCGATTTTGATGGCTTCTTCGATTGATCTAGCTTTACCCATGCGTAAAGTTTTGATTAATTCAGCTTTAAATTGTTTTGCTGCTTCGTTGTAATCAGACATTTCAGTGATTTTTTCTAAAACTTCTACGTTTTCTTTAGTCATTTCATATTTAGAAGCTTCGCTTAAGATTTTTAAATCAGCAGCAGCTTTTGTTTTTTGCTCAGGAGAACCTGATTTAGATAAGCTGATTAATTGAGTTACTTTATCTAAAACTTCAGGGCGAGTAGCCGCTAAAGATTCTAAGTTAGTTGAATCGATACCGCCGATTTTAGCCGTCGCTTCAGATAATAACTTAACTAAAGCAGCTCTGATTGGCTGAGTAACCTTACCTTTTCTTACGGCTTCCATATAATCTTTAGTTTCTTTACGCTCAACATTCACACGGCGTGCTTGTTCTAAAGTTAATGGCTTAGTGACTTCAGTCGCTTTAAATTGCGCTAAGGCGATTTGAGAAACTACTAAGATGGCTAAGATTACTAATTTTTTCATGTTCAAGTCTCCGTTTATAATTCTTCGTTAAAAGTTAATTTCAATTTCAATGCCCGTTTAAAGCGTTTAAATGCGTTTACAGGCTCTGTTTTCTCATCTTGAGACATTAAAAACGCCAATCGTTGCGTCAGTGTACATAGCTTAGACAATTACGATCCGTGTGGTTTCACTGACCCTTGCTTCGGTGTCGGAGCTAAAGATCTGTGTTTTAAGAAAGTATTTAACTGCGACATATCAATCTCTAAGCGGTCAGCTAATTTTACTTTCATTAATAAGAAACGATTCACTTCGATCTCCAAAGCTTCAAGACCGTTGGCAACTGCTAAAATCGTTTGAACTTCGGTCGGTAAATTTTCTGAACCTACTAATTCAGCCATTTGTTTAAAGCCACCAAGAATGATCGTGTTTGATTTATAAAGTTTTTCTTTAGCTACGATCATCTCGTCGAATTTCAGGCTTGGTCTTGATAATAACGCCATGAAGTTTTTGAAGTTCATTTCAAATTCTTGCATACGAATAACATTTAACTCACGAGTTAAAGCATTTAAGCTCACTTCTAACATAACAACGTCTTTAAGAAGTTTTGCGTTTGTAATCCATTGTTGCGGAGTTTTTAAATTAGCTTCACGCACTAATTTAATTTTTTCGCGCGCCGGTAAAAGAAGTTTTTCAGAAAATTCATCTAAGTTCGTAACATCTTCTGACTTTACATCTTTCATGAATTTGAATAACCAGCTGTATCTTTGTTTTAAGCGCATAGCTGCAGATTCAGATGAAACCTGAGGAATAACATTACGTCTTTCAATAGCAAGATCGTGCACATCTAAAACGTATTCCCATTTTTTTGATTTCGTTTTTTCACCTAAAAGTACTGATTTTAAGATGGCGTTATACATTTCAAATTCAAAACGTAAATTATCACCTACGTTTTTGTCTAAGTAGTAACTGCCGTTAAATAATCCATCAATAACTTTATCATACCATGGTTTGTGGTCGTTGATTTGTTTATCAGCGGCTTCAACAACTTTACCGTAGCGCTCATCTAATTTTTTTAATTGCTCTTGTAAGCCAGGTAAAATGCTAGTTACCCACCAGCGGTCAAAACCTTGGCCCTTATCAGTTTTTTCGATGTCACGAAAGTTACCAAGTAAATGAGCATACATGCGCGACATAATAAAACGAGTTGGATTTTCATAAGTTTTGCCGTCTAACTCGATTTTCCAATCGTGCATAGATGTTTTCCAAGTTTGTGCATCATCAGATTTTACGTTTTTAAAAATCCAAGTATCTTTACAGAATTTAAGTTCGCCGCTGTAACTTACAAGACGCGGAGCTAAGAAGTTCATTCCTGAGAACGTACCTTCTTCAACTTTACCTACTTTGTCGCCGCAGATCATTTGATACATCATAAGATCTGAAGCTTTAGCAAATTTGTAATTCTGATCTTTTAAATCAAAGTCAGCGGCTTTAGCTGCTTGATAGTTAGCAATGTACGTATCAAAAGCCATGTTAAAGCCACTGCCTTCTTTTAGTTGTGGTCTTGGATCACCTAGAGCCTGTTTGAATGTCCATAAAGCCATGCGGATAGGTTTATTTGTATCTTCTGGAATATAATCACCGCGACCCATGTGTGGAGGAGGTGGTGTATCTTTATAACGTTTGTTAATTTTTTCAATGATCACACCTTGTTGATAAGGCGTTAAATTACCCATTAAAGGTTTTACTAAAGCCTTCATTTCTTCTAAGTGTTTACCATGTAAACCGAATGATACACCGATAGCCGGATAAAAAGAGATCGCAACTTTTTTTACCATTTCATTTTGGTAAGGTTCGATATCAAATGGCTTAGTTAAATAAATATCGTTTTCTGGAACATCACCATAATCATGACCACTTTTAACTCCGTATAAAGGTAAAGTTCTGATAGGGTAGCGTCTTTCTAAAGCCCAGGCACGATCAGGAGCATCTTTAAATTCGCCTTGGTTCACTAAGTGCTGGCGATTATAAAGATCATATAAATTTTCGATATATTTTAAGTAAAAGTTTTTTGAGTAATCTACTTGGTGTAATAACTTAGAAGTCACTTCTAACCAGCCTTGTAAATCACCCTCAGCTTTAGCATTTAAATGCATGCGCCAAGCAGCCATGCGCTCAGTAAAGTTATAAATTTCTTTCGGAAGTTTATCGAATTTTTCATCAGCTGCTTCGGCTTTTTTAGAATCCCAGCCATGCTTAAATCCACGATACATATAACGATTGATGGCTAAAGCATCGAAATCAAAAAACAGGGGCTGAATAAGGTCGTTACCAATGCGAGTTACATGAGGTGAGACATAGTGATCGACCGCTAAGAACATTGTGAATTTTGTTAATTTACCTAGCCAACGAATCGCTTTAACACCCCAGCCACCGCCAACGAACACTAGATCAATGTTAGCTGCTGATAATCTAAAGAATTTCACAGTCATTGATTCTAAAGCTTTAACGCCTGGTTTTAAAAAGCGGCCACCGATTCGAGCAGCACCTTCAACCACTTCAGAAGCTTTTTGCGCAGCTAGTAGTGATAAAATTTGCGGAGCATATTGAACGAATTTATTTCTGAAAGTCCATTGTTTGTAAGAGTAATCACAAGCCGCGTGTGATTGGGCATCGTTTTTATTGGCTAACCAAGATTTAGTACACTCTTTCATTGTCACTAATAAGTCAGCTGTTAAACTTGATGCAAAAGAACCGACAGCCAAACCTTTATAAGTTAAAGTTTTCATTGCTAGTTGCTTAGTCATTGGGTCTAAGCCGCGCGTTTTCATATCGATATAAATACCGTTAGCCACCATGAACGCGCCGAAAGAAATGTGTGCGATAGGATCTTTTAAAGATTCAATGTGTTTAACCATTAAAGCTGGGTCTGATTTAGTCACTAGTTGTAATTGTGTGAAATAAACTAAACCGCCGGCGATCGCAAAAGTAATACTATCTGGAGCAAAGTTTGCTTTTACATGACGAAGAACGTGAGCTGTACCTTCGCCTTGGTTTTTTTGCGCTTCTTCCATTTCAACTTTATTGATTTCTTGGCGTAAACGGCTGAAAAAACTAGGGTCAGAGTGAGGCATGTCGCTTTTATCGATAACGGGTTGTACGCGCTCAGTGAATTCAGACGTCATTAATAATTTATTATAAGGCTGTGAATCAATGTTGTATTTGTTCACTTGGGCAGGATCAACCTGTTGACCATTGAAAGTCATTGTTACATTTGAATTACCTGGTTGCAAGATCGACGGGTCTTTTTGAGCGAAGGTGGCCAAAGAGGTCAATAAAACTACGAATGTAACGATAGTTTGTAAATGTCTCATAATGATATGGCTCCTTCTATACTGTAAATAGAGCAAACCGCTTGCTTACCAAATCTTATTAAACAGAACTAAGGTGTCTCATCGTGAGAAGTGACAATTAGGGGTCGACAGTGTTCTAGACTCTTTTAACACACCAGAGTTTACGATAAGCACCCTATGAAACACTTACTACTACTTATCATCTTGTTGGGCAGTTTTTCTTGTCAGTCATTTTCTAAATGGATGGGCCGTTCTCCCTCTGCGGAAACACCTCGTTCGGCAAAACATTTCATTTTTACGGTGCATGGTTTAGCGGGTGATGCAACCACGTTTGGTGATATGTTACCGGTTCTTAAAAACCACTTAGAGTATGTTGATCCAAAGTTTGAAGTGGTGACGCAAACATTTATGTACAGCACGGGCAGAATGGATGCTGATGTTCCGCAATTTATTGAATCATTCGAAAAATTTCTGGTTGATTATTTCAAAAGTAATCCACTTGGAAAAAACGATAAAATTTCTATCGTCAGCCACTCACAAGGTGGTCTTGTAACAACACTTTGGTATGCCAAAACAATTGCGGGTACTGATCAACGTCAAATTGAAATTGCTGATAAAGTAAAAACAATTGTAACACTAGGTACACCGTTCTGGGGATCGGGAATGGCTCATATCATTAACGATAAGTTGCCATTCGAATGGATGCAAAATCTGGTTTACAAAATCATGGCCGTCGGAAAACTTGAAGTTCGTGATATGTCATTAGCTTCAAATAAAATTTTCGATTTCTTCCGTGCCAAAGCCATGTCTAAATATGAACAATTAAATAGTCCTTACATGTTAAACATTTCAGGCGTAGCACCTAACACATCTAAATCGAGAAGATTAAATGTCGGTGATCGTTGGGAATCTGATAAAGTTGTTCACGTTCCAAGTACACGTTTAGGTTTTTATTTTTACAGTGATTCAATTACTCAATATGTGACTGAAAAAGTTTCTCCGACGGTTGAGCTGAAAGATTTTAACTATTCACAGTATTTTAGTCATGAGCCAGAATTTAAATTGATTGAAACAACTCACACGACAATGGGTGATACTCTGGGTATGGCCGTTATTCCGTATAAGTGTGTTGATGCTGCTCAGTGTGATCAGCCAACTTATGCGCCTGTATTTACACATCTTTCACGTTGCGAAGCTCAGGAAAATTCTTGTGACCAGCAACATTACAAATTCATGCGCGAACGTTTATATAAAAACGATGAAAGTTTCGGAAGCACAACGCAAACGGTTTTAATGAATCAAATGCGCACTTTTCAGTTAAGCTTTAACTTACAGTTACCAAAAGATTTCGTTCCGCCAAAAGATCTATTTAAAACAAAAGGTATCGCGAAATACATTAAGGTTAATTATAAACACGGGCCGAAAGAATCAAAAAACAGAGACGCTGGCGATGATGAAGACGCGTTAGTGAATCGTGAATTTCCATTTCAGGATTTCCGTATTCAGTTAGGCCGTTATAAAGAATGGGGCTCGCGTGTAGCTAAACATTTTCAGGATACAAACCAAGTAAATGTTCAGTTAACAGGTAACGTAAAACCAACAGATGCTTACTGGCAACAAACGCGAATCAATCCGGGTGACTGGGCTCAGAAAAGTTTTCCGGTCACAGTGACAGTAGATATTCCCGGCTTAAAACCAAGAACGGTAACAATGCCGCTTCGACCAACTTACACAACGTTTGTAGAATTAAATTTAGAGAAATAAAAAAAGGGAGCTAACAAGCTCCCTTTTTAATTTTGATTTAAAATTTCAAATTATTCAGTGATAGTTACTTTGTTAATAACTACGGCTTCAACTGGGCGATCCATCGGGCCAGTTTTTGTTTTACCGATAGCATCTACAACATCGTAACCTTCGGTCACTTCACCGAAGATGGCGTGACGGTTGTCTAACCATGGTGTCGGAACAGTTGTGATAAAGAACTGTGAACCATTCGTGTTAGGGCCAGCATTCGCCATTGAAAGAAGACCTGGTTTAGAGTGTTTTAATTCAGGGTGAAATTCGTCATTGAATCTGTAACCTGGGCCACCAGTGCCTGTTCCTAACGGACAACCACCTTGGATCATAAAATCTTTAATCACGCGGTGAAAAACTAAACCATCATAGAACGGGCGTTTTACTTTTTCGCCAGTTTTAGGATCAGTCCATTCTTTTGTGCCTGTTGCAAGACCAACAAAGTTCTCAACAGTTTTTGGAGATTTGTCGTTGTAAAGTTTAACTTTAAAAGTTCCGCGGTTTGTATCAAATGTAGCGATCATGTTTTTATACCTTATTAGTTTTTACGAATTGATTTAATAACGATTACTTTTTCTGGAACGTCTGCGTAATCACCAACTGTTTTAGTTTTTACGTCACGGATTTTATCAACTACGTCCATACCTTCAACAACTTCACCAAATACAGCGTAACCGTAACGGTCTTCTGATTTGTGGTCTAAACGTTGGTTATCAACCACGTTGATAAAGAACTGAGCTGTTGCTGAATTGATATCGTTTGTACGAGCCATCGCGATTGTACCGCGTAAGTTAGATAGACCGTTTTTAGCTTCGTTTGTGATTGGTGGAAATAAAGTCGCTTTTTCTTTTAAGTCAGCTGTGTGACCGCCACCTTGGATCATGAAATCTTTAATCACGCGGTGAAAAATAGTTTTGTCGTAGAATTTTTTATCAACGTATTTTAAGAAATTTTCTGTGCTAATCGGTGCTTTTTCTGGATTTAATTTAACTTTGATTTTACCTAAAGATGTATCGATTGTTACAACCGGAGCCGCAGCCACTTTAGCAGTCGCTGAAGCTTCTTTAGCGTGAGTTTTGAATGACCAAGTCATTAAAACGAACGCTAATAAGTAGATCCAAACAATAACATTAACTTGCGAATTTTTAGCTTTTACCACTTGTGTTTTCATAGGTTTTTTATACCTGAAGTGGCTCTGGGATCGTCAAGATCCCATTAGGAGTGCTTATTTTTACTCCAGATTGTTCGACCATTTAGGCTTAAAATAGTTATAAGAATCCTGAGTGACACGGCGTTCTTCATTTCCGTCTACACTCGTCACAAAAATCTGAAATGTGCCTGTGCGATTGCTCGTAAAAACCACAAATCTTCCGTCGGGAGAAAAGCTTGGATCTTCGTTACTTGCACGTTTTCCATTCGGTTTTGTCGCAGTTGTAATACGACGTAAATTCGTTCCATCAGCATCCATCACGAAAATATCAAAGTAGTTTTCAATCTGACTTGCAAACGCAATCTTTTTACCATCTGGAGACCATGTTGGTGTTGAGTTGTATTTACCTTGAAAGGTTAAACGTTTCACACCACTGCCGTCAGAATTCATCACGTAGATTGATGGTGCGCCACCACGATCAGATGAAAACGCAATTTTTGATCCATCATCAGAAACAGCAGCTTCAACATTCATGGCGCCAGAAGGGCCTTTTGTTAAGCGGGTAATGATGTCACCTTTAAGATCTAATTTGTATAAATCCGGCGAGCCACCTTGTGAAATCGTGAGGTAAATGTTTTTTCCATCTGGCGAATAACTTCCGCCTTGGTTTAATCCGTTACGGTTAGAAATGATTGAGCGTTTTCCAGAACTTAATTCGTGTTGGAATAAAGTCAGATTCATTTGCGCTGAACCCACACGGCGTGTGTAGATTGAGTATAATAATTTTTGACCATCCGGTGACCAGTTAGGAGCAATCGCTACACTGCGATCACGGGTAATCATTTGTTGATCGCTGCCATCCCAGTCCATCGTAATCACTTCTTTGTAACCCGTGCGGTCAGTCGTTGCCACGATCTTAGATAAGAACACGCCACGATGGCCTGTTAACGCCTCTAAAACATCATTTGCTAAAGTGTGACCGATTTGTGCCGTGTTTGAAGATTTTGCGGAATACTTTTTACCAACGATCGTTTTTTTCTCGCTCACTTGGTAAAGATACATTTCAACAGAAATATCGCTTCCAATTAACGCAAATGATGAACGAATTAAAAATTCAGCGCCGATAGTTTTCCAACTGTCGAATTTAAAACCTTTAGAATCCAGGCTTTGTGATTTAATCGAAGTTGTCGTTGTGTCTTCTAAAAAAGCACTTGGCGACATGATGTTAAAGTATGTTGATAACTCTAAATCTTTCATCGCTGTGTTGTGAATCTGCGCTGCCAACTTTACATGATTACCAGTTTTAGAAGCATTTAATTGGTTCATTACCGGAAAAGCTAAAGTGCTTTTTTTAGCTTGGGCATCACCCACTTTGATATACGCATTTTGCGCAAATGCCATTGAAGAAAATAAAACTAAAAATAAAGAAATAAACTTTTTCATCATTAAATCCTTTGCTGGTATTCATTACTCCGGAAAGCCGAATAAAACGCCGTCTTCGCTGTAAATTTCCGTAAACTTCTCTGGAACTTTAGGAAACGGGGCGGCCTTTTCAATAGCTTGAATACAGTAATCATCATAGGTTGGGTTTCCAGAAGATTGCACGATCTTTCTATCAGCCACACGACCATCAGGATGAATTTTAACTAAGATTTTTGTTTTTAAAGGTTTACCAATTAACCACTGAGGTAAGGCCCACTTAGATTTAATTAAAGCATCTAACTGTACCAGATAATTTTCAGATTGAATTTTATCAAGTCCCGTTGGTGAAGTACCTTTAGATAATACGCGCCCTTTTAAAACTTTAGCAGCTGCATCCGCCGCTTTTTGATTTTGAACTTGTTGGCGAATTTTTTCGATCGCCGACATTTTTTTAAGTTTTTCTAAAGCTTCTTTTTGTTTTTGCTTAGATTTATTTAAGCTAACGGCATCGTTATCAGGCTTAGCTTTCGGATCAGGTTTAGCAGGCGCTTTTGGCTCTGGTGCGGCCGGCTGAGGCTTCGCTTCTACTTTTGGTTCGGGTTTTGCCGGCTCAGGTTTTTTTTCTTCAGGTTTAGGTTCAACAACTGGTTCTGGTTGTTTTTCGATTTTTTCCGGAAGGTCGTTTGATTTTTCTGCAGGGTTATACTTTTCAGGTAAACCCACCATATCAACACGGATAGCTTCAGATAAATTTAATTGCGGCTTCGTAAAAAACGAAACTTTGATGATCATAAAAGCGATCAACGAAATATGTGCAATTAAAGAAACGTAGAAACCACGATTAGCCGCCAAAAAAATTACTCCTTAGGAATCGTGATTAAGCTTAAGTTGTAAATGCCCGCAGCGCGAGCTTCGCCCATCACTTCAGCGACAACGCCGTAATCAACTTTTTTGTCTGCTTGAATATAGATTTGTTTATTTTTCTTATGTTCAAAAATAGCTTTAAGCTTGGATTTTAAATTTTCCATCGGCACTTGTGTGCTGGCGATTTTAATTTTACCGCCTACATCAATTGTAAGTACAAAGGGATCTTCATTAAGCTCAACACCTGCAGATGACGTTTTCGGAAGATTGACATCAATCCCTTGCTGCATCATCGGCGCTGTCACCATAAAGATCACAAGTAAAACTAACATCACATCCACAAACGGGGTGACGTTGATTTCACTCATCGCCATTTTTGAGCTTTTATTTCCGCCCGTGCTCATTCCCATAAAAATTAACCTTTAAAGAAATTACGTTTTACGATGTTTAAGAAATCAGAGCTGAAATTATTTAATTGAGTTTCTTCGCGTTTAATTTCTGTGATGAAGTGATTGTAAATCATTACCGCAGGAATCGCTGCCGCAAGACCAATAGCCGTTGTGATTAAGGCTTCAGAAATACCCGGAGCCACAGCCGCTAAGCTGGCAGAACCAGTTTGGCCAATCATTTGGAATGAATTCATAATACCCCAAACAGTACCGAATAAACCGATGAATGGGCCTGTCGAGCCCGTTGAAGCTAAAACAGTTAAGCGAGATTCAAGATGTTCAACTTCATTTTCAATCGCTTTTCTCATTGAACGTTCTAAGTTATCTAAACCTGCAAGTAACGGTGGTTCAGTTTCGCTGCCGATATTTTTGTTTAACATCGGTGATTCAGCGATTTTTTTCATTTCAGCATAGGCTGCTTTAAACACACGTGCGTGCGATGAAGCTTTGAAAGCATCAATTTTTTCATTTAATTCATCAAGTGAACTTGTTTTCCAGAAAACATTATCAAACGCTTTGTTCGCAGCCTGAACTTGCTTAAGGTCCTGGTATTTATTCCAGGCAATACCCCAACACATAACCGAAAGCGAAACCAGAATCATGATCACAGCTTGAACCAGAAGGCTTGCGTGCATAATTGATTCAAGAGCACCCATTTTCACCGCGACGTTTGTCGAGGTCTGAGTTTGGGCCACAACTGTTTCAACAGATAAAAAAAGTGATACAATGATGAAGAGTAAAGAATTGATTTTTTTCATGAGGATATTTTAGTGAAGTTTAAAGGTGCAAGCAACTTGAATCACAAATTAATTGCTCTGTTGTTGAGTTTGTTTTTTTTGATTCAGTGTGTTCAAAAATCTGTAGATCGTGCACCAAGCTCAGTTCCACTCGCAAAATCGGCGCAATCTTCATCAGCAAAGCCTGAGTTCGAAATTTGTCACTCTCGAAGTAAACTTTACTTAGAAGATCAGATTTTAAGAATGCCGGCTGAGTATGTAGCTGATCACAGCGATGATTGGGATAAAAAAATTCCGATTCAATGTATTCAATTTGCGCAAAAAAACTTTAAAGGAAGCTTCGCTTACTGCAATAACGAAGATGAAAAACCAAAAGTTGGAGCGGCTCGCCCTTGTTTAACTGAAAATTACACGCGTCTTGTTTACAATGCTTACCACGATGTGAAAGATTGTTTTAACTTAGATCCGAAAAGTTCATTCTTACAAATCATGATTGAAAGCGGTTTTCACATCAACGCTATTAACCGCACAGGTTTTGATGCGGGTGTTGCGCAAATGACTAAAAACGGCATGTTACGTGTGACTGAACGTGATCTGGTTGAAAAAACCCGCCGTGTGCTTTTAGAAAGCAACAGTCCAAGCTGCCAGCGCATTGCAAGTACTGTGGGTAAGTTAGATGTTGATGCATTTTCGATTAACAAGCGCTGTTCAATGATGTCGTTACCAGAAAATCCTTACCGCGGATTTTTACTTCATTATTTACATGCTTTACGTGACCAAATTTTCTTTAAACAGCAGCTCGTAAAACTTCGTCCAGAAATTGAATCTATTCTAACTCCGCAAATGGTCGAACAGTTTGTGTACTTCGCCTACAATCGTGGAATCACGGGCACATTGCGCTTGATTGATGGATATTATAAAAACCGCAAAGCCGTGGGCCAAGTGGTTAAGTCATCTGATTTTGTGACGTGGCAGAATTTAAGCGATATCCGCTCAACAATGCGCCGAGAGCCCGCGATGCGCGAGCAATTGAAAAAATCAAAAATTAAAAAATTATCTTTTATGGAATACGCGATTATTCAAAACCAACCGTATATGGCTAATATGGCTGAAGCGCGTGATATGGTTAAGCGCTACATGCAAAATCGCTGTATTGAGTAGTATTTGGCAGTGACTACTCTTGAACAATAATTCCCAATGGATTTAACTTTTTAGCTTCTTCAACTTCACCAGCTGAAATAGGCCCAATAATTGTTTTTTTGAAACGGCGTTTAAGTTCGTTTTGCAAAGTTTCTGTGTAGAAGGGTTGTTTGTAATACGTTAATGGGTAAATTAAAACGTCAGCACGCATAGTAGCCGCTTCAATCAGATTTAAAGATTCCATCGCTTTAAGCTTTAAAATTTCAGGCTGAGTTGTGCCGTATAGAAATGTCGGCTGAAGTTCTTTAATAGATTTAGCCAAAACCTCGTAAGGCGTTGTGACGATAAAGTTTTCGCCTTTTTCAAGACCTAGTGCTTTGATGGCGTCTGTGAAAATCAAATGTCCAGCTATCGCGTTTTCAACTAAGTTAAAAATAATTTTACGTTTTTGTAACTGGTCTTTAAATTTATCTAAAGGCAAAACTTCTTTTTCAACATCGGCAAAAAGTTTATTGCGAATATCTTTTGTATGATCAAGAGACTGATCAACGTTTGTGGCAACGATCACGACTTTTTGATCTTTCGTATTTGCAATATCTAAGTAAACATTGTCGTTGGTGTTCATTAACACTTGTTCAACTTGGGCAAACTGCGGCTTTTTAAAAATTAAAACTTCAGATGTTTCGTAAAACGGGTGTTTGTAATCAGAGTAGGGCTGTGAAAGACCCCAAAATTTCACGGTAAAAAAAGTAACAGTACAAACAAATAGCGAAGCTAAGATAGCTTGAATAATTCTCATAGCGAGCAATCTATTCAGGGTTCCAGATAAACTCAACCTGATTATTTTCTGCGCCAAGCGTTTTACGGTATCCTAAGTGCGGTGCGCTCTTGTTTTTGGCTAAGTTTTCATCAATGTATTCGATGTTGCTCGGTAAGAAACGGATCATACGGTAAGTTTTGCGAAGTTCTTCTTGGTTTCGGTCAGCGGCTTCAATCTTTTCGTCAACATACTTAGTGATATCGGCACTTTTATCCATAAAAAATTTTATGCCTAACAAAGTTAAACCAATAATAGCTTTAAAAGAATCTGCAGGGGCATTCGGGGCACTAGCAACTTGGATTAGGGCATAAGTTCCACCGGCGGCGACAGCGACAGCGCCAACAAACATGGCCGTCGATGCTGCAAAACCAAGGGTCCTTTTTGAAACTCTCGTTGTAGAATAACTTAAAGCTTCGGCCATGTAATGAGACTTAACGAGTGAGTTTCTTATATTTGTGTTACGGTTTTGATGCCATTGAAACCATTGGCGCGTTGAAAAAGCATAGCGATCTTGTTCGTCATCATGAATCAGCGAATATTTAAAAATCATATTTTCGCCGTCGAGAGACCATTCAGTTTTTGGTCCCACACCGCTCATCAGTAAGACAATTTTACGCTTTTGATTATTTAACAGCGGAGTTAAATTGTGACCACTCAGCTCCATGGTTTTTCTTAAATCAACATCGGCATGATCGCGATCACCGATAGCTTCCCAGAGTGAAGCTAGCCACAAGCGAATGGCTGGATCATCAAAAGTTGTTTCTTTTCCCTCGGGGTTATTTGCTAAATATTCAACGGCCCGTTTAAGTTCAACGTGAGCGGCATCACGGTTGCCGGCATCTAAATAAAGCATTGATAAAAACAAATGCAGCGAAATGATTTCGTGCTCTGAGGGAATATAGCCATCTTCACTTTCGCCCACTAAAAACACTGAAGCTTCGTGCGAGATGCTGACAAATTTTCTTTTTTCGATTTGATCAGAAAGATTTTGAACTACTTGAATATCTTCGGGTGTGAACTTTTCTTTGTCGGTCCAAAATTTAATCCAGGCTTTTTCAAAAGTTGTGATAAAGCCGTTTTCTTCTTTGTCCGGAAAATTTAATAAAGCTTCGTTTGCATTTTTTTGGCTCAACGCCTGATAAACGGGATTGTATTCGCTATCTCTAATCAAAGTTTTGTTCGCGCAGCTGACGGCAAACAAACAACCCAGAGCCAATAAGAAAAGCTTTAATTTGAGTAAATTCATAGCTGAAAACGACTATAGACCGCTTTCGGCGAGAAGAAAACAGCTTGAAGTTTTAGGGTGTGCCTTATTTGCCATAGCTAATAATTTCAATAACTTAGCTCTGTTTAAAGTCCGACTAAATTAGTCGCCTTTTTCATTTGCCTTTCAACTAAATCGGCGTATAAATGGGACCCGTAATAGCAATATCCGACTAATTTTGTCGCCTTTTATTTAGAAGGCCTTGTTTAGGGTTTTATGAAGCTTAATAAAAAAGTTGAATACGCTTTGATGGCGTTAAAACATTTTTCTGAATTAGATCATCAAGAAGGAACTGTTCAATCAACAGTTTCAGCAAAGGATATTGCTGAAGCTAATCATTCTCCGGCTGAAGTAACTGCGCGTGTGTTACAAACTTTAAGTTCACACGGTATTTTAAAAGCCGAATACGGTCTTCACGGTGGTTATCGTTTAGCCAAAGATTTAGCGAAAGTTTCTGTTTACGATTTAGTAAACATCATCGAAGGTTCAACTGATTTAGCAAAATGTATTTCAGATAAAGAGTGCGATCTTTTAAAAAATTGCACGATCGTATCACCTGTCGAAAATTTAAATAAAAAAGTTCAAGATTTTTACAAATCGATTTCTGTAGAAGAGGTCTTCCATGTCTAATAAAACTGAATCTGCCTCTTACGAGTACAAATACGGCTTTAGCACTGATATCGAAATGGAGACTGTACCAAAAGGTCTTTCAGAAGATATCTTACGTTTAATTTCCGCTAAGAAAAATGAACCTGAATGGGTTTTAAATTACCGTTTAAAAGCCTACCGTCACTGGTTAACTTTAACTGAGCCTGCGCAATCTGAAAACAAATGGGCGCAAGTGAATTACCCACCGATTGATTTTCAGGATTTAACTTATTACGCGGCTCCGAAAAATAAACCGGATGCTAAAAAATCAATGGATGAAATTGATCCTGAGTTAATTAAAACTTTCGAGCGCTTGGGTATTCCGTTACAAGAACAAAAACGTATCTCTGGTGTTGCCATGGATGTGGTTTTTGACTCGGTTTCAATTGCGACGACTCATAATGAAGAATTAGAAAAAGTGGGCGTGATCTTCTGTTCTATTTCTGAAGCGATAAAAAAATATCCTGAATTAGTTGAAAAATATTTTGGTTCGGTTGTTCCGTTTACTGATAACTACTACGCGGCTCTTAACGCGGCTGTATTTTCTGATGGAAGTTTCGTTTATATTCCAAAAGGCGTTCGTTGTCCGATTGATTTATCGACGTACTTCCGTATTAACGCTAAAGAAACGGGTCAGTTTGAAAGAACATTGATCGTGGCTGATGAAGGCAGTTTTGTTAACTACCTAGAAGGTTGTACAGCGCCTCAGCGTGATGAAAATCAACTTCACTCGGCGATTGTAGAGCTTGTCGCGTTAGATAACGCTGAAATTAAATATTCAACGGTTCAAAACTGGTACACGGGCGATAAAGAAGGTAAAGGCGGAATTTACAACTTCGTAACTAAACGTGGTATCTGTAAAGGCAAAAACTCAAAAATTTCTTGGACACAAGTAGAATCAGGTTCAGCCATCACTTGGAAATATCCATCTGTGATTTTACAAGGTGATAACTCTGAAGGTGCTTTCTACTCTGTAGCCTTAACTCATGATTACATGCAGGCCGATACGGGAACTAAAATGATTCATATCGGTAAAAATACAAAGAGCACGATTATCTCTAAAGGTATTTCAGCGGGGCATTCATCAAATGCGTACCGCGGACTCGTTAAGATCATGCCGTCAGCAGAAAATGCGCGCAACTATTCACAGTGTGATTCTATGCTTGTGGGTGATAGATCCAGTGCGCACACGTTTCCGTATATTGAAGTCAAAAATAATACCGCAGTTTTAGAGCATGAAGCGACAACTTCACGTATTTCTGAAGATCAACTTTTCTATCTTCAATCGCGTGGGTTAAATACAGAAAAATCCATTTCAATGCTTGTAAATGGTTTCTGTAAAGAGGTGTTTAAGGAATTACCTCTTGAATTCTCGGTTGAGGCCGTAAAATTAATTGAAATGAAATTAGAAAATTCAGTGGGATAATTATGAACATGTTAGAAGTTAAAAACTTAAAAGCTAAAGTTGATGAAAAAGAAATCTTAAAAGGTTTAAACTTAACTGTTAAGCCAGGTGAAGTGCACGCGATCATGGGACCAAACGGTGCCGGTAAATCGACGCTTTCAAAAATTTTAGCAGGCCACCCAGCTTACGAAGTAACTGCTGGCGAAATCAAATACGATATCAACTTTCAAATGCAAAATCTTTTAGAGCTAACTCCAGATGTGCGCGCTAAAGAAGGTATCTTTTTAGGTTTTCAATACCCAGTTGAAGTTCCGGGAGTAAGTAACTTTACATTTCTTCACACAGCTTTTAACTCGATCTTAGAACATCAAGGTTCTGAAGCGATGTCTGAAGGTGAGTTTCGCGAATTTTTATATCAAAAAATGAAATTGGTTTCGATGAAACCTGAATACTTAGAACGTCCAGTAAATGTGGGGTTCTCGGGTGGTGAAAAAAAGCGTAATGAAATTCTTCAAATGGCGGTTTTATCACCGCGTTTAGCGCTTTTAGATGAGACTGATTCTGGTCTTGATATCGATGCTTTAAGAATTGTGGCTGAAGGTGTTAATAAACTTCGTTCAAAAGATAAAGCGATTATTTTAGTCACTCACTATCAACGTTTATTAGATTATATCAAACCTGACTATGTACACGTTTTATCAGACGGTAAAATCGTACAAACAGGTGATGCAAGTTTAGCTCTAGAACTAGAGAAAAAAGGCTACGACTGGTTAGTGTAATGTTAGATCAAAATATTTATAACCAATTTAAACTTAAGTATCCTTTAGAAAGTCTAAAGGCGGCTGGTCTTCGCGAAAAAGCGTTTCAAGCTTTTCAGGCGCAAGGTTTTCCGACAAAAAAAGAAGAGGCTTGGAAGTTCACCTCTTTAACTGAAGCCAAAGCTATCGACTGGAATATTGCTTTAGAAGAATCAATGTTAAGCCACGATGAAATGGTTTACGTTTCTAAACAGCTATCTTCTGATTTTTACAACGTTGTTTTCGTAAATGGCTTTTTAAATAAGACATTATCTGATTCAGATGTGCCTGTTGAATTTAAAGACCTTGAAGAAAATGATTTTACGGTGGCAACAGATTTTCCAGATTTAAAATTAATTAATTTATCACGTGGTTTTAGTTTTCAAAAAGCGGTGATTAATATTGATAAAAAATCACAATTAGATAAGCCATTACAAATCGTTCACGTAGCTTCTGCGAAAGCTTCAACACTGGTTCAATCAATTGTTCAGGTGAATGTAGCAGATAACTGTGAATTAAAGTTAATTCAGCACACACTAGGTTTAACTTCACAATTAAATAACCAACATGCGTTTAATGCTGATTTACAGGTTAACCTTGGTAAAGCTGCTAATGTTAAATTCGCTAACTTACAAAATGCAAATACGAAAGATTTCTCATTCGGCCGTATTCAGTTTTCATTAGCTCAAGATAGTCAGCTGACAAGTTTAGATTTAGCTTTAGGTGCTAAAACATCGCGCCATTATTTAGCGACTGAATTCACAGCTGAAAATGCGAATGCCGGTGTGTTTGGTTTAACATTGTTAGCTGACGAACAACACTGTGATCAATACACTTATGTGCACCATAAAATTGGTCATAACAATTCAACTCAGCACTATAAATCGATTTTAACAGACAAAGCTCAATCGGTTTTCCGTGGCCGCGTTCGTATTGAACAAGACGCACAGAAAGCTAATTCTGAACAATTAAATAATAACTTACTCATCTCTAAAGCGGCGCAAGCGACAAGTATTCCGCAGTTAGAAATCTATGCCGATGACGTTAAAGCCGGGCACGGGTCAACTGTCGGACAGCTTAATAAAGACGAAATTTTCTATTTCTTAAGCCGCGGTATTAGTGAAAAGAAAGCCGTGCAGTTATTAACACACGGCTTTGCAAAAGAGTTAGTTTACAAACTTGAAAATGAAGTGATGGAAAATTTTGTTTTCCAAACTTTAGAAAGCAAATTGAACGAGATTTTCTAATGTACGACGTAAATGAAGTTCGCAAACAGTTTAAATCTTTACGCCAAATGGTGAATGGTTACCCGTTGGTGTATTTAGATAGCGTTAATACGACTTTAAAACCTGAGCGTGTTGTTCAGCGTATTGAAAAGTTTTATGCCGAAGAAGCCTCAAACGTGCACCGTGGGTCACACTTTTTAAGTGATCAAGCGACAAAATATTTCGAAGGTGCCCGCCAAACGATTCAAAAGTTTATTGGCGCTGCTCACACTGAAGAAGTTCTTTTCACAAAAGGAACAACTGAAGGTATTAACTTAGTCGCTTCGACTTACGGTATGACATTTATCAATGAAGGTGATGAAATCGTTATCACTGAATTAGAACATCACGCGAACTTAGTACCTTGGCAAATCGTTGCCGAAACAAAAAAAGCTAAATTAAAATACATCGCGGTTAACGCTGATGGTTCAATTGATGAAGCTTCGATTGACCAAGTGATTACGCCAAAAACAAAATTAGTGGCGTTTTCGGGATGTTCAAATATTTTAGGTACAATTACTCCGTATAAAAAAATTATCGCTAAAGCTAAATCGGTGGGTGCGGTAACACTTTTAGATGCTGCTCAGTTAGTAACTCAAAAAGCTATTAACGTTGTGGATTTAGATGTGGATTTCCTAGTTTTCTCAGCACACAAACTATTTGGTCCTTACGGTTTTGGTGTGTTGTACGGTAAAAAAGAATTATTATTAAAAATGCCTCCGTACCAATTCGGTGGAAGTATGATCAGCGAAGTTCGTTATGAAAAAACAACTTTTAATGAATTACCGTTTAAGTTTGAAGCGGGTACACCGCATATCGAAGGGGCAATTGGTTTAGCAGAAGCTATTAATTTCTTTAACCAATACGATATCAAAGACGTGTTTGCACATGAACAAGAGTTATTGCAATTAGCGACTAAAAAATTAAAAGAAATTCCTGAGATTCAAATTTTTGGTGAAGCCAAAGAAAAGGCCGCGATTTTAAGTTTTAACTTAAAAGGTGTGCATCACGCAGACGTTGGCCAGATTCTTGATAAAATGGGAATCGCTGTTCGTATCGGCCATCACTGTACACAGCCGTTATTACGCAAATTCGGAATGACGGGCACAGTGCGAGTTTCTTTTTCAATTTATAACAATACAGAAGACGTAGAACGACTAGTCCTTGCCGTTGAAAAGGCAAAAAGGATGTTATTATGACCCAACCACAAAGCAGTGAAGTATTAATCCGTGTTCAAGAAACGCCAAACCCAGCGGCCTGGAAATTTATTTTAGATCGTCCAGTATTAACTGAAGGTAAAGCGACTTACTCAAACATCCAAGAAGCTGAGCATAACAACTTAGCTCGTTCGTTATTTCAAATTCCAGGTGTAAAACAAGTGCATTACTTTCAAAATGTAATCACGGTGACTCACCAATTCGATGTAGAACCAGAAGAAATCAAACAACAGGTTTGTTCTGTGATTCAAACACGCATGCCGGTGCATAATCCAAATCAAACAATTGTAGATGAGAAAAAATTAGCGCGCCAAAATTTATCTCCGGAACAACAAAAGATCGAAGAAATCTTAGATCGTACGATTCGCCCAGGCCTTCAAGGCGACGGTGGTGATATCGAAGTTGTTAAATTTGAAGATAATAAAGTCTATGTGATGTACCAAGGAGCCTGCGGCACTTGCCCAAGCTCGACAACGGGTACATTAATGGCTATTGAGGGTATTCTAAAAGAAGAATACGACCCGGCTATCGAAGTGATTCCGGTGTAGCTTATAAGCTACTAGCGAACAGTCGCGCTGAAAGCGCTATCTAACAATTTTGTCTTTGCGAAATTTTTCGCTTAAGGTTTTTTTGTTATTTAAGACTTGAACTTTTCCAGACGGGCTATTTTGTTTAGCCTGTTCTTCGGCTAAGGCCACCTGTTGCACAACATACTCAAATGAATCTTCGGGGCGTGATGAAATAATCACGTCACGACGAACCTGATGGCCTGATAGATCTCCGGATAGATTCATACTTACATGCGATTGCCACTCTTTAGAGTAGTTTTGCACACGCAATTCAAAAACTTTTGATTGGCCTTGGGCTAAAGGTTCTAAAATACCGTCAAGGTTTTCAGAGGTTGTCACATCTTTACCTAAGATCCATTGGTAATTTAAAGCACTTGGAATATCTCTTAAAGCCGTAACACGCACTTGCACAAGTGAAGTACCTTCTTTTTTATCAGCTAAAGAAACATTTTCGATTTTAATGTCGATATAATCATAAGAAGCTTGATCAACACCTAATTTAGTTAAAGGAACAGAAGCCGTATTACGAGTCGATACTTCGTATTCGGTGTGCATCACGCGAGTGATACCGTAACCAAAAGTGATTCCTAAAAGCGAAACGCAAATTGTTTTTAATACGACGTGCTTGGACATAATGTTGCTCCATTTTGATTAGTCAATTTGTAAACGCAGCTGCTTGATCCGGAAATTGCTGTTGGATTAGATGAATAACCGCGAACGTTTAATAGATAATAACCAGTGCCTAAACTGCTTAAGCTGATAGATTCTGAGTTGCCAGAGCTAGAAGAACGCATGACCATACTTGAATCTGTGGCTGTATCTTTTGCAAACGAAGAGCAAGCTCCTGTGCTACTGTTAAAGCTTCCGCAGTCTTCGTTGTAGTAATAGCCGCTGCTTAAAACAACTAAGTCTAAATCAACTGTACATGAGCTATCCGGAACTAAATTGATTGCAGTTACGCCGGCTAAATCCGCTTTTCTGATTGTGAAAAAATGATTCGTATAGCGTTGATCGCTGTAATATCCATAAGTGTTAGCTGTTGAGCGCGGTTGTAAAACATTTCGGTCACAGCTTGAATTAGTTGTTAACTTTATTCCATAACCCGGCCATGCGTTAGCAGGAACAGTTCCTGATGATGTTGAACTCACATTAACCGTGTATTCCGAAGCGCCTACCAGATGAAGAGATTCATCGGCCGTCATAACCGAAGTCATCGTGCCAGAAAAAGAATTACCATTAGCCGCATAAACTTTAGCAAAGAATTTTGCTGAGCTACTAAACGGAGAAGTTGTATATCCCATGCCGTTGCTGGTGCGCCCTAAAGCTGTCCAGTATTTATCAAAGGTAATTCCGCCACCGCAGTTTGATACGCAAGTGTTGGCACCTTTAAATAACCCACGCGCGATCGAAGCTTCTCTAAAGTGACTTTCGCCAGGATAGCTGGCCGGATAAACTCTGTCATGGTATTGGCCAGGGCCAGAACCATCGCCAGGTTTATTCATACGCATTAAAATTAATTGGTGATTCATGGTGATAGGGCCGCTTTCCCAATAACCGACAGTGTCGTGATAAAAAAGCCATTCACCATTTGGTAAGCCGGTAACTAAATTCGGATTAATTTTTGCGGTGTTATTTCTGATAATGTGCGCACCCATAAAATTACCGAAACCTTCAGACCAAGCTAAGCGGGCATCAATACGGTATTGCGCAAAGTGCATTCCACCGGGCGAATCTGCACGGCCACAAACATTTTCAATGTGGTGACCCATTTCGTGAAGAATAACAGCGTCATCCCAGTGATCAGTATCTGCTATTTTGACGTTACCGTTTTGGCCACCGCTGATATACAACTCGTTATCTTCTCGTAAGTAAAAAGAAAGAATGGTGCTGGTGCCCGGGTAAACATATTCGTAAGGGTTAAAACCCGCTTTCCAGTACATATCTAGACGGGTACTTAAACAACTGACATCAAGATTGCTGGTATTACTTGTACTTGTTAAATATTCAAATGCTGTAACCCAATCATTATAAATATTAAAAGCGCCACCTTCAATTTTACTTGAAGAAGACTCGCTGGCCTGAGCGATCAAGTTTAGCGGAGTATTTGCACCGCCGCCGAAACCACTCGATGTGTAAGTGCCAGAAATTTTATAAACCGTGTTTGAATAAATATCTTCTTTTACGGCGGCAGATAAAGTTGAGCTTACCGGTTTTCCAATAGAAGCAAATGTGTAGTTAGAACGTGATAAAACTTCAATGGTAAAACTTCCGGCATCATTAGGTAAAAATAAAGATGATGTGCCATCAAGACCGCGAAGTTCACCTAAGGCATTTGTGGTACCACATTGAATAACTGAACCACTGCTGTTAAGAACACGAATTTCGGCATATTTAATCGGAAGGGCAGTTGATATCACTGCGCCGGTTGTTCCGCTGGTTACAACACCGCTAGTTAACTGAATATTTAAACCACGACGACGAAATTTAGCCGTACCTGAAACAGCCACGCCTGGGCTATATGAAGTCGATGTTGAACAAAAAGAAATTTCAGCTTGGCTATCAGGTGTTGGTGTATTTGTGTTGCCGTCAATTAAACTTTGACCACCGCAACTGGTGAGCACAGTTAAAAGAGACGATAAAATAAAAAACTTAAAAACCGTTAGATTCACATCAACATCCTATTGATTACTTTTTTTATACAGTTCAACTTCTTGAACGATTTTTTCGAAAGACTTATCTGTCGAATTAATAATTCCATCAGCAAAAACACGTTTTTGCGGGTTTGTTCCTAAAATTTCAAAGCGCACAAAACGGGCCACATCACCATTAAAACCAGTAACGTTTAATTCAATTTCTAAGGGCATGTCTTTTTGCATTTTTTCGATCTGGCCTTTAAGATCACCGCTGTTTACAGTTACGCCATCACCTAATTTCCATTCGTAATTTAACGGAAAATCATAATCGTACTGCGTTTCAACACGAGCGATCAGTTTTGAAGTTTCGCCTTTTTCAACTCTAAATTTTAATTGAATTGTGCGCTCAACAACGCCACGGTAAGTAAATTTTGTAAGAGGTACGTTCGATAAGCCGTGTTTGTTTTGCGGTTGATCTTCGTAACAGCTCGTCAGTAAAGATAAAAATAAAAATAAAATTATTGCGGGCATAAGGTCCCCAAATTGCTAGACATTGAATACTTATAAGCCGTGGCATTACTTAAGCTTTTGCTTGGTGTGAAGGCGCGAATATTCAGCAAGTATTTTTTTGTCGGATCAAGTTTGATTGCCAGATTTGAAATCGTTTTTGTATAGCTTGTACTCAGTGTTGAGGCGGCAGCGCGATTTGAAGCCACAACCCAGGCATTTGTTGTGCGAGACGGAACGTAATTGTTTGTCGGACAACTGCCGTCTTCGTTTTCGGTCGTATCACACGAGTAGTCGCCGTTAAAACGGTAACCTTCTTCATAGATAATTAAATCATGGTCTGTGTTTGTTCCGGTTAGATACTGAAAAGTTACAGAGATTGAATTTAAGCCAACAAGTGTACTTGGATCTAACAAATAAAAATGATTTGAATAGCGTTGATCGGAGTTCACGCCGGTAAAACCAGGATCATCGCTGCGCGGTTGGATAACCGTTGGTTTAGAACAAGCGGCCTGCACTAATTTATGACCCACAGGCACCCAGTTTAAGTGGGTAACACCGCTCACAACTTGAGTATATTTAAGACCTGCAGATCCGATATTGTTGTCAGAAAATAATTGTAAGGCTTCAGCATCAGCAACGCCTTTAACAGACGATGACCATGTTGCTGCAGTAATAACAGTTTTTAGCTTTTCTAAAAATTGGTTTGAAGATGAGAACGAGTTTGTTGAATCACCCATTCCGCCTTGGGCATCAAAAGCTTGCCACATCGAATCGAAGGCCACTGTGCTTGAAGCAAATATGGCGCTTCCACAAGAAGAACAAACCGAAGCTGATGGTGTCGACATTTTAAATAGAGCGCGTGTGATCGCACCTTCGCGGAAATGACCTTCACCCGGATATAATGTCGGATTAACTTGGTCAAAGGTCACTCCAAAATAAGGAGCAATTTGCCATTCACCAGGAGCTGTTCCTGGCTTTTTAAGATCCATCATGAAGCCAGTGCCATTACCAACATTTTGTACTGAATCAGAAAAACCAATAGAGTTAAATAAAAAACTCCAACTTAAATCGCCTGTTGTGCCAGTCGAGAGTTTGTTTGCTAATTCTGGGTTTAGATAATCTTGTCGCGTGTTTGTAACAAGGGCGGCAAGAAAGTTAGCCCAAGCTTCGTGCCACATAAGACGTCCATCCATGCGTACGATGATCGAGTGAGTTCCACCTGGAGTATCGAAGCGGCCGCACTGGTCTTCAATAAAGTGCCCCATTTCATGAATCGATGCAAAGTCATCAAAATGATCTGTGTTAGATAAACTGATATCACCCAGCTGACCGCCGGTAATAAAAAAGCTGTCAGTGTCGGATTTATAATAAGATGTGTTATCTAAAGTTTGCGGATCAGAGCTTGGGTATTCGTACTGAACCGGATTAAATCCAGCTTTCCAATACATACTAAACTTAGTTGATAAACATGTTAGTTCAGCATCAGGGATAGCAGTTAAATTTTCATCTAAGTAAGTGTACGCTTGGATAAAGTTATTATAGATATTAAATGCGCCGCCCTTGATAGCCACATCATCTGTTTGGCGGGCATAAGCGATTAATTCAATCGGAGTTGTCGCAACACCATCAGAAGTAAACGTGTC
Organism: uncultured Pseudobdellovibrio sp.; assembly: GCA_966250225.1. Taxonomy (GTDB): domain Bacteria; phylum Bdellovibrionota; class Bdellovibrionia; order Bdellovibrionales; family Bdellovibrionaceae; genus Pseudobdellovibrio. The sequence goes on along the minus strand of CBINGM010000011.1, from coordinate 26,032 downwards.
TTCAATATAATAAACTTTATTTGTATAAGGATCTTCTTTCACCGCTGCATTAGCCATGAAATTCTTATTGGGCATTTGCACATTAGCCCGCGCATAAACGCGGATGATGTACGATTGTGGGGTATCGGGAATAGTTAAAGCTCCACCTGATAAACTTGTTAAGTTACCATCGAAGTCAGTCATTCCACATTGCACAAGCTTTTTGTCGGCTTCTGTGTAAATAGCAACTTCGGCGTACGGAATCGGAAGCGGGTCAACGATTGGATCACTTAAGATCATGTTTTTAATTTTGTTATCAACGATAACGGGTTCAGTTGTGCGTTTAAAAAACACAGCCTGAGTAGAAACGTTAATTGAATCGGTGTAAGTAAAAGCTGTTGTACATTCGGGAACTTCAACTGAAGTTGAAAGAAACTCTTGAGCTTCAGAACTTAAACGTGGTCCACAACTTTGGGTAAAAGCTGCAAACAAAAATAAGATAGTTAAAGTTAAAATTCTGCTCGTGAAGACCACAAATACATATCGGTCAAATACAGGTAAAGATTAGTGAAAATGGTCCAGTTTCTCAGGATGAGACACCGATAAAATGACTATGGAAATACTGTGGAAAAATGAACAAGACTTTAGACGGAATTTAAGCCTTAGATAAAATAAAAAAAGGCTCGAAGACCACTCTGAAACATAAACCTCTTTTCGCTAGGTGGGTTTCCATTTAACAACTTTAGGCTTCTCACTACGAGGTGAGCTTGCACACCATTGTCAGGGACAGATCCCGTATAATAAGCTTGTAAGGTTTATTTTCGATGAGTTTTACGTCAGCGAACCCCCAGCTCTAATAATAGCAAAAAACCCAAAAAAGTCCATGAATCAGGACCCGTCGGCAAAAAATAAAACTACAGAAACCCAAAAAATAGCCCGATGGGTTGGCATGGTTTCTCAGATTGATTTTTATTTCCCATTTTTTGTTTTCTTTTATGGTCTGGTGCTTACTTTTGTGCTTGAAATTCCGTTTTTTTTAAAATTGGCACAAGAGAAAATGCCTGAATACCACGCCCAGTTTGAGAGACACCGCCAATTGGCCGTAATATCGCTCTATGTTGGCGGTCTTTGGTCATTGCAAAATCTATGGTTTTCTTGATACCTTTCTTGCATGTCGCAAGAGGTAAATCCTACTACAAGTTCTTCTACAAATAGCACCGCAGCACCGCAAATCTTTTCTGTTGAACAGGTGAATGGCTTTTTGCGCGGCCTGATCGAAGAAAATATCGGAACTGTTTGGATCAAAGGTGAAATTTCAAATTTCAAACCTCACTCTTCAGGGCATTTTTATTTTTCTTTAAAAGATTCAAAGGCGCAAATCAGCGCGATGATGTTTCGTGGTTATAATTCTAAATTAAAATTTAAACCTCATGATGGTTTAGAAGTGATCGTGCGCGGAAAAATTACTGTGTACGAGCCACGCGGAACATATTCAATTGCTTGTGAAATGATGGAGCCTGTAGGCGCCGGTGCATTACAAAAACAATTTGAACAGCTTCGCGATAAATTAAAGGCTGAAGGTTTATTTGATCCAGCTAGAAAACAGCCGATTCCCACTTACCCTAAAACGGTAGCTATCGTGACTTCTCCTACAGGGGCTGCGATTCAAGATATTCTAAATATCATGAACCGTCGTGCACGTGGTGTTCAGGTGATTGTTGTTCCTGCAGTTGTGCAAGGGGCAGCAGCGGCTCCTTCATTAGTTGAAGGTTTTAAAAAAGCTGAATTATTAAAACCCGATGTGATCATCATTGGTCGCGGTGGTGGATCAATTGAAGATATGTGGTGCTTTAACGATGAAACATTAGCCCGCACAATTGCAGCCAGCCAAATTCCGGTGATTTCAGCTGTAGGGCATGAAATTGATTTTACAATTTGTGATTTCGTAGCAGATCTTCGTGCACCGACTCCTTCGGCAGCGGCTGAGCTAGTGGCAAAAAGTTCGCATGAAATTATTCAAAAATTAGAACAGCTGCAAAGATTACTGCGCTTAGCGATTGGCCGCCGTTTACAACACAAACAGCAGTCTTTGTTGTTGCAGGCTAAGCGCCTAGTTGATCCGAAAAAGAAATTACAAGATTTGTTTGTGCGTAATGATGATCTGTATTCACGTTTAGAATTAGCGATGACAAATTATTTATCGCACTCACGCCGTGATGTTCAGTTATTACGTTCGCGTTTAGTTTCGCCTAAACAAGTTATTGAAATTAAAAAAGTATCGCTACAGCAACGCCAACAAAAGCTAAGCAATAGCCTTACAAAAAATCTAACACAATATAAGTTCCGCGTTGAAAGTGCGATGGCGCTTTTAGATTCTTTAAGTCCGCTTAAAGTCGTCGATCGTGGATACAGCATTGCTTTAAAAGGCCCTGAAGTTGTGAAGTCAGTTAAACAAGTGAAAGTGGGTGACCAACTTTCAATTAAAGTGACTGACGGTATTATTGAAACAGAAGTTAAAAGTATTAAATAGAGGTAAAAGATGGATTTCGAGAAAAAATTAAACCGTTTAGAAGAGATCGTACAAAAAATGGAAAAAGGAGAATTATCTTTAGATGAATCTCTAAAACTATTTGAAGAAGGTGTTAAGCTTTCTCGTGATTGCCACGGTCAATTAACAAACGCTGAGGCGCAAGTTAAAAAATTAGTTTCTGTTGATGATAAAGGTAACGCTGTTACTGAAAACTTTTCTGCTGACGAAAAATAATTAACGATGACTCCAGCGCTTTTGCAGTTACAAACCCAGTTTATTGCTGAATTTGATCAGTACGCTGCAAATTCGTTAAAACAGCTTTCACTTAAACTTCCTGAAGTGAAAGTGTTGTGGGAAAGTTTAAATTATTCTTTCGAATCGGGCGGAAAGCGTTTTCGCCCGTTTTTAACTTCTCTGGTGGTGAACGCCTACAGTCAGTCGCAAAATTACCTTCCTTTTGCGCTTGCGACTGAAATGATTCACACCTATTCGTTAATTCACGACGATCTTCCGTGTATGGATAACGATGATTTCAGACGTGGTAAACCCACAAATCACAAAGTGTTCGGCGAAGATATTGCGCTTTTAGCAGGGGATGCGTTCTTAACTCAAAGTTTATCTTTAATTGCGCATGAGTATGCGGAAAATCCAAAACTAGCTGTTGAATTAATTAAATTACTTTCTACGAAAGCCGGCGCTTTGGGTATGATCGGTGGCCAAGTGCTGGATATGAAAAGCACAGCTGACATTACACTTTCACAATTAGAGCTAATGCACAGATTAAAAACCGGAGCTTTAATTGAAGCTTCAGTGATGGGTGGCGCTTTTATCTGTGAAGCGACTGCCGAAGAGGCTGATGCTTTTGCTAACTACGCCCAGGCCATCGGACTAGCATTTCAAATTAAAGATGATATTTTAGATGCCGGCGAAAAAGACCAGGATTTCAAAAGTTTTATAAATCTTTTAGGAATGGATAAAACAAAAGTCGAATTGCAAAAGCAAGTCGACATTTCTCTGCAGGCTTTAAGTGCATTAGAGCATTTAAATACGCAGCCGTTAAAAGATTTAGTTATTTATAATCAAACCAGAAACAAATAATGCGTTTAGATCTTTTTCTTGTTCAGCATAAAAACATTGAATCCCGCACTAAGGCGCAGGATTTGATCGCGCAAGGATTAGTTCTTTTTAAAAATAAAGTTTTAACAAAACCAAGCTTTGATGTGACAGAAGAAATGCATTCTGACATCACGATCACTGAAAATAATTTAAGCCAGTTTGTTTCACGTGCAGGATTTAAACTTTCAGGAGCGTTAGATTTTGTAAAACAAAATGTTGAAGGTTTAAAAGTTTTAGATGTGGGGCAGTCAACCGGTGGTTTTACCGATGCACTTTTACAGCGCGGAGTAAAACAAGTGATCGGGCTAGATGTGGGCACAGCGCAGTTACACGAAAAAATCAAAAATGATTCGCGGGTAACCTATTTCGAAAACTTAAATGTAAAAGACATTCCAACACATGCTTTAGCTAAAGAAACTTTTGATGGTATTGTGTGTGATGTATCGTTTATTTCCCTGACGAAGGTCGTTGCCTTTTTGGAACCACTTCTTAAGACAAAAGGCTTCTTTTTACTTCTCGTAAAGCCTCAGTTCGAATGTGGCCCACAAGCCCTTGATAAAAATGGCATTGTCAGTGATCCTGAAGTCTATAAAACCATCCAATCTGATATCACTTCACTGTGCGAAAAAGTCTTTCAGGCGAAAACTATTTTCTTTGAAAGTTCAATTACCGGAAAAGATGGCAACAAGGAGTTTTTCATCTATGGAAAGAAAGAATAATTTTTATCTTTTATTAGTTCCGTTTTTATTTTTTGCCGGCTGTCAGTCATTAATGCGCAGATCACAACCGCAAAAACCATTTACTCCGCAAGTTGTAGTTTCGGGAACAACAACGACAACAACTCAGCAAACAACGACCACGACAGCAACAACTTCAACACCCTCTGTAAGTACAACAACGCCTGCGATTGTGACTCCGCAAATCGTGACACCGCAATTTCAAACAGGTGCCGTTAAAGGTTTACCAAAATTCGGGATTATTTTTTCTGCCGGTGGTGCCAAGGCTTGGGCCCATGTCGGTGTATTAAAAGAAATGCAGAAATTTAAATTTCCTGTAATTAGTGTGGCAGGTATTGAATGGGGTTCTGTTGTAGCCGCTACTTTTGCACAAAATGCTTCGGTGAATGAAGTTGAATGGGAACTATCTAAATTTAAAGATATCGATGATTGGCAAGAATTTATCCAAGCGGCTTTTGCGCGTAAAAGCACTTTAGATTTTAAAATGCCGTTTGTATGCCCTTCAGTAAATTTAAAAACAAAAACAAGCTATATGCTTAACCGCGGGCAAGTGGATCAATTTATTCCGTTTTGTATTCCGTCGGCAGGTATTATTAAACCTTACGGTAACAGTGTAGCAAATTTAACAGACTTAAATTTAACGATTCAGCATCTTAAAGCGACAGGTGTTAATAAAATCATTCTGATCAACGTGATTGCCGGTAAAAATGACTCAGCGATTATAAAATCAATGGATTCAGCTGAAAATCAGATCTGGGGCCAATTTGCTGCGTCTTTAAATAAGAAAACGCACGGTATTGACGAAGTGATTGAGATTGATCTGGGCGATTATGATATCGATGATTTTGATAAACGACGCGATATTATGGTCAAAGGCTCTGAATTAGGATACAGTCAGGTTAAGAAAATCGCCGATAAATATAGGCTTTAAAAGGTAAATGTAAAGCCGTAGGCTTTCGAAGGAATATATGGCTATTAGCAAAGCGACTCGCAAGTCGACAGAAAACGCAGAAATTTTCAAACGCCGCCGTCAAAAAGTGATGGCCGGTCTTAAAGATGCCGCACTATTAGTGGCAGCTCATCCAGAGCATGTAAGAAATGACGATGTTCATTATCCTTACCGCCAAGATTCAAATATGTACTACTTAACTGGTTTTGAAGAGCCAGAATCTTTCTTATTACTTCGCCCAGGCAAATCGCCAGAGACAGTGATGTTCGTGCGCCAAAAAAACGTTGAGCGTGAAACATGGGATGGATTTCGTTTTGGACCTGAAGGCACAAAAAAAGAATTTTTAATCGATGAAGTATATCCGATTGAACAGTTTGAAGCGAAAGCTGTAGAACTATTAAAAGGTTTTGAGGATTTATATTACCGTTTATATAAAAATCCAGAAGCTGACCACCGCGTACAAACTGTTTTATTAAATTTAAAACGTGCGCACGGAAGATCTGGTTACGGTTTATTAACAATTAAAGATGCTGACACATTCTTAGGTGAATTCCGTTTACGTAAAAATGAAGATGATTTACGTAACCAACGTATTGCTTGCGAAATTTCTGCAAAAGCTCATATCGAAGCGATGAAATTTACTCGCCCGGGTGTGACTGAGCGCCAAGTGCAAGCCGTGTTATCACATGCTTTCTACGCAAATGGTTCAGGCCGTGAAGGTTATAACTTTATCGTAGCCAGCGGTAACAATGCGACAACGCTACATTACAACTTCAACGACCAGGTTTGCGAAGATGGTGAATTACTATTAATCGATGCTGGCGCTGAAATGAATTTCTATTCTGGCGATATCACAAGAACGTTTCCTGTGAATGGCCGCTTTACACCGATTCAGAAAAAAGTTTACGAAGGTGTCTTAAAAATCCAAAAAGAAATTATCGATTACGTTAAGCCAGGTATTTACTTTAAAGATTTACACGCCATGGGAGAAAGCCGCTTAACAGATCTAATGATTGAATTATCGTTAGTGCGTGGCCGTAAAGAAGATATTATGAAATCCAACGAACATCGTAAGTACTATCCACACGGCATTGGTCACTGGTTAGGTATGGATGTGCATGATGCCGGTCTTTACATGATCAAAGGTGAACCGCGTCCGATCGAAGCGGGTATGATGTTTACCATCGAGCCAGGCTTATACATTCCAGCTAATGATATGACAGCACCAGAAGAATTACGCGGTATCGGAATTAGAATCGAAGATAATATTCTTGTGACTGAAAGAGGCTCTGAAAACTTAACGGCTTTAGTACCTAAAGAAGTTGATGAGATCGAAAAATTAATGGCAACTACGCGATAAGATCGCGTGTTGCCATATTCTTCTAGTTAAGATCAGCAGTTTCCGGAACACTACAACCAATATTTTGGATTTTTCCATTGATTGAAAATGTTCCCTCTCGCAATCCAATGTGATTGTTTCTAGCCGCTGCAGGAATCGTTGCTTTTATTTCTAAGCCTGGAGCCTGGATAAACAAAGTACTATCGTTAAGTACAAATTTTTTAACTTCATTAAGCTTAATAATTTTTTCTCCCACAGATAAATCGCTAACTAAAATGCGCTGACCTAACGAATTTAATAGAACACGAGCCGATATACGCTCTTGTTCGCTACGGCATGTGATATCATCATAGACAATCGAAGGATTTGAAAATAAAGCTTTCTTAGTTAGATATTTATCAAGTGCAAATTTTTGCAAACTGAGAGCCTCTTCTTCATTAAAACCAACAAGATGAGATAATTCGTGAAACAGTAAAGCTGTCATTTCATTAGATAAAGAATCTGTAGGAATCATTTTAAGTTTTTCTGCACTTAAGCAAATTTCACCGTTTTGAAGATTACCCAATGCGCTTCCCGCACGTTGACCTTCGCGAGATGAACAAGGCAGATCCTGTAAGTTTATTTTTATATTTGCTAAAATTTCATCCGCATAAACTGCGGTTGGAGTATGTGCGTAAAATCGATCAATAAATAGTCGCGCTTTTTCATCAAAAAGAGTGTTGTAAGTTTTCTCTCTGTAGAGTTCGTCAATCAGTGCGGGTAAATCGACTTTGGCTTTATTTAAAGCTTGAGAAATATCTTCTTTCGTAGAAAAAATAGTGTTTCCGCCAGAGCCGTCTATACCACCGCCTTCTCCTCCAGCTAAATTTCGTGCGCCTTTGATGGCTGTTTCATTTTGAGACGAGAATTTGTCGTTCCAATTTTTGCTATGTCTATAATAAGAGTTCGACAGCAAAACGAATAAAAGCGTTATTAAAATAGTTAAAATAGATTTGAATGGATTTTGTTTCATATAGATTAAAAATACAAAAAGTAAGCCTCAATAAGGGGTGAAGAAAAGCCTCTAGCGACAGAGTGTAATTCTGCCGCCTTCAACTTGATAATTAGTTTTCGATTGTAGTTTCAGTACATACTCCAGTGTAGATCGCTTTAGTGCCATTTCTTTGAACTTTAAGTTGTGCTTTGTACATACGTAGTTTGTAGTTTTGAGGACCCATATTATCAGACTCAACATTAATGATTTCTGATTCTAATTTAGCTTTTACTTTTACTGATTCTTTTGAATTAACATATGTTTGTTCGCCAGCAAGCAATGGGATATTTGAGTCCACGCTTTCAGCTACACCAAAATCAATACTTACTTCGTCTCTTGTTACATTAATTTCAGATAACTGATTTGTTGCTTTGTTTAACGAGTAAGCCTTGCATTCAAAATCGTAGCTTCCGGCAAAAGCCACATTAGCAAACGATGTAAGAGCAAGTACTGCTAAAATTGATTTCGTAACTGATTTCATAAAATCCTCTTTTCTTTTATGCGAGGGGGCTCGCGGTTTATTTTGCCAAAGCGAGGGTTGGTCGCTTCGGCTTGTTGTTGTTTGTGAAACCAATATATCGAATGCTTAAAAAAGTATCATTTACTAGTTAGCTAATAATTATATAAATAATTAGCTTTTAGTTAAAAGTGTTGTAACCTATTGAAATATGACAGTATTTGACTTTAAGAGTTACAAAGAATTCATCAATAAATGGCGTGAAAAACAACCTAATAAGGGGCACGGGCAATTCGTGAAGTTCGCCGAAGCTTTGGGAATCAGCACTGTTTTGGTTACGCAGATCTTTAATGGAGCCAAAAATTTATCGTTGGAACACGCGATCTTACTGGCTGATTTTTTAGGTCTAACACAGTTAGAAAAAGATTATTTTCTACTATTAGTTAATTATGAACGGGCCGGCAGCCATAAATTACAAGAATACTTTCATGCAGAAATTTTAAAAACACAGAAGAAGCGAAAAGAAAGCTTAGAAAATGTCGTCGCTAAAGATGTGGTGATTAGCGAAGCTGATAAGGCAGTTTTTTATTCTAACTGGATGTACAGTGCCATTCGATTACAGACTTCTATTGACGGTTATCAAACGGTCGATTCGTTAGCTGACCAATTTAAAATTTCAAAAGAAGAAATAGTGAAGATGCTGGATGTCTTGCTAAGGATGAATTTAGTCATACAAACCGAAAATGGCTACCGTATGGGGCCAGCGCGTACTCATCTAGAAGCCGATTCGCCTTTTGTGAAACAACGTCAGATTTCTTGGCGCGTAAAAGCCTTTAGCAAAATGGATCAGGTATCTAAAACTCAAATGTTTTATACAGCACCAATGTCGATTTCAGAAGAAATGTATGATGAACTAAAAAAAGGTATTACAAATTTAATTGCCGATTTGAATTCGAAAATTACCAAAACCAAACCGCAAAAACTGGCTTGTTTGAATATAGATTTATTCGAGGTTTAAAAGCGCAATTTTTATTCTAAATTAATACTGTCTTCTTTAATAAGGGCTTGAGTTTTCAAGTCCTTAAATTTTATCTGAAGAATTAAAGGAGAGCTTTCATCTGTATCTTCGCTGAATAACTGAACCTGCATATAAAAATTTGAATTTTCATCTAATGGAATTTTTAAAGCTTTAATGTCTTCAATATCTTTTTGATAACGTTTCGTGAAGGTTTCAATTTCAACACGTGAGGGCTTTTTATATTTTAAAATGTGCTTTTTAACCTGAAGGGCGCGCGTGTAAACTTCTTTATGCATTTTATCGGCGGCCATTTCTTTTTTAAAACGTGTGTAAACCATTAACGCAATAGCCACGCTGATAAAAACAATACAAAGATTTTTAATAAGATTAAGCACGCAGATTCCTTCCTAGATGAAACGGTGATGCATCCAGTTCTTTTCTTTAGCCGCTGTCGCCAATTCTTGCTCAGTTTTAAATAAACGATCATCGCGAGAAGCAGCACTTACCGCTAAACGTAAATGAGTCGCATTATCTAATAATTCGTAATCACCCATCGTATTGCCACTGGCAAAAAATGGATGGGTCTTTTTCGTGTGAGCTAGTAAAGCTTCAACTTTTCCGGTACGGTAAGTGATTGGTAGTACCGGCGTTTCAGAAATGATGCCGTTATTAACGACTGTTTCAACACCAATCACGTTTTCAGCACCTAAACCTAGCGCCATAGCGCCTGGTTCAACAGCCCATTTAATCGACGCTGTCACAATATAAATTTGTACGCCGTGATTTTTAAGTAATTCGATTAAACGTTGTTGTTCGGAAAAAATCGGATTTGGTCTGATAGATTCAAAGGCCTCTTGAGCCCATTTACGAACTTGCTCAACGGATTTACCTTGATTGATCTGCGCTAACCACACATAGGCGGATCGTGGATCATTGTTGATCTTTTTCATTTCAAGGTAGTGCTCAAACGGATTTTCTGGAAGAGCCACGTGTTTTTGATCAATTTGATAATGAAAGAAGTTTTCGCCTAAATCGGTATCCCAAAGAGTACCGTCAGCATCAAAAGCTGCAATAAGTGGCTTTTGCGCCTTTTTTAACTCGGCAATTGTTTTTTCGATCTGGGCCCAAAATTCGGAAGGATATGGTTTGTAATTCACACAGTGATGTTACATCTGGTTAGGACTTGGCTCTACTAAAAAATTAAGTTCAAATAGACAAATGTCTATAAAGTACCGCATTGCCCAAATTGAAGATGTTCCATCGGTGTACCAGTTTGCAGAAGACAAACTGCGCGTTGAATTTCCTGATGAGATGGAACTGATGATGCAGGTATGGAATTCGCGTTTTCGTAAAGAAGCTTTAGAGCATTACCTCAAAATGGGGTGGAGTTTTATCGCCTATGATGAAAATAATAAACTTCAGGGTTTTTTCTTGGGACAGCCGTTTTTATTTTTTCAAGGTCATACACAAACCCTTTGGATTGAAATGATCACTGCCAGCGATTTTAAAATTGAAGCCGAACTTGCTGAAATTGCCATTAAACTTTCGCGCGATAAACATTTACAAAAAGTGGTTTTACCAAAATCGGTCGAAACTTTACATTTTGAAAATGCCGCGTTTAAGTTTCAAAAATGGTCTGATGAATGTGTTTGGGTAAAAACAACAAAGTAGAAAGAAATTCGAGCAGGGAAGCATGAAAGATTTTTCTTATAAAACGAGAGCCATCAACCTTCAAAGACTGGAATCAGAACATTTTGATTTATTAATTTTAGGCGGTGGTATTACCGGTGCCGGTGTTGCCAGAGACGCTGCGGCCCGCGGTTTAAAAGTGGGCTTAATTGAAGGTAACGATTACGCTTTTGGTACTTCTTCACGTTCAAGTAAATTAATTCACGGGGGAATTCGTTATTTAGAAAATAAAGAATTTCATTTAGTTTTTGAAGCTTTAAACGAGCGAACAAAGTTATTTCATATCGCTCCACATTTAGTGCATCCATTACGTTTCATGATTCCGTTATTTTCAGATAGCCGCGTAGGAATGTTTAAAATGGGCTTAGGCATGTGGTTATATGATGCTTTATCACTGTTTCAAACTCCTGAGATGCATGAGCGTTTAAGCTCAAATGAAACTTTAGACCGCATGCCGATTGTAAAAGGTGATGCACTTCAAGGTTCATTTATCTATTCAGATGCCTATATGGATGATGATCGTTTAGTGCATGAAACACTTCGCTCTGCCAATGAGCATGGCGCCGTTTGTGTGAATTACGTGACTGCTGATAAATCTGAATTCGGTGAAGATGGAAAAATTAAAGCCATTTACGCGACCGATTTAGTCAGCAGCAAAAAAATGAAAATTTCTGCAAAACATGTGATTTGCTCAGTCGGGCCGTGGACAGATATCGTCGGTCACAAAGTTGTTGATAACTGGAAAGATATTTTACGCCCGACAAAAGGTATTCACTTAACTTTAGCAAAAGACCGTTTACCGCTAACATCAGCGGTTGTTATGGCAGCGCAAGAATCAAGCCGTATCGTGTTTGCGATTCCTCGCCATGAAATGGTGATCATCGGTACAACAGACACTGATTTTAAAGGTAATCCAACAGACGCTGAAGTTACTCCAGAAGATGTTCAGTATTTATTAAATATTACGAACCAGTATTTTCCGGGAGCTAAATTACAAGCTTCAGACATCGTTTCAAGTTACGTAGGTGTAAGACCATTAGTTAAAGATGATGCTTCAACTGAAGGTAAAACTAGCCGTGAACACACGATCATGTCAGATGAACGCGGATTTACTTTTGTGGCCGGTGGTAAATACACAACTTATCGCCTGATGGCCGAACAAATCGTTGATCGTGCTTTAAAATCATTTCCATTTGAAGTGCGCGCTTCACTTAAGCGTTGTCAGACAAATGAATCATTAAATGAATACACAACACCTGATGCATATCACGAAGCTATGCAGACCGCGCAAGGCACTTTACAAAAACAGTTGGCTGAACGTTACGGTAAAGAAAATTTAGTGATCTTAGAAAAGTATGGTTACACAGATAAAATCTGGTGTTTAGAAGCCTATCAAGCCATTCACACGACAATGTGTATGAACTTAATCGACTTCTACACGCGTCGAGTTCCGTTATTCTTAGCAGATAAAGAACATGGGCTTCAATTTTTAGATGATGTGGCTGAAGTTTTTAGATCAGAACTAGGGCTTACGCTAGATGCAATTAATAAACAGAAGCAAGAACTGCGTGACTACGTTTCAACTGTGTTGAAATGGAAAAGTTTTTTTTCGAAATGATTATTTAACCAATTTAAAATCTTTAATGGATTCTGTGTCACACATAAAGGGTCAATGACGGGTGTAAGGATTTCTCCTTTACCGAGTAATCCATGTAACGAGCTAAAACGATAATTTTCACACCGTTGAATCATTTTGGCCTCAACAGGATTGCGATAAATATATTTATAACAGTTTAAAAATTGCGCCATATTTTCGATAGGCTCAACAAGTGATTCTTCGTTAGAAGAAGAAATTTTTAAATCTTTTAATAAAGCTTCGGTGAAATAATTTTCGTGATGTTTCGCAGATTTAAATAACAAATGCACATGTGATGACATCATAACAAACGCCTGTAGTTCGACTTTATGAATTTCAGCTAAGCGCTTGAGATGGTAATTCAGTAGAAGCCAATCTAACTCTGGAAATAGCGGGTGAACTGAAAAAGAAAAATTTAAATGAAAGTATTCAACGATATCTTTTTTGAATTTTATTCTTTTATGATGAGCTGTCATGGTCATCGCTTAAAAGCGAATCTCTGGCCATAACAAGAGTGAATTTAAGAAAGACTGAACATAAGGAATTCCGGAATCCGGAAATAAAAAGGGAGACTGCAATCTCCCTTTTATGATAACAATTTTAAACGTAGTAAAAAAGGCCTGGCACCCTTTAAACCATTGTTTTTGTTAAATCGCGAACTTTTTTAGAGGCGAAGTTTTCGTTTACGAAGTTCCAGTTGATGTGGTTCCAGAAAGTCTCAAGGTATTTTTGACGTAAGTTTCTGTAATCAACGTAGTAAGCGTGTTCCCAAACGTCAGCTGTTAAGATTGGTGTTGGGCCGTTGTTAGTAAATGGAACTGCCGCGTTTGAAGTAGATACTAAAGATAATTTTCCTGAAGCATCTACACATAACCAGATCCAGCCAGAACCGAAAGTTTTAACACCGCCATCAACGAACTTAGCTTTTAATTCGTCCATTGAACCGAAATCTTTTGTGATTTGAGCGGCTAATTCAGCTGAAGGTTGGCCACCTTGACCAGCTGGAGACATACCAAACCAGAAGAACGTGTGATTCCAGATTTGAGCTGCATTGTTAAAGATGCCGCCTGAAGATGATAAAACGATTTCTTCTAAAGATTTACCTTTTAAAGAAGCATCTGTTTCGATGAATTTATTTAAGTTAACGATGTACGCGTTGTGGTGCTTATCGTAGTGATAAGTCATTTGCTCTTCATTGAATAATGGAGCTAAGCCCGTTTTTGCGTATGGTAATTGAGGTAGTTTAAACATTGTAAGTTCCTTCTTGCGTGCGTTGCGCACGACTTCCTAATTAAGTGGGGTCGTAGCCCCACTTAAACTAGTGGAACTACTGACAGTACTTAGAATCCGTTGGGACTCCGTTAAGCATATTACGAACAAAAGTAGGCAGAGTAAACGCCGCACTATGTAGATCTTCGTTATAGTACTTAAGCTGTTGTGAATTCACAAACTGAGCGGCCTGAGCTGCTTTAAAATCCTTTACAGGGTGGTACTGGCCTTTAATCGCCATTTGAAGAGACCACATACCAGACGGGTAAGTCGGTTGGTGGAATAAAATCGTGTGCACTTGGTTTTGGCCAAACACAGTTTTTAAGCAGTTATTTAACTCAACAAAAGTACTTGAGTGGAACATTGGTGATTCACCTTGTGTCACTAAAATACCGTTTGGTTTTAAAGCCTTCATGCAGTTTGCGTAAAATTCTTTTGTGAATAAACCTTCTGCTGGGCCTGCTGGATCAGAACCATCAACCACGATTAAATCGTAAGTTTCTGGTTTTGCTTCAGAAGCATACTTAATACCATCACCGATGATTAAGTTTAATTTTGGATTAGAAAATTCACGCGCAATTTGTGGTAAGTGTTGTTTAGAAGCGCGAATAACCGCTTCATCAATTTCAACCATCGTGATTTTTTCAACAGTGTTGTATTTGAATAATTCACGGATAGTACCGCCATCACCACCACCGATAACCAGAACGTTCTTTAACGGGCCAGCTACAGATTGGAAAGCTTGAGCAGCAGGGTGAGAAATCATTTCGTGATAGTGGTATTCGTCACGCTCAGTGCACATAACCATATCGTCGATCGCTAACATTTTACCGTAAGCGCAAGAATCTAAAATACGAACGCGTTGGAATTCAGAACGCTCGTCGAATAAAATTTCACCTGTGTAACGTAAAGATAAAGCTTGGTTTTCATCTTTGTCAGTGAACCAAACGTTACGGCTGATTTTGTAACCTTTAGATGGATCATAGTTTTCAGCATCATTTGGTTTAACCTGTAATGAGTCACCTTTTTTGATAACTTGAGTTGAACCACGGTTCATTTCTAAAGCTGAGTAATTTGCACCGAATGCATTTCTTAAAAATTCGAAAGATACCCAAGGATCAACCGAACCGCCGCATGTAAATAAATCTACCGCTGCGTAGTTGTACTCAGGCCAAGTGTGAATTGCTAAATGTGATTCTTGGATTACCACAACGCCAGAAACTCCGTACGGAGAAAAGTGGTGGAATGTTGAGTTGATGACTGTTGCACCTGCAGTTTGTGCCGCTTTAACCATTGCAGCTTCAATAGCTCCAACATCGTTTAAGATGTCGCCTTTGCAGTTTGTGAACTCAACTAAAATATGACTTCCTAATGCCTTCATACCTTTGAAATCCTCTTCTAAAACAGGGTTTATTTTTAGAGGTTGAAACTAAGGCCTAGGGGGGGGTTCGGCAAGCCTTTTTTAGGATTTCTTTCTAATCTCGAATGAATGATGAATTTTTTGGTCGAAGCAGTCTTGAGGAATCGTTTTTTCAGTCGTATTTTTGATATTAAAAGCCGCTTCTAGAGCTGGATCTAGCTTAAATTTGCGTTTATTAGTGGAGAAATATAAAACGCCATCGGGTTTTAAAAATTTCATAGACTGCTCGATAATAAATTTTTGGTCTTTTTCGACCTCAAAATCTTCTTTCATATCCTTTGAATTTGAGAATGTCGGTGGATCTAAAAACACCATATCAAAAGAATGCCCATAATCTGGCCATTCACAGGCTGTTTTTAAAAATTCCATCGCATTTTGCTCGACGAAACGATGCTGATTAGGGTCGATATTGTTTAATTCGAAGTTGTCTTTGCCCCAGTTCAGATAATTTTTAGACATATCAACACTGACCGTTTGCGCTCCGGCTTTGGCCGCCATTAAAGACACCGTGCAAGTGTAAGAAAAAAGATTTAATAATTTTTTTCCCTTCGCGTTTTTTAAGAAAAAATAGCGCATTGGGCGGTGATCGATAAATAATCCAGTATCTAAATAATCCCAAAGATTCACTAAAACAGACACGCCATTTTCCAAAACTGGAAAACGACGGTTCGTGGCTTCAAGTTTGGTGTACTGATTTGCCCCTTTTTGTTTTTCGCGTTTTTTTAAAATTACTTTTTCAGAAGGCAATTGCAGAAGTTCTTCAACAGCTTTAACCACTTCGGCATCTTTATTTTTGCCTTGGTCGATCAATTCAGTCTTATCATAAATCACGCAGTAATCTTTGTAGATGTCGATTAAAAACGGAAATTCTGGAATATCTTTATCGTAGAGCCGATAAGCTTCGATTTTGTTTTTTTCAGCCCAAGGCTTTAGTTTTTTTAAGTTCTTTTCCAGACGGTTTCTAATCATAGCTTTTTTTGATCTGCTTCCAGCTGACCTTTTTCTAAAGGGCCGACTCCGTCGTCCTCGTGTGAAATTCTTTTAGAGTAATATAAATGAAAAGTGAATAAAACACTCCAAAATTGTCACCCTGGGTAAGTTTTACTGTCTTAAAAACTACTAGGTCTCTTATAGGGCAGATCGTGATAGGAAGACCTGTCGTTTTAAGAGTAAATTTCTTGGGGGATAAGAATGAAAAAGCTTTCAAAAGCCGTATTTACGATGATGGTTATTTTCGGAGCCGCTTATATTTTGGCAGCTTCTGGTTGTGCTGGTTCAAGTGGTAACGATGGAAAAAACGTATCAGCTCCAATTCATCAAGACGGTGGTAATAACAACGGTCAAGATGATATCGTTTTAGAGCCATTAAAACCAAATCAAGTGCGTGAATGTACAGATAATGAATTTGCTCAGTTAGTTTCTTGGAGAAACGCTGTAGATAAAGCCAACGGCGAAATCGACACAGCAAAAGGTAAACAATCACAAGGTGCCGTTCAAGCCAGCTTAACGGCGATCAAAGCATGTGACAGCCGTTTATCTTACCACAAAGTAGAGCCATGCAAAAAAACGAAAAAAACAATCGTAGGCACAGATGTTAGAGTTTACGATGCTTTTTTAATTAAACGTGATTGTTCAAAAGTTGAAGGCTATTTAACTAAACATAATCTTCGCCCTGAACCTGGGGTTACACCGGGAGCGCCGGCTCCTGTTAACCCAACGCCAAACCCACAACCACTACCGGTAGATCCCGTTGAACCGCCGGTTATCGATAACGGTAATCAAGGCCCGATGTCGGCATGTTCACAAGATGAATTTTCAAAATTATCTGAGTGGGCTTCAGCTCAAGACCGTGCAAATAAATCAATCGCGAAACTTGGTTCACAAGACAACTGGAAATACGACGAACAGGCGATTATCAATGCATCTCCAGCCGTTAAGCAGTGTGAATCTTTAATGAAATACCATGGTTCTCGTCCATGTGAAAAGAACATCAAGCAAGACGATGGTTCTACAATTAAACGCCAATACACTCGCGAAACTTTAGGTGAGCGTTGTAATACATCTCGTAAATATTTTTACGAGTACGTACAGAACAAATCGACTTTAATTTTTGCAAATGCAGATCTTTATGTTGATTTAAGCCGTTTTGCCCAACAACGTTTTGAAGCGCAATCATTTGCTTCATTAGGTAACTGTGTTGTTGAAAATAGAACCGATAGCGCTATTGATTATTCAGGCCGTAAAGCTTTAGTTACTGAAACACGCGGTTTTGAACAAAAGATGTTAGTGTTAATCACAGCTGAAGGTTTAAAAATCGATTGTTACGGTTTAGATATCGGCGATGCGTTTAGTAAAACAGAAATCGTTCGTGTTTTAAAAGCTGAAGGTACTGATATTCGTTTAGAGTATCGTTTAAAATAATTAGCTGATAGCTTTAATGATGGCTTTAAAATACTCCGGCATTTCTGGTCGGTAGTACCAAGCTAAAGCAATTTTATAATCGAAAAACTGATCAGGGGAGATATCAACAATCTCCCCTTTTTTTGCGGCGTCTTTGGCAAAGTCTTCGGCCAGTACAGAATAACCCACACCCATTTCAATCATTGATAACAACGCATCGGTGTTGTTTGCGTAATGACGGTTAGGCTGAGCTTTGTTTTTTAAGCGGTATTTTTCTAAATACTGATAAGTCATGCGATCTGATGGATCGAAATCAATGATCGCTTCGTTTTCTACTATATCTAGGAGTTTGCGTTTTTTCCACGCTTTGGGAACATAGAGCTTAAAACGCTCAGCGCGCAGAATGCGTGAATCCATTTCTTTTGTGACTTCATGATGTTCAAGAATAGCTAAATCGCATTGGCCGGTTTTAAGCTTTTCCTGATTTTCAATACCGTCTGACAAATCAAATCTGAATCTGACTTTTGGGTATTTTGATTTTTGGGAAAGTAAGTTGGGAATGACCCGAGATCGCAAAATGCTTGATGGTCCCGAGATGCCGATTTCAATGATGTGTTCAAAAGATGCCTTTTGAATCTTTGAAAGGGTCATTCCCTCATTTTCTAAACTAAGCTTAACGTACTGAAGAAGAGATTCTCCCTCTGTCGTTAACTTCATACCTTTCCTTGATCTTATAAACAGCGTTGTTTCAAGCTGCTTTTCTAAAGACCTGATTCTTTGGGTTACTCCAGTCTGAGTAATCCCTAAAATGTGCGAGGCTTCTTGAACCGTGCCTTTTTGAACAACTGCCCAAAAAGCCTCTAGGGTGGGGCTGAGTAAACTCATTTAAAATCATAATAAACTCAAAATTATGAATTATACAAATACTTTGTTTTTTTCTAGAGTGCGCAGCAACAGAGTTATCAACACATATCGTGTGGAAAACTTTTGTAATTAAAAGAATGAAAGGAATAAATTATGAAAAACAGTATTTTAAAATTAATGATTTTTGCATTTTTATCAATCGGCTTAAAAACCGCTGCTGGAGCGCAAAGTGCGCCTGGGGATAAACCTGTGAAATACGGCGAAAAGTATTCATGCACGGTAAAAACTGCGGATGAAAAAAATTATTTACTAGATATAGCGTGGTCTGCTGAACCAAGCAAACTTTCTACAACGCCAAAATGGGTTGAGAAGTTAACGTATGTTCTGACTGAAAATTCTCAGATGATTGATCAGAATAATTTTTCTGATGCGACCGTTGGTAATAGCAAAGCCGATCTAACATTTGGTGCTAGTAAATATGTTTTTGCGGGAGATTCGAGCTTTGATTCAAGAGTGGGAACAACCTCACATTCGGTAAACATCGAAATCAAGAAATCATACAATAATACTAAGACAGTCCTAAATATCGTAAGCTTTAAGGCTAGCCATATTTTTGACCGTTACTATGGTGGCGTAACAGAAAAAACTGTAGAGCTTGCTATCGTTAGCTCAGAATGCTCAGTCAGCGCCGCAGACAAAGACTAGACAAAGCTTTAGGGTTATTGCTCTAATAGGTGTATGAAAAAAATAATTTTAATACTTTCGTTATTTTTTGGCTTACGCCTATTAGCAGCAGATTTTAATGATTACTTCAAAAATACTTTTGATGAAGCTGACCAAGCTTTTGATCAGTCTTTTGAAACAGTTAAAAAGTTACAGCCACTGGCGCAAAAGCACGAATTTAATTTTGAACAAGGCACTATTAAATCAATTTACTGGCCGGCTAAGAAAAAAACAGACAAGTTATTAGTTCTTTTTTCAGGAACTCACGGGATTGAAGCGTTCGTAGGGTCGTCAGTTCAGCGTTGGTTAATTGACCAGCCTTATGTGCAAAACCGTGAAGATGTAAATATCTTAATGGTTCATGGTTTTAACGTTTATGGCTTTAAGAATAAACGTCGTGTGAATGAGAACAATATCGACTTAAACCGTAACTTTGTTATCGACCGGTCAGCTTGGCAAAGTGATGATAGCGGTTACAAAAATCTATACGACTATTTAAACCCGAATGAAGATGCCACTTACGGTTTTTGGGCCGAAGCTAAATTTATGTGGAATGCCGTTACTAAAATGATTCGTCACGGTTTAGAAAACTTAAGAAATGCCATTCTTCGCGGGCAGTACACTTATCCACAAGGTTTATATTACGGTGGTAACACGATCGCCAAACAGTGGGATCTTTTAAACGAACTGATTGATAAGTATGTGGCCGGCCAAGCCAAAGTTTTTGTGATCGACCTTCATACTGGTTATGGTAAGCGCGGTAAATTACATCTTTTAGCTAACGGCAAAAAAGAAGGTAACCCACTGACTGAAGTTTTTACCGAAGAAAATGAAATTGATTACGGCTCAGATGAAAAGTTTTATTCCATTCAGGGTGAAATGCTGACGTTCTTTATTCACGAGATTAATTACAAATTAAAAAATAAAGCGCCTAAATCAGTAGGAATCACTTTTGAGTACGGAACTTTAGACAGCCAAAAGACAACGGGTTCAATTGAATCGCTTCGCCGTATGGTGTTTGAAAATCAAAACTTCTGGCACCCGGCAAAAGATCCGCAAGATGCAGAAAAGATTAAAAATGATTTTCAAGAGATGTTTTTTCCGTCTGACCGTGAATGGCGTAAAACCATTTTAGATCAGACTGAAGAAAAAACTAAAAAGATCATTAATTGGCTATCGAAGTAATTATTTTTTTGGCGTACTTAATTTCTGAAATAAGTACGTGTACTCCATTCCCAGCATAGTCGCATACTCTTTTAAGTTTGCGGCTCTGCCGTGGCCTCCATCGATATTTTCATAATACATCACCGGATATCCCATTTGTTTAAGGCGTGTCACCATCTGGCGGGCATGGGCTGGATGAACGCGGTCATCTTTAGTGCTCGTAATGAAGAAAGCCTCAGGGTATTTAGCATTCGGTTTAATATTATGAAGCGGAGAATATTTCATTAACACTTCGCGATCAGCCGGAATATCAGGGTTACCGTATTCGGCTTGCCAGCTTGCACCGGCTAATAATTTATTAAAACGAATCATGTTGGCCAGCGGAACTTCGCTGACAACGGCGCCGTACAAATCAGGTCTTTGTGTTAACATCACGCTTGTTAGTAATCCACCGTTTGAACCACCCATAATACCTAGGTGTTCTGGTGAAGTGATTTTTCGTTTAATTAAATCTTCGCTAACAGCGATAAAATCATCGAAAGCTTTTTGGCGGTTGGCTCCCAACGCTGCTTTATGCCATGAAGGACCATATTCACCGCCACCACGAATGTTCGCTAAAACGTAGACGTTTCCGCGCGATAACCAAACCTTTCCAGGTACACCTAAATAATAAGGTGTCATCGCCGCTTCAAAACCGCCGTAACCGTATTGAAGCACTGGATTTTTACCGTCGTATTTTAAGTTTTTAGAATGAACAATAAAGTACGGAATTAAAGTGCCGTCTTTGCTTTTTACTTTGAACTGCTGTGAAGTGAAATTTTTCGCATTAAAACGTTCAGGCGATGCTTGAATAAATTTAAGTTTTAATTTCGCATTTTGTGCTGAATCTGTGTAGTACACTTGAGTCGGTGTTAAAAAATCCGTGTAACTGAAATAAGTTTTATTTGAATACGGATCAATTGCAAAAACAGACCAGTTGCCATTGTTGTGTCCGCTTAACCCATGACTGAATTTGCCAACCACCCAGCGGTTATCAACACGATCCACCGGAATCAGTGTGCGTTTAACATCATTTAAAGCCGCAATCCATAATTGGTCTTTATTTTTTGTCGTGCTTTGAAGAACTTCAGTTTGGCTGGGTAAGAAAACAATTTCTGGATCTTTGATGTTTTGTAAAGAAAATAGCGGAAAAGATAATAATGTGCCCGGAGGAACTGTTTTACCATTCACTGTGTAATCAGATTTGACCGTAAATAAAACCTGGTCTTTAAAGATTGTTCTGACTTCAGCATCTTTAGGAATCGGAATTTTAACTAATTTTTGCGTCGCTAAATCAGCTAAATAATAAACTTCGTATTCATAGAATGAAACTAACTTATAAACGATAAAATGCATTTTATCCTGATCGGCTACCATCCAGCTATCGATCATCATATAGTCTTTTGGTACATCAGTGATAATCGTGGCTTCGTCTAATTTTTGGCCGCGTTTAATAAATTTTAAAGTTTGCGGATAGCCTGAAGTTGTTAGCTTGTTAGGATTAGTGCCATCTGTCCAAAGTAAGGTGTTTTCGTCGTACCATTCAAATTGGCTTTTTGATTCTGGAAAATAAAAACCGTCTTTAACAAATTCTTTTTTACCTAAATCATATTCGCGGGCTGTGATAGCGTCTTTTCCGCCGTTAGATAAAAACACTAAACACATGCGATCATTTTTTTTGTAACAGGTAAGGCTTTTCCAGACCCAGTTTTTATTTTCATTTTTGGCGATGTCATCCAGATCTAGGACGACTTCCCAATTTGTCTTGTGAGCATTGAAATCTGCAATCGGAATACGTTTTAGCTGTCCGCGCACATGCACTTGGTCTTGCCAGAATTGATAGAGTTGGCCGTCGTGAAAATAAATCGCAGGTAATTTGTCTTTGGCTGTGACGACATCTAGAATTTCTTTTTCAATGACTGGAAATAACGGATCAGTTTTAAGACGTGCTACTGATAAAACATTTTCAACTTCGGCGAATCGGCGCACTTGTGGTGATTCGATTTCTTCAAGATAACTTAAGTCTTTTGATAACGGATCTGAGGGAGTGTTCGATTTAAGAGAACACGAGTTAATTGTAAGAGCACAAAAAAATAAAGCTATGATGTTTTTCATAGCTTTATTTTAAGGATTTAAATTTTTAAAACAATGTCTTATTTGGTTTATCTGTAGTCGAAAACTTCAGAGGCTGGAAAGCGTACTTTTTTCGAATGTTGGTACTTATCGTCAGCGGCTCTGTAACCACAAGCTACGGCTGCGATCGTTTTCCAACCAGAACCTTCAAGATTTAAAACTTTATCGTAGCCAGCCTGATCAATACCTTCCATTGGAAGAGTGTCGATCTCCATTAAAGCTGCTGTTGTTAGAATTGAACCCATGGCGATGTATGTTTGGCGTTGCGCCCACCATTTGATTGTTTCAAATCTTGGACCTTTTAAAAGATCTCCGACCATCATGTCTCTGAATTTTCCTAGGGCAGATGGATCAACACCACGAGATTTAGCAGTTTCGGCCACGAACTTATCGATGTGAGCTTCGTCTAACTGTTCTTTGTAAGTTAAAACCACAAAGTGAGAAGCTTGCGTTACCGGAGTTTGGCCGTAAGAAGCATCCTGAAGTTTTTGTCTAAGTTCAGGATTTTGGACAACGATAAATTTCCAAGGCTGTAAACCGTAAGATGAAGCCGATAAACGTAACGACTCAGTTAAGATATTCCAGTCTTGTTCACGGATAACCTTAGTGGGGTCAAACTTTTTACAAGCGTAACGCCAGTTCAGTTGTTTATGAATAATTTCGTTATCTACTGCTGGCATGATTACTTCACTTCGAATTCAGAAAATGCAAATGCAGATTTCGTGAACATAGATTCTTGTTCGTTGTTAGAAGCAGCTACGCGCCAGAAGTATTTTACACCGGCTTCTAAACCTTTAACTTCGAAAGAAGTGCCAGTTACGAATTTGTCTTCAGCAACGTACATAGAGCGGTTGTTAAAGCCAGCATCTTTAGAAACTTGCACGTGGTAAGTTTTAGCGCCTTCTGAAGGAGCCCATTCAAGTTTTACAGATTCGCCAGAAACTTTAGCTAAAAATTTCGGAGATTCTAATTTTACTTTAGCAAGGTGAGTAGATTTAGTTTGATCAGTTTTTTTCTCAGGAAAAATAGCAGCTACTTGTTCTTGACGTTTGTGGCTCCAGTCGTAGTTAGCACCGTAACCTGGTTTTTTGCCAGAGTGAGTTTCAGCAGAACCGTGGGCTCCGTGACCAGCCTCAGCCGCGTGACCTTCAGTTGCGCAGTCTTTGCCTGCGTCTTCTTTAGAACAAGAAACTGCATCTTCAGCTTTGTGAGCTTCTTCAGCTACTGATTTTAAATTGAAACCTAAAACTAATAAAAATGCCGTTAAGGCTACTAAAATTTTCATACGGATCTCCTGTGAATCGCTATAAATAAACTACCTGAAATTGGCTCGCCTTCGGCTTGCGTAATTTAATCTAATGCTAGATTTTTAAAGGGGCAACAATTTCACACATTTAGCTTGTATTTTGGCGGTGCTCAGTGCTACAAATCTCAGCAAGGTTTTGCAGATGATCGCGTGCAGCTTCGGTTGTACGAGGAAAGTCCGAGCTTCGCAGAGCAGCGCCTGGGGTAACGCCCCTCCATCGTAAGGTGAGGAACAGTGGAACAGAGAGAATGTCCGGGGCATTGAGCCTGATTTCGGGAACGGGAGAAATCGGGGGAGCCGCCGGAGTGAAAACAGCCAAACTCGTGCGCGAAGCAAGATCAAATAGGGAATCCCACTAGCAATAGTGGTTCTTGGTGGAGTTTTCGGATTCCATACAGAGAATAAGCTCTGCTCGAGTGAAGATTCCGGGTACGATCGCTTGAGCCCCTCAGTAATGTTGGGCCTAGAGGAATGATTATCGAACTGTGTGGACAATGTGGGAGAAAACACAGGGAACAGAACTCGGCTTATCGCAAAACCGACCCATCTTTTTTTACACTCTTTTTTTGCCTAGGACGAAGAGTTCGCGGCCTTCGCGGCGCGGAAGAGATTTTCTCCAACGGCCCCAGAATAAGAACTGAAAGCTGTCTTTAAGTAATTCGCGGATTTCCCACTCGCTGCTGCCGTAAGGAGGGCCAGCGCGTTTTAGCATGGCGAAGAAGACCGCAATCAGTTGACCTTCTTCGTGAAGAAGTCTGCGCCATAATTTAACCATTTCTTTTCTGCGTTTAGGGTCAATCGCACAAAAACAAGTGTGCTCAATAATTACGTCGAATGTGCCATTCCATTCATGCGGCAGCGTGAAAATATCTTGCTGTAAGAAAGTCATATTTTCTAAATGACCGTATAATTTTTTAGCTTGGTCTATAGCACCAGCCGAAAAATCAACTGCAGTCACCACATGACCAGCTTGTGCAAACAAAGCGGCATCATGACCTGAACCGCAGCCTAAAACAAGAATGCGGCACTTAGGTAATTTTAAGCGCGGAAGCATATCTTTAAACGCAGGCGCTGGTTCACCTAAATCCCAACCAGGGTTACCTTCGTTGTAAATATCTGTCCAGAATTGGGAGTTACCCAAATTCGGATTTTCAAAATAATAATCTGGAGTTTCAACTCGGATTCCGCTTAATGTGAAGCTATCGTCATCAAACTCATCGCAGGCATCGAACAATTGCTCTTGCGCTTTTTCAGTTAAACGAAATGGCGCGTGTGTTGTCGTTAAGCCGCAAATACGGTCAAACGGATCAAGACTGAATTTTTTTAGATCACATTCAAACGTAAGCTGCTGTTGTGTTTCGACAAAAATTTTATCACCTTGGGCTATTAACTTGTGGCCCATAAGCGGGTGATCAAAAGCTTCAACGATGTATTTATTTTTTTCAAACGAAGTTTCAAGAGTGAAACTGTTGTTTAAGCGAAGATTGCGAAGCAGAGTTTGTGCGATTTCGCCATCGGGAATTGCCTTTTCGTTTTCAGACAATTCGCCGTGTTCGTTAATCGTCAAATAATTCATTTCTAACTAGTGACCTGATGCAGCCGGTGCTGAAGCTGCCGGAGTTGTTTCAGTCGAAGAAGCGGCTGGAGTTTCTTCAGTTGATGTTGTTGTGCCATCAGAAGAAATTGTAGTGCCTTCTTTAAATTCTAAAGCTTGTGAACCAGCGTTCACTGACTGTAAAACCCATTTTTGAACATTTGGATCTTCTGATAAAGCTTTTGTTAAAACCGCTTCGCCAGAGATTGTTTGTGTTGTGCTATCAGCTTCGTCGTACTGGTAAGAAAAATGAGCTTTCACTTTGTTGTCTTCTAATTTTTCTGTGTACATTTTGTTTAAGCGGAAATTGGCCATAGTAGGCACTTTGGCTTTAACGCTCTCCTCAATAAGGATCGTTAATTTGCTTTGAATCCCAGCATGAATGTCTGTGCCCATTTGCGACGGCGAGTTAAAAAGGCACCAAGTCCAAATAAAAGCTGAAACGAATAAAACAAAGCTGAAAATTTTGATCATAGTTCAAGTTCCTATCATGTTGTGTATACAAGTAAACTTCACCATGTTAGTGTCGGGCAATCAAGCTATGAAAAAGAAATTAGTGGAGAATTTGCAGGCGAATTATGTCGATAAAATCCGAGACTTCAAAGTCTGGAGCGACCTTCATACACCAGCATTGCTT
>CBINGM010000010.1:0-113484 GCA_966250225.1 uncultured Pseudobdellovibrio sp. | reverse complement strand
ATGCTGCACCGACTACTCCTAAGAATAATGAAAATAGATAGTGATCGATAAACGGACGTTCTTTCAACTCTTTTTTATACGTTCGGTACTGGCTGTAGAAAAAGCGAAACGACAGAATAAGTGTGACTAACGCTAACACCCACTTTAAGCCATGAAATAAATAATAAATTGCCGTTTTAAGCCAAACGATTGTGATCCAATCAAACGTAATTTCTGAAAAAATGTGGCGACCAAAATAAACTGATCCCATGCGAAAGAAATAAATAATCGCTTTAATCACTGGGTAAACTAGCACTAAGTTTTTACCTAAGAAAGTATCAGACGCTGGTTGAAGAACGGTTTCTTTGTGCGCCATTGTTTGTAAAAACCACGGAATTAATGACAGACCGATCACGAAAATACCAGAGGCTAAGCCTAAATAATTCACTTTGATTTTTTTTGTGAAGAATAAATATAAAAAACTAATCCCTAAAATAAGAACTGAAAAATGCACTTGAAAGCAAAAGCCCATTCCGACAGCTAACCAGAAACTTCCCCAGAATGACTTTGGGTTTATGTACAGCTGATAAATGCTCCACAGGTGGATTGCTGAAAATAAAAATAAATAACCGGGATTATATAATTCAGACTGCTCGACTCTCCATGGGTTTAGCCAAAAGAAAATTACCAGAAGTAACGGATTAAAATTTGTATCTAGTTTGTAACCGATATTACGAAGAAAGAAGTACGCGATCAAATGGCACAGTAAAATCACAGCGCAGGCAGCATATGGCGAAAACCAAACCATCATTGGCACCGCTGTAACTGCCGTTAGAAAACTTCCGGGTAAGGCGCCCATTTTGGTTGCGGCATTACCGTGATGAATCCACTCGCCCGTGGTTTTGATTTGCATCACTTTATCCATCAACTGGGTGTTGTCGGTATGGATCATTAAGGTCTTAAACATCAATAGGCTTAAGGCGATGCCTACGACAAGTAAGAAAAGCTCAAGCTTGTTATGAAAAATTGATGTTTTACCCATAGTTATTACAAGACAAAGAATAATGTCTTTTACTTTCATCGGCAAGGGCTGTATCACCTCTAGAATGACTCACAAACCAGGCACTTTTCTTAATCTTTTCGTCGTTCAAATGAATTCTCATGAAATTATCTTAGAAGATTCGGATAAAAACGAATATTTTATGCCTTCTTCTGAGCAGTCTCACAAATTATCGGTGGGCGCTGAAGTTATGGCTATTTTATACACTGACGGAAGTGACCTATGGGCTTCAATGCGTCTTGAAAAACACGCCAATCACGACATTTCTGGTTATCAACAAAATGATGAGGTTGATCTTTACGTGATTAAAGAAACCCCGCTTGGTTACAAATGCATTATTGACGGTGCTAAAATTGGAATGCTTTATAAAAACGAAGTTTTTCAAAAACTACAAACTGGTGCACAAATTAAAGGTTATATCGCCAAAATTCGTGAAGATCATAAGATCGATCTTTTATTGCGAGCTCCGGGACATCATAACACGATGGATATCGGCGAAAAAATTATGGCTGAACTTAAAAAGGCCGGTGGTTTTTTAGCGATTAACGATAAAACAAGCCCTGAGAAAATTTACGAATTATTTGGTGCGAGTAAGAAGAAATACAAGATGGCTTTAGGTGGTCTTTATAAGAAACGCCTCATCAGTGTTTCTGATGAGGGCATTTCGTTAGTTTAATAAGTTTTTTTATTGTTTCATCATATCTTCAAACGCTTTTGCGGTTTGAGGATCGTTGTTATCGCGTGCCATTTTAATAATAGCTGGCATTTGCAACTGAAATTCAGATCTCATGATATTTAATGCACGTACCGCATTGATAAGATCTTGAATATCTTTGTAACGTTTATCCTGATAATAAATACTTAACAGTTCAACATAGGCTGGAATGATATCTCGACGCAGACTTATTGCTGTTTGCAATTCTTGGATAGCTAAGTCATTGCGTCCTTTACGACGATAAACGCCGGCTACGCTAATGTGGTTATAAGGATTATTCGGATAAACCTCGACAGCTTTTTTAAACGCTTGCAAACTTCCCTCTAACATCTGCGGAACCATTTGTGATAGAGACATAAATAATGTGCCACGTGCGCGCCACAAATCAGATTTACGTTCATCCATTTTTACACAGGTATCTGATGATTTAATAACCTCGTCGAATAAACCGCGTTTTTTTGCTTCAGCTTGCGGACCCGTCTCACGAAGTGAACGCACTAAAAAGTTATAATAAATATCGGCACGGAAGCACCAATATTCAGCGTTACCTGGATTTTTACTGATCGCTGTTTCTAACAACTCGTTGGCCTTATCAAAATTACCTTGGCTGACTAAAGCACGACGTGAATCGTTGTAATCCATATCTGCTGTCCAAACATTGCTGACCTTGAACACAATAAAAGCCGCTAACACAACTACAGCTGTTGCAGCTACCCAACGACCTAAATTGGGTAACTTGTTTTCAAGTGTTTTAGTTTTTTCCATGTTTGCGAAGCTAAAGTTCATCGCTGGGAATAAGTAGAAGAACATGAGTGTCGGAATGAAACTAAACGCAGTCATATGCGTAGCTAATAAAAAACCAAAGCCACCTAAAAGCGCTACGGTAAAAATGTAATCCGTTTCCCATTCTTTGCGATATAAAATTTTAAAAACTGGAATAAACATTAAAACAATCAACCAAAGATAAGCTGTAAAACCGATAATGCCAGTTGTTGTAAGATAATGAACGAACTCATTATGGGCTTTATGCCAAATCAAATTCCAGCTTTCTCCGTAATTTTGTTCGACAGTTTGCACGTGGTTGAACTCTTCACCAAAGTTCTCAGGACCTACACCTAACCAAGGGTGTTTCTTCCACATTTCAAATGCAGTTCCCCATACTATAAAACGAGTTCCATAGCCTTCTTTAATTTGCTGAGCTCCTAGTTTTTGTTGTAATGAGTTAAGACCCGGTTCGGCAAAGTACGCTACGTTCGCCAAAACAATAATCGCGTAAGCTACGGCGATTCTCTTCCAGCTAACGGAAGGAAGTTTTCTTTTAAAAATAAAAAGAAAAACCAAGAAAATCAGCATCGTCAAAAAGTAAGCTAATATTGGCAAACGAGAACCCGAATAAAGAATTCCAAGATTCATGCAAATAAAAGCAATCGACCATAAAATGGCTTTTAATCTGTCTTTTGCGGTAATAAAAAATGCAAAAGTTAAAGGTAAGCAACAGCCCAACACCGTGCCGTATCCAACCGATTGCCCCATTGTCGATAGAGCGCGTTCTCGCATTGCGCTGTAAACCCACCAATTAATCGGATCACCACCAAAATGCTGAACAATCCCATAAATCGACATCAAGAAAGCAGAAAAAACAAAACTTGCAGCCAACTTTTTTAATGAATGCTCATGTGAAAAAATTTGTACAGCAACTAATGACATTACCACGAAGGTCAAAATCGTCATCACCGATCCAGCCGGTAAATTCAAGACTCCCCAAAGGGAGCTATAATGGTGTCCTGCAAAAGCAAACGATAACATGTAAGCGGCTATGTAGATTAAAAGTCCCCACACCCACATGTTGTAGCGCACTTCGATTTTATCTTTAAAGATACGTGAAACTAAAAAACTACCCGCTAAAATCGTAATCACCATTGCCGAAAAATAGGCTTTGATCATTTCAAATGGTGATTGATCGTTCCACTTACAAAATAACAGCGGCATGACCACAACAAAAATACAAGTTAACCACTGAAGTGGCGAAAGCGACTCAGCGATTGTTTCTATTGATTGGTGTTTGTTTTTATTTCTTTCAGAAGCTTTGACGTAGTTTTTTTTACTCATACCCCTAAAGTCTAAGCAATAAAATAAAGTCTGGCATCTATTTAGCTGTAGCTAATTTGGTCTGGTCTAGTTTTGCAATTTTGCTGTTTCTTATTTTAAGCAGAATCATTGATGGCACAAATACGATTCCGATCAAAATAAACAATAGGATAGAAGATTTGAAATCACGAAGGGCAAAACACGTCAGAATCACACCCAGATTCCATAGCAATAATGTTATCGACAGTCGACGATGTGACCATCCTAAATCAATTAAAAGATGGTGAAGATGGCTTCTGTCAGGACTAAAAGGTGATTTACGGCGCAAAATACGAATACCAAACACCCGAATCATATCAAAAATTGGAATTGCCATGATCCCAATCGCAACACTTGGCGAAGCATGAATCCAATATTCTGGCGCAATAGTTAAAGCTTTGTTAAGTTCAATGAAATGGATCGCCAAAACAGATAAGATAAAGCCAACTAACATGGCCCCGGTGTCTCCCATAAATATCTTTGCCGGTTGCCAGTTGAAAAATAAAAAACCCAATAAGCTCCCTGCAAGCGAAAACGATAAAAAGGCCAATGACCAATTGTCCGTAAGACAAAACCAAGACCCAAAAGTGATCGCCGATAACATACCAAGGCTACCCGCCAATCCGTCGGCACCATCAATCAAGTTATAACAATTAATAATAGTGACGATCGCCACTATTGTAAATATAATCGCTACCCCACTTGGCATTTCTTGTAGGCCAAACATCCCGTAAAAACTATTGATTTTTATATTACCCAAAAATGCGATCAAAAATGCACTGATCAATTGCGCCACTAATTTTTTAACAGGCGTTAAAACTAAAATATCATCTTTAATGCCCGCAAAGAAAATAACGATTAACGCTGGCACCAGATATCTAACATCAACTAAACGCTGAAAGTCTTTTAACAAAGAAAACGAAATGATCAACCCCGCAAAAATCGCTATACCGCCCAATGTAGGCGTTTTCTGAATATGAGTTTTTCTCCCTTGATCTGGCTCATCGAAGAGATGTTTTAATTCGGCGACTCTAATTACTACAGGAATAGCAATTGCCGTAATAGCAAACGCCATTGCAAAAGCAAAGGCCGTTAAAAAATAGTAGTTATTAAATAACTCGCGAATCCAACTAAACATATTTATGCCACACGAAACGGTTCACATAATGAACGTAACTTAAAATAATTTTTAAAACTTGTTCAGAAACATTAGCGTTTTCATAATCAGGAATGTCTGCAGGCTTACTCATTGAAACCGAAGCTTTCACTGCCGCTAAAATATCATTCGGATTTGTGCCGGACATAATTAATGTTCCTGCATCCATACCTTCAGGGCGCTCATGCGCATTTCGAATTGTTATAGCTGGAATTTTTAACAAGCTTGCTTCTTCTGTGATTGTGCCGCTATCTGAAACTACACAATAAGCATTTTTTTGAAGTTTATTATAATCAAGAAAGCCAAACGGCTTTAAAAACTCAACTTTAGAATTCATTTTTAAATTCGTTAACGCGTCTAACTTCTTTTTAGTACGCGGATGAGTTGAGACCAAAACTCTTTTCCCAAGTTCTTGCGCAAGTAAATTTAAAGACTCCATTAAATTTGAAAAATTCTCTGGGTAATCTACGTTTTCTTCACGGTGAATACTTACCACCAAGTAATCTTTTTCTTTTAAAGATAAGTCTTGTAAAATCTTTGAAGCGTCAATTTTAGCACCAAAGTAATTGTAAATTTCACGCATACTTGAGCCTGTTTTAATAATACGTTCAGCCGGAATCCCTTCCGCAATAAGATATTTTCTAGCATGTTCCGAAAGTGGCATATTGATATCTGAAAGATGGTCCACGATTTTACGGTTAACCTCTTCCGGTACACGCTGATCAAAACAACGATTTCCTGCTTCCATATGAAAAATAGGAATTTTACGTTTTTTAGCAGAAATTACACTTAAGCAAGAATTTGTATCACCATACAAAAGAACCGCATCCGGCTTTTCTTTATCTAAAACCTTATCGCTTTCAATAATCACTTTAGCGATCGTTTCTGTAGCTGTTTCACCCGCTGCATTTAAAAAATAATTTGGTTTTCTGATTTCAAGATCTTTGAAGAAAACTTCATTAAGCTCATAATCATAGTTTTGCCCTGTGTGCACCAAAACATGCTCCACATTCTTATCTAGAGCATGAATAACTCGGCTGAGTTTAATGATTTCAGGACGAGTTCCAACAATAGTCATGACTTTCATATTAACCATTACCTTCTTTATGCCAGCATCTCATCATCAGAAAACGAGGCTTTATCTTCAATTAAAAGCTTATGCTTAGCCAATAACGCTTTAGTGCCTGCTAAATCTAAAACAGTATCCCCCGACGAAAATTCTTTTTTAAGTGGAGCTTTTCCATTCGGGCCTTGCGGATTTAACTCTGGCAACATCGAACGAATCGCGTAATACTCACCGCTTTCTTCTGTATACGGAGCTTCTTCGTCAGAAATCATAATCTCATGTAACTTTTCGCCAGGACGAATACCAGTGATTTTTGTTTCAATTTTACGATCACCGATAAGCACTTTTGCTACGTCAGTCATTAATGCCGCCGGAGCTCTAGGAACGATAATATCTCCGGCCTTGCCGTCCTTGAGTGCTTTAAATACAGTATCAACAGCCTGATTCAGTGAAAGTAAAAAGCGAGTCATACCAACATGAGTGATTGTGACTGCAGCCCCGTGTTTAATTTGATCGTGAAATAACGGAATCACAGAGCCACGGCTAGCTAATACATTTCCATAACGAACACATAAATAGCGAGTAGAAGGTTTTAAAATATTTGCCGAGATAAAAATGCGTTCCTGCAAAGATTTCGTCATCCCCATTGCATTGATTGGTTTACAAGCTTTATCCGTTGAAATTCCCACCACTGTATGAACAGGCAAATCATGTTCACGAATTGCACGCACGATATTGTAAGCACCCATACAATTTGTCATTAACGCTTGTTCAGGAAAATATTCGCAGCTTGGAACCTGCTTTAACGCAGCAGCATTAATTACGATATCAGCTGATTTAACAGCGGCTACAACGTCAGCATAATCACGCACATCACCAATACGAAACTCCAGCAAGTTTTTAAAGTTGTTATACACAGTTTCGTCAGTTGAACTTTGTTTGTTCAAATAACTAAGACGCATATTGTGTTGCTTACCTTCATCGCGCGACATCACGATAATTTTTTTAGGAGTTCCTAATTCACCAGATAAAACACGGCGAACAAAAGTTTTTCCCATTGAGCCCGTACCGCCAGTCACTAAAATAGTTTTACCTTGCAATAACATACTATAACCTTTCGTAAAAAGAGCGGTCTTGATACAGCTCTTCAATCATATCGTCCCATGATGGACTTTCAAAGCCCGTGGCTTTTTGATAGCGCGAGCTATCTAACGACTTATCTGATTTGTATTCGATATTTTTTTGCAATTGAATATCGAGATTAAATTTTTCATTGAGCTTTCGAATAATTTCGTATTTCGAAATTTTTTCAGAAGAAACCTGGTACACTCCTGAAAGCTCTGGAAACTTCTCTAACAATCTTAAAACTTCAGAGGCCACCTTCTGTGTTGTAAGCCCTGTGTAAAAAACATTGGCATAACCAGAGGCCACCTTGTGAGTCTGCGAAAAAATCCACTCAATAAGTTCGGTTTTATTTTCTAACTCACGGCCCACAATAGAAAGACGAAGTGTTAAATTTTTACCACTTCCAACTTCGCCTAAAAATTTACTTTGGCCATAGTGATCAAAAGCTGTTGGCATATCAGCTTCTGAATAAGATCCACCTTTTTTACCGTCAAACACGCAATCCGTACTGAAATGAATTAATTTAGCTTGGTGCTGATTGCACCACTGGCCTAAATACTGGGGAAGCATCGAATTCAAGCGATAGCATTTTTCAATGTCACCAAGGTCTTTTTTTCTTAATGTAAGCCCTACGCAGTTAATCACTACATCTGGCTTCTCCTGATCTAAAATACCCTTAAGTTTTTCGAGATCTTCAACATCTACACCGTCGATCAACAGTTCTGTTTTAGGTAAACCCAAAGCTTTGTAATGATCTTTACTTTTTCTGACAGTGCCGACGATCTGAAAAGAAGTTGTCGCAAAAGTGCGCCACATGCGATGCCCTAGCATGCCCGACACACCCAAGATGAGAATTTTTTTTGTATTTGCGCCCATATTATCTAAACAAAGCGTAACTTAAAATCAGGACTTACACAAAGCCTTTAAATGTTGTTCTACCTTGGCAATACCTTTACTTTTTTCGAAGTGAGATTTGAAAAAATCAAGGGCGTTTTGCCCTAGCTTTAGGCGTTCTCGCTCAGGTTTCTGACGTAAATGTAAAATCTTATCCACAAAATCGTCTACATTCTGCGCACGGGCCACAACTCCGCACGATGAAGCTTTGATGATTTCAGCTCCAGCACCATTAAGAAATCCTACGATAGGCCTTCCCGAAGACATATAAGCCTGAAGTTTTGACGGAATAACCAAGCTGAGAGCTGGATCGTCATTGAGCGAAACAATCAGCCCATGACTTACTTCAAACAAGGCCGACATATCCGACAATGGCTTTCGCCCGACGAATTGAACATTTTTTAATTTCAACGAATCAACCAATGCTTTCGCCTCTGGTAAATAGCTTCCATCACCGGCTAAAACGAAATGAATATCCGTTTCTTTATCCTGTAGTTTTTTGGCTGCTAAAATGATTTCGTGGATAGCTTGGACTCGCCCAATATTTCCAGCAAAAGCAACAATAAATTTATCTGCGGGAAGCTCCGTCAACCACCCTGGCTTTTCTGAAGTTTTAGCCATCGCAGGCGCCCAGTTATAAAGTACATCGACCGAGCCTTTATAACCAAAACGATCCAAGTTTTTTTGAAACGATGGGCTTTGCAGCAACATCAAATCCGTATTGCGATAAATCCAACGAACGATCACTTCTAAACAACGTCCCAATATCGAATCAGGGTTTTTCTTAGTCACTGCAAAAAAACTTTCTGGCCACAAATCCTGATACCAGATCACAACTGACTTTTTAGTAATTTTTTTAAGCAACACTACTGGAATAAAATGCAGCAAAGGCGATGTCGCAAACAAAAAATAAACATCAGCTTTTGGCAGTCTTACCAAATTCAAAAAACCAACAATGATGTTTGATAGGTAATTTAAAGCCAAAAAAATAAATGTTTTTTTCCGCGGAACTACTGGATAGCGGTAAATATTCACACCACTAAACTTTTCAAAAAAGGGGCGCTTTACCAGATCTCCTGTCTGATAATTTGGTAGACTTGTCTGTACTGAAACTTCATGTCCACGCACAACCAATTCTTCAGCTAGCTCATTTACTAGAAAATTCTCTGGCCAGAATACATAACTAAAAACAACAACTTTCATTATCTTAGTTTACCTTTTCAGCACCAACAACTACTTGGGTTTTTGCCGGCTGAAACTCTTTAACGACAACCTGAAGTAACTTAAATACTGAACCAGAATCATTGTTTAGGCAAAACTGGTGCATCTGAGTTAAATACTCTTTAAGCTGATCCCACTTAATGAAGTCTTCTTCTGCGCGCATAATACGAGGGTGAGCTGTTTTTCCGACATTGTTACCAATTAACAGCTCTTCGTACAATTTTTCACCAGGGCGAAGGCCGGTAAACTCAACGCTGATATCACCTGAACCAGATGCTTTATCAAAAAGTTGCAAACCGCTTAATTCAATCATCTTTTTAGCAAGATCAAAAATTTTAATAGACTCACCCATATCAAGAACGAACACATCGCCACCAACACCCATAGAGCCAGCTTGAATAACAAGCTGGGAAGCTTCAGGTACTGTCATAAAAAAACGCGTAACTTCTGGGTGTGTCACAGTCACAGGACCGCCATAACGAATTTGCTCTTTAAACAAAGGAACAACCGAACCCGATGACCCTAATACATTGCCAAAACGAACCATACAAAAACGAGTCTCTGGCTTGTCTGCGGCCATAGCTTGCAGCACAATTTCAGCCATACGTTTTGTAGCCCCCATGACATTTGTAGGTCTGACGGCTTTATCGGTCGAAATTAATACAAACGTACTCACCTTTTGCTTACGAGCCGCTTGAGCTACGCGTAAAGTTCCAAAAATATTATTCATCACACTCGCTATAATATTTTCTTCAACAAGTGGCACATGTTTATAGGCAGCTGCGTGATAAACAGTTTCGATTCGATTCTGATTTAAAATATTTTCGAAATAATTTTCGTCTAGAACATCACCTAAAACACAAACAATATCAGTCTGTGTATCTGAAAAATGACGTTTAATTTCTTGTTCGATACTATAAAGAGCAAATTCAGTTCTTTCAAAAAGTACTAATTTTTTTGGTTTGTTCAATAAAACCTGACGGCAAATTTCAGAACCAATTGAACCACCGGCGCCAGTTACTAAGACAGCTTTACCCGTTATGCATGTTGAAATTAAATCTTGGAATGGCGGCACTGGATCGCGACCTAATAAATCTTCAATACCCACTTCACGAATATCTTTAACTAAGACAGTTCCGTTCACGATTTCACCCATGCCTGGAACTGTTTTCATTTGAATGTTATGACCTTCAAATTTTTGAATGATTTCTCTACGGCGCGAACGAGTCGCTGAAGGAATCGCCAAAAGCAGCTGATTACAGTCATATTTATCCATGATATCAAATGCAAATTCCGGGTTACAGACAGGAATACCCGCAATCACCGTGTCGTGCAAAGCCGGGTTATCATCAAAGAAAAGAACCGGGCTAAATTCGGGGCCCGACATCAAGGCTGTAGCTGTTTGCAACCCAGCTTCACCAGCTCCATAAATAGCTACTTTTTCTTTAGGCTTGGTTTTTCCATCCACTGAACGTAACATTCGTTTAGCTAGATAGCGCCATGAGGCAATATAACAGATCGAAAACACCCAGTAGATTAAAATTGAAGCGATAGAAAATGATTTAAGGTTAGCCAAATTTACGATAGCCGCTAACAACACAGTCGATAACGTAAGCCCTAAAGCTACAGTTTTGACGACTTCAATTTTCATGTAGCGAGTAACTGCGCGGTAAAGTCCCAAACCTACAAATAAAAAAACAGAAATCAACGGAAGCACAACGAACAACCATGAAAACTCGCTGACCTCAGGGGTCAAACTTCCCTCTTTCAGGGCCAGTGCTGTCCACAAAGCAAACGACAATAGAAGAAGATCTGCAAAAACCATTATTGTGATCTTTGCTTTGCGTGGTAGCTGGGCCAATTTTGCTAAATATACGTTCATTTCCAAGAATGTTAACATTAGTTTTACACCAGACACAAACACTCATTGAAAACGTGATTTTTCCGCTTTTGCCTCGACCGAAAAAATACCTTGCCTACCGCATGGCGTAATTTGTAGCCTAAGCCCGAACGAATAGGATGTGAATTTATGAAAACGCTTCTTTTTGTCTTTGGAACACGCCCTGAAACAATCAAAGTGGCCCCGCTAATTTTGAGACTTAAAAAAAATCCTAAATTCAAGGTTTTAGTATGTTCTACGGGACAACACCGAGAAATGTTAAAACCACTTTTAAGTTTTTTTAAAATCAAACCGGATTTCGATCTAGATTTAATGAAGCCCGGTCAAACACTAACAGCACTATCGTCTCGTGTGATGCTTGGATTACAAGAAATCATCGATAATAATAAAATCGATAGCATTATCGTTCAAGGTGACACTACAAGCAGCTTCATTGGCGGGCTTGTCGCTTTTTATAACAAGATCGAAGTCATTCATTTAGAAGCAGGTTTAAGATCAAACAATATCTACTCTCCATTTCCTGAAGAGTTCAACCGCAAAGCTTTATCTGTCGTTGGCAACGTTCATTTGGCTCCAACAAATGAAGCTAAGGATAATCTTTTACGCGAACATGTTAACAGCAATAATATTTACGTTACTGGTAACACCGGGATCGACACTTTATTTGAAGTCAAAAACATTATTGAAAAAACACCGACGCTAACTCAGGAATTTGAAAATAAATTTAGCTTTTTAAATAAAAATAAAAAGCTTATCTTAGTTACACTTCATCGCCGAGAATCTTTTGAAAAAAACATCAAAATCGTCATGCAAGGAATTTTAGAGCTATCGAAAAATCGTTCAGATGTTGAGTTTTTGATTCCACTTCACCTTAACCCCGAAGTTCGTAAAAACGCGGCTGAAATTTTAGCAAATCACGCAACTTGGATTGGCGATGCGCAAGCCAAATCAAGCAATATCTGGCTTTCAGAGCCTGTTGATTACATTCCGTTTGTGTATTTAATGAATCGAAGTCATTTCATTATCACCGACTCAGGTGGCGTCCAGGAAGAAGCTCCATCGCTCGGAAAACCAGTGCTTATCGCACGCGAAAACACAGAACGCCCGGAAGCTATCGCCGCCGGAACTTCACGTCTGGTTCCTTTAGAAAAACAGGATTTTATTGCGACCGTTAACGAGCTTATCGAAAATAGAAATGTTTATGAGCAAATGTCCAAGGCCAAGAACCCATTTGGGGACGGCAAAGCTTGCGAACACATAGAAGCTTTGTTAACTTAAAGCATATGATTCTTTCATCGGCACGAGCGTTATCTGACAGCGATACTCTACCTTTCCAAAAGTCTTTGGACATTGTCTTATCGGATCGTTCTCCATCTACGTTTCATAGAGTTACCGAATACGACTCACTATTTATCCAATCTGAAGAACTTTCTGTTCACCTTAAAGATAACTATACGCACGCTGTAATTATTGGTGTAGGAGGCAGTTCCATGGGATCGCGAGCAATTGCGGAAATGGCTGTCACCGAAAATTTATATTTTTTAGATAATGTTGACTCTTATGAATTTTCCGTTGTTTGGAAGAAAGTGTCAAAACACTTAGACAAAACTGCATTTATCGTCGTTTCAAAGAGTGGGTCAACAATAGAAATACTGTGGAATTATTCTCAATTAGAAACGCTAGCTCAAGATCAGTTCAAAAAAAGTATTATTCAACAAAGCTATTTTATTAGCGAACTTAGAAGTAACCCGCTTGCGGACTTCGCAAAAGCTCATCAACGTCCAATTCTGGAAATTCCGGAAAAGGTAGGAGGAAGGTTTTCGGTGCTTACTCCGGTCGGACTTGTAGTCGCAGGTATTTGTGGGGTAAATTTAAATCTTCTAAGAGAAGGTGCTCAGCTCGCTTTAGGTGAAAAAAAACTCATCTCACAAGTATGTAGTTTATTCCAAAAATCATTCGAGAGAAATGAATATATCTCGTTGTTTTGGTTTTACAGCTCAAATTATCGTTGGTTCGGATCATGGCTTCAGCAACTCTGGGCAGAATCTTTAGGAAAGAAAGAAGATCGAAACGGTAAGCCGGCTCCTAAATTTAGCACCCCATTCGTAGCAATTGGTTCTTGCGACCAGCACTCCATTTTACAACAAGTAGCACATGGGGCTAAGGATAAATTTGTTTGCTTGTTTGACTTCAAATCTGTGCAAAAATCAGAATTTAAAGTCAGTCGCGCTTTATTTAAAGAAATAGATTTTATGAGTGGTCGTCAGTACGGCGAACTTATTACTTCACAATCAAAAGCGACGTTTGAAGCTTTAAAACAGAATGGTGTATCTTGCGAGCTTTTTAATGTCGACGACACGGAGAAAGATAAATCTTTAGGATATTTATTTATGTTTTTTCAGCTAGTTGTAGCCACGCTAGGCGAACACAATAACATTAACGCTTTCGATCAACCCGGCGTTGTTCTTGGCAAAGAGATTAGCGTTAAGATGTTAAAAGGTCAGTTATAGTTTGTGTTTGAGTGAGCAATATGAAGAAAAGTATTTTAATTATTTCTTATCATTTCCACCCTGAAATCTCCCCTAGAGCCTTCAGAGCTTACGAATTAGCAAAACAACTCAGCAAAAACTATAATGTCCAGGTGCTAACGCCCGTAACATCCCCTGGGCCAACTTCTGAATTTACTCTAATTTCAATCCCGCGCTATCCATTTAGCAAAACTTTGCCGCCTTCTCAGAACCCTACGACCGACCAAACACCGAAGTTTGTGATTGCCCGATTAAATGAATCTCCTATTAAAACGTTTTTAAGAAAATCACTTCACTTTGTTCTGCCAGGTGGATTAAGCAGCTTGTTCGGATTATCGATTATAAAGCACCGTCACCTCCTGCAGCCAAGATATGATGCTATTATTTCAATTGGACTTCCTTTAGGAAGTCATATCGGAGCGTATGCCTTGAAGAGTTTTTATAGCTTAAGTGAAAATTTGATTCTAGATTATGGTGATCCATTCTTAAGAAACCCGAAATCTCATTGGTCACCGTTTAACTATATTCTAGAAACAAAAATTTTAGATTACGCTAATCATGTTGTAGTGCCAGTTAAAAATGCTTTACCTGCTTTTACTGGTATTGCTGCTGAGAAAAAAATGAATGTCATCCCTCAAGGGCTAAACATCGAAGATATTAAGATTGCAGATTACCAAAAGAACGCTCTACCTACGATTGCTTACGCAGGATTATTTTATAAAGACATCCGTGACCCTGAGGTATTCTTAGAAAAAATCTTGAAACTTCCAACAAACTTTAGACTTCGTTTTTTTACTGACACTAACTCACCTGAAAATCTTCAACTTTTAGCTAAATATCGCAATTTCGACATTCATAATCGTCTCGAAATTATTTCTAGCGTTCCGCGAGCTGAATGTATTTTACAGTTAAGCTCCTGTGACTTTGTGATTAATTTTAGAAATACAAGTTCAACGCAAAGCCCAAGCAAGCTAATCGATTATACTTTAGCTAAAAGGCCAATCTTAGATGTCGAAAGCGGAATCACCGATATTTCTACCTTTGAAAGCTTTCTTACGGGCGACTTCAGTAAAGCTGTGTCACCGATTGATTTAAAAGAGTATGATATAAAAACTGTGGCAGATAAGTTTTCAAAATTAATTGAAAACCCATAGTATTATTTTTTAGAAATCTTATCGTAAAGCGCTAGCATATCTTTAACGACGGCCTCTACACTATGATATTTTTCGACATACTGACGGCTTTTCTTACCAATTTCTTCGCGCTGTTGAGGATTCTCTATCAACCACTTTAAATTGTCATAAATATTGTCAGCATTTGTGTTCACGAATGGTAATTCTTTGGGAAATTTAGGCACAATTTCATCAATAATATATGTTAATGTTGGTTTACCGCTTCCTGTAGCCTCAATAGCTGTATAGCCGTATGAACCACATCGCAATTCATCAACATAAACATCGCATTCAGAAATCTTTTTACGCATTTCAACTTGAGTCATAGTCGACTCTAAGAGCACTGCTTCAAACTCAAAACCTTCTTTTTTAAGTCTAGCAAAAGCATTTTTTATGTGAACTGTACCTTTAACAAATGGATGTGTCGGCACATGCAAAAATACCGGCTTCTTATTTTCAGCACTTGGATAAATGCAAGTTAACTCTTTGAGATCTATTGGCTGCTTAAACGGATAAACAACATCAAAATAATCCTCCATGTATAAGGCTAATTCTGGATCTGTAGCCACATTGATGCCAAATTTTGATAGTCGTTTTAACATTTTACGAATTTTTACATCTTTCTCTGGTTCCTCATAACGAAAGAAATAAGGATTTTTCAACGTAGCTTTTGAAATAATTCGCGCATCGCCACCACCCCAAGAAATCACCGTAGGAATGTTAAACAGTTTAAAAATATAAACATCCAGTTGAAATGGAAGGATCATTCCGCCGTGGTAATGGACCAGTTTGCCAGTACGTAAAATTCTAAGTGTCAGCAAGATACGATTAAGTAATCTTCTTGGCTTTGAATAAGAGGCATAATTTAAACATTCATCATATTTTAACTGACGATTTGATTTACCCTGACTATTTGTCGTTCCACCTTTATCCGCAGTCTCTGGAATAATATTGATACTCTCTACTCCATGCTCTCTTAAACCTTTTGCGAGAGCATAGGGCCAACCTGCCAATGATCCAAACTGATAAATTATTTTCCCCATCTTAACCCAGTACTTCTTTCAATTTTTTCTTTTCAGGAAAGTTAATCAATACACCCATATCTTTTTTCTGATACACAACCATGCTTCCTACGGCGACGGCAGAAGCCCCACTTTCCTTTACAGCTTGACCAAAGTGCTCAACCATACCTGCACCACCACTGGCAACCACAGGTATTGTAAGACTTTGCGATACTTCTTTAATCATTTTTAAATCGTAACCGTCCCAAGTACCATCACGATCCATAGAGGTTAAAAGAATTTCGCCAGCGCCTCGCCTTTCAAGCTCTTTAGCCCATTCCACGGGCGATGCAGCTTCTTTTTTTGAACCACCAATCGAACAAATAACATTTTTTCCAAAAAAATTCTTTTTATAATCTATTGATCCAATGACTGCCTGAGTCCCATAAACTCGGGCGATTTCAGGAATTAAATTAGGTTTAGTAAAATTCGCTGAATTAATTACTACCTTTTCAAATCCAATATTAAAAACACGTTGCACATCTTCAAAATTATCCAGGCCTCCGCCATACGCCAGAGGCATAAAACATTCAGTAGCAATAGATTCGAGAAATTTAAAGTCTGGCCTTCTTTTTTCTTTAGTCGCTGTGATATCTAAAAACACCAGTTCATCTACTTCAAGTTCATTAAAAATTCGAACCGTATTAATTGGGTCTCCGACATAATTATATTTATCAAATTTAACTGTTTTCACCAGACCTTCATCTTTCAACAGTAAACAAGGAATTACTCGAGTTCTGATGTGTCCCATTATATCCTCGCAAAATTCTCCAGAAGTTTCATCCCGAACTTATGACTTTTTTCTGGGTGAAATTGAGCTCCAAAAATATTTTCTTTCTGTAGAGCTGAATCAAAAATTAATCCGTACTCAGTTTTTAAAATAGAATTTTCATTTTTTTCACATTTTACAAAATACGAATGAACAAAATAGAAACGCACGTCTTCTAAATCTTTAAAACCTTCGGTAATTTGGCTTGGCTGATTAATTTCAGCAGTATTCCAACCCATATGAGGAATTTTGAACTTTGAATTATCAATCAAACCGTTAAAAGCTATAGTTTTTGCATCAACCCAACCAAGTCCCGGAAGCTTGCCTTCTTCACTACTTTTCGTTAAAAGTTGCATCCCAAGACAGATTCCTAAAATCGGAATTTTTTCCTGAAGAGCTTTTTTATCTAAAGCTTCTTTGATACCTAAGGCAGCGATTCGCTCCATAGCTGCATCGAACGATCCCACACCCGGTAAAAGAATTTTTTGAGCTTTTTCAATTTCAGCAGCCGTAGAAATAAGTTCGGTTTTAACACCGATCTTTTTATACATATTTACAATTGATCCGAGATTTCCCATCCCGTAGTTTACAATACTAATCACAACTTTTCCTAGCTGCTGACTTGTTTAGCCACTAAATGTTATCTTTAGCGGTATATTTAATATAAAAACTCCAAGGAATCAGATTCGCTTTAGCCATGACATAAAAAAATGGTCTCAGACGCTCAAACATTTTTTTATAAGTTTTAAACTCACGATACGTTCTTTTAGGTAACATCATCAGTTTTTCAAACTCATCAATACTAAAATTAAAGCGTCTTAGAACCATTTCAAAAAGCTCTTTATCAAAAGGCGGCAATTCTTTTAATCGGCGCGCACCTTCTTCACGAGTCATCTGACCGCTTCTAATTCTCCCAGAAAAACCAAGAGTCCTCATGTCGATATCAAATTTTCTTGGCAAGTAATAGGTATGATAAAAGGCAGTTATTCTATTCTCAAGATGATGCCCGCCGTACCATTGCCAGCCATATTTTTCTGTGATCATCTTTTTCACAGAAGCTTTATCATAGTCCAAATACCAAAGAGGGCGAATTTTCTTTAACTGATTGAACAACATCCATTGTAGCTGCTTCGGAAATCTAAAATTTGGAAATGTTTTCATTGGTAAATGACCAAACTCAGCATGCACACTATCAATATACTTAGCATCCATATAGATCCAACCCAATGGAGCCATGCCTTCAGTTTTAAAAGAATGGCCTTCAAAGACGTACTGCACACCGAATTTCTCAGCAGCCATATTTAAAGTTGCGGCAAGTGCGATATCCGTAGGGATTTCTAGATCTGGCGTGCTAGCGTGAAAAAAAGCCTTGTAAATATCATCATACTCATTGTTGTTAACAACATAAGTCCACAAATCAAATCCTAAAACCTTAAGTGCATTTTTGATATTCTGCTGTGCTATGGTCGTGTTCCAAGTATTATCAAAATGTACAGCTAGGGCGCGCAGGCCATATTCCTTCGCAATATGAAGCATGTAAGTAGAGTCAGTACCACCACTAACTCCGATAATCACATCGTACTTCTTGCCTTTTCCGGCCTTTTTGATATCTTCAATAATCTTTTCAAAATCAGCTTTGCCTTTATCGCCGCCTGGGTATTGAACTCTGAGTTCATCATCCTTTTGACAATAAATGCAGACACCATTGCTATCGAATGAAATATTTGGCGTTTCTTCATCATACAAGCAGCGTGTACATGACTTTAGATGACTCTTGCGCTCCACTCTTTTTGCCCACTCTTCAGACCACACTTTTTCATCAGAATAAATTGAACTCATATAAAACCTCTACCTACATAAATCTTACCCTAATTGACTTAACAAAATCTGTAGCATCAATTAGTTTGTCTTGAACGATAATTTTTTTCACCTTGATTTTTCCAGATCCTGTAATCACAACGACGTATTTTTTCTCTTTGTTAATTTCTGACACTTGACCAGGAACTGCATAGTAATTTTCGAAATCGTAATGCTGTTCGCAATCTTCAAAAACAACTCTCTCGTTATTATAAAAAGCAAATGCCCCGCTAAATGGTTT
The DNA here is from genome assembly GCA_966250225.1 of uncultured Pseudobdellovibrio sp. Lineage (GTDB taxonomy): Bacteria > Bdellovibrionota > Bdellovibrionia > Bdellovibrionales > Bdellovibrionaceae > Pseudobdellovibrio. Next base: position 94,613 of record CBINGM010000010.1, on the reverse strand, counting down.
TGAACTGGCATTAACCAACCTTACGACATCAAGACTACTTTTCTTCCAATCAATACGAGAATCTTCAGGGAGTCTAGGATAGCATCTAATAATATCGGCTGGATTTTTTGACTGTTTCTCAAGAATAAATTTTTCATCAGTCTTTAGCTTGTTCAAGGTATCTAAGTACATCGATGGCGTGATTTCGCTAACCCACTGATAAATTTCACCAATTTTTGTCGAAGCCAAAATTTCTTTATAACGTTTATTCAGAATATCCCCAGAATCTAATTCTCCACCAATCATGTATTGAATACACATTGGAATGCTATGTTCTCCATTGATAATGGCCCAATTAGGAGTAGCATTTCCGCGATACCTAGGAAGATCGCCTAGATGCGCATTCAAAATTCCTAAACGGAAACTCTTTACGATTTCTTCAGAAATTGTACTTGTGTAGTTCATGCTTACGGCAATATCGATGTTACGCGACTTTAAATCTTCAGCTTGTAAATTGATTTTATTTGTACAAAGAAAATCTGCTCCGATTCTTTTTGCAAAAGCTTCAAAATCTGCTTCAGTAACATTGTATTCAGGAGCTGCTTTAGCCGTAATTACATATTTAATATTGAAATTATTTTTTAAAAGTAGTTCTGCTGTTTTTAAGAGTGTTTCAGTACGTCCAAGAATTGCAATATCCATTTTTACTCCTACCAATATTTCTCATCTTCAAATGCTAGCGCGGGATAATTTTTTTCCATGAAGTGTTTATAGTCTTTACCAAGCAATCCTCTTTTGCCGGCTTCAAGCATGCCTTGCGCTACTAGCAAGCTTCCTGTTTGCAAATCTATCAAGGCTTGATCATCAATATAATCCGTTCTAAAACTCATAAAACCGAATTTTTTAGGACTCTCTGGAACATGCGAAAACTGCGCATCAGAAAAATCGACAGTACCGCAAATATGGATGACTAGTTTAGATTTATCTAGATCAGTTTTTTTAATAAAAGAATCACCAGGTCCGATAATAGATCTAGGATTACTATTTTCAGCAACAATAATGACATCGTATGCTTGAACATCAATAGACTTTTCATACGACGTTACTACTGTCACATCGTAGTGATTATGCGATAAGCATTGTTGAATCGGCTCAACGAACTCGACATTTCCTAGCACTAAAACCTTTTTAGCAGAAAAGTGAGATATTTTTTCTTTCAACAGCAAATAAAGTACCGTTAATCCGATATAATCCATAGTTTTTAATCTTGGATCATGTTCATTTGTACCGTAAACTTTTACCCCAGCAAGTCTTGCTGACTCCATATCAATATCTTCATCTCTAAATTCCCAAGGTTCATACATTAGAGAAATAACCGAATTGCTAGTCAATTTTCTAATAACCTTGCCATTAATAGGACGTACGAAGCCACTATTTGTCACGATGTCGATAGGCTCAGTCACTTCTTCCAAGGACTGAACAATATGAATATTCGATTTAACATTCGCTTCAGTCAATGCGTATACGGATTTCTTAATGTCCTCTACGCTTCCATAAAATGATTCTTTAGCAAGAGCATATACCTTCGCCCCTGCCATAGCGGCAATAACCGGAGTCACCGAATAGGCCCCCGTTGCGGCTTCGGTAAGGACAACTTTTCCAGTTAGATTCAAATTAAACTTATCCAAAGAATATTTAATCTTAGAAATCATCAAGAACTCAAAATACTTTTAATTTTTTCACAAACTAAGTTTACATCTACCCCATCGTAACAAGGTAAAGTAATTGATTTATCATTCAAAAATTTAGAGTTCGGTTGAATATCGTTATACTTACTTCTGTAATAAGTACAGCCACTCATGCAATAAGTTCCTAGAACAGCTTCAACACCGCTTGATTTAAGACGATCTATTAACTTGTCGCGATCAACACCTTCAGGAACTACAAGAACCAACGACTGAACATTATGAATCACATCTCCTGTAGTTGCTTGTGATTTGAAACCTAAAGGACTTAATTTATCGATATAAAGATTTTTAATCACATTACGCTCTTTAACAATCTGATTTAATTTTCTAAGCTGCTTGATACCCATAACAGCCTGAAGCTCAGGTAAGCGGTAATTAAATCCCACATCCACAAAATCAAATTTTCCGTCAATCACAACAGAACCATGATTCATTTTAACATCTAACATTTTAGCGTAAGCCGCATTATTCGTCGTAATGGCACCACCTTCACCAGTCGTCAGCAGTTTGCGCGGGTGAAAGCTAAAACAAGTTAAGTCAGCGATATTTCCACAAAGAATGCCATTCTCACTACTTCCTATTGCGCAAGCCGCATCTTCAATCAATGGGATATTATGCTTCTGACAGATCTCTTTAATCTTATGAATTCCACTTGGATTTCCAAGAGCGTCCACAAAAATCACAGCTCTAGTATTTTTAGTAATCTTCTTTTCCAGCTGTTCAGGAATCATGTTAAACGTTGTCTTATCAACATCAGCAAAAACAGTTTTCGCGCCAACGTCTTCTACAACATTAGCTGTTGCAGGAAATGAAAAGTCAGAAACAATAACTTCGTCGCCTTCTTTAATGTTTAATAATTTTAAACACATCGTCAGTGCCGTTGTTGCCGAGGTCGCTAAGTACGCGTGTTTTGCTCCAGTGTACTTTTTAATTTCTTCCCGAAATTCGTCAACGTACTTACCTTTTGTAAACCAACCGCTTTCAAAAACTTCACGAAACTCAGTCTGAACTTCATCAAAAGTAATATAGGGTTTGATTAGTTTAATCATTTAATATTTTCCTTATACCAATCGAGAGTTTTTTTAAGACCTACATCGAAAGGAGTTAATTGGTAATTAATAAGCTTTTTAACTTTAGCATTGCTTGCATTGTGGCACTCTACGTCGGCGCCACGCGCTTCTTTAGACTGAATTTGGCCATTATAATTCATGATTTTAGTGATTTGATGAATTAAATCTTTAATAGCCACTTGGCCATCCGTTGAGATATTTACACTGTCTGCTTTTTCCATAACCGGATAAAGCTTCACAATAGCGTCAACAGTATCCAGCACGTAAATAAAGTCACGGCTTTGTGTACCAGCACCATGAATTTCAGGCTGCTGTCCTTTTAAAATTTTATATGCAGTAATCGGAATAACACCGGCCATGTAGCCTTTGAAGTTCTGACGTGGACCGTAGTTGTTAAATGGTCTAACGATAAAACAATCTAAGTTAAACATGTTTACATAGCTTTTTACTGCAAGGTCTGCTGCAGCTTTTCCAGCCGCATATGTCGTTGTCGGATTGATCGGATGTTTTTCATCCATCGGCTCATAAACCGCTGTTCCATAAACTTCAGATGTCGAAAAATGAACTAAAGTTTTAAAATGCCCTAAACGTTGGTGCTCAAGAATATTTAAAACTCCAGTTACGTTTGTATCAAATGCATTTTTTGGATTTACGAAAGAATAATTTAAAGCTTTCGTTGCGCAATTAAACACAATATCAAATTGGTATTTAGAAAAAAGATAATCTAAAGTCGAAGAAATTTCGATATCATCTTTGTAAAGCTTCGCGCCCTTCGCGATAGCATCTTGCAAATTTTCTTCACTACCTAAAAACATGTTATCAACAGCGATAACTTGCTTAGCACCCTCCGCAATAAGACGATCTACAAGATGACTTCCGATAAAACCAGCGCCACCAGTTACTAGAATAGTACTACCTTTAATACTTGGTCTCATTAGACGTCCGAAAGTTTATGTTCAATTTTGTTACCCATCTTATCGATAAAACGATAGTGGCGCGCCGGATTTCCCATAACTAGACTGTAAGGCTCAACATCTTTTGTCACAACACTACCAGCAGCTACCATGGCGTATTCGCCGATAGTAACACCGCAAACGATTGTCGCGTTAGCACCAATACTTGCACCTTTTTTAACTAAAGTTGGAACGATTTTCCAGTCTGCTTTGAATGCGCGTGGTACCATATCGTTTGTGAATGTTGCATCAGGACCTACAAAAACATCGTCCTCAATAGTCACTCCAGTAAAAACAGAAACACCATTTTGAATTTTGCAACGGTCTCCAACTTTTACATACTCAGCGACATAAACATCTTTACCCAAAATACAATCTGTACCGATCGTTGTTTCTTCTCGAATTTGAACATTGATCCAAATTTTCGTGTTATTTCCAATTGTTGCTTTAGGAGAAACGTGAGCCGTTTCATGAATAAATGCAGGATTGCTCATCTAAATACCTCGATGTTTTTTCGTCCAGAAAAAAGGAATAAAATAATATTTCTGACCCATATAATAATACATGAAAAAATAGAATAAGCTACAAATCGCTGTAGCCAAAACGGCTCCCTGCAGACCCATAAGTTTGATCAATCCGTAGCTCAAAAAAAGATTTAAAACAAACGATGCTAAATTTATGTACAAAGACAAATGTGTCTTTTTCGCAATAAAAATGCCCGGTGTAAAATTAGAAATTCCCGTAAATAGAATCGAAAAAGCAACCCAAGGGATCAAAACCGCAGCACCTTTGTATTGTGACGAACCAATCCATACTGCCAGATATGGAGAAAGAACAAAAAGTCCGATCATCATCACCACACAACCAAGAATAAACAAGTGAAACAGCTTCGCTATGTGCTTCGGCGTGTCAGAGTCCTGAAACCTATTATAAATCAACGGTGTTAAGGCGGTCTGACTACCCATCGCAAGCAAGCCAACGACCGATGCAATTCTATAAGCAAAACCATAAAGCCCAAGATCTTCAGTCGTCAAAAGACGATTAATCACTAAGCGATCCACATATAACATCGCATAAACTGTTAATGTCGAAAAAATTAACGGCAATGAAAACCGAGTTAAACGCCTAAAAACAACTTTGTCAAAAATTGAAGCGTAGTATTCTCTTGCGAAATAGATCGCAAATAATAACCCCACAACAGCAGCTATTATTTGTCCGTAAAAAACAGCTTCTAGCGACAAAGAAAAATATTTTAGAAGGACAAACGCAGAAGTTGCTGCTAATCCGCTATATAACACGCTGACGAATAAATTCTCTTTTGCTTTAAGCTGCCAACGTAGTTGCGCACTTGAAAAATAGTAAAGAAAGTTAAATCCATAAGAAAGCAAAGCTACAAAAATCACATCTCCATAATCGGCACGGCCAAACATTTTTTCTGAAATGGCCGGCGATACAAAAACAGTCGGAACAAGAAAAAGAATATAAAACGCAAGAATCGCCCAAAAAGCCGTTGAAACGATTTTTCTTTTTTCGTCAAAGCTTTGCGCTTCAGGAAAAAAACGAGCCACAGCTTGATGAATTTCCAAGCCAATGATTATTGATAAAACATTCCCGGTCACGAGAAGCATATCTAGCACGCCAAACTCACTAGGATTAAAAAAAGTAGTGTAGATCGGTAGCATAATAAATCCGATCCCCTTGGTTAAGACATTTGAAAGTGTATATAAGAAACTATCCTTTAAAAACAACTTAACCATTGATTTTGCACTCTATCCAGCGAAACTTTCCGCTCGCGTTTAGCGGTATTTTATCTGTTAACGTAATCTTAAACTTCGTATTTTCACCATAAAGTTTAGTCAGATTTTTTAAAACATCATTAATTTCAACCTGTAATGGCTCAAAATTAGATGAAAACTTTGTTTCACATACAAGTTCGATTTCACCTATGGCCGATTGAATAATTTTAGCACTCTCAATGTAACGTAGATACTTAAACGGAAACGTTACAATAGCCGGAGGAACAACTCTGCCAAAACTGTCAAAAGTAACATCTTCTTCACGACCATTAATTTTCTCAACAACCGGGAATAATGTTTTTCCTGGGAGTGGATTTGATGAAAAATGCTCTACGTCATCAGTTAAAAGATAACGAATAAGTGGCATAACATCATTAATTAACCCGGTAGCAACCATTTCGTTATGTTCGTGATCAAATTCAACAACCCCATAAGCCGGAATAAAATAATATCTACGATCATCAGCCCAAGCGCCTAAAGCAACTCGTTCAGCCATGCCGTAATGAATGATTTTAGGACAAGAGAAAACTGTATCTATTTCATTCATTTGCCAATCATAGAGAACTTCAGACGCCATTAAAATGGCTGCAGGGTTATATTTTTTATTGGTTTTTCTAATTATATTTGCAAATTTTAAAACGGCTGACGGATAACCATGAATAAACTTATAACCTACTTGTTCAATCTTTTCTAAAATACCTTCGATATTTCCTTCTGAAAGCTTCACCAAATTAATTCGTAAAACTTTATCATCAGGCATATAAAGATAATCAACGTCACGATCGATAAAACCCCGAAGCTCAATACGTCCATCACCGGGCTTATACCCCACACGTCTCCATTGATAACAAATACTGGCCCACTCACGCGCTTCGACTTTTTTATCGAAATACAAAGCTAAAGCTTTTCCGGTCGTCCCGCTGGTAGGACCTAAGATAAGCTCGTCTTTTTTGTTCGGCGATAAAATCAATTCTTCAGAATACTTTCTAATTTCATCTTTAGTCAGGATTGGAATTTTTTTTAAATCATCTAAAGATTTAAGCTCACTTGGATGAAATTTCGCAGCCTCATATTTACGACGATAGAAAATCGATTTTTCATAGGCATTAATCACTAAAGCTTTAACTTGAGTGAATTGATATTCACGAACTTTTTCGACAGGTGCATTTTCGAGTTCAATAAGCAGATTATAAAATCGCCAAAACTCAGGACTTAATTTTCGTACCTTATATGGAATCAACGAACGAATGACCCTGGCATAATGTTCTAGCAAAGGATTTTTCTTAAGGTACGATTTTAAGCTCATTAGCTCCAAATCCCGCGAGTATCAATAATGTTTTTTTTCTGTAAGCTAACCTTTGGAATTTCTTTAAATTCCTTATGATCAACAAGCATAATTAAAAAATCCGATTCTAAGGCTTCTGCGGTAGAAACCAGACGGCTACGTTTTAAGCTTTTTGGCACTTCAGCGATATTAGGTTCAACAACTAAAGAAACAACATCACGTGTTTCAAGTTTTTCAACAATATGGAGTGCCGGAGATTCACGTAGATCGTCAATATTCGCTTTAAAAGCTAAACCAAAAAAAGCTACGGTCGGAGATTTTTTGTGAATTCTAATAAACTCTTGGATCTGATCATCAACTTTTTTGATGATGTATTCAGGTTTATAATCATTCACTTCACGAGCTGTGCGAATAATTTTTGATTCTTCTGGGTTTTTGGCCACGATAAACCAAGGGTCGACCGCGATACAATGCCCACCCACACCCGGCCCTGGACTTAAAATATTTACGCGAGGGTGTCTATTGGCCAAGGTAATGAGTTCCCACACATTAATTTTCAACTTATCGCAAATTAAGGATAACTCATTTGCAAAGGCGATATTCACATCACGAAATGAATTTTCTGTAAGCTTACACATTTCAGCGGTTCTTGCATTTGTTGCAATACAGTCACCGTTTACAAATAATTTATAAAGCTCCGTTGCACGTTTTGTACACTTTGAAGAAATTCCACCGATTACGCGGTCATTGTTAATTAACTCTCGCAAAATATGCCCTGGCAATACCCGCTCTGGGCAATACGACACACACACGTCAGCATCTTCAGCAAACTGGTGAGGAAATTTCAAATCAGATCTTTTTTCTGCCAATAATTTCGAAACCAATTCAGTTGTTCCAACCGGTGACGTTGATTCTAAAATCACTTGGTCACCCTTTTTTAAATAAGGTGCAATTGATTGCGCCGCTTTTTCTACGTAAGAAATATCAGGATCATGATTATCTTTAAAAGGTGTTGGAACAGCGATGATAAAAGCGTCTGCTGTTTGTGGCGTATTATAAGCTTTTAAAAAGCCTTGCGTAACCACACTATGAACAAGAATATCCAAATCCGGTTCAACGATATGGATTTTGCCTTGATTGATACTATCAATCGCGTGTTGATTAATATCAACACCATGAACTTGAACTCGTCTAGAAGCTAAAATGGCGGCGGTTGGAAGACCAATGTACCCCAAACCGATAACACAAACAGAGGTAATACTCAAAACCCACCCCGTATGAAAAATGGTCGTTTATTTCAAATTTAACCATACATCATAGATAAATGTAGTAAAATAGCTAATTTTGACTCGCATCATCGGGGTGTTGCGCAAACGTTAATCGATTAAATCATGATACATTTTTTGATAAATTTTAATAACCGCAGGCCATGAATAATTCTTTTGAACGTAGATTGAAACATTCTTACCCATAGCTTCAATAGCAGTCACATCCTTAAGAGCTTCTGTAAGCCCTTTTGATAAGCCCTCTACTGTAGCTGGCACCATCCAACCGCAGCCATCTTGAGCAAATTGATCTAAGCCACATTGATCCGTAAATACTGCAGGAGTTCCCAAAGCCGCAGCCTCTAAAACCACGAGCGACATAGCCTCTTGACGTGAAGGAATAGCTAAAATCTTAGCAGCCTGATAAGCCTGCAGTTTATCAATACCACCTACATAGCCTACAAAATGAATACGATCGTTGGCTTTACAAGAGGCAACAGCCTGCTTTAGTTCTTGCAACATACCATCATCAGGACCTGCCATAACCAAATCAAAACCTTGAAGTTTATCCAGCAGCGAGCAAAAAGCCGCGATCAAGAGATCTGGGCCTTTGATGTAGCTTAAACGTCCTAAAAAAAGAATAAATGGCCTTTTTCCTAAAAATTTTTTCTCAGCAAATTTATTTTCGCCAAGTTTAGATGTATCAGGTATAGCAATCGCGTTGGGAATCAAAGTAATTTGGCTTGGCTTAATACCGTACTCTAAAAAATGATTTTTTTCTGCTTCAGTAATGGCAATCCACCCTGAGGCATTTCGAACTATTTTATAGCCTATAACGTAATTATATATTTTTTTTAAAATTCTTGAACGACCAAAAACTGGAAGCGCTCCTGCAGGACACACCACGTAAGGCTTCTTCAAAAGTTGTATAAAAAAATAAACAAACGCATTTAACAATGTCCAGTGTCCCATGAGATGAACAATGTCTGCAGCCTTAACATGCTCATAAATTCCAAACCACAAACGTCTAGGAATAAGAAACCTCTGCGATAAAACCGGCAGAACAACAATTTTACCACTTTGAAGTTGGCGCTTCGGTTGACCATCAACCAAAGTTAAAATGGTGCATTGTTCGCCGTGATTGATTAATTGCTGGCTCATTTGAAAAGTTCGTTCAGCAGTGCCTCCGCCAGTCACTGGATCGATAATATGATTCACATTTAAAATTTTCATTTTACCCGATCCTTGTAGCTTCCATAGCGATCAGAAAAACGGCGCTCGGTAAAATCAACTTCAGGAAGAACATCATCTGCTTCAGTCCAATCAATCACTTGAATTTCTTGTTCTTTAAAAGAAACCCAACGATAAAAAATAGTTCCCGCCTCTACAGACTTGCCGAAAAAGCCTTTCGGTCCGAAATAACTGCACTCGGCCCACTGATCTTCCATCTCAAAAGTAGATTTTTCTTTTCTTACACCAGTTCCTAAATAAGGCCCATTGTGAGAAACTGCTGCCCTAAATAAATCGCGCTTAGCGCTATCTGAGGTGTAAATGTAGCTTCCTGGATCACGACCCACGACATTTTGACCATCGGAAAATAAGTAAATTGAAAGTTGATCACGGTGGCGGTGGCCGCCGCCATCATCAACAGGATTTACCCCGCAGCGAACGCTAAAATAAGAGTCTTTATTTTTACAAACAAAAACACCAAAACGCGAAAAAGAAAAATACTGTAAATCCTTCGAATTAAACGAATTAATTTTAAAAACATATTTACGCGTATTTTGCTTCGTCGAACAAAGTGTTTCCGCCCTAACAAATTCTTCTTCATTGCCAAAAAACACATTCGAACGACCTTCAGAAACCAGATTGCCAGGCTGAAGAAAGTTTTGAATGATAACTGAAAACCGTTTTTCTTTGTAGCGAACTAAACTACTCATGGCCTTAATAAAACCCAAATGAGTTAAATCGTTTTTTTGAAACTCCAAAGGATTAAAGATAAACAGATGTCCACTGTCGTTGTCACCAATTTGAGGCATATAGCCATTTGATAAAGATAAGGCCTCAGAAAACTGTAATATTTTTTCTAAACGAGAGTCTACCTTGCTAGTTTTTCCTGAGCAAAGATACGCAAAAAGAGCTAACTCACCGGACAGTCTGTGATAATAAGTCGAACCCTCGAAATTTCCACCTTGCTCATCAAATTGACGAAGGGTTTCTTTATTCATCGAATTAACTACTGAATTTAAATGAATGTTAGCAAAAAGATTACGACTGTGCGAATAACCAAAAACAAGCCCGCATAAATTAGCATAGTAGTGGTTTCCAACCACCGTACCAAGAGAGTTTTCGCGATTATTTTCAATAAAAAACAAATGCTTTGCCAGTTGATAGTTTAGCGTTTTTTGATTTTTCGATATGAATTCACTTCCGAACAAATCCGCAGCTAAACAAATGTTTGCAAGACGAATCCCTACATCCATAGCACACATCCACTGTGGGCCATTAAACTTAGGATTTTCTAAATTAAAATTGGTTAGAATAAAACTAGCAAGGCTTAAACATTGCTGTTTTTTATCTACGCTATCAAAAGAACGATAACAAAGTGCTAGTTGAACTAACTGATGTAAGCGGCCGATTTCCCAAGGTCTTTTAATGTCACCCTGGTCAAATGGAATTGAAATATCTATACCAATAACATCTTTAGACCATTGAAAATTTTGGACTAAATCTTTATGCCAAACTAAATCACCTGAAGTTTGCGTTTTGCCCCAACTACGGACCTGACCTTCGAGAATCTGATACTTATTTTGCAAAAGCTGCTCTAGCACTCGTTCACTGGGATAAAGACTCAAATCAAAATTTTCAATGGCCTGCGGTTTAAAGAAGTGCGATTTATGAAACACTTTGTAGTCTTCATAAAAACTTCCCATAACGCGAAAATAAGAGCGTCGCCATGTTCTTTGAATTTTACCAAAAACAATAAAAAGAAATCCTTTCGGACCCTTTTCGATAAATTTGTTTTTAATTTTCCTCAATAAAGCCATCACGAAAGAAATTTTTCTACTGCAAAACTCATTTCAGTAGCTTGAACTTGCTCCCACCACGGAATCGGCCATTCGCCACCGTTTTTAATAACTTTAGCAAGCTCCACTAACTCTTGGCGCTGACCTTTATCTTGAGCGCCGTAATTAATTTTATTCGGTTTAGGGCCAAACAACTGTAAATTTTTAAAATCATCTGCAACAATCACTTTACCCTCAACGTAAAGCTCCATGTATTCTTTATTTAAAGATTTATCTCCCATGGCCGTATAAGTGAGTGACGCGATTGATCCATCTTTAAATGAGAAAGTCGCAATAAAATTATCGCGTGTTGAATAACTTCCAGATTTTGAACCGATAGTTTGTACTTTTGTATCGACAACTTCGCTACCAGTTAAAAACGTAAATACATCATAAATATGACAAGCCTCACCGATATTACGACCACCACCTTCTTTACCGTGTACCCAGTTATCTAGTGGAATAAAGCCAGCATTCATTCTGTAATTGATAATTAATGGACTTTGACGTGACTTGATCATCTCTTTTACTTTAAGCATAGTTGGCGAAAAACGACGATTAAAACCTGTCATTAATACCGGCGTTGATGAATTATCAGAAAAATATTTCTTAAAAGTTTCTAGTTCTTCAGGTTTAATACACAAAGGTTTTTCTAAAAGAACATGTTTACCTTTTTTTAGTGCATCAATGGCAATGGCCATATGGCTATCGTGTCGAGTAGAAACCACCACCATGTTTACTTTACTGTCAGATAGAACCTCTTGATAATCTGTTGTCGCATAGTCAGCTTGATACTGCTTAGCCACCGCCAAACCTTTATGACCTGATCTGGTCACAATGGCCGACAAACTATAATCAGAATTTTCTTTCATATTCGGTAAGTGAGCGTACTGAGCAAAACCACCGGCACCAATAACACCTACACGGATGGACGCAGAACCTGAAGCTGAAGTAGTGCGAAGCTCAACCTTTTTTCTTTGTACACCTTGTTCAACCGCTTTGTATTTTAATAAAACAATTAACGGCTTTTCCGTCGTACTTTTAATTCGTTCATAAGCTGCAGTAGCTTCTTCTAATGGAAACTCTGCTTGAATTAAGTCTTTTAAAACTATGCCACCTGATGAAATTAATTTTAAAAATTCATTCAAGTTGCGATTTTCAGTCCAACGCACATAAGAAATTGGATAATCTAAACCTTCTTCTTCATATCTTGTTTCGTAACGACCCGGACCATATGAAGTTGATATTAAAAAATCTAACTCTTTCATATACATGTCGTTACGATCAATATTAAGACCAACGTCACCAACTAATACAACGCGACCTTTTTTGCGACACATCTGAAACGATGACGACACAACAGCATGCGATGCTGTTGCTGCAGTGATAATAACACCATCAACACCGAAACCATCGGTCATACGAAGAACGGCGTCGATATCGTTATCCACAGTTGGATCAATTGAAAAATCGGCACCGCATTTTTTTGCTAAGGCCACACGACTAGGGTCAACATCTAAGGCTACAACTCGACAGCCATTAGCTTTTAAAAGTTGAACCGTAAGCTGCCCTAATATCCCAAGACCAACAACAGCAAACACTTCTCCTAATGTAGGATTAATTCGACGTACACCTTGCATAGCAATAGCACCCAACGTAACTGTTGAAGCATCTGCAAAAGAAACATTGTCTGGCATTTTAACAGCTAGATTTACAGGAACATTAATCACTTCGGCGTGATAAGCACATTGAGCACCGGCACAAGCTACTCGGTCACCAACTTTAAAATCAACAACACCTGAACCAACAGCGACAACAACACCAGATGCCGAGTAACCAACAGGCAGAGATGATTTTGTTTTCTCGATGAGATTTGCAGCCTTACCAATCCCTTCAGATAAAGCGATATCAAGAACGCGTTTAATTTTTTCTGGTTGCTTTAAGGCTCTCTTCCATAAAGGAACAGCGCTTGCGCGAATACCACTTAATTCTGTACCTGCAGAGATACAACTACTTTGAACTTGAACGAGAATATGGCCAACATCAACAACCGGAGCTGGAACTTCTTCAACAAATACGCGTCCACCTTGAATCAAAACTTGCTTCATTTTTCTGGATTTCCTCTAGATGTAAAATAATACCAAGAATTACCTAAGAATCACTAGGCTACTTTTGCGCATTCAGTCATAACATTTGTAGATGCGAACTTTTCGCTCGCCCCTACGCCAACAAGTAACCAAAAAAGTGCTCCAGTGACCGGCTCATAAATATTTGGATAACCCAACATAAAAATAGAAATAGCAACGAACAATAGCAGTAAAATTTTTGCGAGCGGATCGCCAGCCCTAGTTTTAACAAGTAAATTTTTAAATGTAAGCCATTGCATTGTCACAAAAGCTCCTAGCATCAGAACTCCCCCAACAATAAAAAGCTCTAAATAACTATTGTGTGGCCCTACAGCGTACGGAACGTTCATTTCAATGGCTACACTACCTGCACGACCAAAAGACTGGCCGATAATTAGCGATATATTTTTGAACCAATCTCCAGCACCACTTGCATAACTGAAGTCAGTTCCATATTTCAATATAAACGCACGATCACTAAGATCTTGAATTGCGCTTGGAGAATCAACCTGTCCCATAGCTGCGCGCAAATGCACAACAGCGTATTGGGCCAGTGGCGCAACACATAAAAACCCAACGACCCAAAGCCCCAGCACTAGAAAGTTCTCAAGAGCGTGACGACTCGGTCGCCCTAATTTTTCTTTTTTAAAATCGAAAGAGTCATGCAAAGCAACTAACGTACAAACAAAAATCCAACCGGCCAATGCTGCCTTTGACAAACTCATTAGTCCGCCAAAGTAAGCTACACCGATAATCACCCAACGTAAAATTTTGTTTTGCACTCCCCAAAAGGCAATTACAAGAAGCAATACAGCACTCATTCCACCGACATTAGGTTCACCAAGAAAAGACTTATAACGAATTAGATTCGCACGAATGGCTATGTAATTCTGAACAAGCCATTCCATATGACCGCCGACAAATTGATAAAGGACTGTAGAAAATCCGACAAAAACTACCGCGCACCACATACCTATCACAATTCGCAGTTGTTTATTATCTCGAATTAAAACCGCCGCTAATGGCGCAAGCAAGGCCACGTTCAAAAAACGCTTAAATCCACGAATTGGTAATTCCCATCCATAGCTTGGAAACTGCAAATGCGTATTTACCGCAGCCAAGACTGATAACACGACAAAAGCACCAATCAACAATATGAAATTAGAAAATTTATGTTTATAGAAAAATAAAATTCTTACGTAAAGGTAGGCATACAGTACTTCTCGTAAATAAAGTGATGAAAACTGAGGAATTAAATTTTGGATCTGATAAGAAATCAAAAAAACGAACAAGACGCAGAAAACTGCGAAATCCATTTCTTTCCAAGAAACCTTTCCATTGATCATCTAATTTTGCTCCCCACGTCAAAACTAATAGGTCTATGAGAGTTAACCCAAAATGAGTTAAAATCAATTGAACTTTGATTTAATTTAAAGTTTTTTCAGACAGCATCAGATGCTGCTTAAATCAGCACAATTAACGGTATTTAATGGCCCCGGCCTCAACCAGCATTAATTCAAGCGCATAGCACATTGTGTGGTACAAAATAGCATGGCCTTCTTGAATACGCGCTGTATTCGGACCATTCATAACAATATTCAAATCTGAAAGATTTTCTTTGACTGCTTTACCACCGTCTTTACCGGTTAAACAGATCGCTTTTGCCCCAATTTTTTTACAAATTGGAAAGCAATTTAAAATATTCTTAGAATTACCAGAGGTAGTGATTCCCAAAAACACGTCACCTGGCTTAGCTAAAGCTTCCACCTGGCGGCTAAAAATATCGTCATAGCTAAAATCGTTACCTGCTGCCGTAATAATTGATGTGTCTACAGTTAAAGCCACTGCGCGAAGTGGATCACGGTTTTTATTAAGTTTTACAACCAACTCAGCCACCATATGTTGAGCATCAGCAGCAGAACCACCGTTACCTGCTACATAAAGAGTTCCGCCAGCCTTCAAAGATTGCGCAATCATGTTTGTCGCATCTTCAAAGCCTTGAAGTAACTTTTGATTATCAAGAATAGCTTGAATGTTTTGTAAAGCCTCAGTTGCTTCTTTTTTTAATAAATCTTTAAGCATTGTATTTTTCCTTAATAAATTTTAGTAACCCATCTCTTAACTCAGGTCGCTCTAGGCCTAACTCAAGGTTAGCCTGTAAGAATCCTAATTTATCACCCACATCAAAACGACGCGAGTCTAAACTGTAGGCCATCAATTCTGACTGCTTAGCCAACAAGTTCATCGCATCCGATAGCTGGTACTCCCCACCTACTCCAGGTTTAATTTCAGTTAAGTATTGCATAATTTCTGGCTGAAATACATATCGACCTGGCAAGGCCCAGTGTGACGGCGCCACATCAGACTTAGGCTTTTCAACCACACCTTGAACCTTAAGACCAGTTGCTAAATCAGCAGCAGTTGAATTTTTGTATTGAGGAGTTAAATCCACAATTCCGTATTTATGAGTGTCTTTAGAGTCGATAGGAAGTACCCACACACCACTGTTTTGCTTTTCTTCGCAATTTTTAATCAAGTGGTAAGTAACGTTATTTTTTTGCTCTTTAGAGATAGTGATTTCATCTCCCAACAAAACAGCAAAAGGCTCATCACCAATAACACTTTCCGCACATCTTACCGCATGCCCCAGACCTAAAGCAGCTTTCTGACGAAGTGAGATAATATTTGTGTTATTTCGAATAAATTGGATTTGTTTTAAAATATCTTCTTTACCATCTTTAATTAATTTATCTTCAAGCTCGTAGCTGACATCAAAAAAATCTTCGATAGCTGTTTTACCACGCCCTTGAATTAGCACGATGTCCGTAATTCCTGCTTGAACAGCTTCTTCGATAACATAAAGAATTGCTGGACGATCAACAATCGGTAGCATTTCTTTTGGAACTGTTTTCGTCGCAGGAAAGAATCTTGTGCCTAATCCAGCTGCAGGTATAATTGCTTTTCTAATTTTAGATTTGTGGGCCATACCTTAAATTGCCTTGAGTTTTATTATTGATCAAGAAATACTGCTCCCTATGCTAAGTTATCTATTGGCAGGTGCCGCAGTTGGACCTGTTGTGTCACAGTCATTACTAGATTTTATGATCATGCTGATCTTTGTGTGCTTCGCTGTGGATTTTGCGCGCAATAAATCTGAAACACGAATACCAGCACGCAAGCCTTTCTTGTTCGAGTATGGATTCATTTTTTACATTCTAGCTATTCTTGTTGGCTTTGTGATTTTAAATATCACCGACAAAGAAGCTTGGTTCAGACTTTACAAATTTCACTGGATCATTAATTTTTATCTTTTTATCTGGGCCTTCTCTCGCTACGAACTAGACCTTTCAAAAATCACGAAGTTTTTTGCTATCGCTTACCTTTTGCCAAATCTTTATTCGATCATTTGCACAATGACAGGTTACGATCCTATTCATGGAAGAGCCCTGGCGAATACCAGATTATTAGGGTTACTTGAAAGTGCGACCTATCATGCCCATGGAAATGGGCTTATTCTAATATTCTTTCTAGTTATATTATTTTTTCAGTTCAACAAACTGTCTCGTTTTTTCAAAATTTTATCTATTTTTGCCTTACTAACAATGGCTTTTGGCATATTCTTAACCTTCACTCGCGGAATCTGGTTAAGCTTATCTGTTACGACTCTGATATTTCTTTTTTTTCATAGCAAAAAATTTTTTGCTACAGCTCTGATTTCCGGAGTTTTACTTTTTTCTGGACTCTATAGTTTTTCAGAAGCCTTTCGCGATCGCATTAAACATTCTATCGAGACGAAAAATGCCGACCAAGAACGCTGGGGACTACTCAACGTTCATCTTCAAATGATCAGTGAATCGCCCATCGTAGGAATCGGGTATTCAAATAGCTTATCTCACACCCCTGCTGAAGTTTGGAAAAAATACGGCTACGATAAAGTTTATATTAATTCCCATGCACACAATCAGCTATTAAATGTTCTGGCGACAACCGGAATCTTAGGATTTATTCCATTTTTTATTTTTTACTTTTGGTTCTTCGCAACCAATATCCGTTTAGTAAATAAGTATAAAAGAGAAAAAAGTCACAGCTATTACTTTCTAGCAATTGCCTGCCTTATGACTCAGGTTGAATTTATATTAGCTAATTTCACCGACGTGGGTTTTGAATACACTAAAATCCGCTCGCTGGTGTTATTAGTATGGGCTCTAGTTTTCTGCATGTGGCAGAACAAACTAAAAATACAAACTACCCAAAACGACCAGTAATATAGTTCTCAGTTTTCTCTTCTTTCGGATTAGTGAAAACTTGAGAACTCTCACCAAACTCAATCAGATCGCCTAAGTACATAAACGCGGTAAAATCAGACGCACGACCGGCTTGATGTAAATTATGAGTCACCATCAAGATCGTGACTGTTTTCTTAAGTTCACCCACAAGCTCTTCAATATGCGCCGTAGAAATCGGATCAAGTGCCGACGTAGGTTCATCTAACAAAAGTAATTCTGGCTCAGTCGCTAGTGCACGCGCGATACAAAGGCGCTGCTGCTGACCACCCGATAACGCCGAAGCTGAAGCTTTTAAACGGTCACTCACTTCACGCCAAAGACCGGCTTTTTTAAGCGAATCTTCGACTTTATCATCGATATAAGATTTTTTCTTAATACCGCGAATTTTTAAACCGTAAGCAACGTTTTCATAAATAGATTTAGGAAATGGATTTGGTTTTTGGAAAACCATGCCCACTTTCATACGTACTTCTAACGGATCAACTTCGTTTGATAAAATATCAAAGCCCGAAGGTTGAAGAATAATTTTACCTTCGTATTTCACGGCGCCATAAAGATCATGCATACGGTTAAAACAACGAAGTAATGTTGATTTACCACATCCTGAAGGGCCAATAAGTGCTGTTACACTGTTTTCAAAAACTGGAAGGCTTACCGAGTTTAAAACCGGGCGAGGCGCCGCTTTGTCATAACTAAAAGTCAAATTTTGTACTTCGGCTTTAATATTTTTCATAAAACTACCACTTATATTTCTTTCTGAAACGGTAACGAATTAAAATCGCAAGAGTATTTAAAACAAGAGTCATCGTAAGTAACACGATACCCGCTGCAGCGGCATTCACATGAAACTCTTCTTGCGGGCGCGAGATCCAGTTAAACATCTGAATCGGTAACACCGTGTAAGAATCCATCAACCACTGGAAGCTCACAAACGGAGCCTCTGTCATCACCGGAGGGGTTGGCAAGAATGCAATAAACGCCACAGCGCCCACGGTCAGTAGTGGCGCTGTTTCACCAATCGCCCTAGAGAGCGCAATCACCACACCGGTCATAATACCACCGAAGCTGTAAGGTAAAATATGATTACTGACCGTCTGCCATTTTGTAGCACCTAGGGCGTAGCTTGCTTCACGGATATGATTTGGAATCGTGCGAATCGCTTCACGAGTGGTTACGATAATGATCGGTAAAATTAAAAGACCTAACGTCATGCCGGCTGTTAAAATACTTTGTTTAAGACCAAACTGATAAACAAATAGCGATAGTGCCATGATCCCGTAAATGATCGAAGGAACCCCGGCTAAATTTAAAATATTTAATTCGATAATACGAGAAACCCAACCCTTAGAAGAGTACTCTTCAAGATACACACCCGTAGCAACACCTAAAGGAATCGCCAGCAAAGCTGTCACAAGAACAACACAAAGACTTCCCACCCAGGCTGCGTAAATACCCGCGCGAGCTGCAAAACGAGAAGGAAAGTTAAAAAAGAATTCCTGATTAAGACGCGGAATTCCTGTTTGAGCCATATCTGAAATCAAAACGATTAAAATCAAAAAAGCGCTGACTAAAGTGATTAGCCCCACAAACCAAAACACAACGTCCTGAGTTTTTAAAAAGCGAATCTGCTGTAAAAGTTTAGCGTTTGTATTGCTAGCCATTACTTCACCTTCTTTTCCATACGGTGACGAATTGTCTGACCAATAATATTAAAAGTTAACGTAAATAATAACAGCACGATACCGCAAACATAGATTGTACGGTATCCGATACTTCCTTGCGGAAGATCACCTTGGCTGACTTGTACGATATACGCTGTTAATGTTTCAGTAGGCCCTAACGGATTAAATCCAAATTTTGGTTCTAAGCCTGCCGCAATTGCTACAACCATAGTTTCACCTAAAGCGCGTGAAATCGCTAAAACAAATGCTGAAGCAATCCCTGAAAAAGCACTCGGTATAACCACACGAAATGACGTTTGAAATTTAGAAGCTCCTAAAGCAAGACTTCCTTCACGTAAACTTAAAGGCACCGCTCGCATAGCATCTTCTGATAAAGAGCTTACGTAAGGAACAATCATAATCCCCATCACAAGACCGGCACTTAAAGCATTAAACCCAGATAGGTCGGGATATATTTTTTGTAAAAACGGAGTTACTAATTGCATAGCAAAGTAACCGTACACAACTGTAGGCACTGCTGCTAATAGCTCGAGTAAGGGTTTAGTAAATTCGCGCACACGAGCTGATGCGTATTCACTTAAGAACACGGCCGTGATCACACCAAACGGCAACGCCACACAAAGTGCAATTGAGGTTGTTAAAAGTGTTCCTGAAACAAGAGCAGAAATGCCGTATTTGGCATTTTCAAAAAGCGGTGTCCATTCAGTTTCAAATAAGAAATCTTTTAAGCCCACTTCTTTGAAAAACGGAAAAGCTTCAGTCACCAATGTATAAACAATAAAAAACGTAATTAAAACTGAGCTAGCAGCAGCTGAGAACAGAAGCAATTCAATTAATTTTTCAGTAAGCTGCCTTTTTAGTTTATACTTCATATTTCGCTGGTCTTTTTAGCTACGGCCGTAATCATCCGAATAACGTACGATATCATCTTCACCGAAGTATGAACCCACTTGAACTTCGATAAATTCAACAGCGGCATTCGAGTTATTAATAATTCTATGTTTTGCCCCTTGCGGGATAAAAATATGTTCACCCGTCTTAAGAGGTACTTCTTTGTCATTTAAAATAACAACCGCTTCACCTTTTACGATAATCCAATGTTCGGCGCGCTTTGCATGTGACTGGTAAGAAATTTTTTGACCAGCATCGACGCGAATCACTTTTGATTTGTAGTAGTCTTGATCCTTTAAGATTTCAAACTTACCCCAAGGTCTATTTTCGAAAACGTGCTCTTCGGTTAAACCGGGATTTGTCACTTTTAAACGATCAACAACATCTTTTACTTTTTGGGATTCGTTTTTTTTACACACAAGCAGTGCATCGGCCGTATCAACAACCATCAAGTCTTCAACACCCACAAAGCTGTAAGTTTTATTTTCTACCGGAAATACTGAATTATTTTTGCTGGCCACCTGGATGTTGTGTTGAGCTTGGTTTAAACCTTCACGTTTATCCATTAACGAATCCCATGACCCAAGATCTGACCAGCCGATATCGCAAGTCACACACATTAATTCTGGAGACGTTAATTTTTCTAAGATCGCATAATCAATCGAGATATTTTTAATATCCTTATAAACTTCATTTAAATTCGAAAGATCTGGCTTTAAGCTCTCTAATTGATTCCAGATTTCTGGCTCTAATTTCTTGAAGTGGTTGATCATATTTTCAACTTTGAAAATAAAAATACCGGCGTTCCAGAAATAAGTTCCTGCATTTAAAAATTCATTCGCTTTTTGCGCTGATGGCTTTTCATGGAATTTTAAAACCTCAGTGGCTTTTTTAGTTCCGATCGCGCGATCTTTAACTTGAATATAACCAAAACCCGTTTCTGGGTGGTCAGGCTTAATACCAAGAATCACCACGGCACCAGTCGTTGCCGCAGTTTTAGAAGCTACATCTAAAGCTTCATGAAATGCAGGTTCATCTAAAATTAAGTTATCAGAAGAAAACACACCAGCAACCTGATCTAGCTTTCCTTGAATTTGAAGATACTTACAAACTAAACCAATCGCCGCCGCCGTATTACGAGGAGTTGGTTCATAAAGAACCTTTTCAACGTTAAAACCGTTTTTACGGATATCACCTTCAGTCAAATCCTGAAATTTTTTATTCGTTACAATCACGCTTTGGCCGTATTTTTTTAAACGGTTTAACGTCATCGTGTGCAATGGTTTATCTAGAAGTTCACAGAACTGTTTCGGAAATTTCGAACGTGAAACCGGCCATAGACGAGTTCCACTTCCACCACTCATAATTACAGGAAGTAAATTCATGCCTACAATCTAAAAGGCCTTCGCTTTTAGAGCAATCAACTTTTGGCTTTTTGATTGCTAAGACTATGTTAGGAACCTAATTTTGAGGCCATCGCGACACCAACGCTATGACTGAAATTTAGACTAAAAACACCAGCAGGGGGAAATTTAATGAAAATGATCATTCTATTAGCAGGTTTATTCGGTTTTACAGCTTTAGCACAAGCTCAAAGCGTAACTATCCGTGGGGTCAGAATGGCCGGAACCGGCTGTAACGATTCAACAGCATGGGCCACAACGACTTCGGATGGTAAAACATTATCTGTCTTATTTGATAATCTTAAAGTTGAAATCGGTAACGGTTCAGCTAACCCAACAGCGACAACGCTTAAAAGAAATTGCCGCGTTTTTATCGATGTTGATGTACCTTACGGATACCAATACGGTTTAGAACAAACTGATTACCGTGGTTTCGCAGCTCTTCCAGTTTCAGCATACGGTATGCACCGTTTTACGCAAATCATTCCTGGTCAACCGATCGTATCTGCTCGTGAAGCTCAATTAAAAGGGCCTATCGCTGATGACTACGCGGTTTCTGTAAGACAAAAACCAGGCCGCGTTGTTTTCTCGCCATGTGGTCAACGTGTACAAACCATCGAGTTATTATCTGAATTACAAGTGGCTTATTACCCAAATACAAAAGATCGTTCAATTGCACAAATCAACTTAGACTCTGTTGATACAGGCGTGCATTCAACGTTCGTTATGTCATGGAAGAAGTGCCAATAGTTCTTTCGTGGCTTTAACAATTTGATGGATATCAACGTTATTGATATCTGGCAGAGGGGCATAAATAATTTTATGCCCTTTTTTACTTTCCAACCTATTACCTAACGGCGCCCAGATTTTTGAATTTTTCTCAACACCCTCATCTTCACGATAAACCGCCACTAACGGAGCCCCGACCGCCGACGCCAAATGCACAATCGAAGTATCCGGCGTGATCACGGCATTAGCTAAGGTCACAAGAGCTGCGTTAAATGCAAAATCTCCACGATGCGGAACCACCCAGTTTGCGTTATGTAAGTGTTTTTTCCATTCTCGCAAGATATGCAAATCGCCGTCATTGCCAAAGCTAATCACCAAGGCATCTTGAGTTAAGGCTTCGATAATAGCTTTAGTTGTCGCAAAAGAAAAATTACGTAATCTCGCTCCGGCAAATGAGTTTAAGATAATTACTTTTTTATGATCACCGATGAACTTCTTAGCCGCTATTAAAGCAGCTTCCGGAATATTTAATTCGTACTTTTCAACAGCTGGCGAAGTATGACCGGTAATTGCTTTTAAACACTGTTGATAACGATCAGTCACATGCTTTTCAAAAAAATCTTTTTCAATATGCACGTCAAAAAATTCGATCTGCTCATTTTTAAAAACAATTTTAGTTTTAGCATCAACAAAACGTGAAAGCCAAAGACTGGCAGGATCAGTGATGTGCGTTGAGCAAACGATGGCTTCGTAAGAGTGCGAACGTAACTTAAATAACAAGACAAAAAGCGAAACAATTCCTTTTTTTAACGAATACAATCTGTGCGGCGTTTTTATATAGGCATAGACAAAAGTATTTGCTTTACGGGCTACAATATCGACTTTATAGCCATTTTCATGAAGAGCGTTAATAAAACCAGTTGCCGTGATCGTATCGCCAAGTTTTCCGTCAAGACGCAAAAGTAAGACACGTTTTTCAGGCGGCGTTTCAGGTCCTTCGTTAACTTGATTAAACAAAGCCAAGAATAACTGTAAACGCCATCTTCTAAAGGCATCAATACGACGGTGATTTAAGCGTCTTAATTTCTGGTCTAGCTTTCGCACAAATGTCATGACTAAATAATGACATGAAAAACTTCTTTCTTGAAATACTAAAAAAACTGATCAGCACTATTTTATTCGCCGTGCTGATGTTTGTGGCTAGTTATTGTTTCGTTACCGGCGAATTTCCACCCAAATTCGAAAATATGAAAAAAGGTATTCACGGTATTCAGGCTCAAGTCCAACAACTGAATAAAATCCGCGAAAGTCAGATGGCTAAATTAGCCGAAGCCGCAAATCAAGCTGACGCTGCCCTAGCAAGTGCCCATGCCACCGATGAGGCCGAAATTAAATACCAACAAGCCCTCTTAGATAAAATCAAAGAGCTTGAAGCCCGTATTGCAAAGCTTGAAAAGCAGAATCACTAGTTAAAATCGTCTAATTCTTTGACGACCCTATAATCGCTTTAGCTTAACAACAATTTATAAAACTTAAGCCTAAGAATTTGCTATAAAGATCTCTTTACGAGGTCTTTTTGTCTGAAAAAAACAAAGCTCTTACGAGCCTTCTTTTTTATGTTACTTTTTGTTCGCTTTCTGCGAAGGCTAACTTTTTTTCTGGTTTGAACGAAAACATAACAAGTATTAAAAATAAAGAACCCATCACTGTTGATGTCGCGTTTGGTATCGGCGTTCAAAACAATGGCCTTATCATCAATGAAGGCGAAACCCTTAGAACGACCAACAGCAGTCTTTATATTCTTGGGGCCAATATTAATAACAAAACTAAATTGTCGGCGGTAGTTCCCGCTAAAGACCGTGTGCAGTCCCAAGAGATCGGCGTTGATTCTACCGTAGCTTCTCTTGCTGTGAGTTTTGATTTTACAGACCATTTAAAAGCTTCGCTCGCAAAAACAAAAAATAAAGGTTTCTATTTAGAATCTTCTAATGACCGCAGAATGTACCGACTTCCCGATTTAGAATTCAATATGACATCGGCTACCTTTTATTGGCTTTACAATCCTAAGCACCAATCAATCTATTTAGATCCTTATGTCTATGATAAGGGCGAAGATTCTTCTTCGTGGATTTCTCTGATTGGTATTAACCAAACCGAACTTAAACACTTAGATCAAACCAAACAGCTTTCAACAGTTGATAATAACTTTGAAACGCCTGACAGCGCCGAAGTTCAATCATTAGCCTTTCGCCAGCTTTATAGCCGTAATTGGTTTTGGACCCGTTGGTATGTCACCGGTGCTCTTGGGTACGGTGTTAATTTTGACCGCGCTAAACAGAATTTTGGATTCGCTTCAAGAGATGTTACCTCATCCAGTGCCAACACCGTAGCGTCGTTATCAGTGGGTTACTTAGCGAAAAGCTGGGGACTATCTATGTTTACCAATGTTACCCAAGCCACTTACCAAATTGAAAACATCGACTTAAATTCAAATATAGGTATAGCTGGGCTTTATTTTACCTATCAGTTCTAAAGGGCGACTATCGCCAGTGTCTAAACTTTTAACGATCCTATAGTTTTAACCTGACCCTTCATAAATTTCGAATTTTTATTCTTAAATTTGGTATAAACAGCCAATTACAGGAGTCAAAATTTATGAAAAAAGCCACCCTATTATCTTCATTACTTACGATGGCCGTTATCCTATCGCAAGGGTGTACCAAATCTCAGATCAACTCAGATGTTGATAAAATCATCGCCGACACGAATAGAAAAATCGAAGAGATTCGCAAAGACAGCGACCGTTTGACTGAAATGCTTCATCAAGGTGGCCAACCGGGTATCATTACACTAAATGGCGTGGTTGTTACAGACACTGATAAACTTGATTCACGTATCACTCTTTCACAAACAACGGGATTAACTAGAACTGGATCGGCAACAGCCCTTGAAAAAGATCTTCTAGTTTTAAATTCGTTAAAAGCCGAAGACATCGAAAAAATTAACGAGAACTCTAAAAAACTTGAAGACGAAAGAACTTACCTTAACTTAGGTTGTGAGTTAGCAGAATCTGAAATTGCTGGCTTAACTGAAGTTTCAGCGAACTCAAACGTGGTCAGCAATACCGCTGTAATGCCATTACCATCTGTTTCACGTGTTTTTATCTGCGGTGAACATGATTTTTCTGAAAAGATTGTTTTAAAGATTTCTGCCAGTGAAATTATGCTTAAAGACGCTTCGATTAAAATGTTAAAAAACCCAGGCGGAATAGGTTTAACAGCAAAGACTTTAGTTCTTATTGGCAAAAACAAAATTTCAACTGTAGGTCAAAATGATTCTGGCATTCTGTATTCTGCAGCTTCAATTAATTTAACAGTTACAACAGAAATTTATGGCGATGGTTCGCTATCTTTAGAATCTAAGGGTGGTAACAACATCGAAGAAAAAAAGGATTCTAAATAAGATGAAAATTCTTGGGCTTGTTGCGTTTATCTTAACTTTCACAGTTCAGGTTTCAGCACAAATTCTATCACCCCATGCTTTAGAAGTGGATTACACCTATGAAGCTATTGTCGAAGTTCCGATGGATGATACGTTTAGTAGTTCTATTGATGCGGCAAGCTTTCAAGCCCAGCACATGTTCGGAATTTTCAGTTCGCCTACGGTAATTGAGGGTATGGGTATCAATTCCGAAGATGTTCACGGCATCGGTGGTCCTAAAAGCCAATCCGAGATTCTCATTTTATCCGAAGAGGTTTTTGAAAAGAATCAACAATCTTTTGTGCGCATTCACTACAAAAATTCAGGGCAAATGATCCTTCATAAAAAAGCGGCCGAGAAAGTTTTAAGCCAAGGTTCATTCATCGTTCCACTTCCGACAAATCCATTTAAAATCTACCGCAAAAAGTGCACAGATTCACACTACGACACTTTTGGTGATTACTGGTATTTCTATGATCCTTACCGCGAAGGTTGTGAAAAACTATCGCAAGAACCGTATGCGCAAGAAGTTGAAGTTGCCGTTAAAAAATCTAGGACCCGTAATATCCAACGATCGGCAGAATTACCCTTACTTCGTGGCGATAACGGCAATGGCGATTTATTTTCGATTTACATGATTCACGGTTTTTCTGAAGATAAAAAAGATCCTGAAGACGATGGCCGTTTAAACTATGAAATTGCTCACGAATATCTTTTAGAAAAAGGCTTTTCAGTTGAAAGACTTAAAAAGAATTCGCCCTACCCTTTAAATTTGTATAAAAAATCAGTAACACTATCAAACGGTAAAACGATCCAGATTGAAATCAAAAGTTTATTAGTTGATACAGAAATGGGTTCAACTTCAAAAGTTTTTGCTGATTTCTTTAAACAAGCGGTAGCCACTGCTGATGCAATTATTTACGAAGGCCACTCAGGTCTAGGTGGTAACTTAAATATTCCAGAACTTGAAAGAAAAGCCGGTAAATTTAATTTCCCGGATAAAAAACAGATCTACTACTTTGATTCCTGCTCAAGTTATTCATATTATCTTGATCATTTTAACGCGTATAAAACAAAAACAAACATCGATGTGATTACAAACGGTTTATCGTCGTACTTTCACACGTCGCCCCTTGTTTTAAAAGAGTTTTTAAATTACCTAATAGGTTCGGATAACCGCAATTTCCAATGGATGACAATCCTCAACAAAATGGAAAGCGTGTTAGGTAAAGAAACTTATTTGGTCAATGTTGGCGGATTATGAAATTAAAAGTTTTTCTTTCTGATAGCTTTAACCCACATCTTAATTTAGCCACTGAAGAGTGGATCTTTCACAATCTAGATCCTTCGCAGCAGATTTTATTCTTATGGCGTAACCAAGACACGGTGGTGATCGGAAGAAATCAAAACCCTTGGTCAGAGTGTAATCTAACACAGATGAAAAACGATAATGTCACCTTAGCCCGTCGTACAACTGGCGGCGGCGCGGTTTTTCATGACCTAGGAAATACGAATTTTACATTTCTTTCTCCAAAAGAAGCGTATAAACGCGAAAACAATATCTCTATTATTTTTAATGCCTTAAAAAATTTCGAAATCACCGGCGAAGCTTCAGGCCGCAATGATTTATTAATTCCTTTTCACGATGGCCCCCGCAAATTCAGCGGCAGCGCTTACCGCGAAAAAAGAGACCGCGCCTTTCACCACGGTACACTCCTTATAAACACTGATCTAACCCGCCTTGGTAATTACTTAACTCCAAGTCCTAAAAAGCTTCAGGCTAAGGGTAAAGAGTCAGTGCGTGCGCGTGTAGCAAACTTAACTGAAGTAAATGAAAATATTAAACACGACATCATCGTAACCGCGATGGTCGAATCTTTTGAAAAATTCTACGGGGCCAAAGCTGAAATTATCTCGTTAAGCATGGAAAGTTTAAAACAAATTCCAGAGCTTAAAGAGCAGTACGATTCATTAAGTAACTGGGATTGGCTTTACGGTAACACTTTAGTATTTAGCCATAAAATGGATGAGTATCTGACTTTAGGTTTCTTTGATTTTCAGTTTCAGGTAACTGATGGCTTAATCACTGATCTAAAGATTTTTACAGATTGTCTGTACCCACAACTGATTGAAGATCTAACTACAGACCTGCGCGGTAAAGCTTATCGCGGTGAAACTATTAAACAAGTGATGACAAAAGCTCGCGAAAAATTCGCCGATTTAACAGCGGGCCTGTCTGAGCTTGAACAATGGCTTTGCCGCCATATTGAAATTTAAATTATTTTAAAACAACTGACTTTTCGACAACGCCGTTAACGAAGTTAATCGCTGATTCATTTTCCATATCTTCTTTATGCGACGTCGACCGTAACAACATAAATGTGTGCATATCTGAATCAGAAATCCAAACGCTTGTGTTTGGATAGTTTTTCGCAACCGCTACGATACCACGATCTGATAAAACTAAACGTCTGTGTTCTTCAGGCGTAATTTCGCCAAACACTGTCGACATCACCTGATCGCGTGTGGCCTGCATAATACCGATATTCCATTGTCTAAGGTTAGCAAAAACAGGCCCCATATATTGCGCTACAAAGCCGTCATTAGGGTTAAGAGTTAACCCTGCACTAGCAAAAGCTTGCGTAAAATCACCCACTAAACGTGGCGTAAATTTATTCCAAAACGTCGGACCAAAATGAAGGCCGGCGCTATCAATAATCGCAATCTTTTTAGCTCTTGGAAAATACGGCTCAATATTTTTTAAATGCACTAACGCACCGATGGCTCCAGCCGATGCTCCGAAGGCTGTTAAACGTTCAACTTTGCCGAAGTTTAAAATATTTTTGTGAGCTAGATACTGAAAAGTCGCAATAACGTTACGGTAACCTTGATGGTATGTCTGAAACCCTGAGTAATCAGCTACGTGATCTGCCGCAAACACATCACCCGTGCAGTACGGAAGATAAATCGCCGAATCATCTTTAAAAGGATGATCGTTCCAGAACATCATATCGCTTGTCATGTAGCTGTAAAACGGAACTTCTGGCATCGGATGCATCCAAGTTCTGAACTTAATGCCGCCCAAATCAACACCGAAGCAAGTGCCGAAATCCCAGCAGGCTCCGCCGCCCATAAATTCAACTAACAGATTTTTTGTGTCGGCTTTTTTATTAACAAAGATCGAGTACGGTAACCCATCACCGCAGACGGCACCTGGTATCTCTATGCGATCCCAGTTGCGTGCAAAAGTCGTTTGAGTAACTAACGTGGCTAAAACGAAAATGGCGATAAGTGTTTTCATATAAGAAAAGCCTATCGGGAAATTTTCGCTTAGACTAGTATTTTTGCTCTACTCATCGCGGAAATCTTAAATTGTCTGTTATGAGACTTACTATCGGCTTGGTTTTGAGGAATGCTTCCCCTGACCGCCACTGGATTTGTGGCGAGATCCCCCGCCGCCACCACCGCCGCCGCGGCGACCTCCGCGACGGTGTCTATTACGACCGCCGCCACCGCCTTTTTCGCCAGCTTCAAGCTTAGCTTTAGCTTTGCCTACAGACATGAACGCTGCCAGTTCAACTTCTTTTGAGTGAAATGGTTGTTGGGTTACAACAGGAATTGTTTTACCAATCGATTTTTCGATATCACGGATGAAAGACTTTTCTTCAACATCGCAAAATGAAATCGCAATACCTTCGCGACCTGCGCGAGCCGTACGACCGATACGGTGAACATAGTTTTCAGGAATATGTGGAATTTCAAAATTAATCACGTGAGTGATATCATCAACGTCAATACCACGAGCTGCGATATCAGTCGCAATTAATACACGACAGTGACCGGATCTAAAATCTTCTAAGGCACGCTGACGAGCACCTTGAGATTTATCACCGTGAATAGCTGCCGATGTAATTTTAATTTTTTGTAAAACTTCAGCTACGCGGTTCGCCCCGTGTTTAGTGCGCGTAAAAACGATCACTTTCTTTAAAGCTTTATCTTGTAAAACATGTTTTAAAAGATCACGTTTTTTAGGTTTATCAACGTACATCACCCACTGCTCAACTTTTTCAGCGGTACTTGATTCAGGTGCCACTTCTACTTTTGCCGGATCTCTTAGGATTGATTCTGCAAGTTTGGCGATATCTTTTGGCATTGTTGCCGAGAAAAATAAGTTATGACGTTGCTTCGGTAAGATTTTAAGAATTTTTTGGATATCGTTAATAAAGCCCATATCCATCATACGATCGGCTTCATCTAAGACGAAAGCTTGCACTTTATCTAAGTACACATGCTTTTGTTCTAATAAATCGAATAAACGCCCTGGTGTTGCTACCAAGACATCTACACCTTCATAAAGATCTTTAACTTGCGGGCTTTGGCCAACACCACCAAAGATAACAGCTGTCTTCATATCAAGGTAACGACCGTAATCTTCGAAGTTTTGATGAATCTGAAGCGCTAACTCACGCGTAGGGGCTAACACTAAAACCAGCGCCTGGCGACGCCCCGGGCGAGCTTTAGATTTAGCTAAGTTTTGTAATAACGGTAAAGCAAAAGCCGCAGTTTTACCTGTACCTGTTTGCGCACAACCTAATAGGTCGCGGCCTTTAAGTAATAACGGAATAGCTTGTTCTTGGATTGGGGTTGGCTTTTCGTAGCGTAAATCACGTAGCGCACGTTGAAGTGGCTCAATAAGCTCCAAATCAGAAAAAAGTTTAGTTGGAGCAGTGTCTGAGGAATTATTATCATTTTGCATAGAGGACTGTGATAAGCCCTCTACACCAAAAGGACAAGTTAATTGAAAAAACTCTTCGTTTTTCTGATTTCAGAGACGAAATTCTTGATCTGATCCTGTACAAAATCCATCTTTTGGATCACAGAAGAAAAATCCTTTTCTTTGTCTTTTTCTTTCTTAACCACGAATTTAACGTCTTTTAAGGCCTGGCGAGCGCCCTCAATCGAGAACTTATCGCGGTATAAAAGCTTACGGATTAAAAACGCATTTTCGACATCTTTTTTCGTGTAAAAACGTTGGTTGTTTGAAGCTTTTTTAGGTTTTAGCAATTCAAACTCTTGTTCCCAATAACGAAGAACATATTGTTTGATTCCTAATAGATCGGCCACATCACCGATTTTAAAACCAAAACGATCTGGAATCGACGCGATCTCTTGCATAAGTTGATCATCAACTAAAACCGAAGGAAATGCTTCAGCTTCCGCTTTTAGATTTCGTTGAGTTTCTAAAGCTTCTTTTTCTTTAGCTACAGAAGCTTCTTTTTCCAGGGCTTCTTCAGTTAAAAAATTATCTTCTAGTTGAAGTTCAAACTCAGTTTGAAAAATTTCAAAGTGAGCATTCTCTTTTTGCGTGTCAGGACTGTTTTCCTGACTGTTGTCATTACTATTCATCATCATCCTCGTCTTCTTTACCGATGAGATGTTCGTACTCTTCACCATTTAACATGGCTTTAAGAACTTGGCTTGGTCTGAAAGTTAAAACACGGCGGGCAGAAATTTTAATTTGCTCACCTGTTTGTGGATTACGACCGTTACGTTCGCTTTTACCGCGCACAACGAAATTACCAAATCCTGAAATTTTAACTTTCTCACCATTGTGTAAAGTTTCTTTCAATGAATTAAACACAAGCTCTACAAGTTCGCTGGCTTCTTTTTTAGAAAAACCAATTTTCTCATAAACTTTTTCAACGATGTCAGCTTTTGTGACTGTTGAATTTCCGATGTTTTGCCCTGCCATAGTTCCAATCCTTTGGTTCTGTCGAAGACAGACCTACAATATAAGCGTATCTCTATCTTAAGTTAGCTCCAACAGATTTCTGCGCAGCTGTTACTACTTTTTGCGAAATTTCAGTGATCATGCTTTCAGTTAAAGCTTGATCTTGGCTGTGTAAACGCACTCGTAACGCCACCGATTTCTGCCCTGCCGGAAGTTTATCGCCAGTGTAGACATCAAATACGGTCATTGACTGAAGATTTGCGCCCACTGCTTTTTTAACTTCTTTAGTTAAATCACCCACCATTTTATCTGATTCCATCACAAATGCGAAATCGCGATCCACAGGTTGGAACGCAGATACCGATTTGAATTTTGTCGGACGTGGTTGACCAGCTAATAATAAATCTAAATTAATTTCAGCTACTGCTACCGGCACACGAATTTTTTCATCAGCTAGTAAAACTGGATGAACCGTACCGATATAACCCACAGCTTTACCTTCAACAACGATTGAAGCCCATTGACCTTTATGAAGGTACGCCGGGGCTTCACCGTTTGGCGCTACTGTGTAAGCTGAAATTTGTAAACTTTGAAATAAGCTCTCTAGGGTTGATTTGATTTTATAAACTAACGGATAGTTTTTAGCGTAAAGACCAAAACCTTCACCCCAAGAAGCTAATACTAATTTACGAGTTTCTTTGTAAGAAACTTCTGGACGTACTGAGTCGGTTACTTTTGAAAAAGTTGAACCGATTTCAAATAATGATCCTGCGTGATTTCCCGCATGGAAATTCTCACGAACGTTTTTCCAGATTGGATAAAT
Organism: uncultured Pseudobdellovibrio sp.; assembly: GCA_966250225.1. Classification (GTDB taxonomy): domain Bacteria; phylum Bdellovibrionota; class Bdellovibrionia; order Bdellovibrionales; family Bdellovibrionaceae; genus Pseudobdellovibrio. The sequence goes on along the minus strand of CBINGM010000010.1, from coordinate 62,301 downwards.
CATTGATCTGCGCATAACGTTTAGATCTTCGCTTAACGGATTACGAAGCTTAACGGCTTGCGCATCCATCGTAAGACCTAGTTTATTAAAAATATCAGCGTTCGTTAAAAACTTGTTCTCTTCGTTTTCAGATAAGAAAGCATAGTTAAACGCTTGATCATAACCTTCACCACGTAAAAACAACGATAACTTTTGATTTGAAGTGTATTTTTCATCATGCTTCGCAGGTTCAGCTGCAAACGTTGGTAAAGTTTCAGTGATATGCTCGTAACCTTTAAGGCGCGCATACTCTTCAACTAAATCCATATCGTGCTCTAAATCGAAACGGAATAACGGGGGCGTGATGTGGTATTGACCTTCACCGATTCTATCCACTTTACAGTGAAGACCTGTCATGTATTGTTCAAACGTTTTTGCATCAGCTGTGTAGCCTAAACGATCAGTAATCGTTTGAACTGAAATCTTAACCGGAGATTTTGTCACTGGTTTTGGATAGATGTCGTAATGATCACCGTAAGCTTCACCACCAGCCACTTGTAAGATTAAGTTGACCGCACGGTCCATAATTTCGAAAGTTTGTGATGGATCTACACCGCGAGAAAAGCGGTACGCAGAATCTGTTTCAATCCCGTGTTGGCGAGACGATTTACGCACAGACATCGCTTTAAAGTTCGCAGACTCTAAGAAAATATTTGTCGTGCTGTCGTTAACACCTGAATGCAATCCACCGATCACACCCGCTAAAGCCACAGGACCATTGCTGTCAGTAATTAATAACTCATCACCTTTTAACGTGATGTCTTGTTCTTTAAGAGTTTTAAATTTTTCACCCACTTGAGCCATGCGAACATTTACTGTTTGTTTACCGATAAGGTTCGCATCAAACGCGTGTAATGGCTGACCCATTTCAAGCATCACGTAGTTTGTTACATCCACCACGTTGTTGATTGAATTCATACCGATTGATTCTAAACGGCGTTTTAACCAAGCAGGGCTTTCTCCGATTTTAACACCCGTAATATAACGACCACAGTAACGTGAGCATAAGTCAGAGTTTTCAACCGTTAATTTAATTTTTGCTTTTGTGCTTTCAGAAGAAAACTTCTTTTGCACTTCAGGATTTTTAACCGGTTTATTTAATAAACATCCGATTTCACGAGCTAAACCGTAGTGTGATAAACAATCCGCACGGTTTGGAGTTACTTTTAATTCAAAAATAATATCATCATGGCCGCCGTATTTTGCAAACGACTCACCCACTGGTGCATCCGCTGGTAAAATAACAATACCATCTGACTCAGTAGCTAAACCTAATTCTTTGTAAGAACAAAGCATGCCGTTTGATTCAACATCACGAACTTTTGCTTTTTTAATCGCGAAGTTTCCAGGAAGCACAGCTCCCGGAAGAGCTACGATCACTTTATCGCCTTGTTTGTGATTTTGCGCACCACACACGATTTGTTCAATCTTACCGCCACCGATATCAACTTGGCACAAAGATAACTTATCTGCATTTGGATGTTTATCTTTAACTGTGATGTGACCAATAACAACGTTATTTAAGTCTTTAGCTTTATTTTGAATATCTTCAACTTCAAGACCGGCACGGGTTAATAAATCAGCCAGCGTCTGCGTGTTCGTGTAGAACTCAGTTACATCAACGAAATCATTTAACCATTGTAGAGAAATTTTCATAAATCTTAGATCCTACTAGTTCTGAGAAAATTGTTTTAAGAAACGAACATCATTTTTTGGAAAGTGTCTGATATCGTCTACGCCGTACTTAATGATTGCCATACGCTCAACACCAAAACCAAACGCAAAACCTTGCCACTCAGGGTAAGGCACTTTTGCAGATTCAAAAACTTTCGGGTTAATTAAACCGCAACCACCAATTTCAATCCAGCCTGTTTGTTTGCACAGTGAACAGCCTTTGCTTTTACAAATCGGGCACGAGCAATCAACTTCAGCTGAAGGTTCAGTGAATGGGAAAAAGCTTGGACGAAAACGAGTTTTTAAACCAGGACCAAAGAACTCACGCACGAAAAATGAAATCGTTCCTTTTAAGTCAGCCATAGAAATCTTTTTATCAACACACATACCTTCAATTTGATGAAAGTTAGGTAAGTGAGAGATATCACTGTCTACACGGAATACCGGACCTGTTCCGATAACACGTAAAGGTGGCTTTTCATTTTCTAAAGAATGAATCTGAATCGGAGATGTGTGCGTACGTAATACGTGCGTTTCATCAACGAAGAAAGTATCTTGCATATCACGCGCTGGATGATCCGGTGGAATGTTTAAGGCTTCGAAATTGTAGTAATCTTTTTCAATTAAAGGACCTGTACGTAACGAGTACCCAAGACGAGCCATGATCGAAAAAATCTCGTTTGTGACTTTGTAAATTGGGTGTTCGTGACCCATCTCGTGAGCATTTACCGATAAAGTTAAATCTAACTTTTCATTGAGCATTTTAGCGTCGATTTCAGCTCTTTGAAGGGTCGCTTCAACGCCCGTGTAAGCTGTTTCTAGTTCAGCCTTAACTTCGTTAACTTGTTTACCAAACAAAGGTTTCTCTTCTTTAGGAAGAGTCGCCATCATCTTCATGGCCTCAGTTAAAGCACCGGTTTTACCCAAGTATTGAACTTTAAACTGATACAGCTCCTGTGAGTTTTTAGCTGCGTGAAAATCTTTTAGGGCCTTTTGCTTAATATCGATTAAATGCTGATTTACCATCCGGTTATTATTCTAAATAATTTAAGTCTTTTCAAGCATTTAGCCCTGTGCTATGAACAATGCCTTAAAGGAAATATCGTGGCGCACAAAAATAAGGAAAACTACAGCCCTTACAAGGCTCGTAATGCATCAAAAATGGCCAAGACTTCGCACGAAGATCTTAAAGGTAAGCATAAAAAGCCAGACCAGATCTTTACTGCCCAAGAAGCCAACGACCGTCTGTACGATATCTTTCGCAATCACGACTTTAAATGTTCGCACGAAGAGCGCATGAAATTAGCGCGCTTTTACGAACTTCTGATGAAAAATCAGGAAAACCGCAACTTTACCCGTTTATTAAACCTAAGAGATGTGGCGATTAAACATTTCATCGATTGCTTAATTTTAACAGAACTTACGGAATTAAAATTCCCATTGATCGATGTGGGCACGGGTCCGGGATTTCCGGGTATTCCCTTAAAAATCAGATTTCCGAAAGAGAAAATTCTTTTAGCCGAAGGCGTACAAAAACGTGTCGAGTTTTTAAAAGAAGTTCGTGAAGATTTAAAATTAGAAAACTTAGATATTATCGGACGTAACATTAACGAGCACTTCGTGTATCCGGTCAACGGCGTAATTACTCGTGCGGTCGAAGATATCTCAAACACGCTGAGAAACACTATGAGCTGCCTTCAAGAAGGTGGCGAAGTGTATTTTATGAAAGGTCCTGGCGTTGATCCAGAGATCGAAAAAGCTTTAAAAGAATGGTCTGAGTATTTCGTGCTAAAAGCAGATATCACGTACGATCTTCCAAAAACAGAAAATCACAGACGCTTGGTGATTTTCAAAAAAATCAAAAACGCTCCACTTCCTGAAGAAGAAGATAACGATATTCTTCTGAACGATTCTTTCTAAGGTTACAAAGACAATGAGAAAAGACGCCCAAACAATTACTTCAAAAGATAATCCGCTATTTAAAAAACTGCGTTTATTACTTTCTGCCAAAGGCATTAAAGAGCACAAATTATTTTTCTTAATGGGTGATAAACTCATTAAAGAATTCACTAAAACGAAAAATAAAAACTTTAAAGTTCACCTCGTGGTTTGCTCTGATAAATACACAGCGAAATTTCCATTTAACACAATCACGTTATCGCAAGATTTATTTAACGAATTAGACGTGCTAGGCACACACTATCCTTTATTTGTGTTAGAAGCTGATGATTTTCCAACGCTTGATTTAAAACAAAAACCTGAAGGCATTGAAGTGGTCTTGCCTATTGGCGATCCTCGTAATCTAGGAGCACTGGCAAGATCGGCTGTAGGATTTGGAATCAACAAAATAATTTTGACTCAGGAAGCCTGCCACCCTTTTCTTCCGCACTCGGTCAAAGCTTCTGCAGGAGCAGTTTTAAAAGCTGAATTTTATACGGCAGGTCTTAAGACAAACGAACTTCCGATCACCGGCGATAACTTCGCTCTCGAACTTGAAGGCGCTGATATTGCCTCTCAAAAATGGCCTAAGGATTTTCGCCTATGGCTTGGCGAAGAAGGTCCGGGGCTTCGTCTCGAATCGGAACAGATGAAAAAAATGAAATTCATCAATATCCCGACCCACAGCATTGAGTCGCTTAACGCAAGTGTTTCAGCAGCCATTTCTTTTTGGGAAATTAAAAAACATCGACAAGGATAACAGGAGGAGTAAACTATACCCTGGTATGTATAAGTACATTTACTGGTATAAGTTTGCGACACCAACGCAAGATTATAAACCTGTAATCTTGCTCACCGGGGGCAGCTCAGAAGTGGGCGTTGCCACAGCTAAGTTATTATCTGAACACCCTGAATACCGCCTTATTGTGACCGCCCGCGAACTGACAAATCTTACCCCCCATATCACTGAAAATGACCATGTTTGGCTTATGCCTTTAGATGTGGTCGACGAAGAAAGCCGCAAAGAAGCTGTGGCTAAAATTTTTGAACGTTGGGGCCGCGTTGATATTTATATTAATACTTCTGATATTTGTTATCGTTCTTCTTTAGAAGAAACAAAAGACCAAGATGATCTTTTACATATTCAAAAAAACTATCTTGGCCCCGTAAGCCTTATTCGCATGCTGCTTCCAAAAATGCGCAAAAACGGTAAAGGTAAAATCATCAATATTTCTTCAGTCAGTGGTCTTTTAGCTTTTCCTACGATGTCATCGTATTCGGCTTCAAAATACGCGCTTGAAGGCGCTATGGAAGCTTTATGGTACGAGCTTAGACCATTTGGTATCGACGTATCTTTGGTGCAGCCAGGGTTTATTCACTCACAACAACATTCGCGCATTAAGTTCTCGCAAGAAAATACACCGGGTACCGAAACCCAAGAGCGTCCTTATCAGGATATGTACAACGACATGATTCCTTTTGTGGCCAGTCTTAAAAACCGAAGCCTTTCAACCCCACAATCAATCGCAGAATTAACTTACAACGTGATTCGCACCGAACGACCACCGCTGTGGGTTCCGGCTAGCTTTGATGCTGAATTTTTCTATTATTTTAAACGCTGGTTTCCGCGCCGAATTTTCTTACCGTTTTTTTACTGGCTACTTCCGGGCTCCAAAAACTGGGGGCATAGATACACCCGTAAGCACGATACAATTTGGATTGTGCGCTTTTTAAGAAACATTGTGCGCTATTTGTCGCGCCGTTGGAGCACGACGCAACTTAAGAAGTTGTAACTTTTTTTAGTAGCTCTTAATAAGCCAAACTTTATAAAAAGCCTCTAAAACAATTTTTAACGACATTTTACTTTGACCCACACGGCGATCTTCAAAAATAATCGGTGCTTCATGAATTTTGTAACCGTTTTTTAAGGCCTTGTATTTTAATTCAATTTGAAATGAATATCCGTTTGAGCGGATTCCAGATAAATTAATTTTTTCTAAAACTTCTTTTCTCCAGCAGTTAAAGCCGCCCGTCCAGTCACGAAGTGGGTAACCTAGGATAATGCGAGAATATAAACTTCCGCCGCGAGAAATAATTTTACGTAAAAGGCCCCAGTTTACAGTACCGCCACCTTTAACGTAGCGTGAACCGATCACCACATCGTGTTTATCAATTAAAGCCAAGATTTCATCTAAGTGAGAAGGTGCATGCGAAAAATCAGCATCCATTTCAGTTAAAACGTCATAGCCTTTTTTTAAACCCCAATCAAAACCCGCAAGGTAAGCTTTACCTAAACCCTGCTTTGCACCACGCACTAAAACGTGAACACGCGGTTCAGTTTTTGCGAACTCTTCTACAAATTTAGCTGTGCCATCTGGTGAACTATCATCGACCACTAAAACATCAAATGACTGTTTTAGTTTCATCAGCACCGGTAAAAGCATTTTCATATTTTCGATTTCGTTGTAAGTCGGAATAATAACTAATTTTCTCATGTTGTAATCCAATTATAAAAAGACAGGAATAAGTTCAGACGTTAATTCAGCTGAAGTTGGTTTTTCATTCCACAGACTTAAAACATAACCACCGCTGCCTGAGCCAGTAAGTTTACAAGCTAGGGCGCCGGCTTTTTTAAGCTGCTGCATATGGTTTTGCACAGCTGAAGGAACTAGATCCCAGCTTTCAAAACAACTTTGCGCCATATTTAAATGTTCAATCCATTCGGTTTGCGTCCATTCAAAGCGGGCTTTAATAAAATCTTGCACCACTTTTTTCATACGCTCATCCACAGCTAAAGCCTGTTCAGGTTTTTCAGAGATCAGGTTTTTAACTTTATTTACACAGTCTTTCGTAACACCACGCTGGCCTGTGTAAGAGAGGTATAAAAGCGGAAGCTTTTTTAAATCAAAAAAGATATTTTCTTTATTTTTTTCAAAGATCATCGGTTTTTGATGAAGGGCCACAGCCACATCGACCCCACTGCTTTCGCCGTGAAATAGATCTTCAAGTTTTTTAGCAAATAAAAACGGATCAGTTTTTAAAACACCCAAGTGCTGGAAAAATAAAGTTAACCCCACCGCTAAAGTAGCTGATGCACCCATACCAGCGCCAAACTGAATATGCGAATAAATCTTAAGATCACCTTTAAGATCAGTGCGTTTTATTCCTAATTCACTCATCGCGCGTTCAACCACCGACCAGATAATCATTTCTAAATCAGAAGCACAAAGGCCTGCGATATGGATTTTAAATTCAGAAGCATTATTAAAGTAAGAAAGACTTAAAAAACGAGACTTTAATGGAAACACAATGGCCTGTGACCCACGAAGAACTGCGTGTTCACCGGCTAAGATCCATTTACCTGGAACTTGAACTGCCCAATCTGATTTTTGTGTCACCTCAGAATTATTCATACTTAGTCTTTACGGATTTGGTATCCGCCGTCAGTCCACAAGTTAAATTGGTTATTAAAATGCTCTTGGTATTTAGCGTACGTGTCCGGTTGGTTATTTCTAAATAATAAATGAATATTGCTTCCAGCATCCATTGTTACAATCGGGCCATCACCCTCTTTATGCCACATCTCTAAAATTTGCGATAAAGCATTAAAGCCATCGCCATTTAAATACATAAACGCAGGGCTTGATGTGTGAAACAGCGTGTGCATATCCCAGAATTCATTCCAGCAAAGTTCAAAAATATTTCTCCATTGGCCTTCAGGCTTACGTAAAGCCGTGACCAATTTTTGTAAACGATCAGCAGCTCTTTCTGGGCGACCTTTAAATAAATCAGAAGTTAAAACCTGAACGTGCGCTTGGCTTGATGAAACAGCTTTTTTAGTTTCATCACATAAAATCACCATGTGTTTTAAATCTTTTAACGGTAATGACATTTCTTCAGCGCCCGCTTCATGCCATAAAGCCCACGGTGTAAAAAATGAACGGCAAGAAGAACCTGAACCTTTTTGCGAAAGTTTAGCTAATTCTTTGGGTAAGTATCTAGCACCCGCAAACTGATGCGCCACCAACGTTAAAGCCGCAAAGCTACTGGCAGAACTTGCCAGACCACAATCTGAAGGAAAATTATTGGCTGATTCGATTTCAAAAAAACCTGTTAATTTAAATTCGGCTTTAAGTTTGGCGAAAAAATCTAAAAATTTCTTTTTGCCTTTTTCTGATAAATCAATCGGACGTAAATCATTACGTACAAACGGACGCCATTGATCTTCGGTAAGATCAGCGTTTTGTTTAATGCGCACAAATGTTCTTAAATTATTTAAAGTCCATGATAACGATGAATTCGTCGGACGATTATTTACCGTATCGGTTTTACCCATATACTTAATCAGCGCAATATTAGAAGGGGCGCTGGCTTCGAACCAAATATTCGACGAAATCTGAGTGTTAGACATATCAACAAATCTAACAAAAGCTGGCTAAATTGACAAAGGGCCATTTGCCAAATGCGATGAATCCGCCTGGAAAGTAAGCCCCTTCAAATTAAGAGCTTTAATCTGGCTTAAAACGCTCTGTTTTTGCTCTTTAGCGACTAAAATCACAATCACATCAGCCCCTAAAGCTCCGCATGGTTTAACCAAGATACCAGGAATATGACTTTCTAAGCGCGATTTAAGATCTAAGACCTCTGAAGCTGTTAAACCTAATTGCTCAAGTTTTTTGCTCCAAATGGCTAAGGCGCTCTTAAAAGTGGTACTATCACTTGTTTTAAAGGCTGTAATCACTTCTTCACACGGCTTAACTAAACCATCGCAGATTTTACGATTAAGGCCTGCCAAGTGTTCATGAGTTTTAACTTTTAAGCCTGTTGAATAAATTAAAAAATCTAAGTCTTTAAAATTCCAGGCAAGACGTTCAACTTTAGGAACTTCGCCGGCTAAATCAATATGGCTAATGCCACCGATTAATTGAGTCACTAAATCTGCACCACTTGGTTTTTGCTCTTTACGTTCACTGTAAAGACCTAAGTAAGTTGCAAAAATATCTTCTAACTTTTTTGAAGCTTGCGGATTTGAAAAGTAACTAAAAATAAATTCAGCGGTACTTGCACCAAAACCACCCACCCCATAAGGGTTGTTAAAGACATGCGAAAAATTAGGTAAATTATTTTTTTTAAGATATAACCCTGCAGGACTATCCGGATGAAAAGTCTGGCGTGCAAAATTTAATTCAATAGAAAAACTAGGATTTGTTCCAAGGCCTAGGCAAGCACCACCAGATAATACGGCGTACTCACCCACTAAAAAAGTTTTACCGGGAATATTAAATTTCAGATTTTTTTCTAAGGTCATTTAAAACTTCTACGGCATTAGCCAAAGAAATTCTTTTTCTTAAAGCTAAAATCTCTTCTAACTTTTTAACAACAAAAGGCATTTCTTTCTCTGTAGCCCCTGCACCTAAAGATAAATTCTTAATATGCAATTTCATATGGCCTTCGATGATTCCGACAGTTGTTAAAGCGCGCAAAGCACCTAAATTCTGTACTAAGCCTACTGAAGCAATAATACGAGATAATTCAGAGGCCGAATTCACACCTAAAATTTTAAGACCAAGTTTAGCTGTTGGGTGAAGAGCGGTTACACCACCCACAGTACCAACCACTAGCGGAGCGATAAATTCACCCACTAGTTCAGTACCAGCGGCACGCCATTTCGTAATTGATTTGTAACGGCCGTCACGAGCTGCAAATGCATGAATTCCCGCTTCAACCGCGCGCCAGTCATTACCAGTTGCGATTAAGATCGGATCAATCCCGTTTAATACGCCTTTATTATTTGTGGCTGCGCGATAAGGATCAAGTTCAGCAAAACGAGACGCCTCTTCAATTTTTAAAGCTAATTCAGGGTCTACGTTTTTCATGCGAACTGTAGCTTTAGTAAGCTTTGTATCCACTAAGTTAGATAAGATACACATTGTTACTTTTTCAGAAGTAAATTGCTCAAGTGGGAGTTTTAAAAATTCACACACCTGATTAATGATGTTAGCCCCCATGGCGTCACAAGGATCCATCATAATGTGAACCACACCCATGTAATAACCATCTTCACGGTCAATAATACGAACAGTTAAATCTTTAACGCCGCCACCACGGTTAACTAAACCAAAAGCCACTTCACGGTTTGCAAGTTCAATTAAATAAGATTTTTGCTGAAGGATTTGTTTTTTGAAATCTTCAGGAGATTTAACTTTAGCAAACTGGATCTGGCCGATAATATCAGCGCCAATCACTTCAGTAGTAATGTCACCGTGTTCACGAACCCATTTAGCCGTTTTACTGGCCGCCGCTACGATTGATGTTTCTTCAACCGCCATTGGAATCACATAGTCTTTGCCATCAACATTAAAGTTCGTAGCAACACCCATTGGGATTTGAAAATAACCTAAAACGTTTTCAATAAATTTTTCGCCAAGATCAATAGTTTGCAAACCACCGTTAGCTAGGTAAGTAATTTCATCAGCGTTTAATACGCCAGCTTTTTTTAAAGCCTGTAAACGCTCATTGTAGTTTAGTTTAGAAAAACCTTTAAATAGTTCCGTTAACATACCAAACCTTTTTTTTCGAAAGTTCTTTTAATGAGCCGATGCCTACGCCAAATAAAGCGACCTTTAATTCGTAATCAAAGCGGTTCATCACATCAATCACTTGCTGATCAGATTCAAGAGCCGCTTTCATTAACGGCTGTGCAACGCCAACTGCTCTTGCACCTAGCGCTAAACACTTCAACGAATCAACACCCGTACGGATTCCACCCGAAGCCCAGAAGTGATTTTTTTTTGTTAATGTCTTACATTGAATTAAACTTTCAACCGCACTGAAACCCCAGTCTTTGAAAGCCTGACTAGAATCAGCTAAAAGACCCGCATCAGTTTGATCACGTAGTCCTTCTAATAAACCCCAGTGAGTTCCGCCCTTACCGGCCACATCAATCACTTCAGCACCAGCTAGCAATAATTTTTGCGCCGTCGTTTTAGAAATACCGTAGCCCACTTCTTTAACTAGAACTGGAACCGGTGATGCTTTACAAAGTTTTTTAATCGCAGCTAAACCATTTTTAAAGTTCGCTTGATCTTTATTTTGAAAAGCTTCTTGAAGAGGATTTAAGTGAACGTAAATTCCTAATGCTTCAACAGACTCAGTTAATTTTAAAATTTCAGAAGTAGGTCTAACAATTAATTCTTCAAGACCAATGTTAGATACAAACTGCGTTTTAGGAGATTGCGATTTAATCGTCTTCCACTCAAACGAAGCTTGCGAGTCAGTCAGCTCACGACGTTGTGAACCTACGGCCATTAACCAATTGTTGTTAGCCGCTGCTTTGGCCAAACGAAGATTGATCACTTTGCTGTGCTGATGACCGGCGGTCATTGAACTTACAAAGTGCGGAGATGAAAAATGGTAACCTAAAAGTTTTGTCTCAAGATTAACATCCGACAAATTAATTTCAGGCAGAGCTTCGTGAATAAGTTTAATTTTTTCAAAGTGAGAAGCTGTCTGCGCCTGCGTTCTTGGGTCAAGAGACAGGTCAATATGAGCCTTTTTGCGAAGCTCAAATTCAGCATGTTTATCAGAATAATTTGCAGACATGGAGAGAGAGTAGTCCTAAGTAAAAAAAAAGGCGAGATATCTCTCGCCTTTTGAATATTATTTAATCAAAAATAATACTATTTGATTGCGTGCTGGCACAGAGCAGTAAATGCTGTAGCGTCAGTGATCGCGATATCAGATAAAACTTTACGGTCTAAAGTGATTCCCGCTTTGATTAATCCACCGATTAAGCGAGAGTAAGTTGTACCGTTTAAACGAGCTGCCGCATTGATTCTTTGTGTCCAAAGCATACGGAAGTTACGTTTTTTCATTTTTCTGTGTTTGTAGGCGAACGCCATACCACGGTCATTTTTTTCAACCGCGTGAGTGTATGAGCGAGAACCTGCTGAGTAGTAACCTTTTGTTCTTTTTAAAACTTTTTTGTGACGACGACGATTTGTCATCCCCGATTTTACACGTGCCATGAGCTACTCCCTCTTAGAAACCAAATTGGCGCTTAACTTGAAGCATGTTAGCATCGTGAACCAATACCGTTTGGCCCAAATGACGTTTAACTTTTGAACTCATGTGTGAGTTTAAATGGCGCATTTTTGTTTGTTTGCGCTTTACTTTACCTGAAGAAAGAACGCGCATGCGTTTCTTTGCACCAGAGTGCGTTTTCATCTTAGACATTGTGTCTACCTTCCTCTAACAGGGCGGATACTCAAAATGAACATCTCTTGTTTGCACGACTGTCAGCCTTAGTTGTTTTTCCCGCGATGGGATCGCGAGAGGTGATAAATTATGATAACTGCCGCTCTCTGGCAAGCTTAAATTTAAGCCTTCTGCCTGGACCTCTTCAGATAACCTGCACCTTGGCCTGTTATATCGCTTAAACCCTAGGCAGACGCTAAAACCTGCCTAGATCGGATTAAAAACTTTTAACACATCTTTAATATCGATTTAAACGCCATCCCGTAGACTTTAAGACGTGGGAGCAATCCCAAGAACAACAACAATAGTGCCCCTGAATTATCGGGACACTTCTACAAAAGGAATACCTATGAAAATCGCTTCTTCAATCATCGTAGCTTTATTCGCAGTTTCTGCGTTCGCTAACCAACCTGCTGCTCCAGCTGCCGCTGCTGCTGCTCACGCAACTAAAGAAACTAAAGCTGTTGCAGCTTCTGCTACAACTGAAGTTAAAGAAGCTGCTAAAACAGCTGAAACAAAAGTAACTACTCCAGTTAAAAAAGCTAAGAAAAAAGCAGCTGCTGCAGCTGAAGCTTCTAAAACTGAAGAGAAAAAAGAAGAAGTAAAACACTAGTTTTACTAATTTAATCTAAATTTAGATTAAATCTCTTTAAAAACCCTCTGGCTTATACCCAGAGGGTTTTTGCATTTTAAGGCTCGTTGTGGCTTCCCTGCCACATGCAAATTCTTCATTAAAATAATATCCCTCAACAAAAAGGGGCTCTTAGGTTATCACCACAGCCGTTTAAAAAACTAACCCAAAGTTTCTCTAAGGAGACTTCCATGTTCAGAGCCGGCGTGATCGCACTTATTATCATTTTCTTGCAAGTTACTACTTTTGCGGCGAGCACAGCTTGCGACTGGAAAGAAATCAGCCCAAGTTTTTTCAAAGCGCTAAATACACAAACAACAACTTTTCATATGTGCCAAACAGCTCAGGATAATGCTTCAGAAAAAATGGCGACCATCAACTGTGTGAACGACAGAAGTTATTTCGTATTTTACGGCAATGATTCAATCTACATGCAAACAACATCAAACACTCGTAACAACATTCTTACTCGCTGCTGGAGAGAAGGTTCAATCGGTCCATCATGCGAAGTGACTATGGCTCCGATTAAATGCCAATCTTGGGATTTAGATACTTACTAATAAATTTTAAAAAGCGACAAAAATAGTTACTAAGGCTGCTCTTATGCAGCCTTAGTTTTTTAAAAGCATCAAAAGTTCGACAGCTTACTGTCAGAATCATTACAGTTGAAATCGAAGTTTCAAAAACAGTATATTCTGTGGCGTATGAACGTATCCAGATTAATCATTATTCTATCGTTAGCTCTTTCTTCTCTGTACGCACAGGCCGAAGCCCTATCGTGCAAAAATTTATTTCCGAAAGAGTACGATGTTCAGGAATTCATAATCCAAATTAACGGTAAAAAAGAATCTGAGCGCTACTTAGAAACAGCTCATACTAACTTAATTAACAATGCTGATCTTGCTGAACTTAAAACTGTTCTTATGACTATCCGTGAATCTGGTCTTGCTGATATTACACCTGAACAAAAAGTCATGATTAATAAATTCCGCCAGGATACTTCGTTCTTGCGCTCGGTATTTCAGACTTCAAGTAAAGAGCACATTAGCCCTGAAAAGTACGCTAAATTCGTTCGTGATTTCGGCCACCTTAAAGACATGGTTAATATCGGCGAAGGCGTACAGGCACAGAAAGCTGCTAAAAAGCTATTAAAGAAATTCGCTGAAGTGGATTTCGAAGGTCTTTTAAAAGATATTAAGCCTGCCTCTAGAAAATCTGTTAAAAAGTACTTCGAGGCGATCATTAAAGACACTCGTGAAATCATGTCTAAGCAGGTTATGGAAGTTGATGAACTTCATGACGTACGTAAGAATATGCGTGATATCTTACGCTTTATGCAGATTCAAAGTGAGCTTAAAATCAGTGGCGAAGTTCGTTTAAACGCCGATAAAAATGATGGTGATAACGAGCAAATCGACTTCTTAAAAAAGCTCAACAAAAAACTGGGCGAAGTTTGTGACGATTACGCCGCCCAAATTATCAGAGGCGAAATCTCTGACACAACCCTTGTGGAATTTCCTGAAAAACTACGTAACCGTGTGGAATGGTTCTTAGAACGTTACCGTTACGAGGGTGAAAAATAATTAGACAGTGTAAAAGCAATCTGTGCCTTTTCACGCACCCCCGATCAAAATGAGACACTTAAAAACAATATAACCCATCGTAGCGGTACATTTCTTGATTATACCAACTGGTATGAGAATCTTTACCGCAATTATATTTTTATTATCATATATTGGTACTTCACTTTCTTACGCTGGCCCAAGCTGCCAAGTTATGTTTGGTGGCGAAGACAAACCAGTGATTGCAGGTTTATTACCGGCTCCCCCGCGTAAGATTCCCGTTATTATTGAAAAGGTTCAGTCTAATTCCCCTCGTGTTGAATTAAAGAAGCATACAAACTCTGAAGCTCCAGAAAAATTAGTTATCGAAGAATTAGGTTTTTCTGAAAAAACCGATGAAGCCTCTATTGAAATGATGCGTATGTTATTACAAAACTCTTCTTATGTTTTAGAAGAGAAAAACGTTTTAACTAAAGGCGAACTTTCGATCGGTATTCCGGTTAAAGATGGTTACTACTTCGAAGTAACATACAAATCGATGTCTAGCGAACGCAGCCAGTTTATCGTTGATAAAATCACATTACGTACACCAACAGGTACTGGTTCTAAAAAAGTGGCTGAAGGATTTTTAAAAGCTGGCGAAGTTAAACTTAAAAAAACTGAGCATGAAATTGGTGATATGTTAGGTGAAGGCATCAACGCTAAAATCAAAATTCCACTTATTATTGATGGCCCGTTATTAAATAAAATCGATAAATTATCTAAATTTTTTGAATACTTTAAAAAAGATGAATTACGTAAGTTATTACAAACAAACTCAATGTTAAAAATCCGCACAGTGTTTGAATACCGCAGAGCCCGCGATGTGTTCTTTAAAGTTTTATTTAAAGAACCTATGAAAGCTGCGATCGGTATGGGATTTATCTTACTGGCTACAGGAATCTCTACAAGCCCGATTAACTTAATGAAACACGACAACCCTACACCGGTTGGTGAACAGGTTGTTATGATGGCTCAACGTGAAACCGGCACTTACATGCAAAATAAAATCAATGGTTTCGATGTGCCCGCACAAGCGACACAGCTAAAAGCAGAAATCAGCGAGATGAATAAACAGATTCAATCTTTTGCTGACAGTAAAGCTCCATACTACGGTCCAAATATGTCTGAAATTTCTTTAGACCGCACAAGTTCATTTTCACAACAGCACCAAACTTGGATCTTTGAAAAAGCCGACGCTTATAATAACTCTGTTCACACTTATATCGTATTCGCTCAAGAAAAAGCGACAACAACAGGTCCAGGTCTTCAGTACATGGTGATGGAGATTTCGGCCGAAAAATACCCGACATTAATTAAGTTTATTAAAGAACAAGGCAGAATGCCGATGGTGCAACAACAAGCACAAGGTGCAAGATAATATGAAAAACTTATTAGGTTTAATTTTAGCAGTGCAACTTTACTCGAACTACTCAGTAGCCGCGAATGCTTGTGTTGATTTATTCTCTGGTAAGCAAGCTCCACAAACTAGAACGGTTGATAAAATCCAGGTTAAAGACCGCTTTGTAACATTATTAAATAATTTACGCGCAACCCTTTCAGGAAAATTAGCGACGGTATGGCGTAGTGAATGGAAAACGAAACTATCAGTTTTACGTTCAAACGAGTATGTTTATAACTTAGTAAAATTAAACTTATCTCCTGAAACTTTATCAGCTGTCTTAAAAGACTTAGATCCTAAGTCAGAAGGCTTCACGCGCCAAGTGCACCAACGCATGTATGAACTTCAAGTTAAAGGTTTAACAAACGCTAATGATAAATTAACAGTGCGCGATGCCCCACCTCCAGAGGGTGCGACTGATTCTACTTTTACTTACTATACAAAACCACTTATCGATGCGACAGGTGCAGCTAAACACCAACCGCGTATCAGAACTTATTTACGTGAAGTGAATTTTGAAAAAATGGCTGTTGATGTTCCAGTAGCCGGTTCATTAGCCAATGGTTCAAAAGTAACTATCACTAAAAAACATGACAGCACTTTTGATTTAAATGTTAACGGCGAAAGCAAAGTTTTAACTTTAGCTCAAATGCAATCACGCTTTGGCCAAACGTTTAAAATGTTTGCTCCGCATGGCAAATCTTATAAGTTAGAAATCAAATCGGCTTTAGATGATATGATTCAAAGCCCTAAGTACAAAAACCTAAATGGTAACCATAACGTGCAAAAACTTGATGTGTCGTTATCACAGGCCCAAGTCGATATGCTATTTGCTCCGCTAAAAGCCAAAAACGCTGAAGGCCAAAAAGCTGAATCATTAGCTCGTTTAGAAAAAATCACACAAGAAATTTCTGCTAAAGACCCTTCTTTAGAAGCGCGCGCAAAAGCGATTTTTGCGGTATTAGCTGAAGGTGTTAACGGTAATCCATTATTCTTACAAATTGAAGGCGCTACAGCTTACCACCGCAGTGCTTTTGAATCGACTTCGGGATTTCAAACAACTGTAGACCGTAACCAAGGTGTTTACTTAGGAAATATGTATTCAGCTCAAGGTTTAAAAGACCCAACGGTTGTCTTAAAAAACAATAACCGTTTAGCGACAGGTGAAAACGATGCTCGCCATGTTGAATTAAAATTACCAATTAACTTAGTTGTTGATGTGATGGGCGTGAAATTTTCTGACCCTAAATCAGCAGCGTTAGTACAACACCAACCGTTTGACCAAGGAATTCTTCACAGCGTTGTGGGACTTTATAACGGGTTTGTTACTAATATTAACCATCCAGGTAAGTTTAACTACTTACGTGCCTCAGCAACTGAGCTGATCACAAACGATGGTCACTAAAATTTGGCTTTAATGTTTTAAGAAATTTATAAAAAGAAAGAGGAATTTATGAAAAAAACAGTTGTAGCAATGCTTTTAGCTCCGATGTTAGCTCAAGCGACTTTAACTCCGAACTTACCAGGTCGCGGTGCTGAATTAATTCAGTTAGACAGAGGTGAGCTTTGTTATATTCCTAACCGTCTTGAAGGTGCTGATTACTCTAAAAAAGATCTTGAGCGCGAGCGCGATCTTTGCGGTTTAAATATCGGTACAACAGCGGCTGTTTGCGGTAAAACAGCATCTACAAATCCTGCTTTAGAATTTTTCCAAGTTCCAGAAGGTATGACAGCTCAGCAAGTTCAGGCTATGGGTTGTGAACGTAAAGAAACAGCAACTCAAAAAGATTTCAAAAAATTAGCTAAGTATAAATCAAGCACAAGCTGCTCTTATACACCGTCACTTTTAGCTTATTACCACGTATCTAGATTTTTAGGTAATATCAACCAAGTTCCACCAGTTGTTTTACGTACAGTTGATGCTAACTTACATAAATCAATCGGTGATAAAACTTACGCAGGTATCAGCAACAAGCAAGAGCTTATCGCTCAAACTTGGGCCGGTCTTTTATCAATCTTAACTAAAAAGCAAGCTCACCCGAAAGCAACGAACATCTTTACTGATGATTACAACTACAGTTTCGGTGCTTTACAAATGAATCCATCGAAAGAAGAAAAATACACTGAGATGTTTAACGGTGGCTCTGACCAACCAACTCGTACAGCTAACTTCAAAGCTAAAAATACGACTTACTTACGTTTAATCAGCGATCAAAAATTATCTAGCTTAGATCTTAAATGGTCTGCAGCTCAAGCTCAAGAAGTTTTAAAAATGCAAAACGTGGCTGATATGATCTTAATGGATACTATGTTAAGCCAACAAGATCGTTTAGGTAACTTACACTACACTATCGAAAGATACGGTAAAGTTGTTGGTAAAAACGGTAAACTTGAAATCAAAAAGTTAGATAAAGACGATACAACAGCAACTGAAGTTGTAGAGCTTAAAAAAATGATGATGAAAGATAACGACTGTGGTGTTTCTAAAGAAAACCACCTTAAAAATGCTAAGTTAATCGAAGGTTTAAAACATTTTAACCCTGAAACTTTCGCCAAAGTATTAAAGCTTAATAAAATCATCAACACTGATGCTGGCGCTGGTTACTTCAAACGTGAAACAGCAATGAATGCAACTGATATCGCGACTTTCAAAGCTAACGTGGCTTATGCAGTAGCTGCATTAACAAAAACGTGCCAAGCTGGTCAGTTAACACTAGACCTTGACCTTGATAGCGCATTTGCTGGCCAAGCAGTACCTGACTGCCGCGTAGTAATGCAAGAAAACCAATAGTTGTGGTACGATCGTAGGACATGATTAAATACCTTCTTCTTTTTACTTTCACTCTGCCGGCTTGGGCGAACAACACCAAGTCGGCTTTTTCTTTAAAAGAACAAGTTGAAAAATATCAAAAGCTCTACCCGCTTGAAGATGTTTACAACAAACAAACCGATAACAAAGGCAATGGTAACGATGCTCTTTACGGAACCCGTAATTTTCGCGTCGTTTTAAATGGTGTTTATTACCGTGGTGGCGCGAATAATAAATTTAATAAACACACAAAGCGCGATAATCAAAATCCCTTACCTCTTGAGGGTTTAGAAAATCTTTGCAAACAAGGTTTTTCTGAAGCGATGTATTTTTATAAAGACAACTACGATGAATCTGAAAAAATCATCTCGTGCGGTAAAGAGCAAAAGCTAGAATATCTACAACTAGCTTCGTTAAAATCTGGAAATGAAAAAGCGCTTCTTACTCAAGTTCACAAACATATCAAAGGTGAAATTCCAGGGCCTATGTATGGTCACTGTTGGAACGGCTGGCATGCATCAGGCTATGCGGCGGCAATTAACCTAATGCAGTTCTGCGGCTGGGATAATAAAAAAGCTTTAGCTTACTGGCGTAAAAATACTGATGGTAATGATACGAAAGAGTACAGATCAGTGATGACGAAGGTTGAAAAATTTAAGCGTTTTGATGATAAAGATCTTCAGATCACTGATGAAGAGAAAAAACTTATCTGTCCTAAATAATTAAGGCGATTCTTTAACCCCGGCCCATTTAAGAGCGTCTTTTAATTCAAAATACGAATTCATCTGGGTGATTTTTCCATTTTTGAAGGCAAAGCCATCAGCCACTCGCCCATCGATCCAATCCACTTTGTCTTTTTGTCTTACGTGCACATGAACATCAACAACGACTTTATCACCTGAAATGATGAAACGTTCTGGTGTACAGCTACCTTCAGCCCAGGTGCTGCGGCCTTTAATAACGTGAGCTTTAAACTCTTCGTATCCACGATAAACGCCGCCCGATGGAGATCCTTCGAATTCGATACGTTCAATGTTTGGATCAAAAAATTTAAGAAAACCTGAAATATCGTTTCTATTAAGGGCGGCATAAACTTGATTTAGAATTTCTTCCATATCACACTCTCCTTAATTGCTAGTTCGCCAATAACCGAACGTGGCTTTAGTGATTTTATTTTTCTTCACAGTTAAAGCTGCGGGAATGGGATAGCCCTCACCAATCATCTTTTGAAAACCTTGGCTTGAATCAACCAGGCTATTTATTTTGTATGTCTTCGCTAATTCACAGGCCGCAGCCTGATCTTCTTTAGCTTCGTCGATACTGATAAAAATAGCGCCCTTAACAAACTTCTTATCTTCGATTTTTTGTAAACAATTACCACAGTTTGAAGACCATAGTTCAAGGTGCACATTCGCTGGAATCTTTGTAACTTCACCTGTGCATAAGTTTTTAAACTCTATTGAATGTACCGATTGTTTTACAAATTTCTTTGAATACCGTGGGGCTGTATCAGCGAAAGTCGTACTTCCGATGCTAAAAATAAAAAAGCCCAGACCAAATCTTGATCTGAGCTTTTTGAATGATAGCTTTTCGAGATTTTTACTCGTCATGCTCTTCTGTGTGAGACGTCGACGAAAGATCTTCCTTCGATAATTCAGGAAGAACTTCTTTCTGACCTTTCGGAGGATTCGCTTTTAAGTACTCTTTAATTTTAGCTGGATCCGGGGCAAGCATTGTAAACATGTTTTTACCCTCAGTTTTCGGAGCCGCTTCAACGATCGCTAAATCTTTAACGAAATCAATCGCACGGTTAATAACTTCTAAACCCATTTCTTGGTGAGACATCTCACGGCCCATGAAACGTAAGTTAACTTTAACTTTGTCGCCTTCAAGTAAGAAACGGCGCGCATGCTTCATTTTCGTTTCGAAATCGTGAACGTCAGTTCTTGGACGAACTTGAATCTCTTTGATCACAACGATCACTTGTTTTTTACGAGAAGCTGCTGCTTTCTTTTTGTTTTCATACTTGTACTTACCATAATCCATGATTTTACAAGTAGGTGGCTGAGCTGTTGGTCCGATCTCGATAAGATCCAAACCACGATCTTCAGAAATACGAAGACCTTCTGGTACAGTCATAACTCCAAGCATTTCACCGTTTTCATCAATTACACGAATCTGTGGGGCACGAATGTCACGATTTACACGAAGACCATCTTTGTCTCCACGTTTTTTATCTCTGTCAAAACGATTGAATCCGCCTGGTTTTGCACCTGGGGGTTTTCCTGCTCCGCCTGATCCACCGCCTGGGCGGTTATTATTAAACTGATTAATGGGACGCCTCCTAAAGTTACGCCTGAGCTGAAGCTTCTACTGTAGCTTTCAACTCTCTATTGTTTCTATTCTTAATAATCATTTCGCAAGCATTTTCCCACGAAATGTTGTTATGTAAAGTACCATCGCTTAAACGGATCGACACAGTCCCCGCTTCAGCCTCTTTATCACCTACGATAATCATGTATGGTGATTTCATTAACTGGGCTTCACGGATCTTGAAGTTCAGTTTTTCGCTTCTACGATCAAATTCCACACGAATACCGTTCGAACGTAAATGTTTTTCTACTTTTTCGCAGAATTCATTTACACGGTCAGTAACGTTTAGAATCGTGACTTGAGTTGGCGCCATCCACATTGGTAAGTGGCCAGCCGTATGCTCAAGATAAACCCCGATAAAACGCTCTAACGAGCCTAATACCGCACGGTGAAGCATAACCGGATGATGTTCAGCATTGTCTTCACCAGTGTATTTTAAATCAAAGCTCATCGGTAAGTTAAAGTCACACTGGATTGTGCCTAACTGCCAAGGGCGTTTAAGCGCATCAACGAACATAATATCCAGTTTTGGTCCGTAGAACGCTCCATCGCCTGGATTTACAGTGAATGGGATATTTAAAATCTCTAACGCTTTTTGAAGAGCGCCTTCGGCTTTATCCCAAACTTCGTCTGAACCCATACGTTTTTCAGGACGAGTTGATAAGAATACGTGGTATTCAGTCATTCCAAGCTTGTGGTAAACTTCATTTAATAATTCTACGAAGCCTTTAATCTCTTGTTGTAACTGATCAACAGTACAGAAGATATGAGCATCATCCTGGCAGAATGTACGAACACGCGTAAGACCTGATAAAGCACCCGACACCTCGTATCTGTGTAAACGACCGAAATCAGCCATTCTGTACGGAAGATCACGGTATGAATGCTTTGTTGATCCGAAAAGTAAACAGTGCGAAGGACAGTTCATTGGTTTAGAACTGAAATCACGTTCATCGACTTTTGTGAAATACATGTTTTCTTTATAGTTTGCGTAGTGACCAGAAGTTTTAAATAACTCCACATCAAAAATCTGCGGAGTGATCACTTCATTGTAACCATATTTGAAATACATATCGCGCATGTATTTTAATAATTCATTATAAACTACAGTACCGCGGCCAGTGAAAAACGGAGATCCCGGAGCCCATGGATGAAACATGAACATACCAAGCTCTTTACCTAATTTTCTGTGATCGCGTTTTTTCGCTTCTTCGATATTTTTTAAATACTCTTCTAATTCTTTTTTATCCTGAAAAGCTGTCGCGTACACACGTTGAAGCATTTGGTTGGCTTGATCACCCTTCCAATAAGCTCCCGCTACTGACATCAATTTAAAAGCTTTAATCTGACCAGTTGATTGCACGTGAGGGCCACGGCATAAATCAAACCAATTACCTTGGTGATAAATACCTACTGTTGTCTCGCCTTTAGCGGCTAAGTCTTGAATTAATTCAACTTTAAAACGCTCACCCATTGATTGAAAAGTTTCAATCGCTTTGTTGATCGGCCATTGTTCACGAACTAACGGAAGATCTTTCTTTTGAATCTCTTCCATTTTCTTTTCGATTTTTTCGAAATGTTCTTCAGTGAAGTTAAATGGAGAATCAAAATCGTAATAAAATCCGTTTTCAACAACCGGACCGATTGTGACTTTGACTTCTGGCCAAATTTCTTGAACAGCTTGCGCCATTAAGTGAGCCGCCGAGTGACGAACAACTTCTAAAGCTTCAGGAGATTTTGTAGTTACGATAGAAAGTTTAGTACCATCTTTTAAAGGAAGGCGGTAATCGATCACTTCATTTGAACCATTAATTTTCGCACCTAGAGTGTCTTTAGCTAAACGTGCACCAATAGAGTTTGCCACTTCTAAAGTAGTTGGTTCATGATCAAAAGATTTAACTGAGTTATCTGGTAAAATAATATTTACATTAGACATTTTTAGTTCCGTATTTAATTTTAAAATTTAAAGAAATAGACTCGAAAGACATTTAGATTAGAGAACTAAAATGTGGTGGTCGTGATAATAAATAGCATGGATTAAGTATGCCGTTATTTAAGGCCTTATTCAAGCGAACTCTACGAAAAAATTTGTTAGACTCGCCGTCCGCTGCAGCCCATAACCAGATCTAGGGGCGATTCTCCCCGTTTATCGGCCTAACTCAAAAAGGGAATAAAAAAAGCCGACCTCTAGGGTCGGCTTTTCGAACTGGAATGCCTGCGCAGCCAATTAATAAGTAACGTGGTGGTTTAAAGCCTCGTGCATACGAGGATCTTTGATCGCCACAAGGTTGTTCTTAGTCATGAAACCAGTCATTAACTTTAAGAACACACCCGCAAAACCAACAAAAATGCTGATTTCTAGGAAACCGAATTGCGGAATACCATCAAAGAAGTTCGGGTAAACTAACCAGTAGATATCTAAGTATTGCATAACAAGAACTAAGATAGAAACTGCCGCTAAGTTCATATCATTACGTTTAGCATCTCTTGGAAGTAAAGCTAAGAATGGAACCGCGAAACGGAAAACTAATAGCGCAACTGAAACGCCTAACCAACCGCTGTGAGAACGCATTAAGTAGAATTCAGTTTCTTCTGGAATATTAGCGTACCAGATTAACATGAATTGAGAGAACGCGATGTAGGCCCAAAAGATCGTGAAACCTTTCATGTATTTACCTACGTCATGTTGATGCTCAACAGTGATATATCCAGAAACCCATTTTGAGTTTTTTAACCAGATAATCATTAATGCCAGAACCGCCATTGTCGATTGGATCATACCCGCGAAAGCGTAGATCCCGAAGATCGTCGAGTACCAGCTTGGTAACAATGACATTAATAAATCGATCGCAAATAAGCTGAAGAAGATCGCGAAGAAAGCGATGAAACCAATTGAAAAGCCTACGTTTTTATGAGTTAAGGCGTGGTCACCGTTTTGATCTTGCTTGATTGAATTTCCAACCATAATTTTTTTGAAAATCAAACAGCCGATACCAAAAATTGCTAAACGTAAAGTCACAAACCAAGGCGCCAAGTATAACGCTTTACCACCTGTCATGCGGTGAGCTTGTGAAGGATCTGCCCATGGGTATAAGTATTTAAAACCAAGGATTAAGATTACGCTTCCGATAAACATAGCCGGTAGAAAGCTTGTGAAGCTTTCAGCGATACGACGGATAGAAACACTCCAACCTGCTTTAGCCGCATGGTTGAAAGAGATGAAAAACATCCCGCCTAAACCTAAGCAAGCAAAGAAGAAGAATGATACTAAGTAAGAAGTCCATAAACGGTCCGGAGCTTTAAATAAGCCATAAGCTAAACCTAAAAATCCGATAAACATCGCTGCAAAAATTGCAGTTTTAAGCTGTTGTGGAGCTTCGAATTTATTTAATTTTAATTCATGTGAATGATTCGATGAACCCATTATTTAGTTCCCTTTACCCTGTAAGTGGCGGATGTAGTTAACAACTTGCCATCTGTATTTTTGCGGAATGTGAGCCGCATACGGACCCATCACACCCTGACCCATAGTGATCACGTGGTAGATTTGACCATCAGTCCAACCTTTGATTTTGTCAGAAGTTAATGCTGGTGGTTTTAAAGCCATCGTTTCAGCTACAGATTGTTGTTCACCGCCTTGGCCGTTAGCGCCGTGGCAGATTGAACAGTGAATTGTGTAGTATTTAGTTCCTGTTTTTAAAACTTCTTCAGTGTACTGGCCAGCTAATGGATTTGGATTAGCGGCAGCAGCTACTGCATCAGTGTATTTATAAGGAGTAAAACCTTGTGGCTGTGTGCCTTCTGGTGGAACGCGCATAGCCGCATTGTTTGGAGCACCTTCATCGTACTCTTGGGCTTTTAACGCCGGAGATTCCATCATATCTTGGATTAACTCGATGTTCGTTTGATTGTTACCACCGCGGCAGCTCGAGAAAAACGATACGGCTAAAGAAGCTGCAATCACTGTCATAGAAAGATTAGTTAAACTTCTCATCTTAGTACTCCGCCATTTTCTTGATTTCAACAGCGCCTAAATCTTTTAAAAGTTTTTCTGCGCGATCAGCACTGTAGCCTACGTCATTTTCAGGAATGAAAATCGCAAACTTGTGGCAAGTGATGTCTTTATCGATGATCGGTGGATCAACTCTTGGAATACCAGATAGATAAAAGAAAGCACCTACTGAACTTAAAGCCGCAAATAATACTGTTAATTCGAACATAATAGGTACGAATGCTGGCAATGAAAACATTGGTTTACCACCGATGTTGATCGCCCAGTCTACTGCAGATGTGTAATAAGTTAATGCTAAACCAGCTAATAAACCCACACAGCCCGCAGTAAAAGTTACGTAAGGGATTGGTGAACGTTTAATGCCGCAAGCTTCTTCCATGCCGTGAACCGGATATGGAGTTAAAGCATCAAATTTTGTAAAACCGGCTTCTCTTACACGAGTAGCCGCTTTGATTGTTGTAGCTTCATCAAGAAAAATTCCAGCGATACCGCCGATAGCTCTTTTCTTAGCCATGATTAGTGTCCTTTCCCATGATGTTCATCGTCACGACCAACGTTTAATACCGGTTTAACTTCGGCGATAGAGATCGCAGGTAAAACGCGTAAGTATAATAAGAAAATTGTGAAGAACATACCAAACGATCCAACTAAGATCGCTGTATCGTACATCGACCAAGCGTATTGGCCCCAGTTCGACGGTAAGAAATCACGGTGTAATGAAGTTACAGTAATTACGAAACGCTCAAACCACATACCGATGTTTACGAAGATAGAAACAACGAACATCACTGGGATTGAACGACGGAATTTTTTGAACCAGAAAAGTTGTGGAATCACAACGTTACAGCAGATCATGATCCAGTATGACCAAGCATAAGGACCCATCGCACGGTTCATGAACACATAACGTTCGTAATCATTTCCTGAGTACCAAGCGATTAAGAATTCAGATCCGTAAGCGTAACCTACCATTAAACCTGTCATCATGATGATCTTATTCATAACTTCCATATGATCGATCGTGATGTAGTTTTTAAATTGCGGGAAACCGATACGCACTAACGTCATTAACGTAATAACCATCGCGAAACCCGAGAAGATCGCACCCGCAACGAAGTACGGAGGGAAGATCGTCGTGTGCCATCCTGGAAGACCAGAAACCGCGAAGTCGAACGATACGATTGTATGTACCGATAATACTAGCGGAGTCGAAAGACCAGCTAACACTAAGTAGATCATTTCAAAGTGTGACCATTGTTTAGCAGTACCTCTCCAGCCCATTGATAATACGCCGTAGATTTTTTTACGGATCGCATTTTTCGCACGGTCACGAACAGTTGCTAAGTCAGGAATCATACCCACGATCCAAAATACAGAAGACACCGTCGCGTAAGTTGATACGGCGAAAACGTCCCATAATAATGGAGAACGGAAGTTCACCCATAATGGACCACGTTGATTCGGATAAGGGAATAACCAGAAGTCTAACCAAGGACGACCCGTATGGATTAACGGGAAGATACCCGCAGTCGCAACCGCGAATACTGTCATCGCCTCAGCCGAACGAGCTACTGAAGTTCTCCATTTTTGGCGGAATAAGAAAAGAATCGCAGAAATTAGTGTTCCGGCGTGACCGATACCTACCCAGAATACGAATGTGATAATCATCGTACCCCAAGCTACCGGGTGATTCACCCCTAACAAACCGATACCAGTCGAGATAACCATAGCGATTGTCAGGATGTAAAAAATAAATAAACCTTTAGCACTTAAGAATAAGCCCATCCACTCTTTAGATGGAACTCTTTCGATGGGTGCACAGATATCATCTGTTACGTCTTTTAAAGTCTTGTTACCAAGAACAAGCTGATTACGCTTAAGCATGGTCAGCTCCTTTCGGTGCAGTTACCTGATCATTGTTTTTAATTTTAGTTTGATAACGAACTGAAGGTTTCGCGTACCACTCTTCTAATAAAGCGTAAGCGCGCGGCTCAGCTTTGAAAGTTTTAGCAACACGAGAATTTTCGTCGTTAAGATCTCCGAATACGATCGCTGTTGTCGGGCAAGCCGCTTCACACGCCGTTTTGATGTCGCCATCTTTTACCGGACGATCTTCTTGTTTAGCTTTGTTCTTACCTTCTTTGATACGTTGAACGCAGAAAGTACATTTCTCCATCACACCACGAGTACGTACACCCACTTCTGGGTTAAGAGCCATGTGCATTGGTTTTTCAATTAATTTTGCGTAATTGAACCAGTTGAAACGACGAACTTTATAAGGACAGTTATTTGAACAGTAACGAGTACCAACACAACGGTTGTAAACTTGTTCATTTAAGCCTTCAGAGCTGTGAGTAACCGCAGCTACCGGACATACCGTTTCACATGGAGCATTGTCACAGTGTTGGCACATTACAGGTTGGAATACAGCTTCTGCATTTTCAGGAGTGCCTGTGTAGTATCTGTCGATACGAATCCAGTGCATCTCACGACCTTGCATAACGTACTTCTTACCAACAACCGGAATGTTATTTTCAGATTGGCAGGCTGTCATACATGCAGAACAACCAGTACATACGTTTAGATCAATCGCCATACCCCATTTGTGTCCGTTGTATTGGTGACCAGACCAGATATTCCATGTGTGGTGTCTGTGAATGTTAGCTTCTTTATTTTTTTCGATATCTTTATTCGTTGCAGTTACAACGATTTGACGGCCTTCCATTGAATCGTGACCTTGAGTCGTTACTAATTCAATTTTCTTACCGGTTTTTTTGAATTCAACAGATTGACCAGCAAATACACCAGCAGTTGCTAATGCGAATGCGTTTTGACCGATTCCTTTAGCTACATCACCAGCGTGAGTGCGGCCGTAACCTACAGCGACTGCTACAACTTGGTCATGAAGACCCGGTTGAATGTGTGTTGGTAAAGATAACTTTTTATCGCCAACAGTTAATTCAATCACATCGCCTTCGCGAAGTTTGTTTTCAGCTGCTGTTTTAACAGAAACACAAGCGTAGTTATCCCAAACGATTTTAGTTACTGGATCTGGTAACTCTTGTAACCAACCAACGTTAGCTAAAGAACCATCACCGATATTTACAGTTGGGTATAATGCTAATTCAAATTTAGCATCGCCATTTGCAGATTTTTTAAGACCAGAAACATCGCCTTTGAAATTACGAGCTGAACCAGCCGCAACATCACCTACGAAACCTTCTTGTAAGAAGTTATTCCAGAATGATTCGAAATCTTTACCACCACCAACTTTAGCCGCTAATTCTGTTTTCCATAAGTTGCGTACGTAGTCGTAGTAAGTTTCAAATTCTTGAATACGTTTAGGACCCACTTTAGCCATGAACGCCCAAGTCATTAATGACAATTGGAACGAACGTGTATCGTACATAGTACGGATAAGTGGTTGGTGAATACCATATAAACCAGTTGCGAATTCAGTATCACCCCAAGTTTCTAAAGCATGGTTGTCTGAAGCCACGTAGTGAGCGTTAACTGCAGTTTCATCCATTTTATCGCCAGAATAGATAACTGTTTCTACTTTTTTAAGAGCATCAGCAAAACCGTGATCAGCACTTAAAGCGTAGAAAGGATTTGATCTGTAGATGATAAGAGTTTTAACAGCTCCATCATTCATTTTTTTAATTAAATTTTTAACGCTGTCTTGAGACGCCGTAAGGTTCTTATTACCCGCTTGAGCAACTACAGTTTTACCTTCGTTACCTAAGATAGAGTTTAAGTAGTTCACAGCCACTTGAAGAGCGTGACCATCTTTAGTGTTAGTTTGGATACCACCAGCAACTACTAAAGATTCACCTTGGTTTTTAACTAAATCAGCCGCTACTTTTTTGAAAGCTTCTGAAGAGATACCAAGTTTTTCAGCTACTCCGTTAAAAGGAGCTACCGCTGTTTTAACAGAGTCAGAAACATTTACTTTACCAACGATTTCAGCGATTAACCCCATAACAACATCAAATTGCTGTGAAGGTTTAATTTTGAAACGAACGTCAGCATTCGCACCTGTTAATGAGTAAGTTGAATCGAATGAATACAAGCGAGACATTTTGTCGATGTTTCTGCGACCATCACCAAAACGTTTGTTGTTTGTCATTGTCGGACCCCAAGTACCTAAGAAGTCACCGTCAATTGAAACAATCACTTGCGCTTTATCAAATCTGTAACCTGGAACTAAAGCTTCACCGTATGAAGAAGCCTGAGCTTCAGCCACGTTATCAGCTAAAGGCTCCCACACGTAGTGGTCAGCACCAAAGCCCGCTTTGAAATCAGAGATTACAGCTTTTGTAGAAGGAGAAGAAATATTTCCAGAAAGGATAGCTACGCCACCTTTTTTAAGAGCTTCAACAACTTTCGTGTCTAACTCTTCCCAAGAAACGCCAACAGTTTCTTTGTTTGTGCGTTTTTCGTTAAATAAATTTCTGAAAGGTTTTTGTAAACGGTTTGGTTCGTATAAACCAAGTAAAGAAGCTTGAGCTTTAACTGAAGCGGCTTGGCCATTTAAAGGAAATTTTGGATTACCTTGAATGTGAACCGGACGACCTTCGCGAGATTTAACTAATAAACCTAAACCTTCTTGGCCATCAAAGTATGAAGATGTGTACCAGTTAGACATACCCACTGTTACTTCTTCAGGTTGTTTGTTGTACGGAACAATTTTTTGCACCGGACGACGGATACAACCAGCAGCAGATGTTAAGGCAATTGAAGCACCCATCAATTTTAAGAAATCACGACGAGCAACGCCGTCTTTCTCAGTACCTTCATCTTTATTTTCATCACGTAAAGGTGATGACATGAATTCTGTTTGTAACGCTGCTTGGAATTCTGGAGTGTTGTTTAACTCTTCGAATGATCTCCAGTAGCGGCTATCACGTTCGATTTTTCTATTTTCGTTATCGTTTGTAATTTTATTTTCAGACATCGTCGTTTCCTATTGATGGCACGTTGTACAGTTAAGAGAAGCTTTGTTTTCTGGTTGACGGTGACAGTTCACACACCAGCCCATTGACAAATCTGAATGTTGAGTAACTTTAGGCATTTTCTCGATTTCACCGTGGCAAGTTTGGCAGCTTACGCCTTTAGTAACGTGTGCTTGGTGATTGAATTGAACGTGGTCAGGCAACATGTGAACGCGAACCCACTCAATTGATTTACCATCGTTGTACGCATCACGAAGTTTTTTAATTTCGTCAGTGTTTTTATGACCAGCAACCGCTTCATCACCTGGTTTACCTGCTACCTGTTGGTGGCAGTTCATACAAGTTGCTAAAGAAGGAATGTTCGAAGATTTCGAACGCTCAACTTGGTTGTGGCAGTACTGACACTGGATCTTGTGTGTACCAACGTGAAGTTCATGGCTGAATGCGATTGGTTGATCTGGCGCATAGCCTTTGTTGTAGCCGATTCCAGTGCGTTGACCGCCATCTGGATTTTGGAACAAACAACTTGAAAGAAAAAATACCGTAAGCACAAGCATAGCCATAGCACTTACAGTGGTGCGGATTTTCATAAGCATAAACAATTGCCTTTCTTTGAAGTTAATTAAAATGCAATGCGAAGCAAATGTCACGGGGGAATTTGAATAGCAATTGAAAATCCCCGAGGGAAATCAAGAAGTTGCGTGCTTGACGATTAAGCAAAAAAGTGTGACCTAAAGGACGCTTTTGTGTAATGAAAATCATTTTCAAAAGCAGGC
Organism: uncultured Pseudobdellovibrio sp.; assembly: GCA_966250225.1. GTDB lineage: Bacteria > Bdellovibrionota > Bdellovibrionia > Bdellovibrionales > Bdellovibrionaceae > Pseudobdellovibrio. The sequence continues at coordinate 31,835 of CBINGM010000010.1, read as the reverse complement.
TGAACGAAAAAAAAGCGAAGTGTTTTTTAACTTCGCTTTTTTAAAATTTAAAATGTTTAAAAAAATTAAACTTTAGAAAGTTTTTTTACGCTGAAAACGTAACCAACAAAAATGCAGTGTAAAAGCACAAAAATAGAAACGTACTCAACACCACCGGCCCCAAAACCGTAAGAATGAAGCCCTGCGCCAAGAATGAAATTCACTCCGTACCACGCCATAATCACTAGGTTGAATGTTAACACCGCCGAAACCAACATTCCGAAGTTTTGAATCCAATTCACCAAACGCGCGTGAAGAATTATTATGTAACCCAAAAGTGCAATCAAAGCCCACGTCTCTTTCGGGTCCCAACCCCAGAAACGGCCCCAAGAAGCATCAGCCCAGATACCACCTAAGATAATTCCCGGAGCCAAAAATGCCACACCAATTTGCATCGCTCGGTACACACCTGTTGTGATGTGTTTGATTTTTTCAGCGTGCTTGTCTTTATCAATTGCATAATAAATAAGCCCGATATCACCTAAGCCAAAGGCCAAGGCAAAAGCGGCGTAAGAAATTGTGATTGTCATCACATGCACAATCAGCCAGTAACTGCTGCGTAAAACAGCCTCTAACGGCTGAATGCTTGGATCAAGCACCGCAGGCGCGGTATCAGCGATCACCATACACACAAAGCCTACAAGTAAACCCGCAAGCAAAAAGATTCTGTATTTATAGATCTTCTCTAAGATCATCGAGAAAAGCATCACACCCCATGAAACCCAAACAACTGTTTCATACATATTAGTTACCGGCGGGCGCTCAGCTAAATAAACTCTGAAGGCAAAACCTAAAATGTGAATGAAAAAACCAGCTAAAGTGATTGTCCACACAAGGCCCATGCCTGATTGTAAATTTCTGATCCAGATAAAAAGTAAAACAATCGAAGCTAAAATATAAAGAACATATGTCCAACGAAACGGATGTAAATCGTTGTACAAAACTTCTGTTCCTACTTTATGAGCTTGGGCATATTTTTCAGGAGCTACTTGCTCTACACTTTTTTGAAAATCAATAACTGCTTTATCTAAAGTGGCTTTCGCACCTTCAACATCTTTATGTTCGGCTAACGCCCCTAAGTACGCGGCAACACTTTGACTGATGTTAACAAATAAACCTTGCTGAGCTTCAGGAATTTCAGCCACCGATAACCAAGTTTCAGAATCTGGCTTTGGCATAATTTTTAGTAAACGACCACCCGCTAATTCACGAAAGTAAATCATTTGATTTTGCAGACGTTGCAGCGCCTGAAAGTACGGCGTTAACTTTTCTTGGCTTTGGCGTTTATCGGCTAATTCCTGCATTAAGTTTTGAAACTTATCTGTTGTGAAAAGCTCATTATTAGAAAAATATTTTTGGTCTTTAGGTAAACCTAATTTGTTTTTTACATCTAAATGGTTCACTTCAAAAAGCGGGCGATTCACCCAGCTATCTGGCGAAAGCATCCAAGTTAATACGATTAAGTACGCTGGTGCTGATTCACCCGATTCTGTCTTGTATTTTTGTTTTCCGTAAACAACTTCTAACACTTCTTTAGCAAAAGTATCGTAAGGTTTAATACGACCACCGTCTTGAACCGGCATGTATCTGATCGCTTCACCTAGCTTAGGCTCAGCTTTCGCGTTTAACGAAAATAAAGAAACTTGTAACCCTACTAAAACTGCAAAAATTAAACGAATCATTGTGCTGTCTTTCTTCGGCGGGTTTGGACAAATAGCCAAACGATGCCCAGTGATAAAACTAACGAACCTAAATATTTAATCCAACGACCTGGATCAAGATTCACTGATAAAACCGAAGCCGTAGGCTCACCGGTTTTTTCATCTTGATTAAAGCTGGCTTGATAGAATGTGTAGCCCGCGTACTTCAGCGGTTCATTCATTTCTATTAAACCAGAAACAGGCGCATTACCATTAGGTGGAACAATTTCAACAGCACTTGAATAAGTTTTGGCTTTTTGTGTTCCATCATAATGGGTCATTTCAAATTTCTTTAAATAAACCGGAAACCCGATATCCATTCGACGGTTCTGAAAACTGAATAAGAAAGCTTCATTATCACCAAAAAGCTTGATCACATCGTTTAACAAAGCCCACTGAGTTTTATTGCCAAATTGAATTAACAAAGCAGGGCTTGTTAATGGCGTTGGGCGATCAACTTCAATCGCATCCCACTCTTCAGTGGCTTGCGGAAGATAATCTAACAAACGAAGTTCTAAACCCATCCAGCCGGTTGCAATCATGTCACCGATTTTGATCGTGCCCGATTTAAACGATTTCATTTCTTCTTTACGATAAAGCTCGTAATTAAGTTCAGTGTCGTTTTTAGCATTAAAATAGATTTCATTCGTTGCACGGTCTTTACGGCCTTTTTCTTTCACATCGTGACCAAGAACAACTTTTAACGGACCAAAATTCACATCAGCTGTTTTTGTTTTTGAATTTTGAGTTAAAGTTTCAACCTGCTGAACGTTCGCATTTTGCAACTGGAACTTAACCGAAGCTCCGGCATTGGCATCAGTCGATTTTTTTAATTTTTTACTGACACGCGCGTATTTAAGATATTTTTTAACTGTGATTTCGGCATCACCTAAATTGATTTTATACGGTTTTTCTTCAGTGGGTGGATGTAAGAAAAAATCCACTTCATTTTCAAAAACTTTCGTGTAGCGGTCGCCATCAAATGTAGCGTAAACAACAACGTCAGTTTGCGATACTTGCACGTAGTTATTTTTACCGTTAATCGGAAGCATCATCGAACCATCAAGACCGTACTTTTGCGTAACATATCCGCCAACAATAATAAGAATAATTCCGATATGAACTAAGATAAACGGTGCATGGCGCTTTTTCCACGGCAGACGATCAACCATTACAATTGTTAGGTTGTAAATTAATAACCCCATCGTCAGATACATCATCCAACTTTGATAAACCAACTTTTGCGCGGCAAAAGCGTCGTACTGTGATTCAACAATGGTGCCCCACATAATTAAAATCGTGAGAGCCACAAGAACAGGAATACCTAATTGAAATGATGTAGAAAATCTCCAGAACTTCTGCATCAATGGATTTTTAAATCGCATGATTATTAAAAACTCGCTTTCAGCAAGCTAAAACGTACTCTTAGATTTTCAAATTGGGAAGTTCTCTTTTTACGATATCAAGTGCCTTGAATATTTGCTCTTGAACAACAACATAATCTGGTTTTATTTTTTTCGTTACTTCGTCCATATATAAGGCACGATTTAACTCCACTTGCAGAGCTTGCTGACCGATCTCAGGCTGACCATATTGTTGTGTCACACGCCCACCCATGTACGGCCAATTGTAGCTGATCGAAAAGCCCACGCTTTTGTAAGCTTCAATCACTAAATCCTTATAACGGCTATCACAGCTCACACCCAGGTTATCACTGATTACAATATCAGCACGATACTGACCCGGGTCTTTATGTTGATTTGTACCTAAAGAAGGCATCGAGTGCGCGTCTAAATGAAAAACGTGCTCAAACCCCTTCTTCTTAAAATCGGCGTACAGCTTTTTCACGCCATCATGAAAAGGTGTATATATAAGGTCAGTTAACTTATTATGCAGATCCTTTGTGATGGGGCTTTGCATTAAAGGATAGTTCAAAGTTGTGACAACCCAGTGATAACCACGACTGTTCGAGCCCGATTTGTTTTCACTGCCGATCACAGAGTCGCAATCAATATCTTGTGGAATACGGTTTAAATCCACGGCGTATCGGTGCCATTCCGTCTTATGGTAAGGCACGTGAAGTTTTTTAAGAGACGGTTCATAAATAACATCGATGTAGCGATCTACATCGCACATTAGAATTTTCTCATCAAGATTATGTAACCAAGTGCACTCATCAGGAACTTTCTCTCCTGAATGTGGCATCGTTACAAAAAATGGAATAACCGGCTCTGACATGATTGTTATACACCCCTAAACTTGACTAACTCTAAAAGACATTAGCTAATTAATATATGAAAATATATACGAAAACCGGAGATAAAGGAACAACCAGGCTCGTTGATGGCAGTTGCGTCGAAAAATTCAACCCGCGTGTTGAAGCTTACGGCACTGCTGACGAACTAAACTCTTATCTTGGTTTGATCTATAGCTTGCTTGAAAACAACGAACAGTTGAATCTAAGCAACACTTCATTACGCCGCCTGCTTTTTGATATTCAAAACAATATGTTTGTTATCGGAAGTTTGTTAGCCACAGCTGACGCTGAAGTTTTTAAAAAACTTCCACAACTAGATTCAGAGGCTACTCCCCAATTAGAAAAAATGATCGATACAATGACGGCCGAACTTGAACCTTTAAAGAATTTTATTTTACCAACAGGTCATGTTTTAAGTTCGCACCTTCACGTCGCGCGCACCCTTTGCCGTAGATGTGAACGTAGATCGTCTGAAATCGCTATGCAAGAAGCTCACTATGAGCCCGTTTTAATTTATTTAAACCGTTTAAGCGATTTTCTTTTTACGGCCGCCAGATTTGTTAACCACCGCACACAAACGCAGGATATTTTGTGGAAGAAAAAATAGTTCTTCGCGAATCAACTCCGGCAGACTCTGAAAAACTGGGGCAATTCTTTTACGAAATCCCAACTCAAGCGCTTTTAGATGTCAAAATCAGGCGTGAAATCGATTTTTTCTCGCTTTACAGACGTCTTCAGCAGAAGTTTCACAATTATATCTTAGAAGAAACCAACGCTTTTCAGAATAACGAAATCTTAGGAACAGCTAGCTTCTTGCTTCAGGATATGAAAACCGAAAAAGAAGTTGTAAGAACGGCTTACGCCTGTGATTTACGGGTCTCTCACCAACGTAAAGCCGTTTTAAACTGGTCGCGCCATTTTTTACCTCAATTACAAAAATTAATCGCCACCGAAAAAGTAGAACACTTTATCACCTCGATTAACATGGAAAGCATGCAGGCGATTAACGCCTTCATTCGCACCAAGCAAAAAAGATCGAATAAACCTTTATACGAATTAATCCGTAAGTTTAACTTGGTTTCAATCCACGGGTTTTATCCTTTATTGTTTAAAGTGAATCCTTTTATTAAGGTGGGCTTTTTAGAAAAACAGGACCAGAAGAAATTCATTCGTTATTTAAGTGAAAAATTGCAAACTTTGGATTTAGTTCCAAAAGCAATGACTGAAGATCTTGAAAAATTCATTCAAGATTCTTTAATTTATTCATTTAAAAATTTCGTTGTGGCCCGTGATGCTAAAGATAATATCGTAGGTGTTTGTTACCCGTTAAGCTCATCACTGCTTCAAGAGTATTTTCCGCAGTCTTACAACCAGCAATCAGACAATTTTCGCCAGTTCTTAAAATTTGCGTCGTTTTTCGGTGTTGGCAGAAAACTGACTCGCCCGTTCTCACGCACCCAAAAAGACCAGGCGTTAAACTTTCAGTTTTTACATTTCTTGTTCTTTGAACACCCCGAAGTATTTCAGTCGATGGTTAAGTTTTCTTATGATCAATCAAAGCAGAATGAATTTTTAATTTATTCTTACGAACAGTCGATGTACACACACCGTCCACCGATCGGAACGATTCATAGCGAATCACCTTACGCTCTTTACGAAATCAGAACTCCTGATGCCATTGATGCCGGTGAAAAGCCGCTAAAGGCCAAAATAAGCAAAAATATCTGGCTTGATGGATACCTATTCTAAAAAAACAAAACCCACACTTCGATGAAAAGTGTGGGTTTATAACTAAACTTTAAATTTTAAAATCTTAGTTTAAGCTTTGAGCTTGTTCGATTTTGCCATTTAAGAAAGAGATGTAAGAGTTAAATACGTCTCTTTGTCTTTTAGCTTCAGCTTGGTCAGCTGTGTTGTTGCCAGATAAAGGTTTAACTTCAAAACCAGCTTCGCCTAATGTTTTAATTTTTGACCAGTTCGCGTTCACGATAGCTGGATCAAATTGCACAGACATAGCTTCATTCATTTCAGGAGTTAACATACCAACGATAGATACTTTGATCGCTTGTGGGTACGGTAAACGAGCAATACGTTCGATTTTTGTATTGTAATCGATCGCTTCTTTTACGTGTCCTAAAGTAGAGAATTTTTCTGTGTAAAGTGAACCACCTAACATCACGTCGCTGTAAAATTTCGCGCGTAAAGCTAAGATTTGTAAACCTGTCTCAGAAAAACGGTCAGACGTGTAAATACGCTGAACGATATCGTCGATAACGCTGTCTTGTAAGTAACCGCAAACGATTGTTACAGCCATGTAAAGACCTAACTTATCGTGGTCAAACTTAGCCTGAACTTTTTCATCAGAAGCATCTAATAAAGGATTGCTGTTGATGTCGTAAGTGTTGATTTTTTTGATTGATTTGAAAACCCACATTAAAGCTTCTTCAGTTGTTAAAGCTTCACCTAAGAATTTACCACCCGTCATTAAATCAGCTGGAAACGGCGCTAACATTTCGTAGTTATCGTGGTCTAAAACCATACCTTCAAAAACGCCTAACTTTTGTAAACGAACTGAAGCGTTTGTTTCGCCCATTCCTTTATTTAAGTTATCCATTTTATCTGGAATAGTTTCAGCTTTATCTAATACGTTTTTTACTTTACCGCAGCCAGAAAAACCAACTGCGATTGTTAATACTAATAATAAATGTTTCATCTAATACACCCTTTTAGACGTTTAAAATTAGTAAACTGGTTGTAATAAAGATTTTTTTAATTTTTCTAAACCAGAGTCAGCAGAGTTGCCTAACCAGATAGAAAGGATTTGTTGTTGTAAAGCGCGTGGGCCATCAACTACAGAAACTTGGTCTTTTGTATCTTCGTAGTATAATTTTGTGCCACCTTCTTTAGTTAATACTAAAAGCATAACAAAAGATTTACCTTGAGCAGCATCGCCACCTTTTTCAACGTTTGCTAAGAATTGAGCGATAGCTTGGTCTTTTAAGTTAACGTTGTTAGCTACTAAAGCTTCACGGTAAGAAGAAGCTACTGTAGGAGCATCAACACCACGTAAGAAAGTTAAACGGATTGCAGTAACAGAAGCTGCTTCTAAAGATTTTAAAGCGTTGTTATCGCGAGAGTATTTAGCTGCATCGTTAGTGAATAATTCTGCAACGTAAACTTTAGCTGGAACGAATAATACTGTTTTAGCGCGTAAACCAGCACCAACTAATGACATGTTAACATCTGAACCAGTTACTTGAGCTGTTTGGTTTAATGTAACACCTTCGATTTTTTTAGATCCGCCAGATACTGTTAAAAGACCTGCGTTAGCTGTTAGACCGATCATTAACACTAATGAACCGATAATTGATTTCATATATTCTCCTTCGAGTAATAAGATGCGAGAGCGATTACTTCTGTTCGCATCGAGTTTATTGTTTTTAATTGCGTGGGCTAGAGAACACAAATTTTCGTGTAAAGTCTAGAGCTTTTACTACCAGTAGCAGCTCTTACACATGCAGCATGTAAAATAGGGGCATTTTTGGGATTATAACGCAAATAAAGTGAGTTTCAGGTCTAAACCCTGATTATTAAAACCTTCGCTTTGTTTGATTTTTAACTGTGAAAAATTCAATTTCCACTGTGGCGGATGAACCACAACAAGACCCTTTAGGTTTGGAACACGTTCCATCGACATCAGAACCTCTTCTGCATCAGTGTTCTTTAAACGCTCTCCGTAAGGAGGGTTTGCGATCACGATCACAGATTGGTCTTTGAGAGCGCTAAAATCAGTGGTTTTCGAGTTACCTTGAATAAACTTAAAATCATTTTCAACAGCCGGAAAATGCGCTTTAAAAGCCTCGTAATTTCCCTCTAATTTAGTGAAGGTTTTAGGGTCTAATTCAACCCCCATAAACCGTGTTTTTAAAGGGTTTGCGATTTTAAAATTTTTCTTCCAGGTTTCTGATTTTAAAAGGCCCGGCAAATTATTAAATCTTTCAAAATCAAATTTTGATACTAAGTTCGGTTGAAAAAAACTAGCGGCTTCAAACAGTAAAGTTCCAGCTCCGCAGAAAGGATCTAGAATTGTGGTGTTTGTATTTTGCGGAGAATACTGCACTTCACCTTCAAGAGCATTTTTTAATAAAAAATTATACATCTTAGCGGCTAGGGTTTCTCGCATCGGTGCTTCACCCTGAGCCTGGCGGTAACCACGTTTGTGAAGATGTTTTCCTGATGTGTCTAAGCTTACAGTCACGTGATCTTTAAAAATACGGATGTATAATGAAAGTAAAGTTTCATCTTGTTTTTTCATCGCGTTTTTTAAAATCTTGTGAGCTGATTCTTCTAAATTACTTTCGTGAAAAAGACGTGATTTACCTGATTCAATATTTAAATTAAACTTTTGTTCACCTAAATATTTTTTTAAATCCAGTTTTTTAAGTTCTTTTTCAAATTGGTCAAAATAGCGCGCTTCAAAATGATGAATACGCCACAACACACGGTTAGCTAGTTTTGAAAATAAATTAATCTGAAATCCTAAATGAGTTTCGCATTCGATCTCAATACCGCCGATATCTTCATACACCACTTCAGGACGCGAGCGTGTTGGCAAACCATCTAGGTCAATCAGCTGGTGCCAAAAGCTTTCAAGTTCATGAAGCAAGTCTTTTTCTAAATGCGGTTGGCACGAGACAAAAAAGCGTGATGCCATTAGAATCTCCAGTAAAAATCAAAGAAACCATAATAACCGTCTCTTGGATCTAATTTAAATTTTGTAATATCTGTGGCATTGACTGAAATCTGCGCGTGAAAACGATCATAAATCCAAACATAAGATAAATAACCACCCAGTGCTTTTCTTTCGAAGTTATAACTTGGACCAATCAAAACGCGGTCCCAGTCAGAGCGAATCACTTCGTAACCGGTCTGGAATGAGCTTGAACCTAAGGCCTTAATCGCGGCCGCATCTTTAGCTCCATCCCACTTTACTAAACCTAAACTTAAGAAGGTGTGTGAAATTAACGAGTCCGAAGAAATTGAATCCCACCAAACGTTTAAGTTTAATGTCGCCTCTTCTTCTTTTTTAAGATCAACATAACTTAAACCAGCCGCTAAAGTTGTTGAGTCTGAATTCCAGAAGCGACCTTTAAAGTTGGCATTCGGGCGGTCAATTAAATTACCTGGCGCAAATGTTCCCAGCGTTAACCATTCGTTAGCACCATAGTACAAGTTACCGATGTAGTTCACTAAGAATTCGTGTTTATACAACGTCTGTGCTGTTTCACCGATCGAAATACCTTGATAAAAAAGTGGACGGTATCTTGAAGAAATATCTAATTCACTTTTTTTAACAATCAGATCAGTGGTTCCGATAAATTCTTCGTTATAAGTCGACATATCTAATTTTTTGATAATGTCGCCTTTTTGAATAAGATACTTACGCGATTGGCGAACAAGCTTTAAACGAAGCTCGTAATGGCCGTACTTAACTGTTTTAACGTTTTGCAATTCTACGAAAGCAAAAACACCGATTTTAGAATTTTGCGAAATAACCGGCAAGATTTCGCCGACTTCCCACATATTGGTTTCACTTGTGGCTACCAAATACTGCTCGTCAACAAAACCACTGATCACAGCACCACGTGAATATAAAAACTGAGCCTGCGCCATTACGCCGGCAAAAAAGCATAAAATAAATGCTAAAATTAAACTGTTAATTTTTTGGGGTGAAAACTTAAACATAAAATTGAAATCACTAGGGCTAAAATCCCTACTCCAAAGGCAAAGGCCAATCCGAATTCATCTGTCATGTAACCCACGCCCAAGTGCATGGCCACAACAGCTAAACTTTGAAAACTGATGGCAAATGATAAAAATGTTCGACTTAATTCTTTTGATATTTCTGAAATATATGAAACACAAAGCGGATAATACGGCGCCATCGTAAGCCCACTTAACGTTAAGAAAAAGGGATGCAGTTTTAATCCAACGATAACCAGAATTACTGAACCGATTAGAAAGCCATTGAGCTGGGCTTTTAGCGAAAATGGCAAATGAATAAACGCAAACAATACCCTTCCGATAAGCATAAATAAGAAAAACAATGTTACGTATTGGGCCGACTGACTAAGATCCATTGAAAAATAAGTTCGCATGTACAAAGCTAAACGCGTTGATACTAAAATCTCAGCCACCACGTAAAAAGCAAAAAAACAGCAAACCATGGCTAAAGCGCGTTTAGAAATTCGTTTTTGATCTTCGTTATCAGCTAACGAAACTGGAACATGCACAACAAATTTAGGATTCGGAACAACGAAATACTGCACAAAAAGAAATAATACACTGACCGCCGAGACCACATAAAAAGCTGCACTCCAGTGACCAAATGCTTTTGTGGTAGAAGCTGCTAACATTGGAGCGATAAAGCTTGCTAAGCCGTACATGCCGTGAAGCCCCGATAAGGCGCGCGAACGCAGTCTGGCTTCGACACCTTCGGCAACTAGTAGGTTCTGAGCTACGCCCATAAAACCAATCCCTGTGCCTAAGAACATGCTTCCTGCGAGCATCCAATTAAAGTTTTCAGAAAAACCCATTACAGCTAAGCCAATACCTAATAAAAAGACGCCGACAAAAAGCAATGACGAGATCGTATAACGCTTAAGATAAGCCGGCGAAACAACGCCAGCCACAAAGGCTGCGCCCGATGATGTGGCGAACAGCCACGAACCCAGCGTGTTAGAAACTTTGAACTGATTTAAGATTTCAGGAAACAACGTACCACGAATATTATCGGCAAGGCCCAGCGTGAACAAACTTGCAAATGCAAAGACGAGGGCCCAATGAGACTGTTTAATTTTTGCCGGCATTTCCTAAGGCTATTTCATCTTTTAAGATTTGAAAAGTACTAAGAATTCTACGGCGATTCACGTTACCTTCAAATTTAAAAATGTCGCCAAAATTGCACAGTAGACTTACATCTGACTTTTCTGGAATGCGGCCATTGTAAACTAAAAAGATAAATGCCTCTTGTAAGAACTCATCTTTCGAATGAGAAAGTTGGCAAACGTTGTACCATTTGTCCCAATCTTTTAATTTTTCAGCAACATCTGGCTTTTTCACATAGTCAGCCACAAAAGCCTTAAAGCGTGGATAAGAAGCACGAATTTCTTCAGGCCCCACTTCACCGAATGGCGCTTTCACATCGTAGATTGTAAATAACGAATCAATAAACATTGATAATAATGAAAATGCACGAATATCAGCTGTTTCAACACGTCCTACAGTGTCGTTCTTTAAGCGCGCCACACCCATGAGCTCTGTGTAAAAACCAAGATACTCTTGATCATTTAATGAATTTACATAATTTCCAAATAGATAAATATGCGAGAAAAAGCGTTTCGAATTTGCACGAATGTTTTTTAAAAAGCACTTTTCATCAAACCATGGTTTACCGAAAATATCGATCTGACCCGGGATTGAACAGCCAGCTGCGATCATGACTTTTTGAATATCGTCAGTCATCTCAGCGCCACCGCCTAGTAACATATTCGTAAACTGCATTACCTCTGTGAAATGAAGTTGGTTATCACCGTTACCGGCGTAAGTGAATAAATCGGCCTGCATAAAGTTATCAGCGCCATTATCTGTGGCCCGTGGATCAAATAACTTAAGCTCGATCGCAAACTCTTTAAAATCGTTATACCATTTAACAAAGTCAGCCTTAAGCATACGGCTATTAGCGCTGTAAAGGCTTAAGCTTGGATCAACTTGCCCCCAGCCTAACATTAACTCGCGCGATAACATTTTAACGTAATGTGAGCGGCTTACGTCTTCCCAATTCACTTCAGCGGTGTTTTGTGACGAGGCTAGAACGTATTTTTTATTTCTGTATAAAATGGGAAGCTTAGTTAAAGCCTCTTGACGAAGCTCTTCAAAACCTAAAGCGATTTCTTTAACTAAAGCCTGATCAAGCTTATTCACCTGAAGCATTTTAGTTAACGACGGTGTTACGCTATAAGCTTTGATTTTAGCCTGTAATGTTGGCGGCATAAGGTAGGTCTTAGGGCCAAAATCAAGGCTATTAATCATATCTTGGTAAGCTTTGTAGATATGAAATTCACGCTTAATTTTTCTAAAATTCACCGGGCGAAGCGATTCAAGACTTACCGGATCTAAATTTTTTTGATCATTGAAAATACGGATAACCGCCATTTTATAAAAGCGTTGAAAAGTCGGCTCACTTACTTCAACTGGAATGATTTTCGCTTTTAAAACTTCATTAATGATTGGATCTAAATATTTAACCGGAAGCTGATGTGTTTTTGTGTACTGCAATGAATTTTCAAAAGCATCGATTAAACGACCTGTGAAACTTAAAACTCTGTTGAGCTGATTTTTTTCAGTAATTTCAAATTTCATTTCTGTGTAAAGAGCTTCAGCGTAAAGCGCCGACACATCAACGAAATTATCAATTGATTGGATATACTCAGCTTCTGATTTTAGCGGGTCTGTGCCAGCTAATAAATTAACTACGTTTTCAACCAGGTTTAACAAATCCTGGTCTTCTTGTTTTTCAACAATGTTTAAGCTTGTTGTTAATTGTTTAACGTCTTCAAAATTATATTCGGCACGTGGAATTTTTGAAGCTGTTAATAAAGTTTTTAAAGAACTGCGTAATTGTGAAAATGCTAAATTTAAAGTTTTTTGGTCAAACGGTCCGTTTTCTTTTTTGAAGGTAAATACCTTGATGTACGGAGATAAGTTTTTAACTTCAACCTGTAAAACTTTAAGATAATCTTTTAAAAGATCTAACTCAGGTTTTGTGATTTCGTTCTCAACACCGCCTAATAAAGCTTTTTTAAGAACTAATAAGTTGTCTGTCGCATGTTGTGAAATCTCAGCGTCTTTAAAGAAGGTATCAAAGATAATGAATAATTCGCTACCTGTGAAAGAGTTAGGGTTTGTGCGGCCTTCAGCGCGATTTTTAAATTGATCAAGTGTTCTGTATAAACAATCAAACGAATCATCGATATCTTTTTCGCTGGCTTGTGACTCAACTAGTTTTTTGAAATCGGCTTGAACGTCTTTAACACACTCAAGATCAGAAGCTTGAATTTCAACAATTTTTGGTGGCTGTGGTTTACCTTTAAGAAAACTATCACAACCCGTTAAACCTAAAATTAAGCCTAACGTGAATAAAATTTTAATCATTTTAGAAATCATAAGACGCCCCCGCCCATACTTGATCTAAGTTTCTATAACTTGAAACCGTGGTCGCTTCATCGCTGGTTTCAACTAAGAATAGATCCAGTGTCATTTTCCAAGGTCCCTTTATATCAAAAGTGTTCTTCCATTTTAAGGTTTTGAGTAAATTTTTCTCAGCTTCACGCCACTGAAGACTAGAGATAATTTTCAAATTCTCGCTCACATCGGCTCTATAGTTCGCGGCTAGCTGATAAGCGCGATTATAGAGATATTTCTGCGTTAAAGGCTGACGATCTGGATTCGCATCAGGCCCTTCTTCTTTGATATCGCCACCTTCGATAAAAAGACCGGCTAATTCAAAATCAATAGGTTCGAAATCAAGTCCAATATACGGAACCACTGTCGTGTTGGCTTGAAAGACCGGCGAATTGTAGTTCGTTGTATACTCTGGCGTTTCTGGATCGTTGTAGATCACCGAAACTCCAACGTGGCTATTCTGCCATTTCTTTGCCAAATCAAGACTCGTTAATTTTTCGTAATAGGTCTTAGGCTGAACATCGACGCGCACACGGTTAGTCACTAAGATACCTTTGTAACCAAAAGCAAATTGGTTTGCGGGTTTATAGGTACCGGCTAAGCTTGCCGTTAGGCCATCAAATTTATAATCAAGTTTGATTCCAAAACCGGGTTGTTCAACCACATCAGAAACTTCGGGTTTAATGATATTGTAATCAATCGGAAGCACAACATTTTGAAAAATAATATTCTGTGGCGGTGGTGTGAAATAGGGATTTGATGATTCAAACTGCCCGTCTTTGACTTCGTAAGCCGGACCCTGATCCGGAATAAAAAACGGAGTTCCGAACAAATTTAAATTCCAGTGCCCTAAGTTTTTTTCGTAGAAAATTCCGAACAACCCTTGGCTTTCGATATCAAGCGGATTCCAACGAAATTGCGGTTGGTAAGAACCTAAATTCCATTTTTCATCACCTTCTGACCAGCTTTGAAGTTTACGGCCGATATGCAATGAGGCTGTTGAATCGATTTTGTTGGTAAAATAAATTTCTTTTAAATTAAAGTAACTAAGTACTGTATTTTTGGGTGTGTATTTACCGACTAAATTAATTTTAAACAGATCGTTTTCAGCCTGTTCGGATTTAATCTGGGCCCCAATAAAGGCGAAACTTTTATCTTGGTTTTCAGCGTAATCTTCGCTGATAAAGTTAAGACTTGAAACCTCAACTTGGCTTGAAATTTCAGCGAAGGCTGGACAGGCAAAGCCCACTAATAGAACTAGTGAAAACAGTTTGTTTATCATCTGAACAGTCATGCCTTAAAACCACCGTCATTTCAAAGCTAAAATCATAGACATAACGCCCTTTTTGTAATTACATAACAATATGAAGATTCTGGTGATTCGATTCTCAAGTATAGGAGACTTAACTCAAAGTTTAAGCATTCCTGCGCTTATTAAAGAAAATCATCCCGAAGCTGAAGTGCATTTTTTAACGCGCTCAGATTTTACGCTTTTATTAAACAATAATCCGCAAGTAAAAAAAGTATGGGCCATTGACCGCAAAAAAGGCTTTTCTGAGATCTTTAACTTAGCCAAAGAACTTCGCAAAGAGCACTTTGATATTATCTACGATGCTCATAATAACTTACGTTCATTTTTTATTCGCCACTTGGTTTCAGCAAAATCAAAAATCGTAAAACCGATGTCGCGTTTAAAACGTTTTTTACTGATTCGTTTTAAAATTAATCTTTTTGAAAAACCATTTTCTGGCCAGCGTGATTTATTAAAACCTTTAGAAAAAATGGGTATTAAATTTCGCCTGCCTAAACCACCGTTGATCTTTTTTGATCCCGCTACCGAAAATAAAATTTCAAACTTACTTTCAGAACATCAACTATCTCGTTATATCGTGATCGTGCCATCTGCCGCCTATGCGCTAAAACGTTGGCCTATGGATCACTGGAAAAAATTAGTTGAACGTAACAGCGATAAAAAAATCGTAGTTCTTGCCGGGCCTACAGACACTTTTACCTCTGAACTTGATCAATACCCAAATATCGTAAATTTAACCGGTAAAACCAGTTTATTAGAATCAGCGGCGATTATTAATCGTGCGCAACTGATTGTGACAAACGATACAGGCATGCTGCATTTCTCTGAACAACTGGGTAAAAAAACAATCGCTTTAATGGGGCCAGCGCCTTTTGGATTTCCGTCGCGTTCAAGCACTGTGATTATGGAGAGAAATCTATACTGCAGACCTTGCAGCAAACATGGCCAAGGCCCTTGTGTAAACCCTAACTTTCAACAGTGCATGGTGGATTTAACGCCAACAATGGTGCAAGAGCATTTAGAAAGATTATGGTTATGATTATTTATAACCTTCTTTATAACTTTTTACGTTTTGTACTTTTATTAAGTTCACCGTTTTTGGGTCTTAAAACGAAAGCCTGGATGAAGCTTCGAGCTAACCAAGATATTTTTAAAACTCCGGTTGATCCGAATGCACAGAAAATCTGGATTCATGCCTCAAGTGGCGAGATTGAATACGCTAAAGGGTTAATCCGTGATTATAAAAAGGCTTACCCACAAAGTCAGATTTTTGTTTCTTACTCATCACTATCAGCCCCTTCGTTATTTAAAAATATCACTGGTGAAGTAACAGCGTTTTTTCCGCTCAATTGGGATATTACGAGTCAAAATTCTAAACTTTTGGATTTTATTAAACCCCGTATTTTGATTTTTTCGCGCACTGATTTTTGGCCAAACTTAATTAGCCAAGCTAAAAAAAGAAATATTAAATTAGCAACCATTGCGGCTAATCCTAAAATGACTTTTTTAAGCTCACTTTGGCTTAAGTTTGCGTGCAAAGACTTTGATTTTTTTAGCTGCGTTGAAGAAGAACAGGTTTCGTTCTTAAAAAAACTTTTACCCCACACAGATGTTCGCTACATTCCCGATACGCGCTTTGACCAAGTGTTTTTTAGACTTAATCAAAACTCCTTAGTTCAGCTTGATCAGAATAAAAAACTGATGACTTTAGGTTCAACTTGGCCCAAAGACGAAGAGGTTTTAAAACAGGCGGCAAAGAAACTTTTAGAGAATAAATTTTCACTGATTTGGGCCCCCCATGATGTTAAACACGCAGCTTCTTTGTTTAATGATTTAACCAAACTTCTTCCGGGTAAAAAAATCGTTAAACTAGCCGACTATGAACCTTTGGCTGATTTTGATATTTTGATTGTTGATCGTATTGGTGTTTTGGCTGATTTTTATCGTTTTTCGAAGTTAAGTTTTGTCGGTGGCTCATTTGTTTCGCGGGTGCATTCGGTGATGGAACCTTTATGCGCCGGAAATTTTGTTATAGTTGGCCCGTACTATCAGAATAACCCTGAAGCCATTGCTTTTAAAAAATTGAAGCTGGTTAAAACTGTTAATAACGCGCAAGATTTTTTAGCGGCAGTTCAGTATTTTGAAGACAATAAAGACCAATTAAAAGAATTAAAACACCGCACCGAAAGCAAACAAGGCGGAAGCCTTAAGACGGTTCAAGCGATTGTAGAAACCTTAAAGTCCTAACGCCGTACCAACTTACTTTTTCACCGTCAACAACGACACCTTTAAAACCTTCAGCTTTAAGTTCTGAATAATATTTAGCAAACGGAAACGGTTCTGATGAAAAAAGACAGAATGTTTTTTTTAGATCTTCTTCTGAAATTTCAGGATATTTTTTTTCGTTAGGCTCTAAAGAAATTCCGAAAAGTTTAAGCACATCACCGATAAAAGTGTCTGGTGAAACGCGCATAAAAGGCTTTTTCCAGATCACATAACTGTATTTTTGTTCCGGAGCAAATTCGCCATCGATAACGCATTTTTTGAACTGCTCTAATGAGAATTTTTTAAGAGAAAGATACTCATTTCCCCAGGCGGTCAGTGTTGCATTTTTTAAGAGCTTACCTAGATTGATCAGTTCTTCGCCGCAGCTTTTGATATCCACGACATGCGTCGCATAACAAGTTAGCCCATGATCAAGGCACATTTGATACATCTCTTGGTTGTTTTCTTCTTTATCAAACAATACCAAATCAGGTTTTAACTGCACGATCTGCTCGATAGAGTTGATATTTTTTGTACCACCGACCACAGAAACGCTTTTAATCGCATTTTCGGGGTGAATACAGAAACGCGTGCGCCCGATCACATCCACTTTGGATGCAATCAATGTTTCGGTCCATGAGGGTACAAAACTTACGACGCGCATAGCAGCAGGATAGCCCAAAAAACAGCGTTGAGTCACGAGCTGTATTGTGTAGAATGAGCAGCTTATGAAAGATTTTACAGCAATTCGTACTCGTCCAGAAGAAGTGCCTTTTAAAAAAGGCGATGTTTTAGTTTTATTCGGAGAATTATTTAACCGTGGTTACGCTAACGGTTTAGTTGAAGAAGCCGAAGCTCATGGTTTAACGGTTGTTCGCGCAACTGTTGGCCGCCGTGATGAAAATAATAATTTACGTGCTTTAACTGAAGAAGAATCAAAAAATATTCCGCAGCCTTTTATCAATGTTCCGCTTGAGGCTGGTTTTGATCTTGAACCAGACAGCAAAGGCCAAACTCCTAATGATTACTTAAAAGGTTTAAAATTAAGTGACTGGCAAAATACACAGTTAACTGAACAGTCATTACAAGAATCTTTAGAAAAAGGACGCGCGCGTTTTAAAAAACAAACAGCGACATTTATCACTCAGTTAGAAAATTTAATTTTACCGAAATTACAAGCTGGTAACCACGTGCACTTTGCGCACTTAATGGCGGGCGGTGTTCCGCGCACGAAAATCGTATTACCGCTTATGAACCGTGTTTTTAAAGGCACTGGTGATCGTTATTTATCTTCTAAAGAATTCTGGGAAAGCCAAATTGGCCGTTTCTTACAATTAAACTTTCACGTGGTAACAGCTGAAACGTTTGATGTGTTAGTTGATGAATCTTCAGCTTTACGTGAAAAACTAAAAGCTAAAAACGTGTCAACATCGTACGTAGCTTACGGCTACCACGGCACAGAAGTGATCATTAACGGCGAATACCACTGGCAATCTTACGCCCCGTACATTCAAGGCTGGGCGAAATGTGATTTAGAAAAGTATTCTAAAAAATGGTTTGATAAAGGTGTACAAACTTGCGTTTACAACTGCCCTGAGATTTTAACGAACTCAAGTTCGATCTTTCAAGGTGTTGAGATTGCTTTATACAACTTAGTTCGTTCATTAAAACGTGAACAACCAAATCACCCGATCACTAAAAAAATGGAAAGCGATTGCGAGCAAGTTTTAAAAGAGCCGCAAATGCTTCAGCAAATCTTTGCCAAGGTGGATGAGTTTATGACGTGGTCTGAAAAACACGGCACAAGCGACTACGCCACTTGGCCGCAGCATTCAACGAAAGAACAATTAGAAAAGATGTTAAATCTTTCTGATGAAATTCTTTCTATGCACAAAGACGAAAAACAATTAATGAGTGCTGTCTTAAGTGAGATCATTTTTAAATCTTGCGGCTACATCATGCTTCACGATGCTTATAAACCGAAACACCCTGTTATGTGGATCGGTCACGATGCCGTAAGTAAATGTTTACCTAAGGCCTAAGCATGGCAAAGAAGTTAGCGATCACTGGTGGACCTTCAGGCGGAAAAACAACTCTGATTGAAGTTCTAAAAAAAGAATTTGGTCCAAAAATCAAAGTGGCTCCTGAAGCCGCTTCGATTTTGTATAAAGGTGGTTTTCCGCGTATTAAAAACTACGCGGGCTATTACCACGCCCAACTTGCCATTATCTCTACGCTTCGCCATATCGAAGATCTTTTAGTTGAAAGTAACCCGGATTGTTTAATTATCTGCGACCGCGGGTCATTAGATTCTTTAGCGTACTGGCCTGATAACGAAGAGCATTTCTTTAAAAATATCAACTCGACCCGCCAGACTGAATTGGCCCGCTACGACTGGGTTTTACACCTTGATACAGCCACTGAAGGCGATTACGACACTACAAACCCGATTCGTACCGAATCGTTTCACGAGGCTTTACTCTTAAATGAAAAAGTGCGCTCAAGCTGGAATGGCCACCCTCGCCGCCAAATTATTACGGCTGAAAATGATTTTTTCGGTAAAATGAAAAAGGCCACTGATATTGTCGAAGATATTTTAAACCAAATGGGTCTTAATAAAAAATAACTATTTGTAGATGATATCTTGAATCCACTTAATATGTGGAATGATGTTCATATAAAGCGAACCACCCTGACATTCATCGATTTCTTGCGCCGTTTCGCTATGATCAATTCCTGCGGCCACCCCGATCACATAATGAGTACCGCGGTAAAGTTTTAAGGCCGGGCCACCTGAATCACCATAACAAACACCAAGGCCATTTGTCTGATTCACCGTCATGATCTTTTCGTTTTTAAAATCAGTTCTTAATTTCACTGATCGTAAAACACCTTCACTGCGTTCTAAGTCGGCTGTTGTTCCGGTTTTACCGTAACCCACCGCTAAGAATTGTAAGCTTGGCGCCTCAGTCATTTTAGCTGCTAGCTCTAAGCTTGGAAGCTGTGGAATTTCGTTGGCGGCTAAGCCAATTGTTTCAGCCACCGTGATGATGGCGATATCGTTACGTTCCATCTTTGATGTGGGGTTATACTTGTCATGACGATCCACATGAACAGGCGTCAGCGTTAAGGCTTGGTCATCGACTAACGGGTTTACACCGGTCACTAAACTTAAATCATCAACGGTTTCATTCACACAGTGTGCGGCTGTTAGAATGTGGTGTGTGCTAATAAAAATTCCAGTACAAACTTGCGGTGTGCCCTTGTTATCAGACACGATCATCACAAAAAGGTTATTCACTAACGTAGAACTTGCGACTTCAGAGCCACCGACGATCTTTTCAACTGGCCCCATAACTTCAGCTTCAGCGCCACGGACTTGTGTCTTTTTCCCGCAAGAGGCGAAAAACACGAGACCTACGATGGCCAAAGCTAATTTAAGAAATTTAGAGCAAGTTTTCACCGCTTCAAAATAATACATCATCAAGATTTCCACAATGGGCTCAAGAATCATTGTCAAAAACCCGACAATTTCAGAGGGAAAACCCTTAAAAAAGTCGTTTTTTTGAAAGGCTTTCCTGTCAAAACTTTTTACACTGGATCTGCGCATGAAATTTTGGATCAATTCGCTCTTAGTTGTGCTTTTAGCTACCCCTGCTACTTACGCTAAAAAAACCAGAAAACCGACCTCAGTAGAACGCCCTCCGCAATTCGTGCTTTTAGCTTTTGATGGTTCAAAATCAAATGACTTCTGGAAAGAATCGATCGACTTTGCTGACACGGTAAAAACGCATAACGAAGCCAAAAATAATTTGATTCGTTTTACATACTTCGTAAATCCGGTTTATTACTTAGATAAAAGCCAGAAAAGTTCTTACCAAACACCGATGTTAAATAAGCCGGTCAGCTGCATCGGCTGGGAAGATGACAAATCAAGAATCCCGTTACGCGTAAGTTTAACAAACAAAGCTTTTTTAAAAGGCCACGAAATCGGTTCACACGCCAATGCACATTGTGATCAAACAGGCCGTGATAAAAATGATCCGATGTACGGTAACACTTGGGATGCAAACGCTTGGGATTCTGAGTTTAACCAATTTAATTATATTTTCTTTAATATCTTTTCGTTAAATAGACTTCCTGAACCCAAACAATACGGCCCTTCTGGTTTTGCTTTTAAAGAAGAAAATATCGTGGGCTTTCGTGCGCCTCTTTTAGCCTACACAGATGGTCTATGGCCAACGTTACAAAAACATAAATTCAGATACGACACTTCAAAAAGTTCAGCGCCGACATACTGGCCACAAAAACAAAACTGGGGTGGTTGGAATTTTCCTTTAGCCCGAATTAAAATTGCAGGAACAAATAAAACAACTTTATCGATGGATTTTAACTGGTTGGTTTACCATTCTGCCGGAGCTTCAAAGCCTGGTTTAACTGACGAAGAAAGACTTCGTTTCAAACAACAGATGTTAGATAGTTATAACTTCTATTTTAAAGAAAACTACTTCGGTGGCCGCGCTCCGGTTCATATCGGTCACCACTTTTCTAAGTGGAATGGTTCAGCTTACTGGGATGCAATGAAAGAGTTCGCGCAATTTGTGTGTGATAAACCGGAAGTACGTTGTGTGACTTACTCCGAGTACGCTGACTGGTTAGATGGTTTAGATCAACCAACCTATGAAGCTTACCGTGCCGGTCAATTTGATAAATTAAAAGATGATAACTCAATTAAGAGTATTGCAGCTCCCTTCTTAGCGCGTGTTCGTCTTGATCAAAGTGATAAAGCTTTTGAAGCCGTGGTCGACCCGAAAGATGTAAAAATGCTGAAACTCACAAAAGGCTCAGTTGAACTGCAGGTGAATTTCAAACCGCAAGAAACAACAACTGTTTCTAAAGAAGAGTTAATTAAACAGTACGGAAAAGGTTCAACGATTTATGTGCGTTCAGTATTACTGAATAAAGATAAAAAACCACTGGATTGGTCGACTTATAAAGTTGAAGGCTTAGGTACGGTGTCAGAAAAAATTTCTGACCCTATCGAAAACTTAGCGAACGAGCCTGAATCAGTTCACGCTCATGCTGAAGACTAGAATACATTAATACTATTTACTTAGAACAATCCAATCAGCGCGCTTTCCATCAACAGTGGAAGGCGCGATTTCTTTTTGGATCTCGTCTTCAGTTAAACCTTCGGTATAAACTTGTGAAATAGTTTTTACTTCAACAGGTAAACGGCAATTTAATCCTTCTATACGTGTACGTAAGCGGTCTGGTAATCCCCCGCCATAAGCCACGTGAAATTCTCCAACGATAATCACATAGACATAGTCAGGATTTTTTTCGACGAAGTTTAAAGCCTGCCACGCCATTGTTTCATCCCACACAGATTGAGCGGCAAAATAGTTTTCAAATTTTTCTGGCGGCATGTGCCCACCCATTACTTCATTAAAACGACGTTTGTATGAATCGTTTCCTAATTGAAAGTTTGGCGGCATTAATTGCTGTTGTTCTGGGGTCAGTGAGACTAAGCCCGCTTTAGAAATTTGGCTTGTCACAGCTCTTGGCATGTTAATACCAAAGCCTTCGTCACCAAAAAGTAACTGCGGGCCGTAAAGATTAAAATCATTACCACCCCAATTGATGGCTTTTTTAAAGTCGTCTTCAGCTAACTCACCTTTACGAAAGCTAGAGATTAAAGCAGCATCTGTATAATTGAAGAACTCCATGCCGACCGCAACCTTATGGCCACGCTCACGGAGAGCCTGTAAAATGCTCATTTGCTGGTCATGAACTGGCTTAAGCCCGTGCATTTCACCGATCACCAGGATTTGGCCTGGGTGGATTTGCTCTATAACTTGATTTAATTCGATTTGAGCGTTTGTTTCGCCATCAAAAATCTGAGCCGAAACAGTTAACGGTAGGATCACTGAAATAAAGGCAACCAAGAGTGTATTTAATGACATATTTGATTTATATTCGATTGACTCTGTGGGGTAAATCTTTTTATATAGACCTTCGTTATTTTTAAATTGGAGCATTGATATGGCAAAAAAATCTGGTCGCATTATCGTTACTTTAGAGTGTACTGAAGCAAAAGCTGCAGGCAAACCAGTATCTCGTTACACAACGACTAAAAACAAAACTAAGACACCTGGTCGTTTAGAAAAGAAAAAATACAATCCAAACATGCAAAAACACACTGTTCACAGAGAAACTAAGTAATTAACTACGGTTAGTTATTTCCGTTTTATCGTAACAGCTAAAAAAATTTAGCATCTATGGAAAAGGGCTCATTAAATTTGAGCCCTTTGTCGTTTCTTCCCTAAGTACTTAATTCTTCACTGACATTTTGATAATGGAAGTAACCGATGGTCTGCACTAAAGCACATCGTTTGTTCTGAATCTTCAACAAATTTATTATCGACAATCTTCCACATTTTAATTGTTCGTAGTCCGCTTAAATAATTCGGCGAAAATAGCGCAATCACACTCGAACCTTTTGCTGACATGGTTCCGACCACTTCTCCGCGCGCATTTAAAATCGGCCCACCTGAAATACCCGCCTGGATATTAGCTCCTAAACACACTAAGTAGCCTAAGATACCATTTTCAACGTAGTTAGCGATTTGTTTTGGGCGCATCACATACCCTTTAAGCATACAGGAAAATTCTTTAGGCCCTACGCCTTCAGGATAACCCAGAATTCTTAGCGCTGAACCTGTCGGTGGAACTTCTGAAGGGCGTTCGTAATACGAAGTGATATTCACCGACTTGGCTTCTAAAAAGTGATCAATGCCATCAATGACAATATTACTTTTAGAAAAACTTCGTTTGTATTTATCGGCGTTGGGTTGCATTTGATCACTTTTTCTAACCGCAGGCCCGTACGGATAAAGACTCCAGTTTTTACTAAAGCTTAAACAGTGTCTGGCGGTGGCAAAGCGAATATCTGGTGTTTCGCTTCCCCGTGATACCTTCACGTAATAGCCGGTGCAGTTTCCGCTGTAATCACTGTCATTGTAGTACATAAAGGCCAACGACCTGGCTTCGCGAGCGCCTTCAATCAGCGCAGGATCAGCGGCCTGAGCCCTTAAGCTTAAGATCACAATTGCCCCGAGAGTGAAAAATACGGACTGTAAAAGCTGATTTAATGCATTTTTATTCATATTTATGCAGGACTTGCAAATATGAAGCGAAGTGTTGTTCATGGGCTTAAAGTTGGACTCATAGTCACCTTAGGTATATTTTTAAACCCATGAGCAACTTAAACCAATTTTTAGAAACTATGTGGGTTGATTACACGAAAATGAACCCTCAAGCAGCACAAATTTACCAAGCTTTTTCAAAAGGTAACAAACATGTTTTAAACGATCACATCGCTTTAAGAACATTTAACCACCCGAAACTTGGCATCAAATCTTTAGCTAAACATTTTGAAAAATATGGTTACAAGGAATGCGGCGAATACTTTTTTAAAGAAAAAAAATTATACGCTAAACACTACGAACACCAAACTAACCCTGACATGCCGAAAATTTTTATCTCTGAATTAGAGTTAGAAAAAATGCCAGAGTTTGTACAAAAAACGATTAATCAAATCGTTGAACTTATCCCGCAAAATAAAATCGATTCAGAAGATTTTATTTTCAGCGGCACTCACTGGCCAATCGAACACTCGGTTTACGAAGAATTAGCTAAAGTGAGCGAATACGCATCTTGGGTTTATGCTTGGGGCTTTAGACCAAACCACTTCACGGTAAGTATTAATCACTTAGATCAGTTTAAAAATATTCAAGACTTAAACGTTTTCGTTAAAGGCTTAGGCGTAAAATTAAATGCTTCAGGCGGCGAAATCAAAGGAACTCCGGAAGAGTTATTAGAGCAAAGCTCGACAATGGCTAACGAAGAACCCGTTAAGTTTAAAGAAGGCACTTTTAAAATTCCGGCTTGCTACTACGAGTTTGCTAAACGCTACCCGCTTCCAAACGGTAAACTTTATCAAGGCTTTATCGCTAAATCGGCTGATAAAATTTTTGAAAGTACAAATAAACAACAATAATGGTTTGGGTTTACACTGTAAACCGAAAACTAGAGTCGACTTCTAGTTGTAGAAATAAAAAACCGACGGCAAACGTCGGTTTTTTATTTTCATGAATCAAATTTTAAAATCCTGTTCTGATAACTAGGCGATCTTTTTTGCAATCTCGTGATAAGTTTCTTGTTCTTTATCTGAGTCTTTCCAGTAAGGTTGGGCTTGTAAAAACGCTTTTACCAACTGGGCATCAAACTGAGAACCTCCGCAGCGTTTTAATTCTGCAAAAGCAATCTCTGGTGGTAAACCTTTTCTATAAACGCGATTTTCAGTCATCGCATCGAAGGTATCTACAACTAATATAATTCGGGCAAATAAAGAAATCTCGTCACCGATTTTTTTATCGGGATACCCTTCACCATCAATGCGCTCATGGTGACCGCGAATGCCCGGCAAAAGTTGCGCAAAGAAAGGATTTGTTGCTAAGGGTTTTACGATGGTTTCTGAAATCGTAGAATGACTTCTCATGATATCTAATTCTTTGGGATCTAAGCGGCCTGGTTTTAACAAGATGTCTTTATCTACACCTATTTTACCAATGTCATGAAGAAGACCCGAGAATTCGGCAACCTTTTGCTCGTACTCATTAAGTCCGATATCGCGTGCTAATTTTCTTGAGTATTCGCCGACCCGCAGACAATGTTCGTAGGTAGACGGTTCGACAGTTTTTAAACATTCCAGTAAGCCTTTGACTGAATCATAGGCCCAAGTAGGTACATTACCCCAAATGAGTTTAACCGACATCCATTCCCCCAAAGAAATATGTCTGATAGTTAAGTTTCGGTAAAACGGGAACTGGACTTGAGTCGTATGTAAATCAATCTCATAATGAGACAATGATTTACAACAGATTAATTTTATCGTTTTTCACTGCCTTCACAATCACTTCACTTTCTCACGCCGCTGAAAGCTTCACTGTTAAAAAAACTAAAGGCCGCCAGGCTGTTATTGAAAGTTCAATTCCGTTAGTTGAAGGTGAAACTTATATTATTCAAACCAGCAAACAATCAGGATTAATCAGCGAAGATGTAACATACCCACGCTCTAACCGCTCCCGCGAAAATTCTTTTTCTGCGGGAATTAACTCTTCGTTTTTTAAAGCAGATAACTTACAAGAACATCAAATCGACATCGAAGGCCGCTACGGTTGGAACTTCGGTGATTACGAAGTGGGCCCGTTACTGCACATCGGTTTATTAGATGAAGGAGCTGGCTTTAACACTGATTTTTATGTGGGCGGATATCTTGATTACAACATCACACCTAACGTAGGCCGCGAAGAAATGGTTTACGGCGTAACCGCACAAGCCTACGGCGGAAACCGTGAATTTACAAATGGCGCAAGCTCACAAGTGCTCGCCATGGGTGCCGGCGGATTTTTATCTTGGTATTTAATGGGATCTACAACGGCTTTACGTTTCGAAGGTTTAGTACAATCAAAAAAAATCGCCACAAGCACAACCTCAGCCAGCGCCATCGGCTTCGTCGGCAACATGATCTTCGCCTTTTATTACTAAGGTAACAGTTCCCTTTTTGATATGCGGCGCTCCCGAAAAAGGGACGGCCTACCAACTTTAGCATAACCGATGTTAGCACAAGGCCGTCCACGACGGCCCTTTAGAATAAGGTCTGCCGGAGGCAGATCAAAACAAGAGACTGACCGAATAAAAAAAAAGCCAGGTAGTTAACCTGGCTTTTAGATTTTAGCATTTAGCTAACGATTACCATTGGATATCGTCAGTCGTCATGCCGGCTTCTTCAATAGCACCTTTGTACATGCCTTTGATGAAGTCTTTAGCTTGGTCAGGTTTTAAACCTAAAGAAGCTGCAGAACGATTTGTAAGATCACGAGCTTTCTCTTCAGCATCAGCGCCACCGTTACGGAAAGCATTTACAGCTGATAAAGCTTCGTTGAATTTAACACCGAATACAGTTTTAAAAGTTTTATCCATGTCACCAGTTGTTACTTTACCACGCTCAGCACCCATTACAGCCCAAGAGTTTAAAGCCGAAGCAACAGCGATAGCTTTAGAATTTGTTAATTTGTATTCTTTAACTAACTTCTCAGCACCAGCTTTGATTAGCTTTTGGTTAGCTTCAGAAGAGATCGCTTTAGAGTTAGTGTCAGTCGCTTTTTTAGCACCTTTATTGTTGATCGCTTGACCGTAGTTAGATGCATTTGAGTTAGCAGAGTATAATACACCGTTGTCACCGAACCAGTAAGTTCCACCGGCTACGTTTTCCCAGTACATACCAGTTGTTCCTACACCGATAGTTGTTCCACCAACATAACCAGCAAAGCTAGAGATGTTAGCTGTGTATTGGAACACGCCTAAATCATTGTATACGCTAGCGTGACCAGATGAATCGAATACTACGTACCACATGTCATCAGAACCATAACCATATTGGTCATAATCTGGATCAGCAGAAACTGTAGCACGTTGGCCGTTTGAACGAAGGAAAGTACAACCTGGAGTTGGCTCAGAAGAACCACGGCATGCATCGCCGTATACTGTTTCGTATGGATATTGTAAGATATCGTTTGGATTTGTTGGCGTTGTTGATCCGCCGCCACCGCCACCGCCGCCACCACCGCAAGATGATAGAGCTGCAACGCCCACTACTAATAATAAAGCACTAAGCTTTTGTGATAATTTCATGTGTTTCCCCCGTTTGGTTTTTTTTGGTTTTTGAGTACAGGGGGAGGCATTGCTAATCGTGGGCCAACTTTTTTGACACCAGTTTTCGAATTTATAAGAGAAGACTGAAACTTGCGTCGTGACACGCAAAACACGCGATGAAAATTTTGCATGTCTGATTGAAAGACATGCAAAATTTTGTCTCTATTCAAATTTAATTAGAGTTTACACTTCAACAGCTGAAATTTAGTAAGTCAGCTGAAGTCGTAAAAACTTATCACCGCAGTAGAAATCTAAGGCATATCCACCAGCTCCCAAATACAATGGGGCATCTTGTGGACGGCAACCCTGTGGAGTTTGAATATGTAATCTTGCCGGAGCCAAGATCTGCTCAACTTTTCCGTTCTTATCTAAAACCGGAGTAATCATTTTGACACCACGGCTGACAGCTGTTCCTGCCACGTTAAATAACGCTGGGTATTTATCACCCGACTTACGATTCGTGATCGTAATTGGGAATTGTAAATTTACTGTTAAATCATCACCCATGAACGTGTACTTATTTAAACTTGTCTGAACAGCAGAAGCTCCCTTGAAATCGTGGTATTCAATTTCACTGTTTGTGATTACAAATACACCTTGTGATTTTTTACCCATGTACGCTGAACGCACTAATAATGGCGCATCGTAAATCGTCGTGATTGATTCTAATAAACGGTCATACATTTTGTTGTTCGTAAAATCGATCGCTGTCACACGTTGCTTTTTATGTGCATCTAAACCAAACCAGAAAGTACCACGGTACTCATCATTAGCTTGGTGTAGGTTTAAAATACGATCAACTTTCGTATCTAATAAGTTACGGTAATTTTGCGAAGCACTTAAGTTTTCTAAAACTTTCTCGCCTGTTACTTTTAGGTTTTGCACATAACCTAAAGAGAATTGGTAAAGGTATGAAGGCTTAACTTCAGTTCCTAAGTTTTTGGCGATCAACACAGGTAAGATGCCTGATTGAACTTGTTTTAATGACGGCTGGATAATATCCACGATGCGCGAATCTTTTGGCGACTGGATTTCATCAAGCTTATAGTCTTTATCTAAATAATAAAGACGGATGTCTGTTTGACCCATGTTTGGTTTGGCGTCGTCGTCTGTTTGCCATAAGTCAGTCACATCCCATTTTTTAATAACAGGTTTACCCGTCACAACCCAAGCTGGACGTAATTCACTACCCACTTTTAACCAGCTGTAGTTTGTAGGCATAACCGCGCGTTCGTCATAGAACGCCACTTTTTTCTTAAGATTCATATTTGAATCCATGATGTAGAAATGAAGCGTATAATCACCTTGATTATATAAGCCGCCTTTTTCTTTATACTCTTGAATCACAAGAATATATTCAGACTTGCCATCGCCATCGATATCCATACGAATACGTTGCACTGGACGAGTTTGTTTGATGTTGCCATCAAATTCTAAAGTTTTAATCGCTTCAAACGTGTAAGCGTTATTTGCATTACGCACTAACTGGATATCAAAGTTTTTATCACCTTGTTTTAACGCCACGTAATCGCGTGTATTTAAATTGTTATCGTAAACTTCATCCACTAAGAATAACTTCATACCACGCGCTAACTGACCTGTGATTGGAAGTGAAGTTAAATCAGCACCTACTGAATCTTTAGTTAACTTTGTTTGAATTTCAGCACGTGTTTCAAAACTTAAAGCTTTTTCGCCAGCCACTGTTGGTTTAACAGTAAAAGTTAAGTCAGAAGCCACTTGCGATAAAGCACCGTCTTCTGTGTCGGTGATTTGTAAGTTAACTGTAACAAGGCGCTCTTCGCCCATTTCCCACATGGCATCACCTTCGTGAAGAACTTCAGTTGAAACCACTGATGGGTAATAACGAGATTTGTTTTTAGAAACGATTTCTAATTGCACATCATTTGATGAAACATCAGACCAGTAGTTTTTAACCACAAACTGGAATGATAATTCACGTGATTTTCTATCCCACTCAATCACTTGAATTTCTTTGTTTGCATTTAAGATTAATGGTTTTGCTTTTACCGCCATTGAAGCACGCGCATCAACAAGACCTGCTAATGTGTAACGCTCGTAAGCTCTGGCTGGCTGAACTGGAGTTCCTTTAGTTTGCACGGGGCCTACTAAAACCGGAAGCTCTGGGCTTGTTTTTCTCGCACCTAAAATTAAACGTGGGTAAATTTCTTCTTTAGCTACACCACGCGATAACATATCAGCCACGATACCAGCTACAAGTGGCGTTGCTTGAGAAGTTCCATTTAAAATATCCACACCGATAAATCCAGGTAAACGGATTGATCTGTGAGTCATGGGAATCGTTGAAACTAAACCTGTACCAGGAGCAGCGATATCAACACCGTAACCGTAGTTAGAAAAATGCGCCATCGCACCGTCTGGACGTGAAGCACCCACGCAGATAACACCCGCGTATTGGCAAGGGCGTAAAAGTGATTGAGTCGAATCATTACCTGCTGCCGCTAACACGATAATTCCACGGGCTTGCGCTTCAGCGATAGCGTCTTTTAATAGCTGCGTATCGTTTTGTTCAGGCCAGCCGATAGACATTGTAATGATGTCAGCCCCTGCATTCATGGCGTAGATAATTCCGCGCGCTGTACGCTCGGCATTTTCTAAAGCGCCGTTAGGGTTTAAACCGCCACGCACTTCTTCACTTGGTGATAAATCAATACTAAATGGCTTTACCGGCTCATTCGGTGCTTCAGCGATGACTTGCACCGGAAGAATTTCGACTTGATCAGAGATCGAAGCCACTAAACCAGCCACGTGAGTTCCGTGACCCATAGTATCTACCACATCAGGAGTACCGATAATATTTTGCACCGGTGTTGGATCACCGAAGATCGACCAACCGTTACAGTCTGCCGGATAACCGTTACCGTCTTCATCTGTAGCTAAATACTTTTCAGTGCACGATTTAACAGTTTCATCTTCAGCTTTTAAGCAAGATTCAAATTTATTGTAGTTCGCACATTCTTTTTCGTTACGTGCGATACGATTTTTTAAATACGGGTGATCAACATCAACACCGGTATCTAAAACCGCGACTTTAATCTTTTTTAACGCTACAGGTGATGCCACTGGCGGAAGTAAATGTAAATCTTCACCGGCACGCGCTTGTAAGCGGAATGTTTGTAAAGGATCTAAGTCGAATAACTGAGCGGCTCCTGTATTTTTGATCGCCCAAGATTTCGAAATGATATTCTTATATTCGTTTTGCGTTCCTGCCGCTGCTAAAAATGGAATTAATAGCGAAGCAAGTGTTAGTCGTTTTAAGTTAATCATTGGAAGCTCCCTTGTGAACGATCTAATTCAATAGGAATGATTTTAGTTTTCTCTGCGAAGATACTGATTAAGCCATTAGAGTAAGGATGCTTTTTAGCAGGCTCACCTAACACGTTAGATACCGAGAACGCTTCATCAGCGTTTTCATCACCTTTTCTAAAACCAGTGATTTCAACGAAATATAAGTAATTTTCTTTACCTAATACTTTTAATAAAACCGGTAAAGGAATGTTTTCTTCTAATACGTAGATTAACTCTGTCATGATACGGTTCTGCTCACGTGTATCACTTTTCACGTATTCGCGCGCTAACATGATGATATCGTCAACCCAGCCTTCTAAACATTCGTACTTAGAACCTTTTAACCAAGCTGTTGTGTTGACTTCTTGGCCGTGGCGATCATTATTGTTTTGGCGGGCTTCAGCATTAGCTTTACATTGCTCCATATAGTGAGCGTAACCAGCAGCTTCATCACCGCCACCAATCACCGTCATTAAATTTTTAAAGATCGCTTTATCTTCGGCACGCGCACTTTTTGAAGTACCGTCTTCATTCACTTTTTTAAATAAACGCGTTAAAAATCCTGCCTTATCTAATTTAATTCCCGTGATATCTGGCGTAATTAACATTGATTTGATTTTATCGATTGCCGATGGAAGTAAAGACAGGTTTTCAGTAATACGGAAGAAATCAACCTTCTTTACTTGGTTAAAACGGTTATCTGGAATTAACGGTTTACTTTGAAATTCTGTGCCTGCAAATTCCGATGTGTTAAATTTTTCACGTAAGCCAGCTAAAATTTTATCTAGATCTTTTTTCTTTAACGACCAGCCACCCCACACGTTTTGTAGAACGGCTACCGTAGGAAGTGACCCTTGACGTTTAGTTAACTCAGTATCAGTACGTACGATATGCCATTGCGCTTTACCAAATG
>CBINGM010000009.1:0-138173 GCA_966250225.1 uncultured Pseudobdellovibrio sp. | reverse complement strand
ATGAAGAAATGCGAACGCCATCAGTGATATCAGAAGCTTTTACCGGAATCAGGCCTTTTTGGCTTTGCACCTCGGCCACTACCGTTTCAACCTGTAACATGTAGTGAAATCTGTTTTCTTCTTGAAAAAGATTTTTCATTTCTTCGGTTTGATAGCGACTGATCATGAACTATACCCTTTGATCTGCATTTTTAATCTTATGCTTTTTATTAAATTCTTTTGAAAACTGGCTAAACCACTCAAATACGTTATCGTTCGAGTAAAAACTAAAACAAGGAAAGCCCGATACGCGGTTGTTTTCATCGACCGCCATCTTCTGGCTGTTCATCAGGTGAACAGTTAGCTCGCTGACACTTAAAAAAGAAAGACTGATAAAACTAAAACGGGCTTCAATTTTTTTACGAAGACGCTCTTGAAAGTCGTTATGAAACTGCTGATTTAAATACTGATGATCAGGTATTAAAGCCCAAGCGCTCAGTTCGTTTTTACGCGGCTGAAGATAAAAACAATTATCAAAAACCGATTGGTAATTACTGTTTTCTAAAAACCAAAAATCTTCACGCGAAAAATCAGATGAAAGTTTGTAATTATAACAAGCCCAGATCAAATCCGAACGGTTACGTTCTTTAACCAATGAATCTGATTTTGTTTTAATAAACTCTAAGCAAGAATCAGTCTGCTCAGCAAATAAATGATCAAAACTTATAAGCCCCTTGTTTTTGATTTCAAGCTGAATATTTTTTAGATTTTTATTGTACTTAAGATCAACAACATCGTCTTTGTCAAAAAATTGAATCGGCGCTTCTGACTCGCTAATAACCAGACTTGGTGTGGCCGATTTTTTAAAACGCAGATCTTCTAAAAAATAATTTTTTAAGCGCTGACAAAACATTTCGGTCTTCTGGTAATTTTCTTTATGAGCCGCTAGCGTATTATCCTTCGGATTTAAATAATGAACTACGCCCTGGTGGTACATACGGTGATCATCAAAGGGAACAAAGTTCGTATTTTTGGTGTGATCTAGAATAAGAAATGAAACCTCAACACCTAAGGCTCTAAAAAGCGAGCTAAATTTTACGGCAGTTGAGCTAGATGAAATTACCAGTGAGCTGAGCATAGTAAAAATTAAACCAGCCAAGCCCCTTTTGCACAATTGAAGAATTGAAAATCTAACGCCTCAAGACTTAACCCTTGTAAAACACTGTGCACGCCCTTAGGATTAAGAAAGACCATGAAAAAACAGCTTTTGAGCCACATCTTAAGATTTATTTTTGCATTCGTTTTAGTCACAGCAAGTGGACTTATTCCGACGAAGTCTTTTGCCCAGACAACAACCCCTGAAGCTGATGATTCTTTTGACCCATTTTCAGACTACAATGAGTTCGATCAAGAGACCGACGAAGAAGCTGATATCCATTTTTTACGCAATGGCCGCTACCTGACTTTAGGATTATTAGCTGGTTACCGCGGCTTCACTAAAGGTTTTGCTGAAGGTTATGATCCGTCTTTGGATTATGGCGTTCAATTCAGTTATTTTTTCGATTTAAACTTAGCTGCAGCCTTAAGTTATACAACGGCCGATCATGCTGTGTTTTTTCAAAGTTATGACAACCTTCAGGCTAACGATGTCAGCCAAAGTTATTCTGGAACAGTTAATATTCAAATTTTTGATATTCACTTAAAGTATTACATTAACACCGACAACGTCACAAAAGGTCTGGCTGATCTAAACCCGTATCTTCTTGTGGGAACCGGCATGTTTGTCAGAACTTATAACTTAGACGAAAGCTTTACAAATGACCCTGATAAAGTGGTGGGTTTTCGTTTAGGCGGCGGTATCGAGATTCCGGTTGTGCAACGCCGTTTTTACATCGGCGCACAAGCGCTTTATAACTTCGTTCAATTTCCCGATGAAAATAATCACTTTATCGACGAAGGCGGATCAGGAACACCAAATCCAAAAGAAGTATCACCTCACTTAGATGGTGATATCTTTGAAGTAAATCTGATTCTTGGAACTAATTTCTAACGAGCGCAATAATCTGAAGAATAATACCTGCGGCGATAAGAATCGGAGCCGCGAATTTCAAAATCGCCTGCCAGTAATTAATTAAAGCGTAACTTGATTCTGTTTTTTCATCTAAGAACAGATCCTTTTGATCAGCTAACGGCAGTGCTTTAAAAAATAAAAACGCCATTCCAAGACCTGAAATCGGAAGTAAATAGTTAATTAAAAACGAATCGATATTTTCTAATAAAGTTTGATCAAATAGTTTTACATTTTTTAAGGCCGAGCCTGAAAAAGCCGGAATAATCGTAAAACCTAAAGTGATCACGGTAATTAACCAGATTGAATTTTTACGATCTGATTTTAAATATCTTTCTGAATAATTTGAAGCTAGCGTTTCAAGTAACCCTACACTGGCATTTAAAGCTGCAGCCCAGAGACAGATAAAAAATCCCAGACCAAATAAGGCTCCAAATTGGATTTTCATAAATAATCTTGGAAGCGCTTCAAATAATAAACTTGGATCAGTTAACGGTTTTTCACCAATACTAAATGCAATCGGAAACACTAAAAGAACTGAAAATAACGAGATCATTACATCGACCATCATCACTCGAAAGCCCACTTTGGGAAGGTGATCTTCGTTTTTAAAGTAAGATCCAAAAGTAACTAAGGCCCCTACCCCAATCGATAAAGTGAAAAACACGTGACCAATCGCATGACCTAGCGAACGTAAATTAAGTTTTGAAAAGTCTGGGTAAAAAATAAAGCGCAACACTTCAGGTGTTGAATCTAAAGATAATGAACGCACTAATAACATCGCAAATAGAAAGATGAACACAGGAATAATAAAAGTCGTTAAGATCTTTTCAAAACGATTGGTAATACGCTGGCCGACGATAAGGCCCGCCACGATCAAATGCACCGAAGCTAAAGCAAACTGAAGCCACCCGTTATCTGTTAAGACTTTCATGTTCAGTGATGAGATATACTGTAAAGTGTCTCCACGAAAGAACCCCACAACGAATTGAGTGATATAATGAAGAACCCAACCGCTGATTACTGAGTAGTATGATAAAATCACCAGCGTAATAAATAACGTTAAACGTGAAATCCAAAAGTAAGGCTTTTTATGGGTTGTTGAGACACGATGAGTGATCTTTAAAAGACTGGCTTCTGATTTTTTACCTAACATTAATTCAGCAATCAGAATCGAAACACCCACCGTAAAAGCTAATAATAAATAAAGCAGGATAAAGGCCCCGCCCCCGTTTTCACCGGCCACGTAAGGAAAGCGCCAAATATTACCAAGACCGCAGGCAGAACCCACGGCTAGTAGATAAAAGGCGAAACGATTACGCCACAAAATTTTTCCGGTGAATTTATTATTTGGCATTATAAGTTACTTTCACCACCACGACGTGACTTCATACAGAAAATTCTAATAGGAATTCCGTGTAAATCAAAACGCTCTTTCATATTTTTGATCAAGAAACGGCGGTATGAGTTATCAACACCCTCTGGATGGTTACAGAACGCAATAAATGCCGGTGGTTTTTGGTACGTTTGAGTTAAATAGTAAAACTTAACGTTTGTATGACCCCAAACCGGAGCCGGTGCTTTGCGAATAGTTTCAAAGAAGAAATCATTAAGTTCAGACGTAGAGATTTTTAATCCACGTTTATCAGCTACGCGCTCGATTTCATCGAATAAATCTTTAATACCATGAGATTTAGTAGCGCTCGTAAACACGACCGGCACATCCACAAAGAAGTGAAATACGCGCTCGATCTGCGCACGAAATGTTTCACGGTATTTTTCAACTTCTTCCTGACCTAAGTCAGACTTGTTGGCTACAACGATCACACCTTTGTGGTCATCTAAAATGGCCTGCATAATTTTAGCATCTTGCTCTGAAGGACCAAGTACACCATCAATAACCAACAGCACGACATCTGCTCTACGGATTGATTCTTGTGATTTAAAAGCTGAAATGATTTCGATATCTTCTTCGCGTTTTGATTGGCGGCGAAGACCGGCTGTATCAACCAACATGTAATCGCGGTTATTATAATGAAATGGAGCATCGACTGAATCAACAGTTGTTCCTGCCACATCACTGACTAACATGCGGTTTTGCTTTAAAAGACAGTTACAAAGCGAAGATTTACCAACGTTTGGTTTACCCACCATGGCGATACGTAATGATTTACCAGTTTCTTTGGGAACTTCTGGAACCATTTTAACGATCCACTCTAACACATCACCTACACCACGGCGCTGCTCAAAGCTTGCATCGATCACATCAAGACCGAACTCATAAAAGTCAGCTTTTTGCAGATCAGCTTCGTGAGCGCGGTCAACTTTGTTGATCACAAGTAACATCGGTTTACCTGTTTGTTTTGCGATTTTGATAATGTCGCGGTCTTCAGGAACAAGACCTGCGCGGCCATCCATCACACAAACGATATAATCAACCGAAAATAAAAATTCAGTCACTTGCTCTTTAATTAACTTAGAGAATAAGTCACTGGCTTCTGTTACCCCGCCCGTGTCGATAAGATCAAATTTCTTACCCCACACGTCGACCGGTTGGATTAAGATATCACGAGTTACACCCGGTTGGTTTTTTACAACGGCTTTACGTGAGTCTGTTAAAATATTAAAAAGTGTAGATTTACCTACATTCGGGCGACCAATGATGGCGACCTTTGGTGAATCAACAAAACCTTCTCCATCACTATTCTGAATCAACGACATACTTCAACTCTTTCAGGGTTTGTTTATTTTCAAACCAATTTTCTTTAACTGTTACATTTAATTCTAAATACACTTTTTCGCCCATTAAGGCTTCGATCTCTTTACGTGAAAACTGACCGATTTGTTTAATAACTGAAGCCCCTTTACCAATGATGATTGGTTTGTGTGATTCTTTACCCACCATAATGTCAGCGTAAATTTTTGGACACGGCTTAGCGTTTTCATCAAATTTTCTGATTTGCACCGCTAATTGGTACGGAACTTCGTGAGTTAAAACTTCAAAACATTTTTCACGGATAATTTCTTCGGCTAAATCACGCACGTTTTCAGTCGTAAATAACTCAGGATCAAACAATGGCTTTTCTGATTCTGGTAGAATCTTAACCATTTCTTTTAATAATTCCTGGCGATCAGCTTCGCCGTGTTTTTTATTTGAAACGGTTAAAGCTTTACCGCCAAATTTTTCAACCAGACCACGTAAGATCATTACACGATGTTCAGTTTCTTTAAGATCAATTTTTGTGATGACGGCTAACCAAGGTTTTTTAGATTTAGAAACCAGCTCTAAGATTTCTTCATTTCTTTCAGCTGTGTCTTCAGCCACTGATAAAACAGCAACGATTGCATCTGAAGATTTAATCACATCATGAGCTTCTTTTTCTAAGAAAGTATTTAAACCCGATGTTGATTTCACTAAACCTGGAGCATCAATAAATACGATTTGCCCCTCTGAAGTCGTGTGAAGACCCGTAATACGACGACGAGTCGTTTGTGGTTTTGGAGTAACGATTGATACTTTTTCTTTAACCAAAAAATTTAATAACGAACTTTTACCTGCGTTTGGTTGTCCGATAAGTCCTAAAAATCCGGCTCTGAATGGTGATTTTGCCATGTTATACACTTTTCCTTTTAACTTGCTCAGTTTCTAATGATTGAATTAATTGCTGAGCGGCACTTTGCTCGGCAGCTTTTTTACTTTTTCCTGTCGCGCGGAATTTCTCGACTGATTTACCGTTTTCTTGAAGATAAATTCCTACTAAAAACTCGGGGTTATGCGACGGCCCTTGTGAACCAATTAATTGGTACTCAGGTGTGCCTAATTTTAATTTTTGTGTCAGCTCCTGAAGACGTGTTTTGTAATCACGTTCAAATTCAAGATCTGGTTTAATTTGCGCGATATCAGCCTTAAATTCTTTCTGAATCCAGGCTTTAATCTGATTGAAATCAGAGTCTAAGTACATCGCCCCTAAAACAGCTTCGTAAACTGAACAAAGAATTCTTGGTTTAAGATTAGATTCTTGTTCTTTTTCGCCAGGCCCCATAATTAACAGGCTTTCTAACTTAAACGCTAATGCTTTCTTCGCCAGAACATCTTGGTTCACTAAGCTTGCGCGCTTTTTTGAAAGCATGCCTTCATTATCTTGCGGAAAGATCTGCATTAGCTGTTCAGCTAAGACAAAACCTAAAATCGCATCACCTAAGAATTCTAAACGCTCATTGTGCGATTGTTTTTTCTTTTCATTAATGCAGTAACTTTTATGGGTTAAAGCTTCAATTAAAAGATCGCGGTTTTTAAATTTGTAGCCAATCGCTTGTTCTAAACTTTGTTGAATCATAAAATGACTCCTTCAAGCTGGCCTTCGCCAGTTTCAAAGTTTACGCCCGTAATTTTAACTTTTAATTCTTGTCCGGCTAATTCTTTTAATTTTTCTTCTGATAAATTTAAACGAACCGGCCAGTAATTACGAGTTAAACCTTCGGCTTTTCTTGAAGCTTTATTTAAGATTAACGTTTGATGAACATTGCCCACTTGTTTTAAAGCTTCTGCTTGAAAACGATGTAAGCTTAATTCGCGTAAGCGTGCTGCACGCTCTTTACGAACATGGTGCGGAACTTGATCCATAATTGCAGCGCGAGTTCCTGAGCGTTCGCTATACGGAAACACGTGAAGTCTTGTCCAAGGTGTTTCTGATAGGCGTTTATAAGTATTTTCAAATTGCTCTTCTGTTTCAGATGGGAATCCGGCGATCACATCCATGCCGACAAACACATCTTTAATTTTAGAAATCTTATGTAACGCGACTTCAACTTCATTTTCAGTGTATTTACGCTTCATCTGATGAAGGGTTTCAGTGTCGGCAGATTGAATACTCATATGAAAGTGTGTGCATAAACGTGGGTTTTCATACATAGCTAATAAGCGATCTGAAATCTCAATGGGTTCTAATGATGATAAACGAACACGTGAAATTGTTGTTTTAGCTAGAACGGCTTCAACAAGATCATCCATATTTTTACCGTTATCTTCATAATCACCAATATGAACGCCGGTTAGAACAACTTCTTTTTTACCTTCAGCGACCACTTGATTCACTTTTTCAACGATATGAGCAATTGAAATTGAACGGCTCTTACCACGCGCGTATGGAATAATACAGAACGAACAAAATGAATTACAACCATCTTGAATTTTTAAAAACGTTCTTGTGTGTGAAGCTTCTTCACCGCCATCAGCTTCAAGTTCTTCTTT
Source organism: uncultured Pseudobdellovibrio sp. (assembly GCA_966250225.1). Classification (GTDB taxonomy): domain Bacteria; phylum Bdellovibrionota; class Bdellovibrionia; order Bdellovibrionales; family Bdellovibrionaceae; genus Pseudobdellovibrio. The sequence continues at coordinate 130,875 of CBINGM010000009.1, read as the reverse complement.
TTTAAAGATATTAGATTTAAAAGTTCTTTGCTGAAGCTCACCACGAAAATGCTTTTTTAATAAATCCGGAAGTAACCCTTTATGAGAGTTCGCGATAACTAAATCAGCTCCCGGTAAGTTTTCAAAAGCGCCTGTATCAACTTGGGCTGCACAACCAGTTACAACGATAGTTGAAAATGGTTGTTGCGCTTTGATTTTACGAATTGTCTTAACAGCTTCTTTCGTGGCTTCAGCAGTTACAGCGCATGTGTTTAAAATATGGATCTGCGTTTTTGCTTTATCTAGATTATCTAGACTTAAGCGGCCAATCCCCAATTTAAAACCATTCGTTGTCATATTCTTTTGAATAAGACCGCCGTCGTAAGTGTTGACCTTACAACCAAACGTGTGCACCACGAAATCATTCTGTTGTGATGACGTTAGATTTTGATCCATCCGCCTCCTAATAGAACTTTTTCTTGAGAATAGAATACAGCCGCTTGACCTGGAGTGATCGCGCGCTGTGGTTCTTTGAATTTTAATTTATAACCAGTTGAAGATTTTAAAACTTTGGCAATTGAGCCTTTATGTTGGTATCTGATTTTAACTGATAATTCTTCACCATCGTTAAATTGGCTAATAATATGTGGCTCAATCACATCAACTTCGTCGTGGAATAAGTATTTTTCTTCACCCACCCAAACGGTGTTATCAGTGGCATCAATTTTTAACACGAATAATTTTTCGTGGTAAGTCATACCTAAGCCTTTTGATTGGCCGATTGTGTAATGATGAATACCATCGTGCTCAGCCATGACTTCGTTTGACGGGTAACGTTTAATCACGCCACGTTTAGATTTTAAAACAGCGTCTGACACTTGGCCTTTGATAAAATTATCGTAGCCCATGTTGCCAACAAAGCAGATGCCTTGTGAATCTTTTTTCTTGGCCACAACTAGACCTTGCTGTTCAGCGATTTGTCTAACTTCAGGCTTTTTTAAATGCCCTACTGGGAATAATAATTTCGGCACAATCGCTGGATCAATGGTGAATAAGAAATAAGTTTGATCTTTCCAGTCATCTTCAGATGTTCTGATTTGATATTCGCCATTTGCATTTTGAATAACTTGCGCGTAGTGACCAGTTGCTAAGTAATCACATTCAAGCTCTTTCATTTTTTTAACTAAATGGTCAAATTTTAAATACGTGTTGCAGTTTACACACGGAAGCGGTGTTTGACCTTGAAGGTACGCATTTACAAACGGATCAATCACCGAAGCTTTAAATTTAGCTTCGCAGTTTAAAACATAAAACGGAATATCTAACTTATCAGCTACCGATCTTGCATCATCTACATCAAGTGACGAGCAACAAGTTCCGTTACCTTCTGTGATATCACAGTTTGTGTAATCCCAAACCTGCATTGTGGCGCCGACAACGTCGTAACCTTGTTCTTTTAAAAGGGCCGCTGCCACAGAAGAGTCAACTCCCCCGCTCATCGCCACTAATACTTTTTTCTTTTTCGTCTCGTTAGACATTTGCATTTTCCATTTCGTTAACGCTTCTTAAGTGCGCAACAATTTCAACTAATTGGTGAATAAATAAATCAACGTGTTCTTGAGTTGTCGTCCAGCCAAAGCTTACACGAAGCGAGTTCTGTGCTTCTTGGCGAGTTAAGCCCACAGCTAATAACACAGGGCTTGGCTCAGGGTTACCGCTTGAACAAGCAGCTCCTGTGCTTACGGCAAAACCTTTAAGATCTAAAGAAACTAAAAGTGTTTCGCCATCTACACCTGCGATCACTAAACTTGATGTGTTCGCTAAACGTTTTGAGTTTTCACAAGTGATAGACACATTTGGAATCTGTGATTTGATTTTAGCTTCGAAATCATCACGAAGTTTTTTAAGCTCGGCTTCTTTTTGAGAAACTTGTGATAATTCATCCAGCATAACGCCAAGTGAGGCAATACCTAAGATATTTTCTGTACCACCACGGCGCGAACGCTCTTGGCCGCCACCGTGAACAAGATTGATGTAAGGCGCATTCTTTCTGGCAAATAAAACCCCGCAACCCTTAAGCGCATAGAACTTATGAGCTGAGATTGTCGCGTAATCAACGCCAATGTCTTGAATATTAAAATCAGTTTTACCAAAAGCCTGAACACAATCAGAGTGAACTAAAACATTTTTAGTTTTTGCAAGCGCCACGATGTCTTTGATCGGAAACACTGAGCCAGTTTCGTTATTGGCAAACATGCAGCTGATCAACGCTGTACGCTCAGATAGTTTTTCTTTGATGAAATTTAAATCCAAGTCGCCTTCGCGATTTACCGGAATCCAGTGAACGATAGCGCCTTCAGATTCTAAGAACTGAGCGGTCTTTGTGATACTTGGATGCTCAACAGAAGAAATTAAAAATTCATTTTTTACGGGTTGGCCAAAATGATTGCCCGGGCGGTATGTATTCCACACCGATTTTAAAACTGTGTTGTTACCTTCACTGGCGCCAGAATTAAAAATAATTTCTAAGCTAGATACTTTTAAGTAATCAGCCAGTTTCTTTTTTGTTTCGCGCAAGATTGTTTTCGGGCCACGTGATGCTAAATGAATTGACGACGGATTACCCCACAGTTCTAGCAACTGTGGCATGGAGGTAATCACTTTTTGCGATAGCGGTGCTGTCGCATTAAAGTCTAAGTAAATTGGAGCTTTTAGCATGGCTAAAGACTTATACTCTACATCAAGAAAATTTAAAAGTTCTGAAAGCCCTCGAAGTTAATTTTATCTATGTAAAATTAACCAGTTAGAATGAAACAATAAGAAATTTTACGAGCTATTTAATTAAGCCATTCTTGTCGAGCGTGTATAAGGCTTTTTCTTTAGCGGAGGATAAACAGGTCTAGGTTCATTCTTAGACGGCTTATCCTCAACCACCGGCGCCTTATATTCGTTATATTGGACTTCACGGTTTTGCACCATAACAAAAGCCATCATTCCAACAAAACTTGCGACCGAAAACCACTGGATAAGTGTTGTAATCATAGTTTCCTCCTGAAACTACTAGTTAGACACTGACCGTCCGGACCAAGGTTAACGGCGACGTCAAAAATATCGACATTTTTGTAGAAATTACTCAATGGTAGCTGGACTGCGCCAAACGAATTTCCTGTTTAGCCTTAATTTCACGAGGCAAAGGTCCGATATAAAAAACATGGGATTTGAGCAAAACTGGGAACATTTTTTTCCTGACGCGATTTTATCAGTCGAAGAACTTTTAACTTCGGGTGATCCTGCGCTTTTGCAAAAATCAAAATTGAAAATCGCCTTAGAAAATAAATTTTTAAAATGGAATGATTATAAAGCCTGGGCCTCAAACTTTTACGGCGTTCCGGTTCTTGAAAAATTAGATGAACAATCAATTACAAAACTGCGCAAACAGCATTTAGAACTTGTTGAAGGTTATAGCCAATACACGGTTTTAAATTCTGAATTAATTCCTCTGCAAACTTGGGATGGCCATTTATTAGTGGCAGGTCTTGAATACGATGCCGATAAATTTCAAACTTTACCGCAAGCTCTTTTCTTTTTATGTTCGCCTGAGAATTTATCTTTTATTTCTAATACGCCAGTGCGTAAAACTGCAGAACCAGTTCAACCACTTGCAGCTGCGGCGCCACAACCGGCGGCGACAGCCCAACCTACTCCGCTTCACGCTGTTTCTGAATCGGGCATGACGGGCAATCATGTTTGGCAAAATTTAGAAACTCAACACGGAAGCTTTTCTGAAATCGCCCGTAAAAATTTTGATGCTTACGTGGTTTTAAGAGTGAATCCAACAAACCAAAAAACTGAACTTTACAAAATGGATGAAGATCTTGAAAAAGAAGAGTTAGATCGTATGCTTTTTTCTTACGATTTAAATGAAGAAAATCCATTTGCGAACGTTTATAAAAATCATTTCACAGAGCAGTTTAATATTAATCAATTAGGTCTTAAAATTTTAGATTTTAAATACGCCTGTATTACAGCGATCAAATTAGGACCTAAAGTTGTAGGCTTTTTAGTGGGCTTTAAAACCACTCACCTGTCACAAGACGATATCACAACATTAGAATCTATCTCGGAAAAAGCAGTTTAAAAAGTCTCGATTGAAACTTCGCGCTCAGTGTCTGACTTTTTATTGATGGTGATTTTTGTGATATCCCAATCTAATGGCCAAAGATCGTCTGAAATTTTTGACGACCATTCGACAAAAACCATAGCCTCTTCATCTTCAAAGATTTCCCAAAACCCTGTGGCGTCGATTTCTTCCATACTTTCTAAACGGTACAGATCAACGTGAATTAAATTTTTATGCTGTGAAATAAGCGAGAATGTCGGAGAACTTACCATCGGGATATTTAGTTTTTTGGCGATAAGACCAACTAATGTGGTCTTACCAGCGCCTAAATTTCCCTCGAGTAAAAACAGGTTTTTTCCTCGTAGCTTTGAAGATAAAGCAGAAACGACTTTTTCCCAATCAGACATTGACTGAACTACGATGGATTCAGCTGACATTAGTTAAGAGCTTTCACCATTTTTTGAACTGAAGTTTTTAATCCATCAGTTAATGAATAACAAATCAGACTATGACCGATATTAGCTTCAACTAAATGCGGAAGTGATTTGATCATTTTCGCGTGAGCGTAATCTAGACCATGACCTACGTGCACACGCAAACCTAAACGATTAGCTTCAATAGCTGCTTCAACTAGGCGTTTATATTCAGCTTTCTTTTTAGCACCTTTTAATAAAACCCAGTGGCCTGTGTGAAACTCAACGGCGTGAGCGCCACAAAGCGCTGAAGCTTCAACTTGCGCAATTGATGGTTCAATAAACATAGAAACTTTGATTTTAGCTTTGCTAAGTCTATGAGTGATTGACTCTAAAGTTTTAAAACCTTTTAAAACGTTTAATCCGCCTTCAGTTGTAAGTTCGGCTCTTTTTTCGGGAACCATGCAAACCCAAGCAGGCTTATTTTTTAAAGCGATCTTTGTCATTTCTTCAGTAGCACCCATTTCTAGGTTAATTTCTAAAGAAGATTTTTTACATAACGAAATCACGTCGTAGTCTTGAATGTGACGACGGTCTTCACGAAGATGGATTGTAATTTGTTTGGCACCACCGGCTTTAGCAAGCTTTACCATTTCTAACATATTTGGGTATGGTGTCGTCGCGCCACGAACTTGTCTTAACGTGGCTGCGTGATCAATATTTACACCTAAACGGACTTTATTATTGCGCTGCAAGCGCATAGCTTTACTCATATCTAAGATAATTCTTTCTCTAAAAATGAAGCGATCTCTTCAGCAATAGCTGAGATTTTTTCTTTGACCGAACCTTCAGCTAAAATTCTGATTAACGGCTCTGTTCCTGAAAAACGAATGAATAGACGGCCATCGCCATTTAATTCTTTTTCTTTTTCAGCGATTAACTCTTTATAACCTTTAATTTCATCAAGCGGTTTTCTGTTACGAACGCGGCAGTTGATAAGAACTTGCGGCATCTCTTCAAAGATTTTTGCTAACTCACTTAATTTTTTACCTGATTCTTTCATCACCGATAAAACATTAAGCGCTGCTACCGTTCCATCACCTGTTGTTGAGTGATTTAAGAAAATAATGTGGCCTGATTGTTCGCCACCTAAATTGTAATGATTTTTTCTCATCTCTTCGACAACGTATTTATCACCTACGTTTGTCTTGATCGTTTTAATTCCAAGCTCAGTCATTTTCTTTTCTAAGCCAAAGTTACTCATTTGTGTAACAACGATCGTGTTATTTTTTAATTCGCCTTTTTGTTTCATGTGAAGAGCACAAATTGCGATAATTTTATCACCGTTTACGATTTGACCTTTGTCATCAACCATCACGATACGATCAGCATCCCCGTCTAAACCGATACCTACATCGGCACGGTACTGGCGAACAGCGTTGGCGATATTGGCTGGATGAAGAGCCCCTGATTTATCATTGATGTTTGTTCCATTAGGTTGTGAACCTAAGTGAATCACTTCAGCACCAAGTTCTTCAAAAATCGCAGGACTTACTTTATAAGCCGCTCCGTGAGCTGTATCTAAAACAATGCGCATACCTTCAAGCGTGTATTCAAGAGGAAATGTGCTTTTAGCATGAACGATATAACGACCTTGGGCATCTTCAATACGACGAGTGCGGCCCACTTCATTTGACGGAGGTAAAAGAGATAATAAATTATCTTCAGCAACCAAACGCTCGATTTCTTTTTCTAATGAATCATCTAATTTAAAACCATCTGGTCCGAAAATTTTAATACCGTTATCTTGATAAGCGTTGTGAGACGCTGAAATCACAATCCCCGCAACTGCGCGCATAGTGCGTGTTAAATAACCGATCCCCGGAGTTGGAAGTGGACCTACAAGCTGAACGTAAATTCCCATCGAATTTAAACCGCTCGATAAGGCCTGTTCGATCATGTAACCAGAAAGACGCGTGTCTTTTCCGATAACGACTTTCATATTTTTTGAAGTTGAAGAAATTCTTCCGGTGCGGATTAAATAACCAATGGCTTGGCCAACTTTAACGACCACATCTGGCACCATAGGAAATTGATTAGCTGTTCCGCGGATACCATCTGTTCCAAATAATTTGGTTACTTTTTTTTCTGTGATTTTATTCTCTGACATAACGTCAGATTCTAGTTTTTAATCTTGGCTATTTCAACACGAATTACATTGGGCTTAACGTTTAGAACCTTAACTCCCTCTGGAACATCAATGCGGTTATTAGGAACATCGATTTCAACTAAGCCTTCACCGCTATCAGACAGGTCAAAAACGACTTTTTTGAAACTATCTTTATACTTTTTAAGCACAGGCTGAGCACCAGAAATCTTAACACGAAGTTTATCGTGGCTTTGGCCTGCGACCATGTAGCCTGGAGACAACACTAGCTGCACATCCATCTCTTTAGTGGTTACAAAATCACGGCGGCCTAAGATTGAAATCCAAAGGATTAAAGCGACAAAAAGCGAAACAACCTTGTAGCTTAAATTATCTAAGAAAAATGACTTAAGAACTTGAGCTCTGTCGATTTGCGGCTTCATGTTGCACTCTCGTGGTGAAGAACTTTGTATTTTAAACCAAAAGCATCATAAAGAGCTTTACGAACATCAATAAGTTCAACATTTGGTCGCATATGACCACTTGTTACGATACTGATCGATTTTGTTTCTTCAGAAACAACTAAAACTAACGCATCAGTTTCTTCTGTTAAGCCGATAGCAGCTCTGTGGCGAGTTCCTAAGTTTTTATCTAAAGCCGGGTTTTTACTTAAAGGTAAAAAACATCCCGCATAGGCGATTTTACCAGAGCGAATTAATACGGCTCCGTCATGCATCGGCGCTTGCGGATGAAAAATCGACAGAATTAATTCAGCAGATACACGCGAATCCATTTCTGTTCCGACTTCGATATGATAATCAACCATGATATCTTTTTCGATCACCAATAACGCCCCGTAACCCTTTTCAGCTGCGGTAATCACGCCTTTAGCAATTTCTTCAACCATGTGAGTTTCCATCACCGCTGATACATCTGAAAATAACGGATGACTTCCGATTTGCGCTAAAGCTCTGCGAATTTCGGCCTGGAATAACACCACGATGATAACAAATAAATTCGAGAAGAACTTATCTAAAAGCCAATTCATCGTGAATAGCTCAAACCAAATTGTCATGATGTAAGTGGTCGCTAAAATACCTAATCCAGAAAGAATCTGAACCGTGCCCGTACGACGAATAATCATCAACACGCGGTAAATAACTAACCAGACAAGCAGGATGTCAAAGACGTCCTGCAGTCTTAAATGTGAACTAATAAAGACTAAGTTTTCCCAGAATGTTTGAAAATATGTCATTCAGTCTGGCTTTACGATACAGGTACTGGTTTTTTGCCAGTAGGAATCGGTGTTGTGTTATCTGGATCAATAATCATACCTTGATTACCGCCACCAGATGACGATGAGTTAGATTCCTTTTTATTAGCGCGCACTTTGTGAATTTCAGAAACTGCAGCCCCTTTAACAAGCATATCGACTTCAGTACCATCAATCGTTTCAAACTCTAATAAAGCTTGAGTGATTTTCTCTAAAGCCTCGCGGTGATCTTTTAAAATCTTAACCGCTGTAGCATAACCTGTATTAATGATTTTAGAAATCTCAGCATCGATCTCTTGCGCTTTCGCTTCAGAGTAATGTTTCTGATTATTTCCGTGACCCATTCCTAAAAACACCGGGCCATCATTTTTTTCAAAACCAATCGGACCTAATGGAGACATACCCCACTCAGTCACCATTTTACGAGCCATACCCGTTGCACGTTCGATATCGTTCGCAGCACCCGTTGTATAGTCAGTAAAAATTAATTCTTCAGCGGCACGACCACCGAACGCAAAAGCGATCCAGTTTTCAGCTTGGCGTTTCGAGAATGAAACTGCATCTTTTTCTGGTAACGTTTGCGTAAGTCCTAAGGCCATACCACGAGGGATAATCGTTACTTTATGAATAGGATCTAAACCTGGAAGCATAATACCCACAAGAGTATGACCTGCTTCATGGTAGGCTGTATTCTTACGGTCTTCTTCAGAAATAACCATAGATTTACGTTCAGCACCCATGATGACTTTATCTTTCGCTTTTTCGAAATCTTCCATCTCAAGGTATTTTTTATCAGAACGAGCCGCCACTAAAGCTGCTTCATTCACTAAGTTTTCTAAATCAGCACCAGAAAATCCTGGAGTACCACGGGCAATTTTAGAAGCATCAACATCAGGGCCTAATGGCGTTTTTTTCATGTGAACAGATAAGATTTGCTCACGGCCTTTAAGATCTGGTTTACCCACAACCACGCGTCTATCAAAACGACCTGGGCGAAGTAATGCTGGATCTAAAACGTCTGGTCTATTTGTCGCAGCAATAAGGATGACTCCTTCAGTCGACTCAAAACCATCCATCTCAACTAATAATTGATTTAGAGTTTGTTCACGCTCATCGTGACCACCACCCATACCGGCGCCACGGTGGCGACCTACGGCATCGATCTCATCGATGAAGATTAAGCAAGGAGCGTTTTTCTTACCTTGTTCAAATAAATCACGAACGCGGCTTGCACCCACGCCCACAAACATTTCTACGAAGTCAGAACCAGAGATTGTAAAAAACGGTGCACCGGCTTCACCAGCGACAGCACGAGCTAATAAAGTTTTACCAGTTCCCGGAGGACCTACTAATAAAACCCCTTTTGGAATACGACCACCCAGTTTAGTGAATTTTTTTGGGTCTTTTAAGAAGTGAACGATTTCTTGCAAATCATCTTTAGCTTCATCAACACCGGCCACATCTTTAAATGTTACGCGGTTTTTGTTTTCAACTAAGCGCGCACGTGATTTACCAAACGACATGGCTTTACCGCCACCCGCTTGAATTTGGCGCATAATGAAAATGAACATACCTACGATAAGTAGTAACGGTAACCAGTTAATAAAAAACGAAGACAGAAAACTTTCAGATTGAGCGTTTTCGTATTTCGGAATGTAGCCGAATTTTTTAATTTCTTCGTAGGCTTTATCTGTATCACCAGAAAATTCAAATCTGTGACCAGAGTAACGTTTTTCAAATTCTGGCTTAATTTCACCGCGAATGACTTTTGCATCCGGCATGAAAATAATTGAGTCATCTTTAACTTCTTTTAATTCAACTGCTTTTAAAAATTTTGGATAATCAAAATCTACAATTGTTTTTTGACGTTTAATTTCCCAAGCCTGGAAAACAAAAATCGACATAATTAAAATAAAAAACCATAAGGCCAGTGTTTTTTGATTCGTCTTCATCTCTAAAATCCTTTTTGTGAAGTCTGCTTACTCTAATTGTAGCATAACTTGCTGCGCGTTAATAAACCAATTAACACCTGCTACAGAAAATATGATGTCTTTTTGATTTTTGTCGAGGCGCTTAATGATTTCTTCTAGTTGACCCTGAGAAAATTCGCGTTGCCCGATGCCCTTTAAAGCCGTCGCAAGCGTTTTAAACTGATCTGAGTGACTCAATTGCAGAAATTCTGTGCGATCAAAGTAGGCTTTAGTCTTGGAATTATTTTTTAAGGGCTCATAGGTAATAGCAATCGCCTCATCATCTTTTTGAATTTCATCCACCAGGCGCTGAAGCGAGTTGGTCAGATTTCCAAGTGATCCGGGAACTTTATTCGCCAAACTTTGCAGCCACTCATTACGAAGCCAATTGCGCAGATAGTCGTTTTGCTGATTTGTCGGATCTTCTAACCAAGTAAGCCCTTCTGCTTTGGCGTAATCAATAAGTTCTGCTTTAGTAAAAGTTAAAAGGGGGCGTAAAGTCTGACCATTCCAGAATTTAAAATTTTCTAAACTTTCAGGCCCTGTACCACGAATCATTTTAAGTAACCAAGTTTCTAAAAGATCATCTTTATGGTGAGCGGTTGTTAAAATACCTTCAGAAAAATCACCTTTAATTTGCGAAAAAAACTTTAAACGTTGTTGCCTAAATTCGTCTTCGCGAGTGAGCTTTTCAAGGGATTTTCCAGAGTAAAAAGCTAAATTTAAAGCATCAGCTGTAGCTTTAACCATTTGTAAAGCCTGGTCGCGGTAAGTCTGAATTTCTTTATTATCGCTATCACCATGATGAAAGTGGGCCACAATCAATTGAGCTTTAGGTTTTAGTTTTTTTAGCGCATGAAGCAGGACCATTGAATCAAGCCCGCCAGAAACAGCTAAAATAAAAGATTCACGAGTCTCTAAACCATGTTTTTTAAGCTGCTTCCAGATTGAATGTTCAAAATCGTTCCACGACATAGATCACTTTTATGTAAATCTAGTCGTGCTGACAACTTGAATATCGGTAAATTCAGTAAATCCGTGGGCTCCAAGCTCACGGCCGATTCCCGAAGATTTAACTCCCCCAAAAGGAAGCATCGCATTTGATGCGACCGCATCGTTAATGGCCACAAAGCCTGATTCAAAACGTAAAGCCACCTCTTGAGCGTGCTGAATACTTTCTGAATACACCGAGCCCCCAAGACCGAAATTCGTGTGATTAACCAGCTTTAACCCTTCTTCAAGGTTGGCTACTTCAAACACTAATAACGTTGGCGAGAAAAATTCAGTGGTTTTTAAATATTTTAAAAACTCGTCGGTTAATTTTCTGACTTTTAAAATACGAATAGGCACAAAGGCCTGGCGTGAAGGTTCTACGCTTAAAGACTTAACAAGGTTTTCATCAGGACTTCGTTCGTAAACAACTTCACAGAAGTTTTTTGCAAAAGCTAAGCGTGCTTCATCTTCTGGTTTAAATCTGACTGAAGCCAAAGGCCCTAAGGTTGTGTTTTTATCTAAAACATCACCCCAGGTATATTTATCAAAATTGATAATCAATTGATCTATTAAGGCTTTTGAAACCTTTTGATCAACAACGACCCGCTTAGCTGCAATACAGCTTTGCCCGGTGTTTTGCAGGCGGCTTTTAGTAATGTTGAACGCTGTTTTTTCAATATTGGCGTCGTTAAGAACTAAGTGTGCATCGCTACCACCTAATTCAAACACCCCACGCTTCATATATTTACCGGCGTATTCTGAAAGTAAATACCCGGCTTTAACTGACCCTGTAAGACTGACTCCACCAACGCGGTTATCGGCGATGATTGATTCAGTTAAACTGTGTTCAAAAATCAAATGATCAAAAATATTTTTTACTTCAACTTGCGAAAGAATTCTTTTAATTAAATTTCCTGTCGAAGGTGTATTTTCAGAGTGTTTTAATAAAACTGTATTTCCCGCTAAAAGTGCCGGAAAAATCATGCGCACCGATTGCCAAAACGGAAAATTCCACGGCATCACACCTAAAATCACCCCTTTTGGTTTATGATAGATCTGATGACTGACTTTTTCTGAATCAGAGAAAGTTTTTACAGGTTTTACATCAAGTTCAGGGCACGGGGCCGTGCACATGTACTCTAATGACTGAAGTGATTTATCAATTTCAGATAAACTTTGAGCGTAGGGTTTACCCATCTCTTCAGTGATCATTTTTGCTAATTCGTCTTTTGCTTGGTTAAATAACCCCACAGCCGGACGCAAGACCTTTTGCCTTTCAGCAAACGATAACGTGCTCCAGCGCTGAAAACCGATATGCAGGTTTTCTAAAGCGCGAGAGACATCCGTTGCTGTTGCAAACGGATACTCGTGCAAAAATTTTCCCGTAGCGGGATTATAAGTTTTAAATGTAGCCATAGGATTAACTCCTAAGTTTTAGAATCGTCTTTCTTTAAAATTTCGATTTCTGCGGTCACTTTAAATTTGTGATTTTCAGCAAATTTCGAAAATTCTTTAACGAAATCAATTTTCTGAATCAAAGCGATCATTTCGTTAGTGGCTTTTAACGTGATATCGTCTTTGGTTTTTAAAACCTGGCCAACAACTGTCGTTAAAAGTTCTTTAGAAATATCAGTGGGAGACCCCGCCGTTAAGATTTTCTTAATGGCATCGGTGATCTTAGGATCTTTTTTGTCGTTATCTCCGTTACTCACTGCTATTTCCCGTAAACTGTTTTGATTCGTTTTTTGAAATTATTGATCATAATTGGCAAATTCACACTGACCAGCGTGTTAGCCATCGGACCCGGAACTAACATCCCAAAAGTGGCCTCAACCGAGTAGTTGACCTTACATTTGTCAGCCCCTTCTGGGGCAATTTGCCAAGAACCTTTCATCGTTTTAAAAACATCGCCGCCGATAAAGTGAAAATCAACTTTTGAAGGCGCTGTTTCTGTCGATTGAAGTTTGTATTTAAAAGTTTTTACTAAAGAAACGTTGTATTCCATTTCTTTAACATGACCGTCGTTTTTAGTGATTTTTACTGATTTTACTTCAGGTAAAAATTCTGGGTATTTTTCAAAGTCTGAAACGATTTTGAAAAATTCTTCCGGAGTACAATTGAAAACTTCCGATGTCTGTGCTGTTGCCACTTCGTTCTCCTTTTGATCACCTTCCAGGTGACCTTATTCTAAAGAGCCGACCTCTCGGTCGTCTTTGTTTTATTAAACTTAATTAACTTAGTTAACTTAGTTAACTTTTTTTAAATAATGCTTCTGCCGCCGCTTTTAATTTTGCTTTTTCATCCACCGCAGGACCTTTTCCAGACGGTTGAAAAAAATCACAGAAGTTAAACTTTTCTTTATCGCGTACTACATCAGCCGACGGTTCACGACATTCATTGTAAGCTTTAGGATCATAGAACTGACAGTTTTTGCAAACGTGCAAATCCTGGCGACAGTGTAAACACTCTTCGCGGTAGCCGACTTTAGCATCGACATTGTTTGCTTTTTGGCATTTAAAACAGATCAATTCCATTAAAGATTACACCTGAGGTTTGATCGAAAAATCGTGATACGTTTCTACGTTTCTGATTGTGCCAGTTTGTGAACGCATAACCACTGAATGTGTACGGGCTTTACGACCTGGGTAAACTTTAACACCCTTTAATAAAGGACCATCAGTAACACCTGTTGCACAGAACATCACATTGCCAGAAGCTAGTTCATTTAACGTGTATTTTTTATTTAAGTCTTTTACGCCCATTCTTAAAGCGCGTTCTTTTTCTTCTTCGTTTCTGAATTTCAGGCGGCCTTGAAAGTCGCCACCTAAACAGCGCATAGCGGCTGCTGAAATAACACCTTCTGGAGCTCCACCGATACCAAATAATACGTCAATACCTGAATCTGGCCAAGCAGCTGCAACAGCGGCTGATACATCACCATCACCAATTAAATGAATACGTGCGCCAGCTTTTCTAACTTCAGCAATTAAAGCTTCATGACGAGGGCGTTGTAAAATAACCGCTGTGATTTCATTCACCGGTTTTTTTAACGCTTCAGAAATACGATTTAAATTTTCAGTCGCTGATTTATCGATGTCGATACAGCCTTTTGCCGCTGGGCCAACAGCGATTTTATCCATGTAAGTATCTGGAGCATGTAAGAAGCCACCACGTTCAGCCATGGCCATAACAGAGATTGAACCCACTCCACCAGTGGCACAGATTGTTGTTCCTTCTAAAGGATCTAAAGCGATATCAATAGCTGGAGCATCGTCAGTTTTATTACCGACTTTTTCGCCGATATATAACATCGGAGCTTCATCACGCTCACCTTCACCGATCACAACAGTTCCGTCCATACGAACAGAATCAAAAGCTCTTCTCATGGCATCAACTGCCGCTTGGTCAGCAGCTTTTTCTTGGCCAGAGCCAATCCATTTAGCTGAGGCAATGGCGGCTGCTTCGGTAATACGTACAAATTCTAAAGCCAGGTTTCTGTCCATGGGGTATCCTTTTTGACTGCGTCGATATATTTGGGTGCCAGACGCTTTGGTTTTAACTTTTCATTTACACTACAGTGGGTTGTTTCAGCAATGGCACAAATGTTTGTGTCATTTAAAACTTTGTATTGAAATCGCAATATGATGCCGTCAATTTGTGCCTGCATTTCAACACGCATATTGTCTGAATACTTAATTGGGGCTTTATGCTTCACCCGCGTTTCGACAACTGTTAAATCAAAGATATTTTGATGTTCAAAATCAAAATCGCTCGGCACATGGGCAACAAACTTTCGGCACCATTCAACCCTGGCCTCTTCTAAAATGCGCAGGTAATTAGAATGGTGAACAATACCCATTAAATCCGTCTCATAAACGTGAATAATTCGCGAAAAAGTGAACATCGACATATCTTGACATAAGGGGCCCTGCTCACTCAAGATCAAAGCGATGAAGAAACTTCCTCTCATACTTACGGTGGCCCGCATCTTTGCTACGATTCCGGTGGCTGTTTTATTACTCTACAGTGATAACTACCCTCACTTGTATTTTGACTGGATCGCCGTAGTTCTTTTTTACGCAGCTTCAATCACTGACTACTACGATGGCTACTTCGCCCGCAAATACAACGCAGTCACTAATCTTGGTAAATTCTTAGACCCTGTGGCTGATAAAATTTTAGTGATGGCGATTTTAGTGATCTTACTTAAGCAAGGCCTAGTCGACCCATGGATGGTGATTTTATTCTTAACCCGCGACACATTAGTGGGTGGAATTAGAGCTGCCGCTTCAGCTGATGGTTTAGTTATCCCTGCTCAAACTACGGGCAAATGGAAGGCGGCCTTACAAATGATAGCCGTTCCTTTCATGATGGTGAATGAAATACATCCTTACTTCCCTAACCAGACAATCGGATATGGACTTCTTTGGTTCAGTGTTTTATTAAGCCTCATCAGCGGTTGGGATTATTTTAAACTCTACTTAGACGAGAAAAAGTCTTAAAAGGGAATGTCATGCTTCACTATATGCAAATGAGAAATTGGTTTATCGTGTTTATGGCGTTAACGCTTACATACATGATCCACCAGCGCATGACACAATCTCGTTCAAATCCGGGATATCAGCTTCGCGCGCAAGCCATCGTTACTTCAATTTTTAGATAATGCGCTTCTTTATTTGATCAACCTGCGGTTGACCTTATTCTAAAGGGCCGACCTACTCGGTCGTCCTTAGTGCTAGAATCGATGCATTTTA
Source organism: uncultured Pseudobdellovibrio sp. (assembly GCA_966250225.1). Taxonomy (GTDB): domain Bacteria; phylum Bdellovibrionota; class Bdellovibrionia; order Bdellovibrionales; family Bdellovibrionaceae; genus Pseudobdellovibrio. The sequence goes on along the minus strand of CBINGM010000009.1, from coordinate 115,227 downwards.
ATTTTAAACTATAACAAGAAGAAAAACTTTAACCAGTTGAAGAAACCTTCATCTTTAGGCACATCTGCGCAGTTGGTGAAGTTTTGCAATAAACGGGCATTTTTATCAGTCATACCTTTTGATAACTGCCAAGGTGGGTACGGAAAAAACGCAGCGACAACACAATTGCCAGCTTGAACAGCACCCCATTTGCGGTCTTCGCTTGAGGCCATATGAATTTCATTGGTGCGAAGGTCTTTAATGGCCACAGAAAAAGAAAAAACCTGAGGATTAAAAGGTTGATTATTGGTGATCACAGCCTGAGGTGAAACATGCTCAATTTTTTGCACTTCGCCGACAACTTTTGATTTAAAAACAAAAGAGAAATTCCAGATAAACACCCAGAACAAGAAGAAGAAAAGAACGAAACTAATTACTGCTTTTTTTGCTGTTGATAATATTTTTAACCACATTCTGATTTTGTACCACATAACGCAGGACGTTCACAAAAGAAAACCTTCAAGTGTGTATCTGTAAAAGCTAGAATTTACAGATTGTGTTTACGTCGTTAGAGAAAAAAATATTAACTGTCTTAGCTTTTGTTCAATTTAATCACATCGTGGATTTCATGATTATCATGCCGATGGGAACTCAATTGATGCGTTTATTTAACATCGAAACACAGCAGTTCAGTCTCTTAGTTTCAAGTTATACATTCTTTGCAGGCTTATCTGGATTTTTAGCTTCGTTTTACATGGATCGTTTTGACCGCAAAAAAAGTTTACTGTGGTTATTTACGGGTTTTACTTTAGCGACGATTTTTTGCGGCCTTGCCCGTGATTACCACACCCTGCTGATTGCGCGCGCGATGGCCGGCTTTTTCGGCGGCGTTATGAATTCAATTATTCTTTCGATCACTTCAGACTTAATTGATTACAAACGCCGTGGTATGGCCATGGGATTTTTGGCCACAGCGTTTTCTGCCGCTTCAATCATGGGTGTACCGTTTTCAATTTTCTTATCGCAATCACTTGTGTGGTATGCGCCATTTATTTTCTTAGCGTTATTATGCCTGGTTATTTTAGTGGGCATTTATCGTTACGTGCCAAGCATTAATCAGCACTTAACCGAAAAGCCTATGCAGCACGTGCCTCGCACCACTTTCTGGCAACCGGTTGTTTCTGTTCTTCAGTCACCGGTTCAACGTGTTTCTTTAGTTTTTATGTTTTTTGTGATGTTCTCGCATTTTAGTATTATTCCGTTTATCGCGACATCACAGGTTGTAAACGCAGGTCTTAGCGAACAACAATTAACCTGGATCTACTTGATCGGCGGAATTTGTTCGTTCTTTAGCGCACCGGTCGTAGGACGCATGTCTGATCGTTACGGAAAAGCTAAGATTTATTTTTATTCAATCATGTTTTCAATTGTGCCAATTCTTCTGATTACCCACCAAGGGCGCGATGGCCTTTGGTTAATCTTGTTGTATGCGGGATTATTTTTTATTTCGGCGGGCTCACGTATGATTCCCGCGCAGGCTTTAGTCTCTGCCGCCGTATCATCGCAGCAGCGCGGAACATTTATGAGCTTATTAAGCTGTCTTCAGTCTTTAGCTATGGCTGCAGGCGCTTATATCGCCGGGTTAATTGTTACAATTGATCCGAAAGATGGACGTTTATTAAATTACCCATCCGTTGGTTACATGGCCATCGGTGTTGGTTTATTCACATTATTGATTTTACAGAAATTAAAATATTTAGATCAGCCTACAGCCACCGATCACGAAGCGATGGTAGAGGCTGAAGTTCAGGGACAAATTTAGTATGAGTTTAGATGTCGTTTTAAATTTTATTATCGGGTTAGTTTGCGGTGGCGGAGTTATTTTTGCTATTTCCCGCACTGTTCAACGTATGGTTTTGAAAGAAGCCAAAGAAGAAGCTGCTGACATCGTTAAAGAAGCGCAGGACCAGTTTCAACTTGAAGAAGATGAACGTAACGAAGTGATTCAAGAAATTGAATTAACAGCCTGGGGAAAAGTTGAAGAAGCGCACTTACTTATGGAAGGCCGTTGTTCTGATTTAGAACAGCAAATCGCCGAACGTAAAAAAACTCACGAAGAAACTGATAAAGCCAATCGTGCCGGTTTATTTAAACTAGAAACAGAGCTTCGTGACCTTTCAATGCGTTTAACAGACCAGCAAAAATCATTTCAGGTCTTTGTTGATAAATTAAATCAGCTTAAACAGAACTACCAAACTCAGCTGCAAAATAAAACTCAGCTTAAAGAAACTGATGTTATTCGCGATATCACGACTCAGTTAATCACTGAAGCCAATCAGGATTTTGAAAATTACATTAACTTTGCTGAAGAAGAACATAAAGAGTTTGGCGAAGCTAAAGCTAAGCGCATTTTGGGTTTATGCATTGACCGCTTTACAAAAGAAATGAGCACTGAAAGAAATATCGCTTCTAGCTACTTTCCCGATGAGAGAGTGCGTGCTCTTTTCTGTCAAAACCTAAAAGACAATGTAGCTGCCGTTGAAGAAGTTACGGGCTGTGATATTTTTATCGATGAAAAACCAGATCCAGAAAGAATGTTAAATATTCAAGTGATTGGTTACGATCCGGTTCGTCGTGAATTAACACGTCGTTTGTTTGAGAAAATGTTTAAAGACATTGAAAAACATAACAAACCAACAACACCTGAACATATTCGTAAGACCGGTGAAAATTTAAAAAATGAACTCTTAAAACAAATCAAAAAAGATGGAGATCTTCAGGCTAAAGAACTAGGTATGCAGAACCTTCACCCTGAAGTTCGCCAAGTTATGGGTTCGCTTCGTTACCGTTATTCGTACACCCAAAATCAGTACTTTCACTGTGCCGAAGTGGGTTGGTTTGCTTCACTTCTTGCGGCTGAAATTAAAGCTGATATTAAAAAATCAAAACGCGCAGGTTTACTGCACGATTTAGGTAAAGCCTTAGATCACCAATTTGACGGGTCACATGCTGTCATCGGTGCGGATTTCATCGAAGCCCGTGGCGAAGATCCTGAAGTGGTTCACGCCGTTCGCGCCCATCACTATGACGTACAACCTGAAGCTGATATGGATTTCTTAGTGATTGCAGCCGATGCGATTTCAGGCGGTCGCCCGGGAGCGCGCCGTTCAACGATGGAAACATACACGCAAAAAGTAACGGGTCTTCAAGAGATCTCGAAACGCTTTCAAGGCGTTACAGACGTGTTTGTATTAAATGGTGGACGTGAGTGCCGCGTCTTAGTGAACTCTCGTCAGGTGGATGATTTAGGCGCTTTACAGATCGCTGAAAAGATCGCAAAAACCATTGAAGAAGAAATGCAGTACCCAGGACAAATTAAAGTCGTTGTGGTTCGCGAAACAATCGCTTCAGAATCACGCCAAGGCCACGGTCACCAAGGTGGCGGCGGTAATCATCACGGAAAACACGAAAATCACAGAGAACGTAACCGTTAGAAGTTTGGGCTAAAGGGAAATTTAGCCCCAAATCACACGCTTTTTTAAGAGAATAGAATTTGCACTAGGTTCACAAAAAATCTTTAAAGGATCTTTTGTGAAAAAACTCATTCTATTTTTATCTTTATTTGCTATCACTCAAATTTCAGCAGCCCAATTAAGCGCTGAGCGCCTGTGTCGCCTGTGGTATTCGTTCGATATTTTTCAAACCTACTTAAACCTTTCGGTAGACCTTAAAGGGCAGACCCTCATTATGGACCAACATATCCCCTATGGCATTCGCCCTATGGGAAACGACATTACCCAGATTTCTTGTGACCGTAAAACCACGACTCTTCAAATTTCTGCAAAGAACGGCTTTGGCCAGGACATTCGCTTTGCTTTTAAACCCCAAGGAGACCTCCAAACCCAGTCAGGGACCGTAACCTATCTAGATTCCGAAGGAAATCCCGTAAGCTCTAAAGACTGGGAATGCTCTCTGGATGCGGTTAAGAAGCTTTGTTTAGAGTTATAGGGCCAACGAAAGAGCGTCCAATTTTTGTACGCTCCATGAAATGAATTCTCTATAAGCATATTTTCATTTATAGAACCCCCTAAATTTGAGAAAACTTAAAGCCTACGAAAAAATAACGAAAAACTAACGTACTTTTGAGGCTTATCCATGTTTGATTTCGGCGTTTTAAATTCGACCACAACCCATTTAAGCGAATTTTCTATTCTATTTGCCTTCTGCTTATCGTTTGTTATGGGCTGTATGATCGCCTTTACCTACATTAAAACATTTCGTGGCCTTTCGTATTCACGTAACTTTATTCACTCTCTTATTTTAAGCCCGATCGTAACAGCGATTGCCATGCAGGCTATCGGCGATAACGTGGCCCGTGGTATCGGTATGATGGGGGCTGTTTCGTTACTTCGTTTTAGAACAAACATTAAAGACCCACGTGATATGTTTTTTATCTTCGCCTCGCTAGCACTTGGTCTGGCGGCAGGCGCTCACTCGTACATTATTGCAGTCTTTGGAACGATTGCGTTTGCTGTGGTGGCGGTGATTTTACATAAAACACCTTTTGCTAATGAAACTTACTTTGATGGTTTACTACGTTTAAACTTGGATAAATCGGGGCAAGATGTCCGCGAGTTAGAGAAAATCTTGACCGAATACTGTAAACATTTTTACTTACTCAATGTTCGCGAAGTCGCTCAAGGTGACCGCGTGGATTACACTTACCAAATTAAATTTAAAGACGGCAAAACATCACACGACCTTGTGGTTCAGGTTCAAAAACTTTCTTCTGCCAAAGCTGTGAATGTGATGATGCAAGAAACTGTCGTCGACTTATAAGGATATAAAGATGAAACAAGTTAAAGATAAAAACCATAATTTAATCTGGACTTCGATTGCGGCCGCTATCGTGATCTGCGCTTTACTGTACAATTCAATCCGTGTTGAGCGTATCGGGTTTTTAGGAATTGCCGATTCTAAAGAATTACAAATTAACTTCGAATATCCGGTTGAAGTAAAACGTGTTCACGTCATCCAAGGGCAAAACGTTCGTAAAGGCGATTTATTATTAGAACTTGATCAATCCGAGTTAAACACAAAAATCCGCGAAGTTGATTTTAACATGAACCGTCTACAATCAGAGATTAATTTACGTAAGCAGTTTGCGCGTATTATTCCTAAATCTTCAAAAGCTGCGGCTAAAAATGCCGGTGAATTTACAAATCCGTTACAGTCTGAATATAATGATCTCGTTAAAGAAAAAGACTACTTAGAAAAGAAAAAAAGAAGCCTCTATGTGTTTTCACCAGCCGATGGCGTAGTTGGCCAAATCAACTTTAAAACCGGTGAAAAAGTAAATGGCTTTTCAACGATCATGACTTTATCAAACAACTCACCGACTTTCGTAACTGGCTTTATTAACGAAAGTTTAGATGTCGCTTTAACTGAAGGCCAACAGGTCAAAGTTCGTTCAGCGACTCGCGCAGGCGTTGCTTCAACGGCGGTGATTAAAAGTATTGGTCGCAGAACTGTCGAAATGCCGACACGTTTATTAAAATATCAAACGTTAGTGGCTTATGGACGTGAAATCACTTTAGAGTTAAGTGAAAATAACCAGTTCTTAATTGGTGAGAAAGTTGTCGTTGACCCGTCAAAACCGATGTTAAGTTTTATGGCTATGGCGAAAGCTTCTAAAAATGAGCTTTCTCACTTTGAAGTTTCAAACCAGTTTTCTTTAAAGAAAATGGATATTCCAACTTCAGTTTATGAATTAACTAAGTTTGAACCCTCAGGAGCTATCTGGTTAGCTGATTTAAACAAGTATCTTGTGATCAGCGATGACACTGATGACACTCATTCACCACTTTTATTTTTAATGAACCGCGATGGCAGTATTGACAGTGCGCCGTTAAAAATTTCTGGTCTTCCTGAAATTATGGATATTGAATCCATCACGCAAGATGGCCAGTTTATTTATCTTTTATCTTCACAATCACGTAACTCAAGCGGTGATGTTAAAAACAACAGAAGCTTAATCGTTAAAGTAAAACGTGAAGGTTTAGAATTAACGGCTGTATCATACTTTCAGTTACGCCCGTTATTAATGGATGCTTTGGCTAAATCAAAAGATGCAGAACTAAATACTTTAGGTTTAACGATTCAAGCCGGCACCGTTAAAAACGGTGATCTTGATATTGAAGGCATGACTCTTGTGGGTAATGATATTTTAATCGCCTTAAAATCACCCCATAATACGTCTGATGAAAGCTATATCTTACGTCTGGCTAATAAAGACTATATCTTTACAAACAAGTACTTTCACGCTTCGCAGGTTTCAGTGGCAGCTAAACTTAACTTCACAGGCAAAACCGAGTTTGATGAAAAAAACAAAATGGGTTTAAGCGACCTGGTTTATGTCAATGGAACATACTACCTATCTACAACTTGCAAAAAAGCGAACTGTTCAGCTTTATGGAAAACAACGTCACTAGATAACGAACATTTAAGACTTTTAAAAACGTTTCCGGTGAACCAACTTGAAGGCGTGGCTATTGGTCAAAACAACGAAATCTTAGGTGTTTTCGATGAAGGCAAAAGCGAACCTTATTATTTTATCAATGAAGCGCAGTAATTTATTTTTTCTAATTTTAGCATTTGTGGGGTTTAAGGCTTTCGCCTTTCAATCTCCGTTTAAAGACGCTCAGTTAAGCGTGGCTAATAAAGATCTTGAAGGCCAGCAGTACGAATACGCTTTAAAGTTTAAGCTTTACGGCGTTGAAGAATATAAGCGCTGGGGCAAAGTGCGTGATATCGACCAACGTTTTAAATCGATTAACAATCAGTTTATCAATTCTGAAGTTGATCTTAATAACGTACGTAATTACATCCAGGCTTTAGATATTAAGCAAAAACAAAAGCAATACAGCGAATACAATAAATGGATGAGCAAGTTTCGCGACACTTTAACTGCGACTTATGAAAACTCTGATACTGATGTCAGTACAGTTATGAAAATCATCGCTCAAGACGAAGAAAAACAACTTCTAGGTCTTGAATTAAATGAGCAAAAAAACGAATTAGTACCACTTCTTTCACAAATGCGGTTATCGTGGGAACAAATTCCGGATGAAGCACAGTTAAATGTTAAAAACATTCACCAGCTAGTCGATTCATTTAGCACAAACTACCTAGATTCTCAGTCAGCCAAAGCCTACGATTTATATTCAAAACTTGCGATGGCGCAGTATGAATTTGAACGTGTAGAAGACACCGCCATCTTTGACGGTTTTGAAGTGATTTACGAAAAAGATTTTGAGAAAGATAACGATAAAGGTAATTACGGTATAAAAGCTGTATTTAATCTTAATTTCTTACGTGAATTTAAAACACTTTATTATTCAGACCGTTATAACTTACAAAGAAAACTCTTAACCGAGCGCACGAATACACAAACACGTACGAACGAACTTAAACATATTAAAGAGACTTTAAAAAGCGATATTGAACTGATGTTATCTCTTCAGAAGTCGAGCTTTAAAGAAGATAAATTCTTAGGTAATAAGAAAAACATCTATAACGTGATTGATCTACAAACGATTCAAAGCTTAATGAAAAATAAGTTTGAGAAAAATGCTAAACTTATTTCGTTAAAAACTTCGATCTTAGAAAAGATCTTAACTTTGATGTACGAATCCGAACGTCCGTTAACTTTAGTTGAGCTTAGAAAGTATGTCAGATAATCAGGCTGGCGTATCGCCCCTATTCTTTGAACGCTACGAGATCAAATATCTGATCCCGTACCGCCTTGTTGATCCGATTTCTGAGTACGTAAAAGCCTACTGTGATATGGATTACTATTCGCAGATTTCGCCAGATACGTTTTATACCATTAATTCGTTGTATTTAGATTCTCCAGTGCATACGTTTTACCATAACAGCGACGGTGTAAATCCAAAACGTTTTAATATGCGTATTCGTTCATACGGTGATGATCCCAAACCGCCGTATTTTTTTGAAGTGAAAGAAAAGACGGCTGATTTTGTAAAAAAAAGCCGCGCTAAAGTTAAAACCGCCGATATTCAATCTATCTTAGAAGGCACCTATAGCCCTGAAGATATCGATATGAGTTCTAAAAAGAATTTAGATAAATTTTTAAGTTACGCCCAGATCTATAATGTAAAACCACAGGTTTTAACGCAGTACCGTCGCCGGGCTTTTTTATCTAATGTTGAAGATTATGTGCGTATTACGTTTGATGTTGATCTAAAGTGCAAAGAAGAAAACACTTTTAATCTTTGGCCTGATGATCGCGAAATGTTGAGCTATGACTCATCACTTATCTTTGATGATGGTACAGGTAGTGAAAGTTTAGCTATTCTAGAACTTAAATGCGAAAGTCGCGTACCACTATGGTATTTAGATTTAATCCGCGTCTTTGAATTAGAGCGCGGATCTTTTTCTAAATACGGTAACTCGCTAGAGCGTGTGACTAAACTTTATCTTTAAACGATTTCTTCACCTTTTAAAAACACTTTACCAGAGCCTGGTTTTACTTTTCCTAAGACAAATGATTTTTCACCGTTTTCGTGCAGCGCTTGCATAATAGCTTCTGGTTTATCAGTAGCGATCACAAAACCCACACCCATATTAAATGTTTTATGAAGTTCTAATTCACTTAAACCACTCATATCACACACTGCTTGCATAAAAGCTGGTAAGCTTGCTGTTTGAGTGACTTCATAATCAAACTTTTCATTCATGCGTGGAATATTTAAAAATCCAGAACCTGTGATATTAGCTAGACCTTTGATATTATCTTTAAATTTTGTAAGTAACGATAACACGCTATTTACGTAAATTCTTGTAGGCGTAAGGCAATCTTTTTTAAGTTGCTCTAAGTCTGTGGCTGTTAGTTTTTGACTAGCTACATCGGTAATGATTTTTCTAACTAATGAATAACCGTTCGAATGAAAACCAGAACTTTGAATCGCCACTAACGTATCGCCTGATTTTAATTTTGTGCCATCAACTAAGTTATGCGTGAACACTTCACCTACTGAAAAGCCAGCTAAGTCGTAATCACCTTCTTGGTACATGCCTGGCATTTCTGCGGTTTCACCACCAATCAGAACAATTTTTGACTGTAAACAGCCTTCAACAATTCCTTCAATGATTTTTTCTGAAGTTTTAAGTTCTAGTTTTGAACTGGCAAAATAATCTAAAAAGAATAACGGCTTTGCGCCTGAGCAAATTAAATCATTCACACACATCGCCACTAAATCAATTCCGATTGTATCATGCTTATCAAGCTCAATCGCAAGTTTTAGCTTTGTTCCTACCCCATCAGTGCTTGATGCTAAAAATCGTTCTTGATCCATTTTGTAAAGAGCACAAAAGCCCCCTACCCCGCTCTGCACACTTTGGTTATAGGTAGACTTCACCATTTGTGAAATTTTATTCACAAATACATCAGCTTTATCAATATCTACACCACTGTCTTTGTATGAAATAGCCATAGTCTAGCGTTGCCTCCTGCGCGTCCGCGCTTTAGTGACGAAAATGTCTTACGCCCGTCATTACCATGGCGATACCGTACTTGTTACAAGCCTCAATCACTTCGTTATCACGAATACTTCCGCCCGGCTGAACGATGGCTTTAATGCCTACTTCGTTACAAACATCAACTGAATCCGCAAATGGAAAAAACGCATCTGAAATCATTAAGACTTGATCCATCGGAATATTTTTCATTTTTGCTCGGTGAACAGCTAATAAACGTAAGGAATCAAGTCTGTTTGGTTGACCCATACCTGTACCGACTAAAGAAAATCCAAGATCAGTTTTTGCTACTAAAGCAATGCCGTTTGATTTTAAGTGTTTACAAGCAAGCACTCCGAAATCGACTAGCTCTTGGTGATTTGCTGTTAACGCATTTTGGGTCACAAGCTTTGCTTCTTCAGCTTTTACTGATCTTTCATCTTCGTCCTGAATTAAAATGCCTCCAGAGATAGAACGCATCATTGTTTCTTTTTGTTTGTATTCACGAATTGGCGTTTTAAGAAGTCTTACGTTTTTCTTTTTTGTAAACAACTCTAAAGCTTCTGGTGAAAAATCCGGAGCAATTAAAACTTCGATAAAGTTTTGAGTTAAAAACTCAGCGTGCTTAGCTTCGACCTTGTAAGAACAAGCGATGATTCCACCGAAAGCCGAAATATTATCACCGTTCCAAGCTTGCATTAAAGAATCAAAACTATCTGTTGTGGCTGCTAGGCCGCAAGGGTTTGCGTGTTTAATCACCGCTGTTACAAACTTACTTGGTGATGCGTGAGTGATATCGCTCATCACACGCCACGCGCTATCTGCATCCATCCAGTTATTGTAAGATAATTCTTTGCCTTGGATAATTTGCGCTTTCGCTAAAGTGATTTGCGAATCAGTGTTGTTTTTAATCATTAAACTTGCGCTTTGGTGAGGGTTTTCACCGTAACGTAAAGTTTGATTTAAATCTGGCATATAGTTTTTAGTTAACTCTTGTGCAATCGCTTGATCATATTCCGCTACGCGAACGAACGTTTTAATGGCTTGATTGCGGCGAAATTCAAAACTTGTGTGCGCTCTATTTTCCATAAAGTGAGTCATAAAGCTCATATACTCGTTAGCGCCTGATAAAACCGTTACTGATTCGTAGTTTTTCGCAGCCGCTCGTAACATTAACGGCCCACCGATATCGATGTTTTCAATTAACACATCTTCTGGTGAATTTTGATTCATGTATTTTTCAAAGGGATATAAGTTACAAATGACTAAATCAATCGGTTTGATATTTAGGTCTTTTGATTCTTTCTGATCTTGCTCATGGTATCTGCGAAATAATAACCCTGAAGAAATCTGAAAACTGATCGACTTCATTCTTCCGCCGAAAGCTTCTGGATTACCAGTTAAAGATTCAACGCTTGTTACTGGTAGACCTAAATCTTCTAAGTATTTTTTTGTTCCACCCGTTGAGATAAGTTCTACTTTGTACTCGAATAAAAATTTAGCGATCTTATCAATACCTGTTTTATCTGAAACGCTGATTAAGGCTCTTTTGATTCCTAGATTTTCTTGTTTCATAACTTATAACATCTCCTCGCAGTGTTTAACGGCGTTCATAAAAAATTGAGTTCCAAAAGCTTGTTCTGATTTTTTGGCTGTACCATCTGGCAATAACCAGTTTGAAGTTGCGGCCTCAGGATGGGGCATTAAACCTAAAATACATCCTGTTGGATCAGTTACACCTGCAATCTGTTGGTAACTGCCATTCACATCTTCTGTGTAAGATAAAGCAATTTGTCCGTTAGCCACTAACGACTTAAAAGCATTATGTTGCGTGGCTTGATCACCGGCAAAAGTGATTTTTCCTTCTCCGTGACGGATCGGAAGCTGGATTTCTTTTCCTTGTAAAGATTTAGTCCAAACACATTTTGACTCAGGAACTTTTAGACTTACCCATTTATTAATAAAATGACCTTGGCGATTGTGAGTTAATGTCATTTGTCTTTCGGTAAATGGTTTAGGCAGTAGCCCCAAACGCACTAACACCTGAAAGCCATTGCAAATTCCAATGATTAGTTTTCGCTGATTAATAAATTCAGTCAGCGCTACACCTAATGAGTATTTTAATTTTAAGGCTAAAATCTGGCCTGAACCAATTTCATCACCGAAAGAAAATCCACCAGGCAAGGCTAAAATTTGATAATGACTAAGTTGTCCTGGCTGATCGATTAAATCTTGCACATGCATAATTTTAGTTTCACAGCCATACTGTGCGAACGCTAAAGCTGTTTCATTTTCGCAGTTAATTCCATCGCCAGTTAAAATAAGAGCTTTTACTTTTTTACTCATTAGATAGCTCCTTCTGCTTTAATACGGTAAGCGTTTAAGCTTTCGCTATTTGTGACTATCAGTTGATTTTTGATTTCTAACTGTGCTGTCGCGGTTACGGTTCCTAAGAATGCCAAATCTGTCATAAATAAAGCTTCAAACTCTTTTTGTTTTGCCTTTTCAATTGTAACCACAATGCGGCCCGCGCTTTCTTTAAAAAGGTCAAGCGTTGTCGAAATTTCCATTCCTAAAGCCGTGGCCATGATTTTTTCTGTTAAAGCGATAGCTAGACCACCTTCTGAAACATCGTGCGCACTTTTAACAAAACCTAAAGTGATGGCTTTATGTAATGATTTATAAAGTTCTAATTGCTTTTTAAAATCAGTTAATTGATCGGGACCGATTAAGTAAACCAAATCACCAGAAGCTTTAGCTTCGCTGGTTGTAATATGATTTAGCGAACGCACACGCCCCATAGCTGTCACTAATAAAGTCGGTTGCACCGAGATCTTTACATCATCAGCGATGAAATCATTTTTCATTGAATCTTTACCACTCACAAAAGGCATGCCGTAGTCAGTACTTAAATCATAAATCGCTTTTGATGTACGAACTAATTGCGCAAGCTTAAAAGCCCCATTCGGATTTTTTTTAGATGTGATAGGATCTGGCCAGCAGTAATTATCAACTAACACCATTTCAGACGGATCAGCTCCCACACAGACGCTGTTTCTAACGGCTTCATCTAAAGCGTGAACGGCCATTTCATAAGCGTCATAAGCACTGACTTGAGGAGCAATTCCGCACGATATAGAAATCGCATTATCTTGTTCACCCCCGTGCGGGTATAACCAAATAACACCTGCATCAGTTGGCGCGTGACGGCCAACTTCTTTTGTTCCGGTAAATGGTTTTACTAAAGTCGCGGCTTTAACTTCATGATCGTATCTGCGAACTAAGTGTTCGTGCGATCTGATATTTGGTGAAGCTAAAAGTGATAACAATTGCTCTTTGGCAGACTGTGGTTTTACAGGCTCTTTAATTTTACCTTTTAGCCAGTGCGATTTTTTTGAAGCTTCAACGCTTTCAGAATCAATATGCGCTTTTAACTGCATCGGTTTTAATGATTCATGTAAAAAATGAAGATTTAAATCAGCTACAGTTTTACCTTGATAGCGCACTAGCAGTTGCCCTTGGTTTGTAAACTCCCCGATCACCGTAGATAACACGTTACGTTTTTCTGAAAGTTGTAAGAACTGATGAATCTTTTCTTTAGGTACGGCAAACGTCATACGCTCTTGTGATTCACTCACCATTAATTCAAATGGCGATAGCCCTGGGTATTTTGTCGGAGCTCTGTCTAATTCAATGATGGCGCCGTTTGTGTAGGTGGCCATTTCGCCCACTGAAGAACTTAAGCCCCCTGCCCCGTTATCTGTTACACTTGAAAATAAATCTTTCTGTCTAGCTTCAATTAAAAAATCACCTAAACGTTTTTGCGTGATCGGATCACCGATTTGCACGACTGAAGCTGGTGCATTTTCGTTTAATTCCATCGAGCTAAAGGTGGCACCATGAATTCCGTCTTTACCGATTTTACCACCCGACATCACGATGTAATCACCGGCTTTTTGTCTTTTTTCGGCCGTTGATTGTTGGTGTTCGGTTTGTGGCAATACCCCAACTGTTCCGCAAAATACGAGTGGTTTACCTACGAAATCATGATCGTAAACAAAAGCGCCATTTACTGTAGGAATACCCGACTTATTACCCCCGTCTTGTACACCTAAGTGAACACCTTCAGCGATACGATCTGGATTTTTAAGTTTAGAATGAAGCTTAATGTTATTTTCTTTAAAGAAAGAATCTTCTGCTAAGCAAAACACATTGGTATTTGCGATGGGCTTTGCCCCTTGGCCGCAACCTAAGATATCGCGGTTTACACCTAAAATACCCGTCAGCGCCCCGCCGTAAGGATCAAGAGCTGATGGCGAGTTGTGTGTTTCAACTTTAATACATACATCAACATTTTTATCAAAACGAACAATTCCTGCGTTGTCGTGAAAAATTGAAACTAACCAATTTAAATTACGGTCGGTTTTAATTTTTTCAGTCGCTCCGCGAATAAAAGTTTTAAATAAACTTTTAACTTCAAAGTTTCCAAGCTTTTTCATGTGGTTTGGAAGATCGCCTTCTGAGTATTCGATATAACTTGCAAAGATTTTATGTTTACAGTGTTCTGACCAGCTTTGCGCGATCACTTCCATTTCAACATCTGTGGGATTACGGTTCAGGGTTTTAAAGTAATCACGAACAAAATAAATTTCTTCTAAACTTAAAGCCCAGCAGTTGTCTGTATTTAACTTTAATAAGCTGGCTTCGTCTTTGTTTAAGTCAATGGTCGTAGCTTCATGCGAAGTTGAAAGCACTTCGATGATTTTCGGAGCTTGCATACGCAAATTTGACTGAATTGCGTCTTTACGCTGAATTGTGACTTTTTGTAATAATTGATTCGCTAATTTTTCATAAGTGAATTTTTCAAAATCAGCGTCAGTTAGGTTTTCAGCACTTTGCATGAAATAACATTCGCCAGAGGCCACATTTAATTCGTATTTTTTAAGATCAGGAATAAGCTTAAAAGCTTCTAACACCGCATGAGCCGAGTTATCAGTTACACCAGGTTTAAAACTAATATCACACAACACAGGATTTGAAAAACCACGTGTTCCTAAGTAAGAAATCATATCCATGTTTTTCGACTCAGAAGAAAATAAAACTTCGGTCACTGAATCAGTTAAAATCGTTTTAGCGTAAGTATCGATTTCAGGAATTGGCTCATTTGATTCTAATAAAAAATAATTCGCTTTAAATAGCTTATCAAATTTTATGTTGCAGTATTTTGTAAACCATTCAGTGAGTTTGTTTTCAGATAAACTCATCTCGGTGGGTTGATGTTGGTTTGGGTAAATTTCAAATCTGTAAGTCGTTTTCAAAGCGCAGTCTCCTATGGCTTAAATTCAAACTTTGGCGTAGCCGGGCATTCAACAAATAACTTTTCTAAAATAATGGAGTAAATTCTATTTTCAGCGGCTAAGCCGCGCGCTTTAAAGTCTTCAAAGGATTCGCCTTCTCTTTTCTTTAAACGCTCTTGGTAAATGATTTTTCCGGTATCCATACCTTCATCAACAAAGTGAATCGTGCAGCCGTACTCGGTCATTCCTGATTTAAAAGATTGTTCGTAAGCTTCTTTTCCGGGAAATAGCGGCAACAACGAAGGATGGATATTTACGACTTTAAACTGTTTAAGTTTATCATCGTAAAAATTTATTAAAAAATCTTTTGATAACAACTTCATAAAACCGGCCAGCACAATCCAGTCAGGCTGATATTTTCTGATGGTATGTAGTAAACGCTGTTCGAAACTTGATTTAGTTTCTTCTTTTGCTTTTACAACTGTTTCGGTCTCGACACCCAAATTTTTAGCGCGCTGTAAAACTAAAGCTTCAGAGCGATCACTAATGACCCCTACCACTTGAAAAGTGTTATGAGCTTGCGCATAGCGAATAATGGCTTCGGCGTTTGATCCACTTCCTGAGGCTAAAATAACAATCTTAGCCACGTTGCGCTCCAATATCAGTTCTGTATTGAGCACCGTCGAACTTAATTCTTGCAACATCGCTATAAGCTTTAGCGCGAGCTTCTTCGTAAGTATTTGCTAACGCAGTTAAACCTAACACGCGACCGCCTGCCGTTAATAAATGACCGTCTTTACGATCAACACCGGCAAAAAAGATTTTAGATTTTAATTCTATCGGCAGCGTAATTTCATCACCACTGCGAACAGCTACACCTTCAGTGCCGGGATAACCGTGGGCTGCCATCACCACATGAATTGCTTTTTCAGGCGCCATTTCGATTAAAGTATTATGTAACACACCTTCAGCACAGGCTAAAAAAAGTGGAACAATATCATCTTCAATTAAAGTCATTAAAGCTTGCGTTTCCGGATCACCAAAACGCACGTTAAATTCTAATGTTTTATAGCCGTTAGAGGTTTTCATTAACCCCGCAAATAAAACTCCTGAAAAAGGAGTTCCGCGCTTTTTCATTTCAGCAATAACTGGCCTAATAATTTTATGCATAACGATTTCTTCATCACCGTCTGTAAAAAATGGTGATGGTGAAATCACGCCCATACCGCCGGTATTAGGGCCTTGATCATGATCGCGCAAACGTTTGTGATCACCAGCTGTTCCTAAGAAAGTTACATTATTTCCGTCACTTAGAGCGAATACTGAAACTTCTGGACCAACTAAAAATTCTTCGATTAATAAATCATGAACTTTAAAACCTAAGATATCGTTAATCATAAAATCTTTAACCGCTTGAAAAGCTGTCGCTTTATCAGGGCAAACAACCACACCTTTGCCGGCGGCCAAACCATCAGCTTTAACAACCATTTGAGTCCACGGTGTGCGTTCAATAAATTCAGCGGCGGCTTGAAAATTTTTAAACGATTTATAGGCTGCCGTTGGAACATTTGCAGCTTGCATAATTTCTTTAGCAAAAGTCTTAGATGATTCTAACTGCGCAGCTGCTTTCGAAGGACCGAACACTTTTAAACCGCTGGCTGTAAACAAATCAGAAATCCCTAAACTTAAAGAATTTTCAGGGCCTACAACTGTTAGATCAATTTTTTCTTTAAGCGCAAAAGCGAGAAGGGCTTCAACATCGGTGGCTTTAATACCAACCGGTGTCAGATTTGGAAGTTTATGAAACATTCCACCGTTACCCGGGGCCACGAATACTTGTCTGACTTTGCTCGACTGCAAGACCTTCCAGGCCAAAGCATGCTCACGTCCACCCGATCCTACGATTAAGATTTTCATAGGTATTTCTCCACGTAATTTTTAACATTTAATTCAGAAGAAAAAGGCAGTGGCAAATTCATTAAAGCGTAAACCGAGTTACAATAGCCTTGGTATAAATCTTCGGCTTTTTGTTTATTTTGCAAAGATAGAGGCTGAGGCTTCTGGCCATATTTGGTTTTACAAATTTCTTTAAAATCAACCAGGGTATTTAATGATTCTTCTTTTGAAGCATTTAAAGCGTTGTACCATTCAGAGTCTTTATAAACTTCACGTAAAAATTCTTTAGAAAGACTGCGACCGCGACTGATTAAACGAAGCTCATCAATACCAATCGAATCAACCAGCATAAAATCACGCTCTGAACTTTCACCTTGAATGAATGCAAATTCAACTTTTCCATCCCAAAGCTCTAGACCCATTTTTTGATGAAAGTCTTTTAAGCTCAGCGCGATTTCAGTCGCAAGATTTTTTAGCTTTTGAAACTCAGCTTCACTCAGGCCTGAAATTGTGCGCGCTTCATCGTAAGTTAAATAACGATCGCCCGTTTCTAATTTAGTTGAAAAATCAATAAGCGGTTTTTCTAACATCTCTCCTTCAGTTGGAACTGAAGTTAAACCGAATTGTTTTATTAATTCAGGGTTTGCTTTAAAACGTTTTGATAAAGAGTTACCTTTGGCTAAACCTAACCGAAAAATCACCTCTAATGGAACTAACGCATTTACTAAACGGTCTTGATAAGCGCGGTAGTTATAAACGGCGCCTTGCTTTGTTGGACGAACAACCCGAACGTTTTTAACTTGGCAGCAATTTGTTACACCCGATCCGACAAGACCCAACATATGATGTTTAAGGCCGATCTGCTTTTCTAGATATTGAAAAAAAGCGTAGCCCATTAAATTTAAAGCGGCCCCTTTACCCGAGATTTGATCAGGCATTTCACCCCAGTCAAAAATCGAATAACGATCAGAGTATTCAAAAACTAAAGAATCATCCGAAGCTAAGCCTCGAACGTTTTTCACCGAACCTTGGTATAACAGAGGGGGTAATTGATTCATAACTACGCCTCTCTGTGCGCTTGGCGCATTTCGCTGAATGATTTTGTGTTACAATCAACTGGGTATTTTCCGTCGATGCAAGCCATGCAAAGCTTTTCTGAACCAATCGATTTTTTTAAACCCTCAGTGGTTAAATAAAAAATATGATCGGCCCCTAACATCTTTGCCACTTCGGGCTCAGTTTTACCATGAGCCACTAATTCATTCGGGTCTGGAAAATCAACTCCGTAAAAACAAGGATGGCGAATAGGCGGACAAGTTGAAGCTAAGTAAACTTCATTAGCGCCAGCCTCACGAACCATATCGATGATTTTTTTTGACGTTGTTCCGCGCACAACTGAATCATCAACTAACATTACATTCTTACCTTTAATTTCAGAAGCGATCGCCGTTAATTTTAACTGCACGGCACGCTTACGTGATTCTTGGGTATTTAAAATAAAACTACGCTGGATGTAGCGATTTTTAATTAAAACTTCGCGGTACGGAATTCCTAATGTTTCACTCATGCTGATCGCAGCCACACGCGATGTTTCAGGAATAGGAACAATGATATCTGGCTTAATCGCACCAGAATCAATTTTAGAACGAATCTCTTCGGCTAAATGTTTACCGAAATTTAAGCGTGCCCCGTAAATACTAACGTCTTCTAACTTAGATTCAGGATTTGAGAAGTACACATACTCAAACATGCAGGTTTTATGAGGAATCTTATTCTGAGTTGAATAATTTGATGACGAATAAACTTCGCCCGTATGATCGATAAAGATAATTTCACCTGGGCTTAAATCGCGCACCACTTCGTAGCCTAAGAAGTTCAGCGCATTTGTTTCTGAGCTTGCGCAGTAACTGATACCAAAATTATTCGGCTGCTGTTTTTTTTCTTCTTCAGTTAAACGTCTGCGACCTAAAATTAACGGTCTAATGCCGTGCGGATCACGAAAAGCAAAGAATCCTTTCTCTGCAACAACCCCTAAAACTGAAAATCCCCCTTTGGCTTGGTCAAAGAGGGATTTAACAGAGGATTGAAATTTATCGAAAGAAAAGTTTAAGTCATTTGTGGCTAATAGATTTTGCGAAAGAATATTTAATAAGGCTTCAAGATCGTTTTGCGTAAATAGGATTCGGTTCGTGGTTTCTTTAAGGTCTTTTTTTAACTGGTAATAATTTACTAAATTACCGTTATGAACCATTCCGATACCGAAAGGATAATTCACCATCATTGGTTGCAGATCCCTTTTGGCGTCGAGTGCGGTCTTTGGCCCCACCGTTGCATACCTTGTATGCCCGATACTGATATCGCCGCTAATGCCGTAAAGTTTTGATTCATCAAATACCTTAGAAACTAAACCGACATCTTTATATAATGAGAAATTTTTTGATTGGGAATTAAACGAAAGGATCCCAGCTGCGTCTTGACCACGGTGCTGCAAAAGTTGCAGACCTTGTTGAACCTCTTGAGATGAATACGGAGTTCCAAAAACTCCAAT
Source organism: uncultured Pseudobdellovibrio sp. (assembly GCA_966250225.1). Taxonomy (GTDB): domain Bacteria; phylum Bdellovibrionota; class Bdellovibrionia; order Bdellovibrionales; family Bdellovibrionaceae; genus Pseudobdellovibrio. The sequence goes on along the minus strand of CBINGM010000009.1, from coordinate 95,970 downwards.
TACACCGCACATGGGTACTCCTATAAAAAAACATCACATATGTTACTAGTCTACTGAACACATGGATGGTTAAGTGTTGTGATCACACTATAGGATTAGGTTAAAGTCTTTTCAAGTAAAATGTCTTTGAGATGCTCAGGGTAAAATGGCGTTGTTTTTTGGCAGAGGAATTTTCGATCAATCCATTCTGCGTCATTTAAAATTTCGCCTTCTTCAAAAAGTTTAATTCGCTGTCTATTATAATAAGCCGGATCTACGAACTCACAGGCGTAAACCATTACAATTTCGTGTTTTGTTTTTCCATGTAATATATAGATGCTTTCAAAATTTCCCAAAAGTTTTTGGGCGCGAACTTCTAAATGCGTTTCTTCAAAGAACTCACGAATCGCTGCTTTTTCAGACAGTTCGCCGAATTCAACACGGCCACCGATCAGTCTATATATATGAAGACCTGTTTTTTCGTCTTTAACGCGATATACGAGGATCTTATCGTTGTAAGCAATTAAAACCTGCGCTTTGACCTTAACTCGCGGTGAACCCATGTATCATATAATCTCATTGAATATTTAAGACGTCACCCGTATATTCAAAAGTACTTCAGTAAAGGATCATTCTTTGAATGAATGCTAATACGGTATTAGGGATTTTAGGAAGCGGACAGTTGTCGCGAATGACAGCTCAGGCCGCCTACGACCTTGGAATCAAAACCCATGTCCTTTGCAACGAATCTCTAACAGCACCTAAAGACTCTCTAAGCCCCGCTTCACAAGTTTCAACTTTTACAACTAAATCTGATTTTAATAATCTTGAACAAATTCTAGAATTTGCAAAGCAATGTGATTTTATCACTTTAGAAAATGAATTTATCGATCAAACGATTTTAGATGCGATTGAAGATAAATTTCCGGGCAAACTTTATCCTTCAGCTAAAACATTTAAATTGATTGGTGATAAAATCACCGAGAAAAATACTTTTGTAAAAGCCGGTATTGCGGTTTGTCCTTATAAAGAAGTTTCTACTAAAAATGATGTTCTAGATTTTATTAAACAGTACGGACTGCCTGTCGTTTTAAAATCGGCCAAAGGTGGCTACGACGGTTACGGCAATGTAACGATCAAATCTGAAGATATGATCGAAGACGCTTTAGTAAAATTAAAAGGACAAAAGCTTGTTGAAGCTTTTGTTCCGTACACTAAAGAAGTGGCGATCATGGCGGCTCGTAATTCTACAGGTACTGTGTTTTACCCGATCGCTGAAACTGTTCAGGAAAATCACATTTGTCATTATGTTACATCGCCTTCAGAGATTTCAGTAGATATTGAAAAACAAATTAAAGATTACACCGAACGTGCGATGACAGCGATTGATGCCCGTGGCATTTATGCTTTCGAATTTTTCTTAACAGCTGATGGTAAAGTTTATCTCAATGAATCTGCTCCACGCCCGCACAATTCAGGTCATTATACGATGAACGCATGTGTAACGTCACAGTTTCACAATCACGTGCGCAGTGTTTTAAATTTACCTTTAGGTGAAACGACGTTAGTTACAAAATGCGCGGTGATGTTAAACTTACTAGGTACAAAATCGCAAGTGGCCGAACTGCAACCGATCAATGAATTTATGAAGGTGCCCAACGGCCATTTACATCTTTACGGAAAAACTCACTCCAAACCCGGGCGAAAAATGGGTCACTTCACGGTTTGCGGAAACAATAAAGATGAAATCTTCTCAACTGTTAGAAAATTAAAAGGAATGTACTCATTATGAAAAAAGTTACATCTGCTTCTAAAAAATCTAAAGCTCAAGTCGCGGTGATCATGGGAAGTCAATCTGATTGGGAAACCATGAAAGCAGCCTGTGATGTGTTAGCTGATTTTAAAATTTCATTTGAGAAAAAAGTTTTATCAGCACATAGAACGCCAGATGATATGCGTGATTTTGCTATGAACGCTCGCGAGAACGGGATTAAAGTGATTATCGCTGGTGCTGGTGGTGCGGCCCACTTACCGGGAATGACAGCAAGCTACACAACACTTCCGGTAATCGGCGTGCCTGTTAAATCTAAATCATTAGATGGTATGGATAGCTTACTTTCGATTGTGCAAATGCCCAAAGGTGTTCCCGTGGCCACCGTATCAATTGGCAATTCAGCCAACGCCGGTCTTTTAGCCTTACAAATGTTAGCGATTGAAAATTCAGAGATTGCCAAAAAGCTTGAAAAGTTTAGAAATGATCAAAGCGCTACAGTTAAGAAAATGAGGATCTAAAATGTTACGTTTTTTATTAAATGTTTTATGGTTGGTATTTGGTGGTTGGGCTACCGCGATTTCATGGTTTACATCAGCTTTAATTATGGTGATTTCAATTGTTGGAATTCCTTGGGCAAGAGCTGCTTTTAATATTGGTTTATTAAATTTATGGCCTTTTGGTTCACAAGTTGTGGCTAGAGAAACAATCAGCGGCCACGATATCGGAACCGGTGCTTTAGGTTTTATTGGTAATGTAATTTGGTTTATCTTCTGCGGTTGGTGGTTAGCAGCCATGCATATTTTATGTGGCTTATTATTCTGCATTACACTGATTGGAATTCCAGTGGGTCTTCAGCATTTTAAATTAGCTAAAATTTCTTTTGCTCCTGTCGGTAAAGCAATTATTTTTTAATCTTAACAATACCCTAACTTGAGAATACTCCTTAGATTTGGCACAAAGGCCTCACCAATCTTGAGGAGAGTAAACCATGAAAACAATGTTATTTATCGCTGGTCTATTTTTAAATATTAACGTTTATGCTTTCACGCAAAACGCGACTTTAGATTTCACAAATCTTTACAATGGTACAAACGCTGGAAAATACGAAATGAGCGTAACTTTTACGTCAAAAGCTACGCCTTCAGCGAGCAACTTAAAATTTTCTACTCACCGTGATGACAACGATCTTTATTGCGTAACTGAAGCTCAATTTGAAATCGGCCAAATGACATTTTCTTTAACAAACGTAAAAACTGGTTGGAGCTTTATCTTATCTAAAGCTGTTTTAGCTACAATATCTCACCAATCAGATGATGAAACTTGTGTAACTGATGTAAACTTTTTTACTGGTCAAAAAACTCTATGGACGCAAGTTGGCTTAAATCAAGCGATCGACCTTCCAGTAGCAGCACCTGCGGGCTATGAGCGTATCGCAGCTTACTTATCACCATTTAACGGTTATTTAAATTTAAATGCCGACTTAAATGTAGCAAATGGCCAGTTAGTGGTTAACCCTGGCCAGCTATTAACAGCTAAAAGCATCACTTCACAAAACACACAAAATGCTTCAGTAACTTATTACGTTTTTGCTTCTAAAGAATATACGTCTTTATCTTTAGGTACAGGCTTAATTAAATTCTAAATTTGAATCATAGATTTTAAATAATAAAAAAGGCGACTTCTTCAAGTCGCCTTTTTTATTTTGCGATACGCTGCTCCCGAAAAAGGGACGGCCGCGGGCGGCCAGCCTACCGATTAAGGAAGTTTATTTTGATATTCAGTCTCAGAGAAATCATCTACGAGAATCGCATCGTAACGAACTTTATCCGCTTCAGATAAAAGTTTGAATTCATCTTGAGAGATAATTTTCTTAGCTAAAGCATCTTCCCATGAAGCCATACCTTTTTTCTTAGGAATAGAGCCCGATTTGATCGCTGCACGGATTTTCTTTTCAGCCGCCTCTGCGCGAGTTACTAAGTTAAACGCGTTTTCTAAACGAGCTGTTTGATCACCTTTAGCTAAACGTGCAATCACTTCAGCAGGGCCGTGAGTTTTTTCACCTACCCAGTAAATACCAGAAGTAATACGATCACGCTGTTCGCCAGCTTTCATCATAGAAGCTGTGATTAAGTGTGACCAACCATCAGTACCTTGTGAACCGATTGAGTTGATACGTGACCAAGCACCTAAGATATCTTTCATGACGAAACGATAGATACCACCAACAAACGGAACTTCTAATTTTAAGTTATCAAATAAACCATCAAATGATTTTTGGATTTCAGCCATTGAGTGTTTTAAGAAGTACTGAACATACGGAAGATCTTCTTCACGTTGCCCTTCTTCTTCAAAACGGCGTAATACCGCAGTCGATAAGTACATATTCGCGAAAATATCTGCAAAACGACCAGTGATTTTTTCTTTTGATTTTAATTGTCCACCTAATGTGCCCATCGCTACATCTGCTAAGATAGCAAAAGTTGCTGAAGCCCATTGAAGTCGTCTGTAGTGGATTTTTGTTTTAGGGTGTACACCAGAAGGCGCACAAGCTAAGTAACCACGAGATAATGATAAAAGAATAGAACGGCACATATTAGATACGACGTGCCCGATATGCCCCCAGAATGCGGCATCAAAACCTTTAGCATTACCAGCAGCGATAGTACGCACTTCTTCAAACGCATAAGGATGACAACGTAAAGCACCTTGTCCGAAGATGATTAAAGTACGAGTCATGATGTTCGCACCTTCAACCGTAATACCGATTGGCATTGCCACATATCCTTCAGCGATCAAGTTTCTTTGACCTAAAGAAATACCGGCACCACCCATAATATCCATACAGTCATTCACTGCTGAACGAGACATTTCTGTCGCGTGGTATTTCATCATCGCAGTAACTACCGGAGGTTTAATACCTTTATCAAGTGCACCTAAAGTAAATCTACGAGCGGCATCTAAGGCGTAAGCTTTAGAACCGATACGAGCCATTGGCTCTTCAACACCTTCAAATTTACCAATTGATACACCGAATTGCTTACGAATAAATGCGTGAGAAGAAGCTGTACGGTAGCAAAGTTTTGCTCCACCAGTACTTTGCGCTGGAAGTGATACACCGCGACCCGCAGCTAAACACTCCATTAACATACCCCAACCTTTACCGCAGCCAGCAGCACCGCCAACAACAGCATCTTCGATTGTTACAACAACGTCTTTACCTTGCGTAGGACAGTTGTGGAAAGGAATTGATAAAGGATCGTGACGACGATCATGAATCACACCAGGAGTCGAAGCTGGAACTAAGGCACAAGTGATACCTACGTCTTCGCCTTTACCTAATAAATTTTCAGGGTCACGTAAACGGAACGCTAAACCGATCACCGTCGAAACTTGCGCTAATGTGATCCAACGCTTATTCCAGTTTAATTTAATTTTTAATTTACCATCAGTGTCTTTAAACACAACACCAGAAGAAGTGATAGAACCCGCATCAGAACCCGCTTGTGGCTCAGTTAAACCGAAGCATGGGATTTCTTGTCCTTTTGCTAAACGAGGTAACCAGTGATTTTTTTGCGCTTCAGTTCCGTAGTGAATTAATAATTCTGCAGGACCAAGCGAATTAGGCACCATCACAGAGATCGAAGCTGAAATTGAACGAGTTGATAACTTCATTACAACTTCAGAGTGCGCCATATTAGAAAAACCAAGACCGCCGTACTCTTTCGGAATAATCATTCCTAAGAAACCTTTGTCTTTAATGAATTGCCACATCTCTTGCGGCATTTCACGGTTACGCCAGATTTTCCAAGGGTTAGCCATTTTGCAAAGCTCTTCAACCGGACCATCCATGAATGCTTGCTCTTCAGCTGTTAATTTAGCGTAAGGCTCAGCCAAGATTTTTTTGAAATCTGGTTTACCAGAGAATAAATCTTTTTCTACCCAAACTACGCCGGCTTCTAACGCTGTTCTTTCAGTGTCAGAAATTTTTGGCATAATGCCCGCCATCGCTTTCATTAGCGGTGTCGAGATTAATAAAGCTCTAAGTGGTTTAATTAAGAATAAGACAAACAATGCCGCAACCACCGCAGTCACCGTCGTAGAAGCACCTAGGCCGAACAATAAGCCTACTGATACCACCGCCCATACGAACAACGGCAAGTCAAAAAAGCCGATAAAAAGAATGATTAAGATTGAACCAACGATCAGAAGCCAGCAGGGTGCTAGATTCGTTAAAAATCCTTGGTAAGCTAATAGTGCGTCCACGAAAGTCTCCTTAGTTGTGTGCCTACGGCAAACATGATGTAAATATACTAATATTGCAGCACCAATCATTGCGTCTGACAAGCGTCTTTAATTAGAGTGATAACTCTTCGGTAATCCAGAGGTAAAAACCAATAAGACCAAAGCCAAAAACTTGATTCACAGCGTGACCGATAACGAGATTTCTAGAGGGAAAACTCTAAGAGAATAAACAACTTTTGTAGAAACCTACACAAAGAGAATGTGGCATTTCGCCAGAGAGAAAAAAACAAAAGGTCTAGTTAATGAGAAAACACAAAAATGCCAGAAAGGCATTTTTGCGCGAGCCGAAGGCGTAGCCCTGGAGCGCGAAGCGCGGAAGGGTTTTGGGCAGGAGTGCGGACGGCTAGTCCCAAAACAAAAAAGCCAGCCCACTTAAGGAACTGGCTTTTCATATCTAGCAATATCTAGCTAAAAAACTAATTACTTAGTTTCAGTAGCTGGAGCCGCTGGAGCTGCTTCAGTTGGAGCTGCAGTTGCTGCTGCACCTTCAGTTGGAGCTGCAGTTGTGCCTTCAGCTGGAGCTGCTGGAGTAGCTTCTGCTGTAGGTTGAGCTTGCTCAGCTGGAGCTGCTGCTTCAGGAGCGTTTTTAGAACAAGTAAAACCTGTTGTGAAAGATAAAGCTAATAAAGCTGTTACTAATAATGCTTTCATGGAAAGTCCTTTTGTTAAAACCGGTAAAGGTTATTGTTTATTAAGTTTGTGTTAAATAAAGAAATCACGAATTTCTACCTTTGGCAAGCGTTACAAAAAAAAGTTGATCGACCTGCTTGAACTTTACGAACAATGATTCCCGTCTTACACCGAGTGCACTTTGTCTTTTCTTTGCCATAAACTAAGTGTGATTTTTGAAAACTTCCCTCTTCTTCATTCACATTTCTGTAGTTTTTAATACTCGATCCGCCTTTAGAAATGGCTTGTCTGAGATTTTTTTTGATCGCCTGAACCAGTTTTAAAAATGATTCTTTTTTAACCTTTGAAGCGATTTTAAACGGGCTAAGTTCTGCCAAAAACAAGGCTTCGCAGGCATAAATGTTACCCACGCCCACAACATTTTTTTGGTTCATAATAAAGGTTTTCAGAGGGGATTTTGACTTTCTAGCCATTTGGTAAAGCTCTTCGATCTGCTGCTCGCTCATTTCTAGCGGTTCAAAGCCATAGTTAGCAAAATAGGTCGCCAAATCCTGCTTTCTAATCGCATGCACAAAACCAAAACGGCGTGGATCGTTGTAAATAAGCCACAACTCTTTATCCTTCCCGTCTTCAAAACCAAGCGCTAAGTGGTCATGCTTTTTTGGGGTATACTGGGACAACTGCCCTTTATGAGTGCTCCATGCCCCGGTCATTCCTAAATGGGAAATGATTAAATAATCAGCAAACTCAATCACGATAAACTTGGCGCGGCGGTGAATGTTAAGGAGCTTGTTTTCATCGCTAATGATCTTCTGGATAATTTTATCAGGGATCGGAAAGCGCACATCTTTGCGCCAAAGCTTAGTGGCTTTAAGCTTTTTACCGGTCACGATGTCATTTAAATTACGAACGACGATTTCTACTTCTGGCAGTTCAGGCATGTTTATCTAACCTTTCTAAACGCAAATTTATCCACTCAGAATAAAAATTTGATAAAATTATAGAATGAATGATTTTTGCTGCCGCATGGTCGCTTGAAAAAAGCAGTGGCGCAAGGCCAAGTTTTTCAGCTAAAAAACCATAATATTCTTGTTTTGTTGGATGGTAAGGAGCCACCGCATTTAGCTTAAGCGGTAAAAATTCCAGCTGCGAAACTAAAAAAATGATTCGTACTAAATCAGCACTATCGATTAAATTAATAAGCGCACTACCCTCAATCTCTTTTTTATTTTGCGATAAGCGAAATACCGGATGGCGATCTGACCCAATTAACCCAGCAGATCTTATAATAACTACGCGGCTTGAGAATTTATTAGCCAACAGGTTTTCAACTTCAAATAACCATCTCGCGCTGACTGAATTTGGCAGAGGAATAGAATCCTCAGTTATTTCACCGTACAGATCACCATAAACTGAAGTTGAACTGATAAAAATAATTCTACCGTTAAATGCTGATGGAATTTTTTCGACAAAATGGCTTGGCGTTAAGTTTACAAGCGGAGGTGTATTTAACACCAACACATCACAAAATTGCTCGGGAAATGGATCAAACTCGAAGTTAAAATCTTTTGTTGTTGTTCCCCAGCACAAAACACCTTTGTTTTGTAAAAACTGAGCAAGTTGTTTACCTAGCCAACCAAGACCAATTATTCCCCAGGTTTGCTGATCAGGCTTCTTCATCTGCATGGCATCTATAATGCACCAGTAAAATGGCGATGTCTTCAATTTATCAAATCACCAAAAAAGATCTGCGAAAGTTTCTACCAAAACGCAGCGATGACGCAAATAAAACCCATGGCGGAAAATGCCTGGTCATTGCGGGTTCTCAAGGCATGTGGGGAGCTTGTTACCTTTCAGCCCAGGCAGCGTCTCGGGTTGGAGCCGGTTATGTTTATTTACCATCAACAACTCTGGATTTAACAAAACACCCTGACTTTCTCTCAAGTGAAATTTCTGAAAAAATGAATCTTGATTCTTATACGGCTTTAGCAATTGGCCCTGGATTAACTCTTACACCGATGATTAAAAAACTTTTTCATCGTTTAGAAAAAGAATTTACCCGCCCCCTTGTTGTTGATGCTGGCGCTTTAGAGTTAATTCAAAAATTAAAACCGAACTGGATTATGACACCTCACGAAGGCGAGTTAGCACGGCTTCTAGATATTTCATCAGATGACATCAGAAAAGACCGCTTTAAAGCTGCACAAAAAGCCCAAGAAAAATTTGGCGGCATTATCGTTTTAAAAGGCCATCACACGTTGGTTGCGACAAAATCAATGATCTATGAAATTCAAACAGGCAATAAAGCTTTAGCTAAAGCCGGAACCGGCGATGTGCTTACGGGAATGATTGTAGGTTTTCTTTCACAGGGGCTAAATCCTGTCGAGGCCACAATTCTTGCTTGCGGGGTTCATGGCTCAATGGCCGATCGTTGGGTTAAAGATAAAGATTATCTTTCGTTAATGGCTTCAGACCTCATTAAAGAAATCCCGCGAGCACTTTTTACTCTACGAAGGAAAAAATGATTGCAACGCTAAGCCTCATTAAGCCAAGATCTTTAAGATAACGAGGTCTATTGTGCTTAAAAGTATTTTTTCATTTGTAGTTTTAACTTTGATGACTTTTTTATTTTCATGCGCCCCTCAAGGTAACGGCAATGGCGTTGGCCGCCCAAAAACAGATGATCAAGTTAGCGAAGAAGCCGTAAATCTTTTAACGGCCAACAAATGGTGCCAATTAAATACAGCTACAGGTGCCACAGAATATATTTGGGCTTTTGATAAAAATTTTAAAGTGACGTCGACACAAACTTCAAATCAAGAAACAGAATCGTTTGTCTGGGCGATTAATTCTAACAATATTCTTTCTGTCGCTTTAGCACCACAAGTGGCAGCTCTTTTCACAAAGCAAGTTTTTTATAGCTACGATGTAAACAACCATAAACGTACGATGTTCTGGAAAGATCCAGCTAACAAAGATCTCATTAACTTTACCGAGTGTGAGTAATTATTTCTTAGGTTTGGCCTGAAGTGATTTTTCAATGCGATCTAAGCGCTCTTTTAATTCTTTAATTTCTTGATCTTTAGCTTTATTGTCTTCTTTTAAAGAGGCAATCTCACGCTGAACGCCGGTGATTTCATGATAAAGATCTTTAATGGCATTAATCATCGCCCAGAAAATCGGTGTCGTATTTAAAGATAAAAAGCCGTCTTTGTCTTCTTTAACAGCTTCAGGAATATTTTCTTGTACGTTTTGCGCTAGCACTCCGGTAAATTCTTTTTCAGGATCAATGTTTTTAATATTACCTTTTTTATACGAATAAATAACTGTGCCGATATTTAAAATTTCTTTTAAACCGCGGTTGTAATTACGTTTTACATCTTTTAAACGCGCATCTGATGGCACTGTCCAGGCGATATCACCCCCATCACGGTATGGTGTACCTGTGATGTGAATGTCACCGTTAACATCTAAGCGGTAAGCTGCGGCCGAGTTCATTCCAATACCGACAAAACCTGTCGCTCGCGCAACGGCCACGCCGTACTTTTCAACACCGGCCTCCATCGTAATTAATTGCAGTAAATCTAAACCTGAATGGTAACGTAAAATACCGCCGTAAGATGTGGTGTTAAACTCACTCATAAAAATATCGCGGTAGTAAGTATCTTGCGAATCGATACGCAGTGCTGTTGCATTACCGGCACCTAATCCACCGATATTAAGCTTGGTCGCCGGCGCACTTGTTCCAAGCCCCATGAAACCCGCTTGGGTAAATGTCACATCCGGAGTACTTGCTAAGTTACCGTGACGAAGATGAAGAGCGTTGTTCGCAGTAGGATCAGCCTGAAAATACCATTCGTTTGCAGCATCACGGCGTAAATGTAAATACGCCCCATCTGAAGCTGTAGAATTTAAGGCGGCCATATTTGTGTTTGAACCATTTGTTGCATTAGAAACTAAAACTTTAGATCTAACTTCAAGTGCTGCTGTTGGCGCGCTAACACCAATACCTACACTGCCTGCAAAGAAGTTCTGCTCTGTCGGATCAAACTGGTAAAGACCATAACTGTTAGTTCCGGCTGATTCACGAATATAAACACCGTAACCCGTTGTTACCGGGCCACTTGACGTATTATCAACATACACACCGTAAGCTTTTTGCACAGTGCCCGTGCCCGCATTCCATCCCGAGGCATTTATTCCGGTCACGGCAACGATTGTTCCTGAACCTTCATTTGAAGCAAAAGCGTGAACGCCGACCGCATTAGAAACAGCACCCGTTCCGTAATGGCTGGCTTGACTGTAGAATCCGTTAATGCCTCTGATATTTCTTGTGTTAGACGCTTTCGTGAAAATTTCGTAATCTCCGGCATAGGCATCAGTAACCGCATTAGCCGAAGGATCGTATTGCACGTAAGCACTGATTCCGTTTGCCCACGTCGACGATGCGTCTGTTATACGATCTTCGATGTTAACGACCGAAGTATAACTTTGGCCCGGAAATAAGAGTGAACTTTGATTAATATCTGCAACACTTCCGAACGCTGAATAGCTTTTTGCTCTGAAAGTTCCGTTCACATCCATCAACACTGATGGGGTTGTTGTACCAACACCCACATTACCCGATCCGTTGACAGTTACACGCTGCGAACCAGAAGTTGAAATTGAAAAATCGTTATTTAACCCTGACGCTAAAGTATAATGTGGTGTAAGCGTCGCAAATGCCGGAGCAACACCGCCATCAACAGCTGCTGTTGGCGTACCACTGACAGATGATTCAGTTTTAATATTATAAACATAACTATTTGCTGACTGAGCAAAACGTAAATACGCTGTACCTGTTGCTGAATCAAAGTACCAAGTAAAGTTTGATAAACCATCATTTAGTTCAGGAGCTGTTACAAACGCCGTTTGTCCGCCCTTACTTACCACAAGGCGAAATCTTGCCTGAGTTACGCCTGAAAAATCAGTTATTGTTCTCGTTGTTGAAATTTCGACTTGCGTATTTTGTGGTCCAGCAGGAAGAGTTAATAAAACTTTTTGTCCACCTACTGCCTGTGCATTACTAATTGCGACAGCTTTAGCCCACGAGTAAATTGCCGAACCTAAACCGGTTACACCTGAAACGTTAATTGAACCATTAACATCAAGCTTAGCTGTAGGACTTGCTGTACCAATACCGACATTACCGCCGTTCGGATTTAACGCTAAATTGTAATTCACTGCTAAATTCGATCTGTTCGTTGGCTGAATCCAACCATAACCATTAGCACTGTTTACATTAAAACCAAAATCTAAAACTTCACCGTTTACACCGCTGTTAGCCCCTAAACGTAAAATACCTTTTTGTGTTGTACCGTTTGTAGCTGGTGCGCTGTTATTTACACCCCATTGCGCATCAATTTCTGCAGTTTGTGTTGGCGTTGTTGTGCCGATACCAACGTTACCACCTGATTTCATTAATAATAAATTTCCGTAACCAGAACCAACATTTGCAATTTCCCAAGCTGAGTAAAAAGATGATCCGTTAAAATAACCGGTCATTACTTTTAAGCCAGCGGTTCCCGTATTATTCATTAAAGCAAGATTTCCGTTACCACTTAAAAGACCACCACCGGGCACTTCATTTACACCGCCGTATTCACCAGTTAAAGTAATGGCGTTTGTTACACCTAATCTAAGTTGCGGCATACCACCATTCGGCGAAATATAACCACGCTGAACATCACTTGAATCATTTAGGCGAAGCCACATACCTGCTTGCGAAGGAGCTCCTTTTAACGTAAGCACATCACGAGCAGCATCATCGTTTACAACATGTAACATCGACGTTGGTGAACTAACACCAATACCCACAGTACCTGAACCCGTCACTGTCATGCGCGTTTGTGAATTCACATCAAACGATAGTTTATCTGCGCTGGTATTACTAAATTGATAAGAGATCGCACCACGCTTAGGTGTTCCTGTTATGCCAAAATAAACTGAAGCTTTTCTAACAACCGTTGTGAAAAATCCTAAAGCCACATCGTTTGATTCGTTATCAAATGTGGCCACTGTATCTGCTGAAGGTGTATTCGGAGAAAAACCATCACCGTCTACCGAAAGTTTTGCTAACGGTGTAGTTGTACCAATACCGACATTTCCGCCTTGTGGGGCAATTAGAATACTTCCTTTAGTAGAATTGGTGGTTGATTCTAAACGAAGCTGGCCCGAGATCGAAGTCGAACCATAAATAATCGGCGTAATTAAACTTGAAGTGGCCGTAAGTGACGAACCTTGAATATTTGATGTGGTAAGAATTGTTCCTGATGAATTGATATTGCCACCAACACCAAGACCACCGGCTACTACTAAAGCCCCGGTTGTTGAATTTGTTGAAGCTGTTGTACTTGAAACTACCACTGAACTGTTTGGCACAAGTGTTATGTTACCTGGAGCTGAAATGTTTGTCGCATTATCATAAGTTCCAGAACTGCTCGCGGTTGCAATCGAACGACGATTTCCTAAATCATCTGTCAGATAAAATGCCGAACCATCGTATTCAAATGAGCCTGCCTGCGGTGTATTAACCAAAGTTCCTGAAGTTAATTTCACAAGCGGTGTAGAACTAGTTCCGCCAGCAACATGAAACTTTGCTGTTGGCGTAAGAGTTCCGATTCCTACATTACCCGCTTCAGAGATTTTCATTCTTGTAACGGCATTACCGGCCACACCATTAGATTTTGTTTTAAAGATTAATTCCGATCCCGTATTGTTTGCGCCTGTCCAGTTTTCTGCAGCAACACCTATAATTCCTGTGTCGTTACTACGAAAAATAGTTCCGTCATAACCACCGAAAGAAATTTGACCAAGCTGTTCACCACTAGCACGAGCCGTTAACGATGTTGGTGATCCTCCGGCAGAACGTAAAGCTATATGCGCTGGATTTACTGCCGCGCGATCAAAATAAAATGGTAAGCTTCCTGAAAAGTGCACGGTTCCTAATGGAGATTGAGTTCCGACACCTACAGAACCTGCTGCATAATAAATGCTTGTGCCAGATGTTACCCATTGCGAACTTGTGATGGCTGAAACGGCCGTTTGAAGATTTGCTAAGTTTGTTGAAACCACTGCAACTGATGATGAAACGGCATTCACTGAACCAGAAACTGCATTTAACGTTGTACTTAGCGAACTTACCGTTGAATTTAAGCCAGCAACTGTTGAAGAAACAGAAAATACCGCAGAAGAAACCGAGGCCACATTCGAATCAGTGGTTGATAACGACGATGTTAAAGCTGTTACGCTAGCGCCATCGGCTGGAGTATACCCCAGTGCCGTAATCACCGAACCTGATGTGACACTTCCGCTACCACCAACAGCAACACAAGAAAAACTAGCTCCGTTATAACGGACAGCTTCGCTCACTCCGCAAGAAGGCATCATCGACATCTGTACAAAATCAGAAACACCTAAGCCGTTAAGTTTTAACGAATCGTTGGCGTACATGGCGTAAGGTACGGCATTGATCGTCATCGCAGGAAGTGTCTGCCAACCAGACCCATCATTAAATTGCATGATGATCTTACGTGTATCACTTGCTAACGGCGTAAAAACTGCCGGAGGTCCGCCACCGGTATCACACGGCATGTTCGGCGAGATATTACTAAAAATTTGTTCAAATGTTGTTGAACTGGCCGGATAAGATTTAATTCCTGAACCTAATGAAAAAGAAATTAGTCCGCCCGTTAAAGCCATATTCACTGACGAGTATGATTCAGCATACAAAACACAAGTTGCCGACGGATCTAAAATCGTAAACTTAAAATTTACATTTGAAGCTTCAAGAGGATAACCATCTGGTTTAATAATTTTTGCTTGATAGGTTGTTTTCGATGGACCGGCAAAAGCACACAAGCCGCTAAATAGCAGCGCAAACGCAGTCGCAAAATGAGACAGTGTACGTCCAACATTCAAGTTCACACATACAAATCGGCGCTTTTTCAGAGTGAGTTAAGCCGTAAAAACTTACCTATTTTAATTCACAAAATAATTTTCTGTCGCAGTTTAATTTCAGTTAAATAGCTGTTAAAACAGCTATAGAAATATACCTTTAGCGCGGATCTCGCTCATTCCTAAATAGTTATCACACAGATTAATATAATCGCTGGTCATATCATTAAGCTGACCGGAGTTTATCCGATCTGTGGCAAGCGGAAACACCTCTTCCTCTTCTTTTTTAAAGTGGTTGGCGATTAATTCACAAAGCATCATTGATTTTGCTTCGACGTCTTCTGTCCACAATGACATGAAATGCATATCGCGAAGATCATCCATAACTTGATAAATCAGTTCGTGTTCGTCTTGTGCTAAGTTACCTTCGACACGCGGTTCTTTTTCTGAACTTGCAATAAGAATTTTATATAGTGTTTGTTCTTCTGCTTTGGCGTGCATTTCAAAAAGCTGCAGCAAGCGGTCTAAGTGTTGCTGTTTTTCTTCGTCCTTCGCGTCGCGATCTAAACACACAACCAAAGATTCTTTCATGTAATCGTGGTGCATTTTTAAAACATCAACCAGTTTCGCGTTTTTACGCAGCAACCGATCAAGCTCCTGGCGTATTTCAACAATTGTATGAACGTCACCGCGTAAAGATTTACGCATGTCATGCAGGATATCATGAAACAACCCGCCTTTGCGCGACGTTGAATATGTGGTCTCACGGTTATCAGCGATGGCCATAATGCCCCCTTTCACTTCACAAAATGTCTATAGAGGGTAAAAAGCAAACGCCGGGCCGCTAGCTGGACACAAAACTACGAATGATTTATATTTATTTACAAATAGGAGCTGTCGGATCTTTACTGCAAAGATAGTCTTTAATCGCTTTATTTTCTTCTTTTAAATTAGCGTTTTCTATTTCTAACTTCTGTACTTTTTCTTGTGTCGAAGCAATTTCGCGTGTGTGAGCTTCAGTTGTTACAAATAAAGCTTCAATTTTCTTTCTTACATTTTGAATAGCTGCCGTTAAGTACGGAGTTAATTTTGAGTAATCGACTTTCCATAATTTAAAACCTTCTTCTTTCGGTTTTAAATCTGGATTAGCATCCCCTTTTGTTACAGCATCAGGAATAACTTCAGCTAACTCTTGCGCGATAAAACCTTCACCGTGCGGTTGACCTTCGGCGTACTTCCATTCCCACTGGCGCGGTTGTAGACGATTAAAAATGTCATCAATTTTATTTTCTTCAAGATCACGAATATTACCTTTTAAACGACGATCTGAGGCCGTATTGAATGTCGTTGTGGTTCCGTTCGTATTAACAGTACCAACTTCACCGTTTGGATTTACGAAAATGATTTGATTTGAATCAGCCGTATTTGGAACACTGATACCAATACCATAACCAGCAGCATTACTACTTACGATATTTAATTTATTTGGTTTTCCTGCTAGCGTATCAGATGTTGTTCCGATTCCTACATTTCCGGCGGCTGTGATCGTCATTCTTTCAGTCATATCAGTTACAAGAGCGCCAGCTGCTCCAACAGCATTATTTGAAGTAAAGAAATGGAGACCATTTGCAAAATCAATAGTGGCTGGCTTACCGGCGCCACCAGCATAACGAGTTCCTGTACTGTAATAAGAGTTACCACTCACTTGCGGCGCATTGTGAGTAAGAAATAATGGTCCTGTGCCAGTTCCCACGTCACCAACTTGGACATTCGTTTGCACACCACCACCTGATGAGTTTCCATTCGACACATGCAACGTTTTTAAAGGATTATTGGTGCCAATACCAACACTTGCATTACGCAGAACTAAGTTATTATCGTACACGACCGCACCACTGACAGGATCAATATAGCTAAAAATCATTGAACCCGTAAGAGCCGACGTTCCGGCTGTATGAACTTTGTAAGCATACGTTGAACTTTGATCAAATAAAATACCACCAGCTCCTGCAACAGCACCGCTACTTTGAAAACGAGCCGTATAATCTGTCAGTGCGTTTCCAGCTGAAGCCACTGTTAATCGTGCACTTGGAGCAGTCGAGCCAATTCCCACATTACCAGTAGAATCAACTCTCATTCTTTCTGAACCTAAGGTTTGCATGATGACAGCACTGTTAGCGCTGCCCGCTGTTCCCGCTTCAAGAACAAGGTGTACGTACTGCGTATTTGAAGTTCCTGCTTGGTTTGCACGTAAATGCAATTGTCCGTTAGATGAAATAGTGTAATCGGCATTATCATCTGTTGAACCAGATTGTGCACCAACAATGACAGCACCAGAAACTTGAAGCTTGGCTCCTGGCCCATTTGTGCCAATGCCTACGTTACCAGACCCTAAAATTCGCATAGCTTCAGTAATCGAAGTACTACCATTTGGCGTGGTTTGAAAAATTAAATTTGATTCAGCACTTGATCCAGAAAAATTTGTATTTGCAGTTGCAATCATTCTTGCCGATTGAATCCAACCAGAACCCGAATGACCCCAGAATGAAAGCTCACCCAATCCATCACCAGCTTGTGTCGCCGAAGCCGAAGATTCTGAACCCCGCGCACTATACGCTCCAAAAGAAGGAAATCCACCGACCGTGCCGCCGTAATTGTAATTTCCAATTGTTGGATATCTGGCCACCGTCGAAGATCTATTGACCACATTCAAGCGAGTATCCTTATCATAGGTTGCTACGTCTAAATGACCTTTCGGGCTTGTTGTACCGATACCGACAGTACCACTACCCGTGATGCGCATAGCTTCGCCAACTGGATATGTTGTAAAAGTTAAAGAATAATCCTGAGGCGCATTACTTGTGTAAACTGAATTAATTTTAACTGTATCAAATAAATTAAAAGAAAGTCCGTTACCACGTCCAACAAGAGTTGAATCTGATGTACTGCTTAAACGTGCAATCACGTTTGATCCCGCTACGTTAGGGCCTTTAACATCTAACAACACAGAAGGCGCGGTATTTCCGATACCAACGTTACCTGTTGAAGTAATACGAAGTTTCTCAGTTCCTGAAGTTGAAAAACCTAACTCGTTACTTCCACCACTCGCGTTAGGATTAAACATTCCCGTATCAGAATCTACGTTAAACGCATACGAAGGATTTGCGGCGTCACCACCTGTAAAATAGATCTGTGGGCCTGCTCCGCCCGAATTAAAACTAAAACTTGAATTCGTCATTTGCGCACGCAAGCTGCCATTGACTGAAAAACCTAAATACCCACCGTTATTAAAAAAACCGGTTCCTGGAGAATTTGCAAAAGTAATAGATGGTGAATTCCAGGCACCGTCAGCGGCAAAAAGTTTGTTCGTGCGAATAGAACCACTCACATCTAAAGCTTGCGTTGGATTTGATGTGCCAATACCGACATTACCCGTTGAAAAACTAATAGCTGAACCCGAAGCTGTCCATTGCGAAGCCGACATCGAGGCTACAGAGTTTTGCAATGTTGTCACCGTTCCAGAAAGTGTTGCCACAGTTGAACTGTTTGCTGGTGTATATCCAAGAGCTGATGCAATAGTCGCTGACGTTACACCAGGACCTGTAGCGATTGTTCGACGTGTGTTCGCACCATCAGTGAAATATAAATTGAAACCATCATATTCAATAGCACCCGATGCTGGAGACGACAAAAGAGTACCCGAAGTTAATTTTAACGGGGCTAAGTTTGATACCCCTGCCGCTAAATGTAATTTTGCGGTTGGAACTTGCACTCCAATACCAACAGAACCTTCGAAAAAGTTCTTAGTGTAAGGGCCTTCTGAATACAAATTGAAATTTTGCGCAGAGGCTGTCGCTGTAGTTTGATCAGAAATATATAAACCATAATTATTAGTTACATTTCCAAAACCGTGATCAATTTTAATACCGTAATTATTCTGGAGTGTTCCACCACCCCGGCCAGCAGAGAAATAACCAGCAATATTATTGGTCGCTGAACCGTTGTAAACATAGGATTGAGATCCAAAACCATAGACTGTGTTTACGGTACCAGAACCGTTTTGAAAAGTGTTTGCAATTGTTCCATACAAATCAGTCAGATTTCCAGAACCATCGTTTTCAACAAAAGTATAATCACCGACAATAACAGAATAATTTTGTGTATTACTTGGTATGTTTTGAATATGACGAAACGAGCCTAGCGCCGTAGAGTTCACATTCGCTTGAGGATTTAATTTTACAGCAAGAATTTCAGCTGCAACCAGACTAGGGCCTGCACCACCAAAATCTGTCAAAGTTTCTTGTCTGATAGATTGGGCTTTATAGGGATAGTTTCCTCCTGAAAGAGGACCTAAATCAATAACTCCGCCTGATGGTGGCGTATTACCCATTACCATCGGTCCAGAAATAAAGGCACTGCCCGAAACTGTTAAACTTGAAGTTGGGTTGTTTGTGCCGATTCCTACATTACCATTGGTATAATTAAGTGTAGTGCCACTTGTAGTCCATTGCGATGAAGTTAAAGCCGCCATCGAAGCTGAAAGATTTGAAACGGCACTTGAGATAGCTGTGATCGAAGTTCCTAAATTCGAAACCGTGCTAGATAGAGTTGAAACTGAACCTGATAAAGAACTCACTGTTGATGAAACAGAATATGCCGTAGCAGATACACTCGATAACGTGGCAATCGTTGAATTTAATGTTGAACTGCTGGCCGGTGTATAACCAAGGGCTGTGATGACAGTACTTGATGTTACACTTCCGCTAAACCCACTCCACGAAGTTCCATTACAAAATTCTAAACTTGTGCCGTTATACCTTAATGTTCCGGCTAGCGTTGAATCACAAGTTGCTGATTCTTGACCAATGCGCACGCCTCCTGAAACATCTAACGTAGTCACTGGACTTGAAGTGCCAATACCTACGCGGTCATTGTTCATTACGTTTAATGTTTGATAACCGTTACCGATCACAATCGCGTTTGTAGCCGGCGCACTCACGCCTCGACCAATTACAAAACCAGAATATTGAACAGTGTTATTGCTACCAAAAACAAAAGTTTCGTTAGAACCACTTCCGTTATTGTAGATCTTGTTGTTGTAACCAATAACGTAACCATTATTGCTTCCGCCACCGCCATTATCGATGCTGTTATTAAAACCTAAAAAAAGACTGTTGTTAGATCCGCCACCACCAGTTTGTGAGTTGCTACTACCAACGGCGTACGATCCACTAAAAGCAGGTAACGTGTTATTTCCAAGCGAAGTCATTCCTGTCACGCTGGCTGGCTGAACAGGCTCATAACCTAACGCTGCAATGATTGTTGAACTGGTCACACCACCGCCACTGATTGCTTCACAAGAAAAACTAACACCGTTATAACTTAACGCTTCGCCAGGATTACACGTTGGAAGGCCACTTAACTTTTGCGCTTCAGTGGCGTACATCGCATAAGGTACCGCATTGATATTCATGGCTGGTAATGTTTGCCAGCCAGTACCATCATGAAATTGCATCACAATTTTTCTAGTGTCGTTGGCACTTGGCGAATAAGTTCCTGGTCCACCGGCATCACAAGATAAAGTTGGTGTGATATTAGAAAAAACTTCGGCAAAAGTTGTAGCCGATGCCGGATATGTTTTTACACCTGAACCCAGCGAGAAAGAAATCAATCCACCGGTTGAAGCCATATTCACTGACGAATAAGTTTCAGAATATAGAATACAAGTGCCTGCGGGATTTAAAATCGTAAATTTAAAATTTACATTTGAAGCTTCAAGCGGAAGACCATCTGGTTTAATAATTTTTGCTTGATATGTGGTTACGCCGGGATTAGCAAAGACCGCCACCGTGTTCACAAACAGAAACACGAATAAAATAAAACTGATTAAATTCAGCTTTTTAATTTGGCCGACGCGGAAGTTTTTCACTCTTAACTTGTCGGAATTATTGACAGAATAGTTGAACTTTTCATGACTTAAAAGCTGATATAAATGACCTAATAAACAAAAAAAGCCACTACAGACTAGACCGCAGTGGCTTACAATAAACTAAAAAAATGTCTCAAATTAAGAAAATTACTTAATGTTCGTAGTATTTGCGTTACCCGCAAACTCTGCACGGCAGAAACTTGCATTTCTTGGTAACGTCATTTTTGTGAATGACTTATTTGATTTTGGCGATAATAAAACCGCATCGATTCCTGAATCATCTGCGATTTTTTCAAAGTTTTTATCGAAGTATTGATAGTTCCATTGCCCCTGCACTAATGTTTGCGAAGTATTTGGATTATTCACCGTTACTGTTACATGAGATTGATCTGCCGGAATTTTACAAACTGCCGTTAGATTTTTTTGATCAAGTGTAAAAGCTGATGTTCCTGTGTTTTGCACGAACAAATCTTGTTTCACTTTGTGGGTTTGTGTTTCAGCTTTTGAGTAAGCTTGTTCGTAAACTGGTCTTAAAGAAGACCACTTCGCTTCACAACCTGCAAAGTTAGCTTCGAAGGCGCGGCCCGATAATTCTGAACCGTGTTTGTTACCGATTTTTTCAGCGCGTCCATTTGAGCAGAACGCATTTTTAAATGTGTTCTCCATTGTGTTCTTAAGAGATGTATAAGAAGACATTGTCATGCAGGCACCGATTTTTTTCTCGACATCAGATTTTGACATACCCGCTTCTACCGAAGTTTGAGTTAATTTTACGATTTCACCGGCTTGGCAAATTTGGTTTTTCTTTTCTTCATAACCTGCACGATAGTCAGCTTGGTATTGGCTTTTTGAAAATTCAGCACCTTCACAAGAATCCGCTGATTTTAAACCTGGCATATTGATGTTACCGTTTGCCGCATCTTGCGCACCTTGGTTTTTGGCTGCATTTGAATTGCAAGTTAATTTTTGAATCATGGCGCATGAGCCAGTCATCATCAGAGCAGAAACTAATACAGAAATCTTAATTGATGTTTTCATGAAAGAAATTCTCCTAATGAATTTAATTGAGCCTGCGATTTTTAAGCTTTGCAATCTCGTAGCGCGTAAAGCCTAAAATAAAAGCAAGTCTAAGCAAGGCTTGACGGCAAAACCCGTCCGGTAAGACAATCTTTGACTATGTCGAAATCAAATCCCAACAACAGTTTTATGCACATCTTGGTAAATATTATTTTACCGGTCTATATTCTTAATAAGGGATCTAAATGGGGACTAACTCCAACAAGCGCTTTATTTATCGCACTAGCTTTACCTTTATGTTCAGGCGTTTGGTCGATTTACAAAAATAAAAAAATGGATTTCATTTCGCTTTTAGGTCTTCTGAATATTTTAATTTCAGGAACTTTATCATTAATGGCGCTTGGTGGAATTTGGTTCGCGATCAAAGAAGCGTTATTCCCGTTATTAATCGGTGTCTTTGTCTTAGTTTCAAGCTTTGGAAAATCACCGTTCTTTGAATCACTCTTCTTAAACCCAGCCGCTTTTGACGTAGATAAAATCCAACAAAAAATCACTGAAACAAATAAAGAAAATGATTTCAGACACCTTATGAAAAAATCAACACAGTTATTATCACTATCATTTTTAATGAGTGCGTTCTTAAATTTTTTCTTAGCGCTAAAGATCTTCACACCATTATCAGAATCATTAACAACAGAACAAAAACAAGATCTATTAAACCAACAATTAGGCCAAATGACGATGTACTCACTACTAGTCATTTTAATTCCTTCAATCATCTTCTTAGGAGCAATCCTATTCTACACTTTCAAAAAGATGACAGCCCTAACAGGCCTATCAACAAACGACCTCTTCATCCAAGAAAAACCAGCAACCCCAAAAGCCTAATTTGATCAGCTTCCAACTAAATTCCAATTCCCCGATGAGAGCACAAAGGAGCGCAAGAGCGCTCCCTTTAGAATAAGGTCTGCCGGAGGCAGATCAAAACAGGAGATCCCGCCACACAGAGCGGAAATTCTACGAAAATCTAAAAATCCCACCCACCCTCAGGCGGAGGAGGAGGCGGCGGAGGCGGGATCGGCGCGTCGCCGAAACCTGAATCGAATGTTCCCGGTGCATTACCAAAATCCGTCGGTGGAGGTGGTGGCGGGAAATCCTCAAAACTATCCTGCGGAACTGCATTGAAATCTGCTGGCGGAGGTGGTGGAAAATCGTTGTAATCGTTTTGAAATCCACCGCCCGGGTTGTATCCACCACCCGAAGAGCCAGAGCTGCCTCCCCCGAATGAAGATCCACCTTTTGAAGTCCATT
Organism: uncultured Pseudobdellovibrio sp.; assembly: GCA_966250225.1. Lineage (GTDB taxonomy): Bacteria > Bdellovibrionota > Bdellovibrionia > Bdellovibrionales > Bdellovibrionaceae > Pseudobdellovibrio. The sequence goes on along the minus strand of CBINGM010000009.1, from coordinate 73,093 downwards.
TGTTGCGACCGCGTTTACGTAAATCATAACGAGGGCGATTGTTGTAAATACCCAACTCTTCTTCTTCAGAAGTTACGTTTTGCGGAGAAAACTGCGCGATAATATTTTTCTTAATAGCGATATGTTGTTTGCGGCCTTCTTCAACCACACGTTGCGCGCGTTGTTTTTCTTGAATATCGTTTTCATACTCGGGTGAAGCTTCTTGAGCCATACCTTGCGCATCGATCACTGAAGGGCGCGGTTTAGTTCTTGTTTTTTTATATTCAAAAACAGCTTTTTCGCGGGTTAAATCCCATTGCTCTTGTTCTTCAAGCCAAAGTGATAAACCTTTATTTTGTTCTTTTTCAGATTTTTTCTTTTCGTCTTCAAATTCTTTGAAGGCTTTACGGCGATTGGCTTCGTGCTGTAGATCTTCTTTTAAACGATCAGCTAAATCCTGATCGTAAGCGAAGCATTTAAATGAAATAAGAAGTAAGAGTAAATATCTCACACCTCTTTTATCTCATAAATCCGCAAACTTGGCGTCATTTCAAAGCGAAAATCAGCCCTATTCCCGACTTTTGTCTTTATCTTGTTACGGTTTTAAAGTAAGTTTTTGGCACCTTTAAAAAAGAGAAAGGCATGTTATGGAGATTCTTCAACAATTAGGTTTATTCTTCGGACAAACACTGATTATCGTTTTAGCGATTGTAGCGGTGATTTTAACGATCGCAGCGGCCGCGGTAAAAAGCAAAGCTTCAAAAACTTTTGAAGTCGAGATCATCAACGACAAAATCGAAGATCAAAAAGAGGCTTTAAATTCAATCATCTTAAGCGAAGACGAATTTAAAAAAGAAAAAAAGCGTCTTAAAAAAGAAGCCAAAGAAGAAGATAAAAATCCAAAAAAATTCAGTTACTTATTAGACTTCCTTAAGGGTGACGTTGAAGCTTCTTCAGTGGATCACTTAAAAGAAGAAATTAATGCGGTTCTTGCCGTTGCTCAAAAAGGCGACGAAGTTATTTTACGTATCGAAAGCCCGGGCGGTGTGGTTCATGGTTACGGCTTAGCGGCAGCTCAAATTTTACGCCTTCGCGAAGCAGATCTTCAAGTGACTGTTTGCGTGGATAAAGTCGCAGCCAGTGGCGGCTACCTTATGTCATGTGTAGCTCACCAAATTATCGCTTCACCTTTTGCGATCATCGGTTCTATTGGCGTTGTGGCTCAGGTTCCGAACTTTAACCGTTTGCTTAAAAAACATGATGTTGAATACAAAGAGTACACAGCTGGGGATTTCAAACGCACAGTCAGTATTTTTGGTGAAATCACAGAAAAAGGTGAAGCAAAATTTCGCGAACAGCTTGAGATCACTCACCTTTTATTTAAAGGCTTTGTCGGAAAATTCCGTCCGCAATTAAACATGGATAAAGTGGCCACTGGCGAATACTGGTACGGTCAAACTGCTCTAGAATTAAACCTCATCGACAAAATTCAAACAAGTGATGATTACATCTTAAACAAAACAAAAACTCACAAAGTTTTAAGAGTGTCTTGCGAGAAAAAACCGACCCTGTCAGACAAGCTCTCAGACGCTTTAAGTAAAAGTGTTTCCTTAACAATCGACAAACTGGTGACCCAGTTATCGACAAAAAAGCAAAACCTAGAGACACGCGCTTAATCGGCGAAACAACCAATATTGCTGCGCATCAACGCGATGCCAGCTTTATTTATAACTAGAGTTCAGGTACTAAATGCACAATGAAAAAGTCCCCCTATGGGACTGCCGACTTTTTCAGCTTGCTTAACAATGAGGGAATGAAGCATTGGAACCCGTTTTAAAAGTTCGCGATTTAGAAACTACATTTTATTTAAAAACTGGGCCGTTCCGCGCAGTTAACCGTATCTCTTATGACATCGGCCGTGGCGAAACTTTAGGTATCGTCGGCGAATCTGGTTGCGGAAAATCAGTCACATCATTTTCATTAATGCAGTTAGTAGCAACACCTGGAAAAATCACTCACGGTTCAGCTCTTTTAACGGCTCCAAATTTAGGTACCGTTGATCTTGTAAAACAAACTCCAGCGCAAATGGAAAACATTCGCGGTGGAAAAATGGCGATGATTTTCCAAGAGCCAATGACTGCTCTTAATCCGGTATTAACTATCGGTTACCAAATGGATGAGCAAATCCAAAAGCACTTAAAATTAAATGCTAAAGATTCTCGTGATCGCGCCATTGAAATGCTTCAATTAGTAGGTATTCCATCAGCGGCTGAGCGTTACACAGCTTACCCACATCACTTATCAGGCGGTATGCGCCAACGTGCGATGATTGCTATGGCTTTATCATGCAATCCAACTTTTCTTATCGCCGATGAGCCAACAACAGCGTTAGATGTTACAATCCAGGCGCAAATTTTAGAACTATTCCAATCTCTACAAGAAAAATTCAATATGTCAGTTCAGTTCATCACGCATGATTTAGGTGTGATCTCTGAAGTGTCTGATAACGTATTAGTTATGTACGGCGGGCAAATGTGCGAAAAAGGTAATACACAAGATGTATTAACTTCGCCTCGTCACCCGTACACAGCAGCGTTAATTGAATCACGTCCAAAAATTGGCGTTCATACGAATCGCTTAAAAACAATCGAAGGTTCTGTTCCGGCTCCGCATGAATTGCCTGCTGGCTGCCCTTTTGCGACTCGTTGTACGCGTGTAAAATCAGAGTGCTGGGCTAACAAACCACCGATGACTCCATTTATTAACTCTTCAGGCCGCGAACAATCAGTGGCTTGTTTTAACCCGGTTCCGCAATAGGTAAGACAAAATGAGCGAACAAACTTCAGAAAACATTTTAGTCGCAAAAAATATTAAAAAATATTTTCCTATTAAAAAGGGTTTCTTCTTACGTCACGTAGGTGATGTGAAGGCCGTTGATGATGTAAGCTTAACAGTTCGTAAAGGTGAAACTTTAGGATTAGTTGGCGAATCAGGTTGCGGTAAATCAACACTAGGCCGTACGTTAATTCGTCTTTACGAACCAACTTCAGGTGAGATCGAATTTGAACACAAGAATTTCTTAGATGCTTCAGGTAAAGAATTACGTGCAGCTCGTAAAGATATTCAAATGATCTTTCAAGATCCGTATGCGTCTTTAGATCCACGTATGACTGTTGGCCAGATCATCGAACAACCGTTTGTGATTCACAACATCTTAGGCCCTAAAGAGCGTGAAGCCCGCGTAAAACAATTATTAGAATTAGTAGGCCTTCGCCCGTCACATATCAACCGCTACCCGCATGAATTCTCTGGTGGTCAACGCCAACGTATTTCAATTGCACGCGCGATTGCACTTGATCCAAAACTGATCATCTGTGATGAGCCGGTTTCTGCCTTAGACGTTTCTATCCAAGCGCAAATTTTAAATCTTCTTAAAGATTTACAAGAGCGTTTACAATTAACTTATATTTTCATTTCGCACGATTTATCAGTGATCGAGCACGTGTGTGACCGCGTTGCGGTTATGTACTTAGGCCGTATCGTTGAAATCACAACACGCGAAGAATTATACAAAAACCCACACCACCCATACACGCACGCGTTACTTGGATCAATTCCATCAATCGGGACTGGTAAAAAGAAAATGGCGAAAATTTTAACCGGAGAAATTCCATCTCCGATTAATCCGCCATCGGGTTGTACGTTCCACCCACGTTGTCCTTACAAACAAGACAAGTGTGTAACGGATCGTCCAGAGCTTACGGGCGACGTAGGCCACCAAGCTGCATGCCATTATAAATTAAATTCAACGACACAAAAGGAGTTGTCATGAAAAATTTAACGGGTCTTTTAGTAGTAGCAATGCTAGTTGCTGCTTGTACTAAAAAAGACGCTGGTCAAACAGCGGACGTACAAGCTCAAGGAGCGGCGAAATTAACAAACAACGAATTAAAAATCGGTATCTCTCAAGAGTTCGAAAATTTTAATCCATTAATCGCATCAATGTTAGCAACAACATACATGCAACGTATGGTTAACAGAACTTTAGTAGTTATTGATGCTGACGGTAAATGGGTTCCGCAATTAGCAAAAGCTATCCCATCTATCGAAGCTGGCACAGCTAAAGTAGTAAAAATCGGTGGCAAAGAAAAAATCCAAGCTACTTGGGAATTATTAGACAATGCAGTTTGGGGTGACGGTACTCCAGTTGTTTGTGATGACTTCGCATTAGCAGTTAAAATTGCTTCTTCTCCAAACGTAGGTGTTGGTGAAAAAGAAGTTTACACTCAAGTTGAAAAAATCGAACTAGTAGATAAAAACCCTAAAAAATGCTTATTCACATACGAAAAAGCTAAATGGGATTTCTACATGTTAGGTACGTTCTTCCCAGTTCCTAAATCTTTAGAAGAAGCTGTATTCAAAAAATACGGTTCACAAAAAGAAGGTTACGAAAAGAATTCTTTATACTCTAAAGATCCAACAAACGTTGGTCTTTTCAACGGCCCTTACGTAATTTCTGAAATGCAATTAGGCGACCATGTGACTTTCACACCGAACCCTAAGTTCTACGGTCAACAACCGCATATCAAAAAAATTATCGTAAAATTAATTCCTAACACTGGTACTTTAGAAGCGAACTTACGCTCTGGTACTATCGATTTAATCTCTTCTTTAGGTTTAGCTTTAGACCAAGCTTTAGCTTTCGAGAAAAAAGTTAAATCTGAAAATTTAGGTTACGAAGTGTTATTCCAACCTTCGACTGTGTATGAACACATCGACTTAAACTTAGACAACCCATTCTTAAAAGATGTTCGCGTTCGTAAAGCTTTAAACTTCGCAATCAACAAAGAAGATTTAGTAAACGCTTTATTTGAAGGTAAACAACAACCAGCAATCCACTCAATCACTCCACGTGACCCATGGTTTACTGCTGATCCAGCTAAAGTAACTGTATACAAATACAACAAACGTGAAGCTGAGCGTTTATTAGACGAAGCTGGCTGGAAACCAGGTGCTGACGGCATCCGTGTTAAAGATGGCAAACGTTTATCTTTCACAGTTATGACTACTGCTGGAAACAAAACTCGTGAATTAGTACAAGTTTATCTTCAAAACCAATGGAAACAAGTTGGTATCGAAGTAAATGCTAAGAACGAACCAGCTCGCGTATTCTTCGGTGAAACAACTAAGAAACGTGCATTTGATTCTATGGCGTTATTTGCTTGGGTTTCTTCTCCAGAAAATACACCTAAATCAACTTTTTCTACTAAAAACATCCCAACTGCTAAAAATGGTTGGTCAGGCCAAAACTACATGGGCTGGTCAAACTCTACAGTTGATAAAACTTTAGATGCTTTAGACACTGAAATGAAACACGAAAAACGCGTTGAAATGGTTCACGAAGTATTAAAAGCTTACACTGATGAAGTGCCAGTATTACCATTATACTACCGCTCTGACGTTGCAGTAATCCCTACGCAGCTTAAAGGCTACCGTTTAACAGGACATCAATTTCCTGAGACGAACGTTGTAGAAAACTGGAACCTTGAATAATAAGAGGCCTTTAAGCTTCTTATTTTGATCTGCCTCCGGCAGACCTTATTCTAAAGGGAGCGCTTCACGCGCTCCTTGGTGCTAAAAAGGCGCTTTTGAGTAAGGATTTTTTTAAAGAGCGCGCTAGCGCTCTTTGATGTTTTGAGAAAATTGTTATTTTGTTTTTTGAGGAACCTTGAACGATGACTACATATATTTTACGCCGTTTAGTTCAGACTTTGATGGTAATCGTAATTTTATCTTACGTTTGCTTTAGTCTAATGACGTTAATGCCTGGTGATCCAGTTGAGTTAATGATTTCGGCTAATCCTAAAATTACTCAAGAAGACGTTGTTCGTTTAAGAGCTTTCTATGGTTTAGATCAACCAACTTATGTTCGTTACTTTAACTGGGTATCTGAAATCGCTAAAGGTGATTTAGGTTACTCACGTACTTACCGTATTCCCGTAACTGAGATGATGGGACCATCTTTAAAAGCGACTTTTGTTCTTTCAATGGGATCGCTTATTTTTTCTATTTTAATCGGTGTACCACTTGGTATTTACTGTGCTTTAAAACCTAATTCAAAAATGGATTATGTTGTTAATATGTTTAACTTCGGAGGAATTTCACTTCCTTCATTCTTCTTAGGTATCGTTTTAATTATTATTTTCTCTGTGGGTCTTGGCTGGTTACCGGCCGGTGGATACCAAACAACTGGTATGCACTACGACAGCTGGTTTGCAGAAATGTTAGATAAAGCGAAATATTTAATTTTACCAATCTTATCTTTATCAGTTCAATCGATCGGCCGTTTTTCACGTTTTGCCCGTTCTGCGATGGTTGAAGCCATGAGAAATGACTTTATCCGTACAGCGCGCGCTAAAGGTATGTCAGAAAAAGTTGTTATCTGGAAACATGGTTTTAGAAACGCTTTAATTCCGCTAATCACTATTGTAGCGATCAGCTTTTCTTCAGTTTTCTCTGGAGCCTTAATCACTGAATCGTTATTTGCCTACCCTGGTGTTGGCCGTTTAATTTATACATCTATCATTGGTAATGACTTTAACGTGGCGATGATTTCATTCATCATCTCGATTGCCATGGTATTAATTATGAACCTTGTCGCTGACTTATTGTACGGCGCCGCTGACCCGAGAATCTCGTACAAATAAGAGGATTGATCATGAGCGAAGCTGTTGTTGCAAGTACTACTCAAAGCGCAAATCCGAATCTAAAAACTTTAGAGACGTCGCAAACGTTTTTTCAAATTGTTTATTCGCAATTTAAAGAACACAAAGCGGCTGTTGTTGGCGCTTACTTAATTTTATTTTTCGTTTTAGTGGCTGTTTTTGCCCCGGCAATTGAATGGGCTACGGGAACTGATTCAGATTCTCAGAACGTATTTAATCGTTACAAACCACCATTTTCTAAAATCATAGCGTCACAAGATGTACGTGAAAGCCAGATTCAAACTTTCATTCAAGCTAACCCTGCTGATGCGGCGGCAATTCAGCAACAGCTTTTAGAAAAAAACTTAGTGCAACCAATTCGTCCAGAAGATGCACTTTATGACTGGGTTAACTTAGAAAAATCTAAAGCGATTTCTGTGATTCAATCTTTAGATACTTCTAAAAAAGACCAGTTAGTAAAAATGGTTAACAACTTTCAAAGCTTTCACTTATTCGGAACAGACGAATTAGGCCGTGACGTATTAATGCGTCTTGTTTACGGAACTCGCGTTTCTATTGGTGTAGGTATTTTAGTTGCGTTAGCTTCAGCAGTAATCGGTTTAATTATCGGTTCTTTAGCTGGTTACTACGGCGGTGTAATTGATACGATCTTAATGCGTTTAACTGACTCGTTATTATCGCTACCGACTTTACCGGTCTTGGTCGTAATTGCGGCCATCGATCTTAAAAAAGTTTTAGGTGGCTTAGTTAATATAGCTAATAACTGGTTTGGCGCAGCCGCTGGAAACTTCACGCAAGATATCGTGAACAGCATTTTCTCTGGCGGTAAAGAATCTATCTATAAGTTAGTTTTCATCTTATGTTTATTCTCTTGGATGACAGTGGCCCGCCTTATCCGCGGCGCTATTTTATCATTACGTGAACGTGAATTTATCTTAGCTTCTAAAACTTTAGGAGCGACAGATTTCACAATCATCGTGCGCCATATGTTCCCGAACGTAATTGCGCCATTATTAGTTTCAGTCACTTTAGGTGTGGGCGATTCTATCTTATTTGAAGCGGCGTTATCTTATTTAGGTTTAGGTATTCAACCACCAATGCCTTCTTGGGGTAATATGTTATTCAACGCTCAAGAGTTAATTTACCAAGCTCCATTCTTAGCGATTTTACCAGGTGTGCTTATTTTCTTAGTCGTAGTCAGCTTCAACTTCTTAGGTGATGGCCTTCAAGACGCCATCGACCCGAAAACTGTTCGACGCTAGGTCGAACAATTTTCTCTGTTTTTGATCAACCTCCGGTTGACCTTATTCTAAAGGGCCGCTTAAAGCGGCCTTTTGTTTTTGTCGATTCCCGTAACAAGTCTGTAAAAAATTACCTGCAGTTCCAATGAGAGCCCTTTATTTTTGTTCTGGCTTGGCCTGTGGATTGTAATACTCCCTAATTGAAATAATTTAATGGGGTAAGTCTATGAAAAGCACAGCTTTACAAACAGTATTCTTGTTAGGAATCTTAAGCATTTCACAGTCATCAATGGCTGCGACCGGCACATCATTCGAATTAATGTGTCGTAACAAAGCTAAAGAAATAGCGGCTGAAACCTACAATAACTGCGTGACTGAAAACAAACAGTCGCAAATTAAAGAAGTGCGCAGCGAATATGAAGCTGAATTAGCAGCCCTAAAAAAACGTATGGATGCCAAGCTAAAAAAGATCTCAAAAGGAGAAATAGCTAAGCCCACTACGACGGCGGCGGCAGCGAGCTCTGATGATAATATCGATAAACAAAACAATAAACCTTCTAATGAGGGTTATATTAAACGATCATCAGGTGCCCGCGAGCTTCCAATGAATTCCGATTCATCGCCTAAAGATACACCAAAAGACCAGTCAAAGAGTGATTTAAGCAACAATACAGACGCATCATCTATTGAAATTGTTGAAATACCCGCTGAACAGGAGTAACCTAGACTCCTAGATAGAAATAAATTTTCTAAAACAAGGAGCCTATCGTGGGTGAGTTTAGCCTTTCACATATTCTGATTTTATCTTTAATCTTATTAATTTTCTTCGGTCCAAGCCGTTTACCAGCCTTAGGCCAATCATTAGGTAAAGCGATTAAAGGTTTCAAACAAGGTTTAAACGAGATCGATACTGATGCTAAAGACGTATCACCTCAACAGCAACTTAATCAAAACCAACAGGGCATGAACCAAGCTCAAAATCAGAACCAAAAACAAAACCAGAACAATTCTTAGTAGTTACTGGTTTTAAATTTTGAACCTAAAAAGGCGAGATCACTTCTCGCCTTTTTTATTATCAGAATTGCCGCGTCGCTTTCCAAAAAGGTACGGCCTACCAATTACGGCCTACTTAAGAAAACAAAACTTTGCGCAGAGATTCTTGGCTTAACCGCCAGCCGACTGAATCAATAAAAAAGTGATGTAAGTTAAAGAAAATAAAAACTGATGTTACTAAGCCTTGGGCTGTTTCTGGCCACCACGAATTCACCGCATACGGTAGACCCACGAAAAATATAAACGACACCACAAAAATACTTACAATGGTTTTAACGAAAGCTTTTGATTCGTTTTGCAAACGCGAGATACCTTGTAAAACAAATGGCGCGTATTGAATCGCATGAAACACCGGAATCAAAACAAAAAAACTTTCAACCGTCCACCATGAAAACCACATCAGATTCGCAATCCACGGAACACTGATGACCGCGATTTTTTTTAAACTTTCTGATTTATTTGAATTGTGTGTCTGCTTCGCAAATGTCGCAACAAACGCGAAAAATAAAATCCACGCCAAAGCTAAAAGGGCTAACGAAAATATTTCGGGAACATTAAATACACGCACATAACTTTTAAAAAGTAAAACCTGTGATTCTTGCCTTTGAATATTTAAAAAACCAAAACCTGCTAAGCTTAAATAACTATAAAGCAGTAACGACTTACTCTTGCTGGGAAAGTTCTGCTTAGCTAAATACACCGAACAACCATAGCTTTGCTTTACGAAATGCCAGAATAGTAAAATCCAGGCCGCTATCAACATGCCTTGCAGTAAAAAATCGACCTTAAGACTATAAACTAACGCGAGCAAACCTACGATCATCACGGGTAAGTACCTTCCAACAAAGCGGTTTTCTTCGCGTAAGGTTTGATTTTTATAAAACCAGAAGTAGCTTGCTAAAAAATGCGGGTACGAAAATAAAATCAGAAGCCAAAAGACATCTTTTTCTGAAGATTTGATATGATAACCAAAATTTAAAGCATTAAAAAAATAAAGCGCCCCAAGAAGAATTACTGAAAATAATCCAAACAATAAAATATGAACTAAACCATCACTGTTTAAAAACTGTAACCGTTTCGTCATAAACTGGCCCCAAATCGTTATTTACACCTAGTACAATTAGTCTGTACTGATTTGGTGTGGTTGTCCAGGTTAGATGAATTTCATAACCGTTAAGTACACAATCACCGCTATTTTTTTTGATAGCTGTGTTATTGAAAGTTTTTACGATAGGGTCCATACCACCGGCCGAATTTTTCGCCGGACGAATCGACATATCAAAACATAAAACGTAAGTCGCAGGTGTTCCGCCTAATGTGATATTCGGATAACGAATAAACTGCTCCTGTAGATTCTGGGTAAACGCCGACACGATCTCAATGGCTACCGTACGTTTTGATAACCGGTTAAAACTGCTTTTCACCCAAGTAATACCCGACACAGCTGCGCCGATGATGATAAACCCTAAGGCTCCCATCATCACTGATTCCATGATCGTGAAGCCTTTATTATTCTTAATAATCATAAAGTCCTCGTTACATTAAAAATCAATGTGCGGTTAAAACTGTTTGAAACATTAAATAAAACACTGATGTTCGGCATACCATTCGCTTCTAAATGGCGGCGGTAACTTCGCATATAGTTTGGCCAGCACCAGTCAGAGCCATCACAAACTTCACTGCCCGGAGCGATCACGTTTCCGGCTAAATCTTTTTGTGGCTGTCCAGAAAACCAATCTGAAGGCATTTTATGCCCGTAGTTTGCGTGCAATTTTGTTAAATCGCTGTTGATGGGTTGGTAAAAAGGATTACCGATATAAACTTCTAACGTTTTCATTTCACGGCGAAGTTCAGTCATACTGATAACAGCATCGTAGTTTTGGCTAAGTACGGTATCAAGCTCTGGATCGACGATAAAAAGTTCTCCGCCACCGGTCACTTTAATCTGGTCAAAATAAAATTTACCAAACAAGTAATGAGTTTTACCCGCTTGAAGTTTGATCGTTAATTTTTTAACTTTTAATAATCCGCAAAATTTAAGTGGATCTGAATCACTGCTAAAATCTAAAGTCACTTCGGTGTCGGCGCGATATAAAACCATAATCTTACTGATCGCACTTCCTGAAATACCCACATCACAGGTGTGAGCTAGTTTCTGTAAAACTGCAGGATTTGGAAAACTCGTCACATTAGCCAAAGTTCCGTTATAACGGTTACCATCACCGTTGGTTGAGGTCTTACCACCCACACTTGGCAATGGGCTTAAATCTTGAATACCGCCTGAGTTTTGATACACATAGTGGTAATCAACAGGCTCGGTCCACGAATACGCAGGATACGTTGTTGGAAAATGACGAACATTTGATAAATGTTTATCGATAATTCCTTTTTCAAAAACAGCATTAAACTTTGCTAATTGAAAAGCGCTGGCGGCAGTTACCCGGTCAGCCAGGGTGTAAACTTGCTGCTTAAAGATAACTTTTGGCGAATCGCCTGGATACCCTACTAAAGAAGAAATTGTAAACGGTGCCGATTTATTTGAATGCAAAACCAAACTATCAAAATAGACTTTACTTGCCGCATCGACTTCAAAAGCGGCTGGCTGGCTCGAATTAAAAATAACTCCGTAACGATCTAAACTTAATAAACTTAAAGAATAGTGCCTGATCACTGACTGCGAAGCGACGGCTCGTTTTTTCTGTAAGCGAATTTCAATACGCAGTTCACGGCGTGTACCCATCAAATCATCTGTTGTCGGAAGAGGGGTCACAATAATCGTCGCACGCTCTAACTGCCCTGCCATTTGTGGTGATAAAAGACAATTTCTGGGGTTAACGGTGGGCGGTGTTGGTGAGTTTGAAGGATTCGTCTCCCACGTAAATGTGGTAGGTGTTGCATTTGTTAAATCACGAAAAGTTAAAGCCGCTGCCACCAATTGTGTATCACAGCTTGTACCTTCTAAGGGTTGTGAATACACATTTAAAATACTGCCGATCACTTCTTCGGTCATGGCACGGGTTGAACCCTTTGACATAATAAACGATAAAGAATCAGTCGCGTTTTTTACATAGAACATCATACCCACGACAACAGCCATAACAACGACACCCATCATCACCATGACGACGATAGAGCCGCTGTTATTATTAAGTCTGTGGTTAAAAGTTCTATTATCTGTCATTTAAGCAATAAATATTCTGCGAGCAGCCTATCGAGCGAATGTGAAATTGCGCATTCGCTGTACCTGTTGTTAATGTTACTGTGCTGCTCATACCGATTTCAACTTTAAATGCGGTATCAAGTTTCGGGTCTCCAAGGCCACCGTTATTAAACATGATTCTCGCGTTTCCATCCGCGGTTAAGTATGGCGCATCCCCACCAATGGCAAAATTACCTTCAGGATGACTTACACGACCCGGATCAATACTTACAACATTTGTACCCGGCACTGCTGGATCTGGTGCTATGTGAATACCTACAGACGAAGAAACGTATTGAATAAACTGACCAGAACCTGCTGTTAACGGAAAGCATGAAGCCGTATTTAACGCATAACCTGGAGCATTTGACTGCACACGTGATTTAAGTTGCCCTTGGGCTACTTGAATTGCATTCGGAGTTCCAACGATCTTCATTAATTTTTTATTTAATTCCATCTTACGTTGGCGAAATTCATTATCACTGATGTTCGATAAATTAAGTTGAGCTACAGGACAAGTCGTGTACGCAATTGATGTATTAATTGAAGTACATGTGTTTTTATTCACGTCACTTGCATTAAATAAAGCTTCGATGGCATTTTCATAATTCGTTAGTTCATCGTTGATCATTTTATGATAAACCTGACAAGCGGCATTCGTGCGGAAACTCTCCCACGGGTAATCAGCACTATCAAAACGAATTGAAGAGCTGACATCACAAATACTAGCATCAGCTTTAGCTGCGTTTAATCTTGATTTGATGGCGTTAAAGCGTGCCTTTAAAGATGATAAGTCATTGCTGTAATCTAATCGATCACATGAACAACTTAACGCCCCTAACGTGATTGGCGACGAGTGCACCGAAGGTTTTGAAGCATAAGCTAAATCATTCACTAAACTTGTTAATTCACCGGATAAGCTATCACCGCCACCGCCGCTAAAGCTTAAATCAATCGATTTAGCAAAACTAGCACTTCCTGCAGTATCAACTCTTACACGGGTCTTACTGATCGAAGCATTCCCGTCTAAGATACTGTCTTGCATATAGTCTTTAAGATTAGTTGTGCCAACTAAGTTATTACCTGTAATAAATTGGCGGGTGATTTTTAAATTATTCATTCCCGAATTACTATCAACACCGTTTGTATTTTTAATCACCGGGCAAGCCATGGCCACAAACTTCATATTAAATTTTGTGTTTGTTAAGCCCTGAACGCTTGAAGCTTTAGTCGTTTCAGCAATGTAAGCAATATCTTTTACCGCATCTTTGATTAACTCAAAAGTTTGCTTTGCTGGCATTGTTGAATAATTTGTCGGAATTAACTTCTCAGTTACATCCGCATCAACTTTTGAATCTTTAACATACCCTAAAGAGAAAAACTTATTAGCTGAAATATCTAAAGGCCCACCTTGTGGTGAAACCCAGTAACCGACCACGATATTTGTATGTGGGTTATTAGAATCATAAAATTCTGTCGCTGGATGACGGTCATGGTAATCGGCCACGTCTCCGTCGCCGCAAAAGCGTGTGCTTGAAAAGCGGATTTTACCAGAACCAGAAGCCATTACGGTTTTAGCCTGACCACCCACAGGCACAACCTGCGAATTAGCTAAAATATTACCGCTCAAAATAACTTTTGAGTTCTTCTTCATTGAGCCTGTCCCTGCAGCAAACAGAGTAAAAGGCATAAAGCTTACGAGCATGAAAATATTGATCAGTTTGTTTTTCATAGCCACCTCTTTATTTAATAAATACTTCGATCATCCCTGTTCCTAATCTACGGTTTACGTAGACATAAGCATTGGGATCACCTTTTTCTTTAATTGACGGAACTAAAATAATTTCTTCATGACTTGCCGACGTTACAATCAAGTCATATTTATTGGGAAACTGAGCACTTTGACGAAGCTTGATATAACCAAGATCAACAGGCAGAACCACCAACGAAGCGTCTACACTGTTCATATCAAAATAATGCTGAATACGTTTTACATCGACCGGCGAATAACTTAAGTCGCCCTGATAACCTGAGCGGTCATCGTAAAGTGAAAATGAATTACGCGGAAATAAATAATCTTGGCTTCCGTTAGCACCAAACCAATTACCTGAAAGACTGACAGAAATTGAAGTCGGAATACGGGCTGAAGCTAAATGTGTTCTTGTGCCGACAGTTCCATTGGCCGTATAGCTTCCTGAAATTTGCACAGGATCTAATTTTAAAGCGACCGTGTTTGGAAAACCTGAAGCCTCAAAAGGTGCGGTCGAAAAAGTAGAAATACTGTTTCCTGTAGTTTTACAGAAGTTTTTTGTCACCGCATCTTTTGGACAATTTAAAGCGTTTGTAATTCTTTGAACCACAAACTGCGTTGGGCGGCTGATGTTGTAAACGACAGCTAAAGAATCTTTTAAATCTTTAACCAACATATCAACTTTGTCTGGCGTAAGTGTTACATTAAATAAAGAAATACCCGTCGGTGCTGAATTTTCATAAGAAGCACCAAATTGTTTAATATGAGTCAGAATAGCTGCGTTTTTCTTACGAACTAAAACCGGCAAAGCTTCTGAGTTTTCATCAAATAGCGGCCAGCTGGCATACACATAAGAATTATTTCTTTGCGCAGTTAGTTTACTTACGTCAACGGTTTCACCTAACATCATGCTGACTGAATCATTAATATCACCCGTCGCTGACATACCTGATAACTTTGTTTTCTTTAAATCACCACTTAGATCTTTGTAAAAATCAATCGAGTTTGGAATACCAGAGCCGCCACTGACCTGCACTAACGCACCCGTGGCTGGATCAATCTGGCGAAGGCACGGAACTTTTTCAGAACCGCTACAGAACGAACGAATAGGCACATGTAAAAAATAATATGAAGGAGCCGCACGAGTCAGATAATCTTGCTGGGCTGTTTGCACCATCAGATCTTCCATTAAATTCATTGAATCTTTAGCTTGAACTTCACCGTCACGAACAGTGTTGACAACCGCTGTGGCAAGGCCAGCCAACACGATCGACATGATGCCGACCGAAACCATTGTCTCAACAAGGGTAAATCCCTTATTTGATTTAAGAAAATTAAAGCGCGATGGTTCATTGCTGCCCACGAGTTCCCCCAGGAACTTATCGGCAAAAACAGATATTTATTAAGACCTTAGTTAAAAAGCACCGTACCTAGATCGTTTCAACATGAGACGTTTTTTCTAGATTCTTGACGTCATCTGGTTTCAGGGCATCACTGATGACACCATAAACCCCTTCATGAAAATATTTTTTTACCTTTTCTAAGTCATTACAAGTCCATAAAACAACAGGTACCCCCTGCTTTAAAAGGGTTTTGTAGCGCTCGGGCGACCAGTACTTTTCATCAAGATGTAAGAAGTCAGGTTTTGCCAAAAGATTTAAAGCCTGGCTTTTTAAAACAAAGTTATTACTGGGATCATTGTCAAAAGTAAGTAAAAGCGCACGAATAATTTTCGGACAATGAATTCTAAAATAAAAAAGTCTAAACGGGTTAAAACTTGAAATTAAAACGCGGTTTTCTACTTTGTATTTTAAAATAAAATCTAAAACTTTTTTCTCTAGAATAGGTTCACTGATAAGTTTTGATTTAATTTCGATATTTAAGTGATACTCACCCACCGGCGTTTGCGAAAACCACTGCATGACTGATTCAAAACTATCGACTTTTTGATGTTTTTCAACTTCAGCTAAAGTCATTTCAGAAACTCTTTGCGAACCGATTTTATCGTCGTGAAATAGAATCACTTCGTGATCGCGGGTAATTCGAATATCAAATTCAGAAATTTTATAACCAAGCTCATAAGCTTTTTTAATCGAAGCCAAGCTATTTTGCTGTAAACCATCAACCCAAAAACCGCGGTGACATTGAAGTCTTGGTGGCGCAAAAGTTTTTGGTTTTAAAGAGTAAAATACGTTTAAAAGTGTCATGACTATTTAAGCGGTACCACTTGCAGTTTATCTACGGGGCCAGAAAGATTAAAACCTAAACCTTTATAGGTTCCGCGGGCTGTCAGCTGCATACCCACCGGATTGTAGTCACCAGCGATGTTAAGTTCTGGCTTATTTTTTTGATCGGCTTTAATTGAAAAATTAATTTTCCCTAAACCGTCTTTTTGAAGATTGATTTTACTTTGTGTAAAACTAACCGCCGGCTTTGGAAAAATTTGGTCAAATAAAACATTTAAATGATTTGTCTGTGCTTTGTCTGAAACCTTTAATGTTAAACCCGCTGTTTTTAAATTATAAATTTCGCTCTTAAGCAGAAGATTTTTTTCGTAATCTAGGTTGAATTTTGTAAATTCAAACTCATGAATACTTAGCTTATCAATACTTGCCGTACCTTTAAGATTATTTTTTAAATCAGTTGAAAATAACAATTTAATTTCTGGATCACTCGGTGTTCCGGTAAATAGTTTGACCGTATCAGGTTTTAATAAGTGACCTTCTAAATCCACCGACAAAGATTTGTCGTTTGATTCATAGTTATGGGCGTATTTTAAAGCCCCCTTGATTTTTTGCGAATCCAAGATGAATTCATTCACGTTTAAACTGATTTTTTGCGGGTCAATCGTTGCATGAAAGTTAAAGCTATCAAAAACCTGCGATACACGTTCACCTTTATTCGAGAAAACAAAGCTTGTTTTTTCAATCAATGATTTAACTTTAAATTGGTCGCCACCGCTAAACTGAATCAGGCCCGACATGTATCCGGCATTTTGAATACTTGGTCTGATGTTATCAAATGCTTTATGCGAAAGAATTTTAGTTAATTCAATATGCGATAATTGCACATCAAATGGTTTAACCTGGGCTTTTTCATCCATTTTACCGACAACAAAAATATCGTTGATTTCGGCAACACCGCCACCCACTAAAACTTTGATATCTTTAATATCAATTTCATAATGGCGGTCAGTTAAAAAATATTCACCGGTCATATAACCCGTCATTGATGAACCACTTAAAAAATCAAAAACTTCGGTTTGCGGGCGCTCAGCTTTAAAAATATAGTTAATTGCTTTTAGCGAAATACCTTCTATTTCACCTAAAAATTGAACGCTGTTTTTTTGTTCGTCGTTTCTGATTTTTAACTGAAACGGACGATCCATGACTAGACCTTTAAGATCAGCGTTAACGGCAATTTTATCTTCAAGTTTAACGGCAAATTTAATATCTGATTTTAAAAGATAATAACTTTTATCGGCTTCTTTAAAGGCTAATAACTGACCTGTAAGACCTAACTCACTTAACTTTTGATCTTCGTATTTAAACGAAACCTGAACCGCGTTAAAATCAACCGCTGTATTCATTTTATCAACGGCAATCACACGTAAACGATCAATTTTAACTTCATTTAAATGAGATTTAAAATTCTTAAGTTTTTCTAACGTTTCGTTTTTTACGGTTGTAGCTTCTGCTTGTGCTACTTTTGTTTCTTGCACATTCGAAGTTTGAGAAGGAGCTGGGCTTGTGCCATTAGCCGATAAGGCCACGCGATTTTCAACACTGCCTTCGCTAGCTTGGTTTTTTGAAAAACAAAGACGCGTATTTTTAGTACGCACTTCTAATAACGAAACACGAACCGTTGAAATAACCTTCTCTTTCGAAAAAAGTAAATTCATGCTTAACGGAAACGACAGATTATCAATGTAAACTTGGTTTTCTTGGCAACTGGCTTTCAACGGGCTAATGCGAATGCCTCTGATTTCAATCACCGGACGCGGTAAACCCCATTCGCTTAAACGAACTTCAACTGATTCAAAATCAATATTAACATCTTTTTGCAGTCTTACGATAGATTGTTGAAGACGTGCTTTGACAACAGATGATCTGATTTGGGATTTAAAAATAAGGCCGAAAAATAGCGATAGGATAATTCCTATCATCACGACTCTTAATCCCGCTTGATCAACTACAGCACGTCTCATGTACTAAATTGTAAAACGGAATTATACGAATTTAAAGGAAACGATTTCGTAATCTTTATCGCCTTTAGGAGATTGAACTGTGATTGCGTCACCTGTTTTTTTGCCGATCATGGCGCGGGCAATCGGAGATAAAATAGAAATCATGCCATTTTTTACGTCAGATTCATCAACGCCAACGATTTGGTAAGTTGATTCTTCTTCAGTTTCTTGATCCATGATGACAACAGTAGCCCCGAAGACAACACGGTCAGATTTAATTTGAGCAGGATCAATCACTTCAGCACCGGCAAGTTTGCCTTGGATTTCACCAATACGGCCTTCGATCATACCTTGGCGTTCTTTAGCTGATTCATATTCAGCATTTTCAGAGATATCACCTTGGGCTCTGGCTTCTTCAATAGCTTTAATTACAGCTGGACGTTCTTCAAACATAAGCTTTTTAAGCTCTGCTTCAAGTAATTGTTTTCCACGAACTGTCATTGGTAATGCGTCTTGTGCCATATGTAATACCTACCTAAAAAGACTTCCTATTCAAAAGTCTTATTTTATACCAAAAATGTTTAACTTTAACAAACTACAGGGGACAGGCTACATCGCGTCATATTATCATATCTGCTATGCCTATAGAGTCCCAAATCGATGTCATCCTGCAAGCACAACGTATTTTACTTACAACACATAGAAACTCAGACGGAGACGGTATCGGATCTTTGGCTGCTCTTTACGGTGCACTTAAGAATTTGAACAAGCAAGTGTGGTTTGTTCCCGTTGATGAAGTGCCTAAACGTTATTCTTACATGCTTGAAAATGTCGATGTTTGCACAACTCCTGATGATATCAATGCTGATTTATTAATTATCTTAGATACAAACCACGGTGAACTTTGTAATCCCCTGTTTCAAAACAGTATTAACAAAAACCGTAAGGTTTTATTTATCGATCAT
Source organism: uncultured Pseudobdellovibrio sp. (assembly GCA_966250225.1). GTDB lineage: Bacteria > Bdellovibrionota > Bdellovibrionia > Bdellovibrionales > Bdellovibrionaceae > Pseudobdellovibrio. The sequence goes on along the minus strand of CBINGM010000009.1, from coordinate 53,995 downwards.
CACGTTGAAAATTCTAAGCCCCACCCGCTTATTTTTCGCATTATGAATTTGGATGCGGCTTCAACAGGTGAAATCGTTTTTGATATTATCAAAATGTTGAATGTGCCGATTAACGATTTTATTGCTTCGGCTTTATACTCGTCTTTAACTTTTGATACGCAGGCTTTTAAACTTGTACGCAACTCGGCCCGTTCACACTCAATTGCGGCTGAGTTGGCCGGCCATCAAATTAACACTGAAAAAATTCAGCGCGCTTTATTTGCCCACTGGACACCTGAAAAAATGAAGTTCTTAGCAGAACTTATTCATTCAGCTAAGTATTCAGCTAACAACAAAGTTGTGGGTCTTTCTGTGACTTTAAAACAATTAGAAACATATAAACTTCACGGTGATGATGTAAATGATATCGTTGATATGTTTACCCTAATTCCGACCGTTAAATTTGCTTACTTTATCCGTCAGGCTGAAGCTAACGAATACAAAGTCAGCTTTCGTTCAGCTTTAAATGATTACGCTTACACTGTGGCCACACGCTTAGATGGCGGCGGACACAAAAGTTCTGCAGGTACATGGTTAAACGCTGATAGTATTTCTTCGATTGAAGATAGAATTAATAACGAATTAAGACTTCTTAAATTGCTCGATTAGATCAGTAATATCTTTTTTGCAGGAACCGCAGCCGGTGCCTGCTAAAGTTGTACGTGATACGTCTTCAACTTTAAAACATTCATTTTTAATAGATGTAAAAACTTTTTCTGTCGGCACGTTTCTGCAGTGGCATAGTTCTTCGTGGTTATAACAAAACTTAAATTCGAAGTTAGCCTTCATAATAAATTCGTTAATTAAAATATCTTCACCACAAGCCACACGTTGCTGAGGCCATTTATGCGGATCATTACCGTACTGCGCTTTTAACGCAGTCACTTTATCCAATAAGAGCTTTGAACCTCTTACCGTGATTTGTTTATCTTTAAGCTCGATACGAGCTTTATAAGGAATTTCCGCCACAACCATACATCTATTTTCGGCTTTTTCTTAACAATACTGAATCAAATTTTTAGCTTATGTATCACTTCGCGACGAAATTTAAAGATTTTCTCAACGTCGTTCTGGACTAACGATGAGGCCATTATCTGACCTAAAAAACCAAGCGGCAGTTTATATTGAACTTCGTCGCTGATTAAAGTGCCGTTTCCAAGCTTTTCAAAGCGGTGCGTGTGATTCCAAATTGTATATGGCCCTGATAATTGGGTGTCGATAAAATTATGTGGCGGATTCCACTCTGAAATTAGCGTGCGCCATTTCAGCGGAATACCTTTTAATTTTAATTTGTAATCAATCAATGTGCCCTTGTGAATTGTTTTAGTCGACATGTGGGTTACACGAAAACTTAAAAGCGGTGGCGTAATAAGCTCTAGATTTTTTGCATCTGAAAAAAATGAAAAAACCGAATCAATGTCTTTAGGAACATATTGTTTAACACTGAAAAAATATCTTCCGTTTTTGTAATGCTCTAGTGCATGGGCGAAGTAATCTTTTAATTTTGGGTATTTAAATTTAAAATTACATTCAACCAGTTTTTCCGGCGATATTTGAACCGAACCCAACACTGAAGTAGCCATTTCACCAAGCGCAATTCGTAAAGCAAACGACGGAACCGGCGGCGATTTCATGGCATTAAGTTGCTGACCTAAAAGTTTTGTCCATTCGGTGTTGGTGACAGGGTTATCGGTCGCACAATTTATCGGCCCATGATAGGCCTCATTGGTTAACGCTTGCACTATGATCTCAGATAAATCTTCAATCGCAATCCAGCTCATGTACTGTTTGCCGGTTCCAAGTGTTCCGCCCAGACCTCGCTGAAATAGCGGAATCATCCGGCGCAAAACGCCAGATTGCGGGTCTAGCACTAAAGAAATACGCAATTGAACTGTTCTAACCGATTTTTTTAAATGCTTAAAAGGCTCTTCCCACTGTTTACAAACTTCGGCTAAAAAATCATGACCTAATTTTGATTTTTCAGTGACGATGTGATTTTTATGATCGCCGTAAATTCCTTGCGCCGAAGCCGAGATAATCACTTTCACACTATCTGGTAATTCTTTAACTAAGTTTTCGCTGCTTTTTTTACGCGAACTTAAAATCTTTTCTTTTTTTTCTTTAGTCCAACGCCCGTCTACGGTTTCGCCCATTAAATGAATAATAGCTTCGATGCCTTCTAACTTTTTTTCTGGCAACGGATGATTAACCAAATCATGTTCAATCACTTCAGCCGGAAACTCTAAGTAACTTAAAGCCTTTTCTTTTGAACGTGTAATCACGGATATTTCATGACCTAACTGTACAAGTCTTCGCCCCACATAATTTCCGACATGCCCTGTGGCACCAGTGATTAAAATTTTCATTTTTTTAGTCCTTTTTTAAAAGTGTCTAAAGCACGTTCCCGAGCAAACTTGTGCTCGACGACAGGTTTTGCATATTTGCTTGTACCAACTTCGGGAACCCATTTTTTAACGTATTCAAGATCAGGATCAAAACGTTCAATCTGCGATTCTGGATTAAAAATTCTAAAATATGGAGCCGCATCACAACCCGTTCCCGCAGCCCACTGCCAATTACCGTTATTGGCCGCCAAATCGTAATCTAACAATTTTTCGGCGAAGTAACGTTCACCATCATACCAATGATGAAGTAAGTGCTTCGTTAAAAATGAAGCTGTCACCATGCGCACACGGTTATGCATATAACCTGTTGTATTAAGCTCGCGCATACCGGCATCAACTAGCGGATAACCGGTTTCGCCGTTTTTCCAACGGTCGAATTCAGTTTTATTCTTTCGCCAAGCGATATTATCATACTGTGGTCTAAAACTTTGTTTTTCTACGTGCGGAAAATGCCAAAGAATCTGCATAAAAAAATCACGCCACGCCAGTTCACTTAGCCAAACTTCAGAAAGCTTTTTGCCTTCGCGGGCTAATTCACGAATTGAAACTGTGCCAAAGCGTAAATGAAGCCCTAAATGAGTTGTTCCGTTATCAAGAGCCGGAAAGTCTCTGTTTTTAGCGTAGTGTTTTAAAGTGGCTGATGAAATATCAACTTCAGGAAAAATAAAATTCTGAGAAGTAAAACCTAAAGATTTAAGACTTGGCATTGCACTTGGTTTTACTTGAGCAAAGTTAGCTTCATACAATTCAACCGGATAAGATTTTAAATAAAATGGCGAAAGAGCCTTCATCCATTTTTTCTTATATGGTGTATAGACCGTATAAGGATTTTCTTGATCAGTTACGATTTCTGATTTTTCAAAGATTGTTTGATCTTTAAATGTTTTAAATTCGATCTTTTTTTGCGCACAAAGCTTTGCGATTTTTTCATCGCGGGCTCTGGCATAAGGTTCATAATCATGATTCGTATAAATTGCTTTTACGGGATATTTTTCGATAAGAGCTTTAAAAGAATCTAGCGGCGAACCTTGTTCAACGATTAAATCGCACTTCTTTTTTTGCAGCTGTTTTTTAAGCTCGCTCACCGTTTCATGAATAAACTGCACACGAAGATCATCAGCCGGAAGATTTTTTAAAATCTCGGTATCGAAAATAAAGACCGGCAAAACGTTTGTTTCGTATTTTAATGCCGAAAAAAGCCCAGCATTGTCGAACAAACGAAGGTCTCTTCTAAACCAAAATAAGGTGTATGTCTTATTCATCAGCAATAGCCTAACACGTTAAAAACTTCTATTTGATCCTTTTTCGCTTTCGGTCTAAAAAAAGTGCATGACAAAACCCTACGGGATCTCGGTCTTATCATTTAACCACCCTGAGCTAACCGCAAAATGCCTCAGAAGCGTTTTGCAATTTGCCCCGGCAGCAAATGTTTTTTTGACTCATAACGGAAGTTTAGAAAAACACGTTGCCGAACTAAAAACGCAGTTTCCCGAAATTAATCACATTATTGTACCTCAAAACAAAGGCTATTCTGGCGGAGCTAATGTCGCAATCGCTGAAACCTTAAAACATTTTGAATCGGTTTTGTTTTTAACGAACGACACGGAAGCCGTGACTTTACCAGCGGCAGCACCTAAAAATTTTAGTTCGGTTAAATTACTTCGCCGTAATTCTTTAGAAATTGATTCGGTGATGGGGGCTTTAAACCCGCGTACTGGCAAGTTAAAACATTTAAAAAATCTAAACGATCACAACTCGCATGATATTACATATATTCCGGGCACGGCGTTTTGGATTAACCAAGAAACATTTACAGCGCTAAAAGGTTTTGATGAACGTTTTCATACCTATTGGGAAGACGTTGATTTTAGTTTACGTGCGCATAAACATAAGATTCCGGTTTCGTATGATGAAACCACAGTGTTTCGCCATAAAATCGGTAAGACTTGCCATAAAGACCGTTTTTACACATACGAACTATTTCAACGTAATCGCGGCCGTTGCATGACGAAGAACAATTTAACATCGCTTCGTTTTTATTTTAATTATATTCCTGATATTTTAAAATACAGCCGCTCAAACTACCGCAAAGCTTTAGACATTTTTAATAATCACCGTTTAACGAAAGATAGCTAATTTATGACTCCGCAAGAAAAGAAATCGCAAAAATTATTACTCTTGTTTTGGATTTATACGTTGATTGTGATTTTCTGGGGGGCGTGGGTTCGCATTTCTCATTCGGGTGATGGTTGCGGTGATCACTGGCCTTTATGCCAAGCTGAGATTATTCCTGATCTTACAGAAAAGAAAACATTTATTGAATACTTTCACCGTTTAATGACCGGGGCCTACGGCATTATCGTTTTATTTATTTTCTTTAAATTAAAAAACCATGCGCGTGAGTTAGTTCGAAAATTAAATGTTTGGTTATTAGTGTTAATGATCACTGAAGCGTTAATTGGTGCTTTACTAGTAAAACTAAGTCTAGTGACAGTGAACGACTCTTACATGCGTTTACTGTTTATGATTTTACACCAATTAAATAGCTTCATGCTAACTGGTGTGACTTATCTTTTATTTAAATCGATTAATCCTGAGTTTAACTTTAAGCCATCTAAGAAATTAGTATTGTTCTTAGTGGTCTCTGTGACCGGTGCTATTGCGGCTTTATCGGTTACGTTATTTCCGAGTATTTCGCTATTTCAAGGTATCATCGATGATTTTAGCCATGATTCGCATATCTTTATTAAGTTAAGAATTGTTCATCCGCTCTTAGCCGTTACGATTATGTCGGGCTTTATGATTTGGTTATTTATGAAAAACCAAACTCGCTTTGCCATGGAGATTCTATTTGCGATGTTTATCGGTGTGATTACGCTTGTGACGTTAAGTCCGGTGGGTTTAAAGATCGCGCATTTAGGCATTGCTCATGTGTTATGGGCTAGGTTTTTAAGTTTGGATTGGAATACAGTAAAAACTAGATAACAAATACCAGCCTATCACTGTATCAGCTTATGCAATTTATCGAACTCATCTTGAGCAAGACATCTTCACCGCATTAGCAATCCATCTCATGACTAAATCAGATCGTTAATTCATTCGACTCATACAAGCGATGAAGATAACGAATCTGATCGTTAATATTAAAAATCTCCATCATTTCATATTGCAAATCGTAATCACGAATCAAGTAGGCCGCAAAAGCAGAAACAATTTCTTGCGGTCCTTTTAGTGAACGAATAAAAACATCGCGTTGTTCGGCATCTGGAATATGCTTTTGCACCCACTGAACAAGAAGTTTTGATAATGTCATATATTTTGGCTTTAACGCTTCATCAACTTCTAAATTTTCAACCACAATTTCACATTCAGCGATAATGTAAGGTTTTGTGTCAGACGTATCTTCTTGCAAAATTCTGATTTTGCCTTGGCCTGGTAAGAAAATTAAAAGTGTGTCGTTGGGTCTTTGATCAATCACTTGGGGCATGCCGAATCCTGAAATTGAACGGTACGTATCGCCGTTTTCTGGGACATAAGCTAAAGCAATGGGAGTTTTGGTCTCTAATGAATCTTCGACCATCTGCAAATAACGCGGTTCAAAGATATTTAATGGCTTTGTCGTGAGCGGAAATAAATTTGCGTGCGTGAGCGGAAAAACAAAACATTTCATCTGCTTAAAAAAAGTGTATCATGAAAAAGATGGAACAAACTAGCAAAAGAATCCTTTTTTTCGACGGCGTTTGCCACCTTTGCAATGGCTTGGTGGATTTTTCGTTACCGAAATTTAAAGCTGGTGAAATCTATTTTGCTCCTCTGCAAGGCCCGACGGCTGAATCACTACTAACACCACAAGACCTTGGTCTTGAATATGTAGCGTACTTTCGTGATGGCATCGTTTATAGAAAATCAAAAGCGATTGCTTACTTATTGCAAGACATGGGCGGCATGTATCGCATACCAAGTGTTATGTTACACATTATTCCTTCTTTTATTTCGGATTTCTTTTACAAAATTGTGGCTAAATTTCGCTACCGCCTGTTTGGCAAAGATGAAATGTGCCGTATTCCTACGCCTGAAGAGCGCAAATATTTCTTAGATTAATTTTTATAAAGATGTTTAATAAACGGAATATCAGCCGGAGCTAAATCAAAGGTTGCTATTTCTGATTCATCAACCCACGTGTGCTGGTCGTGATCGACCAATAAAAATTCATCAATGGCCTTTTCATAGCGGTAAAGATGAATTTCAACCATTCTTTGCGGGTACTGGTATTTGTTGCTATGAATAAAACTAAGTGCTGATTCTTTGATAGTAAAGCCAAGCTCTTCTAAGATTTCACGCACTAAAGCTTGCGTGTGACTTTCGCCCGGTTCGATCTTGCCACCCGGAAATTCCCAGTGACCAGCACCTGAGTTCTGCTTGGCATTTCTTCGCACAATGAGGTAGCGTTTTCTCACTGGGTGAAAAAGCGCTAAAGCCACTACTTGCAAGACATCTGTATTTGCCATTAAGCCATACTTCCTTGTATTATAAAATGGTATGATCGATCTTCAAAATAGTCACATTATAATTTTCTTAGCCGGTATCGCGTTCTTTCTTTACGGAAGCTCGATGGCATCTCAATCACTTGAAAAATTAATGGCGCAAAGAATTACGCTGTTAATGAATAAGCTTTCAAAATCAAGTTTATTATCAATCGGCGTAGGCGTTGGCTTAACAACAATTCTACAAAGTTCTGGCGCAGTCACCACAATGCTTGTGGGTCTTGGATCAGCGCGTGTGATTCAGCTTCCGCAAGTGATGGGTGTCATTATCGGTACAGCGATTGGTTCAACGTTAACAGTTCAATTAATCTCGTTTGATTTATCAACTTATGCGCTACCGCTATTTATTTTAGGCTTTGGCGGATTTTTCTTTACGTCAAAACCTGGATTTAAAAATCTAAGCACTGTGATCATGGGTTTTGCCATGATCTTCTTAGGTTTAAAAATGATCTCGATCAGTTCGCATTATTTTGCGCAACTTGAAATTTTAGCCGAGTTTTTTAGAAACCTAAAAGAAAACTCAGCTTACTCATTTTTTGCTTCAATTATTTTCTGTGCCTTCGTACACAGTTCAGCCATTACAATCGGTCTTGCAATGAGCTTATGTTCTGCGGGTGTTATTTCAACTCACGATGCGATTATCTGGGTTTACGGCGCAAATATCGGCACAACGTCAACAGCGCTTTACACATCAGCGAGCAGTAACTACATCGGTAAACAAGTGGCTTGGGCACATTTCTTCTATAAAGCCTTAAGCGTAATTATCTTCTACCCGTTAACAACTTACTTTATTGATTTTGTAAGCCAGTTCCAAAGCACAACATCACGTATGATCGCTAATGCGCACTTTTTCTTTAACATTGGTTCAGCGATTGTTTTCTACCCGTTTATCGGAAAAGGCGCTCAGCTCATTCAAAAAATGTTTCCTAAAGGGCTACAAGAAGAATTTGGTACTGAGTACTTAGCCATGAATAACTACGAAAATACAGCCCTTGCCGTATCGTACGCCCAACGTGAAATCATGCGTACAGCTGATATCGTACTGAGCATGTTAAAAGATTCAGTTGTGTTATTTGAACAAGAAGATCCGGTCTTAGTGCAATCGATTAAAGATCGCGATAACCAAGTGGATTTTTTATACCGCGAAACAAAAATGTTTTTATTAAACCAAGCTAATTCAAATACCGCAGTGGTTAATCAAAACGTAATGAATATGATCATGTTCATTTCAGATCTTGAGCGTGCTGCTGACTCGATTGATATCAATATCAGAACGCTAGCGATTAAAAAGCATGCGTTAAAACTTTACTTCTCTGATGAAGGCTGGAGCGAGATCAAACAAATGCACGCGCAAGTTGTTAAAGTGGCTTCAATGGGTATTAATGCCTACGATAACCCAGCCATGTGTGAAAGTGCGATTCAGTTAAAACGTGAATTAGCAAAAATTGAACTTCACCTTCGTGAAAATCATATTTCACGTTTAAATAAAGGTATGCGCGATTCAATCAACACAAGTTCGATTCACTTAGATTTATTAAGTGAATACCGCCGTATTGCTTCGTTATTATGTAATCACGCTTACAGCACAATTAAAGGTGTTGGCAAAGAACGCGATCAGAAAGAAGATTTATCATGAATTTAAGTGCTGCTTACCCGTTACTGTTATTAGTTATTTCAAATATCTTTATGACGTACGCTTGGTACGGGCATTTAAAGACGATGAAAGATTCACCGATTTGGATTGTGATCTTAGCCAGCTGGGGAATCGCATTTTTTGAATATCTGTTTCAAGTGCCCGCTAACCGTTGGGGCTTTCAGTACTATTCACTTCCGCAATTAAAAATCATACAAGAAGTGATTACGATCATGGTCTTTATTGTTTTTTCAACGTTCTACATGGGGCAAAGCTTTAAATGGGATTACCTATGGGCTGGGCTTTGTATGGTGGGCGCGGTTTACTTCGTTTTTAAGTAAACCGTTATTTTTTACTATTTAGTCTTGTTGTTAAGAGACCAGTCTCTTTTAGAAAACTCAAGATCCAGCGTGTTTTCATTTTTAATCGCTTTATCTTTTAATAGTTCAGAAATTGGCGCATTACGGATTAAGTAATTTTTTAAATCCGAATACTCTTTAGATTGTTTGATTAACTTTTCTTTAGACTCAAAGTAATCGCTGGCCACAAACGTATTGTTCGTGATCGCATAGTTAACGTTTTTATCCCAAGATAAAAACACTTTTGAAATTTCATTGAGTGTTTTAGATAAGTTTTCAGCCGTGTAATAGCCTGGTGGCGGGCACCCACGGGCCGCGCAAGAAAAAGACACCATAAATTTAAAATCACTGTTAAATTCTTTAGCCAGTTCTGATTCGATATAATTAAGGCTGCGCTTTTCACCAAACAGTTTAAAAAACTTTTGGTCAAAAATATCTGTAAATAACACCTTACCATCTTTAATCGATTTCGGAAGTTTTTGACCTTTAATCTGATCAAGCACCGCTTTAATGGCTAAAGCGCCATACAGATTTAAAATAAACGCTTTTCTTTGATCAATCGTAAAAGCTTCATATTCTTCTTTAGTTACAGCGACAAGTTCTTTTAAATTCTCAGTAAAATCTAAACGGTTTTCTTTAATACCAAGGTAATCAACAGTTGCTGGAACAGTTGTTAAATCAACATACTGAGTAACAACACGCTTCCATAAGGCGTATTTATGATCAAAAGCAAAACTTGGCAGCGTAAAACAAATTAAAAAGAAAAACGATAAAACCTTTTTCATCGCCATACTCACAGTGGTTTCACCTTTTGCGTAGCCCACATCACATCTTCAAATTCAGTAGAGAAAGCTTTTAAAACTTCTTTAGCAAAAGTATCAGGTTTAATTTTTAAATCTTCTAAAGACGCTGTTTTAACCGGTGTGCCTTTGTTCGTAATATTCACGGCAAAGTGAATTAACGTTGATACGGCAGAAACACTGGCAATTGAAATTGAAAGTTTACCTGAACCCACATAGATATCATCACCTTTACGCGATAACACTGCTTTAGGGGCTTTAGCTTGAATTAAATCTTTAATAATCGAAGCTAATAATCTTTGCGCCATAACCCCTGTTGAAAGGTTTGCCGGAAAGAACTCGATCATAAAATGTAACATTTTATCGCCACAGATTTTTGACTCTTCGATTTTATCTTCATAATCAACCATGTGAGTTAACGTCACATCGGTTGGCGCCACCCACGAAAGCATAGCATTACCTTTTAAACCGAAATGCTCATAAGAAAATAAAGGTCGTAACTGAGATCCGTCGTAAATTTTTAGAGTTTTCTTCGGCGAACTAACGTACAGCGTGCGCATATAAATCCTTGCGTGCCTTCGGCACGACATCAACTTTCAAATAAGTGAGAGACCTGCACTTGATTTACACTAAACGCCCGTTTAGCGCGTTGGCAAGATTCACACTCGCCACACCATTTATCGCGTGCAAAATAACATGGCCAGATCTTATCAAACGGAACCTCTAAGCTCATGCCTGCCCGCACAATTTCAGGTTTTGATAAGCTCACGGTATAACAATGAACCCGCACTTTGTTTGCTGTCGAAAAAGCTAACGAAGCATCAAGTGAACGCATAAACCCTTCACTGTTATCGGGAAATGTCGAAGCTTCTTCTAAATTAAAACCCGGAACAATTAAATCGGCCTTAAGACTTTCAGCAATACCGGCTGCGATATTTAGAAAAATACCGTTTCTGTTCGGAACCCAAACAGCTTTTGCTGTTTCAACAGATTTTTTATGATTATCAATACCTACTTCATCACCTGTAGGCACAGCCTGTTTATCAGAGGTTAATGATGATTCACCTAAGTCTTTAAACCACGGCAGATCAATCACCTTATGGGGAATTTCAAGTTTTTTACAAAGAGCCTGTGAGCAGGCAATTTCTTTGCTTGCGGCTTTTTGACCGTAGTTAAAGGTCACTGCACTTACTACTTTTGTAAGTTTACGGGCAGCGTATAGATTTACCGTTGAATCTAAACCTGCAGACAAACACACAACAGATTTTAGATCTTTCTTAGGCACTGTCTTAAATTTAACACTCATTTACGTACTACTTTCCGAAACCTTCAGATCTTTAATCAAGATCTGCACAGATTGTTTATTTCTAAAATAATTCCATTGGATTTCACCAAGGATATCATACATTCTGCCAGTTTGAAGAAGCTCACGTTGAGACGAGCTTGGAGAAAAAAGTAATGCGTCTACAGAGTTTTTATCGTCCCAAAATTGTACTTTCAGGTGCCCGCCTTTTAGCTCTGTAATCTTGTTTAAATTTAGTTTATTAAAACGAAAGAGTGGCGTCGTAAAACCTACACCGTAAGGCCCGATATGATCATACCACTTCATAAAGTGTGAATTCACTTCAGCTAATGTGGCAGCCACATCAAATTCAATTTCAACTTCACGTTTATCAAGCTTTAACTGTTGATAAAATTTTTCTAAGTTTAGAATTAACTCTTCTTTATTCGTTGCATGTAATTCAAAACCAGCCGCCGCTGAATGCCCACCGAAACGGTTTAGCGCCGTTTGCGCGAAACCTAAAGCATCAACTAAACTTGATTCGTGGCCTGCAGGCAGTCGGCCAGATCCTACGATCATGCCTTCAGAATTTTGTGAACCGACAAAAGCCGGCTTATTAAATTCTTGCGAAAGTTTTGTGGCAATTAAACCAATAATACCACGGTGAAATTCTTCACTTGATACAAAGATAAAATCTTCTTTAGACCAGTCTTTTAAAAGTGCTAAAGCTTTTGTTTCAGCGTCAGACTGTAAAGCTTGGCGGGTTTGGTTATTCTTTAAAATCTGATCAACCATCGATCTGGCTTGGTTTAAGTTTTTTTCTAGATAAATATGAATCGGTAAGATTTCAGATTCCATACGCGATAAAGCATTAAGCTTTGGCGCAAATTTAATTGAAACATCTTGTGATGATAACGGGCGCCCCGTTAACTCTAAGGCTTCCATTAAAGCCTGAAGACCCACTTTTTGTGTATTTTGAAGAACCACCATGCCGTGTTTCACTAACACGCGGTTATCATCAACTAGCGGAACCATATCAGTTAATGTACCGATACAAAATAAATCTAATAGCTCTTTAAGATCCCATTCTTTATTAGGTAACTTTGGATCTTCAGCAAACGCACGTTTTAGCGCTCGCGACAGATAAAACGCAACCCCTGCCCCACATAAATACCCAAGACCGCTTTTGCAGTCTTTTTGATTCGGGTTAATTACGCAGTAAGCGTTAGGCAATGTTTCAGAAGGTAAATGGTGATCTGTTAGAATTACATCGATATTCAGTTCATTAGCTTTGTCAAAAGCAGCGTGCGATGTGATACCCACATCGACTGTAATAATCAAATCAATACCGATTGTTTTTAATTCTTCAACCGCATGCGGGTGAAAGCCGTAACCATCACTTAAGCGTTTTGGTTGATAGTAACTGACATCTTTAAAACCCAGATTTTCTAAAGCCTGTTTTAAAATACCAAGCCCACTTGTTCCGTCTAAGTCAAAGTCAGCGTAGATACAAATTTTTTGGTTATTTAGATAAGCCTGTTTAATACGTTCAACGGCTTTATCCATGCCAAGCATAAGATACGGATCTTTTAGTAAACTTAATTTGGGATTTAAGATGGATTCAATTTGTGAATCATCATAGCCCCGAGAAGTCAGAAGACGTCCAATCAACTCGGGGTATGGTTTTTGGCTAGCTATACTTTGGCTATCTGAAGCAGATAGATTTTCACTTTTATCTTTCCAGATAGCCATGGCGATTACGCCTTTGCAGCAGCTGATGAAGGTTTTAAAACGTTGTCCATGATTAAGATGAACGGAGCGGCAACGTAGATCGAAGAGTATGATCCGAATACGATACCAACAGAAATCGCAAATGCGATATCGGCCACAACACCGTTAGCAAAAATCAATAAACATAAAGACGAAATGAATACTGTACCAGAAGTGATTAAAGTACGGCCTAACATATCGTTGATTGATTTGTTGATCACGAATTTAAAACCACGGTCACGGTACGTGTGTTCAGTTTCACGAATACGGTCAAATACCACGATCGTATCATTTAAAGAGAAACCGATTAACGTTAAAATCGCCGCCATGATTGGAATGTTAACTTCTTTTCCTACAGCGATGAAAATCGCTAAAGTGATAACCGCATCATGGAATAAGCACACAACCGCACCCGGTGAGAACTTATAGTCAAAGCGTAATGCAACGTAAATAAAGATAACTAATAGACAGTAGAATACCGCTAAGAAACCGTTACGTTTTAATTCAGCACCCACTTGAGGACCAACTGTATCTACACGGCGGATATCAGGACCTTGTGCAGAAAAAGTTGTTGTGATTTTTTCTTTTAACGCTGCAATTGAAGCGTTTAATTTTTCATTTGTTTCTTTATCAGTAGCGCCTTTTTCACCTTGGAAACGGATGATAAATTCATTGCCTTCACCGAAAGCCTGAACACCCACTTCACCTAAAGCCATACCATCTAAAGACTTACGTACTTCATCGATATGAACTGTTTGCGCGAACTTAACTTGCATTTCAGTACCGCCTTTAAAGTCGATACCGTAGTTAATTCCACGAACTGCTAAGTAGATTAAAGAGATTACTGTTAATAATAATGAGATACCGCCGAAAAAGCCAACTTTGCCGACGAAATCAAATCTTCCAGAAGATTCTTGTTGAGTATTTTTTGCCATGTTTAATTCCTCTTTCCGATTGGTCTATACCGAAATTTTCTTAAGACCGAAACGGTACACTAAGTTGTCAGTGATAACTTTTGATACGAATACGTTCGCAAATACAGTTGTCGCAATACCTGTTAATAGAGTAACCGCGAAACCTCTTACTGGGCCTGTTCCGAAGTATAATAATACTAACGCCGTCGCAGCCGTTGTTACGTTCGAGTCAATGATCGCAGACATTGCGTGTGCATAACCATCTTGAATCGCCGCTTTAATGCCAGCGCCTTTTGCTAACTCTTCACGAATACGTTCGTTAATTAACACGTTCGCATCAACCGCAAAGCCCACCGTTAACGCCATACCGGCAATACCAGGTAATGTTAACGTAGCACCTAATGAACCAAGAACTGCAAATACCGCTACGATATTTAAGATTAATGTCACAGCTGTAATCACACCCATACCTTTATAGTACATAACCATAAATAACATGATGATGATTGAACCAATGATAGCCCCTAAACGAGCTTTATTTAAAGCATCAGCACCAAGTGATGGACCAACACGACGTTCTTCTAATTGCTCTAAAGTGGCAGGTAAAGCACCGGCACGTAAAGCTGTAGAGATAAGTTTTGCTTCATCCATCATTTGTTGTTGGTCACCAGAACGGCCTAAAGTAATAACTGCTTGTCCGTTTGGAATTTTTGAATTGATGTTTGGAGCTGTTTTAACAACTTTATCTAACACAACAGCCATTTGGCGGTTGATGTTTTTTTCAGTTAAGTCAGCAAATTTGCCAGCACCTGATGGGTTGAAACGTAAAGTAACTTCTGGTGAACCGTATTGGTCAAATGAAACACCAGCGTTATCTAAAGATTCACCGCCAAGGTCAGTGTGAGTTTCTAATAAGAATGGCGTGCTTCCCGCTTCCATTGTTTTAGCGTTTTGACCTTTTTCAAAATACACTACAGTGTTTGCAGGTAATTGAGCTTTTAAATCTTCATTTAAACGTTTGATATAATCAGTGTATTTCAATGTCGCCATTGAATAACCACCCGCTTTTTCAGCGTCGTCGATCATCTTACGAATTTCATCTGGAGATTTAGCGTAAGACACTAACATGAAATCAAGTTTTGCCGTTGTATTGATAAGCTGTTTTGCTTTTTCAGCATCAGCTAAACCCGGTAACTGGATTAAGATACGATCAGTACCTTGTTGCGTGATTGAAGGTTCTGCCACACCGAACTCATCGATACGGTTACGGATAGTTTCAATCGCTTGGCGGATCGTGTTTTGTTTTTGATCTAAAAGGTAAGCATCGTAGTAACGAACTTCAACTTTATCAGCTGCCGTTGAAACAACTTGTAATGCGCCTGTGTAGTTTTTGTTGATCTGAGCTTCAACGCGTTTTGCAGTGTCAGCGCTATCAACTAAAACTTCAAACGCACCCGTTTTTGCACCAGCTGTGTTGAAACCTTTTACCGGAATGTTTTCTTTAGCAAAGTCAGCGGCAAGAACAGTTGTTTGACGGTTAACAGTCGTCACTAAAACGCTGTCAACGTCTACACCCATTACTAAGTGAATACCACCTTGGATGTCTAAGCCGTAATTTAATTTACGAGCTGGCCACCAAGAGTACTTGCTAGTGTCAATAAAGTTAGGAGCAATGAATAGCGCAGCTAATACTAACGTAATAACGGCTGTCCATGTTCTCAATCGTAGATTTTCCATGTTGTTTTCCCTCTTTTTATTTTATTTTGTACAAAAAATTATTTTGCTGTCTCAGGTTTTTGTAACGCTGATTGAAGCATTGTGATTTGCGAACGAAGAAGTTTGATCGTCACTCCGTTTGAAATCTCAAGGTTTGCGATATTTTCGTTTAATCCAGTGATTTTTCCGAATAATCCAGATTGAGTAACAACTTGGTCACCCACTTTTAAACTTTGTAAAAAGCTAACTTGTTCTCTTTGTTTTTTAGCTTGTGGGCGAATTAAGAAGAAATAAAACACAACGACGATAGCAAGCATCGGTACGAATTGCATCCATGCTGGTGGTTGTTGTGCTGCAGTTCCTGCAGCTTGTGTTGCAGCTTCTTGTGCGAAAGCGCCAAAGTTCATCGATAAAAATTTTAGTAACATACGTAGGTTCCTTTTTCCTTTTCGTTTCTTTTAAAAACTCAAAGTAAAATTGAACACTTAAACGCGTAAACGATCAAGATACCTTAATCGTTTTTATCGGTTTTTATAAATCGCGTTAGGCAGAAGTCTCTGTACTCTTCCCATCTGCCTTCATCTAAGGCTTGGCGAGCTTTTGCCATAACTGACATGTAGAAATGCAGATTATGAATCGTATTCAGACGTGAACCTAAGATTTCACCACTTAAAAACAGATGGCGAAGGTAAGCTCTTGAATAGTTTTTGCACGTATAACAGTCACATTCAGGATCTAATGGGCCCGGATCTTCTTTGTATTCTTGGCGCTTGATGCTGACTTTACCCTGCCAAGTGTACAAAGTACCGTTTCTTGCCACTCTTGTAGGCATAACACAGTCAAACATATCAACCCCTGAATCAATCGAAATGATCAAATCAAGCGGAGTACCCACACCCATTAAGTAACGTGGCTTATTTTCAGGCATTAAAGGCGCAATCTGCGGAAGCAACTCATGCATTAAGTGAATCGGTTCACCAATTGAAAAACCACCTAAAGCGTAACCCGGAAGATCAACGCTTGTGACTTGCTCTAAAGAATACTTACGGTGTTCTAACGATAAACCGCCTTGCACGATTCCGAATAATAAACTTTCAGGTCGCTGCATGGCTTTATGAGAACGCACTAACCAACGGTAAGTTAAATCCATCGATTTTTTAATTTGATCGTCAGTCGCTGGGTAACCCAAACATTCATCAAACGCCATGATAATATCGGCGCCTAAATCCATTTGAATTTCCATTGATTTTTCAGGCGATAAAAAGTGTTTCGCCCCGTCTAAATGCGAGCGAAATTCAACACCTTCTTCAGACATTTTTCGAAGTCCCGATAAAGAGAAAACCTGAAACCCACCCGAATCAGTTAGAATCGGACCATGCCAGTTCATAAACTTATGAAGGCCACCCATTTTTTTAACTAATTTTTCGCCTGGGCGAAGATGTAAGTGATAGGTATTGCCAAGAACAACTTGTGTTCCGCAGTCTTTAAGTTCTTCTGGTGTCATCGCTTTTACCGTAGCTTTAGTACCTACGGCCATGAATGTAGGCGTTTCAAAACTTCCATGATGAGTCATGTAGGTTGCACGACGTGCTTTGCCAGATTTTTTATGTAATTTGAATTCACCGAGTTTTAAAGACATAGGGTGAGTTTATATATGGTTTTACGAGTAATTGTCACCCTTTTCGAAAATAAAAACGCTCTTGATTTGGGTTTACATCAAGCGTGCGCTGATGAATTCAATTTTTTAGCCCGCACACGGTTACCAAAGTAGCTTCTGTGCCCCCATAAACGTGATCCAGGCAGTAATAAAAACATCACTTTGTGGAACATGAATTCAGGCAAAAGCTTTCTTAAAATAGAAAAAACTACAGCATCAAGAGTGACCCGCAAACGAAGTGGCGGATTTTTTCTTTCAATAAGTTTCTCTACCTTGTGCGCGATCGATTCGGGAGTGGCAAACGCCCATTTCATCAGACCTTCGATAAAGGGCGCCATGGATTTATAATACTCCGAATGCGGGCCTTTAAGTTTTGCTGATAGTTTTGCTTTTTTCGGAAGCAATATGTTTTTAAACGAATCGGAATTAATAAAACCCGGCTCTACTAAACTTACTTTAATACCGTAAGGTTTGGCTTCATACCATAAAGATTCAGTCGCTCCTTCAAGCGCGTGTTTAGAGGCTGAATAAGATCCCATGGTTGGCATCGAGACCATACCACTCACTGAAGAGATGTTGATAATATGCCCGTTCATTTGTTCACGCATAATAGGTAACACTGAACGAACTAACGACATCGGCCCTAAGTAATTGGTTTCTAACTGAATCATTTCTGATTCACGGTCCATATGCTCAACCACGGAACGATAACAAATACCGGCGTTATTAACTAACACGTCAATACGCCCCCAAAGATTGGCAATCTCATTTACTAATGAATAAACATTGGATTCATTGGTGACATCTAATTCACGAATCAAAAGTTTATCTGATTCGTGAAATAATTCATGAAGATGCTCGAGCCTGTGCGCGCGAGCCGTTACAATAATTTTGTAGGTCGGATTACGGGCTAAGGTTTCCACCAGGGCTTTTCCAAGCCCGGTGGCACAACCTGTAATCAAAACTACTTTTTGCGAAGTATCGACTTGATTCACAAACTCACATAGCCTTTCGGTCTTCCGTCAAACGGTGCAAGACCTCTTTAAATACATTCGGGTTAATTGGTTTTGATAAGACTTCAATGCGACGAGATTCGGTGTCGACAATTTCTTCAACTTCGTCTTTATCTACTGATGAAATCAGAATAATGGGAGGGGCTTCCTGATCATCGGCAAAAATATTTTCAACAAAATCAAGACCTGTGTCTGATCCCGCCAAGAATACGTCGGTAATAATGAAATCAAAGAACTGCCCTGAAGCAATCGCTTTTTCATATTCTACCTTCGCCTCTTCAGCACTAACAGCCCAATGGATTTCTGCGATATTTCCGCCTAAGTTTCGGCGTAAGATATCGGCCCATAAAGGCTTATAAGCCAAATCGTCTTCGATAATTAATACTCTGTAGATCATAACACACTCTCTTTCAACAAGAGCTGTACATGGTACCTCATTCTAAATCGCTAGTTCTTGTTCGTTGACATAATCATTCTCTGCTAAACTCCAATCTGTGCGCCCTCGTTTTCTGTGATCTGATTTTTTTTGACTAAATAATTTACGTTTCATTTTGCCACTTGCATTTGTAATGGTCTCCCAACATTCATCGCCTGAAGATTGCACATAGACCTTTCTATGTAACCACGGTGCATGTGCCTCAATATGACATTTAAATTTTTCTCCGTGGGTTTTGGAGGCGACTTCTTTTTTGCAGTACAAATCCACAAATAAATTGTGTTTTTGTGACAATCCGCCAAACATCTCGGTGATATAACCTTCGATATTGTAACGTAAGTAATCTGGAACCTCGACGTGCGAGAAATGCAAGTTAATGGTCATAATTTCCTCCTTGAGCTATGCCGTATAATAAGTGTGTGGGGTAAATTTGGGATTCCGATTAAATTCATTTGAAGATTACGCAAAATCACAGTAATTTTTAGAGAGAGACAAGAGTGAAAACAGACCTAAGTAGGAATGGAAATCTTATGGCGAAAATATTGTGCATTGAAGATAACCAAGATTTTGTAATCTATCTTACATCCGTTTTAAAAGACCATACGTTGTCTTTTGCCCCCACTTTAAATGACGCCTTTAAATATGTGCAAAACGGCCGCGAAAGTTTTGATTTAATTTTACTCGATGTGTCGCTACCCGACGGAAACGGCATTAAAGCCTTATCTCAATTCAAAGATGCGTTTAGTGCTAAAGATATTCCGATTATTATTTTAAGTGCTGACAACGATATTTTAAGTAAAGTAGCTGCCTTCGGTGTGGGTGCTGATGATTACATCGTAAAACCACCTCATTCGGCAGAATTAAAAGCGCGTATCGAAGCCCGCCTTCGTACAGCGCAAGCCCAAGCAAAAGACACGCAATTTATCAAATTAGGAAATCTTATTATTGATTCTGATAAAATGAGTGTGCAAATTCAGCTCACTGATAAATTAGAAAATGTCGATTTAACCCCGTCTGAATTTAAACTTTTAAAAATTCTTTCAACCCGCCCAGGCCAGGTCTATTCACGTGATTATTTAATCGATCACGTATGGGGAATTTCAAAACATATTACTGAACGTACTGTCGATGCGCATATTTCGCATTTACGTAAAAAGATTTCTTCAAGCACAGCCAAAGTAGAAACTGTGCTTGGTGCCGGTTATAAAATCGAAGTCAAACCCAACAGCTAAACTGGCTTATTTTTTTAATCTTTAGATGTAATTTTTGTAGTCTGAAAAGGCCTGTTTCATCTGGCCTAACATGGCTTTTCCGTCGTTCAGATAATCGACCACTTCGTGATGAACATCGGCTGACGACATTTCAGGGGTACCTTTTACATCGCGTGAAATTTTACGTGATCTTTGCGCGAAAGTACTAAATCCAACAAGATCTGCCGAACCTGCAATTTTATGCGAGCCTTTTGAAACTTCGACAAGTTCTCCGCTATTTAGGCTTGTGGCCACGTGGGCTAAAGATTCTTCAAGAGTAATAAAAAAACGCGCCAAGATTTTTAACGCAACTTTTTCATCGGTGTCTTCTTTAAGTTGCTCTAAACCTTGTGGGTTAAAATCCTTAACCGCTTTGAATTTCGTCAATATCTCTTGAAATTGCATAATACCCCTCGCCTATGCCGCGATCTTTGTTAATTTTGACTAAACCATGTCCAAATAAAGGACGTTTGAAGGTCATTTGAAGATTTCTTCAAACGAAATTATTATTAATATCAAATTGTTTCAACTAGTATAGAAAGAGATGAAAGCTTCAAAACGAATTTACAACCGTGTCATCCTAAGTCTAAGCCACCATGTCAACCAGCTACAGAGATTAATTCTTTGGGCTCCGGTATTGACTTTAATTTCGGGCTTGGGCTTTTGCTATTATATCTATACCCATTTAAAACAACGTGATGATTTTATTCAAAAAACCATCTTTACCCAAACAGCTCGCGAAGAATTAACTAAGATCGACCTGTTATTAACTAACAGTATACTTAAAATTCAAAGTTATGAAAATAATCTTGAAGATAGGCCGGCAAACTACACTAAAGATGAACCATATTTAGACTTAGTTTTACGTCATACGCTTTTTCAGCGCATGACGATTATTCAAGAACAGGGCAACCAACAGTATAAAGCCTTATTGCGCGTAAACACGCCCGATTCAACTTTACCAGAACCAAAATCTGACTTCTTACAGGCGCCTGAAGTTAAACATATAATTCAAGAGCTAAAAAAGACTTCAGGACTACTTACCACTTTAGTTTTTGAAAGCAATAACCGCCCTTACCTTTCGGTGATTTTACGCTCTAGGTTTCACAGAAAGATTTATTTTTTATTTACAACACCATTAAGTAATTTATTTAACCAGACTATTATTTCTGATTCGAGCAACATCGTTGTTAAAACCGATACGAATCCTAATTCGTGGATTATCACAAGTGCAGACAACGGAACAAAAAACATTGCCCGTTATGTGCCAAAGCCAAATAAAGATATGGTGAATGTTCACTTTTTAAATTCACTACCCCAATCGAATGTGAATTTATCAATTGATTTTAGATATTCGCCGATTAAAACAAATTACCTATCACCTGAAAACACAGCGGCGCTTTTAGGAGTCTTATTAACTTTAGCGATTTCTTATTTAATGTATCACCTGATTCACCAAAATCGCATGGCGAATCGTTTGATCATCAGTAAAACACTAGACTTAGAAAAAACAGCGCACGATCTGCAACAGGCCTTAAACAGTAAAGCACATTTCTTTGGTAAAATTTCACACGAAATCAGAACACCTTTAAACTTAATTTTAGGTATGATTGATTTATGTAACGAAGCCAACACTGATAATGTTGTGCAAAATTATTTAAAGACGATGCACACCTCGGGTGAACATTTACTTTCAATGCTTGATGATTTAATTGAACTTGCTCAGGCTGAAAAAAATGAAATGACCTTTCAAGAACGCACTATTTATTTAGCGCAGTTTTTAGGAGACGTTGCAAAGCTTGCTGGCCAAGACTGTAAACATAAAGGTTTAAATATCTATCTGCATTTAGATAAATCAATGCCGGCTTGTATCGTAACTGACCCTAACCGTTTACGTCAGATTTTACTAAACCTATTACGTAATGCCACGAAGTACACGCAACACGGCCATGTAATCTTAGCTGTGCAAGCGGCCGATACCTTAGGGGCTAACCGCGTAAAACTTAAATTTGAAATTAAAGACAGTGGTATTGGTATTCCGCCAGATAAAATTAATAAAGTTTTTGATGCTTTCTTTCAGGTTGAAAATTCTAAAACTTTTGCCGAAGGTGGCGTTGGTCTTGGTTTATCAATTGTTAAAGATATCGTTAAAAAAATGCACGGTAAAATCTCTGTCGATTCTACACCGAAACGTGGATCTATCTTTACAGTTGATCTAGAATTTAACCGCCCAGAACACACAAACTGGTATGAAATTTATAAAACACCAGATCCAACAAAATACACAGCTGTATTAATGTCGAAAGATCCACTACTGCAAAAATCTTTTGCCTCATTAGCATTTCATCAAAATATCGAAGAGATTATTTTTATTAATGAAGACTTTGCTAAGGTTTTACTTTTATCTGACCCGAACAGACGTTACTGGATTGTTTTTGATCCAGAGACAGCTTCAATGGATTTAGATATTTTAGCAAAAACATTTGGCCGTCATGTCTTTGTATTAGGCCAGCATAATAGAACGACGAATGGCGCAACCCCGTCTATTGTGAATTATTTAAATAATGTGCCGTTCTTACCTTACGAACTCTTAACGGTGAATGGTTTTTCAAGCCGCAGCCGCCAAAGAAAACATTTATCAAGTCATTTAGTTGCAGCCAACCAAGCCGCAGCTCAAAGCGCTTCGCAGCCGCCTGTGGTGTTTCCGAAAGATGATTTATCAATTATTGTGGCTGATGATGATCACGGCAATATCGAACTTTATAAAGCTTATTTCGCAAAATCATCGTGGCAGATTCATTATAACTATGACGGCGAAAGCGCATGGCAATGTTTTGAAAAGAAATTGCCTGATTTACTAATTTTAGACGTACGTATGCCAAATATGGATGGTTTTGAGTTATTACAAAAAATCAGAGCCTATGAAAAACATAGAAACATCAAACCGATTCCGGTAATTTTAGTCACGGCCGATTTACTGGATTTTACGGCTCGAACGGCTAAAACGTTTGATGAAGTGACGTTGTTATCAAAACCGATTAAGAAAAAGCTGTTGTTTGATACGATTCACAATGTGTCTATGAATTATCGGTAGTTATTTTCTGAATTTATCTTCATAACCTTTATATGTAGATATTGCTCCAATTAGAAAAAAAGCAAGATTCCAAATAGCTATTTCAAATATCCATTTATTGGAAACTGGCAAACCTGCACGAATGTCTTTTTGAGTTATGTCGTAACTCACAAATAACAAGAAAGGGAAACACACCAACAATACAAATGGACCCCCTATTTTACAAAGCTGTTTAGATAATTCAGTGTTTCCCATACTCATTTTATATTTATTCAGTTTTTGTAAAAAAAGTAAAAAACTACTCGTTACGCAAACTACCAATCTTACATCCACATGAGCTACAACGTGTAAACAATAAATCGCCCCAAGCAGGAAAAAATTTTTTTTTGCAGTTAGGACATATTTGGGAAAATAAAAAAACCTTTAAATAAATACCAACCAGCCCAGAGTAAGTCACGAAAACGAATGCTACAATAAATTCATTCCTAGCGATTGCCTGAACTACAAGAACAATAGGAACTAGCAAAAAAAATAGAATCCAATAAATTCGTCTATAAAATATAATTTTATTCCAACCGTTTATCATGGGCATTCCACCTTTTTTACACTAACAGGAGAACCAACGTTAGTAGCTGAAATACTACCATAAAGTGCAACGCCTAGGGAAGGCCCTCCTCCACTATAAGTGTTCATTCCGTTACTTCTCGAAATCGCCCCCCTCCATACGGAGAGTCAATACCCACCCCATGGCACAATCCAAACTCTGACTCTAGACCACGCTGATTTTTTGCTTCAGCTTATTGGGGCAAGCCAAACAAATGTTGATGCTTTTCCAGCTGGCTTACTAGGTAATCCCCCAGTTTCTGTACGAACAGACCGTGAAGTTGATTTTATGAAAATTTACGACGCTGTTATGTCGAAAGTTAAGCAGTAATTTTAGATATTATCCTAAAATAGAAAAAGCCCTGATTGATTCAGGGCTTTTTTTTTATTTCGAGTTTAGGCTATTTAAGCCAGACTGATAGATCGCCGTAGCTAAAAAGTTTAAACTTACGCTCTACCGCCCAAGCATAGTTTTTCTTAACATTAGCTAATGATGAAAAACCCGAAACTAGCGCTAGTAATGTTGATTCTGGTTGGTGAAAGTTCGTCATAAGACGATCAACTATTAAAAATTCGCTACCCTCTTGCAGAAGTAATTCTGAAGCGCCTGAAAGCTTATGCGTGCGCGCAGCTGTTTCTAAAGTGCGTGTCACTGTTGTTCCCAAAGCCCAGACTTTGTTTCCTGATTTTTTTGCGCTTTGAATATCAGCCCACACTTTTTCAGGAATATCGTAAACTTCAGCGTGCATTTTATGATCGTTTAGATTTTCTACCTTAACTGGCAGAAAAGTTCCAAGACCCACGTGCAATGTGATCTTTTCTACTTTTACACCTTTAGCTTGAAGTTTGGCTAAATCAGCATCTGAAAAATGAAGACTTGCTGTAGGGGCTGCGAAACTTCCCGGCTTTTCAGCCCAGGCTGTTTGATACCAAGATTCATCGGCTTGAACATTGTGGCGTTCTTCACGTGCTTTTTGAATATATGGCGGAAGTGGAAGTTCACCGAATTTATCAAAGTCACTTTCAGTTAATCGTGGAGTTACTTCAACTAACTGAGGAAGCCCTTTTTCTAAAAGCTTCATCTTTGCCCCATTAGGTAAAGTGATCTCATCGCCAACTTTATATTTTTTTGAAGGAAATAAAACCTTTTGCGTACCGTTAGGTAGCTCTTCTAAAAAAAGAATTTCCAAATCACTCGACTCAGCCGTCCGCGCAAACACACGGCGCTTTAAAACTTTGGTGTCGTTTAAAACCAAAACATCGCCCGCTGGAATTTTGTTAATTAAATCAGAAACAGTTATCTCTTGCGGATTACCCGCCTGATCCACAAACATCACACGCGTCGGACGCGATGGCGACGTAGCAATAAGCTCTTCAGGAAAATCATAGGTCAGATCAGAAAGTTTCATGGACTTGGTTGTACATGAATTAAAGGCAAAAAAAAAGCGGAAAGCTTTTTAGGCTTTCCGCTGAAGATTAAGTTAGGGAACCACCAAAACCCAACTTATTCTTACTTATAAAATCTTTTTGCTGGCACCTTTACTCTTCTATCGGCCACCGTGATCCAGAGGGAAAAGATCACTAGGCTTGAGTAAAACCCGCAAAAAATTAGAACTTCATTTAATTCGAAACTCACTGGAAACTCCTTCTTCGTTCGTCTCTTGTTTGCTCGTCGCCTTCCTTGGCAACTCTATGTCGACGACTTCGGAAACAGCCATCCTAGCTGTGTGCACCCCTTAGTCGTCTTGGGGGAGCGTCCTTGCTCTTAATGGTTAGATGATTTGGTTCCACTTTGGGGTTAAAAAAAGAGCAAAAGAAATAAAAATCCAGACCATAAGCTAGGGTTATGGGTCTTTGTAACTATCTATAAACATTAAGAAGTTTTTAACGCTTTACTAAACGTCTTATGGCTTAGGAGCGGCTTGCGCTGAGGATTTGTTCTTTTCAACTTGATTAGCAATGCCTCGAATTTTTGCCTGCTGATCAGCGGGCAATGACTTTAAAAATTCACCGGGATTTTGCAAAGCCTTTTGCAACATCTGCTGCATCTTTGCCGTATCACCACCACTTAGTTTTTGAACTGTGGCCATAATATCGGCCGACACATCATAAACTTCGTTCTTAAGGTTTTTATCGCCACCCACCGCTTGAAGCGCAAAGGCATCGGCTTGCTGGGCTTTAGCATCGTTTTTTATAACTTCGTTACGTTTAGATTCTGTGCGCAGTAACTCTTGCACGTCTTTTAAGGCAGGGTCTAAGTCATCGTCAGCAAAGCTTACTGTTGTGGCCATAAAACTGACTGATAAAACCAGAACTAAAAACTTAGACATCATTAAACCCCTTGGAATTAATTAGTCTGCCACGGGAACTATCATTTTTTATAAGAAATTTTAGCGATTCGCAAAATGAGACAGGGTTCGATCGTTGACCACCCTAGCCCCATTTGATTTAATTTACCTAGTGCGCGCGAATGGTGGAATTGGTAGACACGTACGTTTGAGGGGCGTATGCGCAAGCGTGAGGGTTCAAGTCCCTCTTCGCGCACCAACTTATCTTAATGGCAACTCGACTGTAAAGGCCGCGCCTTCGCCCAATTCACTTTCAACTGAAATATGCCCGCCATGGGTTTCAACTAGTTCTTTAACGATATAAAGACCTAACCCTAAGCCACCAAAACTGTTCACCGAAACAGCCCGTTCGAAGCGTTCAAATATTCTGGATTGATTATCTTTTGAAATACCGATGCCTTGATCTTGTACCGTGAATTTTGCTTTTCCGTTCTCGGCTGATACAGTTACAGTAATTGGTTTTCCAGCACCAAACTTAATAGCATTTGAAATAAGATTTACAATAATCTGTTCAAGACGAAGTTTATCCCAGTGTCCGACAACTTTTGTATCGCCCGTCAGTTCAACCGGACAGCCTTTTTCTTTAAACTCCATTTGAAAGTGATCAAGAATATCTTTTATTAAATCGTATAAATTAATATCAACTTTATTAAGCGATAATTTTCCAGCACCGATACGTGAAACATCTAAAAGGCTGTCGATTAAAAGTGATAACCTTTCCAGATGCTGTCTGGAAATACGAAGCATGTCCTGTTGTTTTTCTTTACTTAATGTATTTAAACGCCCCTGTTCAATCAGGCGGTTTAACAGCTGAGTCTGCAAAGCCAGCGTTGTAAGTGGTGTTTTTAACTCATGCGAAGCAATAGATAAAAACTCATCACGGGCATTAACGGCTTTCTGCGCTTCTAAACGGGCAATTCGTTCTTGCACCAGTAACTTGTCTCTGGCCTCTTGAGCAATTTTACGTTCGGTGATGTTTTCAATAATTGAAATCGTTTTTACAAATTCGCCTTTTTCATTTCTAAGAACAGAAGCTGAGACATGGCCCCATACGATCTGGCCATCTTTTCGGATAAAGCGTTTTTCAAAACTGATATTCGATTTAGTTCCATCAACTAACGCCTTCATTTCCTGCGCTGAAAGCTGCATGTCATCAGGATGAGTTGTTTTTGCAAAGCTAAACGCGATAAGCTCTTGCTCGGTGTAACCTACAAACTCTTCAAAAGCTCGATTGCATCTTAAAAAATGCCCATTAGACCCGATATTAAGAATACCGACCGGTGATGTTTCGTAAATAGAACGGTAATCAGCCTCACTTTTTAGAAGTGCTTTTTGAAACCTTTCCCGCTCTGTTACATCCGTAGCAATACCACACACGCCATAGAATTTTCCCAACGCATCGAAGAGCGGAAATTTAATTGTTAAGTACGTTAAAATTCCGGCATGGCGGGTTGGTACATCTACTAATACTTTTTCTAAATCCGGCCCTTTAAATAAATTCGCAGATTGATTTGAATCAACAAGTTCACCGGCCTGATCTAAAAATTTATTTTTATATTCATCGCTTGTAGCGATGATTCTTTCATTTTTATCTTTAACCATTACCGAAATCGGTGCAAATTCAAGAATTCGTTGAAACATCGTTGCAAGTCTTGTGATCGGATATGAAATATAATTCGTAACCACATAAATGATAATCACGCCGATAATTGTAACAAACAAACCTAACAGCATTAAAATAAGCCGGCTTCGGGCTACTTCTTTATGAGTTGTAAAAGTTGAAATACCCGCAACGATAACGCCAATCTGCCCCTGATCAAAACTTCCGTAATACGGCATCGCGATTTCTTTGATCGTTTGGTTATCACAGCAGCGCACGTAACTGATTTTATTACCGACCTTGTTCAGTTCAGTAATTTGCTGGGTATAACTTTTTAAAGAATCTAAGTGAGTGCTTTCGATAAAATCCTTATATTCAGGATTATAGCTTTTTGAGATAATACCACCGTCAGCATCAAGAATAACGATGTACTTAATTGAATCTTCTTTTTCGATAAACTGGTCAGAAAAAATCTGGGCATGGTATTTACCAGAAAAACTAATTCTAGAAATCGAGATCGATAAAACGTTTGTGATGTTTTGTGAAAGTCTATTTTCTGAAGATTCAAGAACATTATGAAAAAGATATGACGTCACAGAAATTAAAATACCGATCAACAAAGCAAAAACGGTAAAAAAAGCTCCACCAATTTTTAAATTGATATTTTTTAAATTATCTCTGTCGAACTTCTTTAATTTATTTTTCACGTTTTACTTTTTAGTAATTTAATACTTTTCTATAAACTGGTTATCCCAGAAGCTGCCTTTCTTCCACGATTTTTCAAATTTATTCGGTATTTTACCTAACCAGCCCGGATAGAGATTGACCGTCGACTTAACGATCGGAAATGTCGGCACTAAAATCTTTTTAGGGTACTTTTCGCCTTTTAAGATTTTCCACGCGACACTCATGCTTTGTCTGCCCAGCTCTGCACAAAACTGAGCTGAATCAATAACTGTTAAACCGGCTTTAATATTTTTTACAGAACGCGGATCACCATCAACTGTAGCAATTTTTATTTCGTCACGTTTAGCTTTTGATATAGCTTCGACAACACTTAGGCCTCCGCCATCGTTTACCGTAAAGACAGCATCAACTGAATTCTTTTTTGGAAATTTAGCCAAAATATCGGTTCCTGCTTTTTTTCCGCCGATAGGTTCAACAGCTTCAAAAGACCCAATAACTTTAAATTTTTGCTTTTCAGTTTTTAAAGCATCCATTAAGCCGTCAACGCGTTCAACGGTTGAAGACACTTTCGGGTATTCAACCAAGACCAACTTCATTTCATAATCATCTGGAAATAGCGAAGCTAAATATTCTCCATCTAAATACCCGGCCTGGTAATTATTTGAAGTGATGTAAGAAGCAATCTCACCTTTAACGATGTATTGATCATAAGCCACCACAGGAATTTTTTTAGCATTAGCTTTCAACAGTGGCGCAACAAGGGCTGCATTGTCTGTCGGTTGCACAATGATCAGATCAACATTATCCTTATCGATCATCTGATGCATTTGCTGAATTTGGTTAGCGACACCCTTGTCACCATCACCAGCTACGTAAGGAATTAATTTAAGATGACCACCCGATTTTTTTAAATCTTGATTAATTTTTGCAGCAACTTCTTCAACGCCTTTTCTCATGGCCACTTGGCCTTCGATATTCATTGACCAATAAAGCGCTCCAACGCGATATTCTTTTGCGTAAACATTGGGCGCGAAAATTAATCCAGATAGAATCATTAGCAGTCTAAGAACGTTCATATTTCCTCAGTTTTTAATTGGCTTTAAAATTTGCCTCTACTCTTTGTATTAGCGCATCAAAATCCATAGGCTTTGGAATCACCTCTTTGACGATATCAATGTTTTTAACCCTATCAGTATAAGCCGTCATCAGAATGATCGGAATTCCAGAAAAACTATTTTTTTGAAAAGCTTCGATGAATTCCCAGCCATTCATTTTTGGCATCATAAGATCTAAAAGAATAAGTCCGTAGTGCGGCGACTGAGAAAGAATTTCCAGCGCCTCTTTACCATTAGCAGCTGTTGTCACAGAATAACCTTCAGTGGCGAAAGCCATCTGCAAGATTTCGCGAATCCCTTCATCATCGTCAACGACAAGAATGTTTTTTACAGGTTGTTCGTTATGATTTTGAGATTCCAAAAATAGCTCTCCGTGAAGGTAAAAACCTCAAGCTAATTGAATCATTAATAGCGCCATTAAACAATTGGTAATTTTTCGCTTTGCGCAGACCAGATATGCCCCAAAGTAGGCCAATCTACGCTATCTTGCACTTCCGCGCGGAATACCTAAACGATCTTCGTATTCATTTAAAATCTTAACAAATGCAGGTCGCGCTTCACAGCGATGGCGGTACTTTTCGATATTAGGGTACTTGCCTAAAATCTCTGTCTTACGAATTTCGCGCAATACACCCGTAAGAATAATATCAGCGACCGTAAAATCAGCACCTGTCAAAAAATCTTGATGGCTTAACATTTGATCTAATGGCCCGAAGAATCGAGCCAGAATTTCAACATGCCACGAACGTAACTGCCCGTGAGGTGTTGAATCACCCTGAAGGTCGGCGAAAAAAACTGGAAGCGTGAAAGGTTCAATATTATTTAACGAAGTTATTAACCAACGATAAACTTGAGCACGGGCCTGAAGGTCTTTTGGAATCAGTTTTCCTGATTTCTCTGCAAGGTATAATAAAATAGCGCCTGATTCGGCGAGAACATATCCGTTATCATCAATCGTTGGAACTTGTTTAAAAGGATTAACCGACTCGTACCAGATTTCATCTTGAAGACCATTAGGGCCACAGTCCAAGCCAGCTGTTTCGTAAGAAATTCCGCATTCTTCCATAGCCCACATCGCTCGAATATCTCGCGTATAGCCCCAAAGAAACGGCGGTAATGATTTAAAAACGTAAACCTTCATAGAATTAAATCTCACAAGAATAAACTATGAAGGTCAATACTTAAAACAGAGGGCAGTTCACAGTCGCCTCATCAGGAACTGATACCGAAACTTTCCAGTCTTGTTCAAAAAGAGCTGACATCGTTTGAATCGGTTTTGCTTCTGAAAATAAAATTCCTAACTCACGCGCCTTGGATGTTGAATTTTTAGAAAAATTAACTGATCCCACGTACGATGTAACATTATCTGCGATCATCATCTTTGAATGCATATAAGGCTGAGTCACACTTTCTGGAATCGGCATCACTTTAGTTTGCACGCCACCGGCAGCCAGTTCTTTTAAATAGGGGTAATTTATTTTTGCATTACCTTTACTGCACATTGGCACTAATACTTTAACTACGACACCGCGTTTTACAGCGGCGATTAACGCCGCTTGAATTTGCGAATCACCTAAGTTTTCAACCTGAACAATCAGCGATTTTTTTGCAGAAGTGATTAGACTAACTAACTTTGTTAAAGAATTAACCGGACTCCAAACCAGATGAAGCTCATTCAACTGAGGTGTTAAACCTTGTTGTGTACTGGCATTTTGCCAATCTTGTTCAAACACACTGATAACTTCATTTACGACATCAGGATCATGAACAATAAGACCGAAATCTCGGGTGACGTCTTCTAACTTAGTTAAATTGATGGCTGTAATAAAAGCCTCAGAATTATTAATAGTCATCGACTTTTGATGGCTGATCGAAAACGCCGAAGAGCTTGCGCGCACATCAACACCGCCTGACTTTAATTGATCAAACCCTAATTTAAAATTCGGTAAATTTAAACTGACGCTATCTAAAATAACCTTAACAGCAACACCTCGTTTTTGTGCCGAAACTAAAGCGCTGATCACTTGCGTGTTGGTTAAATGAAACATCGCCATTCGAATCACATCGCCGCTTTTGGTATTGTTAATGCTACGTAAAAATTCAACATGACCATTCGAGTTCGGCGTAACAATTAACTGAACATCCCCTTTAAGTAACGGTAAAGCTGAAACTTCACTCGGAGGAGTCACTACCGGCGGAGGTGAGCTTGTCACTGGAGGATTTGTTGTCGTGGGCGGCGTTGTCGTTGGTGGGGTTTCTGGCTCTTCTGTTGTGGGTGGAATTGCCGCTGGTGCATTCACCTCTGAACTAGGCGATGAAGAGCTATCTGATGATTGCTTACAACTAACTAAAGATAAACAAACAAATAAAAGAACTAAAAGATGAGAAGTTATTTTTTTCATCTTTTAGTTGTAGTCGATTATTTTAATTTTTTAAAGACAAAGTCGAACAAACAGTTCACTTAATGAGTAAAATTAAACAGGCTCATCACGAAAGAAACAGATTCACAATTAGCAAATTATTTATAGTTTTAAGTTTAATTACTGTAGCTAATTTTACGAAGTTTTCCGTCTAACGAAATACTTTTTTTAACTTTTACCCCGACCTTTGCTACTTCTTCGCCCTTAAAACCTGAAGACGAAATAGAAACGTAATCAGCAGCATTTGCCATATTGTTGATAGAACCTAAAGAGGTTACTCCTGTTAACCTTTGAAAGAAATTACGAATATCTACTTGCAACGAATACCCTTTAAGACTTCCCACGCGAAAAACTTCTGCGGCGTATGAAGAAATACCGTTCGCCTCAATAACTCCGCCCTTTTCGGCTTGAAAAATATATTTAAATCCCGGGTAAACTATCGCTTGATCGAAAATGATTTTATTGTTGCTTCCGATTTTAACAGGGTCCATTTTTATTGCTGAAGAAAGGCTTGCTTCTGCGCTGTTAATTTTAAACCGGCAGTTTTTAAATTTAACCTGCTGATTTTCATAATACGCATACGAATTATAAAAGCGAATATGCATAGCTGTAGTTTCTAAATTCTTTTTTGCTTCGGCGTAAAACTGAACATTTTCAAATGTTAAATCACCTGGTGCATAAATATGACCTGAATCGTAGGTATTACCCTTTTCGTTACCACTGACTGTTCGTAAGATACTGTTTTTAATCAGGCCGGTAGTTTTAAGAAGATGGCTTTTCGCGTTTATACCAGAATAAAGAAATCGCCCGCCATACATGATGATCTTATCACCGTAAAATGTGGAATCATCACCAGCAAACCCTAGATCGAAAATACCGTTCATTCTGGCATTCGTTAATTTAATATTATTTGTCAGTAATTTTTTACCTTCAGTGTCTTTTTCACCGTGCGGGTCAATTTCGATTTGAAAACTCATAAAGGGTCTTGTATCACCCCAACTTATGTACTGATCAATATCTGCGTTAACTTTACCGCCGGTGATCGTTACTCCGCCTCGAAAGTTAAAATTAGCCTTCATTCTTTTAATCTGAATATCTACGTTTGAATAAATTTGAACGCCGTCACCAGGACTTTCATGAAAGTCAGAATCACTGATTTCAACTTTTAACGACTGAGCTACAGTGCCGCGTAAAAACAGCAATGACTTTTGTTCCAATTCATAAGCTGCATGCGGGCCTTGGTTATTTCTGCTTCCGTAGAAATTCATGTTTTTAATAACTAATGGATTTGGCGAAGCAAAAATACCATTAATCAGGCGGCCCCATTTATTCGCTTTGTGGCAACGATCAAATGTCTCTTTATCTGTTAATTGGTATTTTAAGCACGGCGAAGGTAAAACCACGAGCGTGGCTTTTTTACCATTCACCTCATCACTTTCGCCGATATAATTAATACCGCTGTAAAACGGAATTGTCTTAACCTGAAATTTAGAATTTAACGGAGAAACAAGGTAATTTCCAACCGGAAAAACCACCGCTATTTTTGCTTTACTGTTTTCTAATAAAAGTGATTTTGCATATTCCGAAGCTTTTCTGATTTCTTCGGTATCATCGTCTTTATCGTTGGGAATCGCGCCAAAGTCAGTTGCGACATTAATAATATGATCAAAATCTGAATCAGATGGGGCTAGCGTAAAATTTTGAAAGAGTAACGCCGAAAGAAAGCATAATGAAATGCTCACAGTTAAGCTTAAATGCCTTTTATTAAGTGCCATAATTCCCCTGCTAAAATTTTACAGGAGGAGTGATGATTTAGAATCGAAAAATAAAGGGTGTTTCAAAGAGAGATTGTTTTGACAACAAGTTCGACGCTCCACCTTTGTGGAGTGGAGCGGAATCTTTACAAACTAGTAATTTTCAAACGTCGTGATAATGAATGCGACTGCACCACGATTGGCAAATAAGATCTCATTAGCGTAAGCCATGCTTTTTTCAGAGTTAGTGACTGCGTCTTCGCCAGTCAACGTATCTTTTTTATTTTTCTCTAATTGAGCTTCAACTGTAGCTAGTGTTTTTTTGAATCTGGCATCAAAGCCATCGACTACCTTTTGTTCTGTGACAACCTTAGTAAAGCAGACGGCTTGCTTAACATAGTCGTCCATTTCAATTTTAAAAGTAGTACCACTGATATTTTTATCGTTCAATAATGCTAATAAATGTTTACGTAATTTTACGCCAGAAACGCGGATTGATTCTTTAAACTTACTTTGACCGCCACCATCAGTAGCCATATCCAGTACAACCTGGTCAGCTTCGCCATCACCGTCACAAGTCACGCGTTCATCTGTACCGACAAAATAGTCAACAGATTGAGCCATGGCAGAAGTTGATGTTACTAAAATTAACGCTAATGATAAGATGTGTTTTTTCATAATGAAGTTAAATTGCAGTCGTCATACCAATGGCAATTACACCTCATAGGCAATTTAGCGGCGTTTAAAGTGTCTAAAGACTTCAAAGAAACAAAAATTGTTGTACGTCTCAAGATAGATCGTGTCTCAGAAATAGATGTTTGAATTAGTGAATGGCCCGTAGACAGAAAATTATAACTTTTCGAAAAACTTAAAAAAACATCTAAAGATTATATTATTTATCTAAAATTTGTTAAGAAAACTCCGATGACTTAAACGCTCTTACGGGAGAGGAACTAATTATATGTCATTTGAATACAGGAAAAGTAAAGGCCACGGCGACAACGAAAGCTTTTGGACATCTTATTCGGATCTATTCTTAGGATTATCGTCAATTTTCTTAATGCTTTATGTGGTGGCAAGTCTTCGTACCGGTACAGACACTATTAAGGTGATGACCGACAATCAACAGTTAAAGGTTGAAGTTCAAGATCTTAAAAACCAGTTACAGACCTATGAATCAGTTAAAGAGAACTACTTAAATAATCAGGCTTCAAAAGATGAAGTGACTGAATACAATGAATTAATGGATAAGTTAACATTGTTGCAAGATGAGGCGAAAAACGAAAAAGAATCGTTACGTCAGAAAGCCCGCGAAAACGAACGTAAAGAAGCTGCTTTAAATAAATATCAACAGATGGTTCGCAATATCATCAATTCAAATAACTTAGCTAAGGTTAAAATCAACAACCGTAATGAAATTATCACTGAAAAAGATGAAGACATTAAAGATCTTAACACCAATATTGCCAACATGAACCATACGCTTAAAGTTAAAGAGCAAGAAATCACTAGCGTAAGCCAAAAACTACAACAACAACTTACGGCACTGGATAGAGCTAAAAAGCTTCAAAAAATTTCACAGGTCGCTTACCAGGCCCGTATGAAGCAATTAAAAGCTGATGCTGAAAAAAATATTCAAAACCTGCGTGCTGAAAAAAGCCAAGTGGCCCAAAGCTTATCAGCAGCCCAACAACAGTTAGCTTCAACACAAAGCGCGCTTGAAAGCACATCTTCAGAGTTAGGTAAAACTAAAGGCGCTCTTGAAGCCAGCAACCAACAAATCAGCGGCTTAAAAGACCGTATTGGCACTATGAATGCTGAAGCACAAGCCAAAATGCGCGCCCTTCAAGAAGGTTACGCTAAAGAAAGTGCAGCTGCCCGTGCCGCTTTTGATGCTGAACTTGGAAGACAAAAAAATCTATCAGCCGGAGAAATTGCCCGTCGTGAAGCTGAATTTAAACGTCAAGGTGAAGCCCGCGAAAGAGCCTTTGCAGGTAAACTTCAAGGTCTAGCCGGTGAATTAGAAAACACAAAAGGTGCATTAGCCAGCACCCAGGGAAAACTGGCCGCAGCAGAAGCCGAGCTTTCGGCTCGTAAAGGAATTGCTGAAGAAATTAAAAAAGGTTTCAGAGGCGCCGGAGTTAAAGCCGACATCAATATGGAATCAGGTGATGTGGTTTTAGATTTTGGCCAGGCTTACTTTGACAGTGACTCGGCCCAGTTAAAAGAAGAAATGCGTAATGTTTTACAGCGCGCAATGCCAGTTTATTCAAAATCATTATTCGGTAACCCTAAAGTATCTGACAAAATTTCTTCTGTAGAAGTGATCGGCTTTGCCTCGCCGACTTACCAGGGCCGTGTTGTAGACCCTTATTCAAGTAAACCGCAAGATCGTGATGCGATTAAGTACAACATGGATTTAAGTTATAAACGTGCAAAATCAATTTTCAATTACATTCTAGACGGTAAAGAAATGAATTTTACCTATCATAAGAACTTAGTTCCGGCGATGAAAGTCTCTGGCCGAAGTTTCTTAGATTTAATGAAGCAAGACCGCTCTATTGCTTCGGTTGAAGATTACTGTAAGAAAAATGACTGTAAAAAGTCACAAAGAGTTATTATTCGCTTTAATATGGAAACTAAAAAATAGAGGTACACACTATGAATGACGTGCTTTTACAAAATGTAATTCGCAACTTTATCAACTACCTACCCTACGCAATGGGTACGGTTTTTGTTGTCGCTGTGGCGCTTCGCTGGGCGATCTATTATACCGTCAAACGTCACGAATGGTTTGCCCGACAGTTTGAAATGAAAGTGCATAAGTTTTTAGATTCTGAAGAAAATAAAAAGCTACAAGATGCCTCTTTCTATGTCTTATGCAAAAAGCTTTTTGAAAAGACTTTCTATGAGGCCTTTGCTGTACGCGATCGTAATTCAGTACAAAATAAAGATCATGTCATGTCGACGAACGACAGAATATTTCTTGTTAAGCAAGGTTGCGCATGGCTTGTAAAAGACACTTTAAAGCAGCTTCGCTATTTAAAATGGTCTAAAGAAACTCCTAAACTGCAACACATTACAAGATCCACCCTACACCACAACCCTTGCTTTAATAAAGTGTTTGGGATCTTACCCATGAGTACGGTGAATGATTTAATTTCTATTTTACCGGGGCTATTCGTCGTGGCTGGTATCTTAGGTACCTTCTTAGGTATCAAAGGTGGTCTGGTTCAATTAGGTGGAATGGATGTTGGCGATCTAGAGCGCACAAAAACGATTATGGATAGCTTTTTACATGAGATCGGTTTTGCCATGGCCTCTTCAATTATGGGTATTGCGTTTTCTTTAGCCCTACACGTGATTAACACCTCACTTTCGCCAGAACGTGTTTACACATCTCTTGTGGATCGTTTTGAAAATGCCATGGATTTATTATGGTACAGATCTGATAACAACATCATTCCTGAGGGAACAAGTAAATTTGATGAGAATAAAGATCCGCACGAAGCTTTAGCCGAAGAAGCTTTAAATATTGAAATCTTAAAAGGTAAAAAAGACGGCTATCAGGCGGCTTAGTAAACTATGAATGGCGAACGAGTTTTTGTATTAGAAATTACACAAGGTGACGGCGTAAAAAATCACTACGTCAAAAACCCAGAATTCGTTTTGGGGCGTGGTCCTACGTCGGCCGTTAAAATTGATGATAACAACATTTCAAGAGAACATGTTAAAATCACTTATGACGACGACATAGGGTCAATTATCGTTCAGGATTTAAAATCTTCAAACGGCACCTTGATCAACGGACAAAAGCTTGAACCATTTGCTAAATACGGCTTAAAAGAAAACGACATTGTCACTTTCGTTAACTCTTCGACTTCAATGAGTGTTAAAACGATGCGTGCTTCAACTGAGGCCAGTGATTTTGCCAGCAAATCCCAGACTCAAAACACCGATCCTGTGAATGTTAAAATCTCTGGCTTTCCGCAAACAGAGCAAGAGCTTAAAATTGATTTTAAAAACGTAAGCCTTGATTTGCCGAAATACCGTGATCCCGGTGAACATGCGCGCGAGATTATTGCAGAAGCTAATTTTTTAAAGCAAACAATCATTAAAGGCGCCCATGTAAAAAAAGAACAGATCATCAACGAAACACAAATTCAGGCCAAAAAATTAGCCGAAGAAGCCTACCAAGAATACCGTAACCGCGCCGAGCTTCTGATTGATGAAACCAAAATGCAGATGCAGCATCTAAAAACCGAAACCGAATCGCATTTAGATGATAAACGCATGCACGCCCTACAAGAAATTCAGCATCTTTGGAAAGAACACCAAGATCAGATTTCTGAAGAGAAAAAACAAATCGTTAGCAGACTTGAGCAAGAAGCTAAATTAAAGCTTGATATTGAAATTGAGCGTATGAAAAACGATATGTTTATTGAGCGCAATAAACTATTAACTGAAGCCGAATCAACGGTTATGGCCAACACGCGTGCCTACCGCGCCCAATTTGAAAATGAAAAGAACGAACACACCGAAAAAATAACGTTCATCATGAATCAAATTGAACAGTTCCAGAACGAACACGATCATTTAACGGCAAAGATTGAAACCTTAAGAAATCAATCTCGCGAAAAAGAACTTGAGCTCGACAAACTAAAAAGTTCTTTTACTATTGAAAATGATAAACTTGAAGCAATACAAAAAAACCATAAATATCTAGAAGAAGAAAATATCAAAATTCTGGATAGTTTAAGCAGTTATAGTAAAAACAAAGACCAGGCTCTGGAAGAAGAGCGCGTGGCCCGCAAAAACACAGAAGATTTAAGCCAAAAAATTGCTTCTTTAACCCAAAGACGTACCGAAATTGAAGAAGAAGTTGCCAATTCAGAAAAAAACTTAAGTGCTTTAAAACTTAAAGCCAAAGTTGAAATTGAAAAAGAATATCAAACCTTACGTGAAGTTGAAGGCAAAAAGTTTGAAGAATTTAAAGTGGCTGAACTTAAAGCCTTGCAGAAAATAAGAACCGAGCACGCCGACTCTTTTAAAAAATTCAGTTTAGAGCTTTCGCAGGAATTAGCAAGCAAGCTTGAATTATTAAGCAAAACACGTCCTGAATTTGACTTTGATAAAACTCTGGAAATTATCAATTCAGTCATTCAAGTTAAAAGCACCGCTAATGCAGGAACTGAATCAAATCACCAAGCACAGCTTGATAACTGGAAACGCAAACAAAAATCTGAAAAATTTGGTCTTTTTACCTCTGGCGCTGTGGCGGCTGTATTAATTTACACTTCAGGAAGTTTTCTTTATAAACAGTTCTCAAAAGACTCTTTTCAAGAAGAATTAACCCGTACAAATGAAGCGCGCCGCAAAAAAGAAATTGAAAACAAATTTGTCGCTGTTAAAACCTCTCAGTACTTTGACTCTTACGTCGATGCCACGATCTACACCAATGGCTATGTCGACGCGTATTTAAATCAAAGCTATCAGGATGAATGGGTTAAAAAAGTGACCGTCTACTTTTTAAAAACGTGGAAAATAGACGAGCAAAAAACTATTCAAATCATCGCTAATTCGAAGTCATTAGTTCAAAGTATTGCAGAAGCCAGCCAATCTTTAACTAAAGACAAACTTCAAAGCGATTTACAAAAACTACGTGACTTAGAAAGAAGAAACGTCGAAGCGCAAATCGCGATTTTAGGCACGAATGTAAAATATGAATCTTTTAAAAAACTTGAGCGACAATTTTTTATGGATAAAATTAACGCTCGCTCATTAGCCAACGAATAGAAAACGGCTATTTAAGCCTTAGTTTTATAAGTTATTACGACAATACCGTCTTTGGTTGTTTTTGAGTTAACAAGTTCCAGGTCTTGTTTTGGGCTTTCTTCTTTAAATAAACGTTTGCCTGATCCAAGCACAACCGGATGAATCATCAGTACATATTCATCAATCACATTCAGGCGCATCAGTGTCTGGCAAAGATCACTACTCCCCCAGATATAGATGTCTTTACCCGGTTCATTTTTAACTTTAGTAATAGCTTCTTTTAAATCACCTTTAAGTAAAGTTGAATTATTCCAGTCGACTTTATTTAATGTCTTTGAAGCCACATACTTCGGAAGGTTGTTCATTAAATCTCCGAAGAATGGAATATCTTTTCCTTCAGTGGACCAGTAGCGAGAAAAAAGATCGTAAGTTTTACGGCCTATAAGAAACCCACCCGCTTTATTCATTTCGTCAATCACCGTGCTGTCGCCTTCATAAGCCATTTGCCAACCGCCGTGCTGAAAGCCACCTGACGTGTCTTCGTCTTTACCGCCCGGGGCCTGCATCACACCATCAAGAGTTAAAAATGAAATAACAATTAACTTTCTCATAAATTACTTTCTGATCTTTTCAATCGCAGAACGAATATCAGCAATAAGATCTTCTGGTTCTTCTAAACCAATATTAAGGCGCACTAGACGATCTTTATAATCGCGATTAGGTCTATGTAAGCCTGGGTATACCATTGCTAATGACTGAGTACCGCCCCAGCTAAAACCAAGTTTAAATAACTTTAAATTTTCAACAATAGCAATAACTTGCTCTTTTGAAACATGTTCTTTAAATACGAATGAAAATACACTGGCTGAGCCGGTAAAATCCCGCTTCCAGATTTCATGACCGCCGCAATCCGGTAACGCTGGGTGAAGAACTAATTCAACATCGGCGTGGGCTTTTAACCAAGTTGCAATTTTTAAGGCACTGGTTTCTAATTTTTCTAAACGCACCCCTAAAGTTTGAAGTCCACGTAAAGCAAGACTTGCATCGTCAGGTGATACATTCATTCCAAGCTGTGCCCAGATAGATCCCACTTTTTCATATAAGGTATTATTAGCCACCGAAACTGATCCGAGAACAATATCGCTATGTCCACCGATATATTTTGTAAGCGCTTGCACACTGACATCAACACCATGTTTAAAAGCATCAAACATCACACCGGCTGAATAAGTGTTATCAATCGCAACAGGAACATTATGCGCATGAGCAGCTTTTACAATCGCTGGCACATCTTGAATTTCCATGGTGATTGATCCCGGGCTTTCGGTCCAAATAAGATGAGTGTTGGGTTTAATTAAATCCGCAATACCCGCACCGATTGAAGGATCATAAGTTTGAACTTCAATGCCCATGTTTTTTAATAAACCATACGCTAGTTCTTTATTAGGCCCATAAGCACTGTACGGCACAAGACAATGACTGCCCGTTTTACAAAAAGCCAAATACACCGTTGAAATTGCAGCTTGCCCGCCGGGCACTACAAAAGTGTGATGAGCTCCTTCAATTTCTGCGATACGAATTCCTAACTCAACCACAGTTGGGCTTCCGAATAGGCCATAGGTGTAACCGTGAGTTTTTTGTCTCCAGTTATCAATAATGCCTTTGGTATTTTCAAAGACCACTGTCGAAGCCCGGTGAACCGGAATAGTTAAAGAATTATAGTCTTTAGGAGCATGATTAGTTGGGTGAAGTAATTTCGAACGCCAGTGCATAGTATTATAGAGTCGTAGCCTTTACTGATAAAATTTTGCAACCTGCTTTTTTAACAACGATATTATAAGGAACAAAGCCACCATTTGAGTTGTAAACTTCAGTGGTGTAAGTCTCTTCAGTTTTTGAATCAGTCACTGCTTTGACCGTGTTCTTAACCTGAAACTTTTCTTTTTTATTTGATTCTTTTTCATTGGCAATGGCCGCAGCTTCGGCCTGCTCTTGGCAAGAAACTTCGGCTGCGGAAAAAGCTGAAGATGAAAAAACTAAAACGGTGATTACTAATTTTAAATTAAGTTTCATAATTAACCCTTTAAAAATAAAAAAGACTTAGCTCTCTTCAAGCTAAGTCTTTCATAAGAATGTAAAACTGACTAGTGTAAAGAAATGCCTGCTGCAGCTGGAGGTGTCGAATTTTCAGGTACACCTGGAAGGCCTGAGAAAGAGCCATCACCAATCGCTAAGGCGCTATTATTAAAAGTTGCTACTGTATAGAATGTATCATCAGTGCTATTTGCAAAAACCATATTCATGCAAGTTCTTGTACCGTATGAGTTTTGAGCTACACCATTATATGATGAGTTTACACCACCGGCGTACGGACTTGTACCACCACATGCCGTATTAAACTGACCTTGCACAGTTGTGTCTGTAGCCATAAAACTTGAAGATGTTGCAAAAAAAGCTAATCCAAAACCGTCTGTCGTCGCCGAACCATTAATTGAAGCGATAGCGTATGCTCCAGCAACGTAATACATTACCTTAGTTAGACCAGAGCAACTTGAATTCGTATACCAATATTGAGCATAACTAAAAGTGTTGTCGGCATTTAAAGTTAAACTCATCGAATAATAAGCAGAACCAGTTACCGGATCTGCCACCGCAGCTGTTACACAGTTTGACGCCCATGACTTAGCAATAAGAGCTTCAGTAACAGTGGTAGCCGTAGAAGACGAATCATCAGATTCTTTCTTACAACCAGTTAAAGTTAAAAGTGAAGCTACTAACACCGCAGTTAAAACGCGATTTGTTTTCATGGTTTTTATCCTTTATTAAGAGCTAACGTACTAAATTCAAGTATCGGACCCTTAACTTATCGGATTTTAATTTCACGTCTTGATACGGTAATTTGAGATAATGCGAGACTTCGCGGAAACACAGCTTCGTTCTAAAAAGATACACTTATAAAAAAGCATTGCTTCATAAAATTAAAACGGCCAAATCTACGATCAAGAAGCTGTTAAGAAATTATGAAGCAACTATGAATGAGGCTTACTGCCCCTGAAAAAGACGACCTTCGATATCGTATAAAAGACTTCCGTCTGCTTCGATCCACTGTTCTTTATAATCCATGTGCCCACCTTCAACACGCATATGCACATGAACCACAGTCGTTTCGTTGTACTGTTCTTCCCATTTATATGTACTCACAGCACCGTCAACACTCCATGCCCCGGCTACTTCGCCATCTAAGATCAATTCACCGTTGGGGTCTTTTGTGAATTCGCGTTTGTCGGTTTCCATATAGACCACATCACAGTCAATTAAACCACCTTTAAGAATAAACTTAGCCGGATCTTCAGAAAACTTCATCTGCGCAAAGCACTTAGGGCCTTCACCTTGGTAACGCCAGTAAGCCCAGCCTGTCCAAGTTCCATTAAGAGCGGCAAATGCAAATTGAGGTAAAATTAATACGGCGAATAGAAGAGTTTTCATACAAAATCCTTTTTAATAAGCTGAACATCTTTTTTTACTTTTGCAAAGAGAAAAAATTAGCTAAAAACCCTCTCTATGAAACAGCTGATTTTCTTAAGTCTATTTTTACTTCTATCAAGCGTTACTCAAGCCGAATCAATTAACTGCAAAACCCTTTGGGCTAAGGGTTACCCAGACCCGCGTTTTCCAGAAGGTCTAGATTGCACGTTTAGCGAAAAATGGGAATCACCTGTAGGTACCGGCGAAGTTTATCATTACACAAAAG
The DNA here is from genome assembly GCA_966250225.1 of uncultured Pseudobdellovibrio sp. Taxonomy (GTDB): domain Bacteria; phylum Bdellovibrionota; class Bdellovibrionia; order Bdellovibrionales; family Bdellovibrionaceae; genus Pseudobdellovibrio. Next base: position 11,051 of record CBINGM010000009.1, on the reverse strand, counting down.
GTTTTCCGCATTCACCAGATGATACGGGATTTACTTTTCGCGCCCGCGAAGTTTTTAAAGCCGTCAGCGATAAAGTTTTAGCCCTTCGTGAAGAAAGCTCGATTAAACTTTACTTTAAGCCGTTAACTTTTATTTTTACCGATCAAAAAGCCATTGCCAACGAAATCGCAATGGTTCGCGTGGGTCATGCAGGTGACGACGAATCCTGCCCTGTGATCGTTTATATCGATTCATTCAAAAAACAATCCCCTGAACGCCAAAAACAAATGTTAGCGCATGAAATCTTTCACTGTATTCAAGATACGATCTGGCGCGAAAAAATTGTTGATACACCAAAGCGCGCTCACGAATGGTGGAGCGAAGGTTCAGCAGTCTGGTTTAGTAATCTGGTTTACCCGAAAGCTAATCAAGAGTTCGACTACAACGATGATTACATGGGCGATAGCCCTTTAGTGTTACAAAAAGAAGATAACTCTTACGGCACTTATCTTTTCTTTCAATCTTTTGCGCAAAGCTGGATTGGTAATGATGCGGTCTTAAGTATGATTGAAGATATGCCCGAAGAAGGAGGCACTGCCGATCAGTTTAGTGCTGTATTAGATTATCCTTCGATTGAACTTCACTTTCACCGTTTTGCCCAAGAAATCACAAGTAACCGCGTTAAAGATGCCGACGGCACTTTCATGGCCACTTCGCTTTCAACTTTAAATGATTCATACAAAGTTAAAGAAGGCGAAAATAATTTTGAATGGTTTAATGAAATTCTAACGATCAGAATCACTGATATTCAGCTTCCGCCACAAACGATTGTAACAATTGATAATGTTTCTGATCCTGACAGTTCAGTAAACCCCATGGATATGCGTGCAACCGGCTCTGTGGGAGAGTGGAACTCTTTATTCGTGGGTTACCCGTCAACCGTTGATATGTCCTGCAAGGCTTTTCCAAAGAGCATTGATATTTTATCGTCGTATGCAGGAACTGACCCAACGAATGAAAAATTCAAACTTAAAATTAAAGCTGAAAAAGCAACCTGCCAATGTGTTGAAAAAGTTGAGTTTGATAAATGTCTGGTTGGTGATTACGAACTTGATAAACCATCGTTAGACAAAGTGTTTGCGCGTATTTTTAACCATAAAGATTATGTTGTTGAAAATTCATCAGGTAGCTACACCCTATCAGTAAACCCAGGGCAAAAATTCACATTTACTGAAACTGATTTTAACGCTTCAGTCATTATTAAAGACGATGAACATGGCGATATCCGCGTACTTGTTACCATGAACGGAAGCACTGATGCCCAAGGTAAACTTTTAAGTAAAAATGAAATCTGTTTTTCTGATATCGGAAGCGATTACGCCATTCGTATTCAAGTGTTCTTTCCGATGGGTGTTGCTGATAGCACAAATCCTTATTCAAACTTTGATGAATTTGCCCAAGGTTCTACAAAGTTTCGCTGCAATAAAGACGAATTGGTCTTAATTCGCATGTTACCAACAGGTCCAGACGGCGAAGACCAACCGCAAGAATTACGTTTTATCAGAAAATAATTTTAAGCTAGTTTTCTTCTAATAATTTCGCTCGCAACAGCCATAAAAGCCGTTAAGTTTTTAGGAACAAACTGCTGTTGCGGGTACACAAAGCTTACCGGTCGCACATTTGATTTATAATCATCTAAAACGCGCACCAGTGATTTATCCCCGGCTTCTGTGGCGCAGAAAAAAGTGGGTAATAGCGCAATTCCCACATCCGATACCGCAAGTGATTTTGCTAAACTTAAATCGTTCACTGTGAGTGATGAATCCAAACTTACAAACTGCGAATTGCCTGGTCCACTTAACTGCCAGCCATCTAAACCAAAAGGTGAAAAAATAATACAACTATGTTCTTTTAAATCTTTTGGTGATTTAGGTGTACCGTGAGATTTTAAATACTTAGGACTTGCAAACGGCGCAAAGAACACTGAACCAATTTTTTTAGCGATTAATGTTGAATCTTTTAACTGGCCCGCACGAATTCCTAAATCAATACCTTCAGAAATTAAATCAACAGTTCTATCTGTTAACATCAGATCAAGCTTTACCTTCGGATACTGTCTTTGAAATTGCGTAATCACATCAGGTAAAAGAATCGAACCCAGCTCAACCGGAGCCGTGATTTTTAATACCCCTTGTGGGATAGATTGTTTTTGTGTGACTTGCTCTTCGGCCTGAGTGATTTGATTTAAACCTTGTACACATTTATCAAAGTAATCTTGGCCGGCTTCAGTGACATGTAACTTTCGGGTGGTACGACGGATCAGTGTTACACCTAAACGTTTTTCTAACGCAGAGACTTTGGCGCTGACCGTTGATTTTGGCATATCGAGCAATTTTGCTGCACCGGCAAAACTTCCGCTGTTAACTACTTTAATAAAGATTGAGATCTCGTTTAAATCCATTACATCCTCTTTAGCTTTAAATCTATTATACATTAGGCTGAACAATAAATCTAGATTAAACAGTCTATTAAAGATATCAATTTTACCGTAAAGTACTTTGTATTGGAGGCGTTATGCTACAACTTAGAAAATCACAAGACCGCGGTATTGCAGATCACGGCTGGCTAAAATCAAAACACACTTTCTCTTTTGCGGATTATTATGATCCAGAACAAATGGGCTTTCGCTCACTTCGCGTGATCAATGAAGATCGCATTGAAGGCGGAACTGGTTTTGGCGCCCACCCTCATCAAAGTATGGAAATCATCTCTTACGTCGTCAAGGGCGCGTTAGAGCATAAAGATTCAATGGGCACTAAAGCGATCATCAAACCCGGTGAAGTTCAAAGAATGAGTGCCGGAACTGGTGTTGTGCATTCAGAATACAATGCTGACCCAACGAATGAGACTCATTTTTTCCAGATCTGGATTCAGCCAAAAGCTCGCGGCGGAACCCCAGGTTACGGGCAAAAATCTTTTGAAGATGACTTAAACTCAAAAAAATTAGTTTTAGTGATGTCTGAAGATGGCCGTGATGGTTCGATCAGCATTAAGCAAGATGCTGATATGTACATCTCACGCTTAAAAGCCGGTGATGATTTAGAATTCAAACTTCGCCCGACTCGTGGCGCTTGGGTTCAAGTCGTAAGCGGCAAATTAACTGTGAACGGTAAAGAATTAACTACAGGCGATGCCTTATCATTTCAGGACGAAGAGCTTTTAAAATTTAAAGCCGATGATAAGAGTGAAATTATCTTATTTGACTTAGCTTAAAGCTTTTTAAAGATGTCGCAAAAAAAAGAAAAAGCGCAGATTTTTTAAGTCTGCGCTTTTTTTTATTTTTTAATTAAAAAATTACTCTACTAAAGCGCGTAAGAAGGCATAAGCTTCACGGTTATAATACACGATACGAAAGTTATTCACTTGGTTGATTTGCTCAGTCGTTTGCGGATCGCCTGGCATTTTTAAGAAGTTTTTACCGCTTTTAAATTCGATTTCTTTTGTATATTTTTTCCAGTTAGCCATAAATTCATCGGATGCAGCCATGCCCGTACCAACGGCTCTAACGCAAGAAGCTTTTTTAAGTAAAAACTGAACTTCTTTATAATTAGTTCTTAAAGCAGCATCACCTGTATTATTTAAAATAAGATCAATTCTTGCTTTAAGCTTTTCACCAGCGGCTTTAAATGATTCTTTCCAGGTTGGTAAACTTTCTTGCGCAACCATAGCCTCAACCATAGCGTCACCTTCTTCGATTTCACACGGAATCGGTTCAAAAACACTCTCATTTGCGAAAGTTTGAAAAGAAACTACTAATAAAGACACTAATAAGATGATTTGTTTTTTCATAGTGGTTTTAAGTATTGCAGCAGGCATACCAAAACTTTTAAGACCAGATTCAATTAAACAAGGGTTACTTGTATCACACTAAGATGGTGCCTAAAACTGTTAGCCACTATCGTCCAGGAAAGCACACTACGCGCTCGCGGTGCGCCTTAGGTATCTTTTCATCGAGGTATTTATTGATCTCGTTAATACCATAGCGGCTTGAAGCGTGAATCAAAACGATACGCTCACTTTCAATCGAATCTAAATGCGGGATAAGTTCATCTAAATGGGTGTGTCCCCATTCGCGCGCACGAGCGACGGAGCGCTGCGAATCTAAATAAGTCGCTTCCATAATTAAGATCTTTGATTTTTTAACCCACGGGCGTGATTCTAAAAATTCGATCTGTGTATCTCCGGTAAAACTGACCATTGGGGTATGAATCACTTCATTAACATCAATCCCTTTTCTTCGCAGTTCGACGATCTGGTCTTTATGAAGGTTCAAATATTCACGCTTTAATTTCTTCTTTGATTCAAACAGCGTGTAGCCAAAAGACTCAATTCGATGAGTCGTTGGAAACACTTTCATATAATGATGGTTATTAATTTGAATCTCATCGTCAGCTTTAACTCCGACAAATTTAAAATCGTACGGAAAACCTTCGATCTTACTCCATAAGCCCATGATCTCTGTTAAGGGGTGCACTAACGAATGAGGCATATAAAATTCGCCCGCTTTTTGTGAGGTCATCATTTTTTGCGAAATAATATATGGAATACCTGCTGCGTGGTCTAAGTGCCCGTGTGAAATAAAAAACTTCGTCATATTGAACAAATACGGAAAGCCCTGGGCCACGTCGAAACTTAAAGAAAATTCAGGCATCGTAATAGCCGTTCGAACTCCGGCCAAAGAAGTGCCGAAGAATTTGTGATCACCATATTGCCAAGCTTCGCCCACACGTAAACTCATAGGTTTTTAAGTCTAGCTTAAACAGTTTGATCCTGCTATCTTTTTAAAGAATGAAATCTTATTCACGCATTGCCATTATAGGAAACTCTTGCGCTGGTAAAACCAGATTGGCCCACCATTTGGCAAAACGCTACAGTTTACCTTTAACACACGTGGATCAAATCCAATTTATGGAAGGTTTAAAGTTTCGCCCCTATCCTGAATCAATTCGCATTCTTCAGTCCGAGCAAGACAAACCGCAATGGGTTATCGATGGTTTTGGCCCGTTAGATATTTTAGAAAACCGCCTGCAAAAAGCCGATTGGGTGGTCATGATTGACCTACCTTTAGCGATTCACTATTTTTGGGCCGTTAAGCGCGTGCTTAAAAATTTATTCTTAGGCCAAAGAAAAGAATTACCTAAAAATAGCAGCGAACGCGATTTACAACATGTTTTTAAATTATTTAAAACGATTCATCAGGTTCACACGAAAATGCGTCCTGAAATGTTGCGCATTTTATCACGTGAATCACTTAGATCTAAGACAACGATCATCCGATCAGTTAAAGAGTTAAATCAGATCTTTAAGCCGTAAGTTTTTTGCGATTAATCGTGAGCTTATAGCCTACACCGGATAAAGCCTTCACTGTATGAGTACTAAGAGCATTTAATTTTTTTCTGACCTGGCACATATGCACATCAACATTGCGGCCCATAACACTGGGATCACTTCCGCTCCAAGCTAACCTAAATAGCTCTTCACGCGAGAACACTTTTTCAGGCTGGCTGGCCAAGCAGATCAAAAGACGAAATTCTGTGTGCGTGAATTTCACAGTGTGTTCAAGGTTTTGTTCATCTTTAACAACCACACTACGCTTTTCGCTCAGTATAGTCATATTTCCTATTGTTAATAGATCTTTATGTTCCGTCATATAATCTATCATCCAACAAAGTTGTAAACCTCGTGTTAGATTGATATGTACTTTTCTACTTATCTCTATCTAAGCTTGACGCTAAAGAACTGCTCAAGTTTCGTTTTGATATGTTGGTACCCTGCAGGATCTAGTTTTTTTAGACTTTTAAGCTCTTCAAAAAGTTTAAAACGCTTGCTGCGGTAAAAGGCCTTGGCCAGAGCCAGCTGTTCTTGCGGGAGCTTTTTTAAAGCCTCTTGCGGAGCAGAGGCTGGATCATTCAATAATGTTACAGCTGATGACAAATCAAAATCACTAGGTATGACTTCAATATGAGAATTCGAGATATTTTTAGCTAAGAACATATTCCAGGTTTGTCTAACTCCCGGAAGTTCGTTGAAGTTGACTTTCCAGTCGTTGTTACCAATCATGTCTTGAAATAAAATAACGCGCGCTAATTTTTGAAGATCGGTTAAACCCGCTTCTCCTAAATCAACTTGATTTGCGTTTTCTTCGTCGATTAATTCATAATCCATACGCGCAGAAAACTGCTTTAAGCTTTCCATTAAAAAAGCCTGATTCCAACCCACCGTCGCAGCACTTTGTTCTTTTGATGAATCAACGTACTGAACCATGACGGGTCTTGTTTTAAATGACGGAATTTCTAAAATTTCTAAAAAGCGATAAACCAAAGCCTCGCGAAGGGGTGATTTACCATCATAAGCCCGGCCATAGAGTTGCGAATTTCCACCGCGGTAACTGCAATGGCTTCCGACAGCTAATTGTTCGCGGCCAGCTAACAAAGTTCCAGAAACGTTTTCGGCGAAAAAATAAAAACTGTATTTTGGAAAATTACATTCAAGCGGTGATAAGCTTGTGTTTCCACGCAAACCCACTTCAGCATAAATTAGAGTTTCTGATTTATCACTGTTTTCGATTACAACTTTAACCGGAATACGAGCCTGTTTAGCCACATCGGGTGCATAGAAGCGTTGTTTTAAAAGTTCAGACCACGCCCCTTCAACACGTAAACGCATCACTTCGCCTGAAGAAAAAACTGTCTCAGTTTGAGAAAAAGCCAAAGCCGAAAACAAGAAAGAAAAAAGCAGAATAATAGAATTAAAGAAGCTTTGGCGCATGAGGTTTTACATAGCTAAATGCGTGCTCGCCAAATCTGATAGAACCCACTTTAAGCCGGGTTTGTGTGTTGATCTGTTAAACACTAGCCAAGAAACTGACTTATCCCAAATCGCCCAGCTTTAGTTCCACATTGCCACATTCCCCACGCCTCGGGCAATTTAGGCCAAGCAAAAGCGTGGAATAGATAGTGCATTTATCAACAGTTGTTAAAGTGTTGTTAGAAATTCGTGTGGAGTGTGAACTATGATAAAACCAATTTTAAACCTAACTGTTTCTTCTTTAATGGCGATGTCGACGATATCGGTTACGCCATTTTCTGAGCCCGCAAGAGATGACGATTTTAAAATCTTTCTCGACAACCAGTCTTATGTTGCAAACATTTTCAGTTTGCAAAACACGCGTTTAACGCAAGGCCACTCGCAGTATGAAATCTGGGCAGGATCTTATTGGCCAATTCATCAAGGTCTTTTAGGACAACGCTATGCAGATCCTGATTTTCCGAAATCAAAAGATTATCTGACTAACTATAACGATTATTTACTTCGCCCGTCTGAACTTTTAGTGATGGCTGGAAATATTAACCGCCTGTCGCCAGCCGAAAAATATGATTTATTAGTTGGTGATAGTAACTGGACATTAACAAAAGCCATGTGGGCCCGCGGACAAAAATCATTACAGCAGTACGGGTATGTGCCGACTTGGACAGGCATTTGTCATGGTTGGTCGGCTGCCGCTCACATGGGAGTTAAAGCTCCCCGCCAATCTGTGGTGGTCACCGATGTCACTGGGCATTACACGATTGAATTCTACAAACAAGATATTAAAGCCCTAATGTCTTACCTATGGGCTGAATCAAGTACTGATTCAATTCAAGCCGGCAACCGTTGCCGCCAAGATGTCGTTATTAAAGATCAATATCAACGCCCCATGGATGCTTCATGTTTAGATTCAAACCCGATGAGCTGGCACTTAGGTGTTACCAACCGTATCGGTATGTACCAAAAAAGTTTTGTGATGGATTCAACAACCGGCTCCGAAGTGTGGAACTTCGCGGTAAAAGGTTATGATTACAGCTATTTTAATCCACGCACTTTTGAAACCACGCATAGTTTAAAAGCCGCTTTAGAACCGGTCGAAAATATGACCGCTGACAAATTTAAAAATTACAGAAGCCCACGTACTAAATATATTGTGGGTGTTGTCATGGATGCTTTTATTCCGTCACTTGTAACTCCGGCTGTGAATGAAGGCCGAAATGACCGAACTAAATCTTACAACTTTGTTTATGATTTAGAATTAGATGAAAGTTACAATATTATCGGTGGAGAATGGCATTCACATGCCCGTCCGGATTTTATCTGGTCGTACGGAGCCACAGGGCGTGCTATGACCTCAGAAGATTTAGCCCTTTCAGAGTCGTGGGATTTAGATAACCGCTTACCAGACAGCTATGCTGCTCGTGCGATCGAAGCTTCGCAAAAAGGTAAAGTTTTAAGCCGAATCGCAGAAGCTCTGTTAAATGAAAGTGTAGATGAATAGTTAACTAGTTCGCATCTTCAAGATCATGACTTTTGTAGACGACAAAAGATGGATTTGAAACAGTCTGCGGCTTAAGGTTTTGCAAAGTGGCTTTAATTTTTGCAATTCGTTCTGAAGCTTCATTATCCATCTTTTGCAAAATATCTTCATTGCTTTCTGGCGAAAGTTCATCAAAACGCACATCGGTTCCTACAAAAAAGATATCTTCGTCTTTTTTGCAAACAGCAAAGTAATGAGCACTTCTTTTATGAAAGTAATAACTGCAGTTATTGCTGATAAAATATTTGTATTTATCATCTGAAAGTTCAGCCATATGCTGACTTAAAACTATTTGTTTTTCGCGTTTTAACGACCGGAATTGATAGCCGACGAAGTGGATGGGTGTCCTACAGCTATTAATAAAAAATAATACTATACCGGCTACAACGACGTTTACGATCATGGGTAGCCCTAGCATCGGGTACCCTTTATCCTATGTAAATAAATAAATTGTTATTGGCGAAAAAATAATCCAACTTAAACAAGTAGTTCTATAAGAACCCCAAAAACAGGGGGTGTTTTTATTGTTTTTATTCGCGAAAGCGTTCGCGCCCTAAGCGCAGTGACTCCTGAATATTTAAAGTAGGTTCAACTGTTGGCTCTTGCTGAGCACCTTCAATCAGCAAACTTACAATTTCGTGTGCGGTGGCCTTTGGAAACGCGCTCCACAAAAGTGCCGCGGCCGCAGAAACAATAGCGGTTGAAGCGCTTGTTCCTGATATACGAACACTGCGGCTGCCCGTATCTGTCTGGGCAAAACTTGGAACATGTTCACCTGGCGCATAGATATGCACTGTCTGGCCAAAGCCACTAAAACTAGAACGATGCCCACGATCATCGAGAGACCCCACATGGATGTGGTTTCCTAAACTAAGTGCGGCCGGTAAAACACCGTGACTGATGACATCGATGGGTTCATTTCCTGAAGAGTTAACAAAGACAACATTTTGATTGGCCCAACTGACAAATGAATTTCGTAATAATTCTGAACAATTCACCGTCCATGAGTTATTAATAATTTTCGCATTATGGGCAATCGCAAAAGCCAAAGCTTCTTGCGCATGAAATTCAGTGCCGCCGTCTGCAGTCATAAAATCAACCGGAAGAATTTTTACATCGGGAGCTAAACTTAAACTTGAACTATTTAAGTAAGGTCCGGTGATAATGCCAGCCATGGCGGTTCCGTGTCCGGTTTCATCTTCTACACTTTCAGCATTTGAAATAAAATTCCATCCAGGCACCATACGGCGGCGCAAGCTTGGATGTTTTTGATCTATTCCCGTATCAACAACCGCTACTGTTAACCCTTGGCCGAAAAATCCCCGGTACCACGCCGAGCGCACATGAATCATCTCGTAAACTGTCTGAGCTGATTCAGGAGTTCCAAACGACGGAATAACCGGATCTTCTTCTTCCGTTTTTACAAGTTTTGCGAAGATGGTATAGTTAGGTTCGACGAAATCAATATCGTCGCGGTTAATGTTGATAAAGTGATCTAGATTTTCTGAAACTATCAATGACGGACTTTTTTTCTTCCAATGAACGATGAACTGGTTTTTTACCATGTTGCTTTGACAATAAGGCGACGAGGCTTCGGCATATTTTTTGTCTTTAGCACAAGCCACCATAAACAAAGCGCACAGAGTAAAAAAAACAGCTCTTATTGCACGCACAACTTAAGCTCTTCTTTAAGTGGCGAACGCATAACTGCGCGAATAGATTCTACCGGAATACTTTCAGGGGCTTCTAAAGAAGAAACTTGCGCTAAAGCATCTGGTGTAACCGATTCTTTAACTTGGCTTAAATAATGTGAGTCGATTTCGTAATTTTGCGGAAGCTCATTCACCCGACTGGCCCAGTGAAGATCTTTTTTGATTTCAAAAGACAAGGCTGTTTTTGAAATACAAATGGGATCGACCGTGCTGTATTTTTCGGTGATTGATAAGCTATGCGGAGAAAGATACTTATAGGTTATCTGATACGGCTGTTGGCGATCAAATAAAGCTTTTTTCTGAGCAGCAATCATCGTATCGCGAAATTTATCTTTGAGTTTAATAGTAATTTCTTTTTCAGAAGAATCGATAATTTCAAAAGTCATCACTTCTTCCGAAGCCGAAAGCATTTGCACTGTTTTGCAATCTTTCTGGCGAATCTGTGTGAATAAACCCATTTCATTCACCGCAGAAACTTTGTAATTAAAGGTAGCGTAAGAAAAATAATTGATCTTAGCTTGTGGCATAACATCTAGCGGCTTTAGACTTGTTGTCATAATCGCAGCTGGTACTGAAAACTGCGGGCTTTGCAAAACGCGGGATAATTTTTCTAGATCCAGACAACTTCCCGACGACACATCGGCCAGAGCTACTTCCGAAGGAATCACTGGCTCTTCTACAGCTTCTTCTTTATTTGATTTACAAGCTACTAAGGCTAAAGGCAGAAACACAAGTAACATTTTTTTTGAAACATTCATAACATCCCCCTCTGCTTAAAAAAGTGGGCAGCATTTGACTGCTACCCACCCTTTTTTCACTCTTGAATTTTACAACTTCATTACGGAGTTGTTGGAGCAGGTGTTGGTGATTGACCGCTACCGTTTTGATCTTGATCATGTTTGTCTTGATCTTTATCTTGGTCTTTATCTTGATCCTTGTCTTGATCTTTATCT
>CBINGM010000008.1:0-177361 GCA_966250225.1 uncultured Pseudobdellovibrio sp. | reverse complement strand
ATCTTTAGCATTGCTGATCAGATTTAAAATTACCTGTGAAATTTGAGTGTCACGGCAGTTAATGTAAGCTGGCTCAGCCAGCAGGTTTTCAAAAGTAATGTCGATATTTTGGTAACGTATACTTTCAATACAAAGCTCAAGTGATTCTAAAATCACATCGGCAATGTTTGTTGGCATCATTGGGTCATCTTCACCGTCGCGGGCGTAAGTGCGAAGACCATTTACGATACGGCTGATACGAGTGATCGTGCTTTGGATTTTTTCTAATTTTTCGGGCAGCTGGTCGTATTTATTTTGTTCAAGATGTTTTTGTACAACGAAAGCCACCGAAGTTAAAATCATCAACGGGTTATTAATTTCATGGGCTACGCCAGCGGCTAATTCACCTAATACGGCAAGCTTTGAAGTCTGTACGGCTTTGGCCTGAATTTGATTGATGGTGTTTTGTTTATTAATGTCTTCAGTCACATCGAAACCAAAAATAGAGATCTTGTTTTGCCCGGCGATTTTGTTAAGCATGATTTTAAAATACAAATCTTTGATTTGCGTAATAAAACTCATCTGGTTTTGTGTTGAACGAATAAATTCACGCGATTTATCCTGCATATGCTGAAGGTTTAAATCAGCGAAGGTAATTTTTCGACCCTCTAAAGGTTCGTGAATTTTCATCAACTGGCGAAAGTATGAATTACAACCTTCGATAATCATTTGGTTATCGATCCACATGATAATACATGGAGCTGTACTCATGATGTTTTGTAACTTCGAATCCAATGACTGAATTTGCTGTGAAGATTTTGCTTCAAGTTCAGTGTATAAACGTTGAAGTTCGTCAGTAGCCACATTTAATGTGTTGTGTGAACGGTAAAGATGATTTTCGTACTCGGTATAAGTGATATCAATCAGTTTTAAGAAATCTTGCCATTGCTGCGCATTTGCGGGAGGAGCGTCCGCGCTGAAGTTCAGTTTTTTTAATTGTCGCTGCAACATTTTTGAATTCACTTAAGTACCTTCTTGAAAAACAATTAAAGTCATTGTCTGGTTATGCAGTTCGTTGCGCTTACTGGCTGTCGGAGAATATTCACCATACGAATAAAAACCACAAATTTCGGCATGATTAGGTAGACGCTCTTTGATGATATCAATTTCATCTTCGGTCTTTTGACCCATGATCATACGGCGGCCAATACAACTGATAATTAAAGCAGCCGTTGAGTTTCCGCTTGAAAAATCCATTGTGCAGTTATCAAGAGCCTGTTCAGCAGCATCAATTAATTTCATCACGTTACTGTGCATAAGCTGCACCTGGGTTTTTTCTGGAATTTTACTGGCAAAAATTAACGCGTTGTTGGCTTCATCAATGCGCGCCACAGAGCGAACGATATTTTCTTTTTCTCCCCAGGAAATACCCAGCGGAAATAATACACCTGAAACCGGAAGATTAAGAGCATCTTCTTTAAGATACTCTTTATAAAGTTTTAAAGCGGGTACACCATCAATTTCAAAAACGGTATTACGCTGAGCTTTAGTGACGTAACGAAGCGGACCAAACGGAGCCCAGCCTGTTCCGGTGCCTGAAAACATATGAACTTTTTCACCGTAAAGCCCCAAAGCCACAGCCTGATGGGTTTTGGCCGAAGTATCGTTAATCACAAACGTATTAATAAAACGAGAACCATCACCGGCCATACCGCCAACAATAGATGTGCGAATATTTTTATTTTTTAGCGTTTGATCAAGTTCTTTAATAAGTTCAGAACCATCAACATCTAAACCTTCGGTGAAAAGAACAATATTTTTTAAATCAGGTTCAGCTAGCTCTTCAGCTAAATTTTTTCCAGCTTGCAGAGAAGTTTCAAAACTGACCGAGGTAGAAACTAATTTTAAACGGGTGTGATCGAATTTGATCACCAGGCAAACGATCGAGTTATCGTTAATTTCAGCGTTTTGAATTTCGCCTGAAGTTGATGAGCCCAAAATTTTACTCTTTGGAAAAACGTCTTTAATTTTTTTGATCTGGTGATCAATAACTAAAGTTGATTCAAAGAAAACAAAAACAGCGGTGTTTTCTGAATCCAAAGTTGGATCAAAAGGTTCGGACCACTGATTGTGAGTGTACTTGTAACTTTTCGTTCTCATTAATTTATTCATCCTATGATAAAGCGGTAAATAAGGCGAGCTTTAGAGTTTTGGAATCCTGCGTTTGGTCCTTGTTTTGCTTTTAACAACTGATTATGAAGCGGATGTTGTACGTTATTCTAACTATTGGATTTTACTTGTCTTTTATGGCGCTATTGCAGCTAAGCAAAGACCATCCCTGTATCGATTCCACGCTCGTCGAAAAGTTAGACGTGGTCACTCTTAACAAAAATGCCACAGTTTATGCCTGTTCGGAACGTCGCTCGGCCGAATTTTCGCAAAAAATCAGCGAATATACCGAAGCTATTGAAGGGCGTTTAAATCAATTGGCCCTGGTCTTAGAAAAAATCCAGCCGATGAAAACCAAAGCGCAGATTATTATCGATGAAAATAACCCGTTAGCTTATCAGATCGAAAAAAATCAAATTCGTATCGGTAAAAGTTTGTTATTAGCGAATGGCCATTTAGAACACGCGATTATTCGCCTGTGGTTAGGGTCAGATACACAAGATGAACAAGTTAAACTTTTTGACCAGTCTTTAGCAGACCTTATCTATTATGCTACTTTTGGACGTTTAGACCGCCAAGATCCGGTGACAGAACTTTACCCAGAGCTGGGATTAGCGCGCTGGCCGCAGGTTTTAAAGAATTTAGATGTTTATTGCGAATCACCTTGGCGCAGCCCAGAAGATTTCGAGCGTTGTGCGGGCTTAGATCAGCCAGGGCATAACCGCCGCGAGCTTTTAACAATGAGTCTTCGTCCACTTTTAACTTCGAGTGTGGTTGAGGCCTTTAATTCTTTAACTCACAAAGAGCAAAATAACTTTTTACAGGATATTCCAAAGCTTGTGGCCCAACGTTCGGTGGATCCTGAAACGGCTATTCAGGCCTTACTTGATCAGGATAATTCTTTAAAAGAGGGTTTAAGTATTTTAAAAGTTTTTGCGGATCAGTTTAGTCTTAAACAAGAGGCTTCGTTTCCGCAGCGCCGGTTTATTGCGCGTTTGAATCAATATTTACAAAGTCACGGGGTCTCGGATTCCTTTGCAGAGGCCTATTTTGACGTGCTTGTGGAATTTCCGGATCATTTAGACACTTCGTCAGAAATGTTTAAATCGTTAGAGATGGCTTCAAAACAAAACCTGAATCTACAGATTGCTGTGAAAGACCAAGATCAGATTTGGATTTTACCGTCGCGCAGTAGTTTATCGCTAAAAATCTTTGACCAGGTGAAGATTCGCCAGCACGTGTTTTTTGCCTGTCCGATTTTAAAAGATATCGAAATTGCCCAGTTTGCAGCTAGCTCAGAAAAGCTTTTAATGATTAAAGGCTGCGACAGCTCTAAACCTTACGCCTTTGACATGCTCTTTAAATACGGAGCACAAGAATTTACCAAAACTGAATCTCAATTAGCTTTCATTCAGTTTCATTTGCCTTCTTTGCAGCAGCGTTTAGATGACCTTCAGCATATTAAGAATTTCTTCGAGCTAGTCCAGAATCGGGATGTTACGCAGCGTGAGTTTCAGCTGCTTGGCTGGCAAGACGTTCAGTGGAATGAAAACTACCGCTTCTACAAGCCCAAAGCGGCTATAGACGCCATCGAGTTCTTTAGAGTTGAGGCTCCAGAGAAATCAAATTAGGTTTGTAAGCTTCAACAAATCTTAAAGATAATTTCACTAAACTATCTGTTGAAAAACGGGTAGCATTAGATCTATGACACAAAATCTTAAAAAAATCTGCTGGTCGGTGACATTGTTCTTGGTTCTTAACCCGATCATCTCGATTGTAATGTTAGTATTATATCTTGTTTTTTCAAACAGCTACACTGTAGGACACATCGGTTGGATCACAGTGTTCGGTTTACTTTTCGCGATTGCGACAAACTTAAGTATCACGATGGGTTACCACCGTTTGTATTCACATAAGTCTTATGAAGCTCACCCGATTTTAGAAGCGATTTTACTTTTAATCGGCGCCGGCGCATTTCAAGGTTCATGTTTAAAATGGTCAAGTGATCACCGTATTCACCACCGTTTTGAAGACACTGATAAAGATCCGTATTCAATTAACAAAGGTTTTTTCTACGCGCACATGGGCTGGATGATGTTACACGATTCAGTAAGCCTTCCGATTCATGCTCCGGATTTAGAAAAAAATAAATTAGTTAAACTTCAGCACGATTACTACTTAGTATGGGCGATCGGTGTGGGTTACTTAATGCCATTACTTGTTGGAGCTATGTTAGGTAATGCGTTCTTAGGTTTAGTGATCGCTGGTGGTATTAGAATTTTCTTAACTCAGCAGTCGACGTTCTTTATCAACTCGTTAGCTCACACCTTAGGAAAAACACCATACTCAAAAGATTTAACGGCTAAAGATTCTATTATCATGGCTTTCTTAACTCATGGTGAAGGTTACCATAACTTCCATCACAAGTTTCAGTTCGACTACCGTAACGGAATTAAATGGTACCACTGGGATCCGACTAAATGGTCTATCCAGTTAGCTTCAGTTATGGGTTTAGCTAAGAAATTAAAAACAGTTCAGTTTTCTGAAATTTTAAGAGCTAAGTTAGAAACAGAATCTTTGAATTTTCATAATTCGCAGTTCTACAAAGAAACTTTAGAACCACTTTCTGCTAAGATCGTTGCGGCTCAAGTTAAGTTTGACCAAATGAAAGCAGAATACAAATTAAGCTGCCAAAAAAATTACGAAGAAAAAATTGAGCAGTTAAAATTTGAAATGGAATTACTACGCACTGAAATCAAATCAATGCAAAAGACTTGGAACATCTACATCAAATCTGGCGGCATGTACTTACAGCCAGTTCGTATTAGGTAGGCTGGCCGCCCGCAGCCGTCCCTTTTTCGGGAGCACCGCATCTTTCTGCATTATAAAATAAAAAACCACGTTGATAAGACGTGGTTTTTTTTGTGTCTCAAAATTTTCTAATTTTAATTAGTACTTAGATTTTGTGGCGCGCTTTTCTTGTTTTTTCTTTTCAACCACTTTGTTCTTATCGTCTACGAACACAACGTTAGGTTCGTGTTTCGCTGCATCTGCAAGATCAATAGAAGCGTAAGAGATGATAATCACTTTATCGCCTTTTTGAACTAAACGAGCTGCGGCTCCGTTTAAGCAGATTTCGCCTTTTTTGCCGGCGATAATGTAAGTGCTAAAACGAGCGCCGTTGTTGCAGTTTACAATATCTACTTTTTGATTCAGAAACATTTTAGCTTCTTTTAATAAAGCTGTATCAATAGAAACTGAACCTTCATACATTAAATCAGCACCAGTTACAGTGGCGCGGTGAATTTTTGCATACATCATATCGATTTTCATAGTCGCGAGTTCCTTTTACGTGTTTCTTTCTAAAGCGATCAAGTTGCCCTTTAATACTAAATCCGGGGCAATAAGATCAAATATTTTTTCTTTTTCGAATAACGATGAAAAGCCTCCAGTACCGATCACAAAAGGTTTTTCTCCGTTAAAGCATTCTGCCGTGATCTTGGTGATGATCTCTTTCATAGCGCCTAAATGGCCGTAATACAGGCCCGATTGCAGGCTTTCAACCGTTGATTGGCCTAAAGCTTCGGTGCGTGGAACGATTTCAACTGACGGGAGTTTAGCGGTTTTAGCTTCTAATGATTCCATACTTAATCTTAGACCAGCGATAATTGATCCGCCTAAATAGTCGCGCTCAGCAGTTACAACATCGAATGTCGTCGCTGTTCCAAGATCGACGATGATTAAGTTTTTCTGCGGATGCATGTGGGTTCCTGCTACAGCATTGGCAATACGGTCAGCGCCCACTTCAAGCGGGTTGCGGTATTTAATTTTTAAACCTGTTTTTACGCCAGCTTGTAAAATGAACGGGTTAATACCGAAGTATTTTTGGCAAGCGCCTTTTAATGAATAAATCACTTCAGGCACGACCGAACATAAAACGATTTTTTTAATTTGTTTCGGGTCTAAGCCATTTTCTTTAATTACGGTGCGAAGAAAGATGCCGACTTCGTCAGATGACGAGCCTGATTTTGAGTTCTTACGAAACGAGATCAGCATTTTTTCGCCGTCGAAAACTCCGCCGTAAATTTGTGTGTTACCTACATCTAAAGATAAGATCATAAAGACTCCGTTTGCATGACATAACCGATAAGCTCTTGTGATAAATCATCAAGAGTTAAATTTCTATTCGTTGTTTGGTTTTTGTTAATCAGGTTAAAAAGATGTTTATCTGATTTAACTGTAGACCAATCATTGTGAACAACCAGATCACACTTAGCTTGTTCAAAAAGTTTTGTGACCTTGTCATTTACAAGCTTTTCATCTGTGGTTGAAGTTAATTTAAAACCCACAAGTTTAATCGTAGGATTTAATTTTTTAACCAGTTCAATTAACTTTGGATTACGTTTTAATTTTAATGTTAATTCTTCGCTGTCAGAATTAATTTTACCTTCGCTCGGAACAACTGAATAATCACTTACTGCAGCTGCATGAATAAACGTTGAATAGTCTTTTGGAAGTAAGTCGCGTAATTTATTTTCTAACGACTGAAAGTCGGTGAATTTAACAACTTCACATTCAAATGTCGGAAGTTTCGCGTTTTCAGCAGCTAAGTACGTGACCGTAAATCCGTTTGAAATAAATTGATCAGCTAAAGCCGCCGCTGTTTTACCAGTGCTTTTGTTACTAATTACGCGCACGTCATCAATAGCTTCTTGTGTGCCACCCGCCGAAATTAAAATCTTTTTGGCTTGTACCGGTGTTGCAGAAGTTGGCTTTGAAGTGAGAGTCGGTATTTTTAAATTTTCAATCGCTGCAATCATTTGATCAGGCTCTAATAAACGGCCCACACCGATTTCACCGCAGGCTAAAACGCCCGAGGCTGAATCTAAAATCTCAACGCCCCAAGATTTTAAAGTGGTAATTGATTTTTGCGTCGACGGGTGTTGATACATTTTTGTATTCATTGCCGGAAACACAGCCCATGGCTTAGAAAAATCATGCGCTAAAAATAACGTTGAAGCTAAATCATCGGCTAAACCTGAAGCTAATTTATTTAAATAATTGGCCGTTGCTGGGGCTACCACAATGGCATCAGCCCAGCGAACCAAGTTGATATGATCCATGTTAGAACCATTAGCGTATAAATCAGAGTGAACTTTTTTACCTGTTAGGCCTTCGATTGTTGAAACACCAACAAATTTTAAGGCTGATTCTGTGGCGACCACTTCAAGCTGGTAGTTTTGTTTTTTGAAATGACTAAGCACATTCATCACTTTGTATAAAGCGATTGAGCCTGTCAGAATAAATAATAATTTGGGGTTTGTATTAGATTTCAACATTGTCAATTAACCTAATCCCTTCCAGAGTTGCTGCCACATATCTGCGATCGGCAATATCTTCTAAATAATCCACCACAAAGCCGTTTGAAGTTAAAATTTCGCGAGCTTTATCAGCTGGAATTTTTTGCGTAATTGTCGCGTAGATCAGTTTAGCTTTATCTTTACCTTCAGGAGTTAAGCGCATATTGCGTGAACTCATCGCTAAGCCAGAAGCTTCACGCACTGTCGGTAAACCAATGATTTCTGTCGGTAAGAATAAGGCTTTAGCCATATCAGAAATTAATTTGTACTGCTGGTAATCTTTCATACCAAAGTAAGCACGATGGCAGCCCGTGATTTGTAATAACTTTAAAACCACAGTTAATACGCCATCAAAGTGGCCCGGGCGGTGGGCGCCACATAAAAGTTTTGAAAATTCATTTTCAGACAACTTAAAACGATAATTATCAGGGTAAATATCATCAAATTTTGGAAAAAATAAAACATCCACACCGTTTTCACCGCAAGTTTTAAGGTCGGCTTCAAAAGTTTTCGGATATTTTTCTAAATCCGTGGCGTTGTTAAATTGTGTTGGATTTACAAATACGCTGGCGATAGTTAACTCATTTTCGCTTGAAGCTTTTTTCATGAGGCTTGCATGCCCTGCGTGAAGTGCTCCCATCGTTGGAACAAAACCAATTGATGAATACTTTTTACGGTATTCGATCAGATCCTGTGGTTTTTCGATCACTTTAGTGTTCTTCATACTATTCATACCCATTTTCTGGTTTTGGAAACGCCACTGATGAGACTTCTTCAGCGTATTGGTTTAATGCCGCTAGTACATTTGTGTGTTCCTGACCGAATTTTTTTAAGAACTTAGGGTTAAATTCTGGATTCATGCCTAACATATCTTGTAAAACTAAAACTTGGCCGTCAGTGCCAGAGCCTGCGCCAATACCGATTGTTGGAATTTTTAAATTCTGAGTTACTTTTTCAGCTAACGCAGAGGGGATTAATTCTAGTACGATCGAAAAACATCCGGCTTGCTCCATAATAAAAGCATCGTTCATTAATTTTTCGGCCGCTGTTTGTGAGCGGCCTTGAATTTTAGGGCCCCCTAATTGGTGAATTGATTGCGGTGTTAAACCTAAGTGACCCATCACAGGTACTCCTGATTCAACGATGTGTTTGATTAATTCGGCATGGCCATCAACATTTTCAATTTTTACCGCGTGTGCACCAGCGACCATTAATTTTTGCACATCGTTCATCGCTGTTTCTAAACCTTTACGCGTCGACATAAAAGGCATATCAGCTACGATAAATTTATTTCCTGCGCCACGTGCAACAGCTGCTGTGTGAAGCGCCATCATTTCAATGGTTGCGTGAAGTGTGTTGGGAAACCCGTGGATAACCTGGGCTAAAGAGTCTCCGACTAAGATGGTATCGACTTTAGATTCAGCTACGATTTTCGCAAAGCTATAGTCATAGCAAGTCACCATCGAGATTTTTTCTTTTTTATTTTTTTTGTTGGCAAAATCCAAAATCGTTTTCATGGCCCTATCCTTGTAAAAAACTTTGGTAAATGTTTTTAAGTTTCAAATTCACTTTTTCTAAAGCAGATAAATTTTTTGTAATAGTTGTTGTGTCATGACGAACAATCGGACCCGTCACAGCTTGTGCGCCTTGTGAGAAAAAATTAGCTAAGCTTTGCTGTAAGAAAACTTTAACGGCTTCTGGCGGAACTTTAAGATCAGCAAACTGCGGCTGAGTTTCGCTCCAGATAAGTTGCGGCAGATTTCCTGAGGCGACACATAAAGCGTGGTAAAGCGGTTTATCTTCAGCGCGCAATTTAAAAAATGAATTCGTAAAACCTGGCAAAGCCTCGGTTAAAGATTCTGCTCCGGTGATTCCGAAATAGATTTTGTTATAAGTTTCAAGATCATAAAGCTCGTGAGAAAAAGTCATCAGCGGATGTGCTGAGATGATCTCGCTGTGATGCGTGGTTCCGCTAAAGTGCACAACTTTTTGGCCAGATAAAAGAGGCTTTAAAGTTTCTTGGTAAAACGGAAGAAGCGCGCTGTCGCTGATCGCTAACCAAACGTAATCAATATTTTGTAGAGATAGGGGTTTGTTATCTTGTCTATTCCAGTGGTGTACGGATCTTTGTAATAGAGTGCACCAATGAATCAGATGCTTCGCAAGACGGCCATTGCCGATAATAAGTATATTTTTCGTTTTCATATTTTCTCCGGTACCTGTCGACTATCTAGCTTTCGATCAAGTCCAATAAAACACTTACTTAGAGTGTATGCTCTATCGCCGCAACTTAACACTTTTTATTTCAAAAGCAATAGAGTATTTTGCTCAAAACGAATTAAAAGGATTTGGCGTTATGCAAAAACAAAAAGCTAATTATAAACCATTGTTATTTACTCTTCTTTTAGCTCTAGGCGCAGCTGCGGCGGTGATCTATTTTACGGGTGGCGAAGCGCAAAAAACCGTTCCTAAAATTAAGCTAAGTTACTTTAAAGATAACAATGAATTCGCAAGTTCGATTGAGCAAAGCCTGCATCAAGAAATCGGTAAAGAAAAACATTTCTGGATTGGTTATGAACCAGAAAAAGAAAACCAATATGATTTAACAAATTTGTTAAAACTGGAAATTGAAAAACAAAATGGCCCGTTTGATATTATCTTAATCGACCAAGAGTTAATGTTAGGTGAAGAAAAAGAAAAATTCTTAGGTAAGACTCACGAGATTCCGTTAAAAGAAAATTTCAGCGAAGCGGCCGAACTGATTAAAGCGAATAAAGATAAAAAAATTCTGGTGATTACTGCGGCGATTTACTCAAGTAATTTTATTCAGAATAATCCGTACGCCAAAATTAAAGAGTTAACTCAAACTAAACCTTTGGCTTTTTCATTAGGTTATTTTCCAGCTCTTCAAGAAGATGAAGTGAATAACCTGTTCAGATGCGACACTGAAGATAAAACGGGAACTTCACCATGGGGTTGTGCCGTGTTAAATAAAGCGCGCACGATTCGTCGCCGTATTGATCTGGCTAAGCTAAAAGATGCTCCGACATTACGTATCGGTTTAATGGATATCAGCGGTGAAAATGATTATATGGTTTTAGTAGGTAAATAAATATTACGATTTTTGAATACAAAAAAACCCGCGTTTATCACGCGGGTTTTTTATTTTGATACGCATACTATCAAAAAGGGAACTGTTACCCTTATTTTTTCTCGGCTGGAACTTTTGATTCATCAACAGTTACTTCGATTTCTACGCGGCGGTTTTGTTTACGACCTGCTGCTGTAGAGTTATCGCCGATTGGGTTAGCTGGGCCTAAACCTGCTGTTGAAATAGTTGCTGTCGGCATACCGTTAGCTGTTAATTCAGCGCGAACAGCATCAGCACGTTTTTGAGAAAGCGTTTGGTTAGTTTTATCTGAACCAGTGGCATCAGTGTAACCTTTAACCGCTAAAACGTTTTCTGGGTATTTTTTCATGATTGTAGCCATCTCTTTAAGATTAGTTTTAGCTTGAGGTTTTAAATCAGCTTTACCAGTTTCAAATAAGATGTCGCTTTTTAACTTAGTTACTAAACCTTGTTCAGTACGTTTAGTTTCAGCGATTTTTTCTAATTCTTTAGCTTGTTGGTCCATACGGTGACCAGCGTATCCACCGATACCTGCGCCAAGTAAAGCGCCTACAGCAGCGCCTTGAGCGCGGTTACCTGATTGGTGACCGATGATTGCGCCAATGGCAGCACCAGCAGCAGCGCCGATACCAGCACCTTTAGCTGTATTTTTTTGATCTGAAGCACAGCTAGAAAACATTAAAGCTGCAGCCGTAATAACTAGGGTGATTGTTTTTTTCATAAACGATATTCCTTCCGTTTGTTTTGTTTTTGTTATTCAACTTCGTGACTTAATGGGCGTCGTGGAGCTCTAAAGTAAGTACGCGGCGAAAGATCGAATAAATCTTCCACTTTACTCATGTAGACACACGCATAACGTTCCATTTGATAGGCAAAGTAACTTTCTTCATTACCAGCGCGCATTAGTTGGCCCCAGTTCGGGTTGTATAGCGCTTGCTGTTTTTTAATTAACTGACTGATCTGAGTATCAAAATCACCGATCTCTTTTTGTAATTGATCGATTTTTGCTTCGTCTACTTTTGTAGAGCGCTCGTACTTTTGAGTCATTAGGTCAGTTAAAATATCTTCTAACGGCTCTTTTTGTTTCATTAAAGAATCAATTTCAGCCATGTAAGGTTCAGCAGTTTTGTTTTGTTTGATCTCGTGCTCAAGCTCTTCGATGATCATTGCTGTACGCCAGTTACAATCTTTCTTTAAGCGTAAGATATCGCCGTAGATATGGTCACCGATGTAAAGAATGTCATCACCTTCAAGATCTAGTGTTGAGGTGAACTTCTTCGCGTTACCACCTTGGTAAACACCCGGAGTAAGTTTTCCTTCAACGTTTGTCATTGTGCCGTCTTCTGGATTTACTTTTAAGAATCTAGAATCTTCGTAGAAGAACTTAGGCTTCTGCGCGAAAGTCACCACATACTCAAAAAGATCAACCCAAGATTTGTGGTCTTTTAAGAACGGATTAATGGCATAATCTAATAATAATTTTGAGTAGTGGAATTCAGAATTTGTTACGATAAAGATTTTTTTACCGTGCTTTTTATATTTTTCTAAAGCGCGAACAACACTTTCATCTTTAATGATGTAGTGTTCAACATTTTTACGAACAGCATCTTTTAAAGATCCGTCGCGGTGAGCTTCATCTAAAGCATCTAACACGTCATCAGCGATAATTGAATACTCTGGTAATTTTAAAGATGGGTCAGAATCTTTTAAATCAACTAATTGCGAGTAAGCATGCGCTAATGAGTAAGAAAACGATGTATCAACCGCTAAATAATCAGACTTAGATAAGTCGATGTAAGTTGAGTGGTACATTTTTCTGTGAATTTTGTAATCCAAAGGTTTTAAGCCGTGGAACGAATTACGAATCGCTGTGTAGCGGTTTAATTTTAATAAATTTCCGCGCTGGCGATCGATTACTAATCCGCGTAAAGCGAACTGAAAATCGAACTGAAATTTTCTGATAACTTCAGGGTAACCTTTTTTAGTCACTAACTTGTCGATGATAGTTGTGTGTGAAAGGCGCTCAAAATTTTCAGTGTTGTAACGAACCAACGTGTGATCCATATCAAGACCGATGTACTTGATTTTTTTAAGGTTTAAAGTTCTGTTGACGTAAACTTTTTGTGTCGACATTTTCTACTTTCTGTAAGGTTATTTTTCTATAGGTAGTGAGAGTTTATTCCATAGCAACATGCCACCAAGCATGTTGTACGTGTTTTTGATTCCCAGGGAATACGCGTAGGCACTGGCTTGAGCAGAACGCATGCCTGAACGGCAGATAAAAACTACCGGTTTATCTGTGGGAATATTTTTGATCTGGTTTGGAATTTCACCTAACACGACTAATTGAGCATTGTGAACGTGTCCAAGTTCACCGGTGTATTCCTCCGGTTGGCGCACATCAATCAAAGTAAGTTCAGCAGCATGGCTGTTCACTTCTTCTGCTGTGACATCGAAGACATTTTCAAAATTAGGATTAGGCAGTTTTTGTTTAAATTCGTAAACCATCGGTCAACCAGTATAAAACAAAGCTAAGACGTGCAGCAACAACATTTACCTGAAGCGATTACGTTTTGACTGAAGTCGTAACACGGTTAGTATAGCTGTGGTGAAAAAATCAGAATCCTTTCAATTATCCCATGAACAAGCGCTCGCTCTCGATTTATTGCGATCTGGCGAAAATGTGTTCCTTACGGGCGGAGCAGGGAGCGGTAAATCCTTTGTTATTAAAGAACTTACAAAAGATTTAGACCCGAAAACGATGCCTATTTTAGCAAGTACCGGCGCAGCTGCGGTGCTTCTTGGGGGCCGTACTTTTCACTCATTTTTTGGTTTAGGAATTATGGAAGGTGGTCCAGACGCCACCTATGAACGTGCCAGTAAAGACGGAAAGGTTATGAAGCGCCTTTCGCAGGTCGAAGGTTGTATCATTGACGAAATTTCGATGATTCCTGGTGAAGCTTTAATGATCGCTGAAGCTTTGGCGCAAAAAGCCCGCGGTTCAAAATTACCTTGGGGTGGCATGCGCATGATTGCCGTCGGTGATTTTGGCCAACTTCCGCCAGTGACTAAAACAGGACAAAAAAGAGACTGGTGTTTTTTAAACCGCGTCTGGGATTCGACAGGTTTTCAGGTTTGTCAGTTAAAGCACAATCAGCGTGTGCAAGATTCAGAATTTTTAGATGTCTTGGCTGAAATCCGCAATGGGCGCATGAACCAGAAGGTCGCTGATTTTTTAAATAGCCGCACAAAACCACACGACGAAGAACAATCTGGTACAAGATTGTTTCCGCGCCGTGAACAATCAGATAATTACAATCAAAAAAAATTAGCTGAAATTCGTGAAGAAGAATTAAAATACGAAGCCATTTACTTCGGCGAAGAAAAATTTGTTCAAAGTTTAAAAAAATCGTCGCCAGTTCCCGAGACATTAAAACTAAAACCTGGTTGCCGGGTGATGTTTTTAAAAAATGACGCCAACAAACGTTGGGTGAATGGCACACGCGGCGTTTTAGTCGGCGAAGAAGATCAGCATTTGATTGTTCGTAAAGACTACGGCCGCGAAGTGAAAGTTGAAAAAATGACCTTTTCTTTGTTGGATGCTGAAGGAAACGTGAGAGCTAGCGTCATACAATATCCACTGATTTTAGCTTACGCCACAACGATTCATAAATCCCAAGGGGCCACACTCGATGAGCTGTGGTGCGATTTAAGCGCTCTTTGGGAGCCAGGTCATGCTTACGTGGCCTTATCTAGGCTTAGAGATGCAAGCGGATTACACATAGTTCGGTGGAATCCGCGCTCATTTATCGTCGATCCGTTAGTGCAAAAGTTCTATCAAAATCTTTGACCCTTCTTTAAGCCTCTTGCTAGATTGAAGCATTCAAATAAGAGAGGTTTAAATGAAAACTTTTGCTCCGACTCCTGTGACTATTGATTGGTCAAAAGCGAAAATCACTGAAAAAAATCCGATCGGTCTTTATGGCGTGGATTTCTTAGAATACTCTGGCCCAGATGCAGCTCTTTTCGAAGGTTTATTTACTCGTTTAGGAATGACTGAAATCGGTTCGATCCCGGGTAAAAAAATTAAACTTTACCGCCAAGGTGATATCAATTTTATTTTAAATACTGAGCCGGGTACATTTGCTGTTGGTTTTGCGAAAGAGCACGGGCCTTCAGTTGTATCTTCTGGTTTTCGCGTAGCTGATGCTGAAAAAGCTTTTGCGAATGCGGTGGCTCGTGGTGCTAAAGCTTACGATGGAAATGAAGCTTCACGCGGCGCTACTCCGTTTTTAGCGATCTATGGTATTGGCGATTCTTTAGTTTATTTCATCGACGAAAAAGCACACAACAAACTTTACACTGAAATTTTCGGTATTAAAGATAACAACAACTTACGCCCTAAAGGTTTAGGAATGAAAGTTGTCGATCATTTCACTAACAACGTACCAAAAGGTGAAATGAATAAGTGGAGCAGCTTTTACGAAAACATTTTCAATTTTTATGAAGCAAAGTACTTTGATATTGAAGGAAAATCGACAGGTTTACTTTCACAAGCTATGCGTTCACCTTGCGGATTATTCTCTATTCCAATCAATGAACCTAAAGATGCTAAATCTCAGATTCAAGAGTACTTAGATGAGTATAAAGGTTCGGGCATTCAGCATATCGCCTTAACAACAGATGATATCATTCCAACGTTAGAAGATTTAAAAGCTAACAAAGTTGAATTTTTAGCAGCTCCTCCACACACTTATTACGGTATGTTAAAAGGCCGTTTACCAATGGTGACTGAAGATATCGAACGCTTAGAAAAAAATGCGATCTTAGTTGATGGTGATCATCACGGCTACTTATTACAAATTTTTACTAAAAACGTAATCGGTCCGGTTTTCTTTGAAGTGATTCAACGTAAAGGTCACGATGGTTTTGGTAACGGTAACTTCCAAGCGTTATTCGATGCTATCGAAGCTGATCAACGTGCAAGAGGATATTTATAATGCATCAATATTCACAAGGTAAAAGTCATACACAAGGCCACAAGGGAATTCCTGAAGGCCAATTCGAAGAAGAACATGGCCGTAAAGGCTTTTACGGTCCGGTTTCTCACTTATTAAAAGATAAAGCGCCAACTCGTTGGACAAGTATCGAAGGGCCTTTAAAGCCGCACTTGTATGATTTAGTTCCGTGCCAGTATGAATTTGGTAAATGGAACCGTTTGTTATTTAACAACGACGTTGTGATTTATTCTCAGTGGAATAAAAAAACTGATCTTTCAAAACCTAAAAACGTAATTCCTTCTTTAAGAAATGCTGATGGCGAGACTTTATATTTCGTTCACACAGGCTCTGGAAAAGTTTTAACCGAGTACGGCTTGTTAAAATTTAAAGTGGGTAGTTATGTGATGATTCCAAAATCATTACATCACGCCATTATTTTTGATGAAGACACACAGTTTTTAATTATCGAATCTTTAGTAGGTATGTACCGTGAGCCAGACCGCGGAATGGTCGGACGTAATGCGTTTTATGATTTAGCAGCATTAGGTAAACCTAACTTAGAAGAATTGTACGCCTTTAAAAAAGCAAACAATGTTGAATCATTAGAAATCAACATCCGCCGTTTAGGTGCGATGACAAAATTTTCTTATGATGAATGTGTGTACGATACAGTGGCGTGGAAAGGCGATTACTTTCCATTCACATTACACATTGATGATATGATGCCAATGATGTCTCACCGTGTTCACTTACCACCTTCAACGCATACAACTTTTGCGGCGAATGGTTTTGTGGTTTGCACGTTCTTACCTCGTCTTATTGAAACTGATAAAGACGCGCTTAAAGTTCCATTCTATCACCAAAATATTGATTACGATGAAGTGTTATTCTATCACGCTGGAAATTTCTTTAGCCGTGATAACTTACATGCCAACATGATGACGTTCCACCCAGCGGGCATGCCGCATGGTCCTCACCCGAAAGCATTTGCTGCGGCAGCGGCGAATCCAAAAACATTCACTGATGAAGTGGCTGTAATGATTGATACGCAACGTCCGTTATTTGTTGATCCGTATATCGAAAAAACAGAAGTTAATTCTTACTGGCAATCATGGATGAAAAAATAAACCCTAAAAAAGGGGATTTTCTTTCAGACGAGCAGGCCATGCAATTGGCTCTTCAAGAGGCGTACAAAGGTGCGCCTTTTGTGTCTCCTAATCCGTTAGTGGGCTGTGTAATTCTAGACGAAAACGGAAGATTTTTATCAAGCGGCTATCACCACAAATACGGTGAACCCCACGCCGAAGTCGATGCTTATCGTAAACTAACAGATACAGAATTAAAAAATGCCCAGGTGTTTGTAACACTTGAACCTTGCGCGCATGAAGGTAAAACGCCTTCGTGTGCTAAAGCTTTGGCTAAGATGCCCTTAAAGTCTGTTGTTTACGGATTACAAGATCCAAATCCATTAGTCGCTGGCCAAGGGGCAGACATTGTACGAAATGCTGGAATTAAATGTTCAGAGTACCAAGGCGTTTTAAAAGCTGATCTTGAAGATGTGGCAGAAGTGTTCTTAAAAAATTTCAGACAGAAAAAAACTTTCGTAGCCGCTAAAGTGGCGCAGTCATTAGATGGCCAAATCGCTTTAGCCAGTGGCGAAAGTAAATGGATTACTTCAGAAGCTTCACGTGAATTCGTGCACGAGCTTCGTTCATGGTATGATGCTGTTTTAGTAGGTCGCAATACGATTGAAACAGATAATCCGTCTTTAAATATTCGTCATCCGCGTATTAAAAAAGAAAATTATTTAATCGTTCTTGATCCGCAAGGTAAAATTCTAGCTAAGGCAAGTTCGTATAAATTTTCTGAAACGAGAGCAAAAGATAAAATCATTTTTGCGGTTCAAACTGATGTTCAATCTTCAGATTACCAAGTTTTAAAATTTAAAGACTTACAAGATCTTTTAAACCAACTTTGGGATATGAAAATTAAATCTGTTTTTATCGAAGGTGGCGCAAGAACGTACTCAAGCTTCTTGCAAAATAAATTAATCGACCGCTTACATGCTTTTATTGCACCGGTTTTAATCGGGCAAAAAAATGGTCTTTCGTGGTCGAATGATTTTGCGATCAGCACTTTAAGCGAAAAAATAGTCTTAACAAATGTGAAACATAAAACTTTTGGTCACGATCTTTATTTAACGGGAAGGATTTAAAGATGCCTCAAACACCTAAACGCCTATTTGATACCACACACTTTCTTTCAATTATGTCGGTTGTGGTGATGATGTTGGTGTTTTCAGTAGGTGTTTCTTCGCCGTGGTTTTTAATTATTGCCATTGCGTTTTTAGGCGTAGCGGTAATGACTTCGGTTCATCACGCAGAAGTGATTGCCGAACGTGTTGGCCCTTCATTAGGGGCTTTGATCTTAGCTTTATCAGTTACGGTCATTGAAGTGGGCTTAATCGTTTCACTGATGACCAACAACACACCCGAATCTGCGGTTGTGGCCCGTGATACTGTTTTTGCGGCGGTTATTATTGTCACAAACGGTATTGTCGGCGTTTGTTTATTATTAGGTGGTCTTCGTTATCGTGAATTAGGTTTTCATGTGCAGGGTGCCAGTTCATTGTTAGCAATCTTAGCGGTGTTAGCAGGAATCACAATGGTTCTTCCGAATTACACAACTTCAACAGCGGCTTCAACTTACAGTACAGGACAATTAATTTTTGTAGCGGCAGCGTGTTTAATTCTTTACGGGATCTTGGTGTACTTTCAAACGAAAACTCACAAGGACTATTTTGAAGTTGAAGCCACACCTGAAGAGCAAGAAGAAGCTACAAAACTTCCTTCACGTCGCTTAACGATCTTAAGTTTTATTAGCTTAGTGATTAGCCTTGGTGCGGTGATTGGTTTAGCCAAATCACTAAGCCCTGCCATTGAAGCTGGGGTAATAGCGATGAATGCACCACGCGCTGCTGTCGGTATCGTGATTGCTTTACTTGTATTACTTCCAGAAACTTGGGCGGCTATTTCTGCAGCTCGTGCAAATCAACTTCAGACAAGTTTAAATTTAGCCTTGGGTTCGGGGGCTGCTTCGATTGCTTTAACTATTCCGGTGGTAAGTATTTTCTCGCTTATGACAAACAGAACATTGACGTTGGGGCTTGATCCAAAAGGGACTGCGTTTTTATTACTTACATTTATTGTGGGTGGCTTAACTTTAGGAACAGGTCGCACAACAGCTCTGCAAGGGGCCACGCACTTAGTATTGCTACTTTCATATCTTGTGATGTCTTTTATTCCATAAACAATTTTCGAAATCTCATTTTGAGACAGCTGGTCTGGCGTTAACGTTGCAATCTTTAAAACGTATGAAACTTTTTGTATTTTTACTTCTTGTATTAAGTTTTAAGATGGCTTCAGCGGCTCCGGCCTGTCGAAGTTTATTTTCTGGCAACAGTGTTTTGTCACTTTACGACAAAAGCGGAAGTGCTCCAAAAAACTATGCTACTACGTTAGAAAATTTATCTAAGGCAAAACCTGGAACAAAATTTTCATTTTTACCGGGCGAAAATTTTACTTTAAAACAGTATTTAGGTGAAGGTGAAACCACAGTCATTGTAGAAACAATGGAAGGCCAAACATTACGTATTCCAAAAGTTGATTTACGAACTTCGAATAACACTTTACATACGTCTTTCATTAATGACTTTATCAAATCCAGCCAAGAGCTGGCAGCAGCCGGTGTGCGTGTGCCTGAAGTCGACATGAAGACTAGCCGCCCACCACGCTTTTTAGTGGTGCAAAAAGAAGATATTTATTTTCCGACCAAGTCTGGCGAAAAAATTGCGCTGACGTTAGATAAATTTTTATCTGAAAAAGTGCGCAAGGAATTAAATTTTACGGCTAAAGATACAGAAGCTATTTTTGAAAAGTTGATTGATTTTGCTAAAAGCACCTGGAGATTTTCTTTTATCGGCGATTTTAATGAATCTCAGCTTGCCTACAATGGCCACGAGTGGGTCTTAATTGATTTTGCCAGAGACAATGCAAAAGCAGTTTCTGCCAACCAAAGAAAAAATACTTTCTCTCCGCAAAAGTACGAAGATCATACGCATGAAATTCTACCACCTAAACTTTATGCGAAGGTCGAAGAAGCTATTGTGCAAGAAAGAAAAAAACAGTTTGAAGCGCTAGCCAAAAATACTGAGCCTCAAGTGTGGTTTCAACGTCCGACGGTCGAGCCTAAGTCAGCGCATAGATATCTTTTTGTGTCAGAAACAGGATTGAATGGTTTGATCGGCAGTAAGTACAGTCTGGCACGTTCAAACCTTTCAAAATCAGCTAACAAAAAGCTGAAAGCGACTGACGGTGTATCTAAAGTCTATGCCGAATACCAAATTACCAAGCTTGTGAAGCAGGGAAAAGATTCAGCGGTGTTTGCTGTTAAGTTTTATCACGGTGAAAAAGGCTTTATCGAAGTGTCTTATTCAGTTTTAGATAAGAAAGAAGAATATAGCGCCGGTAAGGCTTTGAAAAAAATGGGTTATTCAAAATCTGATTTTGCTTATGAGGGCGCTGATTACGTTTTAGTTCTTGAGTGAGCGGAGCGGACCTAAGTATTTTTCAACGTGTTTAACCACATCTTTTAAATGACGAGCCGGAAAAATCGACGCTAAATAACGTGTCGTAGGCTCGTAATAATAATCTTTTAAAATAGCTTTACCATTTTTATCTTTTGAATATTTTAAGTACACCACGGCAGAACTTTTACGGTCGATATCACGTTGGTAGGCCACAAAATTACCTAAAGAATAAAAGATCACGGTTTCGCGTTTATCTTTGGTTGTATAGGTTTCCATAGGTTGAAGCACATGCGGGTGTGAACCGATCACAGCATTTGCTCCAGCTTCTAAAGCCGCATGGGCCAGATCAATCTGCATTTTTGAAGCGGTGTCTTTGTATTCAACACCCCAGTGCGGGGTAAAAATAACCAAGTCAGGTTTTTTATAGGCAATCACTTGTTCGATGGTTTTTAAAACTTCATCGCGTTGCTCATAACACAGAAGTAATTGTTTTTTTCGATCATTAAAGCCGTTGAGCATTTCGGTACAACCAACCCACGCGATCGTAAAATCTTTCACTTTCGTGATTGTATAAAACGGATCGTCGCTTCCCGATTTGCGAACGCCGATAAAAGGCATTTCTTTTTTATTTAAGGCATCGATTGTCGAATCAATCCCTCTCCAACCACGATCAAGTGAATGGTTATTCACGTTTGAAACAATATCGATTCCGGTTTTTTTCAAAGCATCAATTAAAGTCGGGTGGTAATTAAATAACAAATCAGTCCCGCTGTAGACTTCGTTATCATAAATAAAACCCACATCGCCTTTGTTTTTTAATTTATTACTAATACCTAAAGCCGTTGGCCCTTCTAAATTCAGGTAAGAAAAATCAGCCGCCGCAAACAGGGGAAAAGTTTTCTCCCAGATTTTTGAGAAATCATGTTTTGGATCTTGCATGACTTTTTTGTACAGATCTTGGTGAATAATCAGATCACCGGTGAAGGAAAGAATCACATCAGGGCTAGAAGCTGCTTGCGTAGAACTTACTGAAAGAGTCGAACTAGTAGACGTAACAAAGCTCGCAGCTGGACTTTCAGCCAGTGCTAATGATGAGCCTAAAAATGTTGCAATAAGTAAAAGTCCTAAATTCATTTTTTAAATCAAATGTAATTTGAAGCTGCTTTGTCTAGTCTATGGTCCAGTTACTAATAGTCAATGGCGTTGGTAGAATTAAGTTATGAACGATGATGGTAGTCATAATTCGCAAAAAGGTACTTTAAAATCTGAGTGGACACTTCTTTTAGACGGTTTCGTCGAGGAAGAAAACCCCAAAGCCACAGTAATTCAGGGGCTTCCGCAGGAGTTTATTCAAGAAGCTGCACGTGAAACTATGCGTGACCTGAGTGAACAAAAACATTCTTTATTTCAGCAAATCGAAGACGTTAAGGCGCAGATCGAAGAAACCCATGTGGTGATCGAAAACCTACAGCTTGTGGGTTCAGATACCCAAGATGCTCATGACCGTATCGCCGAACTTCATGAGCAAGGCGCAATTTTAACCGAAACAATCCATACTTTGGATAAAAAGATCAAGAAAGTCAGAACCTTAGCTGGTTAAAATTTTAAATTTAATCTTGTGAATTTTTGCGAGGGCTTAATTCTTTAAGCTCACGTAATTTACGAATACTTTGTTGTAGCACGATTTCTAAAACACGAAATTCTTTAGCTGAGGGCGTGTTTTGTAAAAGCATACGTTTTAATGTCGTGTACACGTTGATTTTTTTCTTATCTAAGGCAAAACCCATTTCCATTAACCAAGTACGTAAGGTTTCATCTGGAAAAATACCCTCTTCTTTTTTCTGAAGAGATTTTGGTTTTTGCTGACCTTCAAGTTTGGTGCGATCGCCGCCAAATACCGAGCGAGAGATAAACATCGCCAGTAAAGTTGCCTGCGCCAAATTAAGTGAAGTGTTATCGCCATACGTAGGAATCGAACAACAGAAGTTCGCATGCGAAATATCTTCAGCACTTAAGCCGGCATCTTCTGGCCCGAACACGATATGAACTACAAAAGGTTCATCAGAGTCTTTTTTGATTTCTGTATTTGTTTCAACGAAATACTGTAAAGTTGTCTGTAGATCTTGTGCCTGACGACCGCGACCATCACGAGCGGTCGTTGCGATCATTAAACCTTGCGGTTCGTTTTTAAAAAACTCGGCCCAGTCTTTATAGACCTTACGGTTTTGCAAAGCATATTGTCCGGTAGCAGCTGCTTGCTGAGCTTCAAAGGTCACTTCAGTTTGAGGTGCTAAAAGAATCAAATTTTTAAAGCCCATATTGGCCATAGCTCTTGAAGCTGCGCCAATATTTCGTTCATAAAGAGATTTAATTAAGACAATTCGTACATCTAGCTTACGCATAAGCTAGACGTACACCATCATCTATGACCGAAGTCAATTTTTCGTTGTTAGATTTGATTGTTTGTAAGTGAGTTTCGATCTTTTTCGATAGAGCTGGCGAAAGTTTGCTCATATAAGCAATCTCCAGAAGCTCTACGAATAATAACCACTGATCTGTGGCTGCATTTAAGCACTTATCAAATAACGCCATTGTCGTTGAATCTGACCATTCTGTACGGCTTTTACGGTAATCACGAATGTTTTGATAAAGTTCAAATAACTGCTTTTGTTCAGCCGAATAATTCGGAGTCGGAACACGGGCGGCTACGAAATCATCCGTGTCACCGTAAGCTTTACGGTCCGCAGGGCCACCAAATACAGAAACTACTTTGTTACCCACCGTGATATCAAAGTTACCCCATTCTGGTTGGAATAAAGTTTGGTCTTTGTATTTCACCGTACAGTTTTTAAAAGTCATGATGCCGTTTTCTGATTTTAATAAATCGCCAGTGACTGTGACACCTGAATCATACTGTAAGGTATTGCCAACTTGTTTGTAGTTACCTAACGGAAAGCTGTAACCATGTTGGTGATATTCTTTATTGTGGCCCGAAAGCTGTTGGTCGTTTTTGCTGATTTGAGTTGGGCCAGAAAATTTAATGTAAATCACATTGCCAGCTGAATCTTGAATATATTCAGAAACAACGCCACTGATTTGTAGACCCGTATCAAGTTGAACTGTATTTACAGACTTAGCTTGAATGGCTTTATCTAAACCAGTTTTGCCACCCACACGGTAAGCCATTTTTTCAGCCATTTGATGTAACACTTTAACTAAGAATTTAAAGTCAGGTGTTACAAACAATTGCGGTTGTGGTTCAGTGATATCGTAAGTTTGTTTGATGCAATCAACAGTTAAAGGAATTTTTTTAACTTTATCTGATAAGCACCATTTCGATTCACCCACTGATGATAATAATCCTGCGCCAAAGATTTTTGGCTTATCAACTGTGCCAACTAAACCGTATTCAGCTGTCCACCAGTTCATGCGCGATAATTCAGTGGCTTCTGAAACATGAGTTGAAGCTTTAATAGTCGCTTCTAATTTTTTTTCTGAGGCTGCAATTTGTTCAGCCGTTGAAGTTGGATTTTCTTTCACATCAGATAATTCACGAATGGCTTCGTATAAATCTAAATCTTCTTTGCTGATAATCGCTTTTTTTGCCACCTGTGCATACTCTTTTAAGTACGCTGCATATTCCGGATCAACGATGATTGGCGCATGCCCAGCGGCTTCGTGAACGATATCTGGAGCTGGTGTATAAAGTAAGTGATCAATCGTTCGCATGTCAGAAGCAATCGGCAGAATTGAAAGTGATTGCAATTCCATAAACGCTGCTGGTGGAATAAATCCAGAAACCGGCATCGCTGTCCAGCCGAAGTTTTTAAGTTTTTCACTCATTTCTTCGATACGTGGAATTTGCTCTTCAGAGATTCCTGTTTTTTCTAAGCCTTCGATATAAACCGGATGAGCATTCTTAGATAAAAAATCTTTAAGCTGACGTAAACAGTAGCGCCACGTGGCCTGATCAACAGGTGTATAGCGTGCATAGTTCTGGTCAACGCAATATTTTTTTAAATGCTGAGGAAGTTCATTCATCATATTTATAACCAAGGATCTTTTTGAGTAAGATAATTTTTAACGTAATCTTCGATAGCTTTTTCAAGAGGCCATTGTGGTTCAGACATACCAGCTTGTTTCCACTTCGTCATGTTGGCGAGTGTGTAGTACTGGTATTGGTTTTTAATATCTTCAGGCATATCAAGCCATTTGATTTTTTGCTCTTTACCTAAAGCTTTAAATAGGGCTTCGGCCATATCTAACCATGAGCGAGTTTCACCGTAACCCATGTTGTAAATGCCGCTGGCTGGTTTTTTCTCCATGATTTCGGCCATCCAACGGACAACGTCTTTTACATAGACGAAATCGCGCACCTGACGGCCGTCCATGTAATTCGCGTTATAAGATTTAAATAAACCTAAAGAATCATGTTTTTGTAAATGATGATAAGATTTAAAAGCAACAGAAGCCATCGAACCTTTTTCGTATTCGTTTGGTCCAAATACGTTAAAGAATTTTAAACCGTACCAGTTTTCTGGAGTCGCTTTTTGTTTTAAAGCCCAACGATCCATAATCACTTTTGATTCGCCGTAAAGATTTAACGGTTTTAATTTTTCAGAATCAAACGTGTCTTCAAATCCATTTTCGCCAGCACCATAAGTGGCCGCTGATGAAGCGTAGATCAGATTTTTTTTGTAACGTGAACACCAGTCAAACAGACGCTGTGAATATAAGAAATTATTTTCGTAAAGGTATTCCCAGTCTTTTTCGGTTGTTGATGAGCAAGCGCCCATATGAATAATCCAAGTCACTTTTTTCTGAGCATCTGGAGTGGCTAAGAAGCTCCAAAGTTCATTGGCTTGAAAGAATTCGGCAAACTGTCTTTTATGTAACAGGTTACGTTTAGTTAAGTCGACTGTGTCTGTCGCAATAATGTTTGTGTGGCCCATTTGATTGAGCTGCCAAACCATTGCGCTTCCAATAAATCCATTGGCTCCGGTAACGATAATCAAGATTAAACTCCTAAGTCCAGTTTCACATCCTGCGTGTCTTCGCAGTATCTGGCATGACACTTCACATTCGCAAGGTTTTTTACTCTGAAAACCCTGTTGTTGTTTTGATCATATTTGAAAAACTTTCCTGATGCCGGGGCAGATAGCCATTTAATTGGTTTTGAGAGGGGAAAATTATGGCCCTAAGGTTGCTCTATTTTGTCACTGGGAAGGTTCTGATAGAACCGTGTTCGGGGAATGTAATTGGGGTGTTATGCGTTCGTGGGGAATAGTATTTACGATAGCCATGGGGTTTTTGATGGGGTTCGTGCTGGCAGGGGTCGGGGGGATCTCTGCGGGGCTACAGGCTGCACAAACTCAATCCAAATTGGAGATCAATAAAGTCGAAGAATACTGGGCAAAATCTGGTTTAGATGAATCAGAATTGCGTAAACTTGTTAACGATAAAACTTGTCATTTATCTGAAAAATACTTTTTAGCCTGCGTAAATTCTGTGAATAACGCTTTAGCCTTAACATCTGAACGTTTAGGGTTAACAGGTGAAATCTGGCCCGCTTACGCTGAAACAACAAGCTTAGACAATTTTAAAGAAAAAGAAACATTACAACCGTTTTCAAAAATCTATAAAGAACATATCAACACAAGTTTTTCATTCGATAAACTTTGGGATTTAATCTTAAAAAAAGCTGACGACAAAATTCCTGCACGCTATTTGTTAGCTCAAGGGATTAACGGTTACTTATCTGTTAGCAAAGATCCACACACTTACATTTTACCGATGGCTTACTTTGATCAAGTGAGCTCTACGTCTGAACGTTCACCGTTTTTCGTAGGTCTTAGCTTTGAAAAAGATAATCACGGACAATTACGTATTAAAAAAGTAGTTCGTAACTCAGACGCGGCTCAAGCGGGTTTAGAAGTTGGCGATATCGTTAATTCATTAAACGGGCAAAAAGCAGATTCATTAAGTTTATCTGATGCCAGCCAAATGTTAAGAGACCGTAATATTCGTATTTTTAACTTTAACATTAAACGCGATGGCGCCACATTAGTTAAAAATGTTCAGCGTAGTTACCGCGTTTTAAGCCAAGTTTACTCTGAAGTTGTAACGGGTGCTCGTAACTTTGGTGTTATTACAGTTTCTAAATTTTCAACGAACACATGTAATGAAGTTCGCGATGCGATCTTAGGCATGGCTGACAAAAACATTTCAGGTTTAGTTTTAGATTTACGTGATAATCCAGGGGGTCGTTTATCAGAAGCGGCTTGTTTAACAGGTTTATTCATTGGCCAAGATAAAACAATTTACTCAGTTCAATACTTTGATTTATCAAAATCTAACGAAGTGGTTTTAACAAGTGCTGAAAGAATTTATTCGGGAGCTTTAGCTGTTTTAGTTAATACAAATTCAGCATCTGCTGCCGAATTATTTGCAGGCGCTATTCAAGAATACCGCCGTGGTATCGTGATCGGTGCAAAAACTTTCGGTAAAGGCACATTCCAAGAAATCGAATCTTGGGAGAGGTCTGAAAAGATCGGTTATTTTAGAACAAAAGGTTTCTACCTTTTACCAAGTGGCCGTTCGACACAGTTTTACGGGGTCACTCCTGATATCGAATTACCAGAAGCCGTGACTAGCGATGCCAGCGAAGAAAACAACTACATCAATCCGATTAAGCCGGTAAATTTAGTTTCTTCACATAAAAATTTAGTGTTACCACTGCAAACTTGTACGAAACAAAATAGCTTAAGTTTAACTGACTCTGTGATCTCTAAAGCGATTGATAATCTGTCTTGCACAGAGCTTATGTCATTCGTGGCTTTACAGTACAACAGCAACGAAACTGCTCCTGAATAAGAGAGCAGTTTTCTTAGTTAGCCCTTATCGGGACTTTGTCAAAACTCTATACACTGTTTACTCCTGAAATCCCTTTAATTTGCACCTTATTTTGAGCTTACTTTTGCTAGGTTTTGCCTGGAGCAAAGGAGCTTAAGGTGAAGTCTATTTTTCGTTATATCGCAGTTCTGAGTTTCGCAGTTGTAGCAACCACTCAAATAGCGTTCGCACAGACCACAGCGCAAGCTCCAACCTTAGAGGCCTTGCTGACCATTCCTTCGGTAAAAAAGTTGTCTGTACGCGAGCGTGCGATTCATTACGCCTATACTTTTTTAAATAATAAAACACCTTACGTGGTTGAGCCTTTGGGTGAAGGCCCGCAAGGTGAGATTTCAAAAGCTCCGCTTTACCGCTTTGATGGTTTTGATTGTACGACATTTGTTGAAACGGTGATGGCATTATCATTTTCATCAACGCCTGCAGAATTTAAAGCGCGTATTAACCAGATTCGTTATAAAAATGGCTCTGTCAATTACGTGATGAGAAATCACTTTACCAGCGTTGATTGGATTCCGAATAATCAAGCCTACGGTTTTGTAAAAGACATTACGATCGCTGTTGGTGGTGCTTATACAAAATGGTCACAAACGTGGATTGATAAAGCTGGTTGGTATGCGAAAAAAGGCGAAGAGTACGCAGAACTTGGTGAAGGTATTCCGCAAGTGCTGGCGCAGCTACCGTATTTAAGTAAAGAAGATTTAATCAATAACCAAGCACTAATTGATCGTATTCCGTCAGGCAGTATTTTTAGCTTAGTTCGCCCGAACTGGGATTTAGTGAAAGCGGCGGGTACGCATATGGATGTATCGCACCAGGGTTTTTTAATTCGTGAAGATGGCGTTTTATATATGGTGCACGCAAGTAATGGCGCAGGCCGCGATGGCAGCGATAACTATATGGGCGTTAAGAAAGAAGCTTTAACCAGCTACATTAGTCGAGTTATGCTAAGCAAAGAGACTATGGCAGGTTTCAATATTTTAGCTCTTCCGAACAGAACATTAAATTGATAGCCTTAATTCATGAAAAGAGTTTTCGCTGTTTTAGGCTCGGTATTTATTTCTGTTGCGGTATTTGCAGAAACGACCGGCGCACCTCATTGTATAAGCGATATTCATGAAATTGAAGTCATCAAAAATAAAATTAAGCTAAATTCTAAGAATGATAGTAAATACGATGCTTACAAAAAAGCTTTCGCCAGTGATTCAGATAAAGAATTAATGGCGCGATTAATTTACGCCGAAACAAAAGCTACCAAATGTGAAAAGCTAAATTCTTTGATTGTGCCTGTGATTACCAAAGTGATTTCAAATCGTGTGAAAATAAAAAAAGGCGATGTGCAGGCTGTCGTATTTCAACGTGATCAGTTTGCGTCGTCGTTAAATATTTATTCTGAATCAAATTACAAAGACTTCTTGTGCCCTAATGATTCTGTACTCTGGGCACAGGCCTTAAAAGAAGCCTCTGAGGTATTAGCTGATAAATCAAAACCCACAACAACGGTAAATTACTTTTTATACAAACACAGCCCGCGTTGGACAAAAGAGCCTTGGTCTTTAGACGAAGATACTTCGTTAACTCAAGGTAACGTCAGCGACTGTATTAAAGCGTTTAAAAACCCGGACTATAGGTAGTTTTTCTTAGTGAAGCGTCAACAGATTAGACGCTTAAGAAACTCTTGCAAGTGCATAAGATAAATCACATATTGGCCATTTTTTATGAGAAAGTAGCCACCATGAAAATCCGTCTATTTTTACTGTTATTCTTCGTTTCTTTTTCTAGCGTAAGTTTCGCGAACTATTTGCATTTCGACGGAAAGTTAAACCAGTATTGGGAGCTTGATACCGAAGGCATGAAACAACACTGCGCAAGTCACAATCCATTCACATGGCAAGCGATCGCGCAAAAGATGATTTCGGTAAAACCCATTCAAAATAAAATTTCTGATTTAAACCAAGATGAAGTGATGGTGATCAGAAATTTATTAATCAGTGCTGCGTACAATCGTTTATTCACTCATTCATTAGCGTTACAAAATACTAAAGCTCCAACGGTTAAATACATTTGGATCGCCGCTGGTTCGCAAGCTTCGGTCACTGTAGGTCACGCTTTACAAGCTGGCTTAGCTGATCAGTACCCGATGGGTTCACGCCAACGCAAAATCTTTAGAAGATTAGAATCACTTCATAAAGATGTTCCGTTAATTCCGTTACTTTTATTGTCGAACATCGACAGAATCAAAAGCTTAACTGCTGATGGTAACTGGAAAGTGTATTCAGATATTTACTGGCAGCATTTAGCTTATACAGCCTGCGGTTATCAAGAAATCGTGTCGTTAAATAAAAAGATGATGCAAGAAGAACCAATGCGCGCGTCTCACTACGAAAAATTCATCTACGTGTGGAATGATATGGAATCGGGTCGTTACCTAGATGCGAATAAAAAGTTAATCTATATTGAACAACACAATATCTTACAACCGCAGTTATATGATCCGTTTGATGCGCAAACAGCCAGTGCGCTAGGGTTATTTAATGGTTTAGCCAAAGCTGATTTAAAGGGCCCAGGCGGAAGAAAGATTGATAGTTTTAATAAGTATTCGATCAAGCATTTGACGTATCCAAACTTGGCAGACTTTCCAACACGCTTTGCATGGCAGCAGTACGTTGTGACTGAGCAGGCGTTGTACTTACAAGAACTTGGAACAATTCCGACGATTCAAGCCGTGTTACAGCCTTCGCTTAAAGAGTCGTATCAGGTTATTAACGATTATTTATCTTTAGCACAGTAAGATTAGCTCGTCATGATTTTCAAAGTTTCTTGCGGCGAACATGTGCGGGCTAATTCTTGGTTAAGTCTTTCTTTGATTAGATTCAGCGAACTCATCTGTTGATTAATCTCATCAATCTTTTTTTGAATCGCTTGATTCAGATTACTTCTGGTAAGCTGCCCCTTTTGCAAAAGACTTAAGAGTGATTTGATTTCTTTAAGGGTGAAACCTAAGTCTTTTGTAAGACCAATCAGTTTCAAATCTTCGACCAGACGGTCAGGATAATTTTTGTATCCATTTGATAATATTTTAATACCACGGAGAAGCCCAATCTCTTCATAATGGCGTATAGTCTCTTTAGTAAGTTTTGACCTTTTGGCTAGTTCTCCGATTAACACATTAACCTCTTGACCATGGGGTATACCCCACAGTTTAAAATTTGTCTATAAAGGACGATTTTTATGAAATTTATGGTTTTTGCTTTTGTTATCGGTCTATCTTCTATTGTGCATGCCAGTGCTGGCGTTAAGCTTAGCATTATTAGAACGGCTACAGCTAAAACACTTGAAAGATTGAATCTTGAAGGTGGCGACTGGAAAGAAATTGTCGCAAATCATTCAGCTTTTTTGATCGAACACCCGAAGGGAAATATCTTGGTCGATACCGGGCTGGGAGAAAAAATTGATGAGCAAGTTAAAAGTGATATGACGTTTTTTCACCGCCCGGCATTTGCTTATGAAAAAGGTGAAACAACTAAAGCGCAGTTAGCTAAAGAAAAAATTGATTTTAGTTTTATTTTGATCACGCATCTTCATTTTGATCACGTGAGTGGCTTAGTTGATTTTTTAGATAAAGACGTATGGGCCCTTCCAGAAGAGATCGCTTTTAAAGATGTTGGAACTCCGCCAGCAGTATTAAAGTCGCAAGTATCAAATCCAAATATTAAATGGAAGCCTTATTCTTTTAACAAGACCCCATATTTAGGCTTCTCTGAAAGTTTAGATATCTACGGTGATCAATCTATTGTGGTGGTTCCATTAAGAGGTCACACACCTGGTTCAGTGGGTATATTTGTAAATACTGAAAGCGGTAAACAATTTTTTCTAATAGGCGATACCGTTTGGAGAAAAAAAGGCATTGATTTGCAAAAAGGAAAGTTTTGGATTTCTAAGAAATTAGTCGATAATGACGGCGATAAAGTACTGGAACAAATTAAAATGTTACACGATTTCCAACAGAAGAATCCTCAAATTATTATCATGCCTTCGCATGACGAAAGCGTTCAGGCGCCGTTTGGGTATTTTCCTAAGAGACAGTAAGCTGGACCATAAATAAAATAGCATTTAATTTAAATATCGTTTTAGCGTAGCATTTTACTATGCTCGAATATTGTATTCACTTCTCTTAAATTGTTAAAGGTGATGAATGAAGAAAATTAACTATTTGATAATTTTAGTAAATTTTTTTGTTTTCTATTTTCTTATGTGTTCGCGCTTATCTTTGCGCGCTATTAAGGACCTTCACGTGGGTCAAATTTTGTTCGCTCAAAATATAAAAGCTCAGGCAACGGAAGCGACTTTTCAGTGTAAAGATGGTGGTTATGAAAACATTGAAACAATGGCGACAAGCATTATTCAAAACATTAATCAGTCCAATTTGTCAGATCCAACACACCTCAATTTAGCTTTTGTTTCAGTGCTTATAGCTTTTATTCTTTTTTACTTCAGTCTTTCGAATCAAAAAATCAAACTAGCTGGATTGATGATAAATTTCTTTGGTGCTTTAATTTATTTCGCATTACCGCAAATAACATAAGATATTGGATAAAACTAAACAAAATCAACAATCGCAAAACCACCACCAATAGTTTTTAAATTGGTGGTCTGGCCTTGATACAAGCGCGCGATCACAAGCTGCAATTCATCTTTGTACGCGTAACAACGTAGATCGTACTTCAAACGAAGATTTTGGCCGTCTTGTAAGACATCAACTTCAGGTGGTGGAGCATACTCTTGTGCCACAAAGCCTTGGGCGAAAGCTTCGTCAAAAACTTTACGCGACATGCTTGCACCGTTGTAAGCTTGCTTACTTCCAAACGAAGCTTTGGGTTTAAAGAAAAGTTTTTTTCTTTCAGACCAAACCTGGTCTTTATCAGCTTCGGCTAAATCGTAAATTTTTAATAAACTTTCAGGAACCGGAAGTTCGTTTTGTTTTTGCCAGTCAGACAATCTTTGTTTGTCGCCTAACATGAAATATTCGTAAGGTGTTGGAGATAAATGTAATTTACCTTCATTGTACAAAGATTTTAACTGCGCTGAATGCGGCTCTTTTAAGTAAAAATCAGTGTAGCGATTGTAAATTAATGTTTCAGGTTTTAAATCAGTCGCTTGGTGCACATCAATGATTGAACAAGGAATATTATTTTTCTTAAACGCTTCTTGATAAACCAAGAATTCAATAAACAATCTTTGATCAGATGGTTTTTCATCCATGATCGCTAGATTGATTTCTTTCTGGCCTACAAGTTTTGATTCTTCACGAAACATTTCGACAAGTTTTTCCCACGTGAAGTTTGTGGCTGGCTGAACTTTCCAGAAATCATAAAGTGTTAAGCCTAAGGCTAAAAACGCGGCGTTCGTGTTAATTTCAATTAACTTAGGCTTATCACCATCAACTAAGTGAAAATCAAAACTTGTGCATACGCTATAATTTGCGGGCTTTGGTAAACCGAAAGTTTCAAATTGCGCGCCTAAATTCTTTTCAGACCAAGAACGTAAAGCATAAAGCTGCTTAATCTCTGATTGCAGCTTCGTTAAAGTGTCTTTAGGCAGCGTAATACGGTGCGGGCAGATAAGTTGTTCTGAGATTAAATTATTCATCGTTTCAAGCGGAATGCTTGGAAACTGTGAACGTAAATGCTGAATATAGTTATCTTTGACCGTCATCTGAAATATTGTTGCCACATTTTGCGCATTTACGATACTACTTTATCCGTATGAACCAAAGAATTGTGACCTGGAATGTTAACGGCGTTCGCGCTTGCTATGAAAAGACTTTGCCGGATTTTATTGAAAAAAATAAACCGGATATTCTTTGCCTGCAGGAAACAAAAGCCCATATTGACCAAGTTGAACCTGAAATCCGCACTTTAGGTTACAAAAATTCTTATTGGTCATCGGCCGAACGTAAAGGTTATTCAGGTGTAGCAACATTCATGAATCAAAACCCGATCAACGTGATCAAGGGGATTGATAAACCGCCTTACGATAACGAAGGCCGCATCGTTTGGACACAGCACCAGTATTTTGATTTATATAATATTTATTTTCCAAACGGTGGATCAGGTGGCGAACGCCACAACTTCAAACAAAGCTTCTTGAAGGATCTAGCATTACACTTATCTTTCGAAATTAAACGCGGTCGCGACATCGTGTTAGTGGGTGATTACAACATCGCACACTTAGAAGCTGACGTGTACGCACCAAAAGCTTTATCGACTGAATCAG
This sequence comes from uncultured Pseudobdellovibrio sp., assembly GCA_966250225.1. Lineage (GTDB taxonomy): Bacteria > Bdellovibrionota > Bdellovibrionia > Bdellovibrionales > Bdellovibrionaceae > Pseudobdellovibrio. Next base: position 143,950 of record CBINGM010000008.1, on the reverse strand, counting down.
GCTTTTTACCCGAAGAGCGCCAATGGTTTTCTGAATTTTTAAAGATGGGATTTGTAGATTGTTTTAGACATTTTTATCCAGAAGCTAAAAATGTTTATTCATGGTGGTCGTATAAAGATGAAGCGAGAAAGAAAAACAACGGTTGGCGTATCGACTATATTTGCGTTACGCCAAACCTAGTTAAGAATCTTAAAACTTGTCAGATTCTTTGCCAGCAAGAAGGTTCTGACCATTGCCCCGTGATGGTCGACTTGAGTTTTTAGTTTCAGGTTTTAAACTTGGGCCCGGGCGGAAATGTTCGCGAAACATCATTTCTGCTAACGCTGAAGATTTCACTGTCCAGTTTTTTACATTCACAGTAATTGCAGCAATGGCTACTTTATTTTCGCCATCAGAAGCATAACCTACGAACCAATCATTAGTGCCTTTTGGATTTGTTCCCGAGAAGTGACCGGTTTTTCCGCCCATTTCAACTTCACGGTATTTTTTGTCACGCACAAGTTTACGAAATGTTTTGCGGCCTGTTCCTGTTAATACAGTTTGCTCCATTAACTCACGAACTTTAGCTGCTGAATCAGCTGTGATCGCTTGGCCGATCTCGTAAGTTTCACCTTTGTAAATTGATTCGTGCGCATCAGAAGATAATTCTTCGACCAAGTAAGGAGCCACGATTTTACCATCGTTAATAATTGATGCCGCAATCATCGCACCATGAACCGGGCTCATTGTGTTAAAGCGATTATAACCAGAAGCCACTTGCGCCATCTCAAAACCTTTTTCTTCAGGCACTAACGCTTGGCTTTGTTCAATTTGAAAATCAGCCGGAATATATTTGTTAAACATAAAACGTCTTGAATATTCATCTAAATCTTTTGGATCTAAAGTTTCTAACGTTAAACGCCCGAACGCTGTATTGATTGATCTGGCAAAGGCATCTTTCAAAGAAATAAAACGTGTCCAACGATTTACTTTTTCAGAAAGAACATTTTTTTTGTAAAGCGTATAATTTCCACCGTTAAAAGCAATTTTATCTTGTGGTTCGACACCTTTGCGATCAACCGCAGTTGAAGCTGTGATAATTTTAAAAATAGAAGCGGCTGGAAACGTTGCACGTAAAGTTAAATTTTCTGCTTTTGGCTGGCCTTTAACGTAACTTGATAACGCTAGGATTTTTCCTGTTTCAGCATCCATCATAACAATTGCGCCGTAGTCAGGTTTGTAACGCAGTAATAATTTTTCTGACTGCTCCTGTAAGTCTTTATCTAACGTGTACTTCACGTTAACTAGACCTTTGTCTGCAATCTCAACTTTAGTCGGTAGTTGGTTGTTCCATAATGAACGGCCAAGGGCATCAGCTAACTTCTTTCTAGCTTCTGATGTGGTTCCTAAGGCAGTTGTTTTTTCATGAGTTCCGTCGGCATTTGAAGAGTTATCTCTGAAATACAGCAGAGCGGAAATAGCGATTATTGTTGTTGGTACCAAAATCCATTTGGTAATTAGACTTCTTCCTTGAATCATACTGATAATCTTAACATAATGATTTAGATATTTCCAAAATAAATATGAGGACTAATATATGAAGACCAAAGAGAGAATTTTAGTAGGGGCTTTAGGACTGTTTAATACAGATGGAGCAACTGATGTCACAACGAATGACATCGCTAAAGAACTAAAAATGAGTCCTGGAAATCTATATTTTCACTATAAAAACAAAGAGCAGATTATCAGAGAAATTTTCAAAAAATTATCTGCAGAAACTGTTGAAGTATGGAAGCCGCAAACTAAGCTGGCAAAGAAAAATCAACAAATTCAGTTGCAACAATTTATCGAAAGAAATTTAACGCTGTATTGGAAATACAGATTTTTTCATCGCGAAACTTTCACGTTAAGAAAAAAAGATCCTGAGTTATCAAAACTTTGGAAACAGCACATGAAAAAATTAGGATTACTGATGATCATCATGTACAAGCACTGGGTTAAAGCCGGTTACATGACGCCGATGAAATCAAAATACGAAATGGAATACATCGGTGAGCTTCTATTCGTATCATCAAATAGTTTTATGCAGTTTTTTGAAACGTCAGATCGCGGTGATGTGCCGAGCACGAAGGCTTTCGAAAAGGCGCGCCGACATATTATGCGAATGTTACTTCCTTATTTAAGTGGTCAAACTCGTGACGAGTTTGAAAATTTTATTAAAGGGTAACCTCAAAAACGTCATCAGGGCGAATATAAACCATCTTCAGCGACTTAGAGTTTGGACACTACTTTGCAAAGCTTAGATGGTTATGAAAACCATCACACTCTTATTATTAATCAGCCCTTTGTTTGCTTCAGCTAACGATTGTTCGCAGGCAATATCTCAATTACGTCAGATGAAAGCCGCTCAGTTATCTGTGCAGGAAAGTCTGATTAAGAATCATGAGATGATGGCTGATAGCATGGAATCCTATGCAGATGCGCTTAAGGAGTCGTCGGGCCGTGCGCATAAGACCGTGTCAAACAGTATGCTTACGGCTTCAACCAGTCTTCGTAAACGTGGTGAAAAAGGCCAAGAGTTAGCTGAAAAGCTGGCCGAGCAAACCGACCTGATCATCAAAAATGTAGAAAATTGCCTTAAATGACCTAAATTCTGTGTCACTTCAGAACATTTTTATGCAAAACGAGCGAAATAACGCTAAGCAACTAGACCAATAGACAGCAAATTATTTAATAATTTCAACATCTTACAGTATTTCATTTTCTGTAAGATTTTCGTTGCATAAATTACAAAATTCTATTTATATGTGTGCAGTTCCATTTTGGAACTTAAGTAATTGGCGAAGATGCCGATAAGACTGGGCTCTAAATTCATTGTGAAAACGAATTTAAAGAGTTTGGGCAAAGCAAGGAGGGTACCATGGCTAAAACAACGGTTGAACCGAAAGCGACAAAAGCAAAGGCTACTGCAACTAGAGTAACTGATCTAAAACCAGCAGCAGCAGCACCTAAAGTAGAATTCCAGGCTCCAAAACTTAGCGAGACATTAATCGCTGAATGTCGCGAAAAATTATTAAATACAAAAAATGACTTATTAAACCGTGTTAAAGAAGCTCGTGGCAAATTAGACCAGTTTGAGCGCGGTGGTGATGAAGCCGACCAAACTATGAGAATCCTTGCTGAACAAGAAGTGATGACTCAAACAGACCGTTTACGTTCACAATTATTAGAGATCGAAAGTGCTTTAGGAAGAATCGAAAATGGTTCTTACGGCTTTTGCGAAGAAACTGAAGAGATGATCGAAACTGAAAGACTTAAAGCGATTCCTTGGACTCGTTTAAGCATCGAAGGTGCAGAGATCCGCGAATCAGTTGATAAACGTTACGCTAGATAATTTTAAATTCTTAATTAAGAAATAAAAAACCCGCTTCGAAAGAGTGGGTTTTTTATTTTGTCAGGTCAATTTTAGCCGTAGCAAAAAAGGCCTGGCACAGAACAATTATTTCTTTTTAGTATTGGCTGGCTTACGGCCGTTTTCTTTATACCAAGCACCATAGTCTTGGCCTTCATCAGGCATAGCTTGTTTTGTGAAAGCTTGGCGAACACCTTGGGCATCGTAGTAGTGAGGTTGTTTTGAGTTACCTTTAGTTTGGATGAAAGAGTATGAACCTTCAGAAGGGCAACCTACTAAGTGAGAAAGATTAGTAAAGATATCAGAAGCTGTTCTTACATAAGTGTAAGCTAAATCGATCATATGGTAGCCTTCTTTGTTAACCATTTCAGTCACTGGTTTTTTGCTGTGTTTGTACACGCCTTTAACCATAACTTCGTTAGTTTCTTTATCTACTTTTACATCTGTAACTACATAGATAAGACCTGGCTTCATTTCGCCACAGTTTAAACACCAGTCGATAAGTTCTGAGTTTTGTTGAATTAATTGTTTTGCTGATGTGCCATCAGTTTTTGAGTTCCAAGCACATTGGTCAGCTTGCGCTGTGATTCCTGCGAAAGCTAAAACGAAAAATAAAATAGTTTTCATGATTTTTTCTCCTGTAGAAAATTGTTTTTTGCGGACAAAAACTATCGTACATGAGGATTTGTTTATGAAAACAAGACGCGTTTGAAATTTAGCTATAGGTCTAGCCCAAAAACCGAAGTCAGTGTGTCAATGATCAAGAGACAGTTAAATGAGAACCAAGTGACGTTCGACTTCCATCACTGGAGACTTTAAAGGAATCGATTCAAATTTTAAATCTTTGAATTTCTTTTTAGCGTCGCGCACTTCTTCGTCGATTTTTTCTTGGCGACCTTTTAGTAAGAAGTACTTACCTTTTTTACCATAGTAAATACGAGTGATATCTAAGATCACATCAATAGGTTTGAACGCACGCGCTGTTACGATTTGAACTTTATCTAAGTCATGCGTGATTTCGCCATTCACCACTAAGTTCGGCGCCAGCGTTTTACATTTATTTAAAAAGTTTTGTTTTAAAACACTTTTTTCAAACAAGATGTAACGGGTGTCAGGAAATTGAATCGCGTAGATCACGCCCGGTAAACCGCCACCAGCGCCAAGATCAGCGGCATACTTAATACCTGCTGGAAATTGTTTTAACGGCAATAGGCAGTCGATCACGTGGTTATCCACTAACTCTTCCACAGTCATTTTGCGGCTGAATAAATTTAATTCTTCATTCGAAGCCCAAAGTAATTCTACGTATTTCTTAAGCGTAGCAATGCCGTCTTCGCGAAAGCCAAGCTCAAGCATTAAAGGAATTCTAGAATCGAAATACGTAGCTAGTGATGACATCTTAAGATTACTTTTTGTTGTTAGTTACGATTGACCAATTGCAAAGCTTGTAAAGCATACGTGCACCCACGTTGCCATCCCACTCTGACTCTTCTTCTTCGCCTGTTGAAACTTCGTTTAAGTCAAAACCTACGATTTGCTTACCGGCAGCTGCTAAAGTTGAAAATAAGAAGAACACTTCATCTGTTGATAAACCGCCGATAACCGGAGTTCCTGTCGACGGGCAGAAGCGTGGATCTAAACCATCGATATCAAAAGAGATATAAACTTTTTGCGGAAGTTCAGAAATGATATCAGCGGCAATTGAAGCCCAGCTTTCGCCTTTTAAAAGACGTTGCTTAGTCGGAACATCAAAGAAAGTTTTAATGTCAGAACGTGATTTAATAAAATCAAACTCTTCTTCGCAGAAATCACGGATTCCCACTTGCACTAATTTTTTAGGGCGTGAACCTTCAGGTAAATTCATCACGTTGTACATAATAGAAGCGTGAGACTGTTCAAAACCTTGGTAGGCTTTACGCGTGTCAGAGTGAGCATCGATATGTAATACGCCGATACCATCTTTGTGTTGTTCAGCAATCGCTTTGATTGCGCCAAGTGGAGTTGAGTGATCACCACCTACTAGGCCAAATAATTTACCGGCGTTAAGAATTTTTTTAGTTTCGTTATAAACCCAGTCAGTTAATTCACGAGAAGCTTGGTTAACTTGCGCTGTTAATTTATCCATCGTAGCAGTGTCTTTAGACTGCTCAGTTTTCATATGAATTACTTTTTGCGCGATCTCTTTGAAGTTTTTAGATTTATTGTTAATTTCTTCAGAAATTTCTTTCATGAAGTAACCAGCTTCATACGCTGTCTTAGTTTCGAAATCAAAAAGGTCGATTTGTTCAGAAGCTTGGCGGATGATACGCGGGCCGTTTGAAGCCCCTTTTCCGTAAGAAGTTGTAACTTCCCAAGGAACCGGTAGCATAACTAATTGGCATTCTTCTTCAGATAAAGGGATGCCGAAGATCCCGAATTCAGAAGAAATGGTTGTCGTCGCATCGAATTTGGCTTTTCTAGTAGTATCAGTTGTAGACATAAAAACCTCGTCAGAGTTTAAAAAAATATAAGTAAATTTAGCACTTTTGGTTATGGATAGATAGCTTGTGGGCCTAAGCCTCCGCAACGAAAATTTCATTGTGATTTCAAAATTTTAGCTATCTGCGGCATTATCCTGAAAAAAGTAAATTATCCCTTGAACGCTGATTACAAGGCATTAATCTAGCTAACGAATTGAAAGGGGAATGTTTTCACATGAAATTCTTAAAACTAATCACTACAGCAGCAGTTATGATTCAACTAACTTCTGTTGCCCACGCGGTAAATTTAAACGCGTCTGCGCCTAAAGGCGGTACGTTCAACTATAACTTCGATGCTGAGCCTGAAAGCTTACATCCGATTATGGGTGGCGACGTTTATAACCAATACTTTAACAATTACGTGCAAGATTCTATGTGTGCGAATAACTTCAACACATGGGCTTTTGAGGGACGTTTAGCTGAAAAATGGGAAGTTGGTAAAGACGGTTTAACGTTTACATTCTTCTTAAGAAAAGATGCTGTTTTCCATGATGGCACGCCTGTAACTGCTGATGACGTTAAATTTTCTTTAGATGCTATCCGCGAACCAAGACACCAAGCTTTGAATTCAATTCCATACTTCGAAAAAATTTCGAAAGTTGATGTGATTGACAAGCACACTGTGAAATTTACGGCGTCTGAAAAATACTTCCAAAACTTAAACTCGCTTTGCGGTATGATTATCATCCCTAAATCTGTTTACGGTGATGTTAACAAATCTGTGAAAATGCAAAAAGAAGCCGTTGGTGCTGGTCCATACAAATTAGAAAAGTATGACAAAGGCCAAATGATCGTCGTTAAACGTAACGATAAATGGTACGGCTGGAATGTGCCTCACTTAAAAGGCATGTTTAACTTTGACCAAATCAATTTCCGTTTCACTAAAGACGATAACATCTTAGTTGAGCGTCTTAAAAAAGGTGATATTGATTACGCTGAGATCAAAGCTACAGACGCTTACTTAAAAGCGACTGGCAAACCTTTCAAACCTAAATTTACTGCTGAGAAATTCGTAGCTTTAGCGGTTAAAAACGATATGCCTAAATCATATGGCTACATCGGTTTCAACTTTAAAGATCCAATCTTAGCTGACAAAAATGTTCGTTTAGCATTTGCTCACTTAGTAAATCGCGCTGAAATGAACAAAAAATTTGCTGAGAACTTAAATCACTTAGCAACTTCTCCGGTTCCAGTTGGTACAGCTCAATCTCCAGACCGTAAACCAATCGAATTCAACCCTGCTAAAGCTAAAGAATTATTAACTAAAGCTGGTTGGGCTGATGCTGATAAAAACGGTGTTTTAGAAAAAACAATCAACGGTAAAAAGACAGAATTAAAACTTTCTTTCATTTACGCTAATAAAGACTCTGAAAAACAATGGACGATCGTAAAAGAAGACTGCAAAAAAGCAGGTATCGACGTTGAATTAAAACTTTTAGAGTGGAATACATTCATTAAAAACGTTGATGAACGTCAAATGCAGCTTTGGGCCATGGGCTGGGGCGGCGGCGATGTTGAAGGTGATCCAAAACAAATTTGGCACTCGTCTTCAGCTTCAAAAGGTGGTTCTAACTACGGAACTTACTCGAATCCAGAAGTTGATAAATTAATCGATGAAGGTCGTCAGGAATTAGATCCTAAAAAACGTACTGCGATTTTCAAAAAAGCTTACGGTTTAATCGCTGACGATGTTCCTTACGTATTCTTATTCAACCGTAAATATGAGTACTATGGTATGTCGAATAAAGTGAAAGCTCCAGGCGATACGTTTAAATACGACTTCGGTTTCCGTGCTTGGTGGTCGGCGACGAAATAATTCACCTTTCGGTGAACTATTTGTCTCTTGTTTTGATTTGCCTCCGGCAAACCCTATTCTAAAGGAGCTGCTAGCGCAGCTCTAGATAAGGGTGAAGAAATTACTTAGTTATCAAAATTAAAAACCCAGGGTCTTAAAACTCTGGGTTTTTTTGTTTGAGAGTGAAACTGTTGTTTAAAAGTTGTCCCGAAACACACAATGGTTTGTCCTGAAATTTGCTTAAATAATTGAAAATGATTTGCGCTCGCAAAACATGGCCAGTATAAGACTGTCATGTTCGTTTACATCATTCGACGTATTCTTTTAGCTATTCCTACCTTCATCGGTATTACTTTAATTACATTCTTGATTATCAATGCTGCTCCTGGTGGGCCGATTGAACAAAAGATGCAAAAAATTCGCATGGGCGGTGGCGGTGATGGCGGTCGTTCAACGGGTGTCTCTCAAGAAATGCTTGATAATTTAGCAAAGCAGTACGGCTTTGATAAACCACTTCATGAGCGTTACTTCATCTGGCTTAAAAATATTACTAAGTTCGATTTCGGCGATAGCTTTTCTTACCAAGAGCCGGTGATCGATGTGATCTCTTCAAAATTTCCAGTTTCATTATCATTTGGTTTAGCTTCACTTTTTTTGACCTACTTGGTTTGTATTCCTCTTGGGGTGAAAAAAGCTATTAAAGCGGGATCTGCTTTTGACCAGATTTCGGGGTTCTTGTTGTACGTCACGTACTCGATCCCTCCGCTGGTGTTGGGTATCTTCTTGATCGTTTGGTTTGCCGGTGGATCTTACTTTGACTGGTTTCCAATCGGCGGAATCAAATCTGATGATTACGACAATCTTTCGACATTAGCTAAAATCGGCGATCGTGCTTATCACTTCGTATTACCTTTAACTTGTTACATGATTGGTAACTTCACTGAGTTATCAATGTTAGTGCGTAACTCGATGTTAGATATCATCAAGTCTGACTACATCCGTACAGCACGCGCTAAAGGTTTAACTGATACAAAAGTTTATTATAAACATGCCTTACGTAATGCTCTTATTCCGGTAGCAACTGGTTTAGGTGGTTTTTTACGTGTGTTCTTAGCTGGTTCATTAATTATTGAAACAGTATTTAACTTAGATGGTATCGGTCTTCTTGGTTATAGTTCTATTCTTGCCCGTGATTACAACGTGATTATGGGATTAACTTTTATTTCTGCTTTATTATTACTTGTCGGAAATATTTTAAGCGACATTATCTACGTGTTAGTTGATCCACGTATTGACTTCAAATAGCGGTGCATAAGATGGACATCATTGAAAACAGAATTATTACAAATGAATTAACTTTAAAACGTTACCGCCGTTTTAAAAGAAATAAATTAGCGGTATTTTCATCTTGGATGGTGTTGCTTTTAATTTTCTTTAGCTTCACGGCAGAATTTTGGGCGAACAGCAAACCACACATTATGAAATACCAAGGCGAAATTTATGTTCCGCTTTTTAAAGATTATCATCCGACGATTTTTAACCGTGATGATATCTATGTCATGGATTACCGTTCTTTAGAATTTAAAGACGGTGACTGGGCTGTATGGCCGCTAGTTCAATGGGACCCGTTTGAATCAAACACAGCTGTTGAATCTTACCCATCTGCTCCGACAAAACACAACTTAATGGGTACTGACGATCGTGGTCGCGATGTTTTAACTCGTCTATTATACGGTCTTCGTTATTCGTTTATTTTTGCTTTAGGTGCGTGGATTTCTGCGTATCTTGTGGGAATCGTGATCGGCTCTTTAGCTGGTTACTACGGTGGTAAAGTCGATCTTATCGGTATGCGTACGGTTGAGATCGTGCAAACAATGCCGACGACGTTAATCTTAATTACAATCATTTCGATTTTTACGCCGAACTTATTAGTGTTAGTTTTATTCTTAGCTTTATTTGATTGGACAAAAATGGCGTTATACATGCGTGCGCAGTTCTTACAACTTCGCAAACGTGAATACGTTGAAGCGGCGAAAGCTTTAGGTTCATCTGATAACCGCGTGATCTTCAAACACATTTTACCGAATGCGATTACTCCGGTAGTAACATTTTCGCCGTTTGATATCGCTGCGAATATTTCGATTTTATCTTTCTTAGATTATTTAGGTTTAGGTCTTCGTGCTCCAACTCCAAGTTGGGGTGAGTTACTTCAACAAGCGCAAAAATACTTTACGACAGCTGAATGGTTAGTATGGTATCCGTCTGCGGCGTTAATTATTACGCTTACGTTATTAATTAACATCGGTTTAGCAGTACGTGATGCGTTTGATGCGAAATCGGCAGTAGGCTAGTTTCTTGGAAAGCCCCAGTAGTAGCCCCGTAGTATTAATTACCATGGGCGGACGCGGAGTCCGCTTTAAACAGGCGGGCTACTCTGAACCAAAACCCTTCGTTAGTGTTTTAGGAAAACCCATGATTAAGCGCGTGCTTGATCTGTTTCCGAAATCTTGGCCAACCGTTTGTGTGGTGAATAACGAAGATTATTCTGAAAAACATTTTTCTTTTATTAAATCTGAAAGACAAGACGTGCAGTTTGCATCAGTGGCTGTGAATAACGGCGGCCCGATGAAAACCGTAATTGCGGGGTTAGAATTAATTCCTGATCACCACCCGGTGTTTGTAACTTACTGTGATTACGGTCACGAGTGGCACGCTGAAGATTTTTTAAACTTCGTTCGTAAAAATGATTCTGACATGTGTTTTGTCGGTTACCGTGGTTTTCATGCGCACTATTTAACAGCAAACATGTACTGCTACGCTAAGACTGAAGGTCACATCATTTCTGATATTAAAGAAAAAGAATGTTTCTCGAAAAATCGTGAAGACGATTTTGCTTCAACGGGCGGGTATTATTTTAAGTCAGCGAAACTTTTAAAAGAAGCGCTTATAGAACAGCAAAAACAAAACTTAAGTTGGAATGGCGAATATTTTACTTCGTTGGCCGCGAAAGCTTTGATGAATGTGCGTAGTGATTTAAAAGTTCATGCTTATGAAATTAATAAATTTTTTCAGTGGGGAACACCCGAAGATTTAAAGGCCTTTGAATACTGGGCCGAGGTAAAATATGAAATTTTCCAGTGAGTGGTTTAATAAAAAATTATTCTTTGGCTTTATTATTTTGGTCGCATTACTTGCGCTGATTGATTGGTTTTTATTTGGTCGTACACCGATGCATGAAATTAAAACTGTGACTCAAGCAGCGCAGGCGGGTGTTGCTAAAATCACTGGAAAACCAGGTGGTTTTGCAGGAGCCGCTCAAGCTCATGCAGCTTCAGCGACTGCGGCATTGCAAACAGCTCCGGTTATCGATGCTTCGACGGCAACACCAGAGCAATTTAAAGCGTGGTTTGATTCTGAAGTCGTATTAATGAATCAGTACAACGTGAATGAAGAGCAGATGCAGCAACGTTATTTAGAGTTAACGGCTAAGATGACGCCAGCTCAATTTAAGCAGTTGTCAGTTTTGGCTCGTACAAAATCTCCCAATATCAACGAGCGCGTTTTAGCGTCTTACCTATTAGGTTTTGCTGGCTACGCTAACGTAGGCGATTTGACGGTGTTGGCGTTAAGCCCGATTAAGCTTGATGGTAAGCCGGAGGCACATAGCCTGGCTGAAACGCAGCAAGTGCAAGAGCGCGCTTTACGTGTATTAGCGATTAATAGATTAGCTGATTTAGCTCGTGGTAATGACGCCGCAGCTGCTAAAAAAGCTTTAGATCAGCTCACGTTAATTGCGAAGACAGTTAAGGACCCGAGCCTTAAAATTTACGCTCAGAATAAATTGCAAGAAATTTCTAAATAATTAACGGTTTCTTGTTGAAACTGGTTCCATTTTGGGGTCAACTCTTTCGCGACACCAAGGGGGGCAGTCACATGAAACAATTTTTAGTAGCAGCATTGTTAGGTTTATCTTTAACTGCGCAAGCTCAAATCGGCATCAGCCCAGTTCCACAAGAGCCAACTCAGCCATCAGCAGGTAACTGTATTTCTGCAGCTGACATGACTCAAATCGCGAAAGACTTTAAACAATTCGCAAGCTTATCTGGTAAAGAATATTGCCACGATGGTTCTCAACAAGCTCACTTACTTGCAGGTATTCACTACATCCGCAAAGTTCAATTCAACCAACCAATGACGAATTCTTCTGATGAATTATTCAAAGGAACTTTTGCTGGTGACTGGTACAAATACACAACTAACTTAGTTAAAACTTTTCAAATCGAATCATCTTGCCCAACTGGCGTGATCGCGTTCGTTTACGGTTTTTTCCATAACAACACAATGCACGTTTGCCCTATGGCTTTAACTCCTGCATTTACTCCGCTTGATTTAGCATCTGTGTTTATGCACGAAGCTCGTCACATCGAAGGCTACCCACACGTAACTTGTTCTCAAGGTCCTCGTGCTGGTCTTAACGGTGCTTGTGATAAAAAAATCTCTGATGCAGGTTCATACGCTGTAACAGTTGAAACTTACGCACAACTTGGTGCTTACGGTAAAGATATTCACCCGGCACACCGTGCTTTAGCTCAAGCGTCTTCTTTAATCTACGCTGCTGAAGCTTTCCAAACTCCGGTTAAAATCAACAAAGAAGAAGCTTTCTTAGCTTTAACTTTAGACCGCGAAATTTACCAAATCGATTCAAACTTAAAATCTGCTAAGTTAATCGGTTCGACTGAAAAACACGGCCAATTTGCAAAAAGCAAAATGGGTTTAATCTTCTTACCAGAAGATAAAACATTACCGATGGTTAAGATTTTCCCGACAGGTGAAACTTCTCCAACTTCTTCTGAGTACAACGATAACGTGGCAACTCGTTCTAACGTAGTTGATTACTACTTCGCATGGACTTGGAATGCTCGTATCGAGAAAAACAAAGTTAAATTCTTCTGTGATAAACGCGAAAACCCAACTCAAGCTAACGAAGTTTCTGTTGGTGGCGCATTATCAGTTATCTATCCAGAAGGTTACGCTCCAGAGAAAAACTACGCTTACGTAAAAACTTCTTCTGGTGTTGTTAAAATCTCTTGCGAAGGTTCTACTGGTAAAGTTGTAGCGGCTAACAACATCACTGTTGATGCAGATGTTAAACGCGTACAAAAAGCTAACAGCACTTTAATCGGTTTAACTAACGATGGTGACTTATTAAACTTATCTAACAACTCAAGCCGCCTTGATTTAGGTATCGGTTCAGTTGTTGATGTGACTTCATTCACACGCGCTACTTTCTTCGATAAACAGTAATCGAAGATAAAATTTAAAATATAAATTTGAAAACCCAGGGTGAAAGCTCTGGGTTTTTTTATTTGAATAAAAGTGCTTACTCCACTCCACGCAGAACCGCAGTCACACGGTTAAGTTCATGGTCACTCTTTCCTGTGACGGTCGTTAAAGTCATAACGTACGTAAGATGATCTCAAACGAAAAAGTCTAGCGTTCCTACCGCATTAAATCGACAATACGTCTTATTATCTCGATGAGTAACAAAACTAGCCGTAAGTAATACTTCAGATTTCGCTTAAAATTCCGATATTTAACATGGTTGGTGTTAAAATTCGTCATACGGACTCCTTCCTCGTCAGTCGGATGTCTGTGACATAAAAAAAGCGAAATGGAGTAAGCCCATTTCGCTTTTGCATTTTGATGACCAAATAAAAAAAAGGGAGATGTTTCCATCTCCCTTCGATCGGTTCTAAATGTTTTTTAGAAACTATTCCATCTCTTCTAAGTACGTGTAACCAGATAAGCCTTCTTCGTAGTGTTTAAGTAACGCTTTGGCTTCTTGTTTTGAGATGTTACCTGCGGCGATAGATTCCTCAGTGTACTGACGAACGCTATCAACCATTTCAGCTCTGCCGTACTGAACGTAACTTAATACTTCAGTCACTGTATCGCCTGGTACGTAGTGATCTACGGTGTAACCAGATTCGTGGATAGAGATGTGAACCGCATCTGTATCGCCGAATAAGTTATGCAAGTCGCCTAAGATCTCTTGGTACGCGCCTGTTAAGAACACGCCTAAGAAATAAGGGGCATCACCTTCTTTAAACGGGTGAATACGTAAAGTTTTTTTAGATTCGCCAGTTTCAGTGTCGATGAATTTTTCGATCTTACCGTCAGAGTCACAAGTTAAATCAGCAATCGTAGCTTCGTGGTGAGGCTCGTTTGATAAGTTATGAATTGGCATAACCGGGAATAACTGACCTACGGCCCAAGAATCTGGAACGGATTGGAATAATGAGAAGTTACAGAAGTATGTATCGCATAATTCTTCACGTAATTGTTCAACGATGTCTTCGCAATCTGGAGTTCTGCGCGCTAGTTCTAACATCTTAGTTGCGATTGTGAAGTGCATGTTTTCACACCAAGCACGTTGAGTTAAATTTAATACACCGTAAGTGAATAAATTTAAGATCTCAGTTTTAGCCTGCATAGTATCATTGAAGCACTCGTTGATATTTTCAGGAGTTAACTTTTCATAAATGTACTGAAGATCCTGCATGATTGACGGATCTTTTTTAGTGGCAGGCATTGGTGGTTGCTGGCGGTAAAGATTATTTACGCCCATCACGTTGAAAACTAAGATCGAGTGATGCGCAACTAACGCACGGCCTGATTCAGTGATGATGTTTGGATGAGGAATGTTTTTTTCATCACATAAAGTTTGAATCGTAGAAACAACGTCGTTCGCGTACTCTTGTTCAGAGTAGTTTACAGATGAATCTGAGTGACCAGAACCATCGTAGTCAACGCCAAGACCACCGCCCACGTCGATGTATTTTAAGCCTGCGCCTAAATTAGTTAACTCAACGTAGAAACGAGCCGCTTCTTTTAATGAAGATTTAATAGATTGAATTGAAGGAACTTGTGAACCGATGTGGTAGTGAAGAAGTTCTAAACAATCAAGCATGTCTGCTTTACGAAGAGTTTCAACACCCTCAACGATTTCTGCTGCTGTTAAGCCGAACTTAGAACGAGCGCCCGCAGAATCAACCCATTTACCAGCACCTTGCGTGTTTAATTTCGCGCGGAAACCGATTTTTGGTTTGATGTTTAATTTTTTGCCTGAATCCATGATGATTTTTAATTCATCTTTACGATCCACAACGATGATGATCTTGCGACCTAATTTTTGCGCTAATAAGGCTGTCTCGATGTACTCAGCATCTTTGAAGCCGTTACAAACGATAACCGCATCTTTGTTATCCATTAACGATAGAACAACTAAAAGTTCTGGTTTAGAACCGCACTCTAAACCTAAGTTACAGTTTTTACCGAAACGCACTAATTCCTGAACTAGGTGACGTTGCTGGTTCACTTTAATTGGATAAACACCGCAGAATTGGCCTTTGTAGGCGTGGTCGGCGATCGCTTTTTGAAAGCATGAATGAATCAATTGAACGCGGCGGTTAATGATATCTGGAAAACGAATCATGATTGGTACGCGAATACCACGATCTTGTAATTCTTGAGTTAATTCGTAAAGGTCAACTGAAGGGCCTTTTTCGCCGTGAGGAGTTACAATAACGTTACCGTTAGAGTTAACGCGGAAATATCCGTTACCCCAGTTATTGATACCGTAAAGAGCGGCACTTTTTTCGGGGCTCCATGAAGCCGATTTAGCGTGCGCGAAAGTTTGTAAACCTGAAGTATTTGATGGAACTGTTTCCATGAAGAACCCCCTAAAAAATTTATAACTTTTTTATACAGAATTTTTGAGGGGGTGCAATAAATTATTTGTCGATTATTTGCCGGACTACTTGCCAGCAATCAAATTTAAAATCTTGCCTGGTTTGTAAATCACTTTCGCTGGAGGAGCTCCGTTAAGAGCTGCCGTTACAGTCGTGATTTTTAGCGCCTCAGCGACCGCTGTAGCCTCGTCAGCAGCGATAGCTAGTTCTACCGTGCCACGCATTTTTCCGTTTACCTGAACGCCCATTGTAACCGTGTCGTCCTGGCAAAGTGCCGGGTCAAATTTAGGCCATGGAGCTGTTACAACTAAACCTGTGCCACCCATTGAATGCCACAATTCTTCAGCCGTATGCGGAGCAAATGGTTGTAATAATTGGGCTAATGGCAATAACGCTTTTTTCGAGCGGCATTCGTGTTTGTATAATTCATTCACAAAAATCATCATTGAGCTGATGCACGTGTTAAAATTCATTGCTTCGATGTCTTGCGAAACTTTTTTAATCGTTTTGTGTAATAATTTTTCGACTTCGGCCGGTAATGCCTCATCAGTTGCGATGTTTTCGCCGGTTTGATCGTTTACCGCTAAGCGAGAAAGACGGTCTAAGAAACGACGTACGCCTTCGATTCCGTTTTCTGCCCATGGTTTGTCTTTATCCATTGGCCCTAAGAAGCAAACGTAGCAACGTAAAGCATCTACACCAGTTTCTTTAGCCACTTCATCCGCAGGAATAACATTACCGCGAGATTTTGACATTTTTTCACCATCTGGTCCTAAGATCATCCCTTGGTGAGCTAATTTTTTAAACGGTTCGTCGATTGAAATTAAGCCCACATCAAAAAGAACTTTAGTCCAAAAACGTGAATATAATAAGTGACCCACGGTGTGCTCAGCACCACCCACGTAAAGATCTACTGGAAGCCAGTATTTGATGGCCTCAGGAGAAAACGGAGCTGAAGAATTATGTGGATCAGCATAACGCAAGAAATACCAAGAAGAACCAGCGGCACCCGGCATCGTGTCGGTTTCGCGCGTGCCGTTTCCGTATTTAACCCAGTCTTTGTTGTTGGCTAGCGGAGCTTCACCTTTATCAGAAGGTTCATAGTTCGCTACTTCTGGTAATAAAACAGGTAACTCATTCATTGGAACTGGTTTGATTTGGCCGTTCTCGTGATAAACAGGGAACGGTTCACCCCAGTAACGTTGGCGCGAGAATAACCAGTCACGCAGTTTGTACTGAACTTGTTTTTTACCTAATTTTTTCTCTTCAAGGTGAGTGATCATTTTTTTGATCGCTTCAGTTTTAGTTAAGCCATCTAAAAATTGTGAGTTAACTAACTTACCTTCGCCCGTAAACGGAAGATCAGTGTCTGATTCAAGAACTCGAACGATTGGTAATTTAAATAATGTCGCAAATTCAAAATCACGCTCGTCATGACCAGGTACTGCCATGATCGCACCAGTTCCGTAATCCATCATCACGTAATCAGCGATCCACACCGGAATTTCAACGCCAGTGACAGGATTTAGCGCATAACCACCAGTGAAAACACCAGTTTTTTCAGTGTTGGCTTTACGATCGACTTCAGATTTTTTAGCTGAAGCTTCGATGTAATCAGCCACAGCTTTAGCTTGGCCTTGCGAAACTAATTGCATCACTAGTGGATGTTCTGGTGCTAACACCATGAATGTCACACCAAAGATTGTATCTGGGCGGGTTGTGAAGATTTCAAATTCAGAATCAGTGTTTTTGATTTTGAATTTTACGATCGCACCTTCTGATTTACCGATCCAGTTACGTTGCGCCTCTTTTGTGCGCTCTGGCCAGTCGATTTTATCTAAGTCATTTAATAAACGTTCAGCGTAGTCAGTGATTTTTAACATCCACTGCTTCATTGGTTTTCTGATAACCGGGTGACCACCGCGCTCAGATTTACCATCGATTACTTCGTCATTGGCTAACACTGTTTTTAAAGCCGGGCACCAGTTCACAGGAACTTCTTTTTGATAAGCTAAACCTTTTTCAAAAAGTTTTAAGAAAATAAACTGAGTCCATTTGTAGTAATTAGGATCAGCTGTTGAAATTTCGCGAGACCAGTCAAAGCTAAAACCATAACG
The DNA here is from genome assembly GCA_966250225.1 of uncultured Pseudobdellovibrio sp. GTDB lineage: Bacteria > Bdellovibrionota > Bdellovibrionia > Bdellovibrionales > Bdellovibrionaceae > Pseudobdellovibrio. The sequence continues at coordinate 126,377 of CBINGM010000008.1, read as the reverse complement.
TTGTAAAGTTGAACGAAAACTTTGAATCGATTTTTCAGTCGTGATCGCAGGATGAACTCCAGTTTGAATCGCGTACTGTTCAGCAGGAAGCCCGAAAGCATCGTAACCCATCGGGTGAAGAACGTTGAAACCCATTGCACGTTTGTAACGAGAAATAATATCTGTCGGTGTGTAAGAGGCGATGTGACCCATATGTAAACCAGACCCAGACGGATACGGGAACATATCTAGGGCGTAGTATTTGGGTTTAGTCGAGTTGTTGTCGGCCTTATAAGCTTCAGCTTTAGTCCAGGCCTGTTGCCATTTTGATTCGATTTCAGTGTGTTTCATTGTCTTTGCTAGCCTCCGGCAAGACCTAACACTATATCTAAAATCTCATAATGAGAAGAAGTGTTAAAAAACTGCGAAAAAATGGTGCGGTTTGTCTCTAGAAAGATCATTTTTTTGCCGATAAATTATCTATGAAAAAGGACCCAAAACAGAGGCCCATCCTAGTACTTGATGAAGACCCAACAACGCTTGAATTAATGGCTGAACCCCTTCGTTGGGAAGGCTATGACGTTCACGGCTTTACATCTGAGCGCGAGGCGACCGAAGCGCTTAACTTTATTCGCCCACAATTAGTGATTTTAGATCCTGATTTTGCTGAAGGTAATGGCTTTCACTTTGTGAACAATTTATTTTCTTCAATTCAGAAAGTTCCGGTCATGGTGGTTTCAACAAATCCATCGACTGAAAAAATCACACAATTTTTAGATCTTGGGGCTTCTGATTTTATTAGTTCTCCGTTTGTTCCTATGGAATTTTTAGCGCGTGTGCGTACGCAATTACGTATGCGTGATATGCAAGAAGAGTTAATCGCGTCGAATGCAAAACTTCAAGAGATGATCGAGATCGATGATCTTACAGGGTTATTCAATACACGTTCACTTTATAACAAATTAGAGTTTGAAATCGAACGTGCTCAACGTTTTAGCCGTCCGGTGACAGTGATCATGATTGATATGGATAAATTCAAATCTGTAAATGATAGCCATGACCATTTATTTGGTTCATTCGTGTTATCAGAAGTGGGTAAGATTATTCGCCAAAACACACGTACGGTGGATATTCCTGCTCGTTACGGTGGTGATGAATTTTTAATCGTGTTGTCAGAGATTCCACTTTCGGGCGTTGAATTTTTCTGTGAAAAGTTAAGAAACCGTGTCGAGCAGCACACATTTAGCTCAGGCCCGGATTCAATTAAATTAACTTTATCAATCGGTTTTGCCACTTACGATGGCGATCCGACGACAACTATTACCGGCAAAGAGTTAGTGCGTAGAGCCGATGCTGCTTTATACGAAGCTAAGCACCAAGGCCGTAACCGTTGTATTAGCTATACACCTAAAATTGACCGTCTTCATAAGTTTGAAAAGTCTTCTGTAAGTATGCTTTTCGACAAAAATAAGAAGACAGCCTAGTTCTGTTATGCCATAAAGCTGTCTTGCTATGAGCGAGACAGCTTTACAAAACACCCCTAAATCAAGACAAGAAAAAGACGATTACTTCAAAACCGTTAAGGTCTTAAAGCGTCCTGAGGTTAATTTAACTCGTACGTTACCACGTCCTACTGAATATTCTTTAGCGTTAGATAACGAATATAAAGACATCGCCTTTAACGAAGAGCGCGCGCCTGAAAATAAAGGCCAATGGCGTTCAAAAGTTTTTAAAGTAAGTAATGACATGCCTCTTGATGTAGAAATTGGAACAGGTGCAGGTAATCACTTTGCTCACTGGGCGATTAAACATCCTGAACGTTTGTTAGTGGGTTTAGAATTAAAATATAAACCGTTAATTCAAAGTATTCGTCGTGCAAAAGTAGCCAGCTGTAAGAATGCAGCGATCTGCCGCTATCATGCTTTCAACTTAGATTTATTATTCGATAAAGGCGAAGTGAATAACGTGTTTATTCACTTTCCAGACCCGTGGACATCACCGTACAAACCTAAAAACCGTGTGGTGAACAGAATTATTTTAGACTGGATCTATGAAATGCAACGTCCAGGATCTTTTTTAGATTTTAAAACTGATTCTAGAGAGTATTTCTTATGGGCTTTAGAAGAAATCAAAGCTTCTAAATACAAAGTCGAATTTCAAACTTTGAATTTGTACTCTGAAAATAACAAATACAAAGAAGAAAACTTTGCCACTGGTTTTGAAAAAATCTTTACCAAGCAAGGTATCGAAATTAACTACATCCGTTTAGTTAAATAATTTTACCAGTAAGTTGTTTCAACAATCAGGTCGTGTTCAACAAACACTTGGCAGCATAAGCGCATCGTATCGGGTTGTTTGTTGCGCTCCATAGTGCGGATTTCTAGTTCGTTTCTTGTTCCCTGGGGCGTCATTTTAACGGCGCATTTTGAACAAATTCCTTCTCCTAAACAGCTAGAAGCTACCGGTAATCCACCTTCGATGAGTGCGTCCATCAGGTTTTTTCCTGATTCGACATTCAGCTCAAGTTTCTTTTGTGGAATTTTAAGAGTTGGCATATAAGAAAAGTATGAATGAAGATCGTGCATCACACAAATTTATTTTGTTGGGAGCTAGCCGCGGGCTAGGATGGGCGACCTATGAAGCGCTCGCTAAAAAATATCCTGCGGCAGAATTTATGTTAGTGTCGCGAAAAATCGGTGAAGGAAATTTTAAATCTTTGAAATATGATTTTTCAAAAGAGCTTTCTTCGGAATTCATTACGGAAATTATTAATTTTAACCCGACCACAATTATTTATTTTGCGGCGGGTGGGCCTTACGGCAATTTTCAAGATAAAAAATGGTCTGATCATGAGTGGGCTTTACAAGTGAGCTTTTTATTTCCAGCTCAACTGTTGCATCACTTAATGCGCATTTCAGTTCCGAGTTTAAAGAAATTTGTCGTGGTGGGATCAGCGATTGCTGAAAATAAACCAGATCCTGGGGCTGCTAGCTACTGTGCGGCTAAACACGCTTTAAAAGGGTTAATCACCACTCTGCAGGCAGAAAATACGCCTGACAATAAACAGGCATTTAAAATCAACTTATTTTCTCCGGGTTATATTGCAACTGATATGCTTCCAGCGCATAGCTGGCCTCGTCAGCAGGGCCTAGCTGAGTCTGCTGAAAATGTAGCAAGCCAGCTGATAGATTCTTTAAATTAACCAATAAGCGTTATCTCTTTTGCCTATCAATTCCATTCGATAGACTTTACCATCTTTGAGTAGAATTTATCGAGGTAAAATATGAGCGAGACGCAAAAAGTTGAAAATGTAATTATCGTAGGTTCGGGCCCAGCAGGCTTAACAGCAGCTGTTTACACGGCACGTGCTAATTTAAATCCACTGATGATCGAAGGCGAAGAAGCCGGCGGTCAGTTAATGATTACAACTGAAGTTGAAAATTTTCCGGGTTTTGCTCACGGAGTAACTGGCCCTGAACTTGTAGCAGTAATGCGTAAACAAGCTGAACGTTTCGGTACTCGTTACATCACTCGTAACGTAACTAAAGTTGATACATCTTCTATGCCTTACAAAGTTCATGTGGGTAATGAAGTTCACTTAACAAAATCAATCATCATCTCTACGGGAGCATCGGCTAAGTACATTGGTCTTCCTTCTGAAAAACAATACATGAACCGTGGTGTATCAGCTTGCGCAACTTGCGATGGCGCATTTTTCAAAAACGTTGAAGTTGCTGTAGTTGGTGGTGGTGATACAGCGATGGAAGAAGCTAACTTCTTAACTCGTTTTGCAACTAAAGTTTATATCATTCACAGAAGCGAAAACTTCAAAGCTTCTAAAATTATGTTCGAACGTGCAAAAGCTAACCCTAAAATTGAAATCATCCCGAATACAGTGGTTGAAGAGGTTTTAGGTGACGGTAAATCTGTAACTGGTCTTCGTTTAAAATCAACTACAACGGGTGACGTTACGACTAAGAACCTGCAAGGTCTGTTCGTAGCTATTGGACATCAGCCTAATACGAAGCTTTTTCATGGACTGCTAGAGCTAAATGAGGTGGGATATATCAAGACTAAACCAGGTACGACTTATACAAACGTTCCGGGCATTTTTGCTGCGGGCGATGTGCAAGATCCGATCTACCGTCAGGCAATCACTGCGGCAGGTACTGGTTGTATGGCAGCTATCGACTGTGAAAGATGGTTAGAAGCACAACACGCATAGGGTTTTATGACAAAAAAATTAAGCACCTCTGATCTGATTCGTAAAATTGAAAAACTGACTAAGCAACGTATTGCCGGTCAGGAAGTTGTGGCTTTAGATCAGTTTCGTGATGCTTCACAAAAACTTCATCCTACAACGATCTTAGTGATCGAAGATGAAGAAACTCAAAGAACGTCGTTAAAAAGAATTTTAGAATCAGATGGCTATCAGGTTAAGTTAGCCGCTGATGCTCCTCAGTTAACGGCGTTACTTGATGAAGATATCGATATTAGCTTTATCATCATGGATGTGGGCTTACCGTGGGTGAATGGTTTTGAATTAGCCCAAATGCTTAAAGAGCACCGCGAATTAAAACATATTCCTTTAATTTTCTTATCGGCTTCAGCTGAAGAAGAAGATTTACAAAAGGGACGTGAAGTCGGCGCTGATGATTATATCAAAAAGCCTTTTGATATCGAAAAATTAAAAGTTCGTATCAAAGAAATCTTGAACGAAAAAAATCCTAACTAATTTTTCTTACTTTTGTTTGCTGACTGAGATAATCATTCAGCAAATTCGCTAATCTTTGCTTTTGCATCTCTGTCATGTTTACAAAACGGGTACGTTGCGTAAGCCCATCGCCAACAGTCTGAGCGCGTACTTGTACGCGGCCATTCTGCGGGTTTGACGGGTTACGGTTAACCACGATCAGGTCAAACTGTACGCCGTAAAAATCAAATGGAATATTATCTTCAAGTAATGAACCTGAAAGCGAAATATTCTTAGAATAACTTTTAAAAGTTTTGCCTTTTTGCGAGATCAATAAAATTTCAATTTTTAACTCATGACGTTCAGCACGGTTTTTATAAGCTTCGTTGATCTCTTTGAAATTCAATGGATCTGGTGGCTTATGGTGAGCATTGTCGATATCTAAATGATCACCGTTAAAATCTTTTTGCATGTGATTAGCTACATCAGAATAAGTGTCTTCGGGGTTAATCATCGTCATGGCTTTACCAGCCGGTTGCCAGTGAGCCCCTTTAGTGACCGTATCTTCTTCTTGTGCCGGATGTGAAACTGGCACTTGTGGTGGCTTATTTTTATTTTGAATTTGTGCTTGAATATGAGCTTTCACGTTTTCTTCAGAAACCGGAGCGCCTGGAAGAGCAAACTCTCGTTGTTCAGAATTTAAAAATTCTTTTAATAATTGCCAATTGGCCCAACCGGCTGTCCAAACATAGAATCGCGTCCAATCACGCTCGTTCATTTTTAGAATAGCTAATTGCAACTGCTCTGTAGGAAGAGGCTGCGATTGAATTTTAGTGATACCATCAAGCAGTATCCATGTTTTACCGGTCGTCGACATGTAATTCCTATCGGTGTATATGCCCTGATTTTTGAGACCAGCTGTTATCCAGAGTGAATTCTGGATGATGGTCTAGTAAACTTTTGTCTCAGATACAGTGATACTCTTGATATGAAGAAATTAATCTTAATTTTGTTGGTTTTTGGCTCTGCTTTCCAGGCTTTGGCTGGGGAAACTTACGGCCTTATGATGATCGTAAAAGGCCAAGTGCAAGTGGCAAAGTTAAGAGAGCAACCAACGGGTGCTAAGATCGGTACAAAAGTGTATCCACAAGATACAATCATTACCGGTAAAGATTCGCGCGCGAAAATCGTGATGAGCGATCGTAACATTATCAACGTTTTGCCAGAAACAAAACTTCGCATTGATCAGTATATCAGTGAACTCAAAGAAAAAAATGTGCGCTTAAGCCTTATTGAAGGTAAAGTGCGTACCAACGTAGAACAAAAATACGATAATAACGAAAACAGATTTGAAATTAAAACACCATCGGCCGTTGTCGGTGTGCGCGGAACCCAATTTGCGACAAGTTATAAACGTTCAACGAATGTCACAGCGGTTACAACATTTCGTGGTGAAGTTATTTTTCGTGGCTTAGATGCTTTATCAAATAAGCAGACTGAAGCGGTCATGGTTCGTCGTGGTGAAACTTCAGAAAACTTTGATGGTAAACAACCCGGCACACCGGTGAAAATGAATCCGGTTGAATTTAAACGTGTCGATAAAGATACCGCAGTCAGAAAAGAAGACCGCCCGTTAGATCCATTACAAGCGGGCCCTCCGAAAAACGATATCGGGCAAATTATCGCGATTAAAGATCGTAATGATAACTTGTTAGGTGATTCAGCCAAAAATATTATTTCTAAACCGGCCCAAGTTAACATCATCATCGAGCGATAAACATGAAAAACAGTCTTGTTCTTTTTTTGAGTCTTCTGTGTTTGCAAGCTAATGCGCAAGTGAACAGTAAAAATTTGCGTATTGAACCTAAAAATCCACAACCAGAAACAATTAAGTCAATCGAACAGGCTGAAACAGCTCCTGCAAAAACCGAAGTGCAGCTGGAACAAGAAGAACGTAAAGCCTTTGCACAAGCCTATGAATTTTATAAAAAAGAAGCCTACGAATCTTCGATAGCAACTTTACAAAAATTAAGAACCAACACTTCGCTGACGCAGTCGATTTATTATCTTTTGGGTTTAAATTATTACCGCATTAATAATTTTGATCTGGCCGAAAAATATTTAACTGAAGTGACCCGCGCAAATACGATTCAAGAAGTTTCTTTGGCCTATTATTATTTAGGTTTAGCGCAGTTTTACAAAGCTGATTACGAACGGGCGATGAACAGCTTTGAATTATCTATCGATACTTCAAAAGATCCGGAACAAGATAAACGTGCCGATCGTATGATTGAAAAGTGTATTCAGATTCAAAACCAGCTTGAAAACGATAAATTAAAATACACGATGGGTTACACTGTCGGATACATGTATGACAGCAACGCTTTAAACATTGCCCCGCAAGAAGATGTTGTAACAGGGCATGTGTTTAGCGCCAGTGGATTTTTCGCTTACAAACTTTGGCAAGATAAAGATTCATCAGTAGAGCCAATGGTGTATTTAGCTGACCAACGCACCCTTGATTACAAATTAAAATTAACTGACCAGATGCAAGCGGCCGATTCGACCATGTTATTGATATCGGTTCCGTATAAAACTTTAGTTGATGGCTATCGAAGCACGACATCTTTAAATGTCGGTATGTACATGTTACCGTCAGATACCCAAACACGCGATATGTCGATCGCCTTAATTTATGTAAAACAAAATTTAGGAACACGCTTAACTACAGATCTTGATTTAGAAGGGCAATTGATTATCGGTCGTGACGATTCACAAATTACTTTCTACGATGCAGCTGATAACCAAACAGCCATTAAGTACGATCTTTCAGGGGCTTTAAGATATTCACTGGGCCGTATGCAAAGTCTTTTGGGTGAGTTGGGATTTATTTTAAACGATGCTGACGGCGAAAATGCCAGTTATAACAAAGTTTATGTCAACCTGGGTTACGAACTACCAACGTTTCAAAATACGTATTCGACACTTAAAGCAAGCTACGGTTCTACAAACTATTCATTATCAGATTTAGGCCGCCGTGATAACTTTGCAGCTTTTAACTATTCTGTTTCAAAAGATTTAACTGAACGAACTACGGTTAACGTGTTTGGAAGCTTATCGCGTAATGAATCAACGATTGAAGATTACACTTATGGCGATGCCACAATCGGTGTTCAGTACGTTTATTTAACACGTTTCTAAGATGTTATTATTTACGGCGGTCAAAGACGCCGTCCCAGCTTTCAGGAACAGGATTATTTTGACTGTACTGTGTTCGTTCTAAGTACATCTGACATAAATAATCATCAGGCTTTATTTTAAGTAACTCTAGAAAAGCTGCTTCAGCCTCTTTAAATTTTTTATCGTAAAAAAGATTTAAAGCTTTATGATAGCTATCAAAGAATGGCATTTCAGGGTGAGTTGTTCCCATAGAGATTAGCTCATAAATTTTAACCGGACGGTTTTTGCCTTTTACACGAACCACATCAACTTCGCGCGCCACAAATTCATTTTTAACTTCAAGATAAGTATTTTCAGAAATCAAAATACGGGCCTTATAGTTTTTCGTTAAACTTTCTAAGCGCTGGGCTAAGTTTACTTCATCTCCGATCACCGTATAACTTTGAATTTGATCAGAACCTATGTTTCCTGCAACCATGACACCTGTGTTAATACCAATACCGATTTTAATTTCGGGCCAATTGCGTTTTTTAAAGTCTTCGTTAACTTCAGCCAGTTTTTCAAAGCACTTCAACGCCGCAATACAGGCTTTTTTCGGGTGATCAGGATAATTCAAAGGCGCACCAAAAAGGGCCATGATCGCATCACCCATGAACTTATCGATAGTGCCATTTGTACCAAAGATTGTTTCAGACATCGGTGTAAAGTATCTGTTTAACATCGCAGATAATTCTTGCGGGTCCATTTCTTCTGATAATGTCGTGAAACTTCTAATGTCAGAAAAGAACACCGTCATTTTTAATTTCTGACCTTTAAGCTCAAGGTTTTCCTGGTTTTTTAAAATTTCTTCAACGATTTCTTTTGAAACGTACTTAGAAAATGTGTTTTTAATCTCTTTTGATTTTCTGGTTTCAAAGAAATAGATATAAATTAAGAAAACAATATAAGTTGAAATCGTAAATAAAATCGTTGGTGCCAATAATTCAAAATAGAGATTGCGCTGAAAATTATGCAGAGCAGTCTTATAAAGCCCATAATTAACCAGTAATAAATATAACGAGGCGATAAAAAGATTCGAATAAAGAAATAAACCGGCCAGAGTCGCTGCTAAGAAAAATAAAACGATAATTGAAATTTTAACTTCGTCAGCCGGAATGCGCATAAATGACTGATCAAATAGGTTTCCTAGAACAGAAAGATGAATTTCTACTCCTGGTAAGTCTTTTTCAACCGGTGTGTTTCGTAAGTCGAAGATACCTGTGGCCGTTGGCCCCATAACGGCCGCTTTATCTTTTAGCCATTCAGCTTTTTTAACTTTTGTCGGTTCACCATTTAGATGAACAACCATCTCAGGATTATCATTGTGAAATAAGTCGCGCGCTGAAACGTAGGGAATTGAATTTTTGCGGCCATAGTAATTAATAATTAAACGGCCATTTGAATCGACCGGTAAAGACATTACATCTTTTTCTGTTTCGATATCTTTGATGACCACACTGCCGATAGTTTTAGTGTTATTTTCTAATTTTGGGTAAAACACGGCTTGGTAGCCAGTTGCTAAAAGATAAGTTTGTAAAGCCAGCGATGGAATAAAGCTTAAGTTTGTTTTATTTCCAGAGCGGTAAATCAGCGGGTAATGGCGAATCACTCCATCAAAATCTAAATCCGCATTAAATGTGGCTGTGTATTCTGCTGCCGTTTGTATTTCGTGTACGTTTGCGGGCCAACTTGCATATTGCGGAATTAGCAGTTGATTTACATCATCTTTAAAACGTTTTACTTTATCGCTTAACGACGGAAGTTTATCGTAGCCTGGAATACGGTTTAAAGTGTTATCGTAAGCTTTTAAAAGCTCTTGGCCTGCGTTTTTTAAATATTCATCATCTTCTGATAGCCAACGATAGCAATATTGAACCAGATTTCGGCTTTTGTCGGCGATTAAGCTATTTTTTTGATAAACATCAAGTTCTTGAACAGACTTTTTATTAACACTTTGTAAATAAACTTTTTCAAACTGCTGATCAAGATCGTCAAAAATAGCTTTAAGTTCGTTACTGAAAAAAACCTGTTCGAACTGCGAGTTAGTGTCATCAAAAGTTAATGTAGCATTTAAAGTTACGATTTTATCGCCTCCACTGCGGCGAAAAGATTCAACAAAACAATAATCTTGATAGGGTGGGTTCTGGTAAAGAATAGGGCCTTCACCGAAAGTTCCTAAAATAATTTGTGAGGGGTATTTTTTTAGAACTTCTTCTAGGCGGCCATCGGCTTTTGAATTTTGAGCTTCAGAAAAGATAATATCGTTGGCGATCACTTTAACACCATTTTTCATGGCGTTATCCCAGATTGTGGCAATCACTTCGCGTGACCAAGGCCAGCGGCCCAGTTCACGCACTGAATCTTCATCAATATCAATTAAAAACGCGTTTTCTTTTTTCTGGCGCTCTTCTTTGTTTTTAAAAAAGGTATCGTAAATTTTGTTATTAAACTCAAAAAGAAAACTATAAAAAACATTGTTTTCTACAATCTCGGGATTATTTTGAATACTTTTGTACTTCAGATTCAGCGCAGTGAAGCTGAAAAACAGAATACTCGCTAAAATAATTCCGTAGATTTTAATTTTCACGAATTTTACACGGCCGTTTTACGGTGAGAGTGGTTTTCGCAGAAATTTAAACTTTCAATGAGTTGACCGCGTAAAGCCCGCGATGAGCAAATAAACTCTAAATACTGGCCATTACCTGTGGTTACAACTTTTCCGCTGATTTTAATTTTTTCAAAATATTTATTCGTAGCTTGAGAATTAATAATAACGACTTCCAGCACGCTATTGTGGAAATGCGTGGGGATAACTTTATCACACAAAGACCCTTCAGGTGTTGGGTTTACGGCCGAAGCCCTAAAGATCATGCCTTGTTTATTCATCAGCACCAGATCAATTGTTTTAGCTGTTGGCTTTTTAAAATTAGAGGCAGCTAAGGTTTTTTGGGCATCGATGCACGAGTTAGTAAAGGTACGTTCGATTTCATCTTGCGTGTCTTGATCAACAGGTTGCATTTTAAGTTTTGTGTTTACTTTAGCCTGCTCAGCTTTATCAGACATGTTAGTTAAAAGTGCTAAGCCAGAAAACGGTGAAGCACTTGATGTCATTAACATTTTTAGAGGCTTCCACGAGCTTTCATCACTTCTGGAAAAATAAAAGCTATTGATATCTTTAGGACGCATTTTTAAAATCGTCATTTGCGCTTCGTCAGTAGCTAGATCGGCCGTCTTTGTTTTCGTCGCAGGGTCGTAAAAACACCATTTAACTTGTTCGTTCATAGCCAAAGCTCCTTATTCGTAAGTCCAATCAACGTTGATACCAAATTGGTTAGCTGTATAGTTTTTGTGACTGAAAGTTCCACCATAAAAATAACCTTGATGGCCATTACTTGTGCCTCTAATTGTTGTGGCAAAAAGTTCGACGTTAGTTTCTTCATCCCAGCGATTCGCGTAAATCAGTGAAGCACTGTAGGTCTGGTCACTGCGCTTACCGAAAGAATTTGTTAATGATTCTGATCCGGTCGGTAAGTTTTCAGCCTGATAAGATGTGTTTGAATATGAAAGCTGCGTGCGCAGTGAATGTACGTCAGTAAAATCAATACTGTGAGCCAGATCAATACTTGTTGTTCCGTAATTACCAAACACGGTTCCATAAGTAGCCGAAGGAGCTGTTACGCCATCAAATTCATAATCAGCCGCATGGTCGAACGTTTGGCTTTGTGAAATTGTTCCGTAAATTAGTTGGGTGTCGTAAACAGAAAATACCGACAAGGCCACGGTATGACTTGTTTTATAACCGAAATCCAGATTACGCGCAAAACGGTAAGTGATCGTCGCGAATTTGTCGTCTGTGATAAGGTGAAATAGACCTAAACGAAGAAATCCGTCATTGGCTGAATCTTTAAATTCGGTCTGCGATTTTGTAAGACCAAGATCCCACGAAAAGGTATTTCGTGAACTGGTTTTTTGCGAGTTTCTGTACTTAATCGAATAAGTTTCAGATTCATTGGCTGTTTCTTTACTTGACCAGGCAAAACTTAAATCAACATTGACGTATCTTTTCGTGGTGCGGTTTTTTAACAAGTAAAAATCAAAAGACGGGTTAATACGGTAAGTTCCATCGGTGATATATGAGCTTGGTACTTCGTCTTCGCTGATGCGATTGGCGATAGATTGTTTATTGGTATTCGTATCGTACGTGGCGTTTAGATACAAGACCGCGCGAAACGGACGGTATTTAGCTACCACAGCGTTTTTTAAAACCTGCGCTGCATCTTTCACCCAACCAGTTTCTTCTTCGTCATCTAAAATAAGATCTAAGAAGTAGCTTGTTTTTTCGTATTCGTCTTTTAAGAAATAGTTTTTAGCTTTCCAGTAACGAATAATATTTTTTTGGTAAGGTGTTAATTTACTCGGGCTAATGTAACTTAGAACTTTAAGTGAAGAATCATAGTCTTCTTGCTCGTAGTAACTTTGAGCCACGTAAATGTAATATTGAAAGGTCGCTTTTTTAGGTTTTTTAGCCTCGTAATCGTCAGTGATACGCTTAAAATCACTGCGCGAAAGATCAAGCTTAGCTTTAGCTTGGCTTAGAATTGAAGACTTATAATTTTTACGATCTAAGTTATTAAAAAGTGATTCTGCAAACTCTAATTGGCCCCGGTCTACTGAGCAATCAGCAAGTTTAGCTAAGTAATCGTTTTTTTCTTCGTCAGGAACTTCGCTCCAGTTGTCTTTTAATTCACGGGCAAAGTATTCGCAATTTTTATGCAGGTATAGGCCATTAATATATTTTAAATTAATCGCGTGCGCTGTGTTTGAAACACAGTGAATCAGAAGAAATACAAAGATGAAATGCCTCACCCTTAAAATTTATCATAAGGCGTTAGAGATGATCATCGCAAAAAGAAACTGGACTTACCTAAAGACGAGTAAGTCCTTTCAGAATAAAATTATTGTTTCGGGATAATAGTGTTAATCGGATAAGTTGGTGTTGTTGATCCACCAGTTGTTCCAGACGGAAGTCTAATCACTGTTTCAGCGCGCTTAGCGATTTCAGCCAAGCGGCGAGCTAATTCGGCTCGACGGGCCTGTTGTTCTTCGGCGCGTTTTTTCTGTTCTTCTTCGCGTTTCGCTTGCGCTTCTTCGGCATGTTTACGTTTTGCCGCTAACATGTCTTCCATTTGTTTTTGCTTTTTGGCTTGCTCGTCTTCAGATTGTTTCTGTTTACGAGCGTGCTCTTCTTCCATTTGCTTTTGTTTTTTATTTTGTTCTTCTTCAGACTGTTTTTGCTTACGAGCCTGTTCTTCTTCCATTTGCTTTTGTTTTTTAGCTTGCTCTTCTTCGGACTGCTTTTGCTTACGGGCTTGTTCTTCTTCTAACTGTTTCTGTTTTTTGGCCTGTTCGTCTTCAGACTGTTTTTGCTTTTTGGCTTGCTGATCTTCAGAAGCTGTTTGGCGCTTTTCTTGTTGTTCAGCCTGACGCTCTTGTTGACGCTCGTGGCGGCGTTCAGACGCATTTTTTACGGCATCTTTGATAGCTTCACGTAAAGTCTGTGGCTGTTCACGACGCTCAGAATTTACCTCTTTAACTGGAGGTGTTTCACGCACGGGTTCTCTTGCGCTAATTTCTTTAATAGGTGGTGTTTCGCGAACAGGTTCTCTGGCGCTAACTTCTTTAATTGGCGGATTTTCGCGGACTGGTTCGCGAACCTGAACTTCTTTAACCGGTTGATCTTTGACCGGCGGCATTTCGCGATTAGCTACAGGCGGACGAGCTGGTTCATCTTGCGTTGATGGCATTGGGCGATCAGCAACGTCTTTAGTTGGTTGTTCTTTTGGAGGTTGGTTTGCTTGCACATCTTTATTCGGAGATTCATTTTTTGAAGACGGTGGTTCGCCTGGTGTTGGTTCTTTTTTCGGATCGTACTGGTAACCTAAATCTTTATCTTCTTTTTTGCGCTCTTCACGCTCATCGGCTTTTAAATCACGAGGTTGTTCGGTTTTTGCCTGTTCAGCATCAACTTTTACAACTTGATCAGGGCGCACAAATACCGGAGGCGTTTGTCTTTCGCGGTCGATAATTTTAGTCACCGCCACTAAACCTTCGATAGTAACAACTCGAGAAACTTTTTTAGCAAGATCGTATTCAGCGGTAAAAACTGTTCCGCGCACGCCGGCTACAGCTGAAGGAGTTTTAACTTGGAACTTATTTTTAGCGCCATCATATTTTTGATTAACAGTAGATTTGATTTTACCAAAATCAACTTTCAGTTCGACATCTTTTTGATCTTGGTTAGGTTTGTAAACGTATTTCGCAATTTCAACTTTTGACTTAGGGTAAACGTCAACAAGGTTTGAATCGATCATCGTAATGCGGGCGGTACCACCGGCTTGCGATTCGATCACATCAGATTCTAAAACCGTGGTGTCTTTTTTAACTTGGATTTTTTCACCACTACGAACAATAAAGACTTGGCCTTTAACGATCGTTACCTTACCGGCAATAGCGCCTCCGGCAAAGGTGTTTAGTGAGAATAATAAAGCTGCTATGAATGCGAACTGGATTTTTCCAAAAATACGTACCATTGAGTAACTCCCTATATGACCCAGTGTTTAGGATATCAGGGCTCAAAATGCGAAAACCACGAATTATCTTGGTTTCTCAACTTAAGACAGTTCGTGGTTTTTACTGAGACAATTATCGTTTTCTCGAATGAAAACTATATTAAATCGTGTTTTGTTAGTCGGCTGATTTTTTGATTTCCGTAGCTTTATCTGTGACAGCATCTGCTGTTTCAGAAACACGGTTTTTAGCTTTTTTAGCCAGGCAAGAAGCCTTGCTATCGCCAGTTAATTTACCGCAAGCGGCTTCTTCAGCACGGTTAGCGCCTTTTTTAACTTCGCGAACTACGCTTTTTGCAACCGCTTCAGCTTTTTCAGCTAACGTTTCTTCAGCGTGTGCTGTTGAAACAAAAAAAACTAAAGCGATCAAAGATAAAAACAATTTCACATTACACCTTTAAGCAGCTAACGAAATGGCCTTTAGTTTTTTCAACTAATTCAGGCTTAGTCATCTTACATTCAGCAGTAGCCATCGGGCAGCGTGGGTTAAAATAACAACCTGGAGGCGGCGCGATTGGCGATGGTACGTCACCTGTTAAGATGATGCGCTCTGGGCGTGGCTTAGGATCTGGAATTGGAATCGCAGATAACAACGCTTTTGTATAAGGATGCTGAGGGTTTTTATATAACTCATCAGCTTCGGCCATCTCAACGATTTGACCTAAGTACATCACCGCTACTTTTGTAGAAACGTGTTCTACAACTTTTAAGTCATGGGCGATGAAGATGTAAGTTAAACCAAGCTTTTGTTGTAACTCCATAAGTAAGTTAATCACTTGCGCTTGGATAGATACGTCTAGAGCAGAAACCGGTTCATCACAGATAATGATTTCTGGATTTACTGCTAAAGCACGAGCGATACCAACACGTTGACGTTGACCACCTGAGAATTCATGCGGGTAACGTGTTAAGTGTTCAGGGCGAAGGCCAACTAATTTAATTAATTCTTGAACGCGTTCTTTACGCTCTTTTTCATTCGGGTAAAGATTGTGAATCACTAACGGCTCTTCTAAGATCGCACCGATCGTCATACGCGGATTTAATGAAGCATACGGATCTTGGAAGATGATTTGCATTTTGCGGCGTAAATCGCGCATGCGATCTGGATCAACAGTCGTGATATCTTCGCCGTTGAAAAAGATTTTTCCAGATGTTGGTTCGATTAAGCGGATTAAGCAGCGGCCTAAAGTTGATTTACCGCAACCAGATTCACCCACTAAACCAAGTGTTTCACCTTTTTTTAATTCAAAAGAAATATCTGAAACCGCTTTTACCGAAGCGATCTGGCGAGAAAATAATCCGCCGTGGATCGGGAAGTGTTTAACTACGTGTTCTACTTTAAGTAATGATTCAGACATGATTAGTTATTTCCTTCAGATTGAACTGGGTGGTAACAAGCCACTTTGTGGATGCCACGTAAGTTTTCTAAGTTCGGTTCAGCACGACGGCAATCTTCTTGCGCGAATTTACAACGTTCTTGGAAACGACAGCCCGTAGGAAGTTTGTATAAACTAGGAACTAACCCAGGAATTGTATTTAATTGTTTCATGCGAGAACCAGTTTCAAAGTGCGGAACAGAGTCTAATAAACCTCGAGTGTAAGGGTGTTTAGGACGATAGAAAATATCTTCAACAGTTCCATACTCAATCACTTTACCAGCGTACATAACTAAAACATCTTGGCACATTTCTGCGACAACGCCTAAGTCATGCGTGATTAAGATCATGCCGGCTTCAAATTCTTTTTGTACTTTGCGCATTAAATCTAAGATCTGCGCTTGGATAGTTACGTCTAATGCTGTTGTTGGCTCATCCGCGATTAATAATTGCGGTGTACAGCTCATGGCCATTGCGATCATTACACGTTGGCGCATACCACCTGATAATTGGTGCGGATATTCGTGGTAGCGTTTTTCAGCTGCTGGAATACCAACAAGCTTTAACATTTCGATCGCTTTGTCTTTGATTTGTTGTTTGTTCAAACCTTTTTGGTGAAGTCTGATGCTTTCTTCAATTTGGTCACCGATTGTGTAAACCGGATTTAACGAAGTCATCGGCTCTTGGAAAATCATCGCGATTTTATTTCCTAAAATATCGCGCATTTCTGCATCAGATTTTTTCAATAAGCTTTCGCCTTTGAATTGCACGTCACCAGAAACGATCTCGCCTGGTTTTTGAATCAGACGCATGATTGAAAGAGCTGTTTGAGATTTACCACAACCAGATTCGCCCACGATGCCTAGGGTTTGACCCTTTTTCACGCGGAAAGAGATGTCGTCTACCGGGAAAATGACACCATCATCTGTTTTGTAACGAGTACGCAAATTTTGAACTTCTAATAATGTTTCAGACATGCTGACAGTTATAATGGTTTGCCTATTGATCAGCAATTGAAAATCCTATTTTTTCGACGTAAACAATAGGGCATGAGACACGATAAACAGCCCTCGTATGAATACATTGAAAATTGTTACGGCCCTGAAAACGAACAGATGCAGCTTTCACGCAAATTCGCTGATCAATTAGGCCTTGGAGGCATCTCGGTTTCGCAAACTGAAGCCCACTTAATGGGGTTTTTAGTGAGCCTAATTAAGCCCAAAAAAGTGGTCGAAATCGGCACCCTAACGGGGCTTTCTTGTCAGTATTTTCTTCAATCATTACAACAAGATGGCATAGTTTATACGCTTGAAAAGTCTACTGAACATATTGAGCTCTCTAGCCAGGCTTTAAAGCCTTGGATCGACCGCGGGCAAGCGGTGATCGTGGCCGGTGATGCCCGTGAAGAGTTACCGAAGCTTTCAGCCCAAGGGCCGTTTGATGCCATCTTCATTGATGGTAATAAAGCGGCCTATAAAGATTACTGGATCTGGGCAAAAAGTAATATTCGTTCAGGCGGAATGATTCTCATCGACAATGTGTTTTTAGCCGGAGCTGTTTGGGGAGATACTTCAAAACAAAAATTCAGCGATAAACAAGTAGCGACCGTGAAAGACATGACCAGCGATGTTTTCAAGGATTCGGGTTTCACAGCTTCTTTTGTTCCGACAGAAGAAGGTCTGATCGTGGCTGTGAAGAAGTAATTTTTGTGACTGCTAATCTTTCGCAAATGCGCGAAGTACTCACTTTATTTTTAATTCCGATCGGTGGAGGAATTCCTGCCGGTGTGGTGCTTGCGCAAAAGTATGAAATCGTGTGGCCAGTGACCGCGGGATTATATTTTATTTCGGATGTGATTTTAGCCTGTGTTTTTGAGCCGATCATGTTGTGGTTAATTCGTGCCGCAAAAAAATCCAATAAGATGTTAGAAATCTGGGAGCATTACAAAGCTTCACTTGCAAAAACAGGAGTTAACATTGCTCCTTCGCTTGGGCCTGTGGCGTTGATCGGAATTGCTTTCGGTGTAGACCCAATGACAGGACGTGCAGTTGCAAAAGCGGCCGGTCATGGTTTTATTTCGGGATGGGCGATTGCGATCTGCGGGGATATGTTTTTCTTTTTCGTGATTATGTCTTCAACTTTATGGCTAAGTCATATTTTAGGTGATGGCACTGCGGCTGTAATCATCGTGATGTTAGCCATGATTTTTGGTCCCTCGATTTATCGTCGTATTAAGGCTAAGTTTACTACATAGGAACATAACTTGAATTAACTCTTAGAACGAGGGCTGTTTTACGGTCAGCTCGTTTATAGGAGTTAGGTATGTCAAAATTCTTAACAGGTGTATTACTATTGTCTTTTTTAGCTGTGGCTTCAATTGCCCAAGCTAAAGACGAATCATACCGCCAAGCCATTCTAAATCCTGAAACGAGAGCTTCTTACGCTGATGTACTAGGCCAGAAGTGTGTTGATCACATCGTAAAAATTTATGAAAGTGGCGACACTCTATCAAGCAAATACGTACAAAGCGTAGCTATCGATATCTCGGCGGTCTCAAAAAAACATGCTAAGGGTTATCCGCTTTATCACTACACGAATTCAGAATTTCTTACGCAAAGTTTTTTAAGACCTCCGCAAGGTTTTGGTTACCCTGATTTACTTACCTATCAGCGTGAGCGTGCTAAGCGCGGTGAGGCTTTGCAAATGGACGGCTGGACAAATATGGAGAACACGGTGCTTTACATCGCTTTAAATCCATACACCTCAGCTAACTATGGAAAAAATCTTTTAACATTTTGGCTTAAAGAAAATTCTAAAGTGTTTCCGTATGCTTTTCTGACACAAAATGCGTTGTTAGTAGAAAACATGATTAAGGCCGATAAAAAGAAATTTTCTAAACTGCTTTTAGAGTGTCGTCGCGGCGTGAATTTAATTATTTTAGAAGAAAGTGGTATTGATTTAGTTGATTACACATCAGGCGTTATTCGCGATGCCCAATGGTATTACTTAATTTCGACAAAAAATATTCAGTCTCACGATGTTCTGCAGATGAACGAAGCGGCGTCACCGATCACAGCTGATAACGAAAAAGATTATCTGCGTGTGAACGAGTATTTAAAGCAGCACAATCGTGCTGCCGAGATGACGAAGTAGTTTCTTATTTCAACTGCAAATCTTTTAATTTAGCTTTTGGTAAATATTTGATCGTGGCTACATAATCAAATTTCTTTTGTCGTGTCTTTTCGCCGTTTAAGGTATCTGGCATTGCCGCCAGCACTGAAAATGCCGTCGGAGAATAATTGCGTGGAGCCGCTGGATTTAACTTAGATCTGGCCTCATCAATTTTAGAATGGTTCTCAGTTAAAATTAGCTTAAAGTAAGGATTAGCTTTTTTAATTAAAGGCGCCATCGAGGCGGCAACTTGCTTGTGGCCGCTTGATAAACCATCGGCGTCATGGTCAACGCCAGGTAAGGCAAAATCAATAAGTTCGGTGCTGGTTTGCACGGAGGCTCCGGTTTGGGCCATCAGCAGGGGTATGCCGTCACTCATGCCGTAGAGATCTTGGTCTGACGGTCTACCACCACTAAAAGCCGAACCAAACATTTGCATGGGTTTAAAGTATTCTTTTACACATGACGGAGTTTTTGATTTTTTAAAATCGGCTGCGGTTGTATCTGGATTACAATCGATTAACGATAACATCACCCATGAAAATTCAGAGCAGTACATTTTAATATTTTTGTACACTAGCATTTTTTGATCTAACAAGACACGCCCAACATCAGCGACAAAAGAAATATCGCCGTTATTTTTATAAGTGGGATTATTGTAATCTTTGTTAAACGAAAATAATTCGGGATAAGCTTTTTTAGCACGGGCTACTTTTAAAGATCTTTCTAACCATTTTTGTAAATTAGTTTGTTGGGTTGAGCTTAGTCGCGGGCGCAAGATATGAACAATCGTATTTTTATTATCTTTCGTAAAATGCGGAGAATCGATAACTGAACGGCCAAAGCCTAAAGCGGCTCCTCCGAGCATATCTTCATCCATTGGCATGTCGATGTTATAAATTAATTTTTTACCGTTTTCGTTAACCACAACGGCCACGGAATTGTGAGTGTTTAATAGTTGCAGCGCTAAGTACTGTAACGAGTTCGCAAAGAAAGGTCTTGTTGAAACAATGATATCGCCGGTTTTAACTAAACCACTTTCAGCCAGTGATTGTGAAACTTTAAGACGAGATTCTTGCGGAGCTAAAGCCATACGTAATCCAATAGCTGAACCTGCGGCAGACTGGGCGCCAATCGCCACGTAATCGGTTAAGACCACAGAATCAGTATCATCAGAACGGGGCACAAACGACACATCATCTAATGGCAACATCGCATGAGCGGGGAAGGTTTGGTAAAACGCGACCGAAGGATTTAGTGCATCTGATTGCGACCATTTTCCTAAACTTGATTCTACAAGCTGAGAAATTTGTGTATTAAAGGGATTTTTTCCCAGCTTATTGACGATAGGACCAGCGAAAGAAAAATTTGAAACTACAATGGACGTGAATAAGGCGAATAGGAACTTGATTTTTTGCATGTGCTTTTCTCCGAGTAGGAGGCACATTTGCAAAAGCCATGCTATCGCAGCACATTAGGTAAAAGTGAAGCTCAATATAAAACAGCAAAAGGGAGTTTGAAATATAACGTATTTTCTAATAACGAATACGATCAAGATGCTTCATCAAATGATTTGAATTGCAGAGGATTTGCAAGTGGATTACAAAAGTAAGATAATGTCATTTTTACTTACTTATTTTTTTTGGATATTTATTGGACTCATGCTCGCGTGCATCTTAATGGGGATTTATTTAACAATATCTGCTTTAAGAAAGGCGCGTAAGGAAAATACCCCAGTATTGAAGAAGCGACTTATTTGGGGATTGATTTTAATTATTATTGGAAGCTATTACCTATTGTTCGCGTCAGTTTACCATTGAAAATAATTCTAATGTCTAAACTGATTTAAAAAATCTTCCACAGCGGGTTTGTACTCGCTTGGAAAATCGCGCAGGCCGTTTAAATGCCCAGCTTCAGGAAGTGATAACTTCTTCCAGTTTAAATTTTTGTGGTGATCAAAAACTTTATCAATATCTGTTGGCGAGATTAAACGATCGCGCCAGCCGCGGATTGATAAAATCGGGAATCCTTCAGGAAAACTGTCTAAATCGTGGCGAATATCTTTATTTAATTTTGGGCTCCAGCCAAAAGCTACAGCCGGTGTGCCTAAAAGTTTTAACGGTAAAGATTCTACGCCGATTTGTTCTTGTAACAGCATGTATGATGACTGAAAGAAATTGCCAGCACCTGGGCCGCTATCGCAAATCATCGCCACCACATCGTCTTTACCATCTTTTAAACGGCGCGTGTGCGCTTCAATCGCACTTCCTGCCACGTTTGAAAAAGCAAAAATGATTTTAGTTTTATACTGAGTCAGTAAATCTAAATGATGACCGATTTGTTCAGCTAATACGTGCTTCATTCCGAATTTTTTTGAAATCTGAGAATAAGGCACATAGTGGTGATCTTTTAAATCGTCTTTAAGGTTGAACGCATAAGCATCAAAGCCAAGTTCGTTCACGAAATCAATATGGCGGCGTAAGGCCTTTTTATGACCTTTAAAAAAGTGGGCAAAGAAAACCAGATGTTCTGATTTTTTCTCTGCCGCTTTAAATAGTTCACCGCCATCAGGAAATTGCATGATTAATAAATCCTAGTGCTTTTGATTTTGTGTTTTAGAAGGCCATAGCTCTGTCCAGTGCGGGCGTTGTTCGCCGGCAGCAGTAGCTTGAGCTGTTTCTTCCATCGTTTGTTTGTTCACGATCACTTTTTCTAAAGCTGTTTCAGATAAGACTTTACCGCAAGCTTCAACAACCGCTTCAGCATCGATTTGATGGAAGTGGTAGATTTCAACTGGGCGACCACACTTAGAGTGTTTACGTACAGCGCATGACTCATGTCTTACACCTACGATAGAACCTAAGTTATCTAGTAAACCTGGCTCACCATCGTGCACAGACACGATAGGTACGCGACGACCAGAGGCCATCACAAGATCTGCAGAGCCAACATCACCTTGACGGTTTAAGTATAAATCAGAAGTGATTCCTAATTCGTTACGTAAGTAGTTGTAGTCATTTTCATGAGCTAAAATACCGCATAATAAATCAGGAGAAGTAACTACGATCACGTTGGCATAAATACCGCGAGATAATAAATCTTCTGATGCTTTGATGGCTTCAGTTGTTAATGAACCCATAGAGAAGATATTTACAACGTTATCACCTGGTTCATAACCAGCGTAACCACGGTAGTCGATTAAGTAGTAAGCGCCTTTTAAAACTTCTTCTCTGATCACTGCATGAATTTCAGCTTCAGATTTTGCGGCTACTTCTTCTTCGTTCACGCCACCAGCCACTGGAAATTCAGCGCGAGCAAGTTTTGATTCAGGTGAAGCTTTGAAACGTAATTGTTTGTTTAAGTACTTCATCATGTCTTTTTGCTCGGCACCGCGAGTAACAAGACGTAATAAAGTTCCGTTTCTACCAGCATTGTCTAACAACAAGTGACGCTTGAATGTATCACATAAGATCCAATCAAGTTCTAAGCAGAAGAACGGCTCCCAAGTAATCTGTCCTGGAATTTGGAAGTCAGACTTCCAACCGTGTTGAGCACCTTCTGGAGATAAAGTTACACCTGATGGAGTACCCACGCAGATGAAAGATGATTTCCAGTACAAGTTGTAGAAGTACTGATCTAGAGCGCGTTTGATAAAGAAATCGTAAACAGTCATTAATGGCATAACAGGTACGCCTAATGTGTCGCGGATACGACCAAAAGAACCCACGCATGACATTACGTTACCTTCAGCGATTTCAAAACGTAAGAAACGATCTGATTCTTCTTCGCCAGGAACTAAGTCAGGAAGTTTTGTATCTTTAACGCCGAATTCAGCTTCAACGTCAGTCACCGTCGGAGCACCGAAGATCTTACCATCCATTGCTGGATTTAAGTTCGTTGATGTTCCTACGTCTGGCGCCATTGTCATGAACAATTCACCAGCTGTTTTCCATTTTTTCTCGAAGTCATTTAATTTAGAAACATCAGCATTAGCGATACGAGTAAGTTTCGCTGTTAACTGACCAAGCATCCATTGTGTGTGCGGGTAGCTGGCCATTTTAGTGTTGATGTCTAATTTTTCTGGAAAGCCGCCAAGTTTTTCAAATTCTTGGGCGAAGAAATTTTTATTTTTTTCTTTTAAAGCGTTTTGCGCTTTGATTTCAGAATATAATTTTTCGCCGCGAGCTTGTAAGTATTTAGCTTCTGGAGTTTTTGCATCAAAGCCTGCGAATAGTGTGTCGCCTTTGATACCTTGTTTAGCACGTAACTCGTCCATCTCTTCTTGTGTATTTAAAGCCGAGTGGTTACCAGGTTGCGCCGCCATTTTTAAACCCCAACCTTTTAACGTGTGAACGATAATGATTGTTGGTTTACGTTTTGATTCTTTTGATTTTAACATCGCTTCAGCGATTTGGATCATGTCATGACCACCGAAATCACGTAAGCCTTCGTATAATTCTTCAGCCGATACAGCGTCTAAGAATTTTTTGATTTGCGGATGATCTTTTAACATTCCCGCTTTTAATGTTTTCGGATCTTGAACTAAAAGTAACGCTTGTAGTTCGTAATCGAATAATTCTTTTTCTAAGAATTTTTTGAAAGTTTCGCCGCCAGCTTTTTTAAATAGGGCTAAACGTTTAGAACCGTGACGAACTTGAATAACTTCCCAGCCGTTAGCTGCCATTGATTTTTCAATACGGTCAGCATCGGTGCCTTCCATGATTTTTTGGTTCACGATACGGTGACCATCAAGTGATTGACGGTTGTAATCGACCATCCAGGTTAAGTTTCCGATTTCACGTTCAGCGAAATCTGGAACGGCTTCATACATTGAACCTTCACGGAATTCAGAGTCGCCTGATAAAGCCCAGAAGTGTGCATCTGGTACATCGTAGTTGTGTTCTTTGGCAAAGCGGTACGCTAAAGCCATGTAACCGGCTTGAACTGGTGGAATACCCACTGTACCAGACGGGAAGAAGTTGTGGTGATCAGAATCGTAAGTTGAGTGGTAAGATTGGAAAACCGGTTCGCCGTTTTTCGAATACTTACGTAAACCCATCATCGCTGTGTTTTTTTCTTCTTCAGATAATTTTGAAAAATCAGATTTTAAAAATAAATCTAAAAGGTAGTTGTAAGAGTGATCTGTCGGAGACGCATGCGGTTTATTCGCAATGTGATCAAAACCAGATTTTACGATAAGGTGTAAAGCACCCATGATGTGTAATGCAGAAGCTGAAGCGGATTGGTGACCGCCGATTTTTGGATCGCCTTTATCTTTTTCGCGGATATTGGCTTGAAAAATCATTTGCGTCGCTAAGTAGTGCGCGCGTTTTGCGATATTGTCTAACGTGTCTTTGTTCAGATCTTTTAGATCCTTCAACGTAATTTCTTTGCCTGACATAAGTGGTTCCTTTTTTCAGGAGTATAGAGATAAAACTTATTCAATTTAGAGTAAAGACTTTATTTGATCTGACGATGCAGATTGTTCAACTTTTGGCTGAGATTTTTGGCCGGCTTCTAGGACTCCACCACGAAGTCCCAGCGGATCTTAATCGTGCCATCGTTCTCTACCATCCCTTTAGGAGGATTTGGGAACGGGGCAGCCTGTCTAAACGCTTCTACAGCGGCCTCATCAAGATCGCGAACACCAGATTCACCAATGACCTGTACTTTGACTAACGTGCCGGCGTCGTTAAGCACGATGATCAATTTAGTGACTTTGTTGTTCGAATCAGAGGCAATTGTTCTACCTTGTGTCATAAGACGTGATACTTTTTGTTTCACTTGCGGTTGCCAGAACTGGTTCAGCTGATTTTTAATGCGCTGATAGTAACCATAGTACTTGTACTCTTTAGTGTTTAACTGCGTTTTTAAACTTTGTTCAACTTGCTCAAGTTTATCTGTCGAAGTCGATTCAAGACCACGTTGATTTCCGTTCTGAGCTGTTTGTGTGTTATCCTGCTGTTTGCCGTTGATGTCGGTTTTACCTGTACCTGCTTTTTTCGCAAGAGCATCGTAAGCGTTAAATTTTTCACCGAATAACGAAGGCTGAGATTTTTTTAAAGCCTTCATTGGTTTTTTTTCTACCTGTTGAGCATTTTTAAAAGTCTCGCCGGTTTTTGCGATCGTTTCTTTTTCAACAGAATTATTTTTTGCACTTAAGTATTTTGCTTTTTCGTTAATTTGTTCGTTCGCAGATTTTTCGTCAGTTTCAACGATTCGAGTTGGTTCTTTTGTGTCTTTAACGATTTCTTCTGAAATTTCTTCGGGAGTCACAAGTACCACTTCAACCGGAGCAAAGTGTTGTTGAATTTTCGGCAAGACAAAAACCACAGTAGCTAATGCGATATGGATCGCAATAGAAAGAGTGATAAAAATTTTAAGGCGATTAACTTTTTTCATATCGACCTTTGTTTTGTTTTGCTGATGTTTTTCTTATGACATCAGATAGTTAAGCAAATCTCTTACTAGACTATCGGTTGTATGACGTTTGAAATTGAGGTTTGGGTGATGACCTTTTGTCTAATTTTTTAAGAACTAGACCTGGGTCCAGTGTCACCATTGGTATTGGTTTAATTTGTGTCGTTTGACTCGGAAAGTAATCGCTAGGACACTGTTTATGAATGAGATTTCAATGTTGGTGTTTATCAGATAAGGGGCTTAAACGTTCCGGCAATCAGGATTCTTTTTTGATTGATGAACGGATTGGTGTTTTTGTTGTCGCAGATGGCGTCGGTGGTCACATGGGGGGCGAGGTCGCTTCTGCCCTGGCTGTTGAAACAGTACGTGAAGTTTTGGGACACCCAAAAGCATTACAATTCTCTCCGCGCGAAGTGCTTATGCAGGCGTACCAAGAAGCCTCACACCGCATTTTTGATAGAGCAGCGCAAGAATCAAAACTCAATGGTATGGGAACAACCATGGTGATGGGTTACTTTCGTGATTCAAAACTTTATATCGCCAACGTGGGTGATAGCCGCTGTTACCTTTACAGAAAACCTTACGTTTGGCAGCTCACTGAAGATCACTCGTTGATTAATGAACAAATTCGCCTGGGATTTTTAACTGAAGAAAAAGCCAAAGCCACGATCGGAAAAAACGTAATCACCAGATCAGTGGGTTTTGAACGTGACGTGTATCCGGATATTTTAGAACGTGAAGTTTCTCCGGGTGATATTTTTTTAATGTGCTCTGATGGATTAACCGGAATGATCACAGATCAGGAAATGTGCCAGATTTTTAATGAGAATCCTCCAGAAAAAACCACTCCTTTGTTTATTCAGCAGGCATTAGCTCACGGCGGTGATGACAACGTCACTGTTCTTGTGTTGAATTTCAGCGAAACATAAAACATGAGCGAACCACGAAAGCAAATTACCCTTTATTTTGTTACCAGTAATGAGAGCGAGACTAAAAAGATCAGCTTGCCGGTGGCCTATTTTAAAATTTCGTTATTCTTCTTAGGTTTTTTTGCTGTGTTATTAATGGCGGGCTTTATCGATTACTTCGGATTATTAGCCCAGTCGTTAGAAAATAAAAAATTAAAATTAGAAAACATCGAATTAAAAAACCAGTTCCAGGTGGTTGAAGCTAAACTAGATTCGCTTCAATCAGCTATGGATCGTGTAACGAATGTTTCGAACAAATTAAAATTAATTACAGACATTCAGTTAAAAGACCGTCCGGAGAAATTAAATTTTCCGGCTTCGCAGGTTGGCCCCCGTGTTGATGACCCAGTTCCGCGCATGAGTCTTGATGATATGGAAAAAGACGATCCGGTGATTGAAACTGAAACTCCGCTAAATCCAATGAAGGGCGAAGTGGCTTCAGAAAAATCAACAGCGAATTACGCCTCGTTAGTGATTCGTATTGATCAAGCGGTGAAAGATTCAAATTTAAAAGAACAATCCGTGATTGAACTTTGGGAACTTTTATCTGATCGCCAAAGTTTACTGGCTGCTACACCAAGTATTCAGCCAGCCCGCGGCCCGATTGGTTCACGTTTTGGTTATCGTATTGACCCGATCAACGGTCGTCAAAAAATGCATGCGGGTTTAGATATTACAGCTCCTCCGGGAACACCTGTTCGTTCACCGGCAGATGGTATCGTCAGTTTCGCTGGGTGGGATGATCAGTTCGGAAAATTAGTTTCAATCGATCATGGTTACGGCGTACTGACTCGTTTTGCGCATAACTCGCAAATCTTCGTGCAAGTCGGACAAAAAGTTTCTCGTTACGATGTGATTGCGGCGGTTGGAAGTACAGGTCGTTCTACAGGTCCACACTGTCACTACGAAGTTCGTGTAAACGGTATTGCCGTAAATCCTGCGAACTATATCTTAGATAACGACTAGTCATCTCACAGCAAATCTTAGCCCACTGTCTAAAGTTAAGACGCTCAGTTCTAACTGAATTGATTAGACCGCGGTATAGATCTTGTAAAACAAGCTCCAGTTCAGGAGTGTTCATGAAAAAGCTGATTTTGTACGTTACCTTAAGTGCTTCGACTTCTTATGCGATCGGATTAAAAGAAGCGATCAAAAGCGCTATTCAAAATAACCCACGTACAGCGGCGATTGATTTACGTATGCAGGCTATGCAAGACCGTAAAAAAGCTCAATACATGGATTTATTTCCGTCGCTGAATATTTCAAGCTCAGCTTATCAATCAACAAATCAAATGAACGGTGCTGGAACAACTCGTTCAAGCGGGCGCAGTAATAGCGTTGGTATGTCGTTAAATTTATATAACGGCGGAGCTGATGTTGAATCACTACGTGCCTCTGAAGAACGTTTGCAGGCGGCCGATGCTGAATACAATTCAAGTAACTCCCGTATTCCTAATACGCGCGGAAGTTTTGCGATTTCGGTTTTTGAAGCTTACATCGGATTAGTTGAAAACTACGAACAAAAAAGTTTCGTGGTTGATTTAGGTAAAAAATTAGAATTTTTGAAAAAAGCTTCGCTAAATGAAGAAGAATCAAAAACGCTTGAACAAAGAATTAACGATTTGCAAACAGCGATCGTGAACGTGGATTTCGGGATCAGCGAAGCGCAAAAAGATTTTACTTATTTTACAACTTTACCAGCTCCTCAGGCGTCAAGTTTAGAAAGTTTAGATCAGCTTCGTAAAGGTTTAAATATTCCGGCAAATGCTGAACAGGCTTTTCAAATAGCTATGAATAAAAGCCCTGATATTCAAAGTATGAATCACCGCTTAGCTGCTGAAACACACGAGCGTGAAGCCGATAAACGTCGTATGTTTCGCCCGCGTGTTGATTTAAACGCAAGCTATAACGATAGTAATTCACGCTCAAATGGCAGTGACCCGACGCAATCGAGAGGCACTTATGTTGGTGTTTCTGTGACCTACACAATTGGAGCTGGTTCTGTGTATCGTAACCGCGCAGGCAATAAAGAATTAGAAGCGACTCGTAGTGAACGTGATGCTACGCTAGCTGATGTTCAGTACAGTTTAAATTCACGTTATCAAGCTTTAGAAAATTTAGAGAGAGTGTATAGCTTACAACAAAAAAACTTACAGCAAGCTGATGCACGCATCGCTGATATCTTTCGTAAGATTGAACAAGGCAGTGATGTGCAATTTAAAGATATGATCGCAGCTATTGATATGCGATCTAGTTACTGGCAATCAAATCTTCAGCTTAAAAGAAACTTAGTTTCGGCGCACTTTAACTTACAACGCACAATCGGAACGTTATTTATCGAAGCTCTTCAATAAATAAATTCGCTACCGAAAGTAAAACCGGCTGATTCCATTTCGCCTTCGTCTTTGGCGTAATAGCCGCTAATAGTTGAGCGTAAAGCATTGGTTGTCCAAGAATATCCGGTTGAGAAATAATTCGCATTGGTATCAAATTCGTGAGATGCGCCACACATAAACTGCATCTTATTCGAAAAATTCAATTTATAGCCGAAGGTTTGAAAGAAATTATATTTGTTTTTTTCATATGTCTGTTCGTTAAAGCGCGAATCGGTCAGAAACTCGTGATCACCAACTGTAAAACTATGACCTATAATAATAGCTTGAGTATTAAAGCTTTCGTTTTCTAAGGAACCTTGTGATTTACCCGTGGTAAATGAATTACCTGTCTTATCGTAAATGTAATAAGATCCGTCTTGGTCAGTTTTTTTGTAAACTTTAATACCCGGAGATTCGTATTTATAGCCGAAACGGTAATGCGCGCCAAGTTGATGAATTCCGCCAAATCCCGCAAATAAATGTCCCACGCGCTGAGCGATATCCAAATCAACACCGGTAGCGATATTTCCGTCGTTTGTTGTATAATTGGAATTATAATTTTGCTCATTAACACGAAGGCCAAGTTGAAATCCAAAAGGAAAATTTCTGAAAGCAAATGAATAGGCCAAATTATATTGATCAGCTCTCATGTGGCTTGTACTCGAGCCGTTGGCTACGGGAATTGTTACTCTCGTGTCGAGAGACATTTGATTCACTAATGAAAATTCGTGCACGTAAGATTCAAAGGCATGATTGCTTGAAAGAGTGTTAGGTGCGAATTTAGTTGAAGTGTATTCGGTCTCTTGAGTTGAAGATTTAAACGACGTAAGCGTTGTTCCCGTAAGACTGAAATAACTTTTTTGTCTTTCAGACAGAAGTGCAGGGTTGTAATGAGACGGAGCAGACGATTCAGTAATTGCCACTCCACTGTTACCCAGGGCAGACTCTCTCAGCCCAACCGAAATTTGGGCACGTAAGGTTGAAACTGCTAAAGAACAAAAAGAAAATAAAACAAATTTAATTGCATTGCCGCGCATACGATTTCAATTGTTCATGAAATCGTATGCAGGAGCAAATGTAATATTAGCGGGCGCGGTCAGCTGCTGTTGTGCGCTGTTGAGATCCGTCAGAAACGGTCGCCGTTGTTGCGCACGCAGTGATGAAAGACGCTAGCAAGAAAGTTACTGTTAAGAAAACCACACGTTTGATCATATAAACCTCCCTGTTTATGTTTTGATTTCGTCGCGGCTAGTAGATTCAAATTTTGAAAGTAGCAGATACAAGCTTGGTACTACGAATAATGTAAAAATCGTAGAAACCAAAGTACCGCCGATGATCACAAGACCCATCGGTGTTCTTGTTTCTTGCCCGATGCTATCGCCAATCACTAATGGTAAAGCGGCTGCAATGGTTGCAACCGAAGTCATTAAGATGGGGCGTAAACGAATCGGGCAGGCTTTTGTTAAAGCTTCTAAAATATTTTTTTCTCCTTCGTGACGTACATGATTTGTAAATTCAACAAGTAGAATCGAATTCTTTTTAGCAATACCCATTAACACCACTAAACCGATGTAGCTAAATAGATTCAGCGACTGGCCTGTGCCCCAAAGAATCAACATCGCACCGGTCACACTGAACGGTAAAGCAGCTAAAATTGAAATCGGGTGAATGAATGAATTAAACTGAACCGCTAAAATCATATAAGCTACTAAAATCCCTAAAATAAGAGCCGTTGTTAGACTCTTAAAACTCTCTGTTAGACCCGCGGCAGCACCTTCTAGGTTAAAAGAATATCCTTCTGGTAAAATTTCTTTTGCAATCACTTCAGCACGGTTTAAAACTTCACCCTGACCATGGCCCGGAGCCGGTTGCCCGAAGACACCGATGGCTCGTTGGCGGTTAAGGCGGGTAATGCCCTGGTAAGTTTCGTTATCTTCGGTTGTCACAAGTTCTGAAAGTGGAACACGTAAACCAAAACTATTTCTAACTTCGATTTTTTCAATATCGCTGGCTTTCGTGACACGGTCTTCAGGTAATTTTACGCGAATATCGTATCGTCTGCCATCTGATGTAATTTGACTTGAGCGAACACCAGCCACAGTCGCGGTTAATGTGCGGGCGACTGAATCAATCGCCACACCTTTTGAAGCCATAGCTTCACGGTTTGGACGAATTAAAAACTCAGGCAGTCCTAATTTAAAGTCAGTATCTAGTTCAGCGGTTAAACCTTCGGCTTCAAGTTTTTGCATGATCTCTTTTGATTTTTCATTTAACACGTCAAGATTTGGCCCACGTAAGTTAAATGAAATCGGATCTTGCCTTCCTGAAGTTAAACCGCGTGAAGAATTATCACGCATTGAAATACGCACACCTTTTACCGCAGCTAATTCTTTACGAAGCTCGGTCATGATATTGACGTGAGTTTCTTTTCTTGTTTCACGCGGTTTTAAATACAGCGGCATTGAAATGCTGTTAGTTCCGCCGCCACCAGGGCCGCCACTGCCAACAGATACAAAGAAGCGATCAATATGTTTATTTTTCTTTAAAATATTTTCAATTTCTAAAGCTTTATCGTAAGTGCGTTCAATGGATGTTCCTGTTGGTGTTTGGCCGCTTAAGATAATAATGTTCTGGTCTTGTTGCGGAACGAACTCTTGTTTGACGTATTTTACTAGAAAAATTGAAACTACGAACAACAACGTTGATACCGCGATGATCGTTTTTGAATACGCTAATGTAACATGCAAGATTTTTTGATAACCCTGTGAAATTTTATGAAACAGATCTTCTAGGTATAATTCAAAACGCGTGGTTTTTGGCCCGGTTCTCATGAAAAGAGCCGAACGCATCGGTGTGATTGTAACAGCTTCTAAAAGCGATAATAAAACCGCTGCTGACATCGTTACACCAAACTGGAAAAAGAATTTACCGGTAATACCGCTCATAAAAACAACCGGTAAGAACACGGCCACAACGGCAAGTGTGGCGGCAGTCGCAGCGGGTAAGATTTCCATCGAGCCATCGTAGGCTGCTTGAGCAGCTGATTTTCCCATACGGTAATGCCGCACTATATTTTCTAAAAGCATGATCGCATCATCGACCACAATAGATATTGAAAGTGTTAACGCTAAAAGTGTGAATAGATTTAGCGTAAAACCTGAAAAATATAAAATAGTCAGGGTTCCAATGATCGATGTGGGAATCGAGAATAAAATATTAACGGCAGCCTGAATACTTCCTAAGAATAAGAAACACACTAAGATTGTTACAATGGCTGCGGTTACCAACTTATGCACAGTTGTGTCCACAACCGCTTTTGTTGATTCAGTGAAATCAATATTCACGATTAAATTATATTCTTTAGGTAAAGTTTGTTTTAATTTTTCAACCTGAGCTCTGACTTTTTCACTTAATTCAACTTCGTTGCTGCCACGCTGTTTACGAACGGCAATCGTGATGGCTTCTTTACCATCGGCTTTAGCACGACGGCGAATATCGCTTAAACCATCTTCAATCAAGGCCACGTCTTTTAATTGGTACGTGCGGTCTTGAATAAGTTGGCCGCCGCGGCGAAGAACGCGGATGTTTCCTACCTCTTGTGCGGTGGTCGCTTCTCCTAGCCAACGCACACGGTATTCTTTTTTATCATCTGCAAACTGCCCGGCGGCCGATTCTAAATGCTGTGATTGAATGGTATCTAAAATATCAACGACTGTAAGATCAGCGCGTTTTAATTTTTCTAAGTCAGGCCAAACACGCAAGTTACGTGAACTAAAGCCTCCCACATCAACTTCACCGATACCGGGAATAAAACGAAATTGGTCTAACAAATAACTTTCAACCCACTGTAACGATTCACGTAACGGTTTTTCAGTTGTGACTGCAATAAACATAATCGGTGATTCTTCAGGATTACGTTTACGAATTACCGGAGGATCAACATCTTCTGGTAAGCGCACTTGGCTGATCGCTGTTTGCACTTCTTGTAGCGCCACATCGACATTTCTATTAATATCAAAATTTAAAGTGATGCTTCCGCTGCCTTGTCTGGCTGAGGCGCGCATCTCCTCAATCCCTTCAATTGATAATAAAGCCTGTTCGATCGGATCAAGAATTTCAGCTTCGACCACTTCAGGAGATGCTCCTTCGTAGCCTACAGAAATACTTAGAACCGGAAAATCCACATCGGGCATTTGGCTTACGCCTAAACGGTTAAAGCTGATAGCTCCAAAAATAATTAACGCCGACATCACGACCCAGGCAAAAACCGGGCGGCGAATAGAAAGACTGATTAAATTCATAAGTCACTTCCTGCAGATACGAATAATCTGAACTGGCTGGCCAGTTTCTGTTGCTGTGATAAAAGACGGTATAAACGCAGTTCACTTTCGGCGGCGTCAATTTCAAATGTCGTCATTTGTAAGGTTGTTGTGCGACCTTGTTGAAATCGTTGCTGTTCAGCTTTTAATTTTTGCGATTGGATATCGAAGAGGCTTTTAGCGACTTTAATTTGTTCGCCGATATTTTCAAAATTACGTGAAAGTTCTTCCCAAGAATTTTCTGATTCTCGGTTTAAAGCTTGCGATCGGTATTTTGCAGCTTCAGCGGCTTTGGCCGCAGCTTTTTTCTGTTGTGATTTTGTGTCGTTGTCTAAAAGCATGGTTAAAGTTAGACCGACTTTTTGCTGTGAATGATTTTCTTCAATGGCGCGATCCCAAGCCGGATCAAATTTTTCAGCAATGCCATTTGATGTGTAACTTGCAAAAACGCTTAAGTCAGGACGTAAACTATCTTCATCGCGTAGGGCTTCATAAGAATTTTGCTGCGCCCGTTGAGCTTGGGCATAGGCATCTAAGCG
The DNA here is from genome assembly GCA_966250225.1 of uncultured Pseudobdellovibrio sp. GTDB lineage: Bacteria > Bdellovibrionota > Bdellovibrionia > Bdellovibrionales > Bdellovibrionaceae > Pseudobdellovibrio. The sequence goes on along the minus strand of CBINGM010000008.1, from coordinate 92,692 downwards.
TAATTTTTTATTTTTAAACTGGTCTTTGTAATTTGGGCTTAAATCACCCATTTTTTCGGCTATGAAGTCAGCGGATTTGTATTCTAAGCCGGGAACAAGTTGTTCTAAGTTTTTTTGTTTGTTCGTGAGATCATTTTCAACGATGGCTAAATCTAATTTTCGTTGCGCCAGTAAGGCCTGCACTTGTAGCAAATCAGTTTTTTCAGCAGCAAACTGGCGCATGCGGCCTGAGGTCCATTTTTCTAAAGTTTGACTGCGCTTAACGTTATCTTTACGAATCGCTAATTCTTTTTCAGCTAACACTAAATCCCAATAAGCATTTTCAACCGCAATTAAAAAATTCTGGCGTTCAAATTCTAATAAAGCCTTACGGCTTTTTAATTCTGCTTCTTCAGCTTGGTAGCGAAGACGAGTGCTGTGACCAAATGAATTTTGCCATAACGATTGTGAAAGCTGTACTTGCCACTCGGCGGTGTTTCGTTCTGGGTAAGTGTCATCTTTTCCGAGTAAGGTGTGATCAGTCGTTACTAATAATTCAGTTCCCGAAGAAAATGGTTTTACTAAAGTTAAACCAAACATGCCGGATGTGCCTTCACGGGGGATGGTACCAAAAACTTCGCGTTTATCTTTGTAAGCTGAAAGTTCGGCGCTTAGGCGTGATGATAATTCAAGATCACGTGCTTTGATTTCACTTTCTAAACTTTCAAGTGAAGCTTCTAAGCTTTTAAGTGTTTCAGATTTGTTTGCGGCTTGAGCCACGATGTTTTCTAAATTTGAAACGTGGCTTGTTGCGGTTTGGGCAAAAACTAGGGAGGGAGCGACAAGTGAAACAATAAGATAGATCCGAAGGTTTTTCATATATGCGTTTGACGACGCCGATGATGAAAAAGTTCAGATAAATTTTCTTAAAATCCGGCCAAAGTTAAATATTCTTCACCAATGTCTAGAGTTGGAACGCTAGCTTCAGTGTATTCATCATCTTCTTCAATAGAAATCGGTTGAGTTGAAGTTGCAGCGACTGTTGCTACTGCAGGTGGTTCAGTTATTGTTGGAGCCACCGTTAAAAAATGAAACATAAATAAACTGGCGGCAAGACCCGTTGATAACCATAACCAAGTCGTGTTTGAAGTTGATTCTGGTTGTTTCAATTTTAATTGGCGCATTAAAGAATTTAATTCGCCAGCCTCAGCTTTAGGTGCTTGCGGTTGATTTTCTTTAATAAAAGATTTTAGTTCATCATCATTCATTTTATTAAAACGATTCATAATGTCCTCTTTCGCTGTTCTTTTTTTTCTGAAAACTCAGAAACAAATTGCCGCAAATGTTCTTTGGCATAATGCAGTCTTGATTTTACGGTTCCTTCTGAAAGTTCTAAAACATGCGCTATTTCAGCCAAAGATAATTCGTGGATTAACGATAAAACAATCACCGTTCGGTGTTCGATACTTAAAGCGGCCAAGCTTTCAGAGACAAGTTCGCGGTTAGCTAACTCTTGTTCCAAATCGCGTCCATCTTTTTTAAATTCAAGAACAGAATCGCTCGATGTGGGATGGCGTTTTTCGCTGCGCAAATGATCTAAAGCAATATTTACAGCGATGCGGTAAATCCACGATGAAATTTCTGATTCTTTTCTGAATTCAGGAAGTTTGCCCCAGACGCGGATAAATGTTTCTTGCACCAAATCACTTAAATGCGAAGGGCCAGCAATTTGAAAAATTACTGATCGCACTAGCTTCTGGTATTTGTTATAAAGATCAGAAAACTGCTCAGATTCGCTTTTTTCTGATCTGGTAAACAAATTCGTTAAAGAAACAACCGCCGAGTTTAACTTCATTCTTTTCCGATCATGTTTTTAAATTTAGTGCGCTGTTCTGGGGTTAAGATCGAACGAATATGCAAGATTCGTTCAAAGCGCGTTTTGGCAAAATCCTCTTGAATTTTTTGTAATGACGCAAATTTTTCGCGAACTTTTTCATCGCTGGCATCACTTTTTAGAAGCTCTTCTAATTCTTTATGAGCTTGCTCCATTTCGTGATGCTTTTTCTTCATGGCCTCTTTGCCATACGTGGCTTGCATGTCTTGAAGCTTAGTTTTTTGCTCTTCTGTCAGGTCTAGTTTCTCTTTAATTTTTTTCAAAGAACCGTAGAACTGCTTTTCTTTTTCGTTACACCCATGCGGCATATCTTTTTTGCCAGCTTGCGCGAAATTTGAGAGCAAAAAGGCCACCGAAAAAACGGCTAATACAGCAGGTTTTTTTAGAGAAATTTGTAAATTCGAGGGCATAACTAAAGCTCCTTTAAAGTTAATTTTGAACATTAGACGACCCGGGGGTTCAAAAGGTTCAAATGTTTATTAAATATTTTTATTACTACAGGTGTCGAGGGCTTAAACAGGGTGTCTCATAATATGCCTATTAGCTCGAATAGGTGCCATTACCGCCCTCTGAAGATGGCCTAAGACTTGTATATAAACTAGTATGGTGATCAAAGCCGTTTTAACAGTTTTTACAGTGTTCTTAAGTCTAAGTTTGGGCTCTTTATGCCAAGCTAAGGTAAACGTTGCAAAAACAAAAAAACTTGTGCTCCCTGAAAAGACTGGCGCTGAGTCGCTGGCCGATATTTTTACCGTTGAAATCTTACCAGATAAAGTAGCCGCTGATGAAACAACACAATCATTTTTAACTAAAATGGCTGATAACAGTTTGTCACTTTATTGGAAACATTCGCCGTTACGTCATTCAGCTGCCGGTAAAGCCGTAGAAACAGCCGAGAAAAAATTAAACTTAGAAGCTGTTTACCAAGATGATAATCAAGTGAGTCACCGTTTTAACTTTAAAGTTTTAGCTATCCAGGCCTTAGCAAAAATCCAATACACAGGCTGGGTAAATGCCGCTCTTAATTACGATTTAAAAGCAGCGCGCGCAGAAGCTGAAGTGACAGAGCAATTATCTGAGAGAAATGATTTAGTGGTGTCACACCAAGTTTCAAATACCGAACAAAAGTCTGCTGTATCGCTTAAATGGAAATGGTAATTGTCTAGCAATCTATTCTAAGATCTAATATTTCTGCTAGGAGTATTAGACGTCATGAAAAATGAAAACATCTATTTAGTTTCAGGAAAAAGAACAGCCTTTGGATCATTCGGAGGCGGGTTAAAAGACGTATCTGCAACTGATTTAACTGTTGCTGCAGGTCGCGCCACTTTAGAAGCTGCTGGTATCTCTGCAGATAAAATTGATCAAACTATTATTGGTAATGTTGTACAAAGCGGAGCTGATGCCGCCTATGTGGCTCGTCACGTAGGTCTTAAATTAGGTGTGCCTGTTGATCGTGGTGCGTACATCGTGAACCGTCTTTGTGGTTCAGGCTTTCAATCTATCGCTAACGCTGCTGAAATGATTTTGATGGGGCATGGCCAAGCTGTGCTTGCCGGTGGTGTTGAACAGATGTCGCAAATTCCTTACGTGGCCAGAAAAGTTAGATTTGATGGTATGCGCATGGGTAACTTTGAACTTGAAGATGCGATGACTTCAGCTTTAACTGACGCTTACACAAATACACCGATGGCAATTACCGCTGAAAATTTAGGTGAGATGTATGGTATTACTCGCCAGCAATGTGATGAGTATTCAATTTTAACTCAGGCAAAATATAAAAAAGCATTAGATGCCGGTTTATTCAAAGACGAAATCACAGCGGTAAAAGTTGTCACTAAAAAAGGTGAGATCATCATTGATAAAGATGAACATCCAAAACCAGATGTCACTTTAGAAAAAATTTCGGCCATGAAAGCCATGTTTAAAAAAGACGGTTTAGTGACAGCGGCCACAGCTTCAGGAATCGTTGATGGTGCAGCAACATCACTTATTGCGAGTGAATCTTTTGTTAAAGCTAACGGTTTAAAACCAATGGCCAAAATTCTTTCTTGGGCGGCAGTAGGCTGCGATCCTAAAATCATGGGTATTGGTCCAGCTCCGGCAGCACGTAAAGCTTTAGAGCGCGCAGGTCTTACCCTAGATCAAATGGATTTAGTTGAAGTAAATGAAGCGTTTGCGGCTCAGTACTTATCTGTAGAAAAAGAATTAAAATTAAATAAAGAAAAAACAAACGTACGTGGTGGCGCCATTGCTGTAGGTCACCCTTTAGGCGCTTCAGGCACACGTATTATGAACTTATTAGCGTACGAATTACAAAAACGTAATGCGAAGTATGCTTTAGGTTCAGCTTGTATCGGCGGCGGTCAAGGTATCGCTATGGTGATCGAACGCGTTTAGGGGTGCCAGGCCTTTTTCGCTACGGTTATTTTCGATCTGAAGACTGGTTTATCTGTGAAGGGAAGTATATGCGAAAAATTATATCTTTATATATTGTAGCATTGAGCCTTTTTGCTCATGGCCAGTCTGGTCCGGCTCCCGATAAAAGAATTTGGTATTCTTGCTCAAAAGATTCCGACTGCGTAAGCGCTGAAGGTGCTTGTGGGCCGGAATCCATTAATAAAAAATATAAAACGCCATTTGAAAAGCATGCAAAAGAGATTATGCCTTATGTTGACTGCATGCCGATTGATCGAAGAGTTCGCAAGTCGATTTGTTATAAAAAAATCTGTAAGTTTAAATAGGCGTGATTCGTTAGCCGGATCATTCAGTAATTAAAAAACTGAAATTTTAGTTTTAAGAGCGGTTTTCATATTGCTTCGCCAGCTGTTATGGCGCGTGCTAAAGCAATTCTTCAATCTGAATTTCCTTATACAATATCAGCTCGTTGTATCAACAAAGAATGGTTCAATATTCCTTTAGAAAAAGTGTGGCAAATCTTCTGTGATAACTTAACTTCGGTTCATGAAACGCACGGTTTGCAAATTCATAGTTTTGTTATGATGACTAATCACTTCCATTTATTAGCATCGACTCCGAATGCGAATATAAGTCAATGTATGCTTCATTTTATGACTAGATCGAGTAAAGCTCTGACAAAAGCGGGTAACCGCATTAACGAAACTTTTGCAGGTCGACATTACAAATGCATTTTGAGCGAATATAATTATTTTTTGAACGCTTATAAATACAACTATAGAAATCCTGTTGCGGCCGGAATTTGTGAAAGAGTCGAAGATTACACTTTTAGTACTTTACCGATGAAACTCGGTTTATCAAAAAATAAAATTCCTTTAATTGAAGATACCTTGTTAAACGAAGACCGTGATGGAATTTTAAAATGGTTAAATACAGCTCCTGATCCAAAGTTATTAGAAGCGGCAAGAACTGCATTTAAAAGACCGATTTTTAAGTCGAAAAACAAAAGAGATAGTGCTCAGCCAATTCTTGGCCCCAAAGATCTGATTTGAAATCAAATATAACCGTAGTAAAAAAGGCCTGGCACCCTAATAGCGGGCTTCGCTTAGGATCTTTTTCGCTTTATCGAAGTTTTCAGGGGCTACGTAAACGCGATCGATCATGCGCGAACCTTCGTATTTTTGAAAGATCTGAGTCGCGTTATTGATCGGAGATGGTTTATCCCATTTGTCATACTGATCAACCACATAGATATTCATGTCGTTTTCAGAAATCGTTTGATGGTATTTTGATAAACGAACATGCGAGCTGGCCCAGATCGAATGAATCTGCGCGTCTGTTAATAGACGGCGAACATTTTCAACACGACCAGCGTCTTGGTTATGTAATTCAATCGCCACACGATACGGTTTACGTTCAGAAATACGTTTAGCCCACTCGTTTGTAGTTACCGTATCTAAATGTTCGTAAAGCTTATAATCTGTGTACGGAATATAATTTTCTAATTCAGCCGGAATTCTAAACGCCGCTTCTTTAGAACCTAAGTACAGGTTTAACATCTCATCGTAAATAATGCTCTTATGGTGAAAGTAAACCATAAGATACATGTGATGGCGTGAAATCAAGAAATCATCGAAAGCATAAAGCGCACGGCGGTTTAACGCTAAATACGCGTTATGGTCTTTAATATGTAAAGTTAAGTTTTGCACTAACCAGTCGCGATCAATCTTACCGTAATTAATACCGCAGAAGTAAGAATCACGTTCTAAGTAATCCATTCTGTCGGCATCAAGTTCACTTGATACAATCTGACTTAATAAAGGTCTAAAGTTAATAATACCGTCAGTGAAAACATCAGGATTACATTTTAATTCTTTATCAATAAGACAAGCGACATGTAACGGATCAATATCAGAATAATATTTTTTGATAATTTCAGAGATATTAGAATCAGTAACAAATTTGATGGTGTAATCTTCGTGATTGGCCTGGCGATTTTGATCAACGCCTTGTTCTTGGTAAACTTTGATATTTAATTTTGATAGCTCAGGCATCACTTGTTCAGTGGTGTGAGATAAAGGCCCGTGACCCACATCATGAAGTAAAGCGGCAAGTTTTACCATCTGACGAAAGCGATTTCTATTTGAAGATTTTAACGGATACGCTCTGAAAATACTGTCAAAAACTAATCCCGCCACATAGCTCACACCGATGGAGTGAATAAATCTATTGTGAGTGGCTCCTGGAAAACTGAATTCAGAAAAACCTAATTGTTTGATTTCACGCAGACGTTGAAACTCAACTGATTCGATGATCGCTTCTTCTCCGTCTGAGAGATAAATACTACCGTGAATGGGATCGCGTATTTCCATATATGGAATAGCAAATTACCTTGTCACAACCCCACGAGTCACTAAAAAACGGTCAAAAAACTGTTACGCCTTGAGGTCCAGAAATCTGAAAAAAAATTCGTCAGGACGTGTTTAATTGCATTACAGGACAGACTAAAGGCTAAAAATGGCTTTTCTTGAGACGAGTGTCTCAAGTTTTCTCAGGATGATCCGAAAAAGTGTACAAGAGTAATACGATTCTGAGAATTCAAGGATGGATTCTCAAAATAAACCGCTTCGGTCTGAAACGAAGTGAGACAGGAGTCTCACAAAGTAGTAACAGCCGGAACAACTTCACGGAGGAAGTTATGGGATTAAGAATTGGAACAAATGTTACGGCATTGAATGCACAAAAATCGTTGTACGGTACGAAGAACAAAATGGATACAGCGATGGCAAGGTTAGCTTCAGGAAACCGCATCAACAAATCAGCTGACGATGCAGCAGGTTTAGCGATTTCTGAAAACATTAAGGCGCAAATGAGAGGCCTTAAACAAGCTAACAGAAATGCTCAAGACGGTATCTCACTGATTCAAACAGCTGAGGGAGCCTTGAACGAAGTAAGTAACATGCTCATTCGTTTACGTGAATTAGGGGTGCAAGCAGCATCTGATACGATTGGTGATCGCGAACGTGGACTAGCTAATATTGAGTACTCTCAATTATTAGAAGAGATCGACCGCATCACAGGAAGCGCAGAGTTTAACGGAACTCCGTTATTAAATGGAACCGGCGGACTTTTAGACTTCCAGATTGGCGTAAGAAATTCGCCGCAGTTTGACCGCATTAGTTTTAATACGGCTCAAGCAGATGGTGGAACAACAGCTCTAGGATTGGATCTAACGAGCATATTAGACAAGACTTCTGCACAGAACTCTTTAGCTAATATCGATCAGGCGATCAACCAAGTGAGCCAGTTACGCGCAGGCTTTGGTGCGATTCAAAACCGATTGAACTCAACGGTTGAAGGATTGCAAACAAGCTTAGAGAACTTAGCAACAGCGAATTCACGTATCCGTGATGCGGATATCGCGGATGAAAGTACTGAGTTAGCGAAACAGAATATTCTTCTGCAAGCAGGTACTTCGGTGTTGTCACAAGCGAACCAACAACCAAATATCGCTTTGCAGTTGTTGAAGAGCTAATAAATTTTGAGTCATGAAAATGATTTTTTGACTCGTGATTTAGTGAATTAAGCTTTTTAGATTTTTTGATTTTAGTTTTTGTAAGTTTAACTAGGCAGAACGGACTCTGCTTTACCAAGGAAAGGGACATTCAAGGATGAATACATTACAAGGAGGATAAAATGGGGATGCGTATTGCAACCAACGTAGCCGCGATTAATGCAGGTAAAAACCTGTACTCGCTAGGCATTAAACAGAATACTTCGATGGCACGTCTATCATCGGGGTCAAGAATTAACCAAGCCGCAGATGATGCTGCAGGATTGGCGATTTCTGAAAATATTAAAGCGCAAGTGCGCGGCCTTAGACAAGCCAACAGAAATGCGAACGATGGTATTTCATTAGTTCAAGTTGCCGAAGGTAGCTTGGGTGAAATGGCTAACATGTTAGTTCGTTTACGTGAGCTGGGCGTACAAGCCGCTTCAGACACGATCAGCGATAAAGAAAGAACATTAACGAATGTTGAGTATCAACAACTCAAAGCGGAAATGGAACGTATCGCTCAAAGTACAAAATTCAACGGAACACCTCTGTTAAATGGACAAGGTGGAGTTCTGGATATCCAAATCGGTACTCAGAATGATCCGAACTTAGACCGCATCAGCTTTAGAAGTGATGAATCTAATGCAACATTAGAATCATTACAGCTAGTAGATGCAAACGTAGCCGACAAATTATCGGCGCAGACAAGCTTAGCGGCAGTCGACAATGCGATTGCACAAGTGAACTCTTCGCGCGCAAATTTAGGTGCGTTTCAAAATAGATTACAATCGACTTCTCAGAACTTAGCGACAGCTGAGGAGAACTATGCAGCAGCGAACTCTCGTATCAGAGATGCGGATATCGCAGCAGAGTCGACAGAATTAGCGAAGAACAACGTTCTTATGCAAGCTGCGACTTCAGTATTGGGTCAAGCCAATACAAACACTCAATTAGCTCTTAAGTTATTAGGCTAATTGTAAGTCAGGAAACTGACTAAGTACGCAAAACATTTTTCCAAATCCTTGGGATGAGCAGGCCTTGAGAAGGGCTTAAGGCCTGCGAGTCTTTCACACAAAAAAGAAGTGACAAGGGTTGAGGCGGATGATGTTTTTTATTATCAGCGATAAGTGACTGGACCTAAGTACAGTACACAGTGTTTACAAAAACTGATTATGCATAACTTATGCATGATTTTTAAAAAATAGTCGTTTAAACTTTCTTGAGTTTTCTAAACTTCAAGGAGTACATAATGTTTAAAGCGACGCTATTAGTATCGTTTCTATTTCTTTCATCAGTTTTCGCAGCTTCTGCTGTGGCAGCTAATCCTATTTACAAGTTAAATATCAGTCTAACTTTGAACGGCAAGCATGTCGCTTCTCAAGGTTTAATCGTTAATCATGGCGAAAAATCTGAAATCCAACAAAAGTCAGCGAACGGCACAGGAAGCTTTATCGAAGTAACTCCTGAAGAGATCGACGGCGAACTTAAAAAAGTTCACTTAAAATTCACAGTGGGTGTGATTGCTAAAGGTGTTCGTCAAATTCTTTCAACGCCAGAGATGATTGTTTCTGAGGGTAAAGAAGGATCAATCGAAGTCGGTGATGTTGATGGTCCTGAAAGTTTCACGCTGACGGTTTTAGCTAACCGCCAGCCAGCAAAAAAATAATTCCAATTATTTAAAAAGTAAATTCACAAAAGTCGTAAGACTTACAGCGTAAGTCGTATTGCCCAGGGCCGATGGATGATCAATCTGGCCCTGTGATCTTAAAGTCAAAGTTGTGTTCGTAGCAACTGCCGTTGAACTAACTCCCACATAAAATGAACGACGATAGTCGCTGGCAAAAAGCGAAGCGTAATTCTGGTTACAAAGATTATTATTGTAAATTCCCACATCGGGATGACCCACTGTAAAAGATAAAGCAATAAGCCCATCAGTTACAATCGCTCCACCTTTTTCGTTTTCAACTAGCACCTGAAACGGACCAAAACAACCCGAAGTAGCGGCCGGAATAAATGGCGGTAATTCGGGTCGTAAAAATGTCGGATTATGTGAACCACCCACAACTTGCACAACATATCTAGAAGCTATCGCTGAAGCGCTGGCTGTCGTTGGGGTTAGTTCAACAAATGTTGAAGTGAAAGTGTCTTGTGTAAAACGCATCGAAAAATCAAAACTTGAACTTGGCGTGATAGCGTACGATGTTCCGCTCGCAATGGCTGGGTTTGTACAAAACTTTTCAGGAAAAATAGTTGATTCAAGGTTTGCGTAAGAAGGTGTGTAGGCTGATCCTGTTAACGGATTCATGTCGGTGGTTTTAAAATTTCCGACCATGTTGTAACACATATCCGGAATCACGCGGCGTGTACCTAAAACTTCGATAGCAGCAGTTCCCACCGGCGCAATTAAGAAAGTATCAGAAATAGATTCAGGATAAAGCGATGCGGGAGCCGTTGTGCCCGGGCGTACTTTAAATCTAAAACCAGAAACCGATGGCGAAGCCGAAGACGAAAAAAAGATCGGAAAGTTTCTGGTATTTGCCGGAACATTAAATTCAGTTGTTAATGAATTTGCACAATTCGGATCAGTGAACATGGCAAATGAAGTGTATGCGCCAACTGTACCTGCTGTTGAAACTTCGGCACGCTCGACAATCATATTTTGCCCGGCCATAGTTGGACCATTGCGACCGAAGTCATCTACAAAGTTAAGAGTCACTGAATTACACGTGCTGTATTTAAGAGTGTTGTAAGGAAACTGATCTTTAACAATCTGAGTTTTAGTAGGTACGATACGCCCCAGATTCGATGGAGAATCCGGTCCACTGCATTCACCGATACGAGCGCTTCCTGTTGTAAAAGCTGTTCCCGAAGCAGGAAGTTTAATTGGTACACTAACAGTTGCGCCCGGTTGTAAATCAATAAATGAAGATTCACCGACAATAAATAACTGCGAAGTGTAATCCTGCGAAATATTCGGATTCATGAAATCTAAACATGCTGATAAAGGATTAGCTTTAACACCTAATAAAGTAAATTGACGTTGCGGGCCTGCGGGAACCGGAAACGAAATTTTTCCGCCACTGGGAACTAATCCTCTGACTAAGCCGATTCTTTTTTGCGCTGAAATATTTGCTGAAGTTGAATCGACTACGGGGCAACTTGTACGACTCATAAAAGGTTCGGGGCCTGATACCATGACGGCAAAACAATTCACCTCATCAATAGTGGCCGGTGCCGAAGCGGCTCGTTGGTAATAGTTTTGTGTGCCGTGACCTGAAAGATCGGGCATGGTGAAAGTCACTGTGGTTGTTGCATCAGTTTCTTTTTTTTGACAGCCGAAAAAAGCCAGTAAACTACAAACTAAAATAAGTGTAAATTTCATAGCCCTAATTATGACTTAGAATAAAGTCAGAAGACAAACTGACCATTGGCCCTGTCAAGGATCTAAGACTTAAGTCTAAAGAGAGATTTGTTTGGCACAGTGCTCTTTACGTACCCAGACTTTTATAGAGTGCTACCATTAAGGGTATGAAAACAGCAAATAACCAAGTTTATATTCTAGGAAGTTCTCGAATCCCTTTTGCGAAAAGCCAAACGGTGTATGCCGACGTCACTCGTAAAGAGTTAATGGTGGCTGCCCTTAATGGTTTAATTCGCAAAAACAATTTACAAGGCAAACTGATCGGCGATGTCGCTTTAGGTTGTTTGATGAATAGTTCTGCCGATTGGAACTTGGCCCGTGAATGTGTTCTTGAAACTGAACTTGATCCAAATACTCCGGCGTACAACACACAACGTGCTTGTGCGACAAGTTTAGATAACATCTGGCAGATCGCGATGAAGATTCATACAGGTGCTATCGAAGTAGGTATTGCCGGCGGTGTTGATACGAACAGTGATTTTCCAATTGAAGTTTCTGATAAATTCAGAAAATTTTTAATGAATATGAATAACGCCAAAACTTTTGGGGCCCGCATGAAAGCTTTATCAGGGGCTTCAATCGGTATGTTTAAACCAAGAGCGGCTTCAGTCACTGAACCACGTACTTTGATGTCGATGGGTCAGCACTGTGAATTAATGGCGAAAGAATGGAAAATTGCGCGCGAAGATCAAGACGCCGTCGCGCTAGCCAGCCACTTAAACGGAGCGAAAGCTTACGATGCTGGTTTTTACGATGACTTAGTTGTTCCATTTCACGGAATCACTCGCGATGCCACGTTACGTGCTGATACAAATATTCAAAAATTAGCAAAACTTAAACCTTCATTTGATACAGTTTCAGGAACGTTAACGGCCGGAAATAGTTCTCCGTTAACCGACGGGGCGGCCACGGTTTTATTAGGAACTGAATCAGTAGCGCAAAAGTTAGGTTTGTTTCCGATGGCGAAAGTCATTGATGTGCAAGCGGCTGCTGTTGATTTTGTTCACGGAGCGGGCTTATTAATGGCGCCAACAAAAGCGGTTTCACAATTATTAACTCGTAATGAATTAACATTTAAAGATTTTGATTATTTCGAAATTCACGAAGCCTTCGCGGCTCAAGTTCTTTGTAACTTAAAAGCGTGGGAATCACCTGAATATTGTAAAAATGTTTTAGGTTTGAAAGCACCGATTGGTCCGATTGACCGTACAAAAATGAATGTCGTCGGAAGTTCAATCGCCATGGGTCACCCATTTGCAGCAACTGGTGCACGTGTTACCGGAACGTTAGCGAAACTTTTAGCTGGCGGCGGTAAAAAGCGCGGCCTTGTTTCCATCTGTACAGCAGGTGGAATGGGTGTGGCCGCGATTTTAGAATCAGTGTAAAACTGGTTAGTGTAACAGACCCATATTTTCTTTAGCATCGTACTTCGGCGTTTGATTAGATTCTTTTTCTGCTTTCTGCGCCGAAGATCTAAAGGGCTTAGTTAATAGCGAACGGTCAAACACTTCGCGTGACTGAGCCCCTGTTTTATATTCGCCTGATTGGCCTGATGGCAGTAATCGATTTAATAACACTAATGTGTAAGCCACTAGTTCTGGAAAGAATGTGCCAAGACCGAAGCGTAATTTCGCAGGTAAAAACGGCATCAATTCAAAACGGCGATCACGCGCGGCTTCAATAATTTGTTTGGCTGCATCTTGAACGGCCGTTGAAAATCCCGGAAGCACATCAGCTGATTGAAACCACGCAAATTCTTTTTCATGTTCACCTTTAAACACCGCTTGAATCGGAGATCCGGTGCGCATCATACCTGGGTAAACAGTGGTGACAGAAATATCTTCGTCATAAAGTTCAGTGGCCAGGCCTTGTGAAAAGCCAGAAAGCGCAAATTTAGAAGTGTCGTAGGGTAACATATGCGGAATCGCCATGCGTCCACCCATCGAACAAATATTTACAATGCGTCCGCCACTGGTTTTTTGGCGTAGAAACGGAAGAGCCACGCGAATGGAATTCATCGCTGCATAGAGATGAATCTTCATCTGCGCTTCGAAATCCTGCTGGGTCATGCTTTCCCACGGGCCTACAACAATCGCTCCGGCGTTGTTGATCAATAAATCAATACCATCAAAAAGATCAGCAGCCTCGTGAATAGCTGAGCTTAATTGAACGTTGTCAGTGATATCGCACGCGATGATATGCACTTGCCCGCGATTTAATTTATCAAGTTGTGATTTGGCCCTTTTTAATTCATCTTCATCACGCGCAAGTAACGTGACATTACAATTTTCGTTCACCAGTTGGCGTGCCAGCGCTAAGCCTAAGCCGCGTGAACCACCGGTGATAATAGCTGATTGACCGCGAAATGAATCGGGATTACTTGATTCAACTAAGATACGCGTTAATAAATAACCACTCGCTAAAGCGGGCAAAATGGCTAAGCGTTTTCTGCTTGAACGCAGTAGGGCTAATGTCCCTAAACCACAAAGCATTAAAAGTTCGTTTTTGACTCTTGTTCTCATGAGCACCTCGTTATTTTAAGTACGAGGTGATCTTAGCATTTTTTGAGCCGTCGTATTTTCTAGGCCGTACCGTGCGGCTGACTTTGAGCGTGAATTTCTTTGATCGTTGTTAACAGTTTATCTAAAGCGATGGGTTTACGTACAAACTTAACAACTTGGTCGCGCGCTGTTTCTTCAATGTCTGTGGCCGCTGATAATAAAATAATAGGTACCGGATTTTTTTGAAAAAGATTACGCTTTTTCATTTCGGCTAACATTTCATAGCCATTCATTATCGGCATCATCAAATCTAAAAGAATCAACGATGGCTTTCCTTCTTTTTGCATCAGTTCGATCGCTTGTTTACCATTGGCAGCAGCAGCTACTTCGAAATTTTCCATTTCAAGAAAAGCTTTCAAGTTATCTTGAATATCAATGTCGTCTTCGATCAGAAGAATTTTGTTTTCAATGGAACTCATGCGGTTTTTATTCTGCTGGAATATTTACGATAAAACAAGCACCTTCATTCGGGGCACTTTGTACGATGATTGTCCCATGATGAGCCTGAACAATTTGTTGTGAAATATATAAACCTAATCCGAGGCCGCTGATGTTTTTTGCTGCTACGGCTCGTTCAAAACGCGCAAAGATACGTTCTTGATTTTCTTTTGCAATACCCATTCCTTGATCGCGCACCGATAAAGAAATTTCATTTCCGTGTTTTGTTAAATTTACGTTAACGGGTTTTCCTTCGCCGTATTTAATAGCATTTGTTAAAAGATTTGTTAAAACCTGCTCCATACGAAAGCGGTCAATATTGGCGGTAATGTTTGGTTCAAGTTTGCAAATAATCTGGTTGCCACTTTGTTTGATCAGATCGTTTAAAGATTCTAAGGTTTCTTCAATTAAAGTATTTAGAGAAGTCGGCGCTTTTTCTAAAGATAATTTACCCAGTGATATACGCGAAACATCTAGCATATCTTCAATTAAATTTGTTAAACGGTTAGCTTGTTTATCAATCTGGCTTACAAACTTTTTCATGCGCTCGGGGCTGTAAGCTTGCGGGTCGCCTTTTTCGGCGGCCATTTGGGTCATCTGTGTTTGCAGTTTAATACTAGTTAGCGGTGTTTTTAATTCGTGTGAAGCGATTGAAATAAATTCGTTACGAATTCTTAAAGCTTCTTGTGAAGCTTCGAAAAGAATTTTCGTTTGTTCATTTTTTTTACGGTCAGTGATGTCTTGAATCGCAGCTACGCGGCCCATGACTCCATTTTTAAGCATGTGTTTTTTGCCGCGAATCTCAATATGAAAACGTGAACCATCTTTTCGAATACCGATCGCCTCATAAGAGGATTCGGTTTGCTGGGCAATGTGAGCGGCGGCCATTTGCCCTGATTCAAGAGTACACATGGTGTAAATACTTTTACCGATTAATTCTTGGCGTGTGTAACCGAACATTTTTACCAAGGCCTCATTCACATCTAAAAGAAATTCGCCATCATGCAAAGCCATACCTTCGAAAGTAGAATCTAATAAACGGCGAACCTGCAAAGCATTTTCACGCACTTGCATTGTTAGTTTTAAACGTGAACGAAGACCTGCAAAAGCAACGGCAACAATAGTTAGAATGCCTGGTAAGAATAAAGTTTCTTTTAGATTAGGGCTTGCGTAGTTGATCGCCACTGAAAGAATGATGACAAACACAATATAACTCACCATCGCGCGCATACTTTGCATGAGTGCCGCCACGGTGATTACGGCCATGTAACAACCCCAAACCCAAGTGATGTCTATGCGGTTATTATAAAATAAATAATAAAAATGTAAGGTTGTAACCCATGCAGCAAAAGCAAACCAAAATTCGATATTTTTTCTAACCGAAGCTGAAATAAAACTTCCGACATAAGCACCGAAAAAACAAAGTACTGCTAAAAAACGCCCTAAGAAGGGGTTGTAAGATCCTGGCAATAAAGCTTCAACTACAAAATACCATAAAAGATAAAAGCCACCGGCTACAACCATGACGATGCGGTAGTAAGTCAGTGATGCATCATCGTCTAAAATGTAAGGCAGTTCCGCCTTTTTCTTCATGGCATTTTCCTTGCTCGATTAATTAATAATTAATTTAACATCGTCTGTGATTAAAGTAGGAGAACTTTTTATGAAGATATTGATTAGTCTAGCTATTTTGATGTCGTTAACTGCAGTTACTACAGGCTGTACAACGACTGGATCGAATTATCGTACGGCGCATAATACGGGGCAGAAGGCGACATGGGAAGTTTCAGGTGTCGTTTCACGTTTTATCACCACCGCCGAAGGGCAAGTGGATGGATTTATTCTTGAAGACGGAATGCAAATTCGTTTTCCGGCGCATATGTCGACTGCAGTTACTAACGGTGTAGCTGTTGGTGATACGGTGACGGTGAAAGGTTTTGAAAGCACAACAAATGCTATGCAGGCCACACAAATCATAACACCGAAAAATGCGAACGAAATTGTGATCGTTGATCGTGCTAAAGGTAAACTTTTGGCTTCAAAGAAAGAACGTGAAAAAGCCTATAAAGACTTAGAAAGTATCGCTGTCGCCGGCGAGATCGACACATTGTTGCACGAACCTTCTGGTGAAGTGTCTGGATTTTTACTGACTGAAGGTTCAGTGGTGCGTTTACCAGTTGATATTAGAACACCGGCCCGGGCCTATGATGTCGGCCAATACGTTGAAGTGACTGGATTTGGCAGCGAAAATAAATATGGTAAATCCGTAGAAGCCGCTACTGTCCAACGTCAGCCCACTGAATATGAAATTGATTATGAGTAAATAAGAATCACTTCCTTGACGCAAGTCACGGGATATGAGCAGATAGCTAAATGCAGATTAGGCCTTTGCATTTAGATGATTTAGCGCAAATTAAAACATTCACCGATGCGACCATCGGTGAAAACTATTTCACTGTTGATGAGCTTAAAGAGTGTTATCAAAAATCACTTTTAAATAATGTGATGTATTCTTTTGTTCTAGTTGATGAACAAAATAAAATCTACGGTTTACGTTTATCTTACCCACCGGGTGCCTGGAGCAAAGGAAAAGGTTCTAAACTTCATCCGGAACTTTGGAATGTTCCGCAAGATAAGGCCGGGTATTTTCAAAGTTTATTTATTTCTCCGGAAGTGCAAGGCGGCGGATGGGGCCCAAAACTTTCTGAAGCGGCGATTGTGCGTTTGAAAGAAATCGGAACGCAGGCGATTATCACTCACGCATGGCAGGAATCTCCGAACAATTCTTCGATTCGCTATCTGACTAAATTTGGTTTTAAACCTGTAGCCACGCATCCAAATTATTGGATTGATGTCGATTACGTTTGCACACGTGATGGTAAACCTTGCCGTTGTACGGCTGTTGAGATGGTTAAATATTTATGACTCAATCTTTTTGGCAAGACTTTAAATTAAAGACTGAAACAACAAAATTGCAAAATTACGATTACGTTATTATCGGCGGCGGTATTGCCGGATTATCAACGGCGTATTGGCTTTTACAAAAAGATTCAAATTTAAAAATCGGTGTGATCGAAAAAAATAAAATAGGTTTCGGGGCTTCAGGCAGAAACGCAGGTTTTGTGACGTGTGGTTCGACAGAACATTTTATTAAGCTGAAAGATCATTTTGGTTTAGATAAAGCGACTGAAATTTGGAAATTTTCTGAAGATAACCGCAAACTTTTACAAGAACATATTATTCAAGATAACGCCGACAAAGTAGATTTTAAAATCACCGGTTCGTGTACGGTGGCTGCTAACAGCGAACGCTGGGCTTACTACCAAGAGATCGCCAAAGTAATGCGTGCGCAAAATATTGATGTGTACGAAGCGCGCTCGCAAGAAATGGAGCACGATTTTGGAGTCGTTGGTTTTGAAGGCGGTATTGTCTATGCGGGTGATGGTTATGTGCATCCGGTTAAGTTACTGAGCCAGTTTTTAAATAAGATCAACGTACACATTCATGAGCAAACAGAAGTTCAAAGTGTAAGCAAAAGTGCTAAAGGCTTTACGATCAAAACGAATCAAGGCGAAATTTCTGCGGCCAAAGTCATTACCACGGTTAATGCCTATCTGCCTTTAGTGAATCCAAAGTTTGCCTCTTTGATTGTTCCTGGGCGTGGTCAAATTCTTTTAACAAAACCTTTACAGCAATTTGTTAAGGGGCCTTGTTATCTGACCAAACACCTCTGTTATTTTCGCCAGCTGCCTACAGGAGAGCTTTTAATCGGTGGTTTCAGAAATCTGGATACCGAAAACGAAAAAACGCATGCTGATAATATCACCGATATTATTCAAAAAGCGTTATTTGATTTTGTAAAAGATCATTTTCGCTTTGGAGCACAAGCTGAAATTGCTCGGCAGTGGTCAGGTATTATGGGCTATTCTCCAGATGGGCAAATGTTGATCGGGGCAGAGTCTGAAGAGCCTGATTTACACTACATTGCTGGTTGCTCAGGTCATGGTATGGGCCTAAGTTTTAACGCTGCAAAGACTTTGGTGGATGCAATCTACGGACAGGCAATTCCAAGCCATCTCGATATTAAACGCTTTAAAGTTTAATTAACAAAAATAAATAAAAATTTATTAGGAAGCAAAACCTCTTCTTATGGTCTAGTGCAAAAGATCTGTTTAAAAACTGTTAATTTTCGAGTATGATTACAAATGTAAACATAGCAAAAAGGAAGCACGATCTATGAAAGCCGATTTTCAAAATTTAGGTGTATATCTAAAAGAAAAAAGATTAAGCGAAGGATTTACTCAGACTGAACTTTCACAGTCATTAAAAGTGCATGTGCAATTCGTTTCTAACTGGGAGCGTGGTTTATGTGCGCCTCCATCGCACTGCTTTCATCATTTAATTGATGTTCTTAAATTAAACCGTGAACAAATTGTGACGGCGATGGTTTTAGATTCAAAACGAGTTATTGAAGCTAAAGTTTTCAAGAAAAAGAAAAAAGCAAAAGCTGGCTAAGAACGTATAAAGGCGAAGGGTGTTTTAATTGTCTCGCACAATTCCTACAACGAATAATGTTGAAAACACTCTGGCAGATTTCTGTGCGACAGCCCTGCAAATGCACAGCATCGCCGAAAAACTGGGAACTCCATTTCGAGTGTTCTCTGACCTGGATAATATCAAACTTCTTAAATTACCCGATTCTGAATTCACAGCTATTGCAAATCGTCTTAAAGTTTATCGTGACGTTTTTCAAATGGCCTCTGAACAAAAAGAACTTTTTAACGCCGTTCAAGAAAAGCAGTTATTATGGTTTGCTTTACGTTCGCTGCGTTTAGCGCCACCTTGTGAATTTTTTAATAATTTAAAAAACGATTACATTGTTGAAGTGTATATGGGAACGCGTCAGGTTTACCGTACCTTTAATTACTATTCACTGTGTAGTTATTCATTAGATGAATTAGAGACCACGCCGTGGGATCAGTTATTTAAACGCGAAGATCCTACGATAGTTGAAAGAATTTTAGCTGATGTGGCTACGGCGCTAAGAGAGCGTCGCACAGTTTATTCAGATATTCCGCAGCACCCTGTAACAGAAGCTTCTTCAGCCTTGTTAAACGAAGTGATGTACAAACTTGAATGTATTGTGCCGCTGACAGATTTAGATAATGATGCCCAAGATTGTTTTGCAGCCGTTTTGTCGGCTCAGCTGATCAGTACACCTTCTGAAGAAGTTCGTCGCGAAAGACAAGAAGCTTACGAGCTAAAACGTTTTGCCGAACGACAAATTTTAATGGCTAAAGCGGTTCTTAAAGGTTAATAATCTAACGTTTCTTTTTATTCGATTTTTTTAAATGATTTTCTAAGGCCGCCAACAACTGGGCCGTATCAATCGGTTTAGTTAAATGTCCGTCACAGCCAGCATCGCGGGTTTTTGAGCGTTCTTCGGCCATGGCGTGTGCGGTAAGCGCAAGAATAGGTTTACTAAATCCACGCGCACGTAAAAGGCGAGTAGCTTCGTAGCCATCCATTTCCGGCATTTCGATATCCATTAAAATAATATCAAAATTTTGTTTTGCAGTTTGTTCAAGAACTTCATGGCCATTGCCCACGACAGATACCGTAGCCCCATGTTTAGTTAAGAATTTTTCAACGAAGTATTGGTTATCAACCGAGTCTTCGGCTAATAAAATATTAAATCCAGATAAAGGTACGAAATCCATTTGCTGTGACGATTTTTTTGTTTCAATTTTGATAACTGATGCCGCCGGAACATCAGCTGTTAGTGTAAATGCAAACGTGCAGCCCATGTCTTTTTCACTGCGTTCAATAATCAGTTGTCCACCTAAAGCTTCAGCTAAATGTTTTGAAAGGGCTAAACCTAAACCGTTGCCTCCGAATTTGCGAGTCGTGCTTGATTCAGCCTGCGAAAACGGTTGGAACAGACGTTCTTTTTGGTCTTCAGTTAAACCAATGCCCGTATCGATCACGCGAATTTGAATTTCAGTTTTAGATTGCTTTTTGGCGTAAGATTTAACCTGAACGATGACGCCGCCCTGGTCGGTAAATTTAATCGCGTTACTTAATAGGTTTGTCAGAACCTGTTGAATGCGAACGCTGTCTGATAAAATTGTTTGCGGAAGTTCATTTTGAATATCAAGTAAGACGTAAATACCTTTAGCGCGCGCTTTGGCTTTAAACTGGTGAACCACATCGTGCAGAAGTTGTTGTGGCGATAATTCAATTTTTTCTAACTCTAAACAATTGGCTTCGACTTTTGATAAATCTAAAACGTCGTCGATAATTTTAATTAAAGCATTGCCGTTACGGTTAATCGTTTCGGCAAACTGCGTTTTTTCAATATCTGAAATAGGACCGTCTTTAAGAAGATCGGCAAAACCTAAAATGGCCGTTAACGGAGTACGAATTTCGTGACTTACATTAGCTAAGAATACCGTTTTATTTTTATTGGCATGTTCTGCCAGAGCTTGCGCCTGCTTTAGCTGAGACACGGTTTCTTTAAGTTCTTCGACCTCTTGGGCAAGTTTTAATTTGGCTTCAACACGGTCAGTGATATTTGTTGACGTTCCGGTAAAGCGAAACGGGTGACCGTTGATATCTTTAATGTATTCACCACGGCCTTCAATCCAAACTGTTGAGCCATCGGGTCGAATCACGCGGTATTCGCAGTAATAAGGAACATTCTGTAATAGCGATTTTTCAACAGCCATCCAGATTTCCGCGCGGTCGCTAGGGTGAATGGCATTCATAATTTGATCCGAATGTACCGGATTTTTTGAATGATCAAAGCCCCAGTCTTTCGCCATTGTAGGGCATACGTAACACATACCTGAGACAGGATCGGCGTTCCAGAAGCCGATATGTTTTGTAAGCGATGATTCTCCCAAGCGGGCTTCGCTGTGTTCAAGGTCAGCTTCGATCTTTTTCATGTAAGTGATATCATTGAGATAAATAATCTGAGTTAAATCGCCATGGCTATCTTTAACGGTTTCATTGGCAGTTAAAAGAAAAGTAACCTGACGTTTTTTCTTTGAGATTAAAGTAAATTCTTCACTTAAAAGAGTTTGACCGTTAGTTAAACGGGCGTAAGGAAAATTAATTTCATCAATTTCGAGAGAGTAGGCTTCAAGAAAATTTTTGAAGGCTTGGTTTGTTCGGGTAACTTCTTGATTGTTCAAATTGACAATACAGGCCGGCAAAGGAATCTGTTCGAAGATTCCTTCTTTCTGGTTGTTCATCGTGCTCGCTACAAGCGAAACACTTTTTACCTGCGGACTTTGAATGATCATCAGCTTTTTACCCCTTAACAAGCGACGACGCCCAATAAAAATCTATTTACGATATGCCGTAATTTCCAGAGCCCGTCTAGAGAAAAATCATAGAAAACAAAGAGTTAATAGACTTTTTACACTCGGTGCGGCGGGTTTTGTGCCCCATTTTAGATGGTTTTTAACTCGAATCTGTTGGTTGTTAAAAAGCGTTAAAAAGATTTTAACAAGAAAGCCGGCAGAGATGACCGTCAGGAAAAAATTAAATTTCGTATGATCAAACTATTTTGCCACATGAGATGAGTCAAAATGTCTTAGATTTTTTTCAAAAGTTTTGCGAATTCACGAAGAAAACAAGAGCTGATTTTCTAAAAACTATAGTATCAAAAAAATTAAATCTCAGAAATAAAAAACGCGAAATTACACTCGAGTGAATTTAAAATAACGTTGCACGCAAAGACCTTTGAACAGATTTTCTTCGAAGACTTGGTGATTTCATCAAGTACCCGTAACACTGGTACAACATGAAAAACGCAAAGGTAACAAACAAAAATTTACGAAATGCATTACTAACATTAACCCTGACGAGCGTACTACAATCCTGTTTACTTTCGTCCTCTTCTGACAAACCTTATGCCTCAAACACGAATCAGGCGACAACTTGCGAAGCACGTACAACAGCTTCGAATATGTCTGCAGATGTAGACAACATGCAAAACAACGACGATCTTTTTCAAGACGTTAATGAACAAGAAGTTACAAATTTTTCAGCTGGTACCAACAGTGATCAGAATAATCAGGATCAAGATGTTGATACACTTCAAAAACGTACAGTGCGTATTGATGTGGCCCAGTTAAAAAAGCGTATTTTAGAAAGACGCAGTAACAATTTCCACTTGCCCCTCCTGAATAACAAATCAGTGAATGTGGTTTTACAAGAGGTCAAAAAATACTCTGAAAACAATATCGTAGCCACAGGAAGAACTGATAATGACCAATTAAGCAGTGTTACAATCGTTATTAATAATAATGTAATGGTCGCTAACGTTGGTGAACAAGCGACTGACGAACATTATGAAATCCGCTTTGCCGGTAATGGTATTCACACAGTTAAATCTGTAACTGATACAGACACTGAGTGTTTAACTGAAGAAGGCGGTGGTGCGAACACGACTAATTTCGTTCAACCATTAAACACAGAACAAGATACTGAAGTGACAGCGATGGATGCTGTACCACAGATTGATGTGTTAGTGGCCTATACACCGAACGCTTTAAGAAATGCCGGTGGCAGTGATGCCATCAAAGCCTTAATCCAAATGGGTGTGGCTGATTCAAACAAAGCTTACCAAAACAGTGGTGTGAATTTATCACTTCGTTTAGTGGGCACAATGGCCCTGACTCAGGCTGAATCTTCATTTTCGTCTGACTTGTCGGCTTTAAAAGGAACAAGTGATGGTAAATGGGATGCCGTTCACGCTGAACGTCGTCGTGTGGGTGCCGATTTAGTTTCGGTGGCTGCGTATTACGCGAATTCATCAACGGCAGGTATTGGTTATGTGGGGTCGACTTATAGCTCAGGCTTTTCGATCACAAAAACCACAGCGTTTAAACAGTTCTCATTTACTCATGAGTTAGGCCATAACATCGGCTTAAATCATAGCGATGGTTATGAAAATTCATCGGGCCGGTTCAGAACAGTGATGGCTTACGGTACTTACACTCGTATTCCGCGCTTTTCTAATCCTTCGATTGATTACAACGGTTATGCGACAGGAACTTCGTCAAATAACAGTGCGAAGATCTTAAACGCAAACGGAGCTAAAGTTGCAGGTTTCTCGGCTTCAGTGTCGCAATCAGAAAATCCAACGAACTCTGACCCAATCACAACACCGGCTGAACCATGTACAGATGGTGATACGCCTCCGGTAGCTAGCGAATAATATCGTTATCAAATCCTGAAAATAAAAAAACCCGCTTTTTAAAGGCGGGTTTTTTATTTTAATTTGTTTGTTTAATTTTACGATGATTTTAAATGCGTTCTTTGGTGAAGCTCGTTGATCATTGATACCAGCTTATCTTCGCCAGAATAAAGCATATGGTGAAATTCAATGCCTACGGCGAATTGCTCTGGCCCATGCGGGCGCACGTTTCTAATCACGCCCTGAAGCTGTAATGAGCCTTCTACGCCGTTAATTAAAGTTGCATCAATTAAATCTTTAGGTTGAAGCACAGTTTTTGGCGCATTCACGATGACTGAACAGCCATGTGAATTTAAATCCGAGACCGAACAATCTAATAAACACGTTTCTTCGTTTAAAGAACCGATCACTAATTTTAACTGCGTATCAGCAGGCACTTTATAGCGAACTGTTTGGCGGTTTTGCAGATGAAATACACGTTTTAAATTTAAAACAACATGACCTTCTTCTAATTGGGGTGTTGTTTCAAACATATATTTTTCGGTATCAACCATAAAATGAGCTGTGTAGTTTTCAGAGTAAGAAAAATCTAAATCAAGCTTTACAGCGCCTTTGCAGTAAAATTTGTTCTGCTCTTCCAGGCGAGTCACTTTAAGCGGTAAGGTGCGATCGTACTTGTCTTTAAGCAGGAGTACGGCGTCGCCATTCATAAGTTTCATTAAAACTTTTTGTTTGAACGCAAAGTCGGTGATCTGTTTTAAAACTGTAATTTCTGACATAGTGCTGAAGTTATCGGTCTAAGTGAAGACGAAATGAATGGCCCAACGTCGAGGGTAAAATACAAATCAAACAAACCTGATGCGGTACCGTAAACAGATGGCGAAACTGTCTTAAAAAGCCGTACAGAAAAACTAGACTCGACTTGAAAGCCTTGCTGGTAGTGGTTTTCAAGCTGTTTAGTACAAACTGCTTATCTATGAAGAAAAGGATAAAAACACAAAATCAATTCGCAAAAACAATAACAATCTACACAGCCGCTTTTCTCTTAACAGGACTATTTTCAGGCTGTTTAAACCCAGACCTTACAGCAAGCACTTCTTCAACGACGTCTGATAACAACAACTCACAGTCAACACCGACAACTTCGGGAACACCCGTTGTGTCGCAACCGCCGGTTGTAACACCTACGCCGACGCCAACTCCGACCCCAACCCCAGAACCGACACCTACGCCGACACCAACTCCAACTCCGGCTCCCAGCGCGGGTTATACGGCCGCTATTAAAGATATTGCCGCCAAGTCATCGTGCGCCCAGTTTTCGTTTACAAGCCGCGGAAGACCGCCTATGGCGTATTTAAAAGGTATGTCGTTAACCTATGCGCGAAGTCTTTGCCGAATTCGTGCAAACCCTGTAAAACCTGCGGCGCCGATTTTAAAATCAGCAAGTTCAGGTAATGCATCAAAAGATGTTTTGGCTCACTACAGCAGCATTTTAGCTAATGCCGGTCTTCAAACAAGCCCCGCTGGCGACGAACCCCTGCATTCAACTTACGTGATCGGCGTGGGTTTAGGAATGCGTGAAAGTTCAGGCCGCTACTGTGTGGGTTGGGATACCGCTGCAGGATCTGATCGTTCGTCATCAGAAGGTGAAGCGGGTTTATTTCAGCAAAGTTACAACTCGATGGGAGCTTCAACAGAATTACGTAAACTTTATGATGAATACTTAGCTGATGAAAGCCGCTGTCATTTAGCAACTTTTAAAGAGGGCGTAAGTTGTTCTGCGCAATCGGTTTTAGGATCGGGTGCGGGAGCTGATTACCAGGCGTTTTTAAAACGTTGTCCGGCTTTTGCGACAGAATATGCAATGACACTGATTCGTATTTTACGTGCGCACTTCGGGCCGTTAAACCGCCAAGAAGCGCAAGTCGTTCCTGCCTGCGATACGATGTTAAGCCAGGTGCAAAAGCTTGTTGAATCAAATCCAGAAGCCGCTTGTGCAGAGCTGTTTTAATCGATAACTAAACTTTTTTAAGAATAAAAATCACAGAGCTCGGTTTGCCATTCAAATCGGGCTCTGTTGTTTTTACGAGATGTAATTTACATTCGGCGAACAATGACTTCCATGATTCGAGGGTGCGCCCATACCACGGCATTTTTCCGTTAAAAGGAATGGTCATGGTTTTAAAATCTTCTTCGTTCCAGCCATCGCGGTATTCAGGTAAATTTTTTGGATGCAGTGTTTGGATTAATAAATGCCCCGGCGGCGTTAAAAATTCTGAAGTTTTTTTAAGAAGGCCGGTTAGGTTTTCTTCAAGTAAAGAAAAGTTAAATACAGCGATGTCGACAGGATGGGGTGGTTGCCATTTTCCTTCGGCGATTTGGGAGTAGCTTACACAGTGAAATGAGGCCGACCTTTTTTGCTGGGCAATCGAAATTAAATTTTGCGAACCATCAATGCCGGTGCAGTTAATTTTTTTCTCAATCAAAGTTTGTGTAAGCCAACCTTCGCCGCAGCCAATATCTAAAGCGGTTTGTGGTTTTAAATTTATAATTTCATTAACGATGGCCGCATTGGTAACTGCCCGGCTGACGATTAAATTAGCTTCAATCACTTGTGCCCAGTTATTGGCGTTATCATTCCAGAATTTTTCTTGGCTCATAATAAACAGCTTAGCGCAGAACTAGACCCTGGTCTAGTACAGTCCAGTCTGGCAAACACCGAAGAGAAGAGTGATGAAAAAGATTAATCTGATCTTCTTATTAGGAAGTATGGCTTTAACTTGGGGATGTGCCCAAGCACCTGTAGCTATTCCTGAAAAGACGATTTACTCAGATCTTTTTCCACAGCATGAAACACGCACAGGTTATTACAGAGACGTGGGTCTTGGTTATTTAAATGATAGTAACTACGACAAAGCGGTTGAATATTTTAAGTTATCTTTATTGCATGATCCTTCAAACGATGATGCCCGCTATTGGTTAAGTGTTTCGTTTCATAAGAAAAATCAAAACAATTTAGCGTTAATCGAATTAGAAAAGCTAAGTGACGTCAGTCAATTTGAATATGCCCGTTTAAAATTAGTTTCTGATATTTACGAAACGGCTGAATCTTACGAAAAAGTGATTGCAATCAACGAAAAGTTATATGATCTGCAAAAAGAAAATTTTCCGTTATGGAAAATCTATCAGATGAATTTAAATATGAACCGTTTAGATAAAGCGTCAGCTAACTTAGCCGCTTTAGAAAAAAACGGCGAAGAAGCTTATCGTGTGCATTTAGGAAGATTTGAAGTATTTCAAAGACAAAATCAATTTGAACAAGCTTTAGGTGAACTGCAATTAGCTGAAAAAGCTAAACCTTTTGATTTATTAACAATGAAAAAAATGACGGCGGTTCAGTACGACTTACGTAAATGGCAAGATCTGTATGCGCTAG
Organism: uncultured Pseudobdellovibrio sp.; assembly: GCA_966250225.1. GTDB lineage: Bacteria > Bdellovibrionota > Bdellovibrionia > Bdellovibrionales > Bdellovibrionaceae > Pseudobdellovibrio. Next base: position 65,781 of record CBINGM010000008.1, on the reverse strand, counting down.
GAACAAAATTTTCTAAATATCATCCCTACGATTTAGATGTGTCTGAGCGTTTATCGCAGGCTTGTATCCGTGTTGGTGCTTATGATGATGCCATTGCCGAATTGAAAAAACAAAAAGAAATGTATCCGGATTCAGTAGGCATAGAATTTAAAATCGCGCATGTGCTTTTCTTAAAGCGCGATTTCGCAAATGCTGAAGAATTGTATAAAGAATTATACGAAATTACAAAATCTGACCAATCAGTATTTTATATTTCACAAATTCACTTAGCGCAAAATGATATCGGTGAAGCTGCCAACTCGTTAGAAAACTTAGCTTCTTGGTCTGAATATTATCCGACAGCACAAGTTCAGTTAGCCCGTTTAGAATGGAAGAACAGCCAAACGGATTTAGCGTTAAACCGATTACGTCGTGCGCACCAGTTACGTCCTGATTCTTTAGAGCTTTATCAAGAGTATGGCCAATACATGATCTGGAAAAAACGCTACGTTGAATCTATTGCTCTTGTTGAGCAGGGTATCAGATCATTTCCAAAAGATGATAAGTTAAGAATTTTAGCAGCGTACATTCACTTTAAATTGAATAATATGAAAAGCTTTCAGCGTCAGATTGAACTTGCAAAAAAGATTAATCCTGAAAACTCAGAAATCTATTCGGTGTTAGCAGAGCTTTGGTATGAAAAGAAAAAGTCTTATTCTGAATTAGAATTTTTAGCGGCAAAAGCATTAGAACTTAAAACCAGAAATAAAAATATTAAGCCGCTTTTAGCTTGGGCTTTATTGCAACAAGATAAAATGTCTGATGCGGTTAAATTGTTTGAAGAATTTTATGATGCTGAACCAAATGAACTTTTCTATGCAGAATCGTTAGCTGATATTTATCAAAGAAATGTTCTGACATCGAAAAACCAAGAGTTTCAGAAAAAAGCTGCGGCATTACAAGCTGATGCTAAGATCAAATCTGAACTCGACTATTTTAGATTCCAATCACAGCAAGAGCGTCTAAAAACCGACGGTGATGGAAATCGACTTCCGGCTAGTCTAGAAGAACCATAATCATAAGATCGTTTGATTAATTACTCATTGTTACCAAATAATTAAGGTATGCGAAGTATCAGTATCATCCTTTGGGTTTTCCTTGGGGGCTTGCTTTCTGCCGTAACAGCTGAAGCCGCACCATTAACGGGCGTGTGTTCTCCAGTTGTAAAAACCACGAAATATAAAATTTCAAAAGGTGAGCACGCAGCAGCGGTACTTCGTAAATTCGGTCTTGAACCTGTATTTGGTAACAAAGGCTCGTTGAATGAACTTCTTAAAGTTAATAATTTTCAGAATCCCGATGTGATTTCTCCGGGCACGGTTATTACTTTACCTTTTCACTGCGAAGAAGAAGTAAAGCTTTATAAAATTGTTCAAGTCGAAAAAGAATTTCGCATGGTGACGGCAGAATTAGTTCCAGCCGGTGAACTGCCTGTCGAAGAAAAGCCAGTGACACCTTTACCGCCTGTTGTTTTTCCTCCGCCGGTTTCAGCGGCGGCCGAAGTAAAACCCGCCGATAAATTCAGTGAAATTGTGGCCAAGCCTGCCGATCAGCAAATTCAAGATGTTGAAGCAGCTGAAAAATCTCAAGACAATATTTCAGAAGCCTTACGTTACCGCATGATCTGCGAAGGTGAATGGACAGGGTCAGAATGTATCACACGCTATTCAGCGATTTTTGCAAACATCGGTGGATACAACAATAGATACGACGGTGTCGACTCAAACGCAGCACCGGGCGCGCAAAAAGATGGATTACTTCTTTCGAAATTAAATTTAGCAGCAGGTTTTGGTTGGAATAATTACTGGAATGAAAATGTAAAAACAGTTCTGTACGCCGAATTACAAAACAATCAGATGCTACCAGATATTAAGAGCGTGCCGATCGAAGGTGGCGATCGTTTATTAACTAGCCTGCAAGCTGAGGCTCGTTATGAAAAAGGTAACTGGGGTATTGGACTAGGCTTTCGTCAGTTTGATAAATTGTATTACGTCTTTAACTTTCAAAATTTAATTTTAGGAAGCATTTGTACTGTAAACGATGTTTCACTTTGCGGTGTTCGTGTTTATTCGGCTAACGTTTCTTCTTTGTTCGTTGACGTGAGTTATATGATTCATCAGGCGGGTAAATTCAGATTTGATACTGAATTAAAATACTTCACGCTGGCTCCGACTAAGGTCAGTAATGTCGATGTGAGCGCAGGCTCAGGTCAAAGTATTGAGTTCTCAGTCACTCACGACCGTATTGAAGAGTATTTAAAAGGAACTCTTCGCTACGCAATGGCTTCACAAGACACCTCAATCGAAACACAAAACGCAAAAGAGTTAGCTTTGCTTTTCACATACTCGTGGAAGTTGAAAGACTGGTCAGAGGCCACTATCAAGGCTGACAAATAAGTTGTGTAAAGATCGTAACAAAGAATCTTAACAAAAATTATTTACAAATTTCTTTAACAACTTCTTCACTGAAACGCCTAAACCGAAAGTCCAAAACATGTCTAGTCCTGTTGTGTGCATGTCTCTAAACAGGACAAAATGATAGTAGGTGCAATTACAGACAGGTTTTATGCTTTTAAAAAATTACGGTGAGCTAAGTCATGGTAATATTTAAGGAAGCGCGATTTGTGGCACGTAACAGGAGACGAATGATTTGAAAAAAATGAAATTTATTTCATTTTTATTTCACAATTTCGGGCGCAACTTACTTGCGTTTGTTGTCTCATTATTTTTTCTAGTGCAAATACTCTTTTTATCCGGTTGTAATTTTAATTTACTTGGTGGAAAAAATTCTGAAATCGATTCGGGATATAATCCAGGTCTTCGCACTGAATCTGCTCCTCCGACAATTAGTCCAATGGCGGATCTTGAAATGGATGAGAATGATGTTGTCAGTCTGCCATTTCAAATTTCAGATCCAGATACGTTTTTATTCTGTAGTGCAATCAACGTAGCGGCTCGTTCGTCTGATCGCACAGTTGTTGATCCAAAAAATATGTCAGTGTCGGGAACTTATCCGAACTGCTTATTAACGATTCGTTCAAGTTCAGTCACAGCTTCAAAACAAATTACCATCTCGGTTGATCTTTTTGATTACTGGTCAACAGTCAGTACAAGTTTTTTATTAACTGTTCGCCGTGTTGAAAAGCCAGGTCCATTTAGAATCACGAGCACAGAAGGTTTAAGAAAATCTATATTAGTGAATTGGACAAAAGCTGATTACATGGATGGCAGCTCAGCAAGATACACTTTATATTACAAAAAAATTGCTGATCAAAATTTACAACCTTCTTCGTTTAATGGCATCATGCCGGTTTACCAAGCTTCACCATCAACTTCGCAAGGTACATTCATTGAAATTGCTGGGGTAAGAAGTCCTGTTTGGATCACAGGGCCTGATCATATTTTAGAAGACAGTACGATTTACGAAATTTATATTACGGCACGAAATGGTTTTAATAATAAAAACCCGACAGTGCCGCTTGAAGAGACGCAGCATGTGTTTGTCAGAACACAAGATCGTTATCAATTTAAAGTTCGCGAATTTGTAGCCAGCAGCCAACAGGAATTTAAACCACCAGCTGTACATACGGCAACTTGTACGGGTGGTGGTAACGTTCCACTTTCTCCGTTATTTGAGTTTTGTACCGATTCAAACAGATATTTCACGCAAGCTTCTTTGGCGAGTCCTTTAGAACGCACTTCAGTTCCTACCGGGTCTTCAAGGTATAGAGTGTACTTGAATGGTCAGGGTTTAATGTATGGAGAATCTCCATGATTAAATGTCTGAACCGCCTAATGGCCCTCTTATTGTTGTTATCACCATTCATCGCAAATGCGCAGGCGTTCGGACCTCAATTAACTTATCATGGTCGCATCTTAGATACAGCTAACTCAAATGCTCCAGTCAGTGGGTCAGTTCAGTTCTTAATGCAAGTTGTGCATCCAGATGTTCCGACGTGTGTGCTTTATCAAGAAACACAAACGCAGAATTTAACAGCGGCTGATGGTAATTTCACATTAACAGTTAACGGTGGAAGCTCGACTTTACCAGCAGCACTATTAAATCCGTTTGCAGATATTTTCATTACTGATCCAACAAGAACTATTAATTGTATTAACGGTGGTACGGTTCCAGGTACGGCGAATTCGCGTAGATTAAATGTGTATTTCGTTCCGCCAGGTGGATCAGCTTACGAACCACTTCCTTCACAAGCGATTAACTATGTACCATTAGCCATCGAAGCCTTAAATGCCGGAACTATTGGTGGCTTTGGAGCTTCTAGCTTATTAAGGGTTGTTGAAATCAATGGTTTCGGTGTTCCGGTTCCGTATGCGGTTCCTGCGATGACACGTCCTTTATACGAAGAGTTAGATAACGTCGTTAAAGGTCAAAGTTCTTACTATGTCACTTCACAAGGAACTGTAGCTAATTTTTCTGGTGCGCTACAAGGTGAAGTGACGGGTGTACAATCAGCTACGGTAGTTAGTAAGATTTTTGGTCAACCTTTGACGACAGTGAGTTCAACTTTTGTTGGTGGTGAGGTTTTATATTTCACAGGTACAAATTGGATTTCTCGCCAAGGCAGTAAAGGTACAGTGCAATCGATCACCTCGGCGAATTCTTACCTTGGTGTAACAGGCGCTCCGCCATCAAATAACCCGACAGTTGATGCCATGTTAACTCTTAACGTGGGTACGACAGCAAATACAGTGGCTGCGGGTAATGATCCACGTATCGTTAATGCATTTCAAACAACAACGCCATTATTAGGTGATGTAACAGGAACAGTTTCAGCTACGGTTGTTTCAACAGTGGGTGGAAAAACTTCAGCTCAAATTTCACAAAGCGTATCTGACACGCAGGCAGCTACTTCAGCCAATACCGCAAGTACAATCGTTAAACGTGATGGCTCTGGTAACGTGTCGGTAAATTCATTATCAGCGACAAATACTTCAATTAGAAATTTATTACTTTATAATGCAGGCAACACGCAGTCTGTAACGGTGAATGCTCCAGCTGCTTTAGCAGTAAGTTATGTATTAACATTACCTTCAACAATGCCAGTCAGCGGATTTGTTCTTGCGACAGATGCTTCAGGTAACACGTCTTGGATTTCTCCAACGACAGGTAACGTGACTAACGTTTCGGCCACAGCACCGTTAGCATCAACAGGTGGCCAAACACCAACGATTTCAATCACGCGTGCATCGACGACGGTAGATGGTTATCTAGCAGCGACAGATTTTTTAAATTTTAATAATAAAGTGGCTTCAGTGACGGTAACAACACCGTTAACTTTAGGCGGAACTTCGCAAACGCCGATCATCGGTTTACAAAATAGCGGTGTATCTGCCGGTACGTACACAAAAGTGACCGTTGATGCCAAAGGTATTATTACAAGCGGTACTACTTTAAGTGCTTCTGATATTCCAGATTTAGATACTTCTAAAATTACGACGGGAACATTTCCGATTGCTCGTGGTGGTACGGGTGCAAGTTCTTTAAGTGGCAGTGGTTTTGTAGCTGTTGATGCCAGCGGTTCAGCGTTAACAAGTACTGTGTGTGCATCAGATGAAGTTCCATTTTTTAACGGAACTACTTGGACTTGTAAAACAGCATCGTCGGCAAATTCAAGTGCCACGTTAGTTATGCGTGATGCCAGCGGTAATTTTACGGCGAACAATATCACGACAGTTCAGGATATGACTGTGCAACGTAACTTACGTGTGCAAAACGGTATGGCAAATTACATCGGTATTACTACGCCGATTGCGACTCCAAGTTATGATATCGTTTTACCGAATAATGCTGTTGCGCCTAACATCGGTCAGGTATTGGCCGTAGCAACAGGTTCAACTTCAGCGGTGATTGCTACGACTTGGATTACAGCATTAACTGACGTGTTGCCAAGTGGACAAATGTTCGTAGGTAATGCTTCAGGTACTGCGACTCCGGTGACAATGACTGGTGATGCGACAATGTCAAACACTGGTGATTTGCAATTAATTTCAATGGGTGCTGCGGTGACTTCTGGAGCGCAGTACACGAAAGTCACAGTCGATGGCAAAGGCCGTGTAACATCAGGTTCACAATTAACAAATGCAGATGTGGTTGCTGGTTTAGGTTATGTGCCGGTGAATTCTGTTTCTGCTGTAGCACCGATCTTATTAACTGGTGGTGCTTCAAATCCTGTGTTCAGCTTAGCGTTTAGCGGCGTTTCTTCAGGAGCTTATGGTTCAAATACATTAATTCCGAATTTTGTTGTTGATGAATGGGGAAGAATTACTTCAGCCACGATGTCGACTTACGCTGATGCCACGAATGTCACAAAAGGTATCGTGCAAATCGGCTCTAATATTACGGTAACAGCGGGTACGATTTCGGTAACGAGTGCTAACGTTGTTGCAGCGATGGGTTCGTTAGGTGGCGATGTTTCAGGAACATTAGATAATACTGTTGTTCAAACGGTTGGTGGTAAAACAGCAGCGCAAATTTCTCAATCGGTATCGGATACGATCGCAGCTACGCATTTAAATTCGAGCGGAACAATCGTAAAACGTGATGCTAACGGTAACTTTACTGCAAATAACATCACAACAGTTCAAGATATGACTGTACAACGTAATTTACGTGTGCAAAACGGCATGGCGAATTACATTGGTATTACAACACCGATTGCAACGCCTAGTTACGATATCATATTACCAAACAACGCCGTGGCTCCAAATATTGGTCAAGTGTTAGCTGTAGCTACAGGTTCGACTTCATCTGTGATCGCAACAAATTGGATTAATGCTTTAACAGATTCTTTAGCTCCGGGTTTTGTGTTTGTAGGTAATGCTTCAGGCACAGCGACTGGTGTTGCTGTGACTGGTGATGCAACGATGTCAGATACAGGTAACTTTCAGTTAATTTCTGTAGGTGCGGGCGTTACTTCTGGATCGCAATACACGAAAGTAACAGTCGATGGTAAGGGTCGTGTAACTTCAGGTGCGCAATTAAATAATGCGGATGTTGTTTCCGGTTTAGGTTATGTTCCGGTGAATTCAGTTTCTGTAACTACACCAATTTCTTTAACTGGTGGTGCTTCAAATCCAGTGATTGGCTTAAATACGAGTGGTGTGGTTTCTGGGGCTTACGGTTCAAATACATTAATTCCAAACTTTGTTGTCGATCAATGGGGAAGAATCACTTCAGCGACCATGTCGGCTTACGCTGATGCGACAAACGTAACAAAAGGGATCGTACAAGTTGGCGCCAATATTACTGTTACTGCTGGTACAATTTCAGTGACAAGCGCCAATGTTGTCGCAGCGATGGGTTCGCTTGGCGGCGATGTTTCTGGTACGTTAGATAATACTGTTGTTCAAACAGTCGGTGGAAAAACTTCAGCGCAAATTTCACAATCAGTCTCTGATACGATTGCAGCGACTCACTTAAATTCAAGCGGCACAATTGTAAAACGCGATAATAACGGTAACTTTACGGCGAACAATATCACAACAGTTCAAGATATGACTGTACAACGTAATTTACGTGTGCAAAACGGTATGACGAATTACATCGGTATTACAACGCCGATCGCAACTCCGAGCTATGATATCGTATTACCTAACAACGCTGTGGCTCCGAATGTAGGTCAGGTCTTAGCGGTTGCTACAGGTTCAACGTCGGCGGTAATTGCAACAAACTGGATTAATGCTTTAACAGATTCATTAGCTCCGGGTTTTGTATTTGTTGGTAATGCTTCAGGTACGGCAACGGGTGTTGCAATGTCTGGTGATGCGACGATGTCTAACACAGGTGATTTACAATTAGTTTCTATCGGTTCAGGAGTAACTTCTGGATCACAATACACGAAAGTAACTGTTGATGGTAAAGGCCGCGTAACATCAGGAGCTCAGTTGGCATCAGGTGATGTCACAACCGCTTTAGGTTATACGCCAACAAATGTCGTTTCTTCAACAGCACCAATTACAATTTCAGGTGGGGCTTCTAATCCTGTTATTGGTTTGGCAAATTCAGGTGTAACATCTGGAGTTTATCCGAAAGTGACAGTTGATAACTGGGGCCGTGTAACAAGCGGTTCGGTGTTAGATAATGCCGATGTTGTAACTGGTTTAGGTTATGTACCGATGAATTCAGTTTCATCAACGGCTCCGATTACATTAACCGGCGGTGCTTCTAATCCTACGATTGGTTTAGCAAACTCTGGTGTAACTGCTGGCACATATCCAAAAGTAACAGTTGATCTTTGGGGCCGCGTAACAAGCGGTACAGGGTTAGATTTTGCTGATGTAACTGCTGGCTTAGGTTATTCACCAGTAGCTTCAGTTTCTGTAGCGTCGCCGCTATTATTAACAGGTACTGCTTCAAATCCGACGATTTCATTATCAACAAGTGGAGTGGTTTCTGGTGTATATGGATCAAATACATTAATTCCAAATTACACTGTCGATGCTTATGGCCGCATTACTTCGGCAACAGCAGTAGCTTATGCTGATGCAACAGGAGCTTCGAAAGGTATTGTTCAAGTTGGTTCAAATATCACGGTCACTGCCGGCACTATCTCGGTTACAAGTGCAAATGTTATTGCGGCCATGGGAACATTAGGCGGTGATGTATCGGGAACTCTTGATGCAACGGTCGTTCAGGCTGTCGGTGGTAAAACGTCGGCGCAGATTTCACAAAGTGTTAGCGATACAATCGCAGCGACGCACTTAAATTCAAGCGGCACAATTGTTAGACGTGATGCGAACGGTGATTTTACAGCTAGAAACATCACAACGGTACAAGACATGACTGTACAACGTAATTTACGTATTCAAGACGGATCTGCTGGCGGCTATATCGGTCTTACTACACCAGTGGGCGTTGCAAATTACGATATCGTTTTACCTGGTAACGGAGTTCCTGGAATCGGTCAGGTATTAGCAGTTGCATCGGGTTCAACAGCTACACTTATTAATACGCGTTGGGTTAACTCTTTAACAGACTCATTAACTTCTGGTTATATTTTTGTTGGTAATGCTTCAGGTACAGCAACCGGTGTTGCGATGACTGGTGATGCGGCCATTTCTAATACTGGCGTATTAACATTAGCTTCGGTGGGCCCAGGCGTTACATCAGGTACACAATACACGAAAGTGACAGTTGATGGCAAAGGCCGTGTAATTTCAGGAACACAATTAGCATCAAGTGATGTTGTAACAGCTTTAGGCTACACACCGGCGGATGATGCGGTATCGGGAACTTATTTACGAAGAGCAAATAACTTAAGTGATTTAGCTTCATCAGCAACTGCAAGAAATAATTTAGGGTTAGGAACTTTTGCTACAGCTGACACCGTTGATTTAGGTTCAGCAAGTGCCACAGGAATTATCGCTGATGCCAGATTGCAAGATTTTGCCAACGTAACTAGCGGTACGCAATACACGAAAGTCACAGTTGATGGAAAAGGTCGTGTAACTTCTGGTGCACAATTATCTTCTTCAGATGTCACAACGGCTTTAGGTTATACGCCAACAAACTTAGTTTCTGCAGCCACGCCATTATCAATCACGGGTGGTGCTTCAAATCCGGTAATCAGTTTAGATGTTTCTGGTGTAACTTCTGGAACTTATCCGAAAGTATCAGTTGATCAATGGGGCCGTGTAACAAATGGCATGAACTTAAATTTTACAGATGTAACTACGGGCTTAGGCTATTCGCCGGTGGCTTCGGTGTCTGTAATAGCTCCGATTGTGTTAACCGGAACAGCTTCAAATCCAACAATTTCTTTTGCAAATAGTGGTGTGACATCAGGCTCGTATGGATCGAACACATTAATTCCAAACTTTACAGTCGATGCCTTTGGCAGAATCACTTCAGCTACTGCGGTGGCTTACGCTGATGCAACAGCGGGCTCAAAAGGTATTGTTCAGGTTGGCTCGAATATTACAATCAGCGCTGGAACAATTTCAGTAACAAGTGCCAACGTAATTGCTGCCATGGGAACATTAGGTGGCGACGTATCTGGCACTCTTGACGCGACAGTTGTTCAAACAGTCGGTGGAAAAACAGCTGCACAGATTTCACAATCGGTGAGTGACACAATCACTGCCACACACTTAAATTCAAGCGGTACGATTGTTAGACGTGATGCAAATGGTGACTTCTCAGCTAGAAATATCACAACAGTTCAAGACATGACGGTACAACGTAATCTACGTATTCAAGATGGATCTGCTGGTGGTTACATCGGTCTTACGACACCAGTTGGTGTTGCAAATTATGATATCGTTTTACCAGGTAATGGAACTCCAACACTTGGCCAAGTTTTATCGGTTGCTTCGGGTTCAACAGCGACACTTATTAATACACGTTGGGTGAATGCCTTAACAGATGTGTTATCTCCGGGATATTTACTTGTTGGTAATGCATCAGGTACAGCAACCGGAATGGCGATGACGGGTGATGCAACACTTTCAAGTACCGGCGACTTACAATTAATTTCTGTAGGTTCTGGTGTGGTTTCAGGAACTCAATACACGAAAGTAACAGTTGATGGCAAAGGTCGTGTAACTTCGGGTGCTCAATTAAATTCGGCGGATGTCGTGGCGGCGTTAGGTTTCACTCCAGCAGATGATGCGGTTTCTGGAACTTATTTACGTAAAGCAAATAACTTAAGTGATCTTGCTTCGGTAGCAACAGCACGTACTAATTTAGGTTTAGGAACATTTGCAACTGCCAATACGGTAGATTTAGGTTCGGCAAGCGCAACAGGAATTATTGCTGATGCCAGATTACAAGACTATGCAAATGTAACTTCTGGAACTCAATACACGAAAGTAACAGTTGATGGTAAAGGTCGCGTAACTTCAGGTGCACAGTTATCATCGTCTGATGTTACAACAGCTTTAGGTTACACGCCGACGAATCTAGTTTCAGCAACGACTCCGCTATCGATTACTGGTGGTGCCTCAAATCCAGTTCTAAGTTTAGATACAACGGGAGTGACGGTTGGAACTTATCCGAAAGTAACAGTGGATATTTGGGGCCGCGTAACAAGCGGAACAGGGTTAAATTTCACAGATGTAACATCTGGTTTAGGTTATACACCAGTAGCTTCAATTGCAGTAGCGTCACCACTTGTATTAACAGGTGGCGCATCTAACCCAACAATTTCATTTGCAAATTCTGGTGTGACAGCCGGTTCATATGGCTCGAACACTTTAATTCCAAATTTCACAGTTGATGCTTTCGGTAGAATCACATCAGCGACCGCAGTGGCTTACGCAGATGCAACTGCTGGGTCAAAAGGTATCGTACAAATTGGTTCAAATATTACAATCAGCGCCGGAACAATTTCGGTAACAAGCGCTAATGTTATAGCTGCCGTAGGAACTTTAGGCGGCGATGTTTCAGGTACTCTTGATGCCACGGTTGTTCAAACAGTTGGTGGAAAAACTTCAGCACAAATTTCCCAATCAGTGTCTGATACGCTAGCTGCAACACATTTAAATTCAAGCGGTACAATAGTTAAACGTGATGCAAACGGTGATTTCACAGCAAGAAATATCACAACAGTGCAAGATATGACTGTGCAACGTAACTTACGTGTGCAAGATGGATCTGTTGGCGGTTACATTGGTCTTACAACACCAGTGGGCGTAGCAAATTATGATATCGTGTTACCGAACAATGGCGTTCCAACTATCGGACAAATTCTATCGATTGCTCCGGGATCAACTTCGACAACTGTTTTAACTCGTTGGGTGAACACATTATCAGATTCATTAACTGCAGGACATATTTATGTAGGTAACGCTTCAGGTACGGCAACGGATGTGGCCTTAACTGGCGATGCGACAATGTCTGATACTGGAAACTTACAATTAATTTCTGTAGGTTCTGGAGTAACATCAGGTACGCAGTATACGAAAGTAACAGTTGATGGCAAAGGCCGCGTAACTTCAGGCGCGCAATTAGCTTCATCTGATGTAACGACAGCTTTAGGTTATACACCAGCAGATGATGCGGTTTCTGGAACTTACTTAAGAAAAGCTAATAACTTAAGTGATCTCGCTTCAGTTGCAACCGCACGTACGAATTTAGGATTAGGAACTTTCGCCACAGCCAGCTTTTTAGATTTAAGCTCAGCAAGTGCAACAGGAATTATTGCTGATGCACGTTTACTTGATTTTGCAAATGTAACTTCAGGCACACAATACACAAAAGTCACAGTCGATGGTAAAGGCCGTGTAACTTCGGGCACACAATTAAATTCTTCAGATGTTATCACAGCGTTAGGCTATACACCGGCTGATGATTCGGCTTCTGGCACTTATGTAAGAAAAGCCAATAACTTAAGTGATCTTGCATCAATTCCAGCTGCACGTACTAATTTAGGTTTAGGTACATTCGCAACCGCAAACTCTTTAGATTTAGGATCAGCAAGTGCCACAGGAATTATCGCTGATGCTAGATTATTAGATTTCGCAAATGTAACTTCAGGTACGCAATATACAAAATTAACCGTTGATGGAAAAGGACGTGTAACATCAGGTGCACAACTTTCAAATGCTGATATTAATACAGCATTAGGCTATGTACCAATGGCGTCAGTGGCGGTCACTTCACCGATTACTTTAACTGGTGGCGCTTCAAATCCAACAATTGGCTTAGCCCTGAGTGGAGTTACATCAGGTACATATCCAAAAGTCACTGTTGATGACTGGGGGCGTGTAACAAGTGCGACAGGATTAAATTTCGCTGATGTAACTTCAGGTTTAGGTTATACACCGACAAATGTAGTTTCAGCAGTAGCACCTTTAGCAATTTCAGGTGGCGCTTCAAATCCAGTATTAAGTTTAAATGCTTCAGGAGTTACATCAGGTACATATCCAAAAGTCACTGTTGACACTTGGGGCCGTGTAACAAGTGGAACTGGATTAAATTTCGCAGACGTCAGTTCTGGTTTAGGTTACACGCCGATGGCTTCTGTTTCAGTAGCATCTCCGTTAGTGTTAACAGGTGGTGCTTCAAATCCTACAATTTCATTTGCAAATAGTGGTGTAACAGCTGGATCGTATGGATCTAGTACTTTAATTCCAAGTTTCACAGTTGATGCTTTTGGTAGAATTACTTCTGCAACTGCTGTGGCCTACGCTGATGCGACGGCTGGTTCAAAAGGTATTGTACAAATTGGTTCAAATATCACGATTAGCGCTGGAACAATTTCAGTCACAAGCGCAAACGTCATTGCAGCTGTAGGTACGCTAGGCGGCGATGTCTCAGGAACTCTTGATGCAACTGTTGTTCAAACAGTGGGTGGCAGAACCGCAGCAAGTATTGCTTCAACAGTTGATGCGGTAGCTTCGGCAACAGCGAATAACTCAAGCGGAACAATCGTAAGACGTGATGCGAACGGTGATTTCACAGCAAGAAATATCACGACAGTTCAAGATATGACTGTGCAACGCAATTTACGTGTGCAAGATGGATCTGCTGGTGGTTATATCGGTCTTACGACTCCGGTGGGTGTTTCAAATTACGATATCGTATTACCAGGTAACGGAGTTCCAACAACGGGTCAGGTGTTAGCAGTTGCATCGGGTTCTACAGCAACGCTTATTAATACACGTTGGGTAAATGCTTTAACGGATTATTTAGCTGACGGCCAAATCTACATGGGAAGTGCGTCAAACACTGCAACCGGCGTAACAGTGGCTGGTGATGCGACAATTGCAAATACAGGAGTATTAACATTAGCCTCAGTTGGTGCAGGTGTTACATCTGGAACTCAATACACGAAAGTCACAGTAGATGGCAAAGGCCGCGTGACATCAGGGGCACAGTTAGCATCATCTGATGTTATTACTGCATTAGGTTTTACACCGGCTGATGATGCTGTTTCAGGAACGTATCTACGTAAAGCTAATAACTTAAGTGATCTGGCTTCAGTAGCCACTGCTCGTACTAATTTAGGATTAGGAACATTCGCCACAGCAAACTCGTTAGATTTAGGTTCAGCAAGCGCCACTGGAATTATCGCTGATGCCAGATTGCAAGATTATGCAAATGTAACTTCTGGAACTCAATACACGAAAGTCACAGTAGATGGTAAAGGTCGCGTAACTTCAGGTGCACAATTATCAACTGCAGATGTTACAACAGCATTAGGTTTTTCGCCGATGGCCTCTGTTTCTTCAACATCGCCGATTACATTAACAGGTGGTGCTTCAAATCCAGTGATTGGTTTAGCAAACTCAGGTGTAACTGCAGCTACGTATCCAAAAGTGACAGTTGATGTTTGGGGACGTGTCACTAGCGGTTCAACTTTAAATAATTCAGATGTCGTAACTGGTTTAGGTTATACGCCGATGGCTTCTGTTGCTGTGGCTGCTCCATTAGTATTAACAGGTGGCGCATCTAATCCAACAATTTCATTTGCAAATAGTGGTGTGACAGCTGCTTCGTATGGCTCAAGCACTTTAATTCCAAATTTCACAGTTGATGCTTTTGGTAGAATCACTTCAGCGACTGCTGTTGCTTACGCCGATGCAACTGCTGGTTCAAAAGGTATTGTACAAATTGGTTCTAACATTACAGTGACTGCAGGAACAATTTCAGTGACAAGTGCAAATGTGATCGCAGCTGTCGGCACTTTAGCGGGAGATGTTTCTGGTACCCTTGATGCTACAGTTGTTCAAACAGTTGGTGGAAAAACTTCAGCACAAATTTCTCAATCAGTGGCCGATACTTTAGCGGCCACGCCTAACAATGTTAGCAGCACAATTGTAAAACGTGATGCAAACGGTGATTTCACGGCAAATAATATCACGACAGTTCAGGATATGACCGTGCAACGTAACTTACGCGTGAAAGATGGATCTGCGGGCGGTTACATCGGTCTTACAACACCAGTGGGCGTTTCAAATTATGATATCGTATTACCAGGTAACGGGGTTCCAACAGCAGGCCAAGTGTTAGCGGTAGCTTCGGGATCAACGGCTACAGTGATTTCTACACATTGGGTAACTGCTTTAACAGATTATTTAGCGAACGGCCAAATTTACATGGGTAATGGCTCGAATGTAGCAACTGGTGTTACTGTCACTGGTGATGCGGCAATTTCAAATGCAGGTGTATTAACATTATCTTCAGTTGGTGCTGGTGTAACTTCTGGATCGCAATATACAAAAGTAACAGTGGATGGTAAAGGCCGCGTAACTTCGGGTACACAATTAAATTCTGCAGATGTTATTACTGCATTAGGTTACACTCCAGCTGACAACGCCGTTTCAGGAACTTACCTAAGAGTGGCTAACAACTTAAGTGATCTTGCATCAGTGGCAACGGCTCGTACGAATTTAGGTTTAGGAACATTTGCCACAGCGAGTTCATTAGATTTAGGTTCAGCAAGTGCTACAGGTACAATTGCTGATGCCAGATTACAAGATTTTGCGAATGTAACATCCGGAACTCAATATACGAAAGTCACAGTTGATGGTAAAGGACGTGTAACTTCGGGCGCGCAATTATCAACTACAGATGTCACAACGGCTTTAGGTTACGTACCGATGAATTCAGTTTCATCAACATCACCAATTACATTAACAGGTGGAGCTTCTAACCCAGTGATTGGATTGGCTAACTCTGGTGTAACGGCAGCTACGTATCCGAAAGTAACAGTCGATGCTTGGGGCCGCGTAACGAGTGGTTCAACTTTAAATAATTCAGATGTTGTAACTGGTTTAGGTTATACACCAGTGGCTTCAGTTTCTGTAACTGCACCAATCACATTAACTGGTGGTGCATCTAATCCAACAATTTCATTAGCAAACAGCGGTGTGACTGTAGGAACATACGGATCATCATTTACGATTCCAATTGTAACAGTTGATATTTACGGTCGTATAACAACGGTAGCTTCGCAAACATTACGCATTGCTGACACGACAAATACAGGTGTTGTTTCAATCGGAAGTAATATTACTGTTAATGGCGCTGGCCAAATTTCAATTACAAATGCCAATGTAGCTGCGGCTGTAGGTACATTAGGTGGCGATGTTTCAGGAACTATCAATGCAACTGTAGTTCAAACAGTTGGCGGAAAAACTTCAGCACAAATTTCACAAAGTGTAAGTGATACATTAGCGGCGACATCAGCTAACACAGTAAGTACGATTGTTAAACGTGACGCTGCTGGTGCTTTCTCTGCCGGAGCAATCAGCCAATCACAAGCTATTCTTAGAGATTCAGCTGCAGGAGCCGTCACATTACAAGCTCCAGTAGCTGTAACTTCATATGGTTTAACTTTCCCGGCAGCACAAGGTGGCGCAGGACAAGTTCTTTCGAATAACGGTTCAGGTGTATTATCGTGGATTTCTGTATTTTCAAATACGTTAGCTGATGGACATATTTATGTCGGTAATGCTTCAAATGTAGCTTCAGGTGTTCCGTTAACTGGTGATGCCACAATTGCAAATACGGGTGTTTTAACATTAGCTTCGACAATAACAGCTGGTACTGCGGGATCATCTAGTTCAGTACCGACAATTACTTTCGATGCCAAAGGTCGTTTGACTGCGGTAAGTTCGCAAGCTTATCAAGATGCAACGACATCCGCAAAAGGTGTGTTAAGTGTGCCTGCTGCGGGTAACTTAACAGTTACTGCTGGTGCGATTTCGTTAACAAGTGCCGGTGTTGCAAGTGCTTTAGGTGGTACACAAGCGGCTAATACATTCTATGCAGGTCCATCAAGTGGTTCAGCAGCAACTCCATCTTTTAGAACTATTGCATCAGCCGATTTAAACAATATTGCTTTTCTTCAAGGTGGTAACTCATTCACTACGACAGCAACACTGGGAACAGCAGACAATAATAACTTACAAGTTGTAACAAATAATACAGTCCGCTTAACAATTGACTCTTCAGGTCGTGTGGGTATCGGACAAACTGCTTCAGCTGAAACTGTTGAAGTTTCAGGTACAATGCGCGTAAATGGCCAAGCCTGGTCACCGATGTTAAGCAGCAGTGGCGCAGGTGCTTTAGCTTGGAATACAAACTTATCTAACTCTTACACATATACATATTCAGGTGGTGCGGTAGCATTCACCGCAGCTCTGACAAATATGAAAGCTGGCGGAAATTATACACTGATTGTTACGGGTGGTACCGGCCAAGCTAACATTACTTGTAATGGTGCTGCAGCTAACTATATGCCGACAAATAATTTACGCGCGGGAACTAGAACGGTTTATTCGCTGGTATTTGATGGTACAAATTGTTTTACAACATGGGTTAATTTTTAGGATTAATGTATGATCCAAAGTTTCATTATTTCTGCAGCTATTTTTTTTCTGACTCAATTTGCAAATGCACAGTTTGGAACGCAAATGTTTCCACCTTGTGCTTACACTTCAATTTATAATTATCCAACATCGGTTTCTTATTCAGTAACAGCCGTTGGTACTTTTGCGGCATCGTCAACCCCAACAATTACAATTCCAGTGGGATGCACGAAAGCTCGCATTCGCATGTGGGGCGGCGGCGGCGGCGGCGGTCAGGCTAAAGGTGGTGGTGGCGGATTTGTTGAATTTACTTTAGATGTTGCTAACGGGCATACTTTATTTTTTACCATCGGCGAAGGTGGTTCTACTGGAGCTGCTAACACTACAGGTGGTGGCGGTGGTGGACCAACGCTTGCTTATTATTCTAATTATTCAAGTGTAACTCCACTTGCTATTGCCGGCGGCGGTGGCGGCGGTGGCGGCGGTGGCGGTGGCGGAACCGGTGGTTGCGGTGGCACATACGGAGTCACTTCTGGAAGCGGAAGTGCCGGCGGTCAAGCTGCTGGCGGTGGTGGTGGAACCAATTTGGCTGGTGGTGGTGGTGGAAGTAGTTGGCCCGCGAATGCTAACGGAGTAACCGGTGCAGCTTATACGGCAAATCCGAGTGGTGGTACTGGCGGGTTCGAGAGTAATAGCCCAGGACCAGCTGGTGGGGCTGGTGGTAACACGGGAGGTTTTGCTACTGGTCGCGGTGGTAATGGTGGTCAAAGAGGGACAAATGTTTTGGTTTACAACGGCGGCGGTGGCGGCGGCGGCGGATTCTACGGCGGCGGCGGTGGTGGTGCCAATAACGGCGCTGCGGCGGGCGGCGGCGGCGGATCGTCAGCCATTATCACAACATTTGTCGGAACTTTGGTATCAGGCACCGTTGGCAATCCTTGTATTGCTACTGATCCAGGTTATTCAACCACCGGCTCATTGCCGGGTCTCGCGACTGGTGGCAATGGCGGATCGAATGGTGGCAATGGTGGCGTTACCGTTTTTCTATACCGTAACTAGCTACATCAAAATACTTGCGTACCAGTTCTCAAAAATCTTATCGAACTGAATCTGGCTCGTAATACCTAAGTACTTACGAATACCGATCACCGAAGATAAAATCTCAAGCACGTGCTTACGTTGCACGGTGCTTTGATCTTGCGTTAAAGAAGCACGGTAGAATTTTAAGGTCGGAGAATAAAATTTTCTATTTAACGTGTAATATAACTCAATCGCTGTGAATTTATAAATATCAATGCCCGTTAAGTTATAAGCAGTCAGTAAAGCATCAATTGCATGCGCGTATTCTGAAGAGTTATCAGAAGCTAATTTTTCTTCAGTCTGAAAATTCATTTCTGTGTATAAGTTCTTTTCTTTATCCACTAACTGATTTGAAATAAAATTACCTAAAGTCATGATCACTAAACGAATCTGTTTACGCGCATTAAGCACTTCAGTTCTTAGTGCCGGATCTTTTAAACTTTCAGAAGCTGATTTTTCAATACCGTCAGTGGCTTTATAAAATAAACTCATCGCTTCCATCATTAAGGCGATATCAGAAAGTCTGGCTTTATCAATCAACACACCATTTTGTAAATCAGAAACCGCCGCATGAACTACGATGTTTGATGTCGAATCAAAGTTTTCTTGCAGGTAAGTTTGAATTGATACGCGGTTATTATTTTTATCTAACAAATAGATCGGCGATTTATCAGTGTACATCTGCTTAAGCGTTTGCGCAGCTAGAGATAAAGCCATACCCACTAATTCAGCTTTCGGAAAAAGTTGTTTTTTCAAATCTTCAGATTGAAACTCAGTGATAAAATCTTGTGCGACGTATTTCGTAATACCGCTATCGTAAGGCGTTGTTTTCCAGTCAGCCAATTGCTGAATCATTTTTGAATAAAACATTAATGACCACGCCTGATCTTTAGCGCGTGTGATAATATCACCATTATCATTCGGCGTCGGGTGAATATAAAAGCGTGGTTCATTCGCTTTTAGCACAGTTTTAATATCATCACTTTGTGGAGCTGAAGTTAGCGGTGTACCACGCTTCATAAACTGAAGCATTTTTTCAACTAAGATAAACTGCGTTTCTAAGTTTTTCGCAGATAAGTTTTCAGCCTGATTGTAAGCTGTTTTAAACATCTGTTCAAAATCATCATTTTCAAAAAGATCAGGAGTATTTGTTCCGATAGCGTTAGCTAATCCTTCACCGATAATTAATTTAAATTTCGCTTTAAAATCATGAAGACCAGTTAGCTTTTCAGTAATGCTAACTTTGATCTTTTCTTTAATCTGCGTACCTAAAGTTGTAATTTGTAACGCGCACTGCGTTTGCACAACCGCAGTCACACCCGCAATACCGCCAGCGTTTAAGTCGTTTTGAATATTACCAAGGCCATAATCTTTAAGCGCCGGAAAAACACCTACTTTAAGAACTATTTTTTTAAATAAACCACAGCTTTTTTCTCTGATTAAACATTGAATTTCTTTATCGTCTTTTTTCTTTAAAAAATCATAAAGGTCTTGATTTGCTGTTTGAAAATTAGCTTTACGTTCTTCAGCATCTAACATCGACCAAGCCATAGCTAAAGCGGCTAGTGCTGATTCGCCGTCATGAATATTATCAGTTAATTTACCCAGCTTTTCAGCGTTTGCTAAATCCTGCACATCTTCAGGAGTTAAAACTGTTTGGTTAACTGTTACATAATTCTTTAAAATCGCAATCGCCTGAGTCAGCGTTTTAACACTGGCTAACTGCACCGAAAGTTCTTTTGGCGCTTTAAGCTGCTCAGTTGTTTGTGCAGATAATTCAGCTAGCACTTGCGTTTTTAATTCAGGAAATAGCTCTGTGTTTTGAATCTGGTTAAGAACATTCGCAATCATCTGATCGGCCAGAGATAATTGAAGCGCAAAAGCCGTAGAAGATGTGACTAGCGTTGTTGGACCACTGTTTTTATCAATGATCATATTAATTCTTTGCGTATCAGCTAACACCGTTTGTTCGGTTTCATTTAAGCCCGAAGATAAAGCTTCATCACTTTGCTGTTCGATTAACTCTAAGTATTGGCTGTTTGCCATATTTAGTTTGTTAGATACAGTTTTTTCTTCTGACTGGTTATATAAACCTTTAGCTGTATCAACGGCGATTTCATCGCCTACGACATTACCGATTTTCATTAACAATAAAGCTTCAGATTTTAAGTCAGTCGAATTTTTACCTAAGTACTTTTCAGTAAATAGAAAATCAGCAAACGGCTTTTTATAAAGTGAAACAAGGCTTACATCGTTTGTAACAACCATCGGCACTTCAGGTTTTGCACGTTCAGCTTCTTGAGCTTTCGGTGAGCAAGATAAAACATAGGCTGAGACAACAAAGGTGAAAATAACAAACTTTAATAAATTCTTTTTAGTGTTTTCCATAGTCCCCTCAAATTAAAAGAATAACGCAATCGAAATTTCTTGGCCGGTACGACGTTCAACATTTTTACCGCTAATCGTGTCGTAGGCCATAAACGACAGACTCATAGGTAAAAAGCTTTGTTTTTTTAAATACGATTTAACAGTTGAATAACTTAATGAAAGGCTTACTTTCTGCCACATAGCTTTGGTATTTTTAGCTAACAGCGAAGTATCACCTTTGCGAGAACCAGAATATTTATCAGCTTCTTTTTGACCAAACAGGTAATTAGCGCCGATTTTAAAATCTTGCGAAAGATCAAAATCAAACTGTGTTCCTAATTCAGTCGTGAAGCCTTCAGATAAAGTCACGCCGTCTTTAGAGTTTTGATCAGGTAAAGTGTCATCGGCATCTTTCGGAACACGCACCGTGATTTTTTCAGGCATGACATAACGTAAACTTAAAAATGGGCTCACTGTTAAAAAGCTTCCGATCACTTTGGCGTAACCGATTAAGTTTTCTAAACTTGTTTTATGAAATGTATTTAAAGCTAATAAATCATCTGAATTGTATTCTGGTCCTGTAGGCAGTGTAAGAGTGGCTTGGTGAATAAGTTTAGAATCACCGCGATCGAAAATTTTAAATACACTCACTAACTGAATATCACCTAAAAAATCTTCGTTGCGGTCTTCAATCGGCATATAACCTTTTTGCGCTAAAGTACTTTGCGTGGCCGCTCGTAAATCTGTATCAAGAGCTGCATCTAAATCTTCAGATAATCCACGAAACTGGTTGTAGTAATCAACGTTTGATAACGACTGATTCATTTCAACTTCGTTAGAATATTGAATAACCGGAACACCGATACCCACTGTCCAATTATCACGAATACCGTAGGCATAAACCGGAGCCACATATTTGATTGTAGGCTTAGTTTCAAATTCTAAAGTTCCAAGATTAAATAAATCACCCGCATTATAAAGACCAAAGCGGTTAAGCGTTTGCACTAGTGTTGAAGCCTGTGGATTAAATTTCGCTAATGTCGGGGCATCGAATTCAATGGATTTGTAATCTTTAAGTTTTACAAGATCGCCATCTTCTTGAAAGCGTTGATCTAGGCCTGAAATAAAGCCCATTTTAATCGACGAGGTTGAAATAGTTTTTGGTAAAGTTTCTGTTTCGAATGAATAAGACCTAACTGTGAAAAAAAGAAAGAATAGGCAAATCAATGTAGGCCAAAATACGGCAGAGACGAACTGTCTTGAACTTTCGTCCAGCACAAAAAAGCGGCTGATTGCTTGTAAAAAATTACCCCAGACCATTTAAATCCCCCCTAATGATCAAAGTCTCTTCACCAAGAAAATAATGAAAAAGCTTGTAGTCATTAGTCCAGCGATCTACGTGCCAACAAAAAATGGACCTCTAAAAACACCATTTTTTACGTATAATAAGTACATGACCCAGAAAAGAATTTTGTTACTTAATTTAGTCTTCGCATCTTTTATCTCTATTTATGGGTGCGTCTCTCAAGACTTACGCTTACCGGCCACGGCGGGTGAAGTTTATAAAAATAGTGATCTTCAACAAAGCCTAATGATGGCCGCTCAGAATAATATTTTATTCGTTATTTCTCCTGAAGCTTTAGTTGATTTAGAAAAAACTGAAGTTGATCTTAAATGCCGTAGTTTTGAAAATCCGTTCTGGTCAGAAAAGTTATCGGTGTATTTAAATTACATGCGCCAGCACCCAGAGTATTTCTCGCGCTTTCATGTGCTAGAAATTAAAAAGGGTGATCAGGCGCAAGTGCAAATGCAAAAAGACTTAGATGGGGCCAGTGTATTATCTATTCAGTACGTTATGACTGAAGTGCGCGGTAAGGTGACGTATAAAACACAACTTCCGTGCGAAGGCCGTTTAGCTGAATCCATCGGTAAAGACATCGTTAAGACAAACTTTGAATTTCCTTCGACAGAAGATTTCGGAAAATTATTAGCTGATTCTCCGGATAAATCTAAAGTTGAACGTTTTCAGTTTGCGAATGATTTTTTAATGTACTTAGCTGAACGCGGAGCGATCTTTAAGTTTGGTCACGAACAGTCGTTTGAAAAAAACAGCAAGGGCCAATATATTATGGCGTTAGCGTTAAATCAAATGTCTAAAGAAGTGATTTCAAAAAACATGGGTTATTTAAATCTATGGCTTAAAAAGATTAATCAAAACAGCCGTCAGGCTGAATTGATTCAAATGTTTGGCTTAGTGAATGATAATGAAATCAAAGCCGGTGTAAAAGTTGATTCACAAGGTGAGTTTGCCAGAAAAACCATGGGGCAGCCTGATTTAACTTATCTGTATATGACTTTTAAACTTGAAGGCGACGACGTAAAAGTAACATCCCTTGATGGCTTTAACCGTTGTTTACAAGCGCAAGTTAAAGAACTGGGTTCAGATATTTTAGGAAGCTTCAGAAATCCGGCAGCCAAAAACCTAGGTGACGACGACGTTCGTGATAGTTATTTAAGCCCTGGTTTTAACTGTGATCCATCGCAATTAATTTCACAGCCTCAACAACAAAAAGATAATCAAGCTAACAAATAAGTCTCATTCTGAGAATTAACAAAGACTGTCAGCCCAAAAGCGGCAGTCTGACAGGCACGTCTTACGCTGATACGACGCCCACGCATTTAATCACATTTGGTGTGGAACGGTTCTTTCATTACTTCTTCTGTACAAGGGAGAATGAATATGAAAAAATCAATTTTTGCCAAAGCCGCTTTAGTACTTTTAACTTTAACAGCTACAACAATCGTACATGCCCAAGTTTCTCCTGAAGATTATGAGCGCGAAGAAGGCCGTATGGAAGCCGCAGCTTACAACCAAGCTATCGACATGAAAAAAGAATTTGATTCTATCGTTAAAAAAATCAGTGATTTACAAGAAGACGTAGGTTTTTCAACAGAAGATTCAAACGGTTTAGTAAAAGCTTTAGGTGAAAAACTAGATATGACTGATGAATTAAGAACAGAATTCTTAGGTGTAGCTGCTGAAATGCAAAAACAAGAAGGCAACGAATTATTCAAAAGCTACGGTAAAGCCCATAACATGCTTAAAGAAGCCCGCAAAAACTTAAAAGAAGCAAAAGCTTTAGCTGAAAAATTTCAGTAATAGTTTTTAATTCTGAAAATTTGAAGATTTAGAAATCGAAAATTAAAGATTAATTTTAAACATTAAAAAAGGATCACAATATGTGATCCTTTTTCTTTTGACTCATGATTTGGGTTGCTGCCCGAAAGCCGCCGCCTAATCGTCAGCTAACGAAACACCAACCGGGGCTTCAAGAGCACGAATTGTTCCGCGCATTTTATAAATCATCCATAAACCCGGAAACGCCATGATCGCTGATAATAAAAAGAATTTCGGCCAACCAATGCTTGTGACTAACACGCCTGCTAACGGGCCAACCCATACGCGGCCAACTGATGCAAAAGCAGATAGTAGCGCATACTGAGTCGCTGTAAATTTTTGATTACAAAGCGCCATTAAGAACGCAACAAAAGCGGCTGTTCCCATACCGCCAGTTAAGTTTTCAATCGCGACAGAAAATAATAACAACCAATCAACGTTAGTGGCTTCTTTTAACGAAGCAATCACGATATCAAATGGTGGTAATTCAAATCCGCCCCAAGCTCCTTTACCAGCCACAGCCACGTAATAAAAACCAAAGTTAGAAAGTAATTGTAAGACACCAAAAATTAATAATGAACGGTATAAACCAAGACGCACCATCATTGATCCGCCGGCAATAGCTCCGAAGATGGTAAGCCACATACCAAACACTTTATTCACCACACCGATTTCAGCTTGGCTAAAGCTAGCACCTTTTAACAAGAACGGTGTAAGTAACGAACCCGCAAAAGCATCACCTAATTTATAAAGAATAATTAAACCTAAGAATGCACCAGCACCCTTCATTGAAAAATAATTAGATAACGAAATATTTAAAGTTTCAAACTTAGCTTTTTTAGCTGCAAACCAAGCTAATGGTACGGTAAACGCTAAACCTAAAAGTAATGAAACCATATCGGCCCATTTTTTTAAATCAGGATTCGCTTTACCATCTTCTAAAACAGGAAATAACGGCGTTAACATGTTTTCAGAAAACGGCGTCGCAAGTTTTGTTGTAAACTGATAACCAATCACAACCGCAATTACGACCGCAAAAAAACCGATCACGTCATTTTTAGCATTCGTTGTCGGAGCGATAGAAGTTTTAGGAACCGGCGGTAAAAAGAATAACGAAATCGCCGAAAACACCGCCATGATCATACCCATGATAGTGTAAATCTTAGACCACGCCCAACCATTACCGGTAGCCGTATCGGCCCAAACAAACGCGATACCACCAGATAGGATCATAGCTAGTCGGTAACCAAATACAGTCAGTGAAGATCCAAAGCCGCGCTCAGATGAATCTAAAACATCGGTACGGTAAGCATCAATCACCACATCTTGCGAAGCTGAGAAGAAGGCAACTAACACGGCCACTAAGGCAACGGCTTGCGCACTTTCACTGGGTTTAAATAACGAAATTAAAAATAAAGAACCCGCTAAACCTAATTGCGTGACCACTAACCAGCCTTTACGGCGGCCAAAGAAAGGCAATTCAAAACGGTCCATCAGCGGAGCCCATAAAAACTTAAATGTATACGGAAGACCTACAAGCGTAAAAAAACCGATGGTTGAAATATCCACACCATCGGTTGTAAGCCACGCTTGTAAAGATTGGCCGGTTAATGCAAGCGGAAGACCTGATGCAAAACCTAGAAGTAAAATCGATAATTGCTTGCGATTAAATAATTTTTTAAACCACATCTTTATTGATGTCCTTTCGCATTTGCCATAACAGCTGACTTAAATAAGCACGACGGGTTTCACCCGTTGTAACCATTAATAATTTTGTAATTTTAAGATTCATAGGATCTGTTAATAATAAAATTAGCATTTCCTGAATGTAGTTAGTGTTTAACGTTACGTAATTATCCGTACCCACACCTAACTGCACATTCTTTTTCTCCCACCAAGAAAACGGGTGGTCTTTGTAATCTTCAAATTTACCAGTCAGTTTATTGTTAGACGACGGAAGCGCCACTAACGACACGTTCTTTTGAATCAGACGGTTTAAAACGTCATGTTGGTACTGTTCAATTTCACGGGCCGTGTGGAACTTAGTTTTCAGAAATTGAGTGCGCTCTTTTTCAGTTAATGTTTCACCAGAAAATAATTTCTCTAAAACATTTTTGTGTGTGCCCCAGTCAAGATCGATAAGCTCTTTTCCGTCATGCGAAGTTTTTGAAATCGGTTTACCTTCGTGATTAGCTTTAATCACTTTTTGGTAAAGTCTATGAAAATATCTATTCGGATTAATACCTAAAGAAATCCCGTGCTCTAAAGTGTCGATGTGCCAGATGTTCATGGCATTGTCGACCGCTTGAATACCATGGCGAAGTGTATGCCATGTTTCACCGTGATGGGATCTGATTTTAAAACCTTTGTACTGAAGTTTTCTTAAACCAGCTTGTAATTCAAAGAAATGTTGTTTGGTATACATTTCGCGTTCGTCACCCACGGTATCAACCTCAGTTAACACATCTTTTAACTCAGGGTACTTAACGATAAGTTTTAAAATTTCATCGACTTGGTACATGAAGTGATCTTTGCGGTTAGCAAATTTCGCCGAATCGAAAAAGCTAGGTTCTTTTCTGAACGACGGTGAAAGAATAAATTTAAAATCCGGATATTTTTTTTGAAATGAACTAAAACCATCATATAAACCCATCACCACATCATCAGCCGTCACTGAATCAGCACCTGGGATTTGTTCAGCGGCATCAGATGTTGAACGGCTTAACGAAAATTTTAAGCGGATATGACCTACGTTAAAGTTTGTGTATAAGTCTTCGGCCATGCTGTAAGCCGCTTCAGCGTGAACTTCACGAGACGTGAAAATTAATTTCGGTAAGAAAAGAATTTTTAAGTATTCAGAAAAACCTTCAGTTTCTTTTAAGCGAATTAACTTATCAACATCAGCGGCTGATTTAATCGGCCAAGCATTCTGACCGTAAGCATGTTTAATTTTTTGCTCGTAGATAGCCGCGTGCGGCCCATCAAGTAATGGTTTTAACTTCGACCATAAAAAGCCCGCTGTTAATGAACCTGTTAAGTGAATATGCTCTTCACGGTATTTTAACGGAAAACGTTTAAAAAACTCTTCAAGCACTAACGAAAAAGGATGTTTGATCAGATCATGAATCGTTTTTTGATTGGTGATGAATTCATTTAATAATTTTTGAAAATTTTCAACACATTCATAAGCTTCGGCATTTTTAGATTTTAATGAAGACGACAATAAAAGATCTAACGTGTCTGTCAACGTGATGCCGTTTGTTTCAGAGACAATTTCAGTAAATTCTTTAACTAATAATTTGTGAGTGATTGATACTATCATCCCTAAAGGTTAAAGGGATTATAGCCACTTGTACATGACTTTATGAGGGCCAGCTCCTGGAATATCAAACATATCTCCGATGATGGTAAAACCATTTTTTTCATAGAACGGAAACGCAATTTCGCGGGCATTAAACCAAAGCAGATCACAGTTTATAACTTTCAAAAGCATTTCGCCCTGTTGCAGGATTTTAGAACCTAAACCCATTCCACGATAAGAATGATCGGTCGCCATACCACGTAAGCGGTAAGGGTTTTTTGCTTCAGGAAAAAACTTATGGGCATCTTTCATAAAAGTGCCGTTGGCTGCAATGATGCGATCGCCAGTCGCGAAAGTCACAAACGCACCTAAGTGAAATGTCGTACTTAAATTATCTTCAGGGTAATGGCAGATTTCAACGGGTTGACCCGGACGCAGAATACGCGTGCGAAGATCGATCGTTTGGGCAGCCATGATTTGTTCTATAGAGATGTTGGAAGAAGCGTCTGACATGAAAGAAGGGTAACTGAAAATGAACTGAAGGTGAATTATTTAAACCGTAAATAATCTTTCCAGCTTCCCGGTATTTTTTCTGTGAGTATTTCGTGTTCTAGTACCGGTAACCATGATGGCACCCGAGGCGGCCTCAGAAGCGGCATTCCAGCTTTTTCAGGGGTTCGATTAGCCTTAGTTTGGTTACATTTACGACAAGCAGAAACAACATTCGTCCAAATCTTCGGGCCACCTTGAGAAGCCGGCAGCACGTGATCAATTGTGAGGTCTTTCTGGGCAAATTTCTTAACGCAATATTGACAAGTAAAGTTATCGCGGATGTAGACATTCTCTCTGCAGAAACGAACACCATCGATTTTCTTAGGTTTAATATACGCTTTTAGACGCATAACACTTGGTAAATCAAAGGTGGTTGTCACCGATCTTACAAATGCCTTGTGATACTCTAAAATTTCGACTTTATCTTGAAACCAAAGGATTAGAGCCTTCTGCCACGAAACTATGCGAAGCGGCTCGTAGCTGGCATTCAACACTAAAGCTTTTAAGCTTGTGCTGATCTCAGCTAATGGGGATTTGGTTGTTACAGAAACCGCGTCCAGTGCGACCATATATCAAGTATAAGGGGGAAATGCCCCATAGCCATATCTAAAATCTTTATGTCTAGAATAAGAAATTTTTTTGCTTGTATATCTCTATGAGACGGGCTAACCAAAGGTCCAGTTCATTCTCGAAAGTAGGCTTTTTTATGTCAAATACAACAACTGCAAAACCAATGGTAATCGCTTTTAACTACGTTTTAAAAAACAATAACGGCGATTTAATTGATGCTTCTGAACCAAACCAACCAATGCCATTCATGACTGGTTTACAACAAATCATTCCTGGACTTGAGTCTGAGATCGTAAAAATGGCTGAAGGCGAGAAAAAGAAAATCGCAGTTCCGGCAGCTCAAGCTTACGGTGATTTCCGTCAAGATATGTTGATGGATGTTCCTAAAGAAGAATTAGCTCACTTACAAGGTCTGGAAATTGGATCACACTTACAATTGCAATTAGGCGAAGGTGTGAAAATCGTTAAGGTTTCTAAAATCAGCGATACCCACGTTACGTTAGATGGTAACCACCCATTAGCGGGAACTGATTTAGTTTTCGATATCGAAGTTGCCTTAGTTCGCGAAGCAACTGCTGAAGAGATTGCTCACGGCCACGTTCACGGCTTACACGGGCACGCTCATCACTAAAAAACTGTTAAGATTTATCGGCAGGTTGTCATAAGGCTAGCTCTAATGATTTTCCTGTTGAAAAAGTTAATGGTCATAATTTAGGCTTAGTAATAAGAATTTTGTTTACTGGTAAATCCAGTGAACAGATAAAGATCCAAGGTTATCGAGAGTTCGAAGTGTCCGAAAGAGTTTTTCTCCGGCATCAGGTTCAAGGTTCGAGGGTCCGATTTAAAAATTGCCCGGAGGAAAAATGGCAAAGAAAATTTACGTAGGGAACTTATCGTTCTCAATCACAGATGACGAATTACAACAAGCATTTGCATCATTCGGAACTGTTACTTCAGCACGTGTAGTAATGGACAAAATGTCTGGCCGTAGCAAAGGTTTTGGATTCGTTGAAATCGAAGACGATGCCGGTGCAGATACAGCTATCGAAAAAATGAATGGTCAAACTATCGGTGGACGCCCAGTACGCGTTTCTGAAGCTAAACCTCAAGAGCCTCGCACTGGTGGCGGCGGCGGTGGTCGCGGTTTCGGTGGTCCTCGTGGTGGTGGCGGCGGTGGCCGTGGTGGTTTCGGCGGTGGTCGCGGTAATGGCGGCGGCGGTCGTGGTTTCGGCGGCGGTGATCGCGGCGGAAACTCTTACTAATTTTGTAAGAACCTAATCAAATTTAAATTTTGAACCCACAACGTAATCCGTTGTGGGTTTTTTTTATTCTCTATACAATGCGTGCATGAAATTACTTTGCACGATTTTAACAATCATTTCGTTTTCATTTACAGCGTACTCAGCTGATCCAACGTTGAAAAAACTGGTTATTCTTGGAGATTCTTTAACTGAAGGATACGGCGTTGCTCAAAGCGCTGCTTTTCCGGCGTTACTGCAAAAAAAAATCGATACTGATAAATTAAATTGGAAAATTATTAGTTCTGGTTCAAGCGGGTCTACTTCAGCTTCAGGTCTTCAGCGTATTAAGTGGATCGCCAAGGATAAACCCGACATCGTACTTGTGTTACTAGGCAGTAACGATGGTCTTCGCGGCTTAAAAGTCGAAGATACCGAAAAAAATCTGAATGATACGATCGAGTGGGCTAAAAAAAATAATATCACAGTGGCTTTAGGTCAGCTTCATGTTCCACCAAACTACGGTAAAGATTATGAAAAGAAATTTTCTGCCGTTTACGCGAAAGTAGCTACAAAAAATAAAATTCAACTGGGTCCATTTTTACTGGATAAAGTTGCCGGCAATAAAGATTTAAATTTAGCTGATGGAATTCACCCGAATGAAAAAGGCCATCAAATCGTGGCCGATAATTTGTATCCGTTCGTAAAAAAACTCATCAGCAAATAGTTAGGTTTAAACTTTATGATCACAATCAACCAACTTTCAAAATCCTACCAGTTAACAACTGACTCTAATGACAAGATGACAATCTTACATGATTTAAGTTTAACAGTGCAAACGGGCGAAGTTGTGGCGGTTGTCGGATCTTCGGGCTCAGGTAAATCAACCCTTTTAGGGCTTGTTTCAGGATTAGATCAACCCGATCACGGTGAAATTTTAATTCACGGAAAAAGCTTACAGTCATTACGTGGTAATGAACTTACAAACTTTCGCGCAAGCCATATCGGGGTTGTATTTCAGCAGTATCATTTAGTCAGTCATTTGACAGCTTTTGAAAATGTGGCGCTGCCGTTAGAAATTTTAAATAAGCCGGTCGTTAAAACAGATATCGTTGAATTGTTAAAACAAGTTGGCCTTGGTCATAGACTTGATCACAAACCGACACAGTTAAGCGGTGGTGAATCACAGCGTTTAGCGCTGGCACGTGCTTTAGCGATTAAACCTAGTTTGTTATTGGCCGACGAACCTTCAGGCAGTTTAGATAGCGAAACCGGCGAAAAAGTTATGAATCTGTTTTTTGAACAAGTCAGATTACATAATACAACTACGATGCTTGTAACTCATGATATGGATTTAGCACGCCGTTGTGACAAGATCTATAAACTTCACGCTGGAAAACTACAGGCGATATAATGCAAAGTTTTTCTAAGCTTCTTCATTTTGTCAGAAAAGATTTACTCTCACAAAAAAAGCTAAATGCTTTTTTTGTTTTTAACTTAGTTTTAGGTTTCTTGGGTTTTTTACTTCTTCAGGTATTTCAAACAAGCCTTGATCAGCAAACCAAAGATAAAGCGCAAGAAATTTTAGGCGGCGATATCGTGATTTCAGCCCGCCGGGTGATTACTGACGATGAAGTTAAATCGATCGAAGACAAAGTAAATTTAAAGTTTATTAAAAAAGCCAAATCCAGCGATTTTTTCGCCATGGTTAAATTTGGTGAGCAGTCGCGTTTAGTGTTAGTTCGCTCGGTGGGTGAAAATTATCCGGTCTATGGTGATTTAGAAATTAAAACCACAGAAGGGCAAAAAGATATTCTTCACGGAGTCAATTCAGGCGCTGTGTATGTAGATCCTGAATTAGTCGACCAATTAAAAATTACTGACCAGTCGTCGGCACAATTAAAAGTGGGCGATGTTGATTTAGCTTTAAAAGGCGTTTTAACTTCGGACCCTTCGCGCACATTTAGATTAGGGGCGTTAGCGCCGTTTATTTTAATTTCTGAAAAAGACTTGGTCGCCACAAACTTAGTTAAACCGGGAAGTACGGTAACAACAAGTTATCTGTATCAGTTAAATGACCCGATGGCAGCAGATACTGTTAAAGCCGAATTAGAAAAAAACTATTTAGATCCATCACTTCGTTTTAGCAGTGCTTTACAAGAAGATGATGGTGGTAACCGCGTTTTTAGATACTTGATCGACTACTTAGGGTTAGTGTCGTTAATTTCAATTGGCTTATGTTTTTTATGTTTAAGCTATATGCTAAACTGGTTTTTTCAGATTCAGAAAAAAACCATCGCTATTTATAAAATCTTAGGTCTTGATGAATCATCAATCTTAAAAGTTCAGATTCTTAAAAATTTATTCTTATCTATCGGTTCATTCGTGATTGCTTTAACAATCGTTATTTTAGCGTTAGCTCCGGTGCAGGCGTTATTAGATAATTATTTTAAAATTCCGATTAACTTAATTATAAGCCCGAAGCAAATCTTAGTCAGTTTTTTCGTCGTGGTCTTAGGGCCACAGTTAATCGCGATTCCTACGTACTTAGCGGCAATGACTATGAATCCGTTAATTTTACTTCGCCAAGAATTAAGCCAAGCGCATCTTTCACGTCGCACCCAAATTATCTGGGCCGTGAGCGTTGGTTTATTATTCTGGGGTTTAGCCGTTTGGCAAAGTCATTCGCTGCAAACAGGTTCGATCTTTATGGTGGGCTTAATCAGCGCAACGCTTGCCGCTTGGATTTTTATTTCTGTACTTCGTCGTGCAACAGCTTTAGTCGTCGATAAATTTAATTTCGATCTTAAATATGCATTTTTAAGTCTGATCAGAAAACCGGGATCAACAGATTTAATTTTTATGACGATGACTTTGTCGGTTGTGGTTTTAACGTTGCTTCCACATATTAAAAAATCAATCATCGAAGAAGTAAGACCGGCTCAGAGTTCAAAGATTCCATCGGTATTTATGTTTGATATTCAGATGGATCAAAAAGATGAACTGGTTAAAATCGTCAAAGATAAAACCGGGCAGGATATTGAATTAACGCCGCTAGTGCGTTCGCGTATTTTAAAAATCAATGATCAAAGTTATGAGCGTGTTGAAGAGCAAGGTTTTTTTAAAACCCGAGAATCAGAAAACGAAGCCCGTTTTAGAAATCGCGGCGTGAATTTAACTTATAAAGCTAAACTTCAGGAATCAGAAGACTTAGTCGATGGTCAGTGGTTTTCAGGCCAAAACGGTGATGTTGCAGAAATCAGCCTTGAAGAAAAGTACGCTGAACGTGTCGGCGCTAACCTGGGTGATGTGATGACCTTTGATGTGCAGGGTTTAGAAATCAAAGGCAAAGTTACATCACTTCGACGTGTTCGCTGGACAAGTTTTCAGCCCAACTTCTTTATTACTTTTCAACCCGGTGTTTTAGAAGAAGCCCCTCAGGTTTATTTAAGTGCGGTTATGCAAATTAACCAAGATCAGGTGCGTGAATTACAAAATGCGGTGGTTGATCGTTTTGCCAATATCTCAATTATTAATGTGCAACAAAGTGTTGAAAAGTCATTGGTCTTTATCGATCAAATGGCTCTGGCTTTACAGATTATGGCAACTTTAGCATTAGTGGTCGGTTTCTTTATTTTTATTATTCTGATCAATACTCAGGTGGGTGAACGTATTAATGAAATGAACCTGCTGCAAGTGTTAGGTTCTACACAAGATCAACTTTACCGCATTATGATTACGCAATTTAGCCTGATTGCTTTCTTAAGTTTGATCGTGGGGCTTGGTTTAGGGTCTTTAATTTCTTACGCGATCGTAAGTGCAATGTTCAAATTGGGGATTTATTTTGACTATGTTTCAATGTTATCTTTAATTGTAGTCTTAGTTTCAATCACGTTCGGAGTATTAAAAGTGTCGATGCAGCCACTAAGAAAATTACAACCTCTTACTTTGTTAAAAAACGAAGGTGGCTTAGTTGACAGCAAATAAGGGTCCCTCAAACAATGATTTTGCACTGGCTGTGAACCTGCTTGAGCAAGGTAACGTGGTGGCTTTTCCCACTGAAACGGTTTACGGCTTAGGGGCTCGCATTGACCGCCCTGAAGGTTTGAAAAAAATCTTTTCAACAAAAGAGCGTCCATTTTTTGATCCGTTGATTGTGCACGTTTCATCAATTGATCAGGCCAAAACTTGTTTTAGAGAATGGCATGCCATGGCTGACCATTTAGCGAAAGCTTTCTGGCCAGGGCCTTTAACTTTGGTAATGCCAAAATCAGATTTAATTTCTGATACGATCACATCAGGCTTAGACAGTGTAGGTGTACGTTTGCCAAGACACCCGCTGGCGCAAAAATTAATTTCAGCGGTGGGCGTTCCTATCGCAGCTCCGAGTGCCAATAAATTTGGTAAAACTTCTCCAACAAAAGCAGAACATGTTAAAAAAGAATTCGGCGATGTCGTGCACGTTCTTGATCAAGGGCAAAGTGAAATCGGTATTGAGTCGACAGTTTTATTAGTGAAAGTTTCTTTCCGTGGGCCGCAACATAATACTTATGAGTTAGCCATCTTACGCAAAGGGGCTGTTTTAAAATCTGATTTAACGTCGTCGCTTTTAAAAACTGATTTGAAATTTTCTTGGTTAGAAGCTGTTGATAAAAAAGAATCACCGGGGCACATGAAACATCACTATATGCCAGCGGTGCCATTTGTGATTTGTAAAAATCCCGCCATGAAAATGAGCGAGATCACCGAGATTTTAAATACGAAATTAAGTGAACTTCCTGATGAAGTTGAACATGTTAAAATCGTTAAACCGAAACATAAAATTTCTAAGTTAGAGTTTTTAGTTTTGCCGAAAGATCCGGGGCAGGCTGCGCGCGAACTTTATTCGCAGCTTCGCGCGGTGAGTGAACGTAAACCTGATGTTCTTTGTTTTATTCAAATGCCTTACCACAATTCAGAAATGTGGGAGAGCGTTTTTGACCGCATGTACAAGGCAGCCAGCCTGATCATTGAATAATACGATTTATTTAAAAATAACCGGATAACTAAATGGAACGATTTCGCCTTTTGGGGCTTTTGGAAAAGTAATTTTTTTCATCGTAAGAACTACACACTGTTGTACATTTAGATCTTCAAGCGTTGATTGTTCATCGTTAATTTTAATTCGCTGAATTGAAGCGTTGTCATTAATTTCTAAATCAACAACAACTGTTCCTGAAACCGCCGTTTTACTTGTAGTTTTTTCGCTGCAGCTTTGAAGTTTTGCTAAATTCTTTTTTATTGGTTTTTTAAAATTTTCAGTATTTTGTGATTTTGCGAATGAAAAAGAAGAAATAAGTGTGACGATAAAAGAAATTAAAATTTTGTTTTTCATTGTGAAATTCCTGTTAAAATTTTTATGATCAACGTCTCAGCGTTATGACTCTAGTTATAACACATTGATACATAAGTTGAACCATTCCCGGACGTTTGTCGGCGTTAAAAAAAATTGGCTGTGAATTCATGTCGTTCTTTATCAAACTAATTTGGTCTTCATAAACACACACGGAGGGAAGATGAAGTTGTCCTTATGGAACGTATGTAGAGTAGGATTGGTCTCGTCAGTTTTAACATTAATGGCTTGTACAGGTGGCGGTGGCCGCGGAGTTGGTGGCACTGGTTTAGTGATCAGTGGTCAGCT
This sequence comes from uncultured Pseudobdellovibrio sp., assembly GCA_966250225.1. Classification (GTDB taxonomy): domain Bacteria; phylum Bdellovibrionota; class Bdellovibrionia; order Bdellovibrionales; family Bdellovibrionaceae; genus Pseudobdellovibrio. Next base: position 30,500 of record CBINGM010000008.1, on the reverse strand, counting down.
TGGTGGAACATCCTTGATGTCACTTAATAAGATGTCACAACAAAAAACGTCAGATGTGACAGCTAAAGATATCAATGCATTTTCAGATTTCGATGATTTAGAAATCGTAGCTACAGCTGCAACTGAACCTCCGACAACAGCAACTGGTTCTGTTGATGCGCAAGGTAACTTTTCGGTAGATCTTGGAAGTAACGCCGCAGGTACTGCTATCACAGTGACATTTGTTGATGAAAATACAGATGCTGTTGTGGGAGAAGTTAAGTTTACTGATTCTTCAACAACAGATTTAAATGGTAATCCAAAATCCGACTCTGCAGTAGTTGCTACGGGCAGTATGGATTTAGGAAGCATCGTTTTGGCTGAAGATGGAACTATTTCTATTCCAAAATCCGCAGTTCCAGCGATTCAAGATGTCGCTGTTGATGCAAACACAGCATTTAATCCAACGGGTGAATGGGCTATGGGAGCTTACGATAAAGCGTTACCTGCAGGATTTGCTACTGTAGGAGCACCAGATCCGCAAGATCCAGGTTCTCCACATATCGGTTTTAAATTAACGTTGGCGCGTTTTGCTGGTAAGGAATTTACTCCTTCAGGAAGCAACTGTCAGAAAGATGCTAGTGGCACAATTGCTTCGTGCCCTGTGACAAGTGGAACAGTGGGAACAGAAGATCGCTTTGCTCTTTCAATCTGGGGAGGCGATTACGCTCATTCTTTCGGGGCTTGCGGTGGAACAACTGGTTTTACAGCAGATGAAGCTCGTGGATATGGTCGTATTCATATTGCTTCTGGCACACTTCCAACAATCGGGGTATCAGGAACAATTTCGTTTGGTCCATATGCGTTTGATTCAGCATCAGGCGGTACTGGTGTAGCTCCGTATGATCAACATTGGATGGTTGCTGCAGCGTCTGCGACAGCTATGCATGATGATTATGATTGCCGTCCGATTTCAGTTTCAGGAACGACAAAAATGCTTTCAGCCTGGGCTTGTAAATCTCAATCGGTTTCTTCATCTACAGTGGGTTGGCAAGTTGGTCTCCAAGGCAGTGGTTGTAGAAATGCCGATACAGAGAAGCCGGTTAATGTAACGAACTGGGCGGCTATGTCGACGTGTGTAAATCACCAAGCGGCATCTTCAACAGAATTTGCAGGTTTTAGAACAGATACTTGCACTTATGTAAACGTAGATCCAGATGGAGCTTCAGGAACAGCGACGACAATGAATATCATTTGTGCTCACACAGGTGGTCAATTTGCTGATAACGGCGGAAATCCAAATTTATCTTCACCTTTAAATTTAGCTAACGGTGATCATTTAGGTCAGCCAACTAAATTAATTAGCGTAGGAGATGCTTGTCATACGGCAGGTACTAGTTCGACGGCGCGTGTGTTAGCAGGTTATCGTTGTTATGCGAATGCTTACTGGCAAAATCGAGGTGAAGGTGCTGGTGGTACAAACTGTGCTCGCGAATATAACTTCAACTGGCAAGCTACTAAACCAGAAGATTTTATCCGTCGTGATGACTTTAAAGGTCGCCCTAAAAATGCGTTTATTACAAATATCTTAAATTATGCCGCTGACGGTAAGTCAGCTGTTTTAGAAGACGAAGAAACAGAAAATATCACGATCCAGGGAAGCTCGGATTCAAATACTTTCTGCCGCGTAGTTCGTAAGACACAACTTTCTTTTAAATCAATTTCTGCGACAAAAATAGTTGTTGAGTTAAGAGAAAGTGGCCGCATGGCAAGCACTGAGGCTGCTTGTATTGCAGCTGCGAACGCTGCAAAACTTGCAAGTGAACAAGAAGGTGGTGAGCTGAAATACATGCTTGACCCGCAGAATATGATTTTCTACTTAAACAAACTGTAAAATTAAGTCAGAAATAACATTTCTTATAAAAAAGCCGGCTGTAAAGCTGGCTTTTTTATTGGGTTTAAGTAATGATCAAGCCAACATGTATCGTAATGCCCGCGCTTTTTTTCGTTTATTGTTATTCGTTTTCGTTATTTCTAAATACGTTATCGAAGGTTTGTTTTTTTATTTTACCACACGTGATGAAGATCATCGCCGTGGAAAGTTAACCGTACACGCTCACCGTACAGGTATTAAGCTAGCTAAAATTTTTGGCGTAGAAGTAATTTGCAAAAATCCAATTCCGCACCATGAAAAATCACTGCTTATCGGTAATCATGTGGGTTTTATCGATATTCTTTGTCTTGAAACGATTGTGCCAGCGGTTTTTATCACTTCACGCGAAATGCGTAATACACCGGGCCTTGGATTAATCTGCGAAGTGGCCGGTTGCACCTATGTTGACCGTGTTAATCGCATGAAGATTCATGACGAACTTAAAGATTTAATCACCGTTTTAAAAAAAGGTTTTCGTGTTGTACTTTATGCTGAATCGACAGCCTCAAACGGAGAAAAAGTTTTGCCGTTTAAAAAAACTTTATTGATGGCTGCAGGCTTAGCCGATGTTCCTATTCGCCCTTTTGTTTTTAACTTTCGCTCGGTGAATGGTGGCCCGGTAAAGTTTAAACACCGCGATTCGCTGTGCTGGTACGGCGATATTGGCTTTCTGACGTCGATCTGGAGATCGTTACAACTTGAAACACTTGTCTGTGAAATAGAGTTTTTACCCTTGGTTTACACAAAACCTGAAGACGACCGCTCTGAAATAGCAGCGAAACTTCACGCCATGGTTTCAGAAAAATACGTTCCATTTAAAGAATCCATGTAGGCTAACACAGAAATATCTAAATAAACTTAGTTTTAGATTTGTTTTTACCGATAAAAGTCTTGGCAATCAGGCCTTAACTTTTTCGAAAAAGAGTGTCTTTAGACACGCAAAAGGAACAAATGACTAAATCAAAAAATTATAAGCTTGGCAAAAATTTGTTTAAAACTTACTTCAAACCTGTAGGTAAGGGTTATGAAATTGGTTTTACGTACAAAGGCCGAAACTTTTTTACGTCAAATTTTGTGAATAAGCCAGAAGCTGTAAAGTGGTGGGCTTACTTCAATAAAGAAATCACAAGCTTTTCTAAAAAACACTGGGTTTCTAACAAAATGCCATTCATGTGGTATTGCAACTTTATGAATAATCACATGTATAAAACTTATTATTCTTGGTTAGATAAAGTATTTGATAAGCACGAAGTGGCTTACCACTCAGCTTTCAAAAAGGATTACAAACAGTTTATGAAATTTAAACAAAATCCTTCACACGAAAGACCTACACAAAAATCACCGTACTTTAGAAAAGTAGGCTAGCTTTTTTTAGACCACGAACTGAATTGGCCACGTAAAGTTCGACTGATTCAAGTTCGCTGATAGGTAAAGATCTTTCAGATAATTTAAAGGTTCTGTCATCTAAGGTGATAGAACCTTTTTTTATGTGGTGCGCACGATACACGCTATGCATGCCACCATCACTGAGCGGCGGGGTAAAGAACTCGTCACCTTTTTTATAGAAGATACTGTAAATCGAAGCTTCAACCACACGGCCTTGCTTATTCACCACTAAAACATCGTCAGCTTCGGGGCTTTTATTTTTAACAATATTATCCCAGGTGCTGCGCTCGGTGGTTTTAAATTGCGGCAAGAACTGTGTTGTAGATATTAATTGAAGCACTATTTCATTTTTAGTTTTTTCAAGGGGTGTAATTTCAAGGCGGTAAGTAAGATCTTTGTTAAAAATAACACGCACCTTATACTCATGGGGGCCATTGGCCTTTTCGCGCAGCTCATGTTCAATTTTTTGATAAACATTTTGCACTTGATACTGGTCAATCTGAATCATCTGATCGCGAAAGGCCAGATATGTTCTGTCGATATGTTCCGGTAAATAACTAATTCCCGCTTGGCTGAAATTTAAAGTATCAACAACCGGGGTGTATTCTAAAAACAGATTTAAGAAACTGCATTTAGTTAAAAATTCGTGCCATTCGCGACGAGGATCTGAATCAAACACAATTCCGCATCCGGTAAAATAATAAAGTTTGCGTTGTTTTTGATAGCTGGTACGAATTGCGATATTTAAACAGAAATCATCGTCTTTCCACCAACCAATTGATCCTGTGTAAAAATCACGATGGTAATTTTCAACTTCAGCAATCTTTTTAAGGCTTTCTTTCTTAGGGCAGCCTGAAATCGAGCCACCCGGAAAAGTTTTAGCGATAATTTCACTGAACTTTTTAGAGGTGTTAATTTCTACTTCTGAATAGGTGTGAGCGGTGTAGTTCAAATTCATGATTTTACGGTGAAAATTCACACGCGAACTATCGTTATACTTATCGCAAGATAAGGTATTTAGATCATTACGCAGTAAATCCACAATCATTGAAAGCTCGGCGTTTTCTTTGCTGCTATTTTGCAATTCGCTTAACGTACGGCCAGCCAGCAATGTTCCTTTGATCGGCTGAGTAATTAAATGCGACCCTTTTTTCTTTAAAAAAAGTTCTGGCGAAAGACAGTTCAGCGACTCTTCTTCGCCTAAGGGTAAAAAGGCACGATAATCGCCACCCACATTTGCAACATGTATAAAGGCTCTTAATAAACTATGGCGTTCAGGAGATTCTGCTTCTAAGGCCGCCGTGTAATTCATTTGGTAAAAACGGCCCCGACAAATATCTTCTTTAATAGACTGTACATTTTCTAAGAAAACATTTTCGCGCACCGTTGGGTAATAAGCCGGACGAGAAGTTATTTTTTCAGGATAAAGATTTTCTAAATCTTTTTGTGTCACCAGCTCATAGCTGTTTAAAATAAAAACCTGAGCTTTTGGTGTTTTAACATAAGTTTTGCGCGTATCGTTTAAAATCGGTGCTTCTAAAGCGGCGAAATTAATTTTTACCACTTTCATTTTTTGTGCGTAGTCTTTTTCGATCTGCTCTAAAAAAAACAAGGCATCATGTTCATCGCCACATGAAATTAACTGGTAATCGGTGCTATGAATAAATTTTTGATTTTCGTAAAAACAAATTACCGGCTGCATAGATCGACCGCCGCTTGTAAAAATGTTTCTGGTTTTTCAGTTAAAAATGATTCGGGATGAAATTGCAGACCTAGCCATTTTTTATTTTTATGGCGCACAATCATCGGAATATTTTCGCTGGTCGCGATAACTTCAAACTGATTGGGAACATCACATTTTAAAGAATGATAACGGGCCACTTGCAATTGATTGTAGTTTGCATCTTCAGAATTAAGGGCACTGGTTTTACCATGCACCGGCGGATAGTACGCTTGCACGCGGCCATTTTCAATTTCGTTCATCATCTGCATGCCCAGGCAAATTCCAAGAACTGGTTTACTGGCAGGTAAGTTAGTTAGAAATTTTTTGCTTTCGGGGTAATCGCCCGGTGTTTTAGGCCCTGGTGAAATAATCACTAAATCGTAGTCTTCTGTTTTAATCTGTGAAACTTCACTGCAATCAACCACAGAAACAGCAAAGCGTGACTTAAGCCACGCTTTGATATTGTAAGTAAATGAATCGTGATGATCGATTAATACAGCTTTTAACACCCAGCCATATTATCTGAATTTTACATCAAACTGTAGTCCATTGTTGGCAAAAATTTTGTAAGGGTCAGAATCTGCTAAAGCGCTATCCTGAAGACTTACAAGGTATCTGCCTTCCATTGTGCGATCGACAGTAAAGTCAGAGGCTTTAGCTTTAATGCCATTTAACCAAACTTCAACAGATTTTGGGTCGATCTGACCTAATAAGATCGGTTTTAAAATGATAGAATCTTTAAGCTGCTCATAGACATACGATACTTTGATCACCGAAGCTTTACCCGGAGCCTGGTCAAATTTTAGCTTACCCTCATTTGTTAATTGAAAACCTTTTGTCACCTGAACACCATCAACTAAAACTTTTAAAGAATTTTTCTTAATCTTTTTATTTAAAGATAAAGCGAATTCTTTTTTATACTCAGCACGCCCGTACGGAAGACTTGAGTTAAATTGTAAGTTTTGAATTGTGCCTAATAGCGGGTTTAATAACTGCACTTGAAAACTGCGCAGGGCTAATTCTAAAGAGGGATTTAAACCTGGAATTTGATCAGCCACATAAGTGATTGTGAAAGTCGTATTTACGTTCGTTAAGATACGATTTAAAATTGTATCTAAAGTAATTTTACCAGACATTAAGTCAGCAAAGTTAAACCATTCACCTTGGCTTAACGCCACGATCCCTTTTTCAGAACCGAAGTTTTTATCATAACCTGCTAAAGAAGGAGTAGCTGCGAACACTTTTACTTTTGAAGCAGCTAGTGCTGATTTAACTTCAGCGTACTGTGGAGCTAACGCACCGACAGCGCCGCTGTTACCTGGTGAATATAAGAAACCATCATCAGTAATTAGAATCGCAAAACGTTGGTTATTTGTAGCCCATGGTGCTGAAGCGGTATCAATTAAAGCACGCATTGGATTTTCATTTAAATCTTTACCACCAGGATCTTGTGACCCTTTTAAAGCTTTAAGCTTAGTGATTTCAGAGATTAATTCATCAACCTGTGTAGCAGTTGAAGGATCAGAAGGGTTGTTGTCATAGAATTTATCACAACGGCGGATTGTGTAATCGCCAAAAGTTACTAAGCACATGCGTGTGTGATAACCGGCTTCACGTGATTTTTTAACGAAATTAGTTAAACGCACTTTCGCTGATTCAATCGTCGCTGACATTGAACCTGTCACATCCACGATAAAGGCAATATCAACAACTTCTTTTGTTTCTAAAGTATTTTTAGATAAGTTAAACGCATTAACCGGAATAATATCTTCTAAAATAAGAAGATCGTTCTTGTTTAATGAATCTAAAAGAGATCCATCTGGTTTTTTAACCTGAAATGAAATCGCCGTAACGTTTTCATCTAATGAATCTTGCGTCAGAGTTTGTTGTGATTCAGAAAGTTTAAAGAACTCGTTAACTTCGCCCATGTCCCCTTGCGGAGTTGGGTCTACTGCAGATGGTAATGGCGTGAAACTCATATTCGACTTACATGCAGTTAGAGTTAACATTGCCATCGCTGCCACTAAAAATGTGATTTGATGACGTGTGCTTTTCATTGGTCCCTCCCCAGGGTCTTAGAATAGAAGCACTAAACTTTCGGCGGGGGATTAACTGGACTAAAGATGTATGGAACACTATTTTTGCGACACATTTTTTTAAATATGTCGAAGTTATTAGCGAAAAAAACTGGATTTAGAAGATTATGTTTAAAAGTGTCTAGTCAAAGAGCCAGATCTTAAACTTTCAAAAAATGGGGGTAGACAAACAAATAATTTACACGTTATTTATATATGTAAGTAATATGTAAATAAGAGGAGGAATTCGCATGGGTTATAGACAGAAAACATTAACATTTACACACAAAGTAAACATGGCCATTTGGTTCGCTCAATTAATGCTAAGTGTGGTGTTCCTCCTAAATTAGCCAATTAAAAAACGAGAACTTGCTCCTTAAGTTTGTCATCAAAGCCTGATTTTTTGATCACAAGCTGCAAACGTTGTGACTCCGGTACTCTCTGTAACGTTTGCTCTGACACAGCGGTTTCAAAACCATCCGCCCATCCCTGTAATTTGGCCGCTGTGTTTACGGTTTGTCCGAAATAATCTAAGCCGACATTCATATTCACGCATAAAACCTGGCCAATATGAAATGACGTGCGTAAAACCAAAGAATCTTTATTATTTTTAAACGCTGAATGAATTTCTTGATTCGCTTTAAAAGCTAAACTGGCATCTGTAAAAGCGGCCATGACCGCATCGCCGATAAATTTAACCACCACGCCGCTGTTTGTGCGAATGATACTTTCAATTTCAACATAGTGATCTTGAACGGCAATAAAAGCTTTGTTGTCACCTAAGCGTTTATACATTGGTGTTGAGCCAACGATATCAGTAAATAAAATAATCTGTTCACCGATATCTAATTTTACACCACTTTTTAATAAATCATCGCTGACTAAAGTGCGAATGTGCGTGTTACTTAAAGCTTCACCGGCTAAATATCTTTCATCACTCCAGGCAAGGCTTTCAAAAACAAAAAAATCTTTTTCCGAACCGCTGTAAGAAATTTCAGTTTCACCTGAAGCTAAAGTCATTTGCGGCTGTTTAAAATCCAAATTTATTTTCTGGCCAGAAGAAGTTTTTTCTTCAACTTTAAATTCACATTCTTTTTTGCCGTGTAGAGTGCGTGCGCGGTAAGTTCCTGGTTTTAAATCAATCTTAGCTGATGGTATTTTACCAACGGGCCAGTTCATTAAGATATGTGATTTTTTAGCCGGCTCTGCCGCACAGTAAGTAACACTTCCGATTTCACGAAACTTCGACTGCGGTTTAAATGTCACTTCAATAGATTGATCAGCTTGAGTTGAAAATTCTAAATCACAAGACTGGCACGTTGTGGTCTCGCTCACGAAACGAAGTTTCGAAGCTTCAAGCTGCGGGCCACGGCAATGCGGGCAAATCACATCCCACGTTAAAGCTAAGTAACCGCTTTGCGTAAGTTTTGTTAATTGCTCAATCACTTCATGAATTTTAAGCCCGGTGTCTTTAGCGGCTTTTTTTGGATTAATTTTATGAATATCTAAAGAATCAGACGCCACCAAATAACGAAGAAGTTTTTTTAAAACTTCGGGCTTTGAACTTTGCGCTTCTTTTAAAATGGCTTCGATAAAATCTGTATCTTGCGAAGTCAGTTCACGGAGCGGAGTTAAAGCTAAGTTCTTTGCCTGAACGTTGGAAAAATAGATGCGCTCTTGATTTTGCACATACTCGGTCATCGCTTTTTTTAAAAACTTAGCTGACAGTGGACCAATCACAAAACGAAGTAGCGGGCCGCCGTACCAAGTAAAAGAAACTTCAACTTGGTTTAAACCTTCAGAGGTTTTTTCTGAAAGAAGGCGAAACTGACCAGTTTGTTTTTGCATCAAACCTTTTTTATAGATGCGCTCTTGATTGATTTCTTGATTTACAATCCAAGTCCAGGGCGATTCAACCCATTCTTGCTCTTGGCCTAAAACATGAGTGCGCACAACACGTGAACCATTTAGTTCAGCTTCTTCCCAAGGTGGAAGACCCATTGTTTTATTCATGCGTGAAGTATCAGACATAACCGCCCATAGGCGGTCGATCGGAAGTTTAGTCGTAATTATAAATTTATTTTGGTAAATCACGGGTGGTTCCGCTTTACCGCTTAGGCGTTGCCAATTTCCAGCTCAGAAGTTTCTGCGCCAGATTTAAGACCTTTTTTCTTCATCTTTTCTACAAGAGTCGTGCGGTTTAAACGTAATAACATAGCCGCTTGGTTTTTATTCCAACCGGTTTTTTCTAATGCCTTAATAATTAAAGCATTTTCAAACTGGTCAACAGCATTATTAAAATCTAAACCTTCTTCAGGAATATCAATTGAACCGGTTTCAGCATAACAAGCCGCTGCTGATTTGTATTTAGCCGGCAAATCCTGTGGCGCTACTTCGCCATGCCCTTTAAGAATTGATAAACGCTCAACTAAGTTTTCTAATTCGCGGATATTTCCTGGCCAAGCGTAATTGATTAAGCAATTCATCGCTTCAGGAGAAAACCCAGAGATCGTTTTTGTTTTATTTTTATTAAAGTTATTTAAAAAGTGATTCAATAATAACGGAATATCTGTTTTACGTTCACGTAACGCGGGAATTTGAATCGGAATAACATTTAAACGGTAATAAAGATCTTCTCTGAATTTACCTTCTTCAACCGCTTTTTCTAAATCAACATTAGTGGCCGTGATAACACGTACATTAACTGACACTGTTTTTGTTGAACCAACCGGTTCAAACTTTTTTTCTTGAAGAGCGCGTAATAGCTTTACTTGTAAGCTTGGCTCTAAATCGCCGATTTCATCTAAGAACAATGTACCTTCATCGGCTAATTCAAAACGGCCGGCACGGTTAGCAATAGCTCCTGTGAAAGCACCTTTAACGTGACCGAATAACTCAGACTCTAATAGTTCAGAAGGAATCGCGCCGCAGTTAATCGCAATAAACGGGCCTTTAGCTCTTGGAGAATTATAGTGAATAGCTCTGGCGATTAATTCTTTACCGGTTCCAGATTCACCTTGAACTAACACAGTCGAATCAGAATCAGCCACGCGTTCAACTAATGAAAGACACTCTTTAATAGACTGGCTTTCACCGATGATTTGGTTGAATTTGTATTTAGAAGTAATTTCTTGGCGTAATTGGATATTTTCTTGCTGTAAAGATTTGTGATCTAAAGCTTTATCAACCAAAGAAATAAGCTCTTCAACATTAAAAGGCTTAGTTAAGAAGTGGTAGGCGCCTTGCTGAGTGGCTTTAATAGCTAAATCAATAGAACCAGAACCCGTTAAGATGATCACTTGAATCTCTGGATACAATTGTTTTAAGAAAGTCATGAACTCCATACCATCGCCATCTGGTAAATTCAGATCAACAATAGCTAAATCAAATTTTTTATCAGGAGCACAGAAGTTTTTCGCTTCATCAATTTTTTGAGCTGTAACGACATTATGACCTTTGCGATCAAGTAAGCGAAATAGAGCGGTTCTTAGTGTTGATTCATCATCTAAAATCAAAACTCGGCTGGTCTTCATGTACTTCCTTCCGTGGAGGTCGCGTGGTCAAAGATCATCATGATCTACTTGAATTATCCTAATCCAATTTTTGACGGAGGTGTCAAAAAAACGTAGGCCAGGACTGCATTTCAGGACTTTGGAAGGCCGAGTCGTGCTGCTAAAAAATATGCATTTTTCTTAACATTTTAGTTACGACTAGCCTTCGGTAAAGTCATACGCATTGCGACCCACGAAGCGTTCGGTTCGGTTAATTCGACCTGAAATCCTTGATCTATTAAGGACTTATGAATCACCAGAAAGTATATATTCTTATTCTTTTGCTCATCATTTAGCGGCCCGATGTTGGCTTGTAAGTCTAAATGAAAGTTGATTTGGTCCTGGGAAAATTTTACCTCAATCAATCCGGTCTGCGTGTTTTTCTGTAAACGCACACGTCTTAGACCTTCAATGAAAAAGTTAAAAATAAGATTTAACGAATCACGAAAGTTTGAGCGTGAAACCGTGATGGAATCAGTGATTTGATCTAAATTTTGCACCACTTTAATGTTTTCAATTTTAAATGCGAGTTCATTCATTTTTAAAGATTCTAAAAGTAGATCTTTAAATAAAACGTCTTCTTTTTCTTGTGTGTGCGGACGGCGCGAAAAGATCAAAAGATTTTCAATAATCTGTTTCATGCGCTGAGCGGCCATATTCATATCTTTTAATTCGCCTTGCAAAGGATGTTCTTTATTTAACTCCATCTGAAGGATTTGAATGTAAGAAATGATTCCACCTAAAGGATTATTTAACTCATGCGCAATTGACGAAGAAATAAGGCCAAGCTCTTTCATTTTAGCTGTTTGGCTTAAACGCTGCTCGAGCATTTTTTCTTCGGTGACATCGACATAAAAATGCACCCAGTGGCTGTTTCTGTCTTCGTAGCCGGCTAGGCGCTGTGACTGTACATTATGAAACGTGGTTGTGGTTTCAGTCTGTGTTTGCACCTGAAAGTTAGTGCCAAACTTGCAACCTACACACGGTGATTCGCGGTTAAACATCACTTCATAGCACTTTGGATTTTCACTTTTGACCGGGTAGCGGTGAAAAGCTTTGTTCGATTCTAAAATCCGGTAGTCTTTGTTAACCACTAAAAGCGGATAAGCGGTTGAATTAAATGCGGTAGATACAATTTTTTCTAAGTGCTGCTGTTCACTTAAAGATTCAGCTTTGGCTAAATTAAAATGAAGGGCATCAGAAACTTTCTGAAACATTTCGTTGTCAGAACTTCTGAACGGGCGGTTATTACCCTTCATAAAATAAATATAATACTTCGAACACTGCTTCTTTACAAAAAAGCTTGGCAATTGTGTTTGTAAATCTTTTTCAAAGTTTTCAGCCAGGTAATCAGGAATAATTTTAATCCAGGTTGCCGCCGTAGCTTGCGGTAATAATTCATTCAGTAAAGTTTCAATGCGGGTCACATCATTTTCTTCAGACAGACTGAATAAAATTTTACGCAAAGATTCGATACGGTTATTTACTTCTAAGATCTTTTGCCTGCGGTCGATCAGTTCTTGCTGGTCTTGAAAAATCTGCTGGCGAAGCGAAGCTTTGATCTGTTGGTCTTGATCAATTAATTCAGATGTTAAACGTCTTTTAGCTTCGTTTTGTCTTTGCAGATCTAAATTTTCTAACTGGTTAAAAACTAATTTTTCAGTCAGTTCGTTTTTATTTAAAATCTGATCTGGCTTAAATTGATTATATAAATCAGCGCTAATTTGCGATTGTTCATTTTCAAAAACCAGATAGCAGTAGTTAAAATTAATCTGTGCGCGCACCTTGGCTAAATCAGGTAACTGTTTTTCGCCGATAATTAAAATATCGGTACTGACTTTATGATCGACTGATTTTAGGTAAGGAGATTCAAGTAAAGAGTAAGCAAAACCATTTTGGATTAATCCATCGAGAGCGTGATTCGGCGATGCAACGGCGACACGACACTCTAAAGTTGGCATGCGGCAATTAACTCCTGATGGGTTTTGATATGAAAGTGCGGTTGAAATTCAGGTTCTTTTGGAACTGAACCGCGGTCTTCACCGAATTCAAAATAACAAGCCCAGGCGCCAATTTGGCGGGCGTCTTTAATTTCAGAAGACAGCGAATTACCGATGCAAAGGAGTTCGTCAGGCTTAATGCTATCGCTTTCTAAAATCATTTTAAAAGCGGTGAATTTTTTTTCAGAATTTAAACTGTTTACGACAAACACTTTTTTAAAATAATCAGCAATACCTAAGCTTTTAATTTTTGCGGCCTGGGCATCTTGAAAACCTGCTGTGACTAAGTACAAGTTATACTTTTTTTGGAGCAAGTTTAGGTTTTCTAAAGCTCCCGGTAAAAGGTCTAACTTTTCCGGTAAACGGGGATGGTAAAAGGCCTTGTTCGCCAGTTCGACAGCGGCTTGTGTAGCTGCAGTGCCGTATTCATGGGCTAACTTCTTAAATACGTCTTTGTGGGAAATTGTGCGGATTAAATTTAGGCGATGTTCTTCACAGGTTTTTAAATCTAAACGAAGACCGGCATCGATCAGGATCTGAAAAGCATCCTGCGAGGCTTGAGGTACCAGAAGCCCAGTGGTGTCTAGTAAAGTATCGTCTAAATCAAAAGCTATCGAGCGAATTCCCATGTAATCTTTCACATTCCTTTAACATTAACTGTGCCTGCAAAGTCACAATTTGCCTAGTTCTAAAAAAGAATTTGGCTGACGAAATGCAACGAAATAAATATGATATTATGTTGAAAACGTATATCTGATCGTTTGAGGAAACGTATGACTAAAACTACTGCAATTATTCTAGCTGGCGGCCAAGGCACACGCATGAAAAGCCCACTACCAAAGGTGTTACACCCGGTTTCTGGGCAGCCAATGATCGTTCGTATTTTAAGCCAATGTTTAAAAGCTGAGATCGAAGAAATTCGTCTGGTGGTTGGCCATGGCAATAATTTAGTAAAATCTGTGGTTGAGCCTTTAGGCGTAGCGACTTATGTGCAAGAAAAACAACTTGGCACAGGCGACGCTGTGAAATCTGCACAAGTGGATTCGATTGAAGGCGACGTTATTATTTTAAATGGCGATCACCCGTTAATCACGGCTGAAGATATCAAAGGTTTTTTAACCGACTTTCGTGAACGTAAATTAGATCTAGCGGTAGTTTCTGTCGAATTAGATAACGCCAAAGAATTTGGTCGCATCGTTCGCCAAGGTAATCAGCTTAAAGCTATCGTTGAAGCTAAAGATGCTTCAGCTGAAACTTTAAAAATTAAAGAAGTAAACACGGGCATGTACGTTGTAAAAGCGGCGTTACTTAAAAAGTTTTTACCACAAATTAAAAATAACAACTCTAAAGGTGAATTTTACTTAACAGATTTAATTTCAATCGCCTTAGATAATAAATGCGCCGTTGATGCCATTGTGACAAAAAACAAACACGTTTCTCATGGGGTGAATAACCAGGTTGAGTTAGCTGAAGCTACAAAGTATGTGTACATGCAAAAATGCCAACAGCTTATGGCTGAAGGTGTAATTATCTTAGACCCGAATTCAACTTACATCGAAGAAACTGTTGTAATTGGCGCGGGAAGCGTAATTTACCCGAATGTTTTTATTCGTGGTAAAACAGCGGTTGGCCCTTTCTGTGTGATTGAACCAAACGCGTTTATCTCTGAAGCTATTTTACAAGATGGCGTTCAAATCAAAGCCGGAACGTATATTGAATCGGCTGTGATAAAATCCCAGGCCAAATTGGGACCTTATGCCCGAATTCGCCCCGACACAACAATCGGTGAACAGGCGCAAATCGGAAACTTCGTAGAACTTAAGAAAGTGAACTTCGGCAAAAAATCAAAAGCCGGCCATTTAACTTACTTAGGCGACGCTGAAATTGGTGAAGATGTAAACATCGGCTGCGGCACAATCACGTGTAACTATGCGGCTGATCGTAAAAAATATAAAACGGTTATTAAAGATCGCGTATTTGTTGGCAGTGATAGCCAACTAGTAGCTCCGGTAGAAGTTGGCCATGATGCGATTATTGCATCGGGCACGACAGTTACGAAAAACGTACCAGATGGAGCTTTAGCTATTGGACGCGCGAAGCAAGAAAACAAAGAAGGCTACGCGAAAAAATTTACGCCGGCTAAAAAAGATTAGGTAAAAAAGGATTAGTGTATGTGTGGAATCGTTGGCTACTTAGGCCCTCAAGAACCTAAAAATATTATTATCGATGGTTTAAAAAAACTTGAATACCGTGGTTACGACAGTGCCGGTATTGCTGTTATTCATGATGGCAAAACAAAGCGTGTGCGTGCAGAAGGTAAATTAAAAAACCTAGAAGACAAAATCGTTTCTGAACACTTCAACGGTCACTTAGGTATCGGCCACACTCGTTGGGCCACTCACGGTGCTCCGGTTGAGCGTAATGCCCATCCTCACCAAGTTGGTGAAATCAGCATCGTTCATAACGGCATTATCGAAAATTATTTAGAAATCAAAGAAGAGTTATTAAAAAAAGGTGCAGACATTAAATCTGATACAGATTCAGAATTAGTGGCCCACTTAATCTGGGAAGACATTCAAAAAACTCAGAACTTACTTCAGTCTGTAAAAAACACTTTAAATAGAATCGTAGGGGCTTTTTCGATTTTAGTGATGTGGGAAAAATCTCCGAATGAATTAATCGCTTTTAAAGATGGTCCACCCTTAATCGTGGGTATCGGCGAAAAAGAATTCTTCGTGGTTTCTGACGTACAAGCAGCTATTAAGCACACGAAAAAATTCGTTTATTTAAATGACCGCGAAATCGTTCATGTAAATAACGGCACAGTGCAATTTTTAAATCAAAAAGGTGATGTTCTTAAAAAAGAAATCGTCACGGTTGATTGGTCAGCGGATCAGGTTGAAAAAGCTGGCTTTAAGCATTTCATGCTTAAAGAAATCTACGAACAACCAAGAGCTGTAGCCCAAGCAATTGCTCCGTATATTGATACAGACACTCATTCGATTCTGATGAAAAATATCGGTTTTGATCCGGCAGAAATGTATAAAAAAATCGACCGTGTATTTTTCATTGCTTGCGGTACAAGTTATTACGCCTCAATGGTGGGTAAATACTTAATCGAACAAATCGCTAAAGTTCCTGTTGAAACAGATATCGCGTCTGAATTTCGTTACCGTAAACCGATTTTACCAGAAAACACATTAGTGATCACAATTTCACAATCAGGTGAAACAGCAGATACGTTAGCGGCGATTCGTTTAGCAAAAGAACATGGCGCTAAAACGTTATCAATCACAAACGTAGCTCACTCTACGATTGACCGCGAAGCTATGGGGCATATGTACATGAATACAGGCGTTGAAGTCGGTGTAGCAAGTACAAAAGCTTTCACAAGCACATTATCGTTATTAAATATTTTAGCGGTGCAAATCGCTAAAGCGCGCGGCGGAATTTCTCCGGTATCTGAGAAAGAAATCGTAAAAGCTTTATTGGCCGTACCAAGCCAAATGGAAACAGTTTTATCTTACGATAAATACTTTAACGAAGCGGCCTCTAAGCTTGGCCAATTCAAAGGTTTCTTATATTTAGGCCGCGGAGTCAGTTTTCCGATCGCTTTAGAGGGCGCTTTAAAACTTAAAGAATTAGCTTATATGCACGCCGAAGGTTATGCTGCTGGCGAAATGAAGCACGGGCCTTTAGCGTTAATCGATGAGAAAATGGCGATCGTGGTTGTGGCTCCAAGTGATGATTTGATCGATAAAACGATCTCTAACTTACAAGAGGCTAAAGCCCGCGGTGGAAAAATCATTTCTATCGGTACAGGTGAAAATGCAGCGTTAAAATCAATGTCTGAATTTTACTTGTCACTTCCAACAGCTCTATGGACAACAAACCCGTTAGTGGCGGTTGTGCCATTACAATTGATGTCTTACCACTTAGCAGATCATTTGGGTTATGATGTGGATCAACCTAGAAATCTCGCGAAGTCGGTAACGGTTGAGTAAAAAGATGTGTTAAAGCCTCGTGGTACATAAGAACGTTGTCGATAAAGTCGACCGTTTCTTCGCCACGGGCTAAACCGTAAATAAAAATATCTAGGTTTTCGTCGTTTTCTTTTTCAGGTAATAAAACTTTTAAATTCTTCCAACGGTAAGGGTCCATTGAACGGGCCTGCGCCAGTCTATGAATATCGCGTAAATGCGCATAGCCGATGTTATACGACGCTAAGGCTTGAATCCAGCGCTCGAAGTGCGTGATCTTAGCTGGCATCTTGTCATACAGATATTGCAGGTAATACGAACCACCTTGAATACTTTGAATTGGGTCTTCGCGATCTTCGATACCTAAGTGCTGAGCCGTCGCCGAAGTTAACTGCATAAAGCCTTTAACGCCCGTATAGCTTGTAGCTTCAGATTCCCAGCGTGATTCTTGGTAAGCGACAGCTGCGATTAATAACCAAGGCACTTGGTATTTTTCAGAGTACTTAACGAAAACCTTCTTCCATTGCGGAAGTTTTGTTTTTACGTCGTTTTTAAAATGTTTGTATTCAAGTAACGACATTTTAAAGAAAGGCGCATCGTATTGGTCTTTAAAACGCACCATTCTATTTTCACGAATTAATTTTTGAAACCAGATCTGTACAAGCTTATTTAAATCATTGGCGTCTTTGTTAATTAACCAAGCCAGCGGGTAGATGTTTTCGCTTGTCCAGGCTTTGGCGTATTTTTTATTTTCAACCTGAGCGGTTTTACTGAATTTACTTTCAGCCATGAAACAAGAATTTTTAATCTGGTAAGACCGCTCAGCGATAGATTCAAAAGAACCATCAACCACCGTAATGCGGTCTTGTAAATCAGGGGCTGCTATTAATAATTCTTTTTGCACGAACGCTAACTTAGCTGGAATAAAAACTTGCGAGATGTTTTCAGAATTTTTGCAGAATAAAGAAATTTGTAAATCGTCGTACGCGGGGCTTTGTAATGAAAACGAACGCGTATGACGGGCAGAGGTGCGTGTGATCGCCATATCGATTTTACTGTTTTCAAAGTCAGAATTTAATTCTTCAAATGAGGTGTAATTATGAATTTCAGCTTTTAAACCGTAATCTTTGATAAATGATTTTACTAAAGCTTCATCCAACGATTTACCCGCACGGTCACGGTGAAGACCCACGTGAACGGTCGTCTGAGCCACGCCAGAAGCGGCTTTCGATTCGTCTAAATAGACCCCGTGACAGCCATTCGTGACAAAAATCACTAATGTCGAAAAGAACAGCACTAGGGTAAAAGCTAAAGATTTAATCTTCATTTATCAGGCGTTTCTAGAGCATTTTCCCCTCTCAAGGCACCCAAAAAAATTACAAAATGCACTTGTCGCTTATATTAGCACTGAGGGCCGCTATAAGGCTTTTCACTGAATTTCAGACACGTCGTGCAAAAATTTCCTTCTGGAAACTTCGAAAATTACCTGTGAGAATTTGGGTGTTTCAAGAGGGGAAATGGCTATGCAATTAGGGTGGATTGAAGTTGTCGCGGGTTCTATGTACAGCGGAAAAACTGAAGAATTAATCAAGCGTGTTCGTCGTGCGCAGTTCGCAAAACAAAAAACGCAGATGTTTAAACCGGCCTTAGATAACCGTTATCATGAAACAAATGTTTCTTCTCATGATCAAACGATGATGCAAGCGATTCCGCTGAAATCAATTCACGATGTTTGGAATCATCTTCAGCCTGATACACAAGTTGTGGGTTTTGATGAAGGCCAATTTTTAACTCAAGATTTCGTTCAAATTGCCAAAGACCTTGCAGCTCGCGGACTTCGCGTGATCATTGCAGGCTTAGATATGGATTGGAAAGGTCAACCGTTTGAACCAATTCCAACATTGATGGCTATTGCAGAAGAAGTAACTAAACCGCGCGCGATTTGTACGGTTTGTGGTAACTTAGCCAGCTACACACAAAAATTGCGTGGAAGTTCTTCGCAGGTTGAAATCGGATCGCAAGATAATTACGAAGCCCGCTGTCGTCTGCACTTTAGTCCAGTCATTTTGAATTCTACGGTAAACGTTGTAATACCTAAGTCGAGATTAGACACAGATATTGGTATTGTTTAACAATAATCATCTTTAAACATTCAAACATTGTTCTAGAATAAAAAAGTCTGCTTATTTTTATAAGACAAGGGGATTTTTATTATGAACAAAAAGTTTTTAGTGCTAGCAGGGTTATCGCTAGCTCTATCAGTGGGTGTTGTATCTTGTATATCAGCACAAAAAGGACCTGATCGTGAAATCGCTGCAGATTTTTGGAGCGATATTGCTGACCTATTCAGAACTAAAACTGAAGACTTCAGCGGAAACACACGTGCTCGTGAATTAGATACTAAAGATATCTTAAAGCGCGCAACTTCTGGAAAATTAGCTTTAACAGAAGGTGAAGTTCTTATCGATAACGATGCGGCCTTTGATTCTAAAGTAGCTATGATCAAATCGGCGACTCGCTCAATCCGTATGTCATACTTTATCTATGCGGATGACGATTCTTCTTCGATCATCACTTCTGAGTTAATTAAAAAAGCTCAGTCAGGTGTGAAAGTTAGCTTATTAGTAGACTTTATTACGAGCTATTCTAAATTAGATTTATTTCAAATGATGGCGCAAGAAGGCCGTGGAAACATCGATATCCGTTTCTACAACTTTCCATCTATTCGTATCCAGTCTGATGCGGTTTACATGACATTACCATGTCCAACAGTGGCAAACCCTAAAGCAGATACTTGCAAAAAATCTAAAGACGCTATCATGGCGAAAATGAACTTATCTCAACCGACGTTCTTTTCGAGCTTATTCTTAGCAGGTCTTTACAGCAAAAATGCTGTTCCGATGAAAGTGGCTTTAGGTTTAGGTGCTGAACTTGATCCGGCTAAATTAAAATCTAGCGGTGCTGAAACTTCTGAAGAAGATATGGCCCGCATGATGGAATTCTTAAAACTTTACTTCGAAGCTAAAGTTAAACATAACATCGGCGCGATGATTAAATTAACTATCGCTATGTTCATGTACGGTGAAGAGTTAAATCCAATCGTCAACGAATTATCTGGCCGTATTCCTTTAGCGTCTGAAAGAGACACATTACCAGGTAAGAAAACATCTCACGCTCAAGAGTGGGATCACTTAACAGATTACACGCACCATAAGTTAGTAGCAGTTGATGGTCGTGAGTTCCAATTAGGTGGCCGTAATATCGAAGATTCATACCACATGAAATCTCGTATCCCGGTTAAAGCTGGTCAAAAACCAAAAGGTAAATATATCTTCATGGATACTGATTTCCACGGTGAAACAGCTCCAGGTGGTACAGCAGCTATCGAAAAATCTTTCGACAGAACATTTAACTTCCGTGAAATGGTTGCTCCTTTAGCTGAAGTTCAACGTGTAATGCCTTTAGATTTATCGGCTAATAACGAAGCTTTAGGTGAAGCTGCTGCCGGTTGTATGGCGCAAGCTCAAGCTGGCAAATTAACTCAAAACATGGAATCTTGTGTTAAAGCGGGTATGAAAGCTTCTGCTAAATACGTTTCTTTACAAGATCGCGTTGCAGCTCAAAAAGCTTCAATGAATGAAGCGGTTCAAAACTACAATAACAATTACGCTCGTAACGGTAAAAAAACATTACGTGATAACGTAAAAGGTGCTTCTTGGTCAGCTGACGTTAACAAATTATCAGCTAACGATTTACGTACTTCTGAAGTTTATTACATCGAAAACACTTCATTTAACGTAAAAGCTAAAGACGATGAAGATGTTGTTCGCCGTGCTGGTTCTACAATCGGTGGCGAAAGATTTTACAACAAACATATCCACGGTTTATGGTACCGCGGTTTAGAGAACGCTTGTTACGTTTCTAAAAAAGAAAATAAAGATGTTCGCGTAGTAATGCACACAGCTTACTTATTTATGCCATCTGGTTTAATCCACAAATTGGCTAAAATGTTAAACGGTGACTACGGTGATTGTTCACGCGTACGTGTAACTTTATTAACGAACTCATTTGCAACAACAGACTTAAATGTGATCAACATTTTTGCCCGTTACCAAATGAACCAATTATTTAGCCGTTACCAAGGTTTAATCCAGTACGCTAAGAAAAATAATGAACGTCGTTTCTTCCCGACAATGGAATACTACGAATACAACGCTGAAGGCGCTGGTTTAGGTGTATCTTTACATACTAAGTTATCATTATTAGGTGATGACATGATCATCGGTTCTGCAAATGCGGATGCTCGTTCATACGCAATGGATACAAACAATGCTGTGTTCATCAGAAACGCTCATGATCTTAACCGCGAGTACACTGCGTTTATCGACCGTATTATCGGTGACAGCCGCAAAACTAAAAACTTAACGAATGAATATTCGTTCATGCAAGCGGCTCAGTTAAAAGCTGAAAACAACATGATCTTAGGTGCGATGATCTGCCGTTGGGATAAAAAATCGAGCTGCCATAATGCGGCTGACCCTAACAAATCTGGTGTGATGAATGCGACTGACATCCGTCAATCTCGTTTCTCGCAAGAGCGTATCCAAGAAATGTTAAAAACAATCGATGATATCGGCCAACGTATCTCTGTTGATACTTACCGTATCTTGAACTTCCGTAAAGAGTTCAAACAAGTTGAATCTCAAAGCGATTCTAAAGGTGCTAATAACCCTGAAGAGCAATGGTTAGAAAACGAAATGAATGATCTATCGAACTCATTCGATGATTTATTCAAAGTTTTATAATAACTATTAAGATTGTAAGATAAAAATCCAAAACCCAGGCGGTGAAAACTTCCTGGGTTTTTTTATTGGTTTTGCGCCCACGTGCTCAAGGCGTCTTGGGCTTTTTTAATTTGTAATGATTTTTTTAATTTTTTATCGCGCTTTAATTGCTTTTGCGTGTCTTCATCTAAAGACGCCGGATCTAACGGCGGTAAAAGCCCGAAGTTGATATTTGTCGGTTGAAAGTTATTAATTCTATATTCATCAGTGATCGCTTCAAGCAGTGAACCTAAAGCTGATTCACGTGGGGGCGCCGTAAATGGTTTATCAGATAATTTCTGATGTAAAAATTTAGCCACTAATAAGCCAATACACGTTGATTCAAAATAACCTTCTACACCGGTGATCTGGCCTGCGAAAAATAACCACGGGTCGTTTTTGCTTGAAAGGTCTTTGTTTAAACGCTTCGGTGAATTGATAAACATATTACGGTGAATGCTGCCTAACTTTAAGAACTCAGCGTTTTCTAATCCTGGAATCATGCGGAAAACTTTAGTTTGTTCGCCGTACGCCATGCGGGTTTGAAAGCCAACGATATTGTAAGCCGTACCTTCTTTATTATCCTGTCTAAGCTGAACAACAGCGTAAGGGTATCTTCCGGTTTTTGGATTGTCTAAACCTACGGGCTTCATCGGGCCAAAACGTAAAGTTTGCGGTCCACGTTCAACCATCACTTCAATTGGCATACAGCCTTCGAAAAATTCTGTGGTTTCAAAATGTTTAGGTTCAATTTTTCTGGCGTCAGTAATCGCTTGAATAAAAGCGTTATACTGCTCTTTATCCATCGGGCAGTTGTAGTAATCACCACGAGAAGCATCGACTGATTCAGCGACTTTATCGTAGCGGTTCGCTTTCCACGCGATATCTGTATTGATTGAATCAGCATCGATAATTGGTGCGATCGCATCGAAGAAATATAAAAATTCATCGCCGAAATGTTTTTGTAAACTTTCAGCCAAAGCTTCGTCAGTTAACGGGCCTGTGGCAATCACCGCAGGGCGGGGGATTTGATCAAGTGAAGTCACCACTTCACGTTTAACTGTGATATTGGGGTGCTTCGCGACTTCATCAGTGACAGCTTGAGCAAAGCGTTCGCGGTCGATTCCTAAAGCTTGGCCAGCAGGTACGAAAGCTTCTTTAGCTTGTTTTAAAATATGTGAATTTAATTTTTGCGCTTCCCATTTTAACTGGCCGGGAGCAGAAACTTCGCCCATGCTGCCAAAAGAATTTGAGCACACTAATTCTGCAAAATTTTCGGTCTTATGAGCGGGAGTTTGTTTAACGCCTCTCATTTCGATTAAATCAACTTTGTATCCCAGATCGGCCAGTTGCAGAGCACATTCGCTGCCTGCTAAGCCAGCACCGACGACAGTAATTGTTTTGGGATTGTAGTTATTTTGCACGCTATTTTGCATAGATGCGAAAACTAAGCTTTCCCTTCGCAAAAAGCAAGCGGATAGGATAGGGTTTTAGCTGTGAGAGAAAACGATCGTAAGCCTAAATTTAAAACCAGCGCAGAAGTGCTTCAGAGCCTGCTTTCAGGCCGTAATGAGAACTCTGTGGGGGGTAAAAAACAGGATTCAGGCATTGACCATATGGCCGATCAGTTTTCACGTTGGAAGCTATGGATGAACTGGAGCGAAGTGGTAGGTCCTACAACCGCACAATGCTGTGAACCAGTGTCATTTCATCAGGGCGTTTTAACTTTATGGGTAAAAAACTCGACGTGGCTAACACAGATTAGTTTTATGTCTGAGACTATAAAAAATACCATTAATCAAAAGTATGGTTCGAATATGATTAAAGAGATTCGTGTAACCATGGATCGTAAAAATGTTCCGCAATCAAACAACCAAGATTTCAAAAACAATTTACAAAAATTTATTAAGAAGTAATTCAGCCGTGTCTCGGGCTTGTGTCATACACAGACCATAGTCCTGACACTCGCAGAGCGAAGACTCGCGCGCCTTTCTGGACTTTTTATCCAAACATAAACACATATACTGAATAAGACGCGCATTTTTATGCGCTAAAAGTTTTATTAAAACATTTCATGGAGAAACTATGAAGCTATTGCTATCGCTTGCGCTGGTTGCATTCATCTCGTCGTGTTCATACTTGGGATTACGTTCACCAAGTTCTACGACAAAAAAACATTACATCATCACAATGCACGGGGTGCGCGGTAATGCCGAATCTTATGGTGAGTTTCACCAATTCGTGGGTCAGACATTAAAACAAATCGACCCAACTTATGAATACGTAGTTTTTAATTGGACATACCCGGTAGGTGCTGCGGTTAACGATAAAGAAAAAGGTATCGATTGGGATCCGCATTTAATCGCTGATAAATTTAATAAAGAATTTATTTTAGGCACTGATGGCAAAGATGCTTTAATTCCTGAATTAGGACCAGAAGATAAAATCTCAATCTTGGCTTACTCTATGGGTGGTCAGATGGCGATGACTTGGTACTACGATTCAATGTTTAACTTTAAATTTCACCCTTCAATGGCATACGGCGCTGAAGATGCCGCAAAAGTTCAAAGCTACGTAGCCCGTGTTGAAAACGTTGTGGGTCTTGGCCCGGTTTACTGGGGTTCAGTAGATGCCGAACTTGGCTGGTCGTTTTTAGAGAACGGAAGCTTAGCTGAAATTCATAAGGTGTTACCGAAAGCCAAAGCGTTCTGTGATGATCAAGCGATTCAAAGCATCACACAAGGTAAAGGTTTCTGGTCAAACTTATACGAAGGCGCCAAAGAAAAAGTTTGGGGCGACGATAAAAAAGTTTACACACAAAAAGAAATGAATGACCGCGCTGTCAGAAATGCGTTAATCGCAACTTGTGCTTCGGTGAACAGTGTAGCAAACAACATGATCGTTAAAAACGTACAGAATGTTCCTTCATTAGTGGTTTCTGGTTTAACTAAAGTGATGAAATCTGTGGGTAATGTAAACCCAAGCGAAATGAATCACATGCGTTTAACTTCAGATGTGATTAACGAACTTCGCGTAAACCGTATTTCTCATTTAATGTTAGATCAATATCGTAATAAATACCGTGCCCGTTGGACATCAATCGTGGGTGTGTTTCCGTGCTTAGGTAAATCAGATGCAGGTCTTACTTGTAACGGCTTTCAATCTGAAGAGTACAGAAAAGTAAACGAACAACTTATTACCATTTTCTCTGGTAACAAACGTCGTGAAACAGATGGTCCGGTGTTTAGCCCAGGGGCTACGGCCGATTTCTTATACTATGTAGAAGCTCCGGGTAATGAATCTAAAGCCGTTGCTGAATCAAGCTATGTAAACACAGCTGATTTACAACGCAGCATTAATATTCCGTCTCGTGAAATCTTTGTTGAAAATATGCACGCGACAGTTTTACCTGCGATTGATGGTTTATCAGGTATCTTAGCTCCGGTAGGTGATGCACTGGCTGGCGGTTTAAGTAAGTTTGATAAATCTTTAGGGGTTGACGTTGTCATCATGAATAAAGAGTGTGCTAAGCCTGAAACTTGTAAGCACCCGAACTTTAAACATGTCATCGAAACTTTAACAAACTGTGAAGCGGGTCGTTTAGGTTGTGACCAGCGTTTAGTGAACAAATACTTCGGTGTAGAAGTTGATTCTGATCGTTACCTTGAAAATGAAAAACTTCGCTCTGAAATGGGTTCATACGTGTTAGTGATGAACATCCGTTTACCGAAATCTTACAAAGGTGACTTATCAACTCCTGAGAAGATTTTAAAAAATATCACTTTTGGATATAACACAGGTAAACACCAGGGTTCTGATAAGGCGCGCTTAGAAAATCGTTTAGATGCTCCAGGCGATCTTTACGCGAATCAAATCGCCCGTTCAAAAGAGATCATGAATTCATACGCCATCGTTAAAGAATACAACGATTCACGCGTAGTCAGATTATTCTTCTTAGGACGTGCATGGCCAAAAGATGCAAACAATGCTCAAGCCCGCGCCCAGTTAAACGATGGTGTTCCGGTAAGAATGGCGATCAAGTTTCCAGGTTTAACACCAAGAAATATTTCAGCTAAAGTTCGCCCATCGTATTCAACTTACACAGATATCTACGTTAAATAGTAGATATCTCGGCCCAAACTATAGCTACAAAAAAAAGCCTGCGTAACAACCGCAGGCTTTTTTTATTTGGTAGGCCGTACCTTTTTGGAAAGCAGCGTGCCAAGAAATAGGACCTGGCACCTTTTAACTATTCTTCAACTGAAGATTTGATGATGGATTTTACTTGTTGCTGTTTTTGTCCGGCTCCAAGGATTGATTTTAATCTATCGTGAATTGAGCGGTCGTTGATTAAAGCACCTAAAGTACCTTGTCCGTTGTCGATTTTCTCTAGGATATTATCCATTTTAACCATCGATTTTTCGAGACGGTTACCGGCGAAAGCTTGTTTTATTTTAACCGATGATTCATTTAAGTTACCGGCTGCCTGATCTAATTTGTTGATTAAGCTTGGTAATTTGTTTTGTTCTGCTAAGCCTTTAACGATCGAATTTAAGTTATTGATCGTATCAAATAACTTTTCACTTTCGTTACCACGTTTACTTAATACCGCTAAGATATCGTTTCCGTATTCGGCTTTAAGTTCGCCGCGGTTTTGCACCGGTTCACCCGTTGTGCCCGGAGTAATATATAAGAACTTATCACCTAAAGCACCTTGCGTTCTGATTTCTACGATTGAGTCTGTTTTAATTTTTTTAGCGTAAGTTGAATCCATTAAGAAGACCACTTGAACTAAGTTTTTATCCTGATCGTATTCAATAGATTCAACGTTACCAATTTTAACACCGGCTAAAGAAACAACGGCACCGTTATTTAAACCCTGAACCGAATCAAAGTAAGTGCTGATGCTGTAAGAGTTTTGAAAAATAGATTTATTAGAACCTAACATAAAAACTGAAACGATAAGAACTAAAATGCCTAAGGCTAAAAAGGCGCCGACTTTGATTTTTGTCATAAGATGTTACCCTCAATAAATTGTTGAATCAGGCTGTTGTCGCGACTTTTCAATTGGTCAATCGTGCCCTGTTCTGCAATGACCTTGTCTTTTAAAAACGCAAATTTATCACAAACCGCCATCGCTGTCGGAATATCATGGGTGACCAGAATTCCTGTTACACCTTTAGCTTTAAGGCGTAAAATCAGCTCTTGAATCTTTTTTGTATTGTGCGGATCAAGGCCTGCTGTCGGTTCGTCGTAAAGAATAATTTCAGGCTGCATAATCACAGCGCGCGCTAAACCAATACGCTTTTGCATACCACCTGATAATTCACCCGGATAAAGCTTAATTGATTTTTCTAAGCCGAATTCAGCTAACTGATGATGAATTTTTTCAGCAATCGCCGGTTCGTCTAATTCTGTGTGTGCGCGTAGCGGATAGGCTAAGTTTTCGTACACAGTCATTGAATCAAAAAGTGCTCCACCTTGAAAGGCATAAGCCACTTTTTTACGAATAGGAATAAGCTCTTTTTCGTTAAACGGTGTGATATCAACGCCATCAATTAAGATTTGCCCTGAATCGGGTTTTTCTAAACCGATTAAGCTTCGTAAAATAACTGATTTACCGGCGCCAGAGCCACCCACTAAACCAAGACATTCACCTTTTCTGACGTAAAAACTTACATCTTCGTGAATCACCTTTGGCCCAAATGATTTTCTAAAGTTAATCACATCGATTAAAGCCATTGTTCGATCACCCAGAATAATTTCGATAAGAAGAAATCGCCGACAAGAATTAATAATGAAGCTGTTACAACGGCTTTTGTTGTGGCGATACCAACTTCTTTAGTTCCGTTTTTAACGTTTAAGCCGAAATAACAAGACGGCATAGCGATAAAGATCGCAAAGAAAAATGTTTTACCAAAGCCTGCTAAATAATCTTTTAAATTTGAAGTCTCTAAAACGCGGCGGTAGTAAAACTGCGCATCTAAGCTTAATTCAGCTGATCCGACAACTAAACCACCTAAATTACCCACTAAATTCGCGATACTTACTAAAAGCGGAAGCACAATTAAACAAGCCAGCACTCGCGGAATCACAATTTTTTTAATCGGTGAAGTTCCTAGAGCGCGAATGGCATCGATTTGTTGGGTTACAACCATCGAGCCAATTTCACTGGCCATACCGGCACCTACACGGGCTGCTAACATTAAAGAAGTAAAGACCGGGCCCATTTCACGAAGAATCGTCGAAGCCACTAGACGGGGAACGTAAGGTTTACCACCGAATTTTTCTAAACCTAAACCGTATTGCAGCGACATCACCATACCTGTTGAAAGCGCTGTGATAAAAATTAATGGTAAAGACTTAACGCCGACTAAATAAATCTGATCAATTAACAAAGTTCCATAAAAAGGACGTGTGCGCATTTCATTAAACGTGTCTTTTGCTAAAATAGCGACGCCCCCCAGAAACTCTAACGGTTCCTGAAAACGTTTAGCTATAGCTTGAGACAGGTCTAATTGTTCACTCATTTTTTAAAATCAATCTTTTGTAGAAAATTTTTAAAGTGCTCTTGATTTAATTTTAGTTTTTCAGGGTTTCCCGCCAAAGAAGTGACGTAAGTGCATTTGTTATGCTGCAAAGAGTACGACTGAATTTCAATCGCTTTACCTTCAATTTCACCACGCACGACTTTATAATATGACTTGCGGCCGTTTAAAGTTGTTGGTTTTTCTTCGACAACTTTAACCTGATCTAATGAATCACTCATTAAGCCGTGAATAGATTTTAAAGAAAAATTTCCTTCGTTACAGTCAGAAACCATTGAAATCACATTGCCTGTGTTTTTGTTTTTCCATGCCGGGTAAACATTGTCATTTAATTGAGTAAAGTCAGAATTAAATTCAGGAAGCACAACTTCGTTTGAAAATGTTGGTTTTGGTTCCTTGAAAATATTTGAAATACATCCCGGAATTAAAAGCAAAATCGCAAATGATAATAACAATTTAGAAAAGAGGTTCATTCACAAAATTATAGAGAGCAAAACACCTAGAGTCTACCTTTAGGTCTAGTCGAGTTATGCTGCAGAAATTGAGGCGCTATACCCCCTCAAACTAAACAGGTCTAGTGATGTCATCACTGACGCCACCGACAACAAGTTGACGGTGTTCAAGGATTTTTTTGCCTAGCCTGAAATTAAACCGCTAACCACGAAAGTACCATCATGGCACTTGAAATGCTTTGTTCAATATTTGATGAAAAAGCATTTTCTAAATCTATTTACTGCAACGGTTGTCATCTGGGGAATTTTATTACCTAAGTCTTGGTCTGCGAATATGCAAACGGGCTTAAAAATTCAAGGTGACACATTAAACTTTGAAGTGACCGGGCAGAAAAATTGGGACTACGATTTAAAGCGCGTTCAAGATGGCAAAAACGTGAAGATTCAGCTTCAGGTCAAAGGTCTAGACGAAAATTCTACGCGTAATTTAAAAACAATTCAAAATCCGTTCGTTAAAGATGTTAAAGTTGTACCTAAGGGGTTAGATGGCTTTACGGTGATCGAATTCGTTTTAGCAAACGACACGATTGATGCTTTTGATTATTTAACAGATCAACCTTCAAAGCTTGTTGTCGATTTCTATAAAAACGATGAACGTATTAAAGCTCCCGAAGCTAAAGGCGGCGCTTACGCTGAAGAAGCCACTTTAGATAAAGACGGAAAGCCGATTAAAAAAGACAGCAAAGTTAAAAAAGGTGGAAGTAATCCAGGTAAGGTGGCCAACTTAGGAAAACACCAAAGTCCTTCACGTTTTCCAGCGGCAGATTCTTTAAAAATTCAGGATGATAACGGGATTTTGACTTTAGTTGAGCAAGATATTGATCTTAAATCAGGTTTATTTGATGGCGGCGATGAAAAGTTTCACCGCTTTAAAATTAAAGAAATCGAAATTAAGAAAAATGCGATTATTAAAGGTTTAGCTAACTATTACTTACGTTTTCCGATGTTAAACCATGAAATGAATTTCTGGACAGCGATGAAAGCTAATCCTGCAGAATATGAAATTCAAGAAGCTAATTTTGATGAAAACAAGCAAGCTAGGCTTTTAAAAGTTCTTTTTGATCGTAAAAGAACGATGGTTTTAAAGAAAACGACTGAATGGTTTGAAAAGAAATTTCCTAAGTCAGTTTATTTAGAACAAATTCTTTTTATGAACGGTGATTCGCACATTCAATTATGGCGCGAAACAGGTGATGCTAAATTCTTTGAAGACGGTATTCAGTTTTACTCAAAAGCCATGTCAGAATACCCACAATCTAAATTAAATGAACGTACATCATTGTTATTAGGCTTTTTAAACTTAGATAAAAAAGATTACCTGGCAGCGGTTAGAAAATTAAATGCGCATATTGAAAATCCGGCATACAAAGGCCGTCCATCGCAAGAGTACGCTAAACTTGGCTTAGCACTAGCGATGTTAAATGCTAATAAGTTAGATGATGGTTTAAAACTGTTAGACGATGTTGAAAAAACAACGAAAAACGATATGACCCGTGCTGAAGCGGCTTACCGCCGTGGTGATTTTTATTTTCACCAAGGTAAATACACAGAAGCCGTTGATGCTTTTGATACCGCTTTTAAAAAATACCCGAAATTCTCTCAGTTATTTCCGAACGCTCACTTTAACAGAATGGAAGCTTTGTTCCGTTTGAAAAAGCCTGAGCTTTCACACAAAGAAGCTTTAGAATTCGTGCAACGTTACCCAGCTCATGATTATGCCCCTTACGCTTTAACCCGTGTGGGTGAATTATTAGAAATTTTAGGTGCTGATCAATCAAAATCAGTGGGTGCGTTTTTAGAAACACACTTTCGTTATGGCGATAACCCTAAAACTGTGGTGGCGCGTCTTCATATGTTAAGCACGCGTATGAAAGTCATGAAAGAGCAAGAGGTTAAAGAGACTATTGCTAAAATGAATGAGTTAGCTGAAAAATCCAACTTAGATGATATTCAGCAATTTAAAACAACGATGTTAGCTGATGGTTATGCC
>CBINGM010000007.1:0-178876 GCA_966250225.1 uncultured Pseudobdellovibrio sp. | reverse complement strand
GGTAAATTGATTGGTAAGTGTCGTTCAGCATTTCGTAGACCATATCAGGGCCTTTGAAAATAACTAATGGAGCTTCGCTACCGTAAAATACGGCCTCAAATTTTCGTTGTTCTGTATTTTGTGGATTCCCCATAGCTGACATTATATGGATTCTATTTCAGAATGTCAGCCCTTAATCATGGGGTATAATGACTATCTGACTTTAATCAGAAAAATGAAAAGTGTCAGTGTGATAATGACCTGCACTAAGGCAAAGCGCACTAACACTTGAGTATTTGACCAGCCTTTATTATGGCGAACGTGATCATGAAGTGGAAATCGTACACTTTTTAAAAACGCAACTTTGAAAAAGCGCATGATCGCCACCTTAACTAGTCCTGTTCCACCGTTAACCATAAGTACCGCAGACACGATTAAAATACAAAATGGATTTCCAGACTTGATCACAAAAACCCCAAGTAAAAAACCTAGAGCGCGCGAGCCCGCGTCACCCATTAATAAAATCGAAGGATTAGCGTTGTACCAAAGATACCCCAAAATACAGCCCACCATCGAAAAAGCCATCATGCCCCAAAGAGCGCCATCAGCATAATGGGGTAATAATAAATAATGCGAAATTTCTTTATGTCCTAAGATAAAATAAAGTAAAGCTCCTAAACTTGTGAACGCAAATGCTGTCAAAGTTCCTGATAGTCCATCAACACCATCAGAGCAGTTTGTTGAATTAATCGTAGCCCAAAGAAGAATTGTAGCCAGCGGAATAAATAACCACACGGGCATAAAGAACATTTGTGAAGTAAAAGGTAGCCAAATTTCAACATCTTTCATTCCGCAAAGTAATAAGGCTGCGGCAACAGCTAAGACTAAGTCGATTAAACCTTTTTTGTATTCGCCCCAAGATGTTACTGATTTATCGTCAAGCCAGCCTGATAACATGGCCCCGAAAGTTAAAGTCAAAATACCTAAAATTTCAAAAGACCAGGGTAAGAACAGAAGTTCGACAAAAAGAAACAAGCAAATAAAAATAACTCCGGCCCCTGTGGGTTTACCGGCAGCCGCTGCACTTTGAACGGCATGATTACGGCCACGATCGCGCGGAAGTTTGTTCATCCAGCGCGGAAGTAAAATAAATGTCAGTAAAAAACAAGAAAGAACGCTAAGGCCGCTTAAAACTAAATGTGACGTTAATAAACGAAAAGGCCCAAAATACTGCGCAAGAAATTCACCTAACCAATAAATCATTATGCTTACTCCAAGAAGTTACTCCTTTATTATAAGAGTAACTTTTGGTTGGAGCCAAGCACGAATTTACCAGAATTTTAATTCGTATAAATAGTGATAGCGTTTTCAAAAATATTTTCTAAATCGCCAACAGTTAATTTTGAAATGTTGCCGGCGTGATTGCCTAAGATCTGCAAGTAAACTGATTCACGCGTTGATTGGTCATCAGAAAGTTGTACGGCTTGGCCTTCGGCAGAAAGATAAAAGGCATCTGAAGACTGGTATTGGCTAGGGTTTACACGCACTTCTGAAATTTGTGTAAGGGTGCCTTGTTTGATCGGAAGTAACTGGCTTC
Source organism: uncultured Pseudobdellovibrio sp. (assembly GCA_966250225.1). Taxonomy (GTDB): domain Bacteria; phylum Bdellovibrionota; class Bdellovibrionia; order Bdellovibrionales; family Bdellovibrionaceae; genus Pseudobdellovibrio. The sequence goes on along the minus strand of CBINGM010000007.1, from coordinate 177,300 downwards.
CGCTACCATCTTTTGCGCCGTAAGCGCCTTTACGTTTAAAGCGAAAAGTTAATCGAAGTGTGTATTTATCAGATGAGAATAATCCGCCTTTGTTTTTTTCCCAGGTCCATGAATCGTATTGCGCAGGTGTTGGAATCATTTGATTGATACGAATATACACAGCCTTGTTCGCTTTGGCTAAAGCGGTAAGAGAAACATTTGATAAAGAGCTTTCAGCATAAGAAATAGATGAGACCAAAAGCGCTAAGGTCATTAGAATTTTTTTCATAAGTTAATCTCCTTTAATAACGAAGGACACTTATGCAAAAAGTGATTTAAATTCAGATCAAATAAAAGACAGGTTTAGCTGTATAGAGCCTAGACAGCGGCGAGAAAAGTTTCAAAAAGTCATGCGCTTAACTCATTTTTGACAGTGTTTGCAGTAGTAACTTAACCGTTTGAAATTCCCGGTGACTTCGCGGGTAATAGGGCCGCCACAGACTTCGCAGTTTTTTTTACGCATAACGATCCAATGTTTTTTTAGTTCATAATTTTTCTTCCAGTAAAAGAACTTCCACGAATACGAGTGCGCTTCTTCAATTAGATCGCAAATCTTTTTATGACTCAGAGATTTAACGGTTCTTTGTGGTCGCAGTTTTAAATTGTAAAGCACTTCGTTTTTTATGATGTTACCAACGCCCGCGAAGATATTTTGATCCATAAGCACATCACAAACCATGGCTTTAGGATGTTTAGAAACTTTAATAAAAGCTTTTTCACTATCCCAGGCCGGAGATAAAATGTCAGAAGACCAATCATAAACCTTGTCAGGATCTTCAGTTAAATACTGAACCGAGCAGGCGTAGAAAAATATTTTAATATTCTTAAAATGCAGTTCTAGTCTTGAATGCCGGTTTTCTTTAGGAGTATCGATACTGTAGCTTCCGAAAAGTAAAAAATGGAATTTCAAAACATCTTTAGAAAAGCACAAGAGCAGGTGTTTTCCCCATGAACCGATATCTAATAGTTTTTGGCCTTTTAGTTTTTGGATCTGAATTTTACTATTACCAGCTACTTTCAACACTTTGTGGTTGATAGCTTTAGACATTTCTTCAGTCGCAATAAGTATTGAAGGACCTTCTGGCATACAAAGAGATCGTTGCAATGAGAAGACCACTCAAAAGGCCATAATCACCGGGGCATAGCACCACAATAGCAAAACGATTGTTTAATTACCAAAAAGACCTAGACGCGGGAGTTTTGAGTCTTTAACATTTAAGACATGCTTGAATTACATTTTTCTATCGAAAATGAAAGTGAACTGGTGAACACCTTTCGCTTGCGCGATCAAAAGAAATTAATGTTGCCTCAGGGGCTTCCGTATCCGTTTAGCGTAAGATCTTATTTTACCTGGCAAGACCCAAACGGCGTTTATACGTACTTAGTTTTTAAAATGCCCAACTGGGACATGCCCCGCGGAGTCACCTTAAAGCGCACAAACACAAACGGTGAGCCTACCGGGGGAATCTGTAACTGGTGTCATGCGTACGGCTCTTCTGAAGAAATCGGCATGCTGTCATTGAATATAAATTCTGACACAAGTGTGGGCTATCATGTTTGCCAAGATCTTCGCTGTATCGAAAAAATTGAAGAAGCTTCAGCCCGTGCGGGTAAAAGCCCGGAAAAACCGATTGATCAGCTTTATCAGCGTATGGCCAGACTTTTTGAAAACATGCAGGCTGCCAAAGCTGATTAGCTCTTGCGGTCACAACGTATAATTCTTAGACAGAGTTAGCTCCTGTAATCCTATAAAACGGCTCCTACCGTGGTATAGCCCTCGCAAAGCTTTAAGTTTTGCCAGGAGAATTCTATGTTTAAAGCTATTGCTCCCATTGTAATGACCTGTTTGATTTCGGCTAACACTTTAGCGGCTGATGGTTTACCGCAGCTTGATGCTCCCCAAGCTAATCAGTTTATGACGATCGTTATTTCAAAGCTTTTAAATAGCATTGATTTTAACAGAACAACAATCAGCTTTAGTGCGGCAGATATTAAACTTGGACCAAGTAAGACCGGCCGTAACTCAGTTTTAAGCATCGAAAAACTAAATGCTGGAGCCGATGTTTTTTTCAAGCAAGATATCGTGATTGGTACAGAAGAGATTTTACCAAGCCTTCCGATGCAGGCGCAGTTTAAAGATTTGATTCCTAAAATTTCGGTTCTTTTAGATGGTAAAAAACTTGTGGCTTCTGTGACTTCAGAAAGTGCTGAAAGTTTTAAAATTTCGGCTAATTTTTATGATGCTAAAAATACGGGTAACTTAAAAGCGGTTTCTTTACCGATCACTTTAGGTAATTCAGTCAGTTCAAATTTATTAAGTCTTAAATTTACATCGTTAACACTTGAATTAAGTGCTCCGACAGCAGCTGAGCAAGAGCGCGCTCTTAAAGAATTAGACATTCAAGATAAGTCGAATTTAAAAGTGACTTCAAAAGTGTCTGGCAATTGTGCGATTACAGATAATACGAATTCGGTCTCACAAAAATTTGAGACTTGCGCTTTAGCCGGTTATTACTTCTTAAATACGCAGACAAATCAAAGCTTTCCGGCCATTAAATTTAAAATTTCTAAATAAACTGGAATAACGTATGAAAAAACAAATTATTGCTGCCATTTTAATAATCGCGACTTGCTTAAGTAGCTTTGTAAAAGCCGGCGAAACAGCTTGGCCGTCGAAACCGGATCTGGAAAACACCAACTATGCGGTTTTATATAGTTTAGCAAGTTTTGTATTCTGGAACAGTGAAACCTCATTACAGAAAAATTTTGGTTTACATTCAAATCTTTGCACTTACACAAGTAACCGCACACAAAAGACATTTAAGTATAAAAAAATCGGCGCTTGTGCGTTTGAAGTAGCCAAAGATAAATTATTGTCAGATGCAAAGATCAATTCGATTTATATCTGGGCTAATAACGATAAAAACGAAGAAATCGTTTTTAAACTTGATTGGGAGCCGAAACTGACTTCGTTTTTCGCCGCTTTAAAGCAAGCCGGTGAGTTAGAATTTGAAGGCGCTTTTAGATTATTACAAAAAATCGGTTACACACCAACTTACGAAGATTCAATCGTAGGCGATATTAAGCTTACTTTTAAAAGTGATGATCAAAACCAAGCAGCTTTAAGAAATCTATTAACTGATCTTTTGCCTTCAAGATTTGAATTTTTATCAAGCCCGGCTTCAGCAGCTGATATTATGAGTGAAGTGCAAGAGGTAGGAATTAATTTTTCTTTTGATAAAGATCAACAGCGCGATACAGAAAAGTACTTACTGCAAAACATCAAGGTTGATGTCACTTTATCGAATTACATTTTGCACTTTAAAGGACGCTCTAACATTAATCCTTTAAAAGAAACACGTTCATTTTCGTTAGATGCCAATCTTAACGTTGAAAGAAGAGGCCAGTAATGAAAACTTCAATCATTCGTTTATTTTTAGCTGTGATGTTGGTGAACTCCTACGCGATGGCTGAATCGAGCGTTTGTAAACTTCGTGGCAATGCTATTACAAACTATGCCTCAGAAATTTATAAAAGAAATAATGAAAAATGGCCTGATTCAACAATTGTTAATCTTGAAGTCAGTGGTCAACTTACTGATTCTGATCTTAAATACAGTGCCATCGGCGAAGCTTTTGTTAAGCCTGAAGACGATATTCAATTTTCGATTATTCCAACAAGCTTAGCTTCGGTAAAACTGGATAAAGATAAACATTTAATCTATGTATGTGCTGAAGTTAAAGATGATTCTAGATTTCGCATTGAGCTTGATTTTTTAGGCAAGTCGCTTTCAGGAGGTTTTTTCAGTAAGTTATTACATAATTCAGCCGAAGAGGGAAAAGTTGAATTAATGCCGTTAAAACTTCAAGTTCTTTCAATCGGTGCTGACGCTGATAAAAAAGGTGGTCTTGCTAAACTTTTATCTTTGCCTTTTGCGATCAATTCAAAAATTATTTCTGGCATTGCTAATACCTTAGCGGGCATCACAGGCGTTGAGATTGAACGTGTGACATTAACTGAAAAGTTCGCCATTTTAGAGGGCGGAATCAATTTAGATAAACCAGAAGCTGCACGTTTTAGAAAAGTGGTTGATTACAACTCGCCGGAATTCAACGCTGTTAACGTACAGTAATTTTTCTTAAAGTAACTTAGCGCCGTTCTGAACTTTTTGTTCAGTCGTCGCTAAGATAATTGTTTTTTCATCTAAGTAAAAACCGGTAGTTAAAACTTCAGACATAAAGTTGGCCACTTGGCGGGGTTTAAAGTTTACCACGCATAAAACTTGTTTTCCGACTAAATCTTCAGGTTTATAAGCCGCTGTAATCTGTGCTGAGCTTTTTTTAACTCCAAGTTCTCCAAGATCAATTTTTAATTTATACGCAGGCTTTTTCGCTTCAGGAAATTCGGTCGCTTCTAAAATAGTTCCTACACGAATATCGACTTTTAAAAACTCGTCCCAAGTAATAAGTGGGCTAACCTCTGACATTATAAATAACCTCAACACAAGTATCGCCACGTTGGCGAATTTCTTTAATCTTAAAAGCGGTTTCAGTACGGCGGTTAAAAAGCTTTTTACCTTCGTTTAAAAACACGGCTACGGTTTGGATATGCATTTCATCAACTAAACCATGATCGTGAAACTGGCCGACAAGGTCTCCGCCACCCATAAGCCAAACGTTTTTATCACCAGCAAGCTTTATTAATTCTTTATGACGTTCAACCACATCACCTTGAACAAAACGCACATTAGCGCCTTCCATGGTTTTAAACTGGCGGTGAGTGAACACAAAACACGGTACTTTATACGGCCAAGGTTGATCATTTAAATTATCTAAAAGCCATTGGTAAGTTGAAGCCCCCATGGCGATTGAGCCAATCGTTGCCACAAATTCATCGATAAAGCTAATATCTGTTGGCCCGTTTTTAAAAAGCCATGTTAATGAATCATTTTTATCGGCGATAAAACCATCAAGACTGCAAGCTGTGAAATAAATTGTTTTCATTTTTTAGTCCTTCATAGCCTTAACATTTTTAACGGCTTGGCGAATGAGTTTAGTCACGTAAGCCTTGTCGATATCTTTTTTAGTTTTTAGCCGGATGGCGCGGATAAATTTACCTTCGCCTTGAAGTAGACCTTTCGGGTCTTTAAGGGCTGAGCCGCCGAAAAATCCAAACTGCACATGATCTGCGTAACCGCCATACATATAACAAACCGGAATATCATTATAAACCCAGCAGCCATTGCCCCATTTAACAAACTCAGTCAGCATTTTAAAATCAGTCTTCATCAGTTTACGAAAAAACTTAATAGGCTCTTGCCAGTCATCGTTTTGATCATCGGCCCAAGCATCAAAGTTAGGATAAGCCTTCATTTTACCGATTTTTGATTTCTTTTTCTTAGCCATAGTTTTTGCCTCTGACTTTTAGTGTGAATCGCAGAGAATACTGCGTCAAGCTCTGGACGTAGCCCGGTAAATCATGAAGACTTAAAGAATGCAAAAAAGTATAACGATCATCGGTGGTGGAATTATTGGTTTATCTTGCGCGGTTAAATTAGCCGAAGCCGGAGCTGATGTGGTCGTGATCGAAAAAAACGAAGTAGGCTACGGTTGTTCTTACGGAAACGCCGGATGGATGACGCCTTGTTTTGCGATGCCATTACCCATGCCCGGAATGCTGATAAAATCCATGAAGTGGATGTTAAATCCAAGCGGGCCATTGTACATCAAACCAGTACCCAGTGTTTTACTTTCGCAGTGGTTAACTCGTTTTTTACTTTCAATGACAGAAGCCAAAGCGCAAACAGCAATTGAAGCCTTAGTAAAACTATCAATTAAAAGTTTACAAGATTATAAACAGCTGGCTTTAGAGTACCCAGAAATCGATATGCAGCAAAAAGGTCTCTTGATGGTCAGTGCCACTCGTGACGGCGTAAAAGCAGCGACGCAAGAAATGGAATTAGTGGCTAAGCATGGTATTCCGGGTAGCTTTTTAACCGGTGAACAAATCAAGGAATTTGAACCGGCCCTTCGCGGTAATTTATTAGGTGGAGTTTACTTTTCGCAAGAAGCGCACGCAGAGCCTTTAAAAGTTGTGCAAGCGTTAGCTAAAAAAGCGCAAAAATTAGGTGTTAAGATTTTAGAACACACCGAATTTCAAAAAGCGAATATCGCAACCGACGGAAAAACTAAAAAAATTAAATCTATTCAAACTTCAAACGGTGAGATGGTATCAGACAGTTTTGTTTTAGCGGCCGGAAGCTGGTCACAAGCTTTGGCCGATAACTTATCACTGAATGTTCCGATTATGGGTGGAAAAGGTTATGCGCTGATTGTTGATAAACTTGAAGCACAACCTAAAGTTCCGATTATGATCGTCGATCGAAAAATTGCGATTACACCAAGAGCAAATTCATTACGTATTGCCGGAACTTTAGAATTAGTAAACCAGGATTTTTCGATTACCGAGCGTCGTGTGAAAGCGATCTTTGATGGGGCGAAAGAATTTTTGCAAATTCCAAGCGATATTAAAGTTCATGAAACATGGCGAGGTCTTAGACCTTGCACACCAGACGGTGTGCCGTTGATCGGGTGGGCGAAAGATTATTCAAACTTAATGATGGCCTGCGGTCATCAGATGTTAGGTTTACAAGCGGGTTTAGGCACGGGTCAGTTAGTCAGTGATCTGGTAACTCGTGGCACATCCGATTTACAAAGATCAGTCTACGATCCGGCACGTTTTTAAAAAGAGGGTAATGTGGCTACAGTTTTTTCTCATGCGTTAGTAGGGGCGGCCATTGTTTCTCTTTTTCCTAAAAAATACCGTAATAAAAAATCCTACGGTATCGCGGCTTTATCAGCAGTTGTTCCTGATTTTGATTATTTAGGTTTTATTCAACGTATTCCTTATGACAGTCTTTGGGGCCACCGGGGAATGACTCATTCTATTTTATTTGCTGTTCTGCTGGCTGCGGTGTTTGCGATCTGGGCCAAAAATAAAAATGAAAAAACGTATTTAGGCTTTTTTATTTTATTTTTTCTGACAACAATTTCACATGCGTGTTTAGATGCGTGCACGAATGGTGGTTTAGGTGTTGCGTTTTATTCGCCCTACAACACACTTCGCTATTTCTTTCCGTGGCGGCCCATTCAGGTATCGCCGATGGGAATGGGCTTTTTCTCAGAACGCGGTCTGGTCGTACTTTTAAGTGAACTTTACTGGATTGTTCTTCCGAGTGTAATGATCTTTTTAAGCCGCGGAATTTTAAATAAGACCCAAAAAACTTAAGTGTTTGTCTCAGGCTGAGACAGTAAATAAAAAATAATTAATAACTTCAGTGAATTGTTTTATTTTGTAGATTTTAATTCCGACATAAGTCTTGTATGAAAAAACTAATTTTTCTAAACATTGTGTTGGTTGCGCAGTTCGTTTTGGCTGATTCAGTTTTACAATGCAGTCCTTTAAATGATTTGGGTGATAATATCCAAAACGTTCAGGACGTGAACTGTGAACAAATTAATAAAGAAGGCCAGTGTAAAGAATCACCTCCGGTTGATGCCAATGCTTTAAGAAATAAAATCACAAGATTATTAGATTTATCTGTTGATCCTGTAAAAATGGAATCAGCCGCACGTAATTGGTCAAACTTCGTAAAACTAAATCCTTGGGCTCCGAAAATGTATGCTGAAAGATCGCAATACGAGATTCAGGAAAAGCTGCCACCAATTCCAATTATGGATTGGTTCAGTGATGCTAAATTTGCTGATGGCGTAAAATCAAAAGAAGAATACAAAAAAGCTTTCATTGATAAATATGTCGCTTTTGCGCAAAAGATGGATTGTTCTCCGACATTTAGAGCCAGCGATAATTACGTAGAACCGCATCCGACAGTTAAAGGTTTTAGTGCCGAAAAAATGGGGCGTGACGAAAAAGACATGCGCCTTCGTAAGTTAAAAGAAGAAATGAATGATCCAAAAAACCTTCAAGCGGTAAAAGATCGTATGAAAAAAATCAGCGATGAATCAGCTGATCGTTTCTATATCTGTCGTGATAAACCTGATCTGGATAGTAACGGGCAGGTGCCGGGACGTTTTGCTGTCGCTAATCGTTTTCAGCCTTGTGCTGGTAATTTTAAGAAAAACTTTGCTAATAATAAATACGATGTTTCACAACCAGAGTTAGGCAAGTTGCTAGCTACACCAGAAGCTGATGAATTATCAAAGTGTATTAAAGATCGCATGGCTCAGGGGGCGAAGGTTCATCATATTGCTATTAACTCTTCAGCGTCTTCTTTAAATAATACGGGCGAGGCTGAAAAACGTTTTTGTAAAAAAGGATTTTTAGGTTTATCTGAAGCGCGTGCAGAAACGGCGAAAAATAAAATCTTGCCGGGTCTGTTTGAAAAGGCCGGTCAAGGTAGTTTTGATTTAAGTAAAGCTAAAATCGAAGTCAGTGCTCAAGGTGCTAACGGTGATGGAACATCAGGGCCATGTGTGTACGAAATGAAAAACGGCAAAGAAGTTTTAAAACCTTATTACAACACAAAAGCCGGTCAAGAAGAGCTTGATGAAAACAGATACGTGAATGTTCAAGTGACGTTTGAAGATACAACGAAAAAAGTGAATGACACTATTCCTAAGTATGAACCGATGTATCGTTGTAAAAAAATCGAATTTAAGTGTGAATAAGATCTAAAACATAGATCTCGCGAATGCGGTCTTTTTCATTTACAGAAATAACTTCTTGAGATTGCCGGTATAAAAAGCCCGGCAATTTTTTTATCTCATCTATTTTAACCACATCATTTTGCGGGCATAAAATTAAACGCTTTGCTTTAAGTAAGTTCTTTTCTTGCAATGACTTTAAAATTTGAAAAATCGTGTAACTGCCAACACCAGAAATCACGACGTTGCCTGTAAGCTCTAAGGTTAAATCTTCGCCCGCAGAAACCACAAAACGCGAAGCCGTAGGGTTTGTAGTCTGTGCTATTTCGCGATGAAAACGCTTTTCTAAACGTGCGATAATTTCAGGAACTTGATCTACGAAATTCACTTCATGAAAACGCTGACTTTGATAGGCGTGTGAACCCAAATAGCCATGATCACAACAGATATCCCATACGGCATAGCCGGGCAGTAATTGATCAAAAATAAGTTTAAGACGTTGTGATAGCGCTGGCATCAAGGTCATTATGCCAAAGAGACCCCCTGTTAGTGAAATAATTTCGTGTGAAAATCACTCTAAAAAGGCTTAAGTTGCTAAGGCTAATTTTTTAGCATACGACCATTAACTCTATAGGGGATTTTAATGAAACTATTCTCAATTATTAGTGTTATCTTTGTTTCACTTTCAACATTTGCCGGTATTCCAGAAGATATCGACGCTTTAAAAAACACAGGCCGTGATTTTGAACCCACTGGTGCAATTTGTGAAGAAGTGGCTCGTTTACGTTTTGCCGAAAAATACCCACAACCAGAGTTTACGGTAGTTACGGGCATTCAGTACATGGATGGTAAAAGTGGAAGCACTCTAGGCGAACTTGATTTAGTCGTTTTTGATAATGCAACACAAGTGGCTAAAATCATCGGTGAAGTAAAATGTTATACAACACCAAAAAGCGGAATGAAAAAAGCTAAAGAACAACGTCAAAGATTTCAAAAGTACGTACAGTCTCCGAAAGCTTTAAGTTTTAAATGGCTTTGGGACCCCTCAAAAAAATTAACTAAAACTCAGTTCAATAAAACGAATACGTTTTTATTCATCGGTCAAAAAGGCACAGAAAAACACGGTTACAATGTTGAACTTCCGTACTCTCACCAAGAGTTAATGCAAATGCGTGAAGACATTATGGCTTGCCAAGCTTCACACCAATGTGAACCAGCTCGTCACTAAGATTTAAAATTCGTTCAAAATAAAAAAAGCCTCGAGTGGTAACACCCGAGGCTTTTTTTATTTGAATTCAAAGAATTTAATTAGCCATTACCTTTTGCTTTTAATGAGTTTGATTGGCAACCGCCACGACCATTGTTTGTGATGCTTGAGTTATCTTGAACATCAAACGGATAGGTTCTATCGCTCATACCATCAGAACCTTGGTTATTAAGTTCTAGGCGTTGTAAAACCGTACCATCTTTAGCAACCAGTTCAAATTGGCCTGAACCTTTAATTTGAAAAGATACTTTTTGAATTATCTGTTTTGCGCCATCAATAGATTCATAAGTTAATGTTGATTGAGTCATGCTGTATGTAGAGCTGACAAAAGGCTCTGTGAAAGTGCATTTGATAATGTCAGCAGATGCTGTCAAAGGTGATACGATAGCTAAAGCCAATAATAATTGTTTCATAAGAGAACTCTCCTTAAGGGTTTGGGGTGTTATCGATGCATAACTTACTAAAACTCTGTTTAGCCAGATAGATGTTACTTTTCTGTACAGGCGGGCGTTACACGCTGACAAAATTGGGCGGGCTTATAGCTAATTTAAGGGGTAACGGGGCGTTAAAAGAATTTTTTGTCACAGTTTTTTAACCTCCGTCCTAGTATGGGTATATGGCAATTCAAACTTATAAAATCAATGGCATGACTTGTAATTCCTGCGTGGAAAAGGTCACAAAACAGTTAACACAAATTCCGGGCGTAGCTTCGGCGAAGGTCGATTTACAGTCAAAAACGGCTGACATTGATTCTGTCGAGCCGGTGTCATTGTTACAGGTGCGAATGGCTTTATCGGATTTACCGAAGTATTCGGCAGATTATTATGACGATGTTTCAACAGGCGAGACCACATCCTTAGAGAAGAAATCACTTCTTCAAACTTACAAACCGCTGATCATCGTTTTTACTTTTGTGGCTTTAGTCAGTTTAGCGTTTCAATCCACATTGCCTCATTTTTCTGGCGAACTTTTCATGCGCCATGTGATGGCGGGCTTTTTTATAGGTCTTTCATTTTTTAAATTTTTAGACCTACAAGCTTTCAGTACCGCTTTTTCAAAATATGATCCGTTAGCTAAGAATCTTCGGGGTTATGGTAAGCTTTATCCTTTTATTGAATTAGCCTTAGGCTTAATGTTTGTTGCAGGTCTTGGTTTAACAGTCGCTAATATTTTAACAATTATCGTTTTAACCACGACCACAATCGGGGTTGTTAAGATGATCACATCGAAAAATCAGATCCAGTGTGCCTGCCTTGGGGCTGGCTTTAACCTTCCGTTATCATGGGTAACGGTGGGCGAGAATATGGTCATGGTCTTAATGGCTATTTACAGCTTGTTTCTTGGATAAAACCGCATACAATTTTTTGTATGTCATTTAAAAAACTATTATTAGCAACTCTTGTGTTACTTCCTTTAAAATCTTTTTCTGCTGGTTATACAACGCTTGGATTTATGTACATCAGCGAAGACCGCGGTACAGAGGGAGCCACAAGCACTATTACACGTACCTTAATTGATTTCGGTGCCGGTAAAGTGTGGGGTAATGGTTTTACGCTTGGTTTTAAATACGGCTCAGAACAAAATGAATACCCGGGCGGAAGCATGAACCGCACAGGCCTTGGCCCTTCGGTAGGTTGGATGAAAAATAAAAGCCAGGGATTTTACATCATGGGCACATACTTTCTTAATCCAAGTTTATCGGGTGGTTATAAAGGAAAAGGAACACAAATCGATATCGGCTATCGTTTTATGTTAGATAAAGTTTCAATCGGCCCTCAGCTAAGCCAAAAGAGCTTCACTTTTGATGAAATGGACGGCACTACCGTTCCCGCATGGCAAGACAATCGCATCGATCCTTACTTCACTGTCTGGATTGATTTCTAACAAACTCCGTCAATAAATAATTTGCTCTTTACCCAGCCTTTTTTGACAATTATTTTATAACTGTCAAAAGAGGGTGCTATGGCTATTTCCGCGCTACGCGCAGTTTTTACGCTGCTGTTTTTATCTTTGCCTGTCTGGGCAGTAAATCTTGATCAAGCTGTTCAATCGACTTTAGAAAAAAATGAACTTGTTGGCCAAAGTCGTTCGCAAGTAAAACAAGCCGAAGAAGCTGTCGATCAAATTCGTGGTAATATTTTACCGAATCTGTCGTTAAATGCGACTTACTTGCGTCAACCGCGCTTAAGTGATCCTGTGGCGGCTGGATTCTTTCCTGAAGAACAAATGACGACAAATCTAACTTTAACGCAGCCCATTTTTCGCGGGCTTCGTGAATTTTCAGCGCTTGATCGTCAGAAAGATTTACGTTCGGCTCAAAAGCACACGCATCTTGTTCAAATGATGGATTTATACCAGCAAACAGCGCAAAGCTATTTAGATGTTCTAGCATTAGAACAAGATCTTCGTAATCTTGAAGCGCAACAAAAAATCTATAAAGATCGCGTGCGTGATTTACAAGGTCGTGCTCGCCGTGGGCAGTCAAGCTCTGCCGAAGCTTTACAGGCGCAATCAACCGCCGCAGCCCTAGATGCCGAATACCAAATTCAAAATTCAAGACTTCGTTCAGCGCGCGAAAATTTTGCGCTTTTAACAGGTTTACCGGCAGATACAAAGTTAACTGACCTTCCTGAAAATGAAATTAACGGAAAAGTAAAACCCCTTGAAAATTATTTATCGCGTATTGAAGATCGCCCAGATTTAAAAGCCAGTAAGTCAGTGGCCGAAGCCGCTGATGAAGATGTTTCAATTGCTAAAGGGGCTCATTGGCCGACGGTAGATTTGACAGGTAACTATTATTTTACGCGCCCTGAAGGTTTTAGTGAAGACTTAGATTGGGATATTCAAATTCGAGCGACTCTCCCGCTATTTGAAGGCGGCGTGACGCAGTCGAAAGTGCGTATGGCCGTACTTCAGCGTTCAGAAAAAGATTTAGCGACAACTCAGGCCCGTCGTAAAGCTGAAGCAGAAATCAGATCACTGCACGATACTTTACGTACACGTGTTGATCAGCTGAAAGCGTTAAAGCTAGCTTCTGATTTAGCTGAAAAAAATTATAAACTTCTTCAGCGTGATTCTCATCGCGGATTAGCCCGAAGCCTTGATGTGCAATTAGGTTTAACCGAATACCGCTTAGCTAAAAGAAATTACGATCAGGCCCGTTATCAAGCGCGCTTAGATCATATTCGTTTAGATTTAGCTTCAGCGCAAATTCCAGCTGTTTTAAATAAGGAAATGTAGCAATGACTCTTTCAGATTTATCAATTCGTAGACCGGTTTTTGCGTGGATGTTGATGTTTGGTTTGATCGTATTTGGAGCGATCAGTTTTACACGCATGGGTGTAAGCGATATGCCCGATGTCGAATTTCCGATTATTGCTTTAACAGCAAGATACGAAGGCGCAGCTCCTGAAGTTATCGAAGCTGACGTGGTCGATCCTTTAGAAGATGTTTTAATCAGTATTCAAGGTATTAAAAATATCACGTCTAAATCACGTGTGGGTGTAGCTGAAATCACTTTAGAATTTGATTTAAGCCGCGATATCGATGCGGCTTTTCAAGATGTGCAGGCTAAAATTTCTCAGGCCCAAGAAATGTTACCTACGGGCATGGAACCAATCACGGCGATGAAAATTGCGATTTCAGAATTTCCGATTATGTGGATTTCTGTAACCAGCGATAAAATGAAATTAAACGATCTGATGGTGTTTGTTAAAAATGACATTCGTGACCGTTTAACAACAGTGCCCGGTGTGGGAAATTTATGGATGCCCGGTTATTTAGAACCTAACCTACGCGTTTGGGTAAATAACGATGCTTTACAACAGTATGCTCTTTCAGTTTCAGATGTGGTTTACAATATTCAAAACGAACATCGTGAGCCACCTTCAGGGCGCAGTGAATTTGATAAAAAAGAATACAGCTTACGTACCTTAGGTGAAGAAAAAACCGTTAAAGGTTTTTCTGATTTACTTTTAAATTCGCGCGGTGGTGGCCCAAATTACAATCCAGTGCCGTTAAGTCGCGTGGCTAAAATTGAAGAAGGCACCGTCGATGTTTTACAATTTGCCCGAACGAACGGATCGCCAGCCGTGGGTCTTGGGGTTGTTAAACAGCGTGGATCAAATGCGGTATCTGTGGCAAAAGCTGTTAAAGCACGTATTGATGAAATTCAAAAAACTTTACCCGAAGGCACACAAATTCGCGTGAATTTTGATGGCACAAAATTCGTTGAAGAGTCAGTGGCCGAGTTAGTTTTAACTTTAGTGTTAGCGGCGTTATTAACATCACTGGTGTGTTGGATTTTTATCGGTTCGTGGTCATCAACGATCAACGTTTTATTAGCTATTCCGACTTCAGTGCTTGGAAGTTTTATTATTCTTAATTTTGCGCACTTTACTTTAAATATTTTCACGCTCTTAGGTTTAAGTTTAGCGATTGGTATCGTTGTCGATGATGCGATCATGGTTTTAGAAAATATTATTCGCCACCGCGAAAAAGGCATGAAACGCCGAGAGGCTGCTTTATTCGGAGCGCGTGAAATCACGTTTGCTGCTGTGGCCGCTTCAGTTTCATTAGTGGCGATTTTCTTACCGATTGCTTTTATGGAAGGAATTATTGGTCGTTTCTTATTTGAATTTGGAGTGACGTTAAGTGCGGCGGTGATGATTTCATTACTTGAAGCTTTAACATTAACTCCGATGCGTGCGGCGCAGTTTAAAGGAAGCATCGAGCGAACTTCTAAATTCGGAATGTTTTTTGAAACAAGTGTGGTTCGTCTTCGTGGATTTTACACACGCACCTTAGATTACACCTTAAATCACCGTTGGAAGGTGATTATCGGTTCATTACTTTTCTTTATTTTAAGTTTTGGTTCAGCAGGCTTACTAAAAGGTGAATTCCAGCCGCCACAAGATCAAAGTATGTTAATGATTCAAATGACGAACCCTCCGGGATCGGCGATCACTTTAACCGACGAACGTGTAAAACTTGTTGAAAAATTTCTTCATGAGCGTTCTGAAGTGCAGTCATTCTTCGTAGCAGCCGGTGGTTTTACCGGGGGTGAAACCAATGCGGCCATGGTCTTCGTAGAATTAAAACACAAAGGTCAGCGCGGAAAAGATTCGGTCAAAAATAAAGAATTAAGCCAACAAGAGATGATCGAAGTTGTGCGCGAATATTTAAATAAAACAATTCCTGAAGCAAAACCTCAGGTTCAAGATCCATCAACACAAGGTTTTGGCGGTGGTGGCGGAAGTGGTTACCCGGTTGAATTTACTATTCAAGGTCCAGAGTGGTCTGAACTTGGAAAAATGGCGGAACAAATCCAAAAAGAAGTGACTGATAAAAAAATCATGTCAGATGTGAATTCGGATTTATTAACCGGAGCTCCTGAACTTCATATTGTGCCGAACCGTCAAAAAGCGGCTGATCGTGGTGTGGCGGTCACTGAAATCGGGGCTGTCGTTAATACCGCTTTAGGTGGCGCGATTGCAGGTTCATACGAAAAAGAAGGGCATCGTTACGATATCAGAGTAAAACTTACTGAAGATGGCAAATCTCCGAAAGAGCGTATCTTATCTTTATTTGTAAGAAATAACCGTGGTGAATTAGTTCCGCTTTCATCAGTGGTTGATATTAAAGAATCAACCGTAGCTTCTTCGATTTCCAGAAAAAATCGTGCACGCGCGATTTCAATTTTCGGAAATCCAGGGCCGGGGTTAAGCCAACAAGAAAGTACAGCAAAAGCAGAAGAAATCGCAAAAACGATTTTAAAAGAAGGTTATACTTTTAAACTCAGTGGTTCGGCTGAAGAATTTATGCAAAGTTTTTTAAGCTTATTAATTGCTTTAGTCTTAGGTTTTGTTGTGGCCTATATGATCTTAGCTTCGCAGTTTAATAGTTTTATCGATCCGTTTACGGTGTTTGTGGCGCTGCCGTTTAGTTTTTCGGGCGCGTTCTTGGGATTATTAATTGGCCAGCAGTCGATAAATTTATTTAGTATGATCGGTTTGATCTTACTTATGGGTATTGTAAAAAAGAATTCGATCTTACTTGTGGATTTTACGAACCAAGTGCGTGACGAAGGGCAGACCGATATTAAAAAAGCTTTACTTGAAGCTTGCCCGAATCGTTTACGTCCGATTTTAATGACTTCGATTGCAACCATTGCCGGAGCTTTACCTGCGGCTTTAAGTTTTGGTCCTGGAGCTGAAGCCCGCCAACCGATGGCAATCGCCGTGATCGGTGGGGTATTGGTTTCTACGTTACTAACGTTGTATGTGGTACCAAGCGTGTACAGTGTACTTGCGCGTTTTGATCGCCGTACTCGTCACAGTGATGTTGATTCGATGGAGTAGGTGATAGCTATTTTTTATCTTGAAGCCATTTAAGCCATTTATAAATGGCTTCGGATAAAGTTTTAGGTGTCATCGGTTTTGTTAAGTAATCATTCATGCCGACCTGTAAACAACGCTCTTTGTCTGAGGCAAAAGCGTTGGCTGTCATAGCAATAATCGGTATTTGTGTGTTTTTAATCTGAGAATCTTTTCTGATTTGCGCTGTAGCTTCGTAACCATCCATTTCAGGCATTTGGCAGTCCATTAAAACTAAATCATAGTTCGATTCACGAAGGGCCAGTAAAGCTTCTTTACCATTGGCCACAGCCAATGATTTGTAACCAAACTTATCTAACATTTTAACGGCAACCATTTGGTTAATCTGATTATCTTCAACTACTAAAACCCGGGCAGGATAGGGTGCTGAAATAAAATTTTGCTGATCCTCGCTGGCTTTCGGCGTTGTTCCGGCTTCTAAAGGTAAAGTAAACCAAAATGTAGAGCCCTTATCCAGAGTGCTATGTACGCCAATTTGCCCCTGCATAAGTTCAATTAACTGTTTAGCGAGAGATAACCCTAAGCCGATACCACCGTGTTTTCGGCGGCTCGAACTATCAACTTGGTTAAAAGGTTTAAATAATTTTGAAAGCGATTCGGATGAAACACCAATGCCGGTATCTTTAATTTCAACGTAAATTTGCGTTTGAGCAGATGATAAATTCTTAACTGATGTTTTAATTAGAATTTCACCTTGGTTCGTAAATTTAATAGCATTTCCAAGTAAATAACTTAAAACTTGGCGAATACGTCCGGCATCGCCTAAGTAGTAGCTAGTCTTATTTTCAGGAAGCTCAATTTTGATTGTTAAACCTTTTTGTTCGGCTAGATATTTAAATGAGTTGTAAGATTCATCGAATAAATCATAAAGATTAAAATTAACCTTTTCGATGTCTAGTTTTCCGGATTCGACTTTTGCGTAATCTAAAATGTCGTTTATTAACGCCAGTAAACCCTGGGCTGAAGAATTAACGGCTTCAAGATGTGTTCGTTGTTCTTCAGTCAACTTTGAATCAAGTAAAAGACCTGTCATGCCAAGAATGCCGTTTACCGGAGTGCGTATTTCGTGGCTGACATTGGCCATAAAAGTCGAACGCGCCTGTTCATGGCTGTCTTTTAAAAAAAGTTTACTAAGTCGTTTTAACACGACAATATTATCTATTAGCTGGACGTTCGGTGGTGTGTAGATTTCTACATAACTTTTTAAAGTAAGGTGAGTGAATGAAGAAAGTTGTTATTGCAAGCCCGGGTGGTTACGAAAAGCTTAAAATTCAGGATTTTCCTGAATTAACTTCTGAAAATGATACGGTGGTTGTGAATGTTAAGGCGATTGGTGTTAACTACGCCGACTGTTTAGTACGCTTTGGCGTTTATGAATCGGCAAAAAAATATGTCGGTTGGCCGATCACACCTGGCTTTGAGTTTTCGGGAATTGTTAAATCAGTGGGTTCACAAACATCTCGTTTTAAAGTGGGCGATGAAGTTGTGGGTATTACATTATTTAACGCTTATGCGAGCGAAGTAAAAGTTAAAGAGTCACAGCTTTTTCATTTACCCGAAGGCTTTTCATTGATCGAGGCTGCTGGTTTTCCGACAGTATTTTTTACGGCCTATCATGCGCTTTTTCAGCTAGTAAAAATTTATCCTAAATCACATTTACTTATTCATTCAGCCGCAGGTGGTGTCGGTTCAGCTTTAGTGCAATTAGCAAAAGCTTTTAATTTTACAGTGACAGGAGTTGTGGGGGCTTCGCACAAAGTGCATGAAGTAAAAACTTTGGGTGCTGATTTTGTGATTGATAAATCAACGCAAGATCTTTGGAGCGAAGCTAGAAAAAATGCGCCCGATGGCTTTGATGCGATCTTTGATGCGAACGGGTACACAACACTTAAAGAAGGCTACGATCATTTGCGTCCCGTGGGAAAATTAATTTCTTATGGTGCACATTCGTTACTTCCGCGCGGTGGCGGATCGGGGCGATTGAATTATTTAAAAGCGGCGATCGGTTTAATTAAAAGTCCGCGCTTTAATCCGTTGCAGTTAATCACTGATAATAAATCAGTGGTGGGTTTTAATTTATCATTCTTATTTGCAAGACAAGATCTGGCGACTGAGGCCATGACTGATCTTATGCGTTTAGCAAATGAGAAAAAAATTAAACCTCTAAAGACGACAACCTATAAACTGGAAGATGTTGGATTAGCTCATCAGGCCCTTGAGTCAGGCAAAACTGTTGGAAAGATTATTCTGACTGTGAGCTAAACAATAAAAGTTGTTTGTGCGCGTTTCAATCTGAGATTTATCGGTAAAGTGAAGCCCCTTATTTACCGATAAATACAGAGTGAAGATTGTACGTTTGCGAAGCCTTTTGTCAAAAATCATTTCAGCAATAATGTTGCTCGTATCGTCTTTTGTTTTTGCAGGCCCGGGGCGCACAACTTATCAAGCCCGAATTGTTAAACCCGATGGTTATCCTCTTGAATCAGTCAGTGTTAATTTTAGATTTACAATTTTAGATCCTTCAGCTTCGTGTGTTCTTTATATTGAAGACTATGCCGCTGTTGATATGACCGGAACCCGTGGTCTTATTTCTTTCGCATTAGGTATGGGAACTAAAACCTACCCAACAAGCGGAACAGTTACTTTTGAAAAAGCTTTTGATAATTCGGTTCCTTCATTAGCTTGTCAGTCGCCAGGAATTTATAATCCAATGCCTGACCACAACCGAAGTATTGTGATGCAGTTTAATGATGGTAATGGCTGGCAGACTTTGCCGGCAATGGCGATCAATGCTGTGCCTTATTCAATGTTTGCTACTAAAGCGCAAAACTCTGAAAAACTAAACGGTAAAGCTGATACAAACTTTGTTGAATACGCAACCCTTGCAGGTCTTAATTGCCAAGCTAACGAAGCTATTAAGTTTAATGGTGTTAGTTTTAGTTGTATCACTGTCGGTGCTGCAAGTAGCGGTATCAGCAGTGTCACAACGAGTGGCTCGGTGTTAACAACAGGTGGTACAGCAAGTGCCCCGGTGATTAGTATTCAGATGGCCACAGGTGCGCAAGATGGTTATTTAGCATCGAGCGATTGGAATACATTTAACAATAAACAAAATGCTACAAGCGCTGCTATTATTGCAACGCTTGGTTATACTCCGGCAAATAGTGCCACATTAAGCTCGCTCAATGGAACCGTAAGTACCTTAAATAGCACGGTCAGTTCACTACAAAGTGCAGTAGCCACTTCTTTCACGACATTGGCTAATAATGTGAATTCAGTTTCATCAGCAGTTTCAGGTTTGGAATCTAGTATTAACGCGGTTTCGTCTTCTGTTGCAGCGATCACAAGTTCGCAATGGACAACAACTGCATCAGATATTTTTTATAACACCGGACGCGTTGGTATAGGAACAAGTTCTCCGGCAAGCCTTTTACATGTTAAGGGTGAAAGCTTAGATACGGCAAATACGTTTCCGAATTTTTCAAACATTCAGCAAAGTTTAAATTTTTTAAGTCCTAGTTCGAGCAGCTTTAGAACATTTCAAGCCGACATGAACTTTGACAGTTCACAAGATAGCACTGGAAATTCAATTGCGCTAAGTGGTTATGTTAATCATAAATCAACAGCTTCTGCTACCGGCCTTACTGCCGTTTCAGGAGAGATTTATATTTCGGGAGCTTCTGGCACTGCAGGTCGTATTACAAATGCCATCGGAGTCCGCGGATCGTTAGTTTCTGGTTTTGGTCAGATCACAAATGCTTATTCAGGGTATTTTGTAAACTCTGGAAGTCCTGCGACGATTACGAATGGTTATGGTGTGTATATTGGTAACGTAGCCGGTTTGAATAAATGGTCGCTCTATTCGGGAAATTCAGCACCATCTTATTTTCAAGCTAACATCGGTGCTGGTACGAGCGCTCCAACAGCGAGACTGCATCTAGCCGCAGGAACAAGTACAAATGCACCGTTAAAATTTACTTCGGGAACTTTATTGGCATCACCGCAATCGGGAACGGTTGAGTACGACGGCTCTGATTATTATTTTACTGACGGTTCAAACACACGTAGAAGCCTTAGTTCTATTGTCGCAGGTGGTGTAACATCAGCGACAATTTCTTCGGCTCTTGGTTACACGCCAGCTAATAGTGCGACTGTTTCAAGTTTATCTTCAGCAGTAGCTACTTCGTTTACAACGGTTACCAATAACTTAAATACGGTCTCATCAACTGTTACAAGCTTGCAAACTTCAACAGCGGCCTCATTTGCCGCAGTGGTGTCGTCACAATGGATTACTTCAGGTTCCACAATTAATTATTCAGCGGGTAGTGTAGGAATTGGCACTGCAACGCCACTGACAACATTGCATGTTTATAGTAATCAACCAGCGGCTGCGGCTCATCCAGACCGTGCCGGATTGATTTTAGAATCTGAAGGAACAAGTGTTGGTGGCCGTATGGCTGCAAGAGTTTATTCTGATACTGAAAATCCATTATTTGTAGGGTACCGTGCGCGTGGCACGAAAGCGTTGCCATCAGCACTTTTATCAGGCGATCTTGTGACCGCAATATCACCGGTTGGCTACGATGGATCGGGTTGGCAAACCGGAGCGCATATCCGTTTTCAAACAACTGAAAACTGGAATTCTGGCGCTATCGGTTCAGCGATTTCATTTCGTACTCCGACAAACTCAAGCACGGCAGTAGTTGAGCGTATGCGTGTCGATCACAATGGTAATGTGGGTATTGGAACCACAGCGCCTGGATATACATTAGATGTTTCAGGAACGCTCAATGTAAAAAATAGTTCTGTTAATACAGGCCTTGCTGATTTATCAGTAACCGGAAATGCGGCCAATCTGAACTTAAGAATTTACAATTCAAATGCCGGAGTGACTTTAACTGATGGAACAAATTTAAATAATGCGGCAGCTTTATACGCGCCTACCGCAAGTAAAATTGTTTTTGTCGGTGGCCCAGTGCAGTTTGCACCGTCAGGCGGAAACACAGCTTTTAGAATTGAAACTAATGGTAATGTTGGTATCGGTGTAACAACACCAGCGGCAAAGCTTGATGTTTCGGGAACAATTAAAATTACAGGTGGATCACCTGGGTTAAATAAAGTTTTAACATCGGATGCATCTGGGTTAGCTAGTTGGCAAACGCCATCATTTGGACTAACAAACTTTACAGAATCAATCAGCACAGCTGTGCCGAATGCCGTAACTCCAGCGGCAAGATTAATTGCAACAAATGCTGCAACAAATGTAGATTTTGTCATGAGTCCGAAAGGCAATGGCGCTCTTCTAGCGCAAATACCTGACAATACAGTGACTGGTGGTAACAAGCGTGGCCAGTATGCTGTAGATTTACAAATGGGCCGAACAGCTTCGAATCAAGTTGCCAGTGGTGATTATTCATTCGCGGCGGGGTATGGAGTCATGGCCAGTGGTACTGCTGCTGTTGCTATGGGTGTTACTACAAATGCGCTCGGAGATTTCTCAACGGCCTTCGGTCAAGGCACATTCGCTACAGGAAGTTATTCAACAGCGATAGGAAATGTGACAAACGCAACGGGTGATAATTCTACAGCTATAGGATTTGCTACGGTAGCGAGTGGCTCTGCGGCTACGGCTATGGGAAGTAGCACAATTGCTCATGGTGATAGTTCAACAGCCATGGGTGAATACACAACCGCTGATTCTTATATTCAAACAACGTTGGGTCGTTTCAATCTTCCGAAGGGAAGTGAAAGTCGTAATAGTTGGGTTACAACTGATCCGTTATTTGTAGTGGGTAATGGTACAGGTTCCGGAGCTTCAAGATCAACGGCTTTAATGCTTTTAAAAAATGGTAACTTGGGTCTTGGAACCACTTCTCCTGCGAGAAGATTGTCGGTTTCAAATACGAATACGACAGCGTACGTATCGACAGGAACAGCGCCTTCTACAGCCGTTTCACTTTTACTTGAAAATCCATCAACAACAAATGCTTCAACATTTATTGATATGACGGTCAACGGTGGTAATGGTGCAGGTCGTGCATTTATTGGAGCGCTCTATAGTGGTTGGGCTGTTGCGAACCCGCCGCCAAATATTGTTTTTGGTACAACGAAGAATACCTATACCGAGCAAATGGCTTTATCAGGTATGCATGGAACCTTAGCCGTTGGTTACCCGGCTTCTACACTAGGTGGCATGACGCCGTTAAATTCAGTATTAGTGAGCGGTAGTGTTGGTATTGGCACAACGACTCCGGCAAGATCGCTGACTGTTGTTGGTTCTGTTGCCATTGGTTCTGCGGCAAATTCAGCCACACGTGGAACAGATTATCTTTCGATTATTACATCAAATACAGGAAATCGCCGTACAGGAATTCAGTTTGCACAGAACTCAACAAATACTTTTGAAATCGGAACCGACGTCAGCCAAGCGAATGCACAAAATTTTTATATCTACGATAACGTAGCCAACACGGCTCGTATTTTACTTGATGGTAACGGTAACTTAGGTGTTGGTGCTACGCCATCGACTTATAAACTAGATGTCGGCGGAGAAATTGTCGCGCGCAATGGACTTGGCGATGTGCTTTATCTTGGTGGTGATGCCAGTGGTACGGATTTAGAAATTGGTACAACTCAGGCTGCGCACAACACATTATCTTTTTATAACCGCGGTGCTGCGACCTATATGGATATCGCAGCAAAAAACATTACTTATTCAGGATCACTTAGTCCATCAGATCGTCGTTTGAAAAAAGATATTCAAATCTTAGATCACTCGTTAGATAAAATGCTTCAGGTTGAAGGTGTAAGCTATTACTGGAAAGATCCAAAACAATATTCAAGTGGTCTTCAGTACGGTGTGATCGCACAACAAGTTGAAACTATTTTTCCAAACTTAGTCGATACCAACGCTCAAGGTATGAAAAAAGTGAACTACATTGGCTTTTTAAGCCCGCTGATTGAAAGCTTAAAAGAGTTCTATGCTCGTTGGACGAAAGACAGCGAAAAAATTCACCGCGATATCGCCTCTATTGAAGAACGCAAAGCCGATAAAGCTGAAATCGAAAAATTAAAAAATGAAAACGCCGAACTTAGAGCTTATCTTTGCTCGAAAGATCCATCGGCTCCGATCTGTAAATAATGCGAACCGCAGTCTTTGTGTTCGCATTTATTGTCACGCCCGAATAAAATTAACCATTTTTTTAGCTCTTATACACCATAGTGAGGTGTTAGCGCCGATAGACTGGCGCTGGCTTTGCTTTACTAAAATGTATGATCAAAACTCTTTGTCTCATTTTGATATTCTTTACGGCTTCGTGGTCTTATGCAGGCCATAAGTTGCAGGTATCTATAAGTTCAGAAGATGCCTTTCTTTGCGAGCAAGAAACAAAATCAGAGTTCTGGGCCTGTAATGGTAAATACCTTTTATTTATTGGTGATACGATCGTAGGGCAGGTGCCAACGCTTCACCATTTAGATTATCTAAATGTAAAAGTCCCAGCGCGAATTTTTGATTTAAATACGAATAAAGAGCTTTACTTAAATTCTTCTGATTTTCAGTATCAGCAATCCGGCACTTTGGCGACGACGGCGTATTATCGTAAGCATAATTTGATGATGTCATTTGAGCCACGCTTACGTTCGTGCGCGCTTATGGCTTGCCAAAAACTAAAACAAATTCTTTTTCCGGTACTTTATCAAAGAGGTCAGCTTACAACGGCTGAGGCAAATGAATTAGATACCCAACTGCTTGAACAAATGAATTCGATAACTGCAAAGATAAAAACATCTAAAACAATCGCTCAAATGCTAACGGCTTTTGAAACGGTTAAAGCAGATTCTTCATTACGTTATGATTATTTAAAAGATGGTTGTTTTGCCAGATCGGAAATCGTGTCTGCTCAGTTAGCTGCGCAAGGTTTTGAGGTTTATAAAATCTGGATTCATGGATTTTCATTATGGGGTTATCGTTTAGATAAGCCGAGTGATTTTTTTGGCTGGCGCTATCATGTAGCCCCTGCAGTTAAGGTAGATGGAAAACTTTGGGTTTTTGATCCGGGATTATTTCAAGGGCCTGTGGCTGCTTATCAGTGGGTCGGTGAAGTATTTGGCCCGAATCAAAAAGTGGTAGTTACCGCGAAATTTTCTGAAGAAGAATTTGCTGCAAAGGCAAAAGTGGCTGTGTCGTTATCAGCTTGGCAGATGTATCCGCAATACGTAAGTACACCTTTACAATCAACTACAGATAAAGAAACATCTGAAAACATCGAAGATGCCCGCATGATTTTAGAAGAACTTGGGCTATAAAAAATTAAGGCTCTGTGTAACGAAAGCACTTCTTTAAAAAATAGTTAAAATTTACTGCAGAAAACGTATCAAGATGAGCCGTTTTTTCGTTTTTCCCTCTAAATAAAACCAAATAAAAAACCGATTAGTTTACTGTGAATAATGGATGGGCGTGCACGTTTGTTGGTACTCTTTTTTTCACGATCATGGCAGCAATGGTCGTGTCACCGGCATTTGCCGGGCCGGGGCGAACAACTTATCAAGCTAAAATTATTAAGCCAGACGGGTATCCTCTTGAAGCCGCCAGCGTAAATTTTCAATTTACTATTTTAGATCCTACCGGAAGCTGTGTCCTGTATTCAGAAAGTTATTCAGCCATCAGTATGTCGTCAACAAGTGGGCTAATTTCTTTTTCTTTAGGTACGGGGTTAAAATCATTTCCGTTAAATGCCACAACCTTTGAACAAGTTTTTAGTAATTCAACACCTTCGCTTCTTTGTGCTTCGGGTGGTCCGGCCAGTTATTCGCCATTAGCCACAGATACAAGAAAAATCATCATGCAGTTTAATGACGGTAACGGCTGGCAAACACTTCCTGCGATGAATATAAATGCCGTACCTTATGCGATGTACGCCAACGATGCCCAGTCATTACAAGGCCTCTCAGCTAATTCATTTGTGCGTTTATCAACGTTAGCAACTTGTACGGCCTCTGAAGCTTTACATTTTAACGGGGCTGGATTTTCCTGCGTGGCTTTAACTAGCGGAGCCGGCGCAGTGACCTCGGGATCAGTTGTTACAGCTTTAGGGTATACGCCGGCTAATAGTGCAACAGTTTCAACGCTTTCAAGTTCAATTAGCAGTAACTCAGTATCGATTGTAGCTTTAACTTCACAATTATCATCAGTATCAGCAACGGTAAGCGGTTTAGCTTCAACAATAGCTTCGTTAGCAGCGGCTTCGCCGACGACAATGACTTTAAATGGCTTAACTTCGTCCACGCAAACTTTTGCCGTGGCCAGTGCTGGAACAACATTTGGAATCTCATCTTCAAACGGAGTACACACTTTTAGTATTCCATATGCGAGCCAAAGCTCAGTTGTTGGTGGATTAGTTTCAAATGCCGATTACCAATATTTTACAAATAAATTAAATGCGACCAGTGCAGCTGTTATTTCGGCGTTAGGTTTTACTCCGGCACAAAGCGGTGCTGCGGTCACTATCACAAGTAGTGCGGTGATTACAGCTCTTGGATACACGCCGTCATCGGCTTCAGCGTTGACTCAAGCAAATGCCACGACAAATGGTTTTTTAGCTTCAGCTGACTGGGTTAATTTTAATTCTAAACTTTCAACATTGGATTTAGGATCTGTTAGTGCCACAGGAACTTTATCACCACTAAGACTTCCGGCGTTTAACGGTGATGTGACTTCGGTTTCTGGATCTGCATCATTAGTATTGGCTAACACAGGTGTAACAGCCGGAACTTATATGAAAGTTACTGTGGATACAAAGGGCCGCGTAACAAGTGGCGCTAATCTCACATCTAATGATGTAACAACGGCATTAGGTTTTGTACCTGCGCAAAGTGGGTCAGCCATTTCTTCGCAATGGGTCTCAAATGGTAATGACCTTGAATACACCAGTGGGGCTGTGACTGTTAAAGAACTCTATGTTTCGTCAAGCGGGGCAATCGCTCCGTTTGGGGTGGAAGTTTCAGGAACAGCAGATGCTTCGCTCGGTGGTCTTGCTGGAATGTACATGGTTAATACGAACACCACGTCGGCAGCAAAACTTGGAATCGAGTTTTATAGTAATGATTCAACAGGCATTAATCGTCACGGCGCTGCGATCTTAGCGGGTAAAGAAAGTGATTGGTTAGGCGGCGGCGGAAGTTATCCAGGTTATTTGTCTTTTTGGACAAGACCTTTCTCTGCCGGATCAAAAGTAGAACGCCTTCGCATTTCTGCAAATGGTAATGTGGGTATAGGAACTGTATCACCAACAGCCTCGCTTGAAGTGAGTGGGGCTATACGTGCAACACAAATCTGTGACCGCAATGGAAATAATTGTCATACGTTAACAAATGGCTGGGCTTTTTCTTCGTCAAGCACCGGAACAGTTTCGCAAGTTTCAGCGATAGCGCCACTGCAGATCACAGGAACTTCAGCCACGCCACAGGTGAGCTTAATCACGAGTGGTTCAACTTCTGGTGATACTTTAAGATTTGATGGAACAAATTGGCAACGAACAAAACTTCGCTACACGGATTTAGTCAATAGCGCAGCTTCATCACCATGGCCTGTTTCATCCTGTACATCAGGACAAGCTATTGTATGGAATTCAGCAAGTGATAGTTTTATATGTTCGACAATTCAAATTGCAAGCAGCCAATTACCGCAAATGAATTTAGCTTCAACAGCAAGCGGCGGTGTTACCGGTGTATTACCAGTGGCTAACGGTGGTACAGGGCAAACTTCATTTACAACTAACACTTTGCTTCTTGGCAATGGTACATCGCCAATTAACACTTTTGCTTTTGGTTCAAGTGGAACTATTTTAACAAGCCAAGGTGTTGGACAAACTCCAATCTGGCAAAGCTTAGCCGCTCTAACAAGTGGTGGTTCAAATAACAGTATGGTTTCTAGCTGGCCAGATGCGATTTACTGTAATAACGGCACAGATTACTCTGTTTTATATCTTGATACGCGTGAATCTTCGCAAAATCGCGTTTGGTACTCGAAATCTTCAGGTGGTGCAGGTCATTTCATGCACTTTAATATGTCGAGTGGCGCGTACGTTTCGCATACAGCATTTACCGGATTTTCTGCTTGCGCTAATAAATCAATTTCAACAATCGTGTCTGAAGGCCGCTATTTTAATTTTGCCAAGGGCCCGGTAGGTGTTTGGTTACAAAGTGGAAACGATGCTTACTACAATGCGGGAAGCGTAGCGATCGGCGCAAATCTACCAACATCCTCTGCAATTTTAGAATTATCTTCTACGACGAAAGGTTTTTTACCTCCGCGTTTAACAACGACACAACGAAATGCTATCGCAAGTTCTGCTGCAGGTTTAATGATATACAATTCAACCGTTGCAAAATATCAATTTTATGACGGTGATAGTTGGGAAGATCTCGGAACCGGCGCAAGTGCATCGGGAACAGGAACACTTTCATCACGTCAGTATTTTTCATCAAACGGAACTTTTACAGTTCCTGCAGGTATTACAAAAATTCGTGTCAGTGTGGCCGGTGCCGGTGGTGGCGGTGGTGATTATACCGGATCAAATGGTAACGACGGTGGTAATTCAACATTCGGTGGAACAATTGTTGGTGCCGGCGGTCTTGGTGGAGCGCGCGGTGACTATGGTTTAGATCGTAACGGTAACATGCACGGTGGTGGTAGCGGCGGCAATATCACAATTATCGGTGCCGGTGGTGCTGGTGGGCCGGGGCGTCCGACATATCAAACTAATGCAGATCCTGTCGATGCCACAGGGCAGACCGGTGGTAATGGGGGATTAACTATTTCTGATCTGACCGTAACTCCGGGAGCAAGTTTTGCGGTGGTGGTTGGCGCTGGCGGTGCGGCTTCTGGTGGTTCACCAGGTGCTAACGGTTATGTGATTGTTGAGTGGGGTGGAAGTTCAGCTTCTGGTTTAACGTCATCAGCGACCGCAACAACAGATGGTTATTTAACGTCTGCTGATTGGCTAAATTTTTCTTCAAAACTTTCAACGTTAGATTTAGGTTCAACAAGTGCAACAGGAACATTATCTGCGTTACGGCTTCCAGCTTTTAACGGTGATGTAACATCGACTTCAGGATCAGCCACTTTAACATTAGCAAATTCCGGTGTTATCTCTGGAACATATAGCTCAGTGAGTGTTGATAGCAAGGGTCGTGTAATCAGTGGTTCGCAATTAACAGCGACACAAATTTCAACGGCGTTGGGTTATGCACCAGTGAGTATGGGCACCATAACAGGCGGGCCAGGAACATCATGGCAAATGGTTTCACGCCAAGTCGTAACCGCTGCTAGTGCTTCTACGATTACATTTTCGGGCCTTAATGGTGACGTTGATCAAGTTTATCGTTTAGTGATTAAAATTAAGCATAATTTAGCATACGGAACTTCTGGTATCTTAGTTCGCCCGAATGGTGATAGCGGAGCTAACTACATTAATTCAAACGTTTACGGTAACAGTAGTGGCCCGTTTGGATCTTACAACTCAGGACAAACGGGAATTTTTATTCACGGTGGTGGCGCGAATCAAAATACAATCAGTGTCGGTGAAATGGTTCTTAATGCTGAAACCGGAAATCCACGTGTAGCCACTGTTGCGATTAACCAAGGTAACAGTTTAGTTTCGGTATTGTGGTCGGGCACGTGGTCTAATACGGCAACTAATATTACATCATTAGTTATCGAAGGTGCGCTAGCGAATGCCTTTGCAACTGGAACTTCGTTTGAACTCTGGACAAAACGCACGAACGTTTCAGCGGGTGGTGGTTTTACCGATGATGGAACAAATATTTATACGACAAGTTTAACCCGTAATGTGGGTATCGGTACGACGACTCCTTCAGCTAAGCTTGATGTTGGTGGTGACTTCGCACTATCTGCTTCTGCGTCTGAAGCAGCTCATCACACGGGGTTACAACGTTTATCAAATGGCACTTCGATTTTATGGTATGGCGGCGGTACAGGTAATTTACAAATTAAATCAGGATCAACAGGCCCGGCCGGAGATCGTATGACAATTACGGCGAGCGGTTCGGTAGGTATCGGCACAACATCACCACAGGCAACCCTGGATGTAAGTGGCCCTGTGCGCATGGGAGCAAGTGTAGCTACATGTAATTCAACCATAGAAGGTTCGCAGCGTTACAATTCAACTTCAAAAGTTATGGAATACTGTAATGGAACTTCGTGGCTAAAAATAGGAAGTCAAAACACCCGTAAATACGCACGTCTTGCAACAAGTGGTTCATTAACTTCTGGAGGCGGTGCTATCACCAATATCACTTGGGCTTCAGCTATTGAAGATAACGGAGCATTTTATTCAGTTGGAGCTCCGACCAGATTAACAATTCCAGCAGGTGTAACAAGAGTTAAGCTTTGTGCGGCGGTAGGTGTTAGTTCAGCGGGTTCGATTACGATGAATTACTTTATGTTTCAAAAAAATAACACTGACTTCGCCGGAAACATTATTGTCTCTTCGGATGCTAATGATAATAATTGGGGCGGGTACGGTTGTACGCCAGCTCTCACCGTAACAACTGGCGATTATTTTGAACTTAGATATTATTCCCGCGATGTGGGGATCACATTCAGCGGAAATAAAACGTGGTTCACGATAGAAGAACAGTAATTATAAAACCTCAGCCACCATTTCAGCCACTAAGAAAACTAAATCACGCGCGTGGGCTGTGTCTTTCCATTTAGGGTCCATCAGTTGGCCGATTTTAGTTGAACCTTTTTTCTTTAAAAACTCACCTAAAGCCGCTACGCCATCTTCTTTTTCGCAAACGCGTAAGAAATCCATAGCTAAAACGTTGGTCGTACCTTCCCAGATAGAAAACACTTGGGCATCACGAAGTAAACGCGGAAGACCTGTATCTTCAATATAACCTGCGCCACCAAATGACTCTAAAACTTCGCTTGAAATTAAAATCGATTTTTTCGCTGTGTAAAGTTTTAAAATCGGCGTTAAAGCACGTAATAATTTTTTATCCAGTTCGCTGGCAGTGCCACATTCTTCTTTACCTAAAAGACCAACTACAAAGAATGTTAAATCAAAACATTTTTTAAATTCATCTTCTAAGCGCTGTAATGTTATGCGGTGAAGCGGGTGATTGATAATCACATCACCAAAAGCCACACGTTTTTTAGCGTAATCCCAGGCTAAATCTAAAGCGCGGCGAGAATGTCCTAAAGCACAGATCGAATTATAAATGCGTGTGATATTTAAAACACTCGCAATTTTTTTAACACCATCACCTTCGCCAGCAATCAAGCGGGCCGGTGTTTCATGTAATGTAAGTTCTGCCGTCGGTAAAGCTTTCGTGCCTAACTTATCTTTAAGTCTGTGAACTTCGATGTTATTTAACTGATTATTCTGATCACGAAGCTCAAGATAAAATAATGATAAACCTTTATTGCCGTGCGGAGCCCCTTCTGGGCGGGCTAAAGTTAACGTCATTTGTGATGTCGTAGCTGATGTAAACCATTTTGTTCCAGATAACGCATAGTTTTTGTCATCGATTTTTCTAGCTACGGTACTTGTGTGACTGACATCTGATCCACCGGTACGTTCAGTCATCCATTGGCCAGATGTCCAAAAAGTTTTTGGGTCACGCGAAATTAAATTTCTAAAAGCTTTTTCTTTTAAATCGCTATCGCCATAAATTTCTAAAGCGCGAGCAGCGCCGTCGGTCATCGCCAACGGGCAAGAATAAAAAGCGCTCGAGGGCGAATAAAGATAAAGTAAAGCCATTTGGTAAAAACGAGAGAATTCTTTTTGCTTACGTTCAAACGCCGTTGCAACAATACCTTCAGTGGCTGCGGCTTTTTCCAGATTTTTCCAGCCTTCAGAAGTTTCGATAACATCAATGCGCTTACCCCATGGAGAAAACGGTATGTGTTTTGGTGGGTGAGCTTCGGCATCAGTGGCCCAGTTAAGCCAAGTGGTGCTTGCAAGATTTCCAACGTGAGTTAAGTGTTCAAAGATAGATTTGTGAAAATCTTTGGGAACATTTTTTTCAAGAAAAGGTTTTAAGTAAGTGTCAGAGGTAAATGTATTCGAAAGCTCAGGGCCGTTTTGATAAAAATCTCTCATAGTATAAGGGGGCCTGTTAAAACGATTTTAGTCAAGTCCTGATGGTTTTAACGCGCAAACTTGCCAGATAGAAAAAAGGCCCCAATGTTAGAGAATGGAAGAAGATCAACCGCGGCTTATAAAAAACTGGTTCACAAAAAAGATCAAAGCGAGCAGTTTTTTAGTGACCGCAGCGCTTGTAGTTCTTCTTTTTGGATTAAGTTTGTATGACTGGCTATCGCCTAAAGATTTAAGTGTCAGTTATGACCTTGCGTTTTCGCAACACCAATACTGGAAATTATGGACCGCTCTTTTTGCCCATGCTGATATGGGACATCTTTTAGGAAACGCGTTGATTTTTATTCCGTTTGCTTTGTTGTTGACGGGTTATTTTAATCTTACACTTTTTCCGCTGCTGGGATTGTTTACTGGAGGAATCATTAATGCGTTAGCACTTACGACGATGCTTCCACAAACCCAACTTATGGGCATTTCCGGAGTCGTGAATTGGATGGGAGCTGTGTGGTTAACTCTGTTTTTTCTGGTCGACAGAAGAACAAATTGGCGCAGGCGTTTTGCTGTCGCTTTATTTTCAAGCTTAGTTTTGTTCGCCCCACAAGAGTTTAAGCCTGATGTGAGTTACGCCAGTCATATCATCGGTTTTGTTTTAGGTATAGGCAGCGGAATTATTTATTATGCGCTTCATCGAAAAGAATTTTTAGCTGCGGAAGTTTATGAAACCGTACTAGAATTTGACGCATGAAGCTTTTATTACCATTTCTATTACAATGTTTTTCACATTCACCAACAACTCACGAATACCTAGGTTCTTGTAAATACTGGGACGAACAAGAGCAAAAACCTTACGTGGTGAGCGTTAATCAAAATTTAAATGTGACTGGTGATGAACGTTTAATGAATTTTGAATTTTTCACCGAATCTTGCGAACCAACCACAATTCAGGAAGAACAACAAATTACTTATATCAGATCTTATATCTGGCCTTGGTCAGACGTGAACATTCAATGGCTTAAATACCGTAACGGTAAAAAAGGCACTGGCATGATGAAGTGGGACCGTGAATCCGGTGTGGGGTATTTAAGAAGATTTAAAAAATACTATGACCCACAAGCCGACAAATGGGTTGAAAAGTATTTCTATGTTGATCTTTACGATTGTAACATTGATCTAACAAACGTTGATTTTGCTAAAGGAAAATAAATAAGAGAAATTCTCTTATTTATGAGCTGCAGCCAGTTTTCGTTTTTCTAGTTTTTCTTTATAAAATTTTTTATCAGCAATATAAATGGTACGCTCTAATTCAGCGTACACATTTTTATCTTTATCAATCCATTGAAGGTGGGCGATATGAGTCGTTTCACCTGAAGTTTGTACTTCGTTTTTAACTTTTTCTAAAAGCTCTGGTGAAATTTTAAAAACCATATACAGCGGAATCTTACTTGGACGTTTAAAACGGATATTGGCTGATTTATCCCAGACGATAAATTCTTTTCCTAACATGTGCATGAACATAATCACATAAAACGGGTCAGTAGCTGAAAACATACTGCCACCGAAAATGGTTTTAACGTAATTGCGTGTCCAGATATTCAGAGTTAAGCGCAAGTGAACTTCGCTCCAGTCGGCCGACCAGAATTTAATTCTTGCACCGGTTGCAAAAAACATCGGGTACAAGTTCATGCCGATACGAAAGCCTTTAGATTTGAAAGATTCTTTTTTGTCGGTTTTAAGAAAATCCAGTGCCATAGATCTATTGTAAGTGGGGCATGGAAAGAATGTCGAGAAATTAGCTTAAGAAAGACTTAAGATTAGTAACTCTAGAGTAGAGTTACTAATCTATGTAAACAAAATTAATTGGGCTATTAGTTTAAAAACGGTGTTTCAAAGCTAATGATTTTGCAGTTATCAATACTAGCTGTAACACGGTACGCAGAAGACGATAATTCGCCAACAACTAATGTAACATCATAAACTTCGTAGCCACCTTCTTCTGCGTGAGCAAGGTCAACTAATTCAACTTTATAATCTGTTGGAGTTTGTTGTGTATTAAATTGAAATAATAAAGCTGCTGCTTGAATAGCTTTTTCGGCGCAAACCACTTGAGGTTGCTGTTGTTGCTGAGGTTGAGCCGGTTGTTGTGGTTGCTCTTCAGCTGAAAAAGCAAATGAAGTTACTAATAAAGTGCTTACGATAAGTAAAAGTTGTTTCATGGATATTCCCCTTAGATAGCCAAGGGTTCTACCCCGAGATTGTTAAAAGTTCCAGTGGCAAGTTTCCCTATATGAAATTTTGAGCGGGTGTATGGGCTTTAGACGAAGGCGGCGATTTTGCGTCTTTTTATTAAAAAACACGCCTATAAACCAATAGGTTAGTTTATAGCTGTTAAAAAGCGGTCCAAGCCCTGCATTTCCGGGATTGGTGAGTTTTAAGAAGTCAGTCTTGGCATTTATTCTAGTTTATATTCAGACGGTATCGCTCTTAGCGGCGCCACAGGCCTCTTTTACCCGCACGATGGCCTCAGCGGCAGAAGACTTAGATTCTAAGTCTCGTGAAGTTCCAAGCCTTGTGATGAATATTGATGGCGGAGCTCAAGGTAATTCGCAATTTTCTTACACCGAAATTCCCTTAGATCACCCGGCACAACTTAGTGAAGTGTTACAACGTGAAGAAACACGTAATGCCGATGTTCTTTTATCAACCGACACACCAGAAGTTTACCAAGCCGTCGCTGAAACAATTCAGAAAACTGAAAAAAGTTCTGAGCGCATGTTTCGCTTTATGCCGATTGGAAAACTCGCTTCAGCCAAAGAAAAATTGGCAGCTGGTTGGGCTAATTATAAAAAAAATGTCGCTGAAACGGTTAAGTATGACAAGCTTGGTTTATCGATCGTAGTTATTACCACATCTTACGATTCTTTTATTTGGATTCATTCAGCAGGCTTAGATGTTTATCAAAAATCAGCCATGGTGATGATGAATGTGGTTTTTGCAGCAGCTTTTGCACTTGATCGTGATATGTGGACAAAAATGACGGTGCCGTTACGTCATCGCATTATGAAAACACTAGATAAATTATCAAACAAATTTACTGGTGGGGCAGAGTCAGAAGCGATTTACGCCCGTAAGGTTATTGCTTCGCAGTTTTTAGCGAATTTAACTTTTAGCGTGGGTTTTCAAATGTTGCGTGGATCAATCATGTCGTTTCATGATTTAGCCACAAATGTCATGAGTTCACACTTTTGGGGAACATCTTTAAAAGTAGCGGTTATCACAACACTTGCAAGTTTTGCGTGGGGTGAGTTAATGGCCGCCGCCAATGCTGAAAAATATCCAGTGGCAAAAAATGCTTTAAAGCGTTTAGCTGATGTCAGAAACATTGTGATGAGCCAACTGGCCAGTATGGGTATGGTGCTTCAGCCGGGAACTTACGGTTATTCGCCCATCATCGCGATTGTAACCAGCGGAGCTATCGGATTATTAGCGTTAGTAAAATCAAACAAAGTGATTCAGTGGCTTGAAACAAATCGCGTAAGCCATATTCTTTTTAAGAATCAGCGCAAATTAGAAACTTTTGTAAACGATGCTGCAGAAACTCTCCGTGACAATGCAGAGAATCTTCGTAGTCGCGGCGAAGTAGCACAATCAAGCGGTGGAGCTGGATATTGCTCGGCATTGTTTAACTAGTTGCTAGTTCGCCACACAAGCGTAAAGTCTTGTTTCATAATGGGACACGAAATTCCCGAAAAAAATATAAAAATCGAAACCCAAAAAGCCGAAAAGATAGCTGTATTGGAGGCTATCTTGAAACAATGGGTTGTTAAATTATTGCAGCAATTAGATATCTCATTTGCCGATTCTGATTCAATCAATGTTGATTCAGCACCAACCAGATCAATGCCTGTGATCAGCGAAGAAAAAGCCACGCTGTTATATATTATGGATGTTTACAACAAACATCTCTTCGACATGGAAAAGCACTCGGTTCGTAAAGTGCGTGAAAAATTAGACGCTATGGCAAAAGGCCTTGTTGACCCAGATCCTAAAAACGTTGAAAAATGTCTTTCTGAAATTCGTTTATTCTTTTCAAGCTACCGTGTCGATGAATCAACTTACATTCAAAATACCTTTGATGATTTTAAACGTATCGTTTGGGATTTAGCCGATCAGTTATCCGAAGACATCCGCGAAGATTCAGCTAAAGATGAGCAGTTATCATCACACTTGCAAGATCTAAAAGAAGCGGTTGAAGCAAACTCGCTTGAAACTCTTCGTAAAAAATCACGTCAGTTTATTAACCTGTATGTTGAACACCAACATGCTAAAAACGAAACACGTAAAAAACGTTTAACATCAGTTAAGAAAAATCTAGACACTGTGAAAAAACAGCTTTTAGAAGCGAACTCATCTCTTAACCTGGATCACTTAACAGGGGCGCATAATCGTAAAAGCTTTGATGAAACGGTTAAAAAATACGTTCATCTTAATAACATGAACCCGATGCAGGTTAGTCTTATCATCATGGATATCGATTTTTTCAAAAAAATCAACGATACCTACGGTCACGATATCGGTGACTTCGTATTAAAAGAATGTGTTCGCATCTTAAAATCAGTCTTTCATAAAGACGCTGAAATGGTAGCTCGTATTGGTGGTGAAGAATTCGTAGTGATTCTTCCAAACCACGCCATTGAACACGCTTTAGTGCGCGCTGAAGAAGTGCAAAAGCGTATTCGTTCAGAAGTGTTTGTTCACGGTGAATCGACAGTGCGTTTTACAGTGTCTATGGGTATTGCGCAGTTATTGGATATTGAAAGTGCCTCTGACTGGGTAAAACGCGCTGATACGGCTTTATATAAGTCTAAAAACTCAGGCCGTAACCAATACACAGTGGCTTCGACTTCGCAAAAGCCAGCTCGCGTAGCTTAATTATACCAGCCTACCAGCTGGCTTAATCATACCAGCTCAATTATTTTGACAGTTAAAAGCCAGCGTTTTCGCTGGCTTTTTTATTTCATCTAAAAGCTGTTGTACTGAAGCTACAGTGTTAGCTTTCTAACAGTACGATTTCTAACACTGTATAGAGATTTATATACAGGTTACACCTTAGACAGTTTTCTCCTCTCATATACGCTATAGCCGCCATGGTATCGCGATTGCTTTATTCTTAAAATAAGACTGACTGTCTAAAGTCAAACAAACTAAACAAATTATTCGGAGGGGAAAATGAACGCAAAATTCATTACGGGCGGAGCTTTGTCTAAAACAGAAAATGGCGCAGCCGTTTCAATGAAACAGCTCACCAAAACATTGTTCGTAAGTACTAGTTTTTTAGCGGTATGTTTCCTGACTGCAAGTAGTGCAAAAGCGGTAACTGATAATGTGGTCGTAGCCGTTATCGATACCGGTGTTGATATCAATCATAAAGATTTAAAAAATTCTATTTGGGTGAATGCGGGCGAAACCGGAAAAGATGTTTTAGGCCGCGATAAAGCCACAAATGGAATTGATGATGATTTAAATGGGTACGTAGATGATGTAAACGGATGGAACTTTGTCGATAACAATAACAAGGTGATCGACAATGAAGGCCATGGAACACATGTGGCCGGCATTATCCATAAAGAGTACGCCCAGAAAAAACACGGAGAAGCTTCTTTACGATTGATGGTACTTAAGTACTACAATCCTAAAGGCAGCGATAAGGTCAATGTGATGAATACAATTAATGCGCTTCAATATGCTTCAAGGATGAAAGCGCAGATCATTAACTATTCTGCCGGAGGGGCCATGCCTGAATATCATGAGCTTCAGGCGATCCAAGATGCACGTAAGCAGGGGATCGTTATGGTTGTGGCAGCAGGTAATGAGCAAGAGGACACGGATGTCATTCGTTATTATCCCGCAAGCTACAAGCTTGATAATATGATCTCGGTCGCAGCTATTCAAAAAGATGGAGGGCTCACAACATTTAGTAACTACGGAAAAAACACTGTAGATTTAGCAGCCCCCGGAAAGTCAGTTTTTTCAACACTGCCTAAAAATCGTTACGGTATTTTAAGTGGAACTTCGCAAGCCACAGCTTTTGTGACCGGGCATTTAGCCGCAGTGATGGGAGAACGAAAACCAGCCAGCTATAAATTAGCCATCGATAGTCTTTTTAAAGAAGCTGTTTATAACCCAGCGCTTAAAGGACGCACTAAGTTTCAGGTGGCCTTATTAAATGAAATACCCTAAGATTTTTTAAGTCTTCATATACAAAGGATTTTCGAATGCATAAGAACCAGGGCCCGGTGTACTACAACGATTATTTAATGCTTGATAAGTTTCTTTCTTGCCAAGAACCGTTAAGTAAAAAATTTGCCACTAAAGAAGATCCAGAAGCCCATGATGAAACATTATTTATCGTTGTTCACCAAGCCTATGAATTATGGTTCAAACAGATTCTTCACGATTTAGATGCTGTTCTTACAACTTTTAAAAAACCAACAGTTGAAGACAGCGATTTTAGCTACATTATCCAACGTTTAGATCGTATCCGCAAAATTCAAGGTGTATTCAATACGCACTTTGAAATTCTAGAAACAATGACGCCTATGGATTTTCTAGAGTTTCGTAATTTATTAATCCCGGCGTCCGGTTTTCAAAGCACGCAGTTTCGCGAAATTGAAATTAAGCTGGGTCTTAATACCGTAGACCGCCAAGGCGTTGATCGTGAGTTCTTCCTGGGCCGTCTAAATGAAAAAGACCGCGCTCGTTTATCGTCTTTAGAAAATACGCCGTCGTTATTAAGACTTTTAGAAAAATGGTTAGAAAGAACACCATTTACGAATAAAGAAAACTTTAACTTTTGGACAGAATACCAGAATTCAATCCAAAAGATTTTAGCTGACGACGAAGCCACGATCCAAGCTAACGTGGCTCACTTATCAGATAAAGATAAAGCCATGCAGTTAGAAAATTTACGTATTACTAAAGAAACATTTGCGAATCTGTTTAATGAAGAAGCGCATAATAAAATCGTCGCTGAAGGTGGACGTAAGTTGTCGCAGAAAGCGATTTTAAATGCGCTCTTCATTATGCTTTACCGTGATGAGCCGATGTTAACGATGCCTCATCAAATGATGACGATCATGATGGATATCGATGAAAACTTCACAACATGGCGTTACCGTCATGCGCTTTTAGCTCAGCGTATGTTAGGCACAAAAATCGGAACGGGTGGATCATCAGGTCATACTTACTTAAAAAAGGCTGCCGATAATAATCGTGTGTTTGTCGATTTATTTAATTTATCGACTTACTTAATTCCGCGTTCACGTTTACCGAAGATTCCAGCAGAAATTAAAAAGCAGCTCAATTTTAATAATACGCCTACGGCATAATTCCCATGTATAAGAAGTTCTACCAACACTTTCTGAATGCGAATCCTGGTGTACAACATTACGCCAGTCATTCGCATCATTATTGGCCTGATGTCACACTTGATGCGATGTTAGAATACTGGAACGATTCAGCGAAGTTTGTCGATGATAAGTGGAATCATATTTTTGCAAATAAAATTCCGCGCACGCAGAAGTTGATCGCTGATATTTTAAATCTGTCGCACCCAGAACAAATTGTTTTTGCACCGAATACGCATGAGTTTGTCGGCCGTATCCTAAGTTGTTTTAAGCCTGATAAAAAAATCAGAATTCTAACGACAGATTCAGAGTTTTATAGCTTTGACCGCCAGATTAATCGGTTGATCGAAGAGCAAATTGTTGAAGTGGTTAAAGTACCAACGCAGCCTTTTGAAATTTTTGAAAACCGCTTTAAAGAACATCTTAAAGCGCAAGACTGGGATTTAGTGTTTTTTAGTCAGGTGTTTTTTAATTCAGGTTTTGCGATTAAAGATTTAGTGGGCATTATTAGCCAAGTCACAAATCCAGAAACGATTGTGGTGGTTGATGGTTATCACGCCTTTATGGCGATGCCGACAGACCTGCAAGCCATTGAAAATCGTATTTTCTATATCGCTGGTTCTTACAAATACGCGCAAGGTGGCGAAGGGGCATGCTTTATGGTTGTACCCAAAGGTACGACACTTAAGCCGTCGAATACTGGGTGGTTTGCGGGCTTTTCTGATTTAGCCGGTAAGGGTAGCCAGGTGGTTTATTCTGATGATGGCTACCGCTTTGCCGGAAGCACGATGGATTTTTCGGCGCTTTATCGTCTAGAGGCTTCGCTTACGTTATTTGCAGGACACAACCTGTCGGTTGAAAAAATCCATCAGCATGTACAGGCTCTGCAAAAAGTTTTTCTAAATGATATTGGTCAATGGGCGCACCCGAAATACAGCAAATGGTTAAATGAAAAAAACTTGCTTATGCATGATTTAAATCATCACGGGCATTTTTTAACTTTCGAGATTAATTCAAACGAAATGACTAAGTCATTGCACGATGATTTTCATAAAGTGGGAATTCGTACCGACTATCGTGGCAGCCGTTGGCGCTTTGGCTTTGGGCTTTACCAGGATAATCATATGGATTTAAGTGGGCTGTAATCGCCTTCGACGGGATTAGTTAGGGTCAGACCAAAGAGAGCGGTCTTTCATAAGCTTGCGATCATTCACATTTGTAGGGACTGCTTTAGCCGAATAAGCCATCGTTTGGTAAGCTCCATCGCGAACTTTCACAGCTTTAATGTCGACATCAACAATAGCGTTATAGTTTTTTGCAGCCGCTGCAAAGGCTAAGCGCATTGTTACGTCTTGTTCATCAGAGCCTTCAGCTGAAATGGGCTTTTCGATACGTTTAATAAAGCGCGTTTCTTTACCTTGGGTTTTATCAAAAACCAAAACTTCTTGAGCTTTTGTTAATACGGCTTCGTAATCTGTTAAGGCAGCACCAACATGCTGGTCAAAACAAACAGTGCAGTAAGTGTTATGGCTTAACTCTGGTGTGCGGGTAGACATAAATTGAAAGGCTGTTTCGGGCATAAACTGAACACAAGATTTGCACAAAGAGTCGTTACAGACGCCACATTGGTAAGGAGCCTTTTTGTTTTGGCAAATAGCACAGTTGCAACCAGAATTTGTTTGAGAGTTTTCCATAGGGATTAAGTACCATAGAACAGGAGCAATCTTTAAGGGAAATTCGATTTTTTGTGTTTACTTATATACCCTCTAGGCCGATCATAATTATATGAGTACTCAACAGGCCCACACCGATATAAATTCTACACGTTCTCTTAAAAAGGGCCCTATGGCATTGCTTGAAAATTTGATCCGTAAGTTTT
This sequence comes from uncultured Pseudobdellovibrio sp., assembly GCA_966250225.1. Lineage (GTDB taxonomy): Bacteria > Bdellovibrionota > Bdellovibrionia > Bdellovibrionales > Bdellovibrionaceae > Pseudobdellovibrio. The sequence continues at coordinate 136,526 of CBINGM010000007.1, read as the reverse complement.
CAACAGTGGCCTTTATTCTGTTTTTATTACCCTTAGTTTTGCTTTATGTGATGATTTTAGGCTTCTCGATAACACCTGCAATTTACCTTTTTCAAAAAGCTAATATCTGGGTTGAAGGGTATTCATTATTCGCTAAATCTTTATGCTACGGTATGTGTGCTGGGGCGGGGTTTATTTCGTTTATTTTATCTTTAATTTTTATCGTTCCGATTTTTAATGCGCCACTTATTCCGTTTGTGCGCCCGTACCGCGGAGCTTGGTATTCGTTAGAATCAATTCCTTGGTATTACCACAATGCGCTTACATATTTAGTGCGCTACACGATCTTAGAATTTTTAACACCATCGCCATTAAATATTTTATTTTTCAAAATGATGGGCATGAAGATCGGAAAAAACGTTGTCATCAACACATCAAATATTTCTGATCCATGTCTGATTCAACTTGATGATTATGTCACAATTGGTGGTTCGGCGTTTATGATGGCCCACTACGGAATGAAGGGTTATTTGATCATCGATAAATTACACTTAAAACGCGGAGCTATGATTGGCTTAGGCGCAAAACTTTTAGGTGGGGTTACGATCGAAGAAAAAGCCACAGTTCTTCCGAACTCAGCCGTGCTTCCAAAAACAATCGTTGCCGCTGGCGAAAAATACGGCGTGCAATCTCAAGTTCACGATTGAGTAATACGCTATTCTTTTTGATTAGAGACAATGTAGTTATGAAGTAACCACAGGCGGATCTGTTTTAATAAGTGATCGGTCATTCCAAAGAACACAAACTGATGTAAAAAACCTGCCGGATCATCTTTACCACCAGCGCTTGGTTGTTTTTCAGTGTAATGGCAAAAAGCAGGAAGCTCTACGTTTTGAGTTTCATCTTCGCTTAAGAAAACGAATTCGCGAAATTCTTTGTAATTTAACTCACGGCTATAGACAAGATTCACGTACAATTCAGAAATTTCTGAAATCTTAACTTTGTTAGCTACTTTTAAAACTTCGCGCGAAGTGATGTTTAATAAATGGCTGTGTTCTTTTTCGCTTAAGGCATTTAAGTGAATTTTTAATTTTTTAAAGAAGTAAGCACGATCTAACGGGCGCGGAAAAATATCGCGGTACTCGGTCGCATGCTGTTTTAAATCATCTTCTTTTGGTGTGACCGGCGCATACCAAAAATGCACACAGTCTTTAGCGAATAAATCACCGAAGTTTTCAAACTTAATATCTGTCGTGTTAATACAGAAGTGATAGTTGTAACTGCCTTTCGAGGCTTTAGGGTCAAGTTTAACAATTTCAGCAGTTACATTGTTGTAGCGGTTTTGAATTTCAATCGCGAAGCCTTTATTTTCTTCGTTGTCTAAACCAATAATGGCCAGCTTTAGCGGAATCGTTGATTTAGGGGGATTTAAATTCCATAAAGCACTAGAAGCATGGTCTGATTTATGAGCGGCAATATATTTACGAAGTGTATTTAAAAACGGTTGCTCGGCGGCAAAGAATTGAAACTTGTTAATAAAGTTTCCAGGTTTTTGCGGGTGCGGAATACTCACCATACATTGCGCCCACACACTTTGTTTTTTACCTTGTAAGAACATCGGTGAAAAATATTTTGAAACAGTGCCGGCTTCAATTTGCGCATCACTTAAAGTCACAAAGCCAAGTTCAGAGATTGTTTGTAGCTCAACCTCTTTTAAAAGGGCGATAAAGGCTGTGGCACTTTGTGATTTCATTTCAAGAGGTTGCGCTTTTTTCTTAATTTTTAAAGCTAAGTTTAAACTTTCTTTTAAAATCAACGCATCAAACGGTTTAAAAACGAAATTGTAAATATCAAGCGGGCGAATGTATTTAGCCGTTGTGAAGTTATTTTCGTAACTTGTTAAAACGATAGTGAATTCTTTGGTGTTTTGTAATTTAAGTTCAGCGATTTTTTCCGGCCACTGAGTTGGTAGGTATGCGGCGTAATCCAAAACCATTAAATCAAATGTCCAAAATGAGGCGGTTGTTTCTGGAGTGAGTGTTTTAAGATGAGCTTCAAGGGCTGTGATATCGGGAAAGCTTTCGGCAAGAGCTTGGCCATCAACCGCTCTTAGCGATTCTAATATTTGTTCTATAGCCTTTTCTTCACGGTCAACGATCAGGTAACGGCCCATAATTAAATTATATAGTGTTTTGAAGTGGTTGACCATCAACGCTTCTCTATGGACAATCTAAAGGTCTAGTAAAATAGAAAGATTTTTACAGGAAAGGAACGTTTCAAAATGAAACATAATTTATTGAGTTTTGTGGTTACTTCATTTTTTATTTGTTTTTCGGCTGTGGCTGCAGATTCTGCGGCGGTAGCAGCGGCTACGGCAACTCCTGTTGGTTTTTGGAAAACCATCGACGATGCAACGAACGAACCGCGTGCGATTGTTGAAATTAAAGAAGTCGACGGAAAACTTTTTGGAAATATCGTTAAAACTTTTCCTAAAGAGGGCGACAAAACGGAATGCACTGAATGCCCAGGAGATAAAAAGAATAAGCCGATCATCGGTTTAGAAATTATCTGGGATCTTAAAAAAGATGGTGACGAGTGGAACGGTGGCCATATCTTAGATCCTAAAAATGGTAAAACTTACAAAGCTAAAATGTCTCTTCAAGATAACGGCGAAAAATTAAAAGTCAGAGGTTTTATAGGCTTTAGCTTATTAGGTCGCACGCAAACGTGGCTTAAATCTTCAGCACCGTAGGTTTTTAAGACGGATTGTGTTATAACCAGATTTTAACAGTTGCCAGAGATGGGTGTAATGGGTTTTTATCTAGCCACAACAACGACCACGTATAAGTCAGGAATTGGCCTGGCGTTTCTACAAAGCACCGTAATGCTTAACTATGGAGGAAAATAAATGAACTGTTCTAACGGACTAAACACTAAGGTTATCTTAAACCTTATCGCCGCAATCTCTTTAACCCTAACAGCTTCATTTTCGTCTGCCCAATGTGATGACTTCACAGAAAAAAGAAAAAAACCAGTTGCTGAAAAACCGCAACAACCCAACGTTCAAAAACCTTCTAAACCTAACTTTCAAGAACCAGATCACGCTCCAACAACTGGTTTAAATCCAAACACAAAATATCCAATTGGTCCAAATCCAGAAATGACTCCTGGTAAATTATGTGAACACGGTACAAAACGTTACGCTCAACAAATCACTTACTGTGAACGTAATGTTTCTGGTGGCGAGAAAAACGCAATCATCGCTGATTACGACCAACAATTAGGTTTTAAAATCCGCTCGATGGATCGTGGTGATTTCAAAATTGATCACTTCATTCCATTAAGCATCGGTGGATCAAATGATGTTGAAAATCTTTGGCCACAACACAAATCAGTATATGCTTACTCTGACCGTTTAGAATTACTTTTATTCCAAGCTATGGAAGCTGACACAATCAAACAAATGGATGCTATCCGCATTATCAAAGAGTGCAAATTAGATCTAGAAAAATGCTCTAGTTTAGAGAGCGAAGTAGAAGCTCTTTTAAAATAATTATTTAAATTTTAAACTTTTCTCTCGAGGGGTGAAAGCCGTTAACTACTAGTTAACGGCTTTTTATATTTTAGAGGTATGCTTATTGAACCTTAGGAAGGTTCTTTAAAGTTTCTTCGTATTCGCTGACTAAGTTTTTAATGATTTGGTCGCACGATAAGATTTCTTCAACTAATCCTACAGACTGACCAGCGCTCCAAACGGTTTTCCAGCTTGGGCCTGTGGCAGCTTCTTCTAGTTTTTTAGAACCTAAATAATGAATTAACGGTACAACGTATTTTTTTAAAGTCTTTTGATCTTTTGCAAATTTTAAATACCACGGAAGATCTAATCCCATTCTTTCAACGTATGGCGTTTTGATCACCGCTGCAGGGGTTCCTGAAATACGTGTCGTCATGACAATATCTTCTGGTGAAGAATTAACGATAGCGTCTTTATAAGCTTGTTCTACGCGGGCTTCGGTACTGGCGATAAAACGAGTACCAATACTGACTCCGGCAGCACCTACGGCTAACATTGAAGCCATGGTGGCGCCATTAGCGATACCGCCTGCTGCAATCACCGGAATATCTAATTCGTGTTTTAACCAGTTCACTAAAACAATCGGTGATAATGGGCCTGCGTGGCCACCAGCACCGGCACCGACAGCGATAACACCATCGGCTCCTAGGTCTTGAACTTTTTTAGCGTGTTCAAGATTAATCACATCACAAACTACTTTCGCTCCGTTTTTGTGAGCTTCAGTGATCACTTCTTTAGGTGAACCAAGTGAAGTAATAAATAAATTTACGCCAGCATCGAGCGCATGTTTTAAATCTTCTTTGGCGCGCGTGTTTGATTTATTCACGATAATATTTAAACCGATCGGTTTTTTCGTGCGCTTTTTCATTTCTTTTAATGCTTCAACGTATTTTTCAATCGGGCGGTAATTAAGAGCTGGAAAAGTACCAATCGCTCCAGCTTCGCTAGCTGCTACGACCATGTCGACATTTGAAACTAAAAACATCGGGGCCTGAATGATCGGGTAGCGAATACCTAACATTTCTGTCAGAGGAGTTTCTATCTTAGTCAGTGAGCTTGCTTGTGTTGTCATATTAAAAGTTTGTCTTATTTCTTTAAATGAAGCTAGAATTTTAAACGAAGTTATAATTTTAATTAGAACTAGAATTGTGGAGCATGCAAATGGGCAAGTTTAAAGAAAATCTATTTTTGACCTTATACGCTTGGACAAAGATTCCCTTAATCGGTTTTGTTGGTCCTAAAGTTATCGAAGCCAACGATCAACGTACGGTTTTAAAAGTTCCATTAAACTTTAGAACTAAGAACCACTTAGGAGCTATGTACTTTGGGGCGTTAGCGGTGGGTTCAGAACTTTGCATTGCCATGCTGGCTGTTAAAAAAATCCAGGAATCAGGCGAGCGTATTGATTTCTTGTTTAAAGACTATAAAGCCAATTTCTTAAAGCGCGCCGAGGGTGATGTTCACTTTATCTGTGAACAAGCTTCTGTTGTGGTCGAGCAAATCAACGAGGCTAAAACCTCTGAAGAACGTATTAACCGCACTATGACCGCTTATGCGATAGTTCCTTCGATTAGCGAGACTGAAAGAGTGGCAGAATTTGAATTGACGCTATCAGTTAAGCGCCGAGTTAAGAAAAAATCTTAGCCCTAAATTCCCACATCAGCTAGAGTAAATCCTCTCTCTATTCTGTATAGAAAAAGGTTAAGGATTTACTATGTCTAAAAAAGATGTTTTCGGTGACGATGTTTCTACTAATAACAAATCACAAGACTTTGCTTCAATGTTTGAAGACAGTCTTGGTGGTGTTGGCAAAAAAATGTCTGTAGGTTTCGCTTACACTGCAGAAATCTTATCAATTTCTAAAGAAGAAGCTTTCGTATCAACACCATCTCACCAAGATGCGATGATTTTACGTAATGACTTATTAGATGAAAATAAAGAATTAAAATACAAAGTTGGCGATAAGTTAGACGTTGTGGTTGTTGCAAACCGTGGCGGAGAAATTCGCGTATCACGTGCGGGTATGAAAAAATCAAATCCAGATATGGATTCTTTAGAAGACGCTCATGATATGGAATTACCGGTTGAAGGCCGCGTGTTAGAAGTTTGTAATGGTGGCTTCCGCGTTTCAATCCATAACAAAACAGCGTTCTGTCCATTAAGCCAAATGGATTACAAAGTGACTGACCAACAGGCTTACATTAATAAAAAATTCGATTTCTTAATTACGCAGTTTGATCCTAAAGGTCGTAACTTAGTTGTTTCTCGTCGTAAATTATTAGATCTTCAAAAAGCTGAAAACGAAGGTCAGTTTTTATCAAACACTAAACCAGGTGATATCTTAAACGGAACTGTTAAACGTTTTGAAAAATTCGGAGCGTTCATCGAACTTGGTGGCGGCGTTGAAGGTCTTTGCCATATTTCTGAAATCGGCTGGTCTCGTATTCAAGATCCATCAGAAGTTTTATCTTTAAACCAAACTGTTCAGGTTAAAGTTTTAAAAGTTGAAGATGTTGATGGCCGCGTGAAAATTTCTTTATCAGTGAAACAAGCTGGTGGCGAAGGTGATCCTTGGAATATGGTTCCAGAAAAATTCAAAGTGGGATCTGTTCACACAGGTATCGTTGAGAAAAAAGAACAGTACGGTTTATTCGTGCAAATCGCTCCGGGTATTACGGGCTTACTTCCTCGCGCTAAATGGCGTGATTCAACGGAAGCGGCTGCTTTTGAAAATAAGAAAAAAGGTGACACGTTCCCAGTGCAAATTGATGAAGTGTTATTTGAATTAAAACGTATTTCTTTAGGTATTCCGGGTTTAGCTGAAGATCATTCTTGGCGTGACCATTCATCAGCGACATCGCAAAAAGGTGCGCCAGGTGGATTTACAACAAACAAATTCGGTAACTTAGCAGCCTTAATGCAAAACAATGGAAAAAAGAAATAAATCAGGTCTAATCCTTAAAGTTTTATTAATTTTCATGGCGGTCGTGGTTTTCTCGATCGCCGGTTTTCTAGCTTTTATTTTCTATCACTTACCAGCAGCGAATCAGCTTTCAGCGGGAATTTTACAACAAAGCACTAAGGCTCATGTGGCGGCCACCAGTCCAGCGTCACCACAAGCGACAGGTGCAATGGAACCTCCACCTCCTGTAGTGACTGATCCGAACAATCCTCCGCCAGTGGCCGAAGAAGTTAAAGAGCGCAAGATTCAGACTTTTAATTCGCGCGCAGGTCTTGATGATCTTATTAATCCAAACAAGCCTTTAAGTAATTTTTGTAGTTCATTAAAAAATGCCAAAGCGGGCAAAATGGATAACCAAGAAGTTGGCCGTGCTTTTCAGGCTTCGCTTGATGAAGCGACGGCTGATCCACGGGCTCAGGCTTTAAAACCGTTATTTCGTTACATCTTACGTATGCCAGAGCTTCAAGAGCTGATCGCGGTGGCCGAAAAGTCGGCGGTTCAAGCTGACGAGGGTTTTGCTGATAAAGCTGAATTCTACGGAAAAGCAGTTTCTGCTTTTATGGCGATGCGTGCGCATAAGCAGGATTTTGAATCTGTCGCTGATCGCAGTTATTTGTTTTACAAATTAAATTCAGCGGTTGCGCAAAAACCTGAAATTTTAGCTGATGAACGTTTAAAAAAATTCTGTGAAGAGACTGAGTCTGCATTTAACACGAATGTTCCAGTTCAGTTTGATCAAGAAAAGAAAAACTTTGAACGTTTGCTTTCAGAAGTAGGCGTCGATGCCGCAAGTATCGGTTATGATCCCAATTATAAAACTGAATTTTCAGTTGTTATGGGTAAGAGTAATCTGAATCTAACTGGTGGCTGGCTAAACGAAGCTTTTGCTAAGTAGTTTTCGCTAAGGTTTTGGCTTTGACCAAGGCTGCGGAATTCCTAATCTGTTTCTAAGGGCTTCACAGTGGCTTGCAAAACCACAATCGTAAAAATCGAAGTAGTTACTATCACGACCAGAACGGCCTTTTTCAGTGTCTTCTTTTGTGGCTTCGGTGAAAACATTTTCCAGGCCTTCGAGAAGTTCTTGATCGGTCCAAGAGCTTTTTTGCAACATAGCTTGAGCTGATTTAAATCTTATCCAGTCAGTTGAAAGAATTTTTAAGATATCTTTTGCTCTGCGATTCGCGTCGGCTGTTAGAATGGTTGTCCCGCTTCCTGACATAATACACTCTATACAGAAGTGATAAAACTTGTCCAGTTCGCCGGGTAAAACAGTGTTTATCAAAGAAAACGCACATAAGCTTAAAGCCGATGTGCGTTTTTTGTAAAATGATTATTGAAACTTAATCGACCAAGATTTGATTGAGCCTGTGTCGTATTTCGCTAAATCCTGTACAACTAATTTGTAAGTTCCAGCGGATGCGACATTTCCAAGAGCTGCTGTAGCATCATAAGTTTTAACGATGTTATCTGCAGAACCTCCAGCGCGTGAACTTAAAACAACTGATTTACCATCGGTCGCAACGACTTTTACAACCAGATCACCAATATAAGTATGAGCAATATTAACACTGATTAACACCTTTCTTCCTTGCGGAGCTGAAGTGACTTTTAATGAGCTTGAAACGCCGAGTGAATTATTATCCGGAACAGCAACAACTTGTGATGACGAGAAAGTTTCGCTCGCCACAACCGGAGGCGTGCCTGAAGTTGGTGGAGTTACCGGAGGTTGTGTCGGCGTTGAGCTTTCAGGAATGTACTGACGTAACTGAGAAATACGAGTTACGTCTTCACCGCGGCACGAATCTTCAGTACAAACTTTTGAAACGTTACAACCACCTTGGTAAACGAAATCTTGCTCGCCACGCACTAGAATTCCTTCGATCTCTAACGTTTGCGCGTTGAATACCGCAGAACCAGAATTTCCACCGTAGGTATCAAGATTTGTTACATAATACTTGTCGTTAGCCGTTGATCTGACTTTTCCACCAGTTGTGATTTTCGTAGGTAAACCCACTGGGTGACCGATCACTAATAACGGATCACCGACAGAAGCTTCGCCACTGCGGCGCACTTTTAATACCGCGTGATTAGTGACAGCGCGATCAAGTTTAATAACAGCGTAATCTGTGCCTGAGTTTTCTAACACACGCGACACGATTTCACGGCAACGGTACACTTCAGAAGAATTCACCTGAGTGGGTAGCACTCCAGCTGATTTAACGGCAAAACCAAAGACAAAACTTGTGTTTACACAGTCAGATTGACTTGTAATACAGTGTCCGGCGGTAATTATTGTATCTGGGCTGACTAGCGAGCCCGAACAAAAAGCAGACGTATTTTGTTCACGAAACTTTTCACTAGAACATAATTGATAACTTTGAGCGAAGCTTTCACCGGCAATCAGAGTCGAAGCTCCTTGCTGTGTTAATTCAGAATTTTTAATTAAAGCGACTGTTGAATCAGCTAATAATTTTAAGGCCTCAGAGGCCTGATAGACATCTTGGCGTCCATCTTGACCGTAGATCACATTTTCGGTGAGCTCGGTTTTTGTGTTGTCTTGAGCCTGCGTCGTTAAGTTTTCTTTTGCACAACCTACGGTTAAGAGTGATGTGCAGAGCAGAGTCGCCAGTGTTGTGTTTCCTAAAAAATTCCTTTTTTTCATCATGTCGGCCCCTCCATTGGGCCCTAGACTAAAGCGTCTAGACAAATCCTTAGACCAGGAGCAGGGCGAAAAAGGTTAAACAAACTAAAAAAAATTACATGACTTTGGAACACTTAGTTTTATGCTTTATAGGCACATATATAGAGGAGCATGTATGAAATGGATGTCTTTTGCAGTTACAGCGCTTTTAAGCGTAAACGTAATGGCTCAATATAAAGGCCTTGGAACAGAATCAGTGAGCGCCGAAACACTTAAAAAGTATGCGCCACCAGCTTTAAACCCGGTGATGACAAATAAGTTAAAGAAAATGTTCGATGTAACAGCTCCAGGTATGGGAATGTTATCGCCGGATAAAAAGACTATGTTCTTTACTTGGAAAGTCACTGGAATTAGCCACGTTTGGAAAATCGATGGTCCGCAAAAGTTTCCAGTACAATTAACTTCTGGTTCTGACGCCGTTTCTTTGAAAGATGTTGCTCCTAACGGAAAATTTTTAATTATCTCTAAAGATTCAAACGGCGAAGAAAATCCTGGGATCTACAAGTTAGATTTAGCTACCGGCCAAATCACTGAACTGTATCGTAAAGCGAAAGTTCAATCGAGTTTTTCATTTATTACGAAAGATTCAAAGACCATCTATTTTACGGCCAACGATACAAAACCTGATTCTTACAATATCTATAAAATGGATTTAGCTTCCGGTGACAAAACTTTAATTTATGAAGGTTCGGGATACTGGGGTATTGCTGATCAACGTGATGATGGTAAAGATTTGTTATTTTACAAAGCAACGGGTTCAAAAACAGCTGAGTTTTACACATTTGATCCGGTAACCAAAAAATTAGACCCGGTGATTGGCGTTGAAGAAAAAGGCGAATACGAAGTTAGCTTTGGAGCAAAAAAAGGAGACTACTTAGTTTTAACTCCGAAAGAAGAATTTAAAAAACTTTATCTGTATACTCCCGCAAAATCAAAAGAGCTAAAGCCATTAACTGATAAAAATTTAAAGTATGATGTTTCTTCTTTTGGTTTAGACGATAAAAGAACTCGTATTACTTACGAAGTAAATCGTGAGGGGTACACAGAACTTTTTGCGATGGATGCAAAAACATTTAAGCCTATTAAGCTGCCAAAGTTTAAAGGCGCTGATCACGTATTTGCAGGTAAAACAACTTTAGACAGTTCGATCACGATGTTAGGTGTGATCTCTGCGCAGTCACCACGCATAAGCTACAGTTATAATTGGGCTACAAAGCAGATGACTCAATGGGTGCTGCCTTCAGCTCCGGAAGTTGATTTAAAAACTTTTGCGGTTGCAGAGCTTATGAACTATGAAACCCGTGACGGTGTGAAAATCCCGATGTTCGTGCGATTTCCAAAAGGTTGTAAAGAAAAAACTTGTCCGGTTGTCGTCGACTTTCACGGTGGGCCAGAAGGGCAGTCTCAACCAGGCTTTTCTCCGGTGGCGCAAGCTTTCGTTGATGAAGGATTTATTTTCGTTGAACCGAACGTGCGCGGAAGTGACGGTTATGGTAAAACCTGGATTGATATGGATAACGGTCCTAAGCGTGAAAACGTCATCACTGATATTGAAGATGCCGCAATTTGGATTAAAAAGAACTGGGCCCGTGACGGTGTGGTACCTAAAATTGGTGTAACAGGTGGAAGTTACGGCGGATATTCGACATTGATGGCGATGACTCGCTTTGCAGGTACTTATAATGCCGGTGTTGCGGTTGTAGGGATGAGTGACTTGGTTACTTTTTTAAATAACACAGCTCCATATCGTCGTATTTTACGTATCACTGAATATGGTGATCCAGAAAAAGATAAAGAAGCTTTAATCAAACTTTCGCCAACAACATACGTAAATCAAGTTCGTGACCCATTGATGATTATTCAGGGAGCGAATGATCCACGCGTGCCAGTGGGTGAAGCTATCCAGATTCATGAAACATTACAAAAGAAAAAAATTGAATCACAGTTAATCGTTTTTGCCGACGAAGGCCATGGTTCAGCAAAAAAAGAAAATCAAATTTTAGAATTTGGTCACACAATCGAATTCTTTAAAAAGAATTTGAAATAGTTGTTAAGAGTAAAATTTAAATTTAAAAAAGCCGCTTTAAACCAGCGGCTTTTTTTATTTTTGCAGCTATTTTTATTGCGAAGCGAACGACAATGTAATCGTTGTTCCCTGACCTATTTGTGATGATATGGCAATGCGGCCATCCATTTGATGAATAGCTTGAATAGCATGTTTAAGGCCTAGGCCAAGTCCGCTGCTTCCAGTTTTTGTTGATTGATAAGTGCCTTTTAGAATCTCATCGAGAGCTGTTTGGGCTATACCAGTGCCGTTATCGCTAACTGAAATAACAACTTCGCTGTTTTTCTTTTCAGCATTAACATTGATTTCAATCTGATCGTTTTTTTTAGCTTCTACAGAATTGTTAATCAGGTTTGATAAAACGCGGTTAAGCTCTTTTTTATTGGCTAAAATTTTTACGCCTTCTATAGACTGTAATTGAATAGATATAGAATTGTCTTTTTTAAACTCTAAACGTTTTGTAGTAATTAAAGAATTTAGCATAGGAGTTAGCTCTAAAGCTTCTAGGTCTAACTTTGAAATTTTATTTCTTTTCGCCGTATCCACAAGATCCTGAGCGATTTCATCAATGCGAGTAGCTGCTGCACTCATAAGCTCGCGAGCCTCCGGTGTATTTAAATCAGGGGCCGCCGATATCATTTGTAGGGTTGAAAGCGGTGATCTGATATCGTGAGCCACCTGAGTGGCTAATGTCGCCAACGTCTTTGCTTGCTGCGTTTCCAGATCAAGCCTGATTTGATTAGCTAAGTATTTTTGAATAAGTGGAATAATAAGTAGGAGAGTTAAAGAAATTAAAATCCACGCAAAAAGACCTTCAGCTATGGCAGGAGCTAAAGAAAAGGTAAAATAGGCATATCCAATTGCACTTTCAGGATCGGTGGTGCTTGCAAGAATTGGTTTTGAAAGCGTTATGCGCGATAAAGAAGATGTAGGTACGAGAGTATATTCTTTTGAGAAAGTGATCTGTTTAAATTCGTGACTTGAAATGGCTAGTTGGATTTTTTGTTGTAAGCTTCGATTATCGTCAGATAAATAATCGCCTCTAGAAGCATCTAAGAAAACCTGGCTTTTACTTTCTAATTTTTGAAAATGATAAAGAGTAGACGCCAATAGACAGAGAACAAGACTAGATATCTCGATGACTAAAATAATTCGTAATATGCGATACTTTAAATTTGAGATCATTCTTTAATAATATTCCAAAACGCTGTACTTGCAAAAAGTTTAGATTGATTCACTTTAAAATGATTGCGTGCAACAGCTGTGTAAGGGGCTTTGAATAACGGTACAGTCACGCCATTTTCTAAAGCTTTAAAGTGCAGATCCTGAAGCATTGATAAACGCTTAGATTCATCATCAGTATCAATATATTTTTTCATCCACTCTGCGGCTTCGGAATCGGTTGTACCGAAACTACCTTGGGTAAAGTTACTTCCAATCAAAGCCAGACTTTCTTCGTATGCCGAGTCAGTGGCCCCGAAAAATAAATCCAATCGATCTTCGGGTTTTTGCATGTAGGGCCGTTGGTCAGTTAAAACGGGATCTATTTCTGAAATATCTTTGAATGGCGCATATTTGTTAGCGACAGAGCGGTAAAAATAAAACTGGGGTTTTCTTTTAAAAACTCCGGCTTTGGCGTGAGCTCTTAAAGAATTAATTTGAGCTTCTTGTTCTTGAGATAAGTGCCCGTAGCCCACATCAGAAAAAATCTGATTCGTTTCTTTAGATGAAATCGGAAGTGTGTATTTTTCTTTCATAACTTCTCTAAAACGTTCACCTAGGTACAGGCGTTGTTCAGCTGTAAAGTCACGTAAAGCCTTTGGTGAAAATTTAATAAAGTAAAGTTTTAAATCCATTGTTGTAGCCATTGAAACATCAGGCACAGATTTAATTTGCTTCAGAACGTCGGCATCAACAGGCGATATTGTAGTTACAACATCAATTTTATTTTCAACAAAAGCATTCCAGATATCATTCGGTGCTAAGTTAACTAGAATAACTTCTTTAGGTGTTGTTTCGTTAATACGGTAATGAGCATTGGCTTTTAAAACCCATTGTTTGTCGTCTCTCGAATCTAAGTAGTAAGCCCCACTTGTTTCTTTAAGACTTACAATATCTAAGGTCGTCTTGTCGATCTGTAGTGCTGGAACAATTCCAAAATCCGAAGCGGTAAGAGCTTTAAGTAAGAAATGTTTAAATTTAGGATCTTTCGGTGTGATAACCAGTTTTTTATCTTGAACTTTGACTGCATCGCAATCAGAAAAAACCTCTTCAATATTTTTGATATCGCACAGTAAAACTTTAAGATTGACGTGAATACTTGAATCTAATTTTATTAATCTTCTAATTGAAACGGCCGCATCGTTAGCATCAATAGCATGTCCTGAAAAGGTTTTAACTTTTTGGCCAAATTCAAAAATTAAAGAATGGTCTTGCCAGTAAAACTTTGTCGAAATGCCGGCTTGAAGTTGGCCAAACTTATCGTATTCAACAAGTTTGCTAAATAGGTTAGTCACAAGCAGGGCCTGATTGGCTGATTGAACCTGCGCGGGGTCAACTTTGGCTACAACAGATTCATGAAGGCCTACGCCCACTCTGACTTGATTAATCGTTTTATCGTGAAAGTACTTCGCCGAAAAAAGGTAAATGGTTACAGCGGCTATAAAGGCCGCTGCAAGGCGTATTTTTCTCATAGTTAAAAGCAAACCACGCCGTGGGCAGTTTTAAAACACTTCGGAAATTTCGCAGGTGGTTTATCCTCGCCATTTTGGTGTGGAGTACAGTCCAAATCATACTTTTTACAAGTGCTAGGAAGAATATCCATTCCACCGCCGCCACCTTCGTCGATCGGGCCTATTTTAGGACCGCCGCTGCTTCCTGGAATTCCAAATTTAGGTTTTTTCTTGCCGGCACATTGTGCCCCTAAGCAAGTGTCTTCAAGAAACTCATAGTTTTCACTGACTTTAGTTAATAAATTAGCGGCTTCTAAAGCGTTAATATAATCGATAGTTTCAGTAGTAGGTTCGACGATTCTGATAATGGCTTCATTAGAACTTGCAATTGTTGCGACGGCTGCAGCAGGCTTAACTAAAAGGTTTTGTACCATTTCATCTTGCAGAAGATTTTTGGCTATTTTAACTTCAACAACGTATTTAAGCGTGAAGAGATTTTGAGCCTGAGCCTGCAAAGTTAAAAATAAAGCCAAAAAAAGAAAACTTAGAAATTTCATATATTTTTACTTAGCAAGGATTAAGCCGGGGATCCCGGCTTTCATAAGCTCTACGGGCTTTTTTATTATAAATCAGAGTAAAAGATATCGACGATGTCCACTAGTTATACAGTCGATATCTCGCTCATATTTTAGATCAATTATTTTTGATTCTGTTCGTAGATACGGCAAAGATCAGCGTTCGCTTTAAAGAAGTTTTCTTGCTCTTCAAGCTCTTTCTTCGTCACAGAAAATACTGAAGTGTCGCAGTGATTTTCAGCCACTAATTCTTTGATCGCTTTCATTTCTTCAGGCACTAAGCTTAAGCCCCAGAATGATTTGATTTTTAACCAGTCTTTTAAGTATTCACATTTGTACTCTTGTTTTGGCGGCATGTAATCTTCAGGTGTTTTGGCACTTTTCTCGTTATTCTCGTCGCCACTTGCCGAGATTAAATGGTTTTTATAACCAAGATAGTTTCCATATAAACAACGTTCTTTAAACGTCCATTTATAAGCTCCGGAAACATAAGCCTCACGAAGTGGAACCATATGGTCGATTTGAATTTCGGCTTGCGCATCGGTCATTGTAACTCCCGAATAAGGGTCAACCCATTCACCGTGAGCCACAGAGCACTTGTTATCTTCTTTTAAAACGATAGTTCCGACATTATCGCGCACTAAAACTTTATTACGCGTATTAAAACAATCGCCACTTTTTTTATTTTTAACCCAGCCACCGAAATGTTTAATGCGGTCATAAGCTTCAACAGTCACTTCTGGATTTTCGCGGTATTCAAAATCTAATAACGACATGGCTTCGTTATTTTTAGCGATCAAGTTATCCATTAAAAACATATTCAGACTTGAAACAATTGAAATCACTTTGTCGGCCAGTTTGTGAATTTTAATATAATAAACTTTGTTTCTAGGTGTGTATGGTTCAAACGCTTCTTCCGGTAACGTTGTAGGCGCAGCACCAATCACAACATCAGTAGATCCTGTTAATCCAGAACCTTCTTGCAGTTGGGCGTAAGCTAAATTGCTCGTAAGCACCACGGCCAAAATAGAATTGATAATCATAGGCTTTTTCATAGAGTCCCCCCAGCCTTTGCTCCAGTTGCATTGAACTGAAAACTGAGCAAAAATATCAAAGGTGAGAGAAAATTTCTAATTTATCAGCAATTTTCTTTTGTAACTAAACACAACCGCGGAGAATTCATGAAAAAAATCCTAGCAACGTCAATTCTATTTACACTTTTTGTCACTGCATCTGGCTGCGGTCATATGTCAGGCCACAAACACGATCATAGCTCAGGCGCTGCTTGTGCGTGTGATAAAGCGGGTGCTAAATGCGCTTGTGGTACAGAAGCAAAAGCTTCTAGTGAAAAATGCGCTGAGTGCGCCGGTAAGTAATTATCTTAGTTTATTAAGCTACTTTAAATGAACCCTAAAGATGAAGAGTCTTTAGGGTTTTTTATTTCCCGTGATCACACAAAGTCGTTCCAAATATCCCTTAAGAGCAGCCTGAAATTCAGCTTAAAACTAGAGTAAACATACTATGAATTAGTGTGTTGAGACGGTAATTCATTATAAAAATCAATTACTTATGAAAAAATCAAACGATTGATTAAATTTTTACTGCTTTTTAACCGATGCTAAGGTAGCTTAAATACATGAACTGAGGATTTTATGTCTGCAAAATTGAACTCAAAACAAGATGCGAAGAAATGTATTTTGGAATCTGCAGCTAAGTTATTTTCTAAACTGGGATTAGACAAAACATCAACTCGCGATATTTCAAAAGAATCACATGCGAACATCTCACTCATCTCTTATCACTTTGGTGGTAAAGAAGGTTTATACCGTGAAGTGATCCGCGAATTCGCACTTAAAGTGCGTGAAAAAGTACAACCTTCAATTACTGAATTTCAAAGTCAGCCGATGACGAAAGAACTTTTTCAAAAAGAAGTAGCGTCAATGGTGAATAACATGATCGAAATGCGCACGGCCCATCCTGAAATTTCAGTAATCCTTGCACGCGAAAAAATCGAAGGTATGCCTTTATGTAAAGAAGTGCATGAAGAAGTTTTTTATCCGATGATTCAAAACTTTTTTCAGATGTTTAAAGCCGCACAGGCTAAGGGCATTGTCAGAGAAAACCTTCACCCGGCGTTATTTTTTATTCTTCTTTCAGAAGGTGTTTTTGGTTTCTTTGAATTGATGGATTGTTAAACCAAAATCAAAAAAGATTGCGCAGAATTCATTAAAGATAAAGATTTTTTTAAACAACAAGTGGTCGATACTTTTTTAAACGGAGTGCTGGTATGAGAGCATCAACAGTCAAACAACAATGTAAATTTTTAGCCATTGTCATTACGACAACTTTGGCTTTATTCATCCAAGAGGCGAAAGCAATTTCGATTGATGAATATATCGGATTAGCCAAACAAAAAAATCCGCTTTTAAAATCGTATCAAGAAAGCCGTGATGCGGCCGATCTTAAAAAAGAAGCGGCCGAGCTTGATTTAGCACCGATCATCACTGGTAGCTGGGTCACTTCAAACGATAAATCACGTCCAAGCCAATTAGGCACTGAGCGTGAAGCAGAACTTTTTTCGTTGGGCGTAGCCAAAAAGTTTTTCACAGGTACTTTAGTTAAACTTGATGCGCAAACTGGTGAATTTAATAACCATGGAACAGTCCCTCCCGGATACGATCAGTACAGCACAGGTTCAGTAGGTATCACGATTCAACAATCCTTATGGAAAGACTTTTTCGGTTACGGCACAAGAAAGAAAATTTCTCGCCAAGAAAAAGTAGCTGAAGTTGAAAGGTTGGCGTCTGAGCTTCAAGGCCGCGGCGCTTTATATGATGTTGAATCAAACTACTGGGATTACGCTTTAGCGCAAGAAGATTTAAAATTAAAAAAAGCTAACTTTGAACGCGCACAAAAAATTGATCGCTGGACAGCTAACCGCGTAAGTAACGGTATTAGTGATCGCGCTGATCTTATGAATGCGAAAGCATTAATGGCTTTACGTGAAGCGCAGTTTATTCAAGCTGAAGAAGAATTAAAATCACAAGAAGTTAAACTTCGCGATAACCTTCAATTAGCTGATAGCGAAAAAACTCCTGAAATTAAAGCGGAATTAGGTACGGCACGCCCTTATTTAATTAACCTGATTAAAATGAAAAACGTAGAAAAAATCGAAGCACGTATTGCATCTTTAGAGGCTGAAGCAAAATCTTTAGTAGCTGAAGAAACAGTTGATGCCTTACGCCCTGATTTATCGGTATTTGGTAACTACACAACAACATCTTATGACCGTGACCATTCGCAAGCGGTGAGTGACATGACTAAAGATGATTACCCGAAAAATTCAATCGGTGTGAACTTCACTTGGGTTTTTGAAACGGGTGCCAAATCAGCGACTCGTGATGCCGCTAGAAAAGAAGCTTTAGCTTCAAAACTTAAAGCCGAGAAAAAACACTCTGAAGGCCAAGATGCTTGGACAGACTTAATTCGTAAATACGACGTCTTAAAACAATCAGTATCAACTTTAGAAAAAGTAGCTGAATACCAACGTGAGCGCGCAAAAGCTGAACAGGATAAACTATCTAAAGGTAGAACTGTGACAGCGAATGTGGTGTTAGCTGAAACTGATGCTGCAGAGGCAGAAGTGAATTTATTAAAATCAAGAGCAAGCTTACGTAAGCTTGAGGCTTCAAGTTTATTTTTTATCGACACCGAAGGTGCGGAGTAATTTATGAGTTTAGCAGAACTATCAATTAAAAGACCTATTTTTATTACCTGCCTTGTCGTTTTGATGTTGGTGGTGGGTTTTGTTTCTTACAAAAAAATGCCCGTTGACCAATTTCCGGATGTAAGTTTCCCGGTTGTGTCGGTGCAAGTGATCTATCCGGGTGCTTCACCAGTCGATATTGAACGTCAAATCACTAAACCGATCGAAGATGAAGTTTCATCACTTCCTGGTTTAGATACAGTAACGGCTACGAACTACGATTCAATGGCTTTAATTATTATCAAGTTCAACTTAGGAACTGATATTAAAGACTCTGAACAGCAAGTTAGAAATCGTATCGCGAATATCAGAAATAAATTACCGGATGATGCTGAAGAGCCGATTATCCGTCGTTTTGACCCGGCCGATCAGCCGATCATTTCAATTGCGGTGAATTCAGAAATGAATCCTGCAGAACTTTATGATATCGCCAATGAACAGATTAAACCTCAGTTCGAACGTTTACCAAGCGTAGGTTTAGTCAGTATCGTCGGTGGCCGTAAAAAAGAAGTTCAAATCTTAGTTGATAAAAAGAAACTTCAAGATCGCCAATTATCAATGGTGCAAATCGCAAAACGTATCGAAGAAACGTCTAAAGATATTCCGGTCGGTAAATTTGAAACTTCTGAAAAAGAAACTGTTTATCGTACAGTGGGTGAGTTTGCTGATCTTAAACAGTTAAAGGATGTATCAGTTAACTTCTTAGGGTCTGACCGTCCGGTTAAACTTTCTGAAGTGGCCGATGTTAAAGAAAGCTTGGCGAAAGCTCAGCGTTTTTCATCAGTCGATGGTAAAAATGCTTTATTCTTATTAGTGTACAAACAATCGGGTGCAAATACAGTAGAAGTGGCTGACCGTGTAAAAGCGCAAATCACTGCTGTGAACACTTACTTAAAAGAGAAAAAAATCAATGCTGAAGCGCAAATGGTGCGTGACGGTTCAGTACCTATCAGATTGAACGTGGCCGACGTACAAGAATCAATCGGCTTAGGTATCTTACTTTGTATCATCGTGGTTTTCTTCTTCTTGGGTTCTGCGAAATCAACATTCATCACGGGCTTGGCACTTCCGAACTCGTTATTAGGTGGTTTCGTATTAATGTACATCATGGGTTTCTCGTTAAACATCATGACATTAATCGCTTTATCGTTAGCGGTGGGTTTATTAATCGATGATGCCATCGTTGTGCGTGAAAATATCTTCCGTCACTTAGAGATGGGTAAAGATCCAAAAACGGCAGCTATTGAAGGTACAAAAGAAGTAACCATGGCCGTAATTGCAACAACATTAGTTGTTATCGCGGTATTCGGTCCGATTGCTTTCGTACCTGGTATGATTGGTCAGTTCTTTAAACAGTTCGGTCTAACAGTCGTATTTACAATGATCATTTCGATCTGGGATGCGTTTACCGTAGCTCCGATGTTATCAGCTTACATGGTTAATAAACACAGCCATGAAAAAGGTGATGGCTTTGTTGACCGTATGTTAAAATCATTCGACCGGTTTCAAACAAAACTTGAAGATATCTACGAATCATCTCTTCGTTGGACTTTAAATAACCGTATTAAAGTTTTAGTTTCTGCGGTTTTATTTTTCTTCATCACAACAGGCGTAGGTGGTGCGATGGTTAAGAAAACATTCTTACCAGCAGCTGACACCGGTGAATTTACAGTATCGCTTGAAATGCCAGTAGGTACTTCGTTAGAGCATACTTTTAGTTTTGCTAAAATGCTTGAAGCTGAAATTAAATCTGTACCAGAAGTGCATTTAGTTTCATTAACAGTGGGTTCAGTAACTTTAGAAGCTAATAAGGCTGATTTTTATGTGGCCTTAAAAGAACCTAAACTTAGAAAAGGTTCGTCAACAACAGACGTGAAAGAAAAAGTCAGAGCGTTAACTGAAAAACACCGTTCACAAGCTAATATCGCCGTTGGTGACTACGATATCGGTGGTGGTGGTCAAAAACCATTAAATCTATACTTAGTGAGCGAAAACTTAGAAGAGTTAGCAAAATACGCTGACGCCTTACAAAAACGTATTAAGGCTATTCCAGGTTTAGTCGACGTTGATACGAACTTCCGTAGCGGTAAACCTGAATACCATGTGGTGTTTGATCGTGACCGTTCAGAGGCTTTAGGTATCTCAACAGTTACGGCCGGCGCAGAACTTCGTTACCGTACAGAAGGTGCGTTACCTGCAGTTTACCGTCAAAATGGTATTGAGTACGATGTGCGTTTAAAATTTCCGGATTCAGAAATGAATTTAGAAAAAGAATTTAATACAACATTTGTTCCGAATTCAAATTTCAACATGGTTCCGTTAAGCCGTGTGGCTAAAGGTGAAGAGGCTCTAGGTTACTCGCAAATTAACCGTCAAAATAAAGGCCGTTATATTGCAATCACTGCCAACTTAGGCCCGAATGGCCAATTAGGTACAGCCACTTCTGAAATTCAGAAAATGTTGGCTACGGATATGAAACCACCAGCAGGTGTTGAATACCGCTTTGAAGGTATGGCGAAAGACTTCCAAGAGTTAATGGCCAATATGTTATTAGCGATGGGTTTTGGTGTGTTGTTAATCTACTTAGTATTAGCTTCGCTTTACGAAAGCTTCATTACTCCGATCACAATCTTATTAGCGTTACCATTAGGTATCTCTGGAGCGTTCGTAGGTTTAGTGGTGTTTGGTTTATCAATCGATATCTTCTCGATGATTGGTATGATTTTGCTTATGGGGGTTGTGGCGAAGAACTCGATCTTACTTGTGGATTATACGAACCAATTAATTGAGCAAGGTATGGCGATGAATGCAGCTTTAGTTAAAGCTTGTCGTACACGTTTACGTCCGATCTTAATGACATCGTTAGCGTTAATCGCGGGTATGTTACCAATCGCGATCGGTGTAACAGCATTAGGTTCGCAACGCCGTTCAATGGGTGTGGCAATTATCTGCGGTGTTATCAGTTCTACAGTGTTAACGTTAATCGTAGTTCCTGCGGCTTACGGTTACATTGAAAGATTCCGTAAATGGTCGCAAAAAATGGCGAAAAGAATCCAAGGTAACGAGGATGAAATTCACCCAGCTGCCGCTACGGTCCACTCTGAAAATCAATCTTCAGAGCTTGTAGAGGCCTCTAAGTAATCTTAAAGACTGGATTTTATTATCAAATAAAGTCCAGTCATCTTTTTCTGCGATCGGTTTCCAGATCGCTTCAATTTCATCAATGAGTAATGTTTCAGGTTTATCACGCTTAAAATAAGCGTGATTATTTTTTTCTGGATCAATCACAGTTGCCGACGCGATTAATTTTTTAAGTAATTGGGCCGATGGCATCTGCGCAATCGAAGCGGGAAGCTCTTGATTGACGTGGCTTGAGTGAAAAGCAAAAAAAGCGTCTTCGTATTTAATCGCCTTATCAACGACAGTTTGAAAAAATAAAGAGATGGCTTCGGTTGTTGTTTGATCATCCTGAAAGCGCACATTTAATTTATTTTGAAAAGCCTGGTAAAGATAATCATTAAACTGTTCTTCAAAATTTTCTAAGATAAGTTGGCCTGGTAGCTCGGGATACGCTTTCATAATACATTGAACAAGCTGAGCTAAATTCCATAAAAAATTATTCGGTTGTTCAGAAAAACAATAAAGACCCTGTTGATCAAAGTATGCCGCCGTAAAGTTCGGATCGTAGTCAGGTAAAAAACGATAAGGCCCGTAATCAAATAATTCGCCAGAGACATTGATGTTATCAGAGTTAAGAACTCCGTGAACAAATCCAGCGATCATGACTTGTGCGGCTAAATGCGCCAAGCGATCACTCACACATTGAAGAAAGCGGGTGGCCACATCAAGATCGTTTGTCCAGTCTAAGTTTTTTGTTTCATTCTGGTAGTAATATTTAAGAACGTACTTAGTTAATTTTTTAATTTCATCAAGCTGGTTAAAGTAAGCCAGGCGTTGAAAAGCGCCGATACGAATATGACCTAAACTATAACGCGTAAGTACCGCAGAACGGGTGGGGCTTGGTTCGTCACCGCGAACTAAACTTTCTCCGGTTTCAAAAATACACGCGGTCTTACTGGTGTTAACACCATAGGATTCTAAAGTTTCAGTGGCCAGCGCTTCACGAACAGCGCCTTTTAGAGTCAAACGTCCATCGCCACTGCGCGAATACGGTGTTGTGCCTGAGCCTTTTGTTCCCAGGTCATACCACTGGCCATTTGCAAATATTTGCGCGTATAAAAAACCACGACCATCGCCAAGATCAGGATTGTAATGGCGAAACTGATGGCCGTGATAACGAAGCGCTAAGGGTTTTGATATGTTGTTGTTTAGCGGTTGGAAGCTCCACAGATGATCGATAGTGAAATCAGGAATCATTTGCAGATTTAAATTGGGATTAAAATAGCGCAGTTTTTTCTCAGGAAATTTGGCGGCTTCGACCGCATCATAATGTTGCGGCCCAAGTTCATAAATAGGAGGAGAGTTTGTTATATTCGTCATGACCTGGTTTTTGCCTATCTGTCCTGTGTTATGCTTAAAAAAGTTTATTGAAAGCTAATTGAAAATGGCTATATGATTTAATTTATCAACCAAATTCATTCACAACAATGAGGAATCATATGAATAGAAGATCATTTTTTCAATCAGTAGGTGCCTTTATCGGTGCAGCTGCATTATTACCAATCGTAGCTCGTGCAGAAGGCCGTCGTGGCGGTGGTTCAGCAGCCGCAGGACCTGCATTAGTAGATCCTAAAGATCGCCAAGCGCAATCAGTTAACTACGTTGAAATCAACACGCAAATTAAAGACAAAGGTTTAATGTCAGCTCGTAGCGGCGTTGAATTCAAAAACCAAAAGTGCAAAGGCTGTGCTTTCTACGACGCTTCTAAAGAAACGACAGTAGGTGGTAAAAAAGCAGGTCCTTGCCAAATGCCATTTGCTGCCGGCAAATCTGTTGCTGCTGAAGGCTGGTGCAGTTCTTGGGCGAAAAAAGCTTAAAATACATCTAGCTTTAAGTTCAAAAATTTTATTAAATAAATGGGTGTTTTGAAATAACACCCATTTTTTTGTTTTCTACGAAGGGAATACAACAATGAAAAAAACCATCGCAATCGTACTAAGTGCCGCATTATTTGCCTCATGTTCATCAACAACAATGATCAGAACAACTGATCCTCAAGCCAAAATCTATATTGATGGCGAGTTTAAAGGAACTGGTACAGTGACTCACACTGACACTAAAATCGTAGGTGCTACAAATTCAGTTCGTATCGAAAAACCAGGTTGCGAACCGGCTTTCTACACTTTCTCTCGCAGTGAAGAATTCGATGCAGGTGCTTGTGCCGGCGGTGTATTTTTATTAGTTCCATTCTTATGGATCCAAAAATATAAACCAGAGCGTACTTACGAGTACAACTGTGTATCGACTGCTAAAACGAAATAGTTTTTTAATTTTCTTTATCGCATTAGCTGGCGTAACGACACCCGGTTGTGTAAATTTACCGCCAGCTAGTGTCAGTTCTATTGATTCAACCTATAAATTTCAAAAACTTAGCCGCGTTAAAAAAGAATCCGAAAGTGCCACGGTCAGTGTGTATCAAAAGGTTTTACGCCCTAGTTTATTTTCGCGCTGTGATTATTTTCCCAGTGATAGCGTTTATTCGCAAAGTTTAGCCAAACGCTGCGGCACAGTGCCATCGTTATTTAAAACCTTCGATCGCTTTCTGCGCGAGCCTGACGCTGGTTATTTGGGAACTCCTATGATACTTACTAATCATGGCGTTAGTTTTGTCGACTTACCGAATGACTGCGAACTTTAAACTTTTAGTAAGTTTACTTGTTTTTATTTTTTCTCTAGAAGCTTTGGCTCAGAAAAATCAGCCCCAAGCAAACAAATCTCTTTTTTGTAAATCGTCACAGTTAGCTTTAGATAGCGGTCGTGATTTATTTCAGCGCCGTCAGTTTCTATTAAGCGTTCAAGAATTTTCAATGGCCGAAAAATTTGATTGTGCCGAACAGTTAGATCAGGCGATGTGGGGTCATTTATTAGCGGTCACAGAATTGGGTGAACGTGATGAAATGTTTCATTTATCGCATAAGCTATACCCACAAAAATTTTCTCTAGGTTATCAACAAAGACTTAAATTATATCAAAGCTATTACTTTCCAAAAAATGATGGCACAACGGAATCACAAAGAGTGGATTCATTTCAACAGTGGAAAGAAAGTCTTCCGCATCAAAAATCTCCAGCATTAGCGGGAACATTAAGTGCCATTTTACCTGGTGCCGGGCAGGCTTACACAGGGTCTTGGCAATCAGGAGCTATGGCTTTTATATTAAATGCTTTGTTCTTGTCAGCGACACTTGAACTTGAAGATAAAGATTTGCACGCCACAGCTTTAGCCAGTGGTGTCGTGTTCTCAATTACCTATTTAGGAAATATTCTAAACGCCGCTGAAAGTGCCAGAATATATAATCAAAATTATTACTCTCCACAAATCGAAGAAGAAAAAGCCAAGCGCTTTCCGGAGCTCACGCTATGAAGAAGCTGGTACTGATTCTAACTTCTTTGGCGTTTTTAGCCTGTTCAAAAGTGGGAGTAGGGTACAGTATCGGAACCAATCAAATCGAAAGCCGGGTTGATGATGCTTTTGATTTTTCAAGATCAAAAAGTAAAGACGTAAACCGCTTTTTAGATAGCCAGTTTGATAAAAATAAAAAACCGGTTTTTAAGAAGTTTAAAGAGCTGCTTTCTAAAGTAGAGACTTTGGCGCAAAAAGAAAATCTAACCCAAGAAGAAAAAGACCAGCTTCATCAGTATCTTTTGGATTATCAAAAAGAAATGATCACGTTATTTAAGCCAAGCTTTGATAAAGTGATGCAAGAAGTGGGTGATGCTGAAATTAAAAATTTCAAAGAGTATTCAAGCGAACAAATTTCAGAAAAAAAAGAAGAGGCTTCAGATAAAAAGTCTTTTAAAAAACGAAAAATTGCCAATGTTAAAAAAGTAGCCGAATTTTTACTGGGTGATTTAACAAAGTCGCAAGAACAGCAAGTGGCTAAATTTGTTGATGACCATCTTGGTTTTTATTCAGATCAAATCGATATGCGTAAGAATTTTAACGAAGATTTAATTAAGTTATATCCGCAAAAAGATAAAATGACTGATTTAAGTCTTGCCTATTATGCGGGTGATAACAGTATTCGTACCGATGAATATAAAAAAGCCCGAGTAGCTTTTGAGGTTGAATTAAAAAGTTTTATCTTTGCATTATGGGATCAGAAAAACAGCGAACAAAAAGAATTTTTTCAAAAGCGATTAAAAGATATAAGCCACGAGGTCGATAAGATTTTAATTGAATAGTGCCGACCAAGACGAAAATGTTGAAAAACTCCAAACTGCCAGAGTAGCCCGATCGCTATAAAGATAGCGCCAAGACTGATCAGCAGTTTGGGGATTGGATCAAGTGTGATCAAATTAGAAATCTGTTCTAAAAACTAAGCTTGTGAAGGCGTCTTCTTTTTGAACATCGTCATCAAACCAGTTCCAAACTTCTAAACGCTCGATACCGATTTGTTTTCCGCCGGCCATTCTGTAAGCAGCACCCCAGCGTAATGATGGGCCGAAAACAGTTTTATCGTCTTTACCAGTAGCGCTTGGTACGTCGCTAACGATAGAGATATTTACGCCTGGGCGTAAATCAA
Source organism: uncultured Pseudobdellovibrio sp. (assembly GCA_966250225.1). Classification (GTDB taxonomy): domain Bacteria; phylum Bdellovibrionota; class Bdellovibrionia; order Bdellovibrionales; family Bdellovibrionaceae; genus Pseudobdellovibrio. The sequence goes on along the minus strand of CBINGM010000007.1, from coordinate 110,528 downwards.
CAACCCAGTTAGCTTGGTCTAAAACGTTTAATTTTACATGAGCGCCAAAAGTCATCACCTGATATACTTTTGTTACGCCATCGTCTTCTTTTTCAGTTTGTAAAAAGAAAGATCCGCCGATAGCTCCGTTTTCAGCACCTGAATCCATAGCAAGACCTAAATTGATCGCGCCTTGGTTTAAACCAAAGTTACCGCTAAAAACTTTAGGGCTTGAGTTGTATGAAGGAGCTGCCGCTGGTTGAGGGCTAGCTTGTTTGTTTTTCTGAGCCATAGCTACAGATGATGCGAATAAAGCCGCGATCAAAACTAATTTTTTCATGTGGTTTTTCTCCTGTTTATTTTAAGTAAACACTATTGTTTAGCTTTTGCTAATTCTTCGTCGCGTAACGAACGACGTAAAACTTTACCAACGTTTGTCTTCGGAAGTTCTTTTCTGAACTCGACATGTTTTGGTACTTTGTAGTTCGTCATTGATTGTTTAGCGTGAGCAATAACTTCTTGTTCAGTTAACGATTCGTCTTTTTTAACAACGAAAACTTTAACCACTTCACCAGAGTGAGTGTCAGGTACGCCGATGGCGGCCACTTCTAAAACCTTAGGGTTTTTAGCAATAACATCTTCAACTTCGTTCGGGTAAACGTTAAAACCAGAAACTAAGATCATATCTTTTTTACGGTCTACAATTTTAAAGAAACCATCTTGATCCATCACCGCAATATCACCAGTGTGTAACCAGCCATTTTTAATCACTTTAGCTGTTTCATCCGGGCGGTTGTAATAACCTTGCATCACTTGTGGTCCTTTAACGCATAATTCGCCAGGCTCACCAGTGGCTGTCACATCTTTTTCATTATCGTCAACTAAGCGAATATCTGTATTTGGAACCGGAAGACCAATTGTTCCCACTTTGTCAGTACCATCAATTGGGTTCACGCAAGCCACGGGAGAAGTCTCAGTTAAACCGTAACCTTCGATCACGTCAGTGCCGGTCGCTTGTTTCCAGCGCTCTTTTACGGCGTTTTGTAAAGCCATAGCGCCAGCTACAGAAATTTTCATATGCGAAAAATCAACTGTCTTAATATCAGGGTGAACAGCTAAGGCATTGTAAAGCGTATTTACGCCAGTCATGATCGTGAATTTTTCTTTTTTCATTGTTTTAATAAAACCCGGAATATCACGCGGATTTGTAATTAAAATATTTGTAGCGCCGTAACGCATGAACGCCAGGCAATTCACTGTTAAAGAAAAGATGTGGTACATCGGAAGAGGAGTTAAACAAATCTCTTCACCTTCAATTAATTTCGGACGCATCCACGCGCAGATTTGCAACATGTTGGCGATAATGTTTTGGTGGGTTAATACAGCCCCTTTAGAAACACCCGTTGTACCACCAGTGTATTGTAAGAAAGCGATATCAGTCGCTGCTAACGGCGGTTGAATATAAGTTTTTGTCGCGCCTGAATCTAAAGCGTTGTTAAAAGTTGTGTGCTTAAAGTTATAAGCAGGAACCATTTTTTTAACGTGCTTTAAAACAAAGTTAATTAATTGTTTTTTCGGAAAACCTAAAAGATCTCCCACTTCAGTCACGATCACATTTTTGATTGGCGTTTGGCCGTGGATAGATTCATACAAGTGAGCAAATTGCGCCAAGATCACAAGAGTCGTGGCACCAGAATCGTTAAACTGGTGTTTCATCTCTGGAGCTGTGTAAAGTGGGTTTGTGTTCACCACGATAAGGCCAGCGCGCATAGCTCCGAATAAAGCTACTGGAAATTGTAAAACGTTTGGCATTTGCAGAGCGATTTTATCGCCTTTTTTTAAGCCTAAGTCGTTTTGTAAGTAAGAAGCAAATTGTCCAGATAACACATCAAGGTCATGATATGTTAAACTCGTGCCAAAATTTTTAAATGCGATTTTGTTACGAAATTTTCGCACTGATTCATCGAAAACTTCTAAGATATTTGAATACTCATCAGTTTCGATTACATGAGGTACAACTTTTGGATACTTTTTAAGCCAAATTTTTTCCATTCTACATCCTTGTCGTGTAGAATATTTTTAACTAAAACTTGTAAAATGAAAACAAGAAACCGCATAATAGATCTATGAAACTGATTTTCATAACGACATGTATCACGCTGACTTTCTGGGTTGGCTGCACAAAAAAAGAACTTCCTTCGTCAAAGAAAGAAGACGCTGTCGTTGATGTTCCTACTACAATAGTAAATACACCACCTCTTAAGGCTGGCCCCGAAGCTGAAAAAGCCTATGCAAGAATGCTGGGGGCAAATCTTAAATTTTTAGGAAGCCTTGAAAAAGAAGTGTTAAAGCTGCTTTTAGAGGGAAGTAGCCCTGAAGTTAATCAGTTTGAAGTCTTATCGTTTGGTTTTGATAAATTTAACGGGGCTAAAACCGGTTTTTTACAGGGATTTGGCTGTCAAAAAATAGCTGTGCGTGCCGCGCCGAAAAAATTTGAAGTTTATAGCGAATGCACAAAACCTGCAAAAAAGCTTGCCGACATTACCGAGGATTCGTCCAACAAAAATCATTTAACGATCGTGTTTTTGACTTCGAATTGGAAAGTGATCTTAGGAAATGCAGCCGGTATTAACCCTGAGCGCACTTGCGAAGTTATTTTTAAAGATAACAAGGTTCAGTCACTGGATTGTAAAGACACGGTTTTTAGCCCGCGCTTTACGGGTGTGGATATTAACTTATACGAATTAAAAATTCGTAAATATCTTTTTAACCGCAATCAAGCCAATGAGCTTGTGATTGAAGGCGGGCAGTACAAAGATCTGATTGAAAATAAAAAAATCAGCATGACAGTTCCCATGAGCGGAAAAATTTCTATTATTGAAAAAGAATTGAAAGTTAAAGACGATTTTGCAGATATGCAAAATAAGTTATTAGGCCTTGAGGAACAAAAGCAGGAAAAGAAAAATGAAGAAGAAAAAAGTGGTAAAGAAGAAAACATCACGCCGCACACCGCAGAGCCCGAGTACATCGACGCGGCCGGCTCGCAAGCCAGCTCAGGCACCGCGCAAATCGAAGAAGGCCAAGCCGAAAACCAAAACGGCGAACAAAGTCCACAAGACTACGGCCAAGGCCAAAACAACGGCGAAATCCCTCAGCAGCAAGCAGCGCCTGGCGAAGCCGAACCTAGCTCAGTCCCGACAACTCCGCCACCACAGCAGCCCTACGGACGGTGAAACCATGATCGGAAAATCATTACCGAACTTAACAGTAGCATCATCTTCTGGAAAGTCAGTGAACCTTCAAGATTTAAAAGGGCATAAAACGGTTTTATACTTTTACCCGAAAGACAATACTCCTGGTTGCACAATTCAAGGTAATGAGTACAACGCTTTTTTAAATGATTTTAAAAAACTAAATACGGTCATTTACGGTATTTCACGCGATAATTTAAAATCACACGATAAGTTCATTCAAAAATGCAATTTTAAATTTGAACTTTTAGCCGACACCGACGAAAAAATGTGTAAGTTCTTTGATGTAATCAAAGAAAAAAACATGTACGGAAAAATGGTTTTAGGTGTTGAAAGATCAACTTTCATCATCGATGAAAACGGAAAAATCGTAAGCGAAGACCGTAAAGTTAAAGCCGAAGGTAATGCCGCTCTTACATTAGAGAAACTAAAAAGTCTGTAAAACCATCAATATCTTCTTTTTGAGTGTCCCAGCTGGTCATCAGACGACACTCAAAAGTTTTCTCATCCCACACATAGAAGAAATACTGCTGCTTTAATTTTTTAACTAAAGACTGTGGAATTTCTGCAAAGACCGCATTACTTTGCACCGGGTAGTTGATTTTAACTTTTCCAGATAATTTTTCGTTAAAATACTGAGCCATATCGCAAGAGTGCTGCGCAATTTTTTTATAAAGGTCATTATTAAAAAACGCCAGAAACTGAGCTGCAATAAAACGAGTTTTTGAAGGTAATTGCGCTGCTTGTTTGCGGATGTATTTAAAATCTTTTCCTAAAGCAGGATTTAAGACCACAACGGCTTCGCCAAACATCAAGCCATTTTTGGTTCCACCAAAAGATAAAACATCAACGCCAAGATCAGCGGTCATTTGGCTCATGCTGCAACTTAATTTATAAACCGCATTTACAAAACGGGCCCCATCCATATGAACTAAAAGGTTTTTGCTTTTCGCCCAAGTAGTTAAGGTTTTAATTTCTTCTAATGAATATAAAGTGCCAACTTCAGTCGGTTGAGTCAGGCTAATCACGCGCGGTTGTGTGTAGTGTTGATCACCTAAGCGGATATAATGTTTTTCTAATTCAGGAACTGTTAATTTGCCATTTACAGATTTAACGGCAATTAATTTTCCGGCAAAAAATTCTGGCGCCGCACACTCGTCTTGGTTCATGTGACTTATATCGGTCACAAAACAAGATTCAAAACTTTTCATCATGGTTTTTAAAGATAAAACATTCGCAGCCGTGCCATTAAAAACAAAAAAAGCGTCTGCTGATTTTCCGAAGTGAGTTTTAAAAAGTTCTTGGCATTTTTCAGTCAGCTCATCGGTTCCGTAACTTGGGGCATGGCCAATATTAGCTTCAGTTAAAGCCTGTAAAATTTCAGGATGCACGCCTGAATGATTATCACTTCCAAATCCGCGCATAGCTTAAGAAACTCCTTAAGAATTAAAAATATAGTGATGAATAAGTAAAGCCGCTGTTTTTGAAGTTTGATAATCGCGATCAAGTGGCGGAGAGACTTCGTAAACGCCAAAGCCACGCACTTTACATTTTGTGTAAAGCTGACTTAGAAAACGTAAGCAATCATCAATCTTAAGCCCTGTGGCCCACGCCTGGCTGCAACCGCCGGCTTCCGCAGCTGTCAGCGCATCAATATCAAAACTTACGAATACGGGCTGATCAGGCTCTAAATCTTTAAGAGCTGTCTGAGTCCAAACAGCACCCCAACCAGAATTGTTTAAGGTGTCTAAATCTACGATTTGAATATCGCGCTCTTTCGCCCAGCGAATATGGTGAGCCGAATTACATTGGTTTTGAATACCGATTTCAATGAGCTGAAAGCGATTTTGGTGTTCTTCGTATAAACGGTAAAAAGGTGTTCCGCTGTTGGGTCCATTTTTTGGAGGACGCACATCCATATGAGCATCAAAATTAATAACGATTGGTTTTTTCTTATGTGTGCTTTGGTAGCGGTCGACAAAGGCTGCGCTATCAGCAAAACCGTAATCATGGCCTCCGCCAAGGCAGATCACTTTAGCGTCCTTCATAAGACATTTAACTAAATGCTTACGGGCCATATCGTGGCGAACAGCGATGTCTCCGGTTGTCAGAGCCAAATCGCCGTAATCGTGAATGTTGCTTTTAACAATGGCCTTTTTATAAGAAGGCGTCATTTTATAAAGAAACTGACGAATTGTTTTTGGCGCTAAAGCTGCGCCTGTGCGACCGCCATTTAATTTAATGCCGTCATCGTCAGGGTAACCAAAGATAACAAATTCGTTAGCTTTAAGGTCATCAAATTTAATAGGGTGGGCTAAATCGCCAAGGCGAATATCTTCAGGATCGTTTTTAGTAAAAAATATGTCTTGTGATACAGGTAGAAACAAAAGCTTATCTCCTAAGAACTATTGTTCCTAGGGTAGCGTCAGTTTGGTTATCAAACAACTCTATTTCAAGATGATCTTTTTCGATGATGCTAAGCTCGCCGAAAAATTCGCTGTTTGAGTTAGAAATTAACATCGTCCAAGCACCCACATCCGGGTTGATGAAGTAGTTATATTTACCGTATTTATCCGGGTTAACATCGCGCTCGCATTGGCCTTCGTTGTTCGGGGCAAAAACGTATAAACGGGTAAATGACGTAAATTCGTAACACATATCAGTTTCGCTGCGCCAAACACCGATAAGGTTTTCTAAGCCGACGTAATCAACTGAAGTCACATAAATAAGGCTTGAAGCAATTGAGCTAAAGTTAGCCGTAACGGATGCAAAATCACCGTTGTTTAAACGTTTGATTTGTTGTTCAGAAACTTCATTAGTGAAGTCTAATGTGTAGGCAATTTGATTCTTAGTGACCAAAAGGTACGTGTTGTCGATTTTCTTGATGCGGCCCTTAATCGTTTCATCAGCGTGAGCTGTGCTCGAAAAAGCGAAGCAAAACACCAGGTTTGTCAGCAGTACTACAAGTTTAAATGCAGGTTTGATTCTTCGCATACAAGTCAAAAAACACGCCGTGAAATTGAAGTCATTAAAAAACTGTTCAGAAAAATATTATGCTTGGCGTTAAGAATGCGTTATTGATCATTTTTTATAAATTTTTCACAATAAAAAACAAGGAATAGTTAACGTGATTAAAATTGCGTCTAACTCACATAAGTCGAGCCGAAGGCTCGCGTAAGATAGGTAGCTATGTTTTTCTATGAAACGACAGTGCAAGAAACTCATCTCGATGTTTTTGGTCACATGAATAATGCTCGTTATTTAGAGCTTTTTGAACAAGCCCGCTGGGATATCATCACACAAAATGGATTTGGTTTAGCCAAGATCAAAGAAACAGGCCAGGGCCCAGTTATTTTAGAAGCGCATTTGCGTTTTTTAAAAGAGCTTTACGCCCGCACCAAAATTAAAATTTCAGTAGAGTGCACCGAGTACAACGGCAAAGTTGGAAAATTAAAACAAGAGATGATTAACGATAAAGGCGAAGTGTGTGCTGAGCTGATTGTTGTTTTTGCGTTGTTTGATTTAAAAGCCCGAAAAATTATTACAGCCACTGATGAGTGGAAGCACGCGGTCGGTATTAAGTAAGCTGATCAAGTGTCCAGCGCGCAAGCTCGGCTAGTTTTGCATCTTGCACGTACGGTTCAATTAAAGGTTTAAGGTTTGTCATGCGGCGGTTAGCGATAACTACCATGGCGTTGCGTTTTAGGCCAAATCCGCCAGAACGTAACATGGGTGTCCCGTAAAACATTTTCTGAATTTTTTTATTCGAAGATTCTAAAATCGTACGAAAGAAATTTTCTAACTCTTGTTCTTTTTCTTGCGAAAGTGTTGTCACAAGCTGTTGTGATTTTTTACTGTCATCAGGCAAAAGCACATTTAATCTTTTTTGATTCCACGGGCAGACCGTTTGGCACATGTCACAGCCAAAAAACCAATCGCCGATTTTAGCGCGTAATTCAACCGGCGCTACAGTTTTAGATTCAATTGTTAAATACGAAATACATTTATTGGCGTTAAGTTGTTTATCGCCAGAAAGCGCGCCCGTGGGGCAGATATCAATGCATTTTGTGCAGTTCTTGCAAAGATCTTCATGAAGCGGAAGCTTTTCAGTCACTTCAAGCGAAGTTAAAATTTCAGCTAAGAAAAATAAACTGCCTTTTTGTGAATGAATAATACACGTGTTTTTGCCAAACCAGCCAAGGCCTGCTTGGTACGCCAGATCGCGCTCTAACACCGGGCCAGAATCCACGTATTGAAGAAAATGTTCGTTCGGGTATTTTTCTTTTAGATAAACAATCGCCGCCGTTAATTTTTCTTTAAGCCAGAAATGATAATCTTCGTTCTGCGCATAAAGCGCTGCACGCGCTGGAACTTTTGTTTCGTAGGGGCGAATAGCCGGAAAATAATGAAAGCCCACGGTAATTGCAGAACGTAAGCTTTCGTGAAGAATTGTCGGATCTTCTTTTGTTGGCAGGTGAGTTTCAAGATAGTTCATATCGCCATGCTGACCGCCGGCGATCCAGTTTTTGTAAAACTCAATGGTCATGGGCTTAGTCAATGCTGTTGCGCTGACTAAATCAAAATTTTGCTCAAGCTTAATAGCTTTAAGATGCGCTTTAAATTCTGTGTCGCGCATAAGATCCAACGGATCTTTGAATATATTCTTGCGATCCTTCGGATCGACATTATTTTTTATTGAGGTTGGCCCTGAAACCATGAATGATAGTGTATATGAGTCACTCTGTTTATGAAATCGATTTTACCAATCAGCTGAATTTGTTAGAGTCAGCGAGTTTTATTTACAAGATTGCTCATCGTTTAGCTGAGAAAAAGCGTGCCTGCTGGGTCGCTGGCGGGGCAGTTCGTGATTTTTGGTTAGGGCGCACACCTAAAGATATTGACTTGGTTACAGACGCCGAAGACGCCGAAATCCTAGAACTCTTTCCTAAAGCGGTTTTAGTTGGGCAGAAGTTCGGTGTTTATAAGCTGCCTTTTCATTTTGAGGGCCGAAACATAATAATTGATTTAACAGTGTTTCGTGACGAAGACGACTATGTTGACGGCCGAAGACCGCAGACAATTAAGCGCGCAACACCGCTGGAAGATGCGAACCGCCGCGATTTTACGATTAACGCTTTATTTTATGATTTAGAAAATTTTGAAGTCATTGATTTTGTGGGCGGTGTTGAAGATCTGCAAAACAAAGTGCTTAAATGTGTGGGCGATGCACATCGTAGGTTTAACGAAGATCATTTACGTCTTTTAAGACTTGCGCGTTTTAAAGCGCAGTTTGGCTTTTCGGTGCCCGAGGCCGATTTGCAGGCGGCCCTAAATCTTTCAGATTTAATCCGTACCGTTAGCGGCGAGCGCGTTTACGAAGAAGTTTTAAAAATCGTTAATAGCCATAACGAAGTTGAATTTTGGTCGCAAGCTTTAACCCAGAAACTTTGGTTTTCACTGGGGGCTGAAATTAATTCTGATCAGTCGGTAAAGCTTCCTTTATTGAAGCAGACCGCGTTTTCAGCGAATCAGCAGCTGGTGATGAATGTTGTAGTTCTTTGGAAATACGCCCCAGAAGCGGCTGAATTTTTAAAAGCCCGTCTTAAATGTTCAAAAGAAGAAGTGTTGTTAGCTAAAAAGGCGATCGATTATCACTTAGAGCTTAGCAAAGAAAAACCCGCACTGGATATGGCGTTAGCGGTTGATTCAGAACGTGAGCGCGATATGGTTTTAAGTATTTTAGAGTTTTTTGCGCTAAGCGGGGATTGTCTTCAGACTTATTTAGCTGATGTAAAACAGTACTTGCAAACACATCCAAAGCCGTTATTAACAGGTGGGGATTTAGTCGGAAAATGCGAGCCGGCAAAGACTTCAACGCTATTACAGCTTGTACGCCGCCTGCAGTTTGAAAAAAAAATCAGGACTTCTGTTGAAGCCCTGACCTATTTGAAGAATCAGAATTTAATATCGTAAATTGAACTAATTATTCGAAAACAATAAATTCGAAATGGCAGATACTGCCATTGACCGTAAACGGAATCACTAAGCTTTGGCCAGCGGCTACCGTTGGTGGAAGATTCTTTGTAAAACAAGCTTCAGGGCGGCCCATGCCGAATTGAAAACCTGCAGTACTTGCTTTAGTTTTAATAAGGCCATAAATCATGTTACTGATTTCACCCACGCCATCAAGAATGTCTTGTGATTCAGGATCAACCTTGTCACCTAACATACCTTCAAGAATTTCGATCACTGGTTTTGGATCAAAGTGAAAGCGCACTTGAAGCGGTTGTTCGTTTTGTTTGATATTAACGATAACCGAAATTGGCGTTGGTACTGCCCAAGAAGCCGCAAAGAAATGCGGTTTAAATTCTAAGGTAAATGCGCCAAGCTTTGTGATAGTATCTTTGATACCAGCACAGATATTTTCCACCACTAATTTTTCGAAAATAGGGTGTTTTAAAGTGGAAAGTTTTAATGCGGTAGACACCTATGCCGCCTTTGCGCCGTTATGTTTTGCGTACACGCGGCCTAATTTTTCTTTTAAAGTGGCAGCGTTGAAAGGCTTAACTACATACTCAGACACACCGGCTTTAGCGGCCTCGATGATCTGTTCTTTTTCGCTCTCAGCTGTGACCAGCATGAAAGGTGTATCTTTAAATTTTGCGTCAGCTTTGCAGGCTTTTAATAATTCTAGGCCTGTCATATTCGGCATATTCCAGTCGGAAACGATACACTGGAAGGGGGATCCGCCATTGGCGGCATCTTGGATTAATTGAAAAGCGGCTTTTCCGTCTTCGGCTTCGTGAATATCTGTATAGCCTAATTCGGTAAGAACCTTTTTAACTACTTTTCGCATTGTTGCAAAATCATCTACGACTAAAAACTTGGTATTTTGACTAAACATACTGGACTCCTCAGGGCTACTAATCGGTTAGTCCACGGCGATTCTTGTGTAGAAATATACTTATTTCACGATTTTTTCATGGTTTTGACGGGGGGCGGTCTAGTTTTTAAAAAAATAAAAGACATAGGTATTGCGTTCTTCCAAAAGTCTGTCAGACTTAAATTCAGGTTGTTGTTGTTCAAACTGAAACAAAGTCGAGATAAGGAAATCGAGACTAGTCTCAGAGTGACACAAAGAAAAAGTAGCTATAGTAAACAAAAAAACAATTAAGCAGGAGGAGCAAGGATGCTCAGAGATATCTTAATTCAAAAGGGTCTTTCAAATCGTGAAGCGGAAGTTGCAGAACTAGTTTCTAAAGGACTTTCGAACAAGGAAGTTGCAAATCAACTTTTCGTAACTGAAAAAACAGTTAAATTTCACTTAACAAACATCTACAAAAAAATGAATGTTAAATCACGCGCACAACTTATCGTATGGTGCTTACCTCACCTTGGATTTGTTGAATCTGAAGCACGTGTTGAAGCGACTCAACCTGCTGGAGCAACTGCATTCAATACGCAAGCTACGCAAACGATCCCTGCTGGTAACACAACTATCACGTTACCTGGTGGCGGTATCGGCCGTAACAATGGCGACTTAGGCGTTTAATCCTAAGTTGATTTAGTTAAATAAATCTTAAAAGGGTGATCGAAAGATCATCCTTTTTTTTTGTCTTCTGCAGTGATAATTTGTAGAGAGGAGAATCTCATCATGTTAGAGTCTAAATCGGTTTCTCGTTCTCAGGTTGTCATGACCCAACTAGTTTTACCTTCACACACCAATGCAATTGATACGATTTTCGGGGGCACCATTATGTCATGGATTGATATCTGTGCGGCAATTGCAGCTCAGCGCCACTCGGGGCGTGAAGTGGTGACAGCTTCTATTGATCGTTTGGATTTCGTGGCTCCTGTTAGAAAGGGCTGGGTTGTAAACCTTAAAGCTTCAGTCAATTTCGTATCTACTTCTTCAATGGAAATCGGTGTTCGTGTTGATGCTGAAAATCCAAAAACAGGCGAGATCTTTCATACGGCTTCTTCATATCTTACATTTGTGGCTTTAGGTTCTGATGGAAGAGCCACTAAAGTTCCAGGTCTTATTTTAGAAACGGACGTAGAAAAGCGCCGTTTTGAAGCGGCTAAGAAGCGCCGTGAAAATCGTATTCAGCAACGCCAAGGATAGTCTGCGGTCTCGTCTCATTTAAAGACATGACAGTAAGTCTGACATGTCTAATGTTTGATGAACTCTTTCAAAAGGCTGTGTGAAGTCATGAACTTAAGCCTGCTCCACTTTTAAAAACTGCATATAAGCTATTCGCTCAAATTGCATTTAAAACTCATACTGTCGGTTTAAACACTTGGCTAGGGCTTTGCTTTATACTTTCTCGGGTGGGGGAAAGAAACATGTATATTAAATCAGGAAAGCAGTCCGCAAAGCAGGAGCAGATTTTTTTATTCGTACTGATCGTATTACCGACTTTAATTCTTTGCGTTTTCTAAGCGAAATCACTCATCAAATTTAAGTTCTTCGAAAAACACCAATCTCTTGGGGGGATTATGGGGCTAAGTCATGCGTTAGCAAAACGCCATCGCGTACTTTTGATTACATTCGTACTTGTTCCGACTTTGCTTTTCTCTTTCCAGAATTGTTCTTCGTCGCAAATGGACTTCAAGGTTGATCCGGCGTCACTGGCCATTGAAGTTCCGATTTGTCGTGAGATGACGGCTGTAGAGATTGAACCAAAACTTAAATTCGAATGGGATTATTCAAAAAGTTTTGAGCCCTTATATAATCAAGTGATGTCAACACCTGTGGTGGGCGATCTTGACGGTGACGGTGTTCCTGAGATTGTTTTTACAACCTTTAAAGGTAACGCTTACACCTCTTCAGGTTATATTCGTGTGATTAACGGAGCTGATGGTCACGAAGAGTGGACTGCAAATAAACCAGAGCTTATGGCTTATGGCACGATTGCGCCGTTGTTAATTGATATCGAGGGTGATGGCAAAGCCGAAGTGATTTATTTAAACAAAGCGGCTTCTGGCACAAATATGATTGCCCTTAATTACGACGGTACCCAGCGTTGGATTATTAATAAACCAACAAGTGCAACAGTGGCTGATGACTCATTATCAGCGGCTGATTTAGACCGCGATGGCATTGCTGATATCGTGGCTCCTGGGTTTGTGGTTTCTGAAAAAAACAAAATGCCTTATATCAAAAACCAGCTTGAGCTTTTAGCGGGTTATAATATTCCGGTGAATTTGCAGTTAGCACAACCAAGTTCAAAACCTAAGATGAATATCGTAAACGCCATGGGCATTATGGATATGTACGGTAAGACAATTGCTAAATTTAATAAAACAGGCTTTCCGGCGGTTGCAGATATTTATGATAATCAACCGGGTTCTGAAATTGTTTTAGTCGGTGGCGGAACATTTCAGGTTTATTCATCGCAAGGTAAAATTCTTGTAGATAAAGTTTTAACTGAACACACTGAAAATACATGTTCAGGTACGATCGGCGGTGGTCAGGCTACGATCGGTAATTTTGATGGTGATGAAAAATCATTAGAGATTGCTGTAGCCACAGGTCGTTCGTTAACAATTTATGATGTTAACGGAAATAAAATTGCGGGAAGCTTAACACGTGATTGTTCATCACGTAAAACCGGAGTGGCTTCGTTTGATTTTAACGGAGATAAAAAGCCTGAAATCGTCTACGCCGATGAACAGTATCTTAGAATTTACGAACTAGATGGATCTTTAAATTTACGTTCAGTTTGGGAGATCAAAAATCCAAGTGGTACTTTAAGTGAATATCCGGTTGTGGCAGATGCTGACGGTGATGGTTACGCTGATTTAGTGGTGGCGCAAAATTCATATTCATACGATGCAATGCCAGAGAGTCCTTTTTATAAAATGAATGGGGTGCGTGTGTTCGGCCCAACGGTTCAAGGTTCATGGATGCCAACACGTGCGGTGTGGAATCAGCATAACTATTTTATTACTAACGTAACTGATGATTTAAGACCGACAACGACAACTTACACCATGGGGCAGTTGCCGAAGTCGTTTAAGAGAAATACTTTTCAGGATATTCCTGAAGTTAAGTGTCAACAATAGGGGGAATTATGACAGTGGATTTTTTCAAAAAACTTAATATCTTCTTGTGTATTGTTTTAGCCGGATTATTGATCGTGCAACATTCCGGCGTGGTCTAACGATGTTCTATCTGCAAAGCTTAGTGATTTGTGCTTTTAACTTTTCGTAAGCTTTAGCATCTGATTGGTTATTAAGTTCGTTAATAAATTCAGCGTTTGAACAGCTTTCTTTAGAAGCGTTACCTTCAGCGATAATTTTTAACGGCTCAAGCATTTCGATATCTAAGGCCATTTGGTTACCTTCGGCAGTTAACTTTTGGCCTTCTTTTTTATCAAAAGCATTATACTTTTTCTGAAGACCCGCTTCGATATTTTTAAATTCTTTTAAAAATTTAGCTTTATCGCCAGAAACCGTAACGGCGTCTTCGTAAGATCTTTGAAACTCATCGTAATCTTTTTTTAATTCCGGTGAAAGTGAAGTTGGTGTCGAAGCTAAAGCTGACAAAGAGATTAGAAGAGATGTGATTAATCCTAGTTGTTTACGCATGAACGAGCTCCTTCTTTATTGTAAGCTGCACGTTGATCAGCTGACATATCGCCAAGTAATTGCTTTTGCCTTTTTTGCATTTTACCAACGTAAACGGTAAGGTTGGTACCTTTGCTGCCTGACATTGGTTTTTGAATTTGGTTAATGAACTGAGTCGGAGATAATTTCGTTAAGCGGCGAACAGCAGCGCGGGCTGCAGCACGTCCACCTGGGCCGTAGCTATTAAGCAAAGCTAACTCAGTTGCGCGCGGAAGAGCGGGGTTACCTTTGTGTTTATTGATATAGCTTTCCATAACTGGTTCAATATCTTTATCCCACGAGTTGGCCATGCCGATTAAAGTGTATAAAACGTTACGCTCCATACCTTCACCGTATTCAACAAACTTACAGCGATTGTTATTTAGACGCACTGGCTTTTTAATATCTTTTTCAGCGATTTTTTTTGCGATATCGCAATCTGAATCAGAAGTATTAGCCACTTTTTTTAAAATACCAAAACCACGGTGTTTTTGATTGATGTCATCGACAAAAATTCCAGTAAGCTGGCCAACACCAACACCACCATTGTAAGCGTAGTGAGGTTTAAAACCAGATTCTAAAGAATACATTTCAAATAGACCTGCCGGTGTTAACGGAAGGTTTGTCATTTTCTTTACGCATTTGTAAAAATCAGTAATCACTGCATTTTGATAACGCATTAAATTCGAATCAAAACAGAAATTATATTTTGAAGAAAGTTTTCCTTCAGGGCATTTTAATTCAGTCGTTGGCGCATCAACTTTTCCTGAAGCGGCAAGACAATCTGTGCGAAGTAATAAGCGGGCATCAGGCGCAACTTTACGAAGAATTTCTGCGGTCGCTTTATTGTTTAAACTTAAAGGGCCGGTACCTGGGCCTTGTTGGCAAGCCGCACATCCTGCTAAAGGGGGTTCAACCGGGGCATGCTCTAAATTATATTTGTGAGTAAGTTTTGCAGTAATTTGGCTTGAGTTTTTAGCTCGTCCTAATTGTTGAATCAGATGATTGTTTCCAGCTGTTCCTGAAAGACACTGATCGCCCGCAGCCTGCGCTGTTAACGGAAAGTACGTTAAAGTTAAAGCCGCGCCCACAAGAATAAATTTAAGATTTATCATTCTTAGATTGTAGCAAGTAAACTAACTATTTTACGAGGAAATCACGCCACTTGTTGATTAAGGTCGGGGTCATCAGTGCGTAGCACACGGTTCCCTCTGTAGCAGGCTCTTTGCGGGTGATTTTAGCTTCTCGACTTAGGTCGTAGATTTTAAATTCCTGAGTATGTGAGAAGTACAATTCAACTTCTGTCTGCATTTCGTTGATTGAATCAGCCATCACTTTTTTAAGCTGCTCAAAACCTTGTCCTGTAAGGGCGCTTACAAACACACGCGGAAATTGTTTTACTCTGAATTGGCGATCAACCGAAGCCACATCGACTTTGTTAAAAATGTGGATGATTTTTTTATCTTCCCATTTAAATTCTTTAATTAAGCCATCAACAACTTCGATTTGTCGCTCCATATTCGGCGATGATAAATCAATGACATGAAGTAAGATGTCAGCTTCAGCAGATTCTTCAAGTGTGGCTTTAAAGGCTTCGATTAACTGAGTTGGTAATTTTCTGATGAATCCTACGGTATCGGTGACTACCGCTGGTGGACCTTCATCTAAAAAAACTTTTCTTGTCGTTGGATCAAGAGTCGCAAATAACATGTTCTTGGCCATAACTTGCGCGCCGGTTAAACGATTTAATAAAGAGCTTTTGCCAGAGTTGGTGTAACCAATTAAAGCAAAGCTTGGAACTTCGTTTCTACGGCGTGATTGTCTGTGTTGTGAGCGGTGCTGTGAAACTTCTTCAAGTTTTTTCTTAATTAAAGCGATTTTTTCTTTAGCACGACGGCGGTCATTTTCTAACGCAGTTTCACCGGGGCCGCGGGTTCCGATACCGCCACCTAAACGTGATAATGAATCTTGCCAAGCGCCGATCATACGGGGCATTTGATCTAACAGCTGCGCAAGCTCTACTTGAAGTTTACCTTCGTACGTGCGCGCACGTTGTGCGAAAATATCTAAGATTAACTGCGTACGATCGATAATGCGCACGCCGATTTCAGTTTGTAAGTTACGAGATTGAATACCTGATAACTGGTGATCGATCACAACGACTTGCGCACCGGATTCTTGCACCATTTCTTTAATATCGGTCACTTTTCCAGAGCCGATCAGAGTACTTGGATTCCATTGAGGTAAAACTTGAACGGTTGAGCCGATGACTTCGCCACCGGCCGCAGAAACTAGTTCTTCGAGTTCACAAAGATTTTCTTTGATCTCGGTTAAGGGTTCGGTCTTTAAACCTACACCCACCACGATAACTTTGTCTTTGTCTCTGATTCTTAGTTCGTTCACTAGTTAGTTACCATACTTAGTGTTTTACCTGTCTGCGATCTTTAATGATCTGCGCTTCAAGGGCTGTTAATACCACCGAGCTAAAAATAGTTTCTTCTGTCGTTGTACGTTGTAACACATTCGCTGCACGACGTACGCCCATTAAGAATGGGCCGATAACTTCTACTTTACCTAATTGCTGTAAAAGTTTGTAAGAAATATTTGCTGATTCTAAATTCGGAAAAATCAATACATTCGCTTCGCCACCTAACTGTGAGAACGGGAAGATGCGATTTTGAATTTCAGAATTAACTGCTGTATCAGCCTGCATATCACCTTCAACGATTAAGTCCGGGCGAATTTGACGAACGATTTCAGCAGCTTTTCTCATTTTTGCAGGTGTTCCGTTTTCGCCGCTGAAGTTTGAAAAGCTTAACATAGCAATTCTTGGTTTTTGGCCAAAGTGTTCAGCCACAATCGCTGTTTGAATCGCGATTTGGGCTAACTGTTCAGCTGTCGGGTTAAAATTCACTGTCGTATCTGATAAGAATAAAAATCTGTTATCAGAAATTAAAATATTTAAACCAGCCGGTACGTGATCTTTGGCTAAACCGATTGTGTGAAGAATTGGTTTTACCGCATCAGCGTAATTTGTTGTGGCGCCGTTAACCATGCCATCAGCATCGCCTTGATCGATCATCATCGAAGCAAAGTAGCTTGGGTCATTCATTAAACGTTCAGCTTCTTTAATATTTACGCCTTTACGTTGGCGACGTTTGTAAAGTTCTTCAACGTACTGGTGATATTTAGGGTGACCTTGGATATTTAAAATCTCAATGCCGTCCATATCAACGTTATGTTTTTTAGCTTTAGCGCGAATTGTATCTGGATTACCGATTACGATCGGGCTGCAGATTTTTTCATCGATTAAAGCACGAATAGATTTTAAAATTTTAGAACTAGCACCTTCAGGAAACACAACACGTGGAAGCGCTCCTTGGCGTTCGCTATTGGCGTGAACTTGATTGATCACAGAACGGATAAATACTTTTTGTGGGCCTTGAATCGCTTCTAAGCGCTCATGGTATTTGTTCCAGTCATCGATTTTAACACGAGCCACACCAGTATCCATCGAAGCTTTCGCTACAGCTGGAGCTACCCACATTAATACGCGTGTATCAAATGGTTTTGGAATTAAGTAATCGCGGCCAAATTTAAATTTTTGTCCGCCATAACTTGCTGAAACTGTATCAGGAACTTCTTCTCTGGCAAGTTCTGCTAACGCGTGAACTGCTGCTAATTTCATTTCTTCGTTGATTTGAGTTGCGCGAGTATCTAAGGCACCACGGAAAATCGACGGAAAGCCTAAAACGTTATTCACTTGGTTAGGATAATCAGAACGGCCGGTCGCGATAATCGCATCAGGGCGAGCCGCACGCGCTGCATCCGGTGTAATTTCTGGGTCAGGATTTGCCATCGCGAAAATGATTGGATCTTTCGCCATTGATTTCACCATATCACCAGTGACAGCACCTGCTGCAGAAAGCCCTAAAAACACATCGGCACCTTCTAGTGATTCAGAAAGAGTGCGCTTTGTTGTGTTATTGGCAAATTCTTCTTTGTATTTGTTCATGCCGTTAGTGCGGCCTTTGTAAATCACGCCCGTTGTGTCGCACATGATCACGTTTTCTTTTTTTACACCAAGACTTACAATAAGTTTTGTACAAGCAATGGCTGAAGCACCGGCGCCGTTAACAACTAATTTAATTTCAGAAAGTTTTTTACCTACGATTTGGCAGGCATTTATTAAAGCGGCTGCAGAAACAATCGCTGTTCCATGTTGGTCATCATGAAATACCGGAATATTCATTTCTTTCTTTAATGTTTCTTCGATTTCAAAACATTCAGGGGCTTTGATATCTTCTAAATTGATACCACCGAATGTTGGTTCTAGCGTTCTAACAGCAGCGATAAATTCTGCTGCCGAAGAAGATTTAACTTCGATATCAAAAACATCGATGCCGGCAAAGTTCTTAAATAAAATTCCTTTACCTTCCATCACCGGTTTTGAAGCAAGAGGTCCGATATTACCTAAGCCTAGGACCGCTGTACCATCAGAGATCACAGCCACTAAATTACCTTTTGTCGTATAGTCGTAAACCGCTTCCGGGTTTTTCGCGATAACTTTACAAGGCACAGCAACACCTGGCGAATACGCTAAAGCTAATGCTTTCTCAGTGTTACACGGTTTTGTTGAGACAACTTCGATCTTGCCTGGTCTTCCCATTTGGTGGAATTCAAGGGCCTGTTTATCAAAATTAGAACGGTCAGTTGATTTATCAGATTGAGTAGTTTTGTTGTGAGTAGACGATTTTTGCAAAATAAACTCCTAGAGTTTTCATTCTAAGTTTTACCCCTTAAAAGGGTCAACAACACCTGTGTCCTATATTGATAGGCGTCATTTGCTTTAGCTATAATTTGGGCGTAGGCTAATTAGGTTAGTTTTACAGTGAGGTAAATGATGTCTAACAGGGATGTAGTGATTGTTGAAGGAGTGCGTACTCCATTTGCAAAAGCAGGAACAAAATTAAAAGGCGTGCATGCGGCAAAACTTGGCCAAGTAGCTATGAAAGAACTGCTTTCGCGCACAAACTTAGATGTGAATGTTGTTGATGAAGTAATCATCGGGAACACAGGTTCACCATCTGATGCCGTAAATATTTCGCGTGTGGTGGCGTTAAATGCCGGAATCCCACAAAAAACTTCTGCAGTAACTGTGCACCGTAACTGTGCTTCGGCTTTAGAAGCTATTTCTGCAGGTTACGAAAAAATTAAATCTGGAACAATGGATGCAGTGCTTGTCGGTGGTACTGAAAACATGTCGCAAATGCCATTGATTATGCCTCCGTCGATCACATCGATTATCGAAAGGTTAGGATCAGCAAAAACAGGTGGGCAACGTTTAGCCGCTCTTTGGGATTGGTTTAAAGCCGATCTTTCGCAAATCAAAGAGATGGTCACAACAGCTCCGATGGCAAAAACAAAATACAAACCAATCATTTCAATCGTTGAAGGTCTGACAGATCCTTTTGTCGGAATTAACATGATGGGCACAGCCGAAATTTTAGCAAAAGAGTGGGGCTTAACTCGTGAAGCACAAGATGCTTTTGCGTTAGCGTCACACTTAAAAGCAGCGGGTGCAAAAGCTAAGTTAGCTGAAGAAATGACTTCGCTTTATGTTGAACCAGATTTCAAAGACGTAGTGACTGAAGATATTGGTCCACGTGCTGAACAAACAATGCAAGCTTTAGGTAAATTAAAACCAATGATTGATAAAGTGACAGGAACAATTACAGCAGGTAATGCGTGTCCGATCACTGATGGTGCTGCGATGATGTTAATTATGTCGCGCGAAAAAGCCACTGCACTTGGTTACAAACCGATTGCAAAAATCCGTGGTTACGCGTTTGCGGGTTGTGAGCCAGAAAGAATGGGATTAGGTCCTGTGTATTCAACTCCGATCGCGCTTAAACGTGCGGGTCTTACAATGAAAGATATGGGCCGTGTAGAACTTAATGAAGCTTTCGCTGCGCAAGTTATGGCTTGTCAAAAAGCGATGGATTCAGACAAATTCGCTCAGGAAAAATTAGGCTTATCAACAAAAGTGGGAACAGTGAATGATGACATCTTAAACGTGAATGGCGGAGCGATTGCGCTAGGTCACCCGGTAGGTGCTACAGGAACTCGTTTAGTTTTAACTTTAGCAAAAGAATTAAAACGTTCTAATAAACAATTCGGCTTAGCAACTTTATGTATCGGTGGAGGCCAAGGCGGCTCCATGGTTATTGAAAACGAAGGGTAATTGAAAAAATGGAAATGCAAACCACACAAACAACTGGCACTACAGCAGGAAAAGCTTTTTCAGTAACAGAAAAAAATGGCGTAGCTCATGTTACGTTTGATTTACCAGGTGAAAAAGTAAATAAGTTTTCAACTCCGGTGATGATGGAGTTTAAAGCTCTTTTAGAAAAACTAAAAACTTCAAATTATAAATTTGTTGTTTTTAAATCAGCAAAACCAAAAATCTTTATTGCAGGTGCTGATATTGAAGAAATCAAAGCCTTAACAACAGAAGCTGCGGTTCGTGAAGCCGTTGGCGGTGGTCAAGAGATCATGAATATGGTTGAAGATCTTCCGATGCCAACAATGGCTTTAATCAACGGTGCGTGTGCGGGTGGTGGTTGTGAATTTGTTTTAGCGTGTGATTACCGTATCGCTTCTGAAGATTCATCAACTCGTATCGGTCTTCCTGAAACACAATTAGGTATCTTACCTGGTTTTGGTGGTTGTATTCGTTTACCACGTGTTGTGGGTATTCAAGCAGCGCTTGATGTAATTTTAGCCGGTAAATTATTAAATGCTAAAAAAGCTTTAAAAATCGGTTTAGTAGATTATGTAGTTCATCCGAACTTACTAGAATCATTTGCAGAAAAAGAAATCGAAAAGATTTTATCTTCTGGCAAGGGTAAGCGTCGTAAAACTTTTAAAGCTAAAGGTTTAATGGGTGGTTTATTAGAAGGCCCATTAAAAGGTGTTGTGTTTTCTCAAGCGAAAAAAGCAACTTTAAAAGCGACTAAAGGTCACTATCCAGCTCCGATTGAAGCATTAGAAGTGGTAAAAAACACTTACGGTATGTCAAACCGTGCAAAAGCTTTAGAGATTGAAAAAGATCATTTTGTTCGTTGTGCCTTAACTGATATTTCTAAAAATTTAATTCACGTGTTTTATTTAACTGAAATGGTTAAAAAATCTACGGGTGTTGCTGATAAAAATGTAAAAGCAAAACCAGTTAAAAATATCGGTGTTTTAGGTGCCGGAACTATGGGTGGCGGTATCGCTTACGTGGCAGCTGATAAAGGTATCGGCGTTCGTGTAAAAGATATTTCTAATGAAGCGAATGCAAAAGCTTTAAAACACGCCTACGATTTATGGAAAAAATTAGTGAAGAAAAAAGTCATTGATAATTACCAATTCTCACAAAAAACGTCTCTTGTTTCTACAACATTAGACTTCTCAGGTTTTAAAACTTTAGACGTTGTTGTTGAAGCAATCGTTGAAGATATGAATATCAAAAAGAAAGTGATCGGCGAGACTGCGAAAAATATGCGTGATGATGCTATCATTGTAACGAACACATCTTCGTTATCAGTGACTGATATGGCTGAAGGTCATCCGCGTCCTGAGTATTTCGCAGGTATGCACTTTTTCTCTCCGGTTCATAAAATGCCTCTAGTAGAAGTTATCCGTGGTCCAAAATCTTCGGATGAAACAATTGCTACGGTTTTCGAGTTATCGAAAAAAATGGGCAAAATGCCAGTGGTTGTTAAAGATGGCCCGGGTTTTTTAGTTAACCGTTTATTACTTCCGTATATGGCTGAAGCGGCGTTCTTATTAACAGAAGGTATGTCGATTGAAGAAGTTGATAAAGCTTACTTAAAATTCGGAATGCCGATGGGTCCATTTGAATTAATGGATTCGGTGGGTTTAGATGTTGGTGCAAAAGTTTTAAAAATCTTTGCTGCCGCTTATCCAGATCGCGTTGAAGTTTCTCCTATTATGGAAAAATTAGCGGCGAACAAATCACGTCTAGGTCAAAAAACGAACTTAGGTTTTTACAAGTACGACTCTAACGGTCGTAAAACTGAAGTGGATCAGTCGGTGTACACTGAGCTTGGCTTAAGCGCGCGCACTAATCCTTACGATGCGAAAGAGTGTGTTGAGCGTGGTGTATTTGCCATGGTTAACGAATGTTGTTTAGCACTTGATGCTGATAAAATCGTTGAAACTCCGCACGAAGTAGATCTTGCGATGATTATGGGTACAGGCTTTCCGCCGTTCCGTGGTGGCTTGTTAAAATACGCTGACAGTGTAGGTTGTAAATACATTGCTGAGCGCTTAACTCATTATGCGCAAGCTCGAAACGCAAAAGCTCGTTTATCACCAAGTTCAAAACTGGCTGAACGCGCAAGCTCTGGTAACAAGTTTTATAACTAATTACTAAAATTTAAATAGAGTTTTAAAAGGGCTTAACTTGTCGGTTAAGCCCTTTTTTTTAATCAAAAACGTAGCGCACATAAAGAAAAAACGCTGTGGCCTGAGGTTTTATGTAGGTACGGTCAAGACCTTGAAGCGTTGTCGCGTCTGTATAGGCGCTAACTCCGGTGCGCCATTTTTTACCAGCGTAACCAGCTCCGATTTTAAAAGAATAACTGATCGTCGAATAATCGGTGTTCTGTTCATCGTTTGTTAAAGTGTATTTGTATAAACCGTAAGTTCCGGTTAAATCAAAAACTGCTCCGATAAAAAGTTTAGAATCTGAAACCCAGTATTTTCCAGCACCTACACCTAAATTTAAAGTATTTACTGAAAGTTTTCTTAAAGCATCCATCTCAGTGTTAATGCCTTGAAGAGGAGTGGGAATCATCGTGTTTGCAGTTTCTAAGCTGTATTGGCGAAAGCCGCCGACTAGAAAATAACTTCCCGCAGTTTTAGTGATTTCATCAGCCTGATTTAATAAAGCTGAAATTGAAAAACCGCCGTTATTATCCAGAGCATAGCGGCCCATTAAACCGTAATGTTGAAATTTTAAATCGGGGAATAGGTGGTAAGTTGTTGTGCCACCCACTTCAGACGAATTTTTTAAATAAAAGCCTTCATACTGTTGTACGTAAAGATCAGCGCCCCACTTGGTGTTATTGTAACTTAGCTGAACGTCTAAAAACTTACTTTCACCTTTATCTTTATCAAGCTCTGCAACCGAGCTTCTCGTGGCGTACGAGATTCCTAAACCGAAAGCGCTTAAGCCAATGCGTGAAAGCCCGGGCGTGTTGGGCTCATAGTTAAGCTCTTTTTGAGCAGCGTTAAAACTATCTATCGAAAATATAAACATATCTGAGCCAATCCCGAAGTAAGGCGAGACTTTTTCAGTTGCGGAAGCTTTAGCAATTAAGCAGAATGAGATCATGAGAAAATTAGCAACAGGCCATAGACTTTTCATATTATTTATCATTTTAATCAGTGTTGTGGCTGTTGATCAATGGACTAAGGTTTTAGCTGTTGAACATCTTTCAGGAAAAGCACCAATCATCTATTTGGGTGGTTTGTTTCAATTCGTCTACGCAGAAAATCCAGGAGCTTTTTTAGGAATGGGCGGAGACCTACCGCGCTGGATTCGTTTCGTGGTTTTTGGTTTATTTGTGCTTCTTGGTTTAGTTGTGATGTTATGGTCACTTGTAAAAAACAGAATGTCTTTAAGTGATTTATTGGCTTATTCATTTATTTTAGCAGGCGGTATCGGTAACGTGATCGACCGTTTAACTCATGATAATGGTCATGTGATTGATTTTATGTTCATGGATTTTCAATTAGCGCCATTTACAAGAACCGGTGTATTTAACGTGGCCGATGTGGCTATTGTGCTGGGCTTTTTCATTGCCATTTACGGCATGGTGCGCGAGCGCATAAATATGCACCAACACAGTGTTGGTTAAGATTTGGTTGAATAAAGACCGCGTTTTAAGCATTTTAATTCTCAACTTGTAATCGTTTTGTTGCACCCCCAGATTTCTTCATTGATTCAGCGTAAGTTTGATGAAAACTTCGGGGGCATGAAATTATTAATTTTATCATTCGTTTTTGCGTTTCCGTTTTTTACTCAAGCCTCTGAATTATCGTGGGGCTTAAATGATGTAACGTACATCATGCCACTTCCAGCAAACGCTTCAGAAAATAATTTATTAAAATTACAATCAGCCGGAGATAAAGGAGCTTTAGTGCCCGAGGCAATGGTGATGCAGCTTCCGTTTATGGATATGCAGCATGAAAAAAATGAAATCAATGCGATGACTCGTTTAATGGCGGTTCGTATTGATAACTGCTTTCCGCTACCGACACCGATGGCTTGTCAAAAACAAGTGCGTATGATTTGGCAGCCGGTTAAAGCCACAAGCACTGATGTGACAACTATCGATGCGGCTTTTCACAGTTTCTACGTTTTAACCGACGAAGAATTTAAAAATTTAACAACAGATCTAAAAGCCTGGAAAAAGAAATTTCAAACGGTTGAAATTGATAATGCAAAAACCGCTTTAGATATTCATCCGTTCTGGAAAAAAGACCGCGATCAAAGCCCATCGTTAAAAGAATTTAATACACTTATCACAAAATACGCGGGCGAAAAAAATCTAAGCCGCGTAACCGTAATGGTACTACGTCGCATGAATGACGTGTGGGGTTTCTTAGGTGCTGAAGTTGTTGATGTCAAATTAGTGGCCGGACCAATTCCTCGTTTGGATGGTTTAACTTCGCAAATGTTTTTTAACCAATTAAAAAACGATAAAGGTTATGTCGGTGCAGGTATCGCTCAACCGCCAAAAACTGAAGAAGCTAACTTAGCTGCTTTCGTTGAACGTGCCACAACAACAGCAAGCTTTACTGAAGATGAAGTTATCGCGAATCTAAAATCGGCTTATGCGATTGAAAATCCAGCGTTATTTAATCCTGAAAGTATGGACTGTGTGAATTGCCATATCGCTCAAGCGGCGCGCGAATACTTAACAGAAAAACTTTCGCCTTCGGTTGATCAAAATCTGTTTTCAGCATTTAAATACACAAACTCTAATTACAATTTAGAAAATAAAAGTGCCCAGGTGTTTAATACGCACCAATTGCGTGGTGTAGGGTATTTCGGCGTAGATTTAGCTATCAGCCAACGTGTGATCAACGAATCTGCGGCGGTCGCAGAGTGGTTAAGTGCCAACTAAGTAGACGCTTTTTCGATCTTAAAACTTATATATCTATTTTCGCTTGGTCCGTGGTTCGCAACCGAAGACCAAGCATATGAAAAGACTATTTTTTCTAACACTGTTAATTTCGATCAACGTTTTAGCTCAAGCTAAAGAAAAAATCCTTTTAATCAGCGATATTGATGACACCATCAAAGTCAGCCATGTGATCAGCTATAAATCCTGGAGCCCTTCGGTTTTATTTAGAACCTGGGATTCTAATACGCCTTTTGCGGGAATGGCTTCGTTATACCAACTCGTTTTAAATGAAAACCCCGGCGTAAATAAAGTGGCCTATTTAAGTAATGCCCCTTCAAAAGACACGGGCGTTGAATACCTGCAAAATTCTCACGAAAATTTTTTAAAAAATAACAGCTTTCCACAGGGTGAGCTTATCTTACGTGATGTGATTTTTGATTCAGATCATAAAAATAAAACTATTCGTAAGCTTGTCGCTGAACATCAGCCAACACTTGTGATGATGGTCGGTGATAATGGCGAAAAAGATGTCGATGTTTATGAGCAAGCCCGTAAAGAGCTTGAAGAGCAGGGGATTAAGTCAGTCACTTACATTCATCAGTTGTATTCAAGCCGCGATAAAAAAGAAATCGGAAAAATGCTTCACCCAGGACAAACCGGGTACGCAACGTCAGTTGAAATCGCTTTAGATTTACATCAAAAAGGCCTTATGGCCGATGCGCAAATGACATGGATGTATGAGAAGGTGATTCCTTATATTTTCAGTGTGCGTAATAATTTATTCGACGTTTTAACATCTATTAGTTTTCCGTCGTTTAAAAAATGTGATGACTTTCAGTGGACATGGTCGACAAAATCACACCCTTCGTTACCTGATTATAAAGAATATGTTCAAGATACCTGTCAGTAAGGCTGTTTAACCTTTTGACGCTTGGGTAGCTTTTCCTTATTAACCAAACTCTGACTTTCGTTTTTTCTGGAGCACCTGTATAAAAGGGGCATCTAATTACAAGGAGCCGCCTTTATGAAAAATATCGTTATTTCTACTATTTTATTATTATCAGCCTCTATTTCTATGGCCCGCACGCACACATTCATGGAGTGCATTTCTGAAAGCGCTCAGGCTTATAATAGCTCGATTTATTACAATTTAAGCCAAGAAGAAATCTTATCAATTTTAGATGATCAAACGCACGTGTTCCGTCCGACAATTGCTGAGATCGCTAAACGTTGTTTGGATAATCCAAATCCGTAATTAGCCTGTTACAAACCTGACAGCTGTCTAAGATTCTAGTCAGAAATTGTCCTAAGGCTCTCAAATCAAATATAATTCACAAGCGAAAACCCCGTTTCTCAAAGTGAGACGGGGTTTTTGGCATTTGTCTTGAAATAATGGTTTGTAGGAGTCTTTTATGAAAAAAGCCGTACTATTAACATTAATCGCATTATCTTTTGTTGGATGTAACCCTAATAAGGAAGCATCAAAACGTACTTCAGGAAATGGTGGCCGCTCGGCAACTATCTCTGGAACAACAAACGGAGCTTTCACACAAAGTTACTGCGGAAATAGCAACTTATCTTCTGTAGGTACGATTTACGATCAAAGTTCTTCATACAACTTCGAAGCCCGCGTTAAAGGTTTATTATCAGCAACAATCGATCCTTCTGAAGTCGGAACAATCAGTGCCGGTGCTAACGATCAAACGGGTGTTCGCTTTCAAGGAACATTTAAAATTGATTCAAACGGAACAGTTAACTTACAACAGTCTAAAATCTTAATTAAAGTTTACGACAGCTACGTATTACAATCAGCGATAGATGGTTCTAACCAATACCAACCAATCCCGATCGAGTTCACATCTGCTGCGGCAGGCCAGTATAACGCACAAACTGGCGTGATCTATGTGGTCTTTAAAGATCAATACGGCGAGGTTAGATTTGACGGAAAATTAAGCGGTGATTATTTATCAGGCCAAGTTAGCTTCGTAAACTCAACAAATGTGACTGGTGGAGCAGCAGCCCAAGGCGTATTAGGTCAATTCTATATTGCTCGCTGCGGAATTATTCAATAGTCTATCTGGTGAATGCACCAAGACAAAGGCAAGATTCGCCATTCGCATTTTAAGTTCGATCCCACAGCTCTATCTGTTATCGCAGGTGGAGCTTCGACTTTAGATCAATCAAAACTTTATATTCAAAATCTTGAACAAGCTGATGCTTTTGTAAAAAGCTACGGTTTTGATTACGAAAGTAGTGAAGATCTAAAACGTCTTTGGTACTTTCACCGACGTTCGGTGGTTTTAATCACTGAAAAGTTAAAATTTAAAATCGATGAAATTCCAAAAGAAATTCACAACCCTGAACATTTAAAAGATTTACGTAATCTTTTAGTTTGGGCCACGCACCACGATGATCAAAATATTCAGCGCTGGGCGTGTGCGATGCTTCGTTGTATTCACGTATTCGTGCATTCTGAGACTGATCTGTTTTCTCATTTTGCCGAAGAAATTCAGCGCCAGATTTTAATCCCGTTTGAAAATGCAATTGTTCATCAGGATAAATTGTATTTAAAGCCGCATAATGATGAAGCCTCAAAGGTCGAGCTTCATAAGTTTCAAACAAAACCGTTTAAAACATCAACTTCAACGGTTATCAAACTTTTAGCAAAGCCTGATGCGCTAGCCGTTAAAGTTTACGATAAAATCGGTGTGCGCTTTGTAACACCTACGATCTTTGATTCTTTCCAGGTGATTCGTCAGTTGGTTGAAGCAAATTTAATTTCTTACCCGCACATCATGCCGGATCAGTCATCAAACAACATGTATCCGGTCGATGAGTTCTTGCAGGTGTGTGAACACTTAGAGCGTAAGCACGGTAAAGAATTTATGATGGATTCTGAAAAAGTAGATAGATTGCTTCGCCAACAGTTAAAGGTGACAACAAACCCGCTGATCAAACTTTTCAGAAAAGATAACCCGTATTCGGCGATTGATTTTAGATATATTAAATTTATTTGCCGTAAGTTAATTAAAATTGCGCCAGGCTTAAATTCAAGTGGCGGGCAGAACACGAAAGAATTTTCTTTCTTCTATCCGTTTGAAGTGCAGATCATGGATCAGCACGCCTATGAAAAAATGCAAACCGGCGATACAGATCACGAAGCCTACAAGAATCGTCAGATCCAAGCAGCTAAAAAAAGGATCCTTTCTACATGAAATTAATAATTTATATTCGCGCGATGATCGCAACGGCCTTGTTTGCGATCGGCACAGCTATTCTTTCTGCCACAGGTGTTATTTCAAATATTATTTTTAACCGCCGTAAGTTTGATAACTACATCGTTGAAACCTGGGGAAAGTTAGCTTTTTTTCTATTTAACGTAGAATTAAAAGTGTACGGCTTAGAAAACATGGAAAAAGTAAAAGGGGCTGTGATTTTATTTAACCACGCAAGCTTTATGGATATTTTCACGATCTGTAAAGGCCTTCACAATATCCGCTTCGGTGCAAAAATCGAATTGTTCAAAATCCCGGTGCTAGGCGCGTGCATGCGCAGGTTCGGAACACTTCCCATCGCCAGAGGAAACCGCGAAGAAGTTTTCAGAGTCTACGAAGAAGCCAAAGTGCGTTTTGCCAGAGGCGAACGTTTCTGCCTATCACCAGAAGGCGGAAGATTTCGTTCAGACCAATTATTGCCATTTAAAGCAGGCCCATTCGTATTCGCCATCAACGCGCAAGTGCCACTAATTCCCGTTGTGATCAAAGGCGCTTACGAAGTATGGCCCAAAGGAAAAATCCTGGCCAACAGTGATCGCTGGAAGCGTACGATTGAGTTACACGTATTACCACCAGTTGAAACAAAAGGTTTTACCACAGAAACACGCGGCCCTCTGCAAGAAAAAATCTACAAAATGATGAACGACATATACACGGCGAAGCAAAATTCGTAAAAACCGAGCCCGCTGATTCCAATTTTAAATTTTCCCCTTCAACCACTCAGACATGCTAAAAATTTTAAAAAATACCTCTAAAACGCAGTTCGGAGGTGGGCGCGAGGTTGCGAATGCAAGCTCGTGACACCCCCGCTTGTCCGAGGCTTTAGAGGTATTTTTTAAAATTTTCAGAACTCGCGCTTGAAGGGGAAAATTTAAAATTGGAAAACAAGGAATTCGTTTCTAGAATTTTACTTGCGTCCAATCTTGGGAGAAGATTGGGGATTTTAGGCGTACTTTGCGAGCTCCCGTGTGTACATCGATGACTACGTTGTAGGGCTTTTGTACTTTGATTTTTGTGATTTGAATTTTCTTAGGTGCTACACCTGTTGATTTGGTAATCGCTGATGAAACTTTGTCGACTTGAATGTAGTTTTCAAAAGTTTTTCCGCCGTCAACGCTTCGGTAGTTTCCAACAAACATGAGTAAATCAGAGTAGTAGTAAACAGGTCCTGAGTAGTTTTTAAATTGGGCGACTTCGCTCCAGTTTTGGCCATCTTCAGTGATGTAAACGCCATCAGCCGAGGCTAAACCTTTTTTCGGGTTATCAGCTTGAAAAGAAACTGAATAGATATCTTTTTTGATCAGCTCATCGATTGAAATTGTATTTTTAGCCAAGATTTCAACTTCGGGGCGTTGCCACCAGATAAGCCCGTGACCTTTGATGTTACTTTGAATCCAAGGTTTTGATTTTTCTTTAACTAATTTGAAACTTGTCCATTTAGGGTAGTGTTCGTTTTCTTTGTACGCGTAAGCTAATTTTTGATCGACGATCAAACCTTTGATTTCAGCTAAGTGAAGAGATTCATTTTTATCAGTGGTTAAGTTGTCAAATTCACGGCGGGTAACAACTTCCCAAGTATTAGTTTTTGATTTGAATGAGAAGGCAAATTTAGCGAAATCGTATTTTGAAATACAGTCGTTAATATCGATGAAACCGAATTTTCCCTGAAATAAAATTTTGATAAAACCTTTTTCAAAACTGATCGGAATAAAATAATTTAATTTAGGTATTGTCTTAAGTGCCGCTGATTTCATATCAGCACTTTCGCGAAGTTTTGTTTCGTTTAATGTTAGCACTAAACCACGATCGTAGGGGTCGGTGTCGTAGTTTAATAAAATGGTTGCTAAATCCATTTCGTTATTTGGTTTAACACGGCGTTTTGTGTATTTCTCAACCCACACGCGTGATAGGTGAAAGGCTGTAATGTTTGGAACTAAAGTAGGTGAGATTTTTTTGTCATCTTTGGATAAGTAAAAAGCATCTGTTGTTTCGCTAGAAACCATTTGCTCGTTAAGACGATCAAAACTTGCAAAACCTGATGGAAAAATACTCATTTTTGATTTGTAAAATGGGATCTCTTTAACCTGACGGCCGGCGAAAAGTTCGCTTAAAATAGGGGCTTGCTTTACAGGAGCGGCGTCGACTGCGGAAAAAGCAGGAAAACTAGTCAAAATCGTGCCTAAGAGAGCCATGACAAACAGCATCTTTTCATTCTGGCAGAGTAAAGTCGTTTCATTCAAGACCAGTTCTTTGCTATAACAAAGCATTGTTTTTACGAGCTAAATGTAAGCTTCTTTCTGGAGGAAAAAGTCATGGTTGAATCTATCAAAAAAATTGGCGTTGTTGGCGCAGGTCAAATGGGTAACGGTATTACACAAGTCGCAGCCGCTTGCGGTTACGATGTGGTGATGTTTGATATCAACAATGCAGCCCTAGATAAAGGTCTAACTACTATCGCTGGCAGCTGTGATCGTTTAATCAAAAAAGGCACGATGACTGAAGATGCTAAAAAAGCTTTACTTGGTAAAGTTAAAGCCACAACAGCAATGGCTGATCTTAAAGACTGCGATTTCGTTGTTGAAGCGGCGACTGAGAACATCGACTTAAAACTTAAAATTTTCAAAGAGTTAGATCAAACTGTAAAAGCCGGATCTATCTTAGCTTCTAACACATCTTCAATTTCAATTACTAAAATTGCAGCTGTTACTTCTCGTCCAGATAAAGTTGTGGGTATGCACTTTATGAATCCGGTTCCTCTTATGCAATTAGTTGAGGGTATCAAAGGTTTACAAACTTCACCTGAGACTTTCGCAACAACAAAAGCTTTATCTGAAAAATTAGGAAAGATCTTTGTTGAGTCAGTAAAAGATATGCCAGGCTTTATCGTAAACCGCATTTTAATGCCGATGATCAACGAAGCAGTTTACACACTTCATGAAGGTATTGCGTCAGTTGAATCGATCGACAATGCGATGAAATTAGGAACAAACCAACCAATGGGTCCATTAACTTTAGCTGACTTTATCGGTTTAGATACATGTCTTGCGATCATGAACGTTCTTCATGATGGATTAGGTGATTCAAAATACCGTCCATGCCCGTTATTAGTAAAATACGTAGAAGCAGGTTGGTTAGGTCGTAAATCAGGCCGCGGTTTTTACAACTACGCAGCTCAATCAAAATAGCCCATCTGACTGCGTTGTCGGCCGCTGGCTCGGACTCCGACGTCCACAAGGACGCCTCCGTTTCGCCAGCAGCCTCCGCCTTGCCTATGGACTATTTTGATCGACCTGAAATGAGTTTTTGAAAATTATTTTTTTAGGAATTTTAAAAGGAATTAAATATGAATTTAGATTATCAAACAATTAAACTTGAATCGAAAGACAATGGCGTTTGGGTTTTAACGATCAATCGTCCTGAAAGTTTAAATGCCTTAAACATGCAGGTTTTAAATGATATGGCCGATGCTCTTCGCCAAATCTCTGAAGTTGATTTCGAAACAGCAAAAGCTTTAGTGATCACAGGGGCTGGCGAAAAAGCTTTCGTAGCCGGTGCTGACATTAAAGAAATGTTAGATATGTCTAATGAGCAAGCGGTGGCTTTTGCGCAAAAAGGCCAAAGCGTATTTCATGAATTAAATTTATTAAAGATTCCAGTTATTGCAGCCGTTAACGGCTTTGCATTAGGTGGTGGTTTAGAATTAGCTTTAGGTTGCGATTTTATGATCGCTTCTGACAACGCTAAATTTGGTTTACCAGAAGTTTCATTAGGTTTAATTCCAGGCTTCGGTGGTACAGTTCGCTTAACTCGCGCTGTGGGTATCAGAAAAGCCCGTGAATTGACTTTTACTGGTGAAATGATCAAAGCTGATGAAGCGCTTCGCTTAGGAATCGTTTCTCAGGTTGTTCCGCAATCAGAGTTAATGATGGCTGTAAACAAAAAATTAGAAATGATTATTTCAAAATCTCCGTTAGCGGTTAGTAAAGCCAAGCTTTCAATCAACCAAGCTTTTGATTTAGAAACAGAAAAAGCTTTAGAAAATGAAGCCGAAATCTTTGGTGGATTATTCGGATCATTCGATACAACTGAAGGCACAAAAGCTTTCACAGAAAAAAGAAAACCAAACTTTAAAGGTATTTAAGTCTGACCGAAGGTCAGCAAAGGTTATCCAGTTATGACAAAGAATCCTGTGCGTATTGTTACTGCGGCTTCACTTTTCGACGGCCATGATGCTTCGATCAACATCATTCGTCGTATGCTTCAAGAATTCGGAGCCGAAGTTATCCATTTAGGCCACAACCGTTCGGTGAACGATGTTGTGAAAGCCGTTTTACAAGAAGGCGCACAGGGTGTGTGTATCAGCTCGTATCAGGGCGGACACATGGAATACTTTAAGTACCTTCGTGATTTATTAAATCAAGCTGGCGCTGCGCACGTAAAAATCTACGGCGGTGGCGGTGGTGTGATCGTGCACGATGAAAAACGCGAATTAGAAGCGTATGGCATCGCACAGATCTTCCATCCGGACGATGGTCGTCGTTTAGGCTTAGAAGGCATGATCAAAATGATCGTTGAAGGTTGTGACTTTCCAATGCCGACGCAATTATCAAACGATATTAAGAATGTTTTTGCTGGCGATAATATTCCGTCAACTCAGTTAGGTGTTGCACTAACGGCGATTGAAAACGGGCAGAAAGATGTAACACCTGAAAAATTTGGTTTAACAAATTTCGTTCGTAAATCGAACACACCGAAAATTTTAGGTATCACAGGAACAGGCGGAGCCGGTAAATCATCTTTAATCGATGAATTATCTCAACGTTTTTTAAATGCATATCCAGAACAAAAAATTGCTATCGTGTGCGTTGACCCGTCAAAACGTAAAACGGGCGGTTCATTATTAGGTGACCGTATTCGTATGAACTCGTTATCACGTCCGCATATCTATATGCGTTCGGTGGCTTCACGTGGTTCTGGTAAAGAGATCGCAAGCTCATTGCCAGATATTTTAAACTTTTTAAAAAAATGTGATTTTGATTTTATCATCGCTGAAACTTCAGGTATCGGCCAAGGTAATATGGCAATCACTGATGTCTCTGATTTATCAATGTACGTAATGACGTCTGATTTCGGTGCGCAATCGCAATTAGAAAAAATCGACATGATCGATTTCGCTGATTTCGTAGCGGTGAATAAAGCTGACCGTCGCGGGGCTTTAGATGCGGTTCGTGACGTAACTAAACAGTACAAACGCTCACGTAAAATCTGGGATGATAAAGTTCAAGTTCCGGTATTTTTAACACAAGCTTCGCAATTTAACGATGGCGGAGTGAATAACTTATTCTTCTCGGTGGCTGATAAATTACACGAATTAAAATCATTACCAGAAGTTCCAAAAGCTTACCGTGAAACAGTTTTATCAGCTGATGAGCACACGGTGATCCCGCCGGATCGTCAAAACTACTTAGCTGAAATCGTTTCTACAGTTCACAAATATAAAGAACGTGTGAAAACGTTATCTGACAAAGCATCAAAATTAGGTGCTTTAGAGAATTTAAAATCAGATCTAGGTCTTACAGCAGATCAAGTAGCTAAAAAACGTTCTGAATTTTCAGAAGGTTTTACAACTGAAGAATTACAATCTTTAGAAAAATGGGATGAATTAAAACGCATCTACGCGCAAGATGAATTAATTTTCAAAGTGCGCGATAAAGAAATTCGCCAATCTTTAGTGACCAAGTCATTAAGCGGTACAAAAATTCGTAAAATCGTTTTACCAAGTTATAAAGACTGGGGCGATCGTTTTACATTCCTAAAAATGGAAAACGTTGCGGGTGAATTCCCATACACAGCGGGTGTGTTCCAATTACGTCGTGCCGATGAAGATCCAAAACGTATGTTTGCAGGCGAAGGAACTCCTGAAAGAACGAATCGTCGTTTCCACTACTTATGCAAAGGCGAAAAAGCTCACCGTTTATCAACAGCGTTTGATTCAGTCACTTTATACGGCCAAGATCCTGATTTACGTCCGGATATCTACGGTAAAGTGGGCGAATCAGGTGTAAGCATTTGCTGCCTTGATGACATGAAGAAACTTTATTCTGGATTTGATTTAGTAAATCCGAACACTTCAGTTTCTATGACGATCAATGGTCCGGCCCCAATGATCTTAGCTTTCTATTTTAATACAGCGATTGACCAACAGGTCGAGAAAAAAGAAAAAGAATTAGGTCGTAAGCTTACTGATACTGAATGGCGTGAGCTTGCAACAGCCACGATGTCTGCGGTGCGCGGTACAGTTCAAGCCGATATCTTAAAAGAAGACCAAGGCCAGAACACTTGTATCTTCTCGATCAATTTCGCGCTTAAGATGATGGGTGATATCCAGCAATTCTTTATCGATAAAAATATTCGCAATTTCTATTCGGTTTCAATTTCTGGTTACCATATTGCTGAAGCCGGTGCGAACCCGATTTCTCAATTGGCGTTTACGTTATCGAATGGTTTTACATTTGCTGAATACTACTTGTCTCGCGGCATGAAGATCGATGATTTTGCGCCGAATTTAAGTTTCTTCTTCTCAAATGGCTTAGATCCTGAATACACGGTGTTAGGCCGCGTAGCTCGCCGTATCTGGGCTGTGGCGATGCGTGACCTTTACAAAGGTAACGAACGTTCGCAAAAATTAAAGTACCATATTCAAACATCAGGCAGATCTTTGCATGCGCAAGAGATCGACTTCAATGACATTCGTACAACGTTACAAGCTTTGGTTGCGTTAAACGATAACTGTAACTCGTTACATACAAATGCCTATGACGAAGCGATCACGACACCAACGCAAGAATCAGTTCGTCGTGCGATGGCGATCCAAATGATCATTAACCGTGAATACGGTGCGATGAAAAATGAAAACATCAATCAAGGTTCTTACTTTATTGAAGAGCTAACGGATTTAGTTGAAGAAGCGGTATTAGCCGAATTTAAACGTATCTCTGAACGCGGTGGTGTTTTAGGGGCGATGGAAACTCAGTACCAACGTTCAAAAATTCAAGAAGAGTCGATGTACTATGAGCATCTTAAACACTCTGGCGAATTACCGATCATTGGTGTGAACACATTTATTGATCCAAAAACTTTAGAAGCTGGTTATATTCCACCGAAAATCGAGTTAGCTCGTGCTTCGACAGAAGAGAAAAACCATCAGCTAAAACAAATCGAAACGGTGCAAAAAGCAAATAAAGCCCAGGCTGATCTTGAGATTAAAAAACTTAAAGAAGCTTGCTTAAGCGGAAACAATATCTTTGAAGCCCTAATGAGTGCGGCTAGATATTGTACGTTATACCAAATGTCGCAAGCCTTATACGAAGTCGGCGGCCAATACCGCCGTAACTTATAGACTTAAAAATATTCTTAGTTGCTGTCCGATTTTTCTTCGTCGGACAGCGACCTGATTTCATCTTCTTTTAAAAAAACATTAAATTTTATTGGATTACGTCTTCTGGGGCCGGCCGTAATAACTTCGCCAGCGAAAGTCACTCTTTCAGATCCGATGTTGCGTGCAATATTTTTCTTTATGTCTTTCTCGCTTGATAGTCCTTCTTCTAAAACCGTATTAAAACTTTCAGTAGAGATGCTCTCTTTCGCAAATAATGGAGAGGTAACTAATATGAGTGTAATCGTAACCAATAGACATTTTTTCATGTATCCCCCATGCACATCATACTGATAAGCAAGAAGAATACCCTAAAGACCAATCGACCTGTGTGGTGATATAACAGGTTACTAAAGGCAGCTTTGTCTCAGAGTGATAAATGGAGCTGTCTATGTGGTATGCAACATTTTAACTTTAGATAGCCTAAGATATTGATCTCATTTAACAATGCCTGCAAGTGTTGTGGTTATAGGCATTGTTAATAAGCCAAACAGAGAGGCGATCGTCCTAATTTGTAGGATTTAAGTCACAACATTGCTTTTTTACGACAGGCCAGAAGGCGAGTGTCACAAGCAATAAGTAGTTTATCAAAAAATAGAGAGGTATCCTTAAGATCAAAGTTAAGGAGTGTCTTTATGAATAAGTTTTTATTATCAATCTTAGTCGCAGGTTTCGTAGCAGGTTGTGCACATCACCGTGATGTTCGCCCGGGAGCTGATGGTATTCACCGTGTGGTTATTCAAACTGAAGGTGACGAAGATCAAAAACGCGATGCCATCGATCAAGCCAATCACTTCTGTAAAGAACAAAATAAATACGCAGCTTTTGTTGAAGAAAAACAAACTTACACAGGCAAAGTTGACGAAAAAACTTATAATAACGGAAAAGCCGCTTCTAAAATTTTAAAAACTGTGGGTAGTGGCGCTTACGTATTCGGTGGCCAAAAAGAAAGTAACGCTGGCGGAATCGGTGTATTAGCCGGTCAAACAACAGACTCTGTTCTTGGTAACGGCTATACTGTTGAAATGAAATTTAAGTGTCAGTAATTCGGCTTAATTTCTGATCTTCCCAGACAGAAAAACGGTCTATAAATAGTAATCCCGAAACAACGCGGCTAAGATCTGGCTGCGTTTCCATATGAATTTCAGAAAGATTTAAATAGCGCGAATAAACGCCTTGAATCTCTTCGCAGAATTTTTTGTAAGCTTCTTCATTTAGAATCAATTCAAATTTTTTATTATATCCTGCTTGGTCTTTGTCATTTTCGATCCGTGCAAAAATATTTTCTAAAACCATTTTGCTGTAGGCTTTGTGAAGAGCACCGTTAGGTTGCCAGCGAACCGGGTAGTGAATTAACGATACAAAACGATCACCTGGTAATAGTTGTGCTAGGCCGACTTTTTCTAAATCGCGGGCGTGTTTACGCAAATCTTTTTCTGAGAGTTTTACCTGTGTTTTAATCTGCGAAAAACCAGAACCCGCTAAGATATGGCGAAATAACATTTTAATTTTAAAATCCGAAGCTAAAAGTTTTTCTTGTTCAGGTGTGAATAGGTGCGGCTCACGTTTTACATATTTTGAAAGTTCAATGATTTCATAAAATGAAATATCAAGCGCACTGGCAAGTTCTCTAAGTTGTTGCAGGGTTAAGTCTTCGCCATTTAAGCGGCGTTTGATCGTGGCCGGCGAAGTTTTTAAAGCTTTGGCCATAGTTTCATACGTGGCTTTTTTAGACTTCATCAAAGTCTTTAAAGTTTTCTGAATTTTCTTACATTCGTATTCCATGGCCGTTTTCCTTGTTTTAAGGTCAATAACTGACCTTTTAGATATAACTTTGTACTAATCAGGTCAACCATAGTTAATTAGGTGCCTAACACCAAATAAGGAGATAACGATGAACAAATTAATAAAATTAGCTTTTGTAGCCGGATTAACTTTGGTTTCAATGACGGCATCCGCAGCGATTTTGTGTCCGCCAACGTCATGCAACGTTCATAATGGTTGTATGGACGGGTGTGCAAACTACACAGCTATTGGATCTGCCGCGTGTAATCCTATCGATCCGAAAGTTTCTGAGAAAGAAGCGCTCAATCAAGGCCAGCATTATGCCCAACGTAAATGTGCTTACGGTTTTTTCTTAACGTCGAAATGGCAAGTTTATCAGATAGAAACCACTGACCAATGCCAAGTGCGGGCCGAGGCTACGTTTTCTTGCTTTCAGTAGTTTTGTGAAACTGAAACTATTTTAATTTTTCAAAGATTTTTTCAGCGCAGCGGATACCATCTACTGCGGCTGAAGTAATGCCGCCAGCGTAGCCAGCACCTTCGCCACAAGGGTATAAACCTTTATGCGAAAGGCTTTCTAGCGTTTCATCGTCACGAGTAACACGTAACGGGCATGATGTGCGTGATTCAACACCATAAAGCTGTGAATCTTCAGTGATAAAACCCTTCATGCTTGTGTTGAAGTTATTTAAACCTTCAGCCAGCTTTTGATACATAAACTTTGGTAGTAATTCATCTAAACGAATCGGAAGAACGCCCGATGGCGATGAAGTTTTGCGTAAAACATTTTTATTCGAACGATTTAAGAACGAAACTAAATTTTGCGCTGGAAGCTCTTTAGTACCTTTGTTTTCGCGAATCGCTTTAAAAGCGTTTGTTTCAAGCTCGCGGCGAAGCTTCATGCCACCAAGTAGGTCTTTACCGAATAATTTTTCGTGCTGAATGCTCACGACGATTGCGGCATTAGCAAATTCAGAATTACGGTTAAAGTTACTCATACCGTTACAAACGATACCATCTTTTTCAGTTCCGCTTGATAACACATAACCACCCGGGCACATACAGAAACTGTAAACGCCGATTCCGGTTTTATCGTCATGGTGAACAAGTTTATAATTTGCTGAACCCAATTTTTCATGTTCAGAAAACTGACGGTACTGAATATTGTTAATTAACTTTTGCGGATGTTCGATACGTAAACCCATGGCAAAAGATTTACCTTCGATATGCACACCTGATTCTAAAAGGTGATTAAGCATATCTTCAGCCGAATGGCCCGTGGCTAAGATCACATTATCAGATTTGTATTCTGTTAATTTTCCAGAATCATCTTTAATCACGACACCATTGATAGAACCTTTGCCATAAAGTAATTTTTCAACTTTAGAATCAAAATGAATCTCGCAACCATTTGCGCGTAAAAAATCACGCACTTTAGGAATCACCCGGCGAATTTTATCAGACCCCACATGAGGATTTGATAACCATTGAATTTCTGCCGGTGCTCCGAATTGCACTAAACGATTTAACACATAAGGAATATGCGGAGATTTAATACGCGTAATTAATTTTCCGTCAGAGTATAAACCTGCGCCACCTTCGCCGTAGCACACATTATTTTTTGGATCTAATTCGCCATAACGCCAAAAACGATTGATACCCTTAATACGTTCGGCAGATTCAGAACCGCGTTCAAATAATAAACACGGAATTCCACGTTCAACTAAACGAATCGCCGCAAATAACCCCGCAGGACCCGTGCCGACTACGATCGGGCGGTCGATTTTTTTATCAGGGTTGATTTTTTCTAATTCAAATTTTTCTAAAGATAACGTTTCGCCTTCTTCGGCGACTTCGATTGTGTAAACAAAGTGCGGCGAGTGTTTTTGACGAGCATCGACAGATTTTCTTAGGATGCGGTATTCCCCATGCTTAGGCATGAGCCATTCCAGATGTGACTCTAAGTCATCATCAATTTTGAGTTTAATATCTTTAAAAATCTTCGACATTGAGGGCTTAATGTAGCAGAATCACCCCATGGCAGCAATCACTAGGTTCTTACCGAAAAGTCACTTAAGCTATATCGTGGGTAAATTGGTTCATTTGCATTTACCGCGCTTTATTTGGACCCCAATCATTAGAATTTTTGCAAAAGCTTACAATATTAACCTTGAAGAAGCCGAATTTCCGGTTGAGCAGTACCCTTCGCTGGGCGAATTTTTCATCCGTAAATTAAAGCCAGGGCGTCGTCCGGTAGGGCGTACTTGGGCCCTACACCCAGCTGATTCGGTAATCACTCAGGCCGCTATCATTGATGAAGGAAAACTGATTCAAGCCAAAGGTAAACATTATCACGTTAAGGATTTTGCAGGTTTTGAAAAAGCTTTTGAAATTTACAGCGGTGGCCCGTTTTTAACGTACTATCTATGCCCAACAGATTATCACCGCGTACATTCACCGGTTGATGGAACGATTGAACGAGTCATTCATATTCCCGGCGCTTTATGGCCTGTAAACAACTGGTCAACATCAAATATTCACGAGTTATTTTCGATCAACGAGCGTGTGTATGTTGAAATTAAAACTGACCGCGGCCTTGTGGGTGTGGTGTTCGTAGCGGCAACAAACGTTGGCGATATCGCTTTAAGTTTTGATCCAGATATTCGTGGCAATCAATTTAAAGTTTTTAAACCACTGGTTAAAGAATACAAAAACCTATCGATCAAAAAAGGCGAAGAGCTTGGTATGTTTCGTATGGGATCAACCATCGTTATGCTTTACCAAAAAGATGTTCTAGGT
The DNA here is from genome assembly GCA_966250225.1 of uncultured Pseudobdellovibrio sp. Taxonomy (GTDB): domain Bacteria; phylum Bdellovibrionota; class Bdellovibrionia; order Bdellovibrionales; family Bdellovibrionaceae; genus Pseudobdellovibrio. The sequence goes on along the minus strand of CBINGM010000007.1, from coordinate 70,189 downwards.
TTACAAAATTCTCAGTTAGAGCAATTTCACAATAAGCCAGTTAAAGTAAATTCAGACTTCGCGAACTAAGGTTCGCGGGTGATTATAAAGTAAAGCATAATTACAGCGACCACTAAGAAAAAGGTCAAAACCGGGTATTTCTTGAAAAATTTCGAATCGGAAATTTTATTGCCGACATAGTTTGTGGCAAGTTCTACCTGAGCAACTTCCATCAAAAAGCCCGGAGTTGGTCTCGTCAAAAACGTTGAGTGGTCATAAGTACTATCAAAAAGCAAAGTTGTCAGTGGCAGGTCATTAGACCCATCTTGAAAGCGAATCGTTTTACCTTCATTGCGTAGCTGCGTATAGCGCTGAAATTTTTGAAGGTCTTCTGATTCAAACCAAACTTTTTGGCAAGGGTAGCAGCTTTCAACCTGAATATCTTTGCCGATAAAATGTAAAGCGAGCTGTTTTTTACAAAGCATACAATTACGACTGCTTTTTGAAGTCAGATTTTTTGATTCGGTCACAAGCTTTTGAAAATCCATCTGGCGAAAGTACGACTGCAAAAATCGCATATCAAGATAAGCTGAATGACAGCGTAAACACGCCAGATTTTTATCTTTGGGAGTTAAATTTGTTCCGCAATTTTTGCACTCACGCACCCAACTAGTTTACGGGATAAGTGCATTCGGTAGTAGGAGTTTCCATTATTGTTACCGACTTAAGTAACGGGAGTTTTGGTTTAGCATGATCAAAAATCCAAACAGCTAAAAGCTCAGATGTGGGATTTTCTAAACCCGGAACTTCGTTTAAAACGCGATGGTCGATCTCAGAAAGTAACGGACGCATAACCTCGTTAATTTCATGATAATCTTGAACCCAACCCACCTTAGGATCTAAAGGGCCACGTAACGTTAAAATGATTTTAAAGCTATGGCCATGCATACGCTTACAAGGATGTCCGTCAGCTAACTTCGGTAAAAAGCGCGCTGATTCAATTTGAAAGTGTGACTTTAGTTCAAAAGCTTGGCTCATAGGTTGTTATATAGCCCCAAAACGATTATACTGTCAGCATGAAAACCACGTCTTTACGCCTAGCTAAGCAAAATTTTAAGTTCTCGTCGGCGCATTTTCTGATTTTTGACCAGAAATCCGCAGAAATGTTACACGGGCATAATTACCAAGTGGTGGTTTCTATCTTAGCTCCAGATGTGGGTAATGCTTCAGATAACGATGGTAAAATGGGATACATGGTGGATTTTAATGTTCTTAAAAAATTCATCAAAGCCCGTTTAGATGTGTGGGATGAACACGTATTACTTCCGAAAAATCACCCAGATATGAAGTGCGTCTCTTCAAGTAATAATAAGAACTACGAAGTGACGTTCCGCGATCGCTTTTATTCTTTTCCAAAAGAAGAAGTGATTTGGTTAAATTGCTCAAACACAAGTGTAGAACAATTATCATCAATCTTAGCTGAAGAGTTTTTCAAAGAATTTAAAAAATACGGCATCGCCAGAATTACTGTAGCGGTTGAAGAAACGCGCGGCCAATCAGCTGCAACAACTATCGAATAATTATTTAGGATTTTGAATTTCGTCTAACGTTAATTCTTTTTTGATTCGGTACGACCAAAAACAAATTTTACCTAAACCCTTTACCCAGGCTTCGGCTTTGTCTTCTAACATTTGTGGAAAGCCGTTACACGCGGTTGATCCAAAATCAGAAATGTTTGTTACTTCAGTCACTGACCATGACCAAAAGCTTTTTTCTTTTTTAGTCATATTGCGGTTATAGCCTTGGTTTCCTAATTGGATCTTTGCAAAAACGATTTTTTGTAATTTGGGATTGGTGATTTGATCACGGGCTTTTTGCACCATTGCAGGGTCTTTGATTTTCACAATAAACTGATCGCCGTGATTATCACTTGGGCCCACTAAGAAATATTTTTCATCACTAGATGCGATCGAATGTTGTGGTTCAATGAAGTTTGGCTTTAATACTTCAGATGACGTGTGAATCGCTGTGCGAAATCTTTCTTTCGCAGTGATTTTTACCCAAGTCGAAGTGGGTTCTGGCTTTAATGTGAAAGTAAAGAGTTCGCGGCCTTCAACATCAATTTCAATGGGTTCAGATTTTTTTACTAAACTTAAATCTTCGATGTAGAAAGTGTTTCTTCCGGGAAATAAGTTTTTTAATTGAACTTCATTCGCTGCGCGCGGGTTGATTTTATAATAAACCACGCCACCTTCTAATGTGTCGGCTGAAACGATGTCGCGTAAGTTACAGTTTGTATCAACGACTAAATCTTTGGGATTATCTAAAGCTAATAATGAATAATCTTGTGTTGCTGTAGACGGGTCGTGTGAAAGTTGCAGATAGATTTTACTTTTCGCAGGAACAGTGTGATCAACTTCATCAACGATGTATTTTTCCCATTCTTGAAGCCACACCGTTTGATCTTTGTTAGATTTATTTTCTATCGTTAGAGTTTGATTCACACAAAGTTTTGGCCAGCGAAAGACATCGGCCGAAGCACTCAGTGTTGCTAGTTGCGTAAGCACAATCAGGGTCAACTTTAGGCCTATAGCTGGATGGTAGTTCATACCGACTGGATCGGACTTAAGGGATACCGACTTGACCAGAGAAGGGCTTTTCTGGACTTTTGAATAGCGTTTTTGTGAAGATTATCAGAGTAAAGTGTCAGTTCGTTTTCAATTAGATCAGGCTAAATGAAAATATTATTCATTTAGCTCAAGCGGGGTTACAAATCCCCAATGAGCGAAAAAAGCACACAATTAAAGTTAAAAGGGTTTAATCAAGTTGAAGTAAACCCACAAGCCAACCAAGTTCTGATCGAACGTTTAATCGACTTCGGATTATATCCGGGCGTTGAATTTGAAATCGTTAAAAAATTATCTTTCTCAAATGTGACCGTGATTCGTTTTCACCAAACGTTGTTGGCGTTAAATGAACAGGAGTTCAAATGTCTTGCCATGTAGAAGAAACAGTAACTCCGCTAGATGAAAGAAATGTTTTGTTAGTTGGCTCACCAAACTCAGGTAAAACAACTCTTTACAACTGGTTAACAGGCTCAAAATTTAAAACGGTGAACTATCCAGGTGCAACTGTTGAGTATTCATTAGGTGCGCTGCAATCTGAATTAGCGACTAAAGCCGATATGAAACCCATCGGTATCGTTGATACTCCGGGCGTTTATTCTTTAGACCCGCAATCAGACGATGAAAAAGTAACGGTTAATATTTTAAAAGATTCTCACCGCGTAAAATACAACTCAGTTATTTTAGTTGTTGATGCGACTCAGATGAATCGCCAGTTACTATTAGCTAAACATTTAATTCAGCCAAATGCTCACGTGATCGTTGTCTTAACAATGTCAGATCTAGTGGCGAAAGAAAAACAACAGGTTAATATCGCAGAAATTAAAAAATTCTTAGGTGTTGAACACGTTGTGGCTTTTGATGGTGTTTTAGGTAAAGGTTTATTTGAAGTAGTTGCGTTATTAAAAAATACGCCGCAAAAAATTTCTCGTTATAACGAAGTTAAATACACAGAAGAGCAAAAAGTTGAAGAGTTAAAAACGATCTCTCAATTTTTAAAAGAAAAAGCTTTCATGCAAGAAAAAGTGGAAGCAGCAAAGGCCGCGATTAAAAATCAGTCGCAATTAGAATTCACATTAAAAATGGATAAATGGTTATTGCATCCAGTTTTTGGTTATGTGTTTTTCTTTGCTTTGATGACGATTTTCTTTGCGTCAGTTTACTGGTGGGCAGCACCTCTTATGGATTTAATCGACGGAGCTATGGCGGCCTCGATTGATTACACTAAAGCTCATATTCCGGGACTACTTGGTGAATTTATCGGTGACGGTATCTTAGCGGCCATTAACGGTGTGATTATTTTCGTTCCGCAAATTTTCATTCTATTTATCGGTATCGGTTTATTTGAAAACACAGGGTATTTATCTCGTGTGGCAGCGTTAATCGATGGGCCATTAAAAAAAGTAGGTCTTGGTGGTCGTTCGTTTGTTCCGATGTTATCTGGTTTTGCCTGTGCGATTCCGGCTATTATGGCCACTCGTAATATCACGTCTCGTAAAGAAAGAATGATCGCGCAATTTACGATTCCGTTTATGTCGTGCTCGGCGCGTTTACCGGTGTACGGTTTATTAATCGGTTTTTTAATCGCGAGTGGTGCAACAAGCGTTTTAATGGGCGGATTTATCATGGCCTCGTTATACTTTGGTTCAATCGTGATTGGTGCCGTAGCATCAGCGATTTTATCAAAAATGATTGAAAGCCAACAGTCTTCACGTTTAATGATGGATTTACCATTCTATCGTAGACCGCGTTTTAGAACGATTCTTCGCCAGTCATGGGATAAATCAGTTTCATTTGTAAAAAAAGCTGGTCCTGTGATCGTAGGTCTTACAATTATTCTTTGGTTTGCGACAACGTTTCCGAAAGCGGCTGAAGGCACTCCGGAAGATCAGGCACCTCCTTCATATGCGATGCAAGTTTCAACTGCGATTGAACCTATCTTTAAACCACTTGGTTTAGATGGCCGTGTTGGTTTTGCTTACGTGGCTTCATTTGCAGCACGTGAAGTTTTCGTTTCAAGCTTGGCTTTGTCACTGAATGCAAAAGTTGAAGACGAAGAAAACACAACTCCGATTTTAGAAAAAATGTCTGAAGCTAAATTTGCTGATGGTACACCGATCTTTACGGTGGCATCTGTTGTCGGAATTTTTATTTTCTTTATGATCGCTATGCAGTGCTTAACGACTGTGGGTGTTTTAAAGAAAGAAAACGGCAGCTGGTTATGGACAGGTTTACAGTTAGTGGGAAGTAATGCATTTGCTTACTTATTAGCCGTAATTGTTGTGCAATCGCTTAAAGCCTTTGGTTTATAAGTTCGTTTCATTAGCATGGTTGGGGTATTTTGCCTTAACCATGCATTAATACACAGAGACATGCCTTGCTCGTTCTAGTGTTCAAACTCTAGTATTTTGACACACGCGAGGAATACTATGGCCAACAAGAAGTCTCTATTAGCATCTAAAAAAGTTTCAAAAAGAACTCAGTCCATTCACGGTGAACACACAACCTCAGCTTGGGATTATTCACATCACATTATTCCTCCGCTAACAGCTTCAACGACGTTTCGTCTTGAAAGTTTACAGCGTGGAGCCGAAGGTTTTAATCAATTCGGTAATCCAAAAAATGAAACGCCTATTTTAATTTATGACCGCTTAGATGAACCAACGACATTAATGCTTGAAGAGCAGTTAAAAACGATGGAATCAGCCGAATGCGCTGTAAGTTTCGGAAGCGGCATGGGTGCCATTTCAACAACGATTCTATCGTTTGTAAAACAAGGCCAAAAAGTTATTTCGCATAAAACTTTATACGGCTGTACGTACAGTTTATTAACTAGCTGGATGCCAAAATTTGGTGTTGAGACTGAGTTATGTAATTTAAATGAAGCTGATTTAGACGAGGCCTTTAAAGACAAATCAGTTCGTTTAGTTTACTGCGAATCAGTTTGTAACCCGAACTTAGAAATCATTGATCTTGAGCGTGTAGTTAAAGCGATCGCTAAAGCCAACAAAACTCGTAAAGACGACAATAAAATTTTATTCGCCGTTGATAATACTTTTGCAACTCCTTGGGGCTTACGCCCCATCGAATGGGGAGTTGATATCGTGATTCAAAGTTTAACAAAAAATATGTCAGGCTTTGGAACTGATATGGGCGGAGCTGTGATGACAGCTAAAAAATACGAAGCGACCTTAAAACTTGGCCGCAAAGATTTTGGTGCAATTATTAATCCCTTTTCGGCATGGCATATTATGGTTTACGGTTTATCAACGCAGTCATTGCGCTTTGAAAAACAACAAGAAAACGCTATGGCCATTGCAAAGTTTTTGGCTAAAAGCAAAAAAGTAGAAAAGATTTTCTATCCGGGCTTAGAAAGCTTTCCAGAGAAAAAACTAGCGAAAAAATATTTAAAAACACCTGAAGGAAAATTCGCTCCAGGTTTAATGATCGCCTTTACTTTAAAAGGTGACATGAAAAAAACAGCTAAGTTTGTCGATGATATCGCAAAAAATTCTTACAGCATCACACTCGCTGTGAGTCTTGGTTTAAATAAAACTTTAATCGAAGTGCCAGGATATATGACTCATTCAGCATACCCGAAAGATAAACTAGATAACTGCGGTATTGATCCAAAGCTTATTCGTTTAAGTGTGGGTTTAGAAAGCATTGATGATCTCATCGGTGATCTAGAAGATGCCCTAGGTCGCGTTTAATTGTAAATAAATCTTTATTTTGTTCATAGTTAGCTTTAGAGTAGTTAACTATGGTTGCTGTTGAAATATTTCCGTTGCTCATTTTTTTTGGTTTAATTATGAGCGTTCTTTTTGTGCTAAAGCAAAAACTTGGATCTTATTCTTGGATTCTATCAATAGTTTTCGTGGCTATGGCTATTGCCATCTTTGTTTTTGCCTTGTTTAAGCGAACTAAGTTTTCAAAAATGTTTCCTCATAAATATGCTTTAACGATAGCTTTGACCATAATAAGTATCTTACTCATTTTTGCCTTTGGAATGTTACCGCTAAAGGCGAAGGCTCAGACAACTCAAAATTGGTGCGCAAAAGACAAGGATTGTGTATTACTTTCCGTGTGTAACGTAATACTTGCTTCAAGTAAAACGGTGGCTGAAACGAATGGCCATTACACTCTTAAAGACGGGGTTTACTATTCCAAAGTGTATAAAGACTGCGATGCCAACTACGCCAACATTGCAGCGCCTGATCATAAAAATTTAGTTTCAAAATGTGTAAAAAGTGTCTGTGTCTTAAAAAAGAAGAAATAACTATTTCTTACGTTTTCTAAAATAGTACGAGCGGTACCAAGAGGCCGTTTTTTTCCATAATGAAAATTTCGTTTCATCCGGAAAAATATTTACTCTAAAAATCTGGAATGGGTCATCGAACATTTTAAGGCCGCCGGTGTCGGTATTGACGGCAAAGTCATAACCGGCAGCTTCAGCAAGCTTTGCGCTGGCCGCATTTGTATCACCGTAAGTGTAAGCGTAAACACACACTTCACGCTCAAATTCTTTCTCTAGCGCACGCTTTGAATCAATAAGTTCAGCAAAAGCCTGGTCAGGTGTCATCTCGGTAATGCGCTTGTGGCTAAAACCGTGTGATCCAATTTCAAAATTTGAGTTAAGCCAAAGTTTACGATCAGCGCCTGAAATAATTTTATCGCCTTTTTCGGCGTTAGCTTCATCCCACTGGTTGTGACTGATTTCGCTATTCGCTAATAAAAAGATCTGCGCTTTAAAGTTATATTTTTTAAGTAACGGGTCGGCGTTATTTAGATTATCCCAATAGCCATCATCAAAAGTAAGAACTAACGGTTTTTTCGGAAAAGTATCAAATGAACGGGTGCCGTTTTTATATTGTTTTAACTCTGAAAAAGTCACTGTTTCAAAGCCAGCTTTTTTATAAAACTCTAGGTGTTTTTCAAAGTTGGCTTGCGTAACATAAATTTTATGTGGTGAATCCAGTTCATGTTTTGGTACCTTGTGGTACATCAAAACCGGAATCCAACCAGGGTAGTGAGCTTCAAAATAACTGGCTTCATAGATTTTCTGAAGTTGATCACAAACGGTTTTAATACCGAACTGTGATTTAGCAATTTTTGCTAAATCCATTAATTGCGAAACATTAATTTTATAATAATTTTCAATATCTGCGTCCATTTGTGCCGGACACACTTCAGGTTTACCGAACGTCGAAGCTTCAATATCTCCAAAGTTAGATTTGATTTGTTCGTTAAAGTTTTCTTTTTGGCAAAGACCTAAATACTTCGCTTCGCCAAACGCGATAGCGGCCACGCCGCTCATTAGGCTTTCCATGCACACACGGCCTGAACCAATCACTAGATCAAACTGTGTGTAGATACCTTGGTGTAGCGTCGGTGGCGTATGAAAAAACAGATTCTTTGAATGTAAAGATTTATCAATCTCGTTTTCAGAAGCGCCGACTAAATGAATTTCAAAATTAATATTTTTAGCCGTTAAAATTTTTTTAAGACTTTGAACAGCGTTTTCAGTTCTGTCTTTTTTAGGTCCTGTGGCACGGCCGATAATTGCAATTTTTAAAAGTTCAGACTTGTTTTTTGCCGAATTGATTTTTTTTGGAAAGAACAGCTCTGTGCTAATGCCATTACGAATAACTTTGATGTTTTCTGGTTTGTAACCAAACTCATTCACCAGCTGATCTTGCACATTTTCACAAATTGCAATTTGATGAGAACCATAAATATTTTTAAATTTTTTAGAAAACGAAACATGCTGGCGACCGTGAATCGTACTGATATAACCCACTTTAATTCCACGGGTTGCGCTGTAAGCAAGCTTTGAAGCCGCTCGTGAGTGCGCATGAATCACCTGAACTTTATGCTTAACAAGAAGCTCTTTTAAAGTTTTAACACTTTCGTTAAATTCAGCGCGTGATTTAGTCTCAACTTTAAGTTCTATTTTTTCAGCTTTAGTCGGGTAGTAAAACCCATTAGAAACTTGAAGCACCTTATGGCCTGCGGCCACTTGGATGTCTGTAAGCTGACAAGCGTAAACCTCGGCGCCAGTCAGATGGTTTTGAGACAATAAATGAAGAATAGTCATAAGTTCAACTGCGTCTCCTCGGCGTCCGCCGACATGACTATTCTTCCGTATTTGACGTTAATGGTACACATTTTTTTGGGGCTTCTGCCGGAATTTCGACAGCTTTTGCCCAGTCTTTTTCAAATAAAGCGGCCATTTTTGCTTCGGTGGCTTCATCAGAGAAGATAATTCCTAATTCGCGGGCTTTTGTTAATGAGTTTACCGAGAAGTTCTCAGACCCTAAGAAAACTGCTTTATGATCCACATTGATCGTCTTTGCGTGGATATAAGGAATCTCTTCATTGGCCGGAAACGGAGTTCCTTTTACACTTACACCTTTAGAAGTTAAATCTTTAAGGTTTTTATAAGCCGCTTCTGCTGGCATACCTAAGCCGCATAAAGAAGTTAGCACGCGCACCTGAACTTTGCGCTTTACGGCAGCGGCTAAAGCGTCGTGGATATTCGGGTTACCCATGTTTTCAATCCAGATTTCAATTGAGCTATCGGCTGAATTAATTAAATCGATGAGTTTTGTTTCAGAGTTATTCGGGCTCCAAACTAAGTTTGTATTCGTAAGTTTTGGAGTGATAGCTTCTTGTTTTTGCGCATTTTTTACGTCTTGGTCAAAAACCGCAGTGATTTCAGAAATCACACCTTTATCAGCGGTAAACACACCAAGATCGCGCATTTGATTTGAACGGCTGATAAAATTCATTGTCGAAACAAAAGCTAATGTGTCGTCGATTACAAACATTTTCCAGTGCGAGATCGTAAACCCAGTTGTCGCCACCATAATGTTAGCGCCAGCTTTTTTTAGCTGGTCAAAGATCGCTTTGCGCTTTTCATTATTCGTGCAGTATTTATCGCAAATGATTGTCACATTAATGCCGCGTCTAACTTGTTTTTCGATTTGATCGGCCATGTCTTGTGAAGAAATTCCGAAAATACCAATGCGGATTGTTTTCTGCGCTTTTGCAAAAGCATTGTATAAAGCCGTATGATCTTGTTCCGGAGTTGAAACAAACTCTAAATCGTGAATGGGATTTAATTGCTTTAGCCAAGAAACTTTTGGCGAATAGGCGTTTGCTGTAGAGATTAAAAAAGTAACAGTTAAAAATAGACGTAACATCATGATGTGGACCCCTCTCACATATCTTCAAACGTGAGGCTATTTCCCTATGAAAAACGTGAAGTTGCAAAACAAAATTGATGCTGCGTGCGCGTAATAACACAATCTTGATGACATCGGGGTTTTTTGCCCAATAATTGGGTTATAGAGGTAAACATGAATCACATTTCTACGATGAAGTTTAAGGCATTAGTGCTAATTTTAATGGCTGCGGTTTTAGCTGGCTGTGGAGCGGCAGAGACTGTTCAATTAACTGATGCCGATGCGCCAGAAGAGTTTGCTAGTCAACTGGGTGATGTAATGGCTTCTGTTGATGAGGCGGGTAAAGGTACAACAACGATCTCACAATACGTTCCATCATTTGATCGCTATAATATGTCATCACCAAAACAATTCGCTTCTGAAAATGTCTTTAAGCTTTTATTGCCTGAAGCGGTGGCTGCAACCTGCGGAGCTTCCACATTTGGTGCGTGTTCATCAAATACAATAGTTCGTAACTTCAACGGCTGTACGATTGGTTCTTACGTACTTACTGGTACAGTGAGTATGAGCTGGAGCGGAGGAACTAATTGTACGTTAAATGCTCAAAGCCAATTTATTCGTATGGTGCCTAATTACACTGTAGCTAAAAACAATATGACGTTAACGACAACTAAATCAGGAACAACAGGTATCACATTGACTGCAGGGGCTGCCAATAATTGGACTTACTCGAATGATGGCATTAATCGTACGTTAAGATATAACGGAACGGCATTGCTTAGCTTGAATACTCGTACAACTTCAGCACTTGCAGTTACAGGCTCGGCAAGAACTGGTCGTGTTTTAAATGGCGGAACATTGGAAGTCGTAAATAACACTTCTGGTGAAAGCTGTACGTTTCAACCAAACAGCGTAACTTGGCCGGCGAACTGTAACTGTGCTACTTCAGGTAGTTGGGTAGGAAATTGTTCGTCGATAGGTTCTATTACTATGACTTTTAGTGGTTGTGGCTTGGCTACATTAAATTATACGGAAAATGGATCTGCAGTAAATAAAACAGTTGCCTTAGATCGTTGCGTACAAAATTAATTTATAATTTTTTTTCAAAAAGAATTTTTAAAACGGGGCTCAGAGTCGTGTTCTCTGTGCCCACGATATCAAAGCCCACTTTTAAGTTTAAGGCCATCATCGCTTTATGGCGGTTATCTGACTTTGTCTGCATAAGTGAATAGCCTTGAGCTTTCGCCCAAGCATGTTGCTCTTGCATTAACGCTAAAGCCACACCCAATTTTCTATGTTTTGTCGATACAGCACCAAGCCAGCTATAGTACTTGGTTTCATCAAGTTCATAACCGGCTTTAAAACCCACAAGTTCTTGTTCGTAGTAAAAACAAAAAACCGTAGCATTTTTTTGCGATGTAAAACGTTTATAAAATTTGTCTTCGTCAAATTCAGTAAAGACTTCTTTGCAAAGCTTTAAAATATCTTGTCTGACTTCTGCGGTAATTGCCGTGAAGTTTTTGATCTCAAACGGTACCTGCGAAAAACGGGCAGTTTGTTTTCCCTGAAACTCACTGACTTCAAAAAACATATCCTTCGGGCGAATCCATAAAGTCGCAAGCTCATTGGGGTAAAGACATTCGTAAATGACATAGTCTTTTAACTCTTCAGAATGTTTAGCTTCGCCCACGTAGCGATAAGGTTTGTTTTTATAATGCTTAAAATATTTTGAAGGTTTTTTCATGGCTGAAGTATTTTAGGCAGCTACAGATTGATTGTCAAAATAGATCATTTTTGCAATATCAGGCGAATCTAAAAATAAACGTATCTTAATATCACGAATTCCATCGGCTAAGCGTAAGTAATTGGTGTATCCCACGATCTGCTGGATCGGTGAAATTTCGTAGTGCCCCATGATTAAATCTTGGTTACGTTCGTTGAGAAGTTTTTTAAGATAAACAATACTTTTGTTGTCTTCAGTCACCACAGAATAAAGACTCATAAGTTCCGGGCCTAAGAACGTAAGCACAGCCACGGTGTCTTTTTCAGTCGTAATTTTAAAGCAAGAGGCGTTGATCTGTTCAATTTTATAATTGAGCTGCAGCATATGTTTAAGCGTGCGCGAATAAATAGAACGGTCTTCAGGATTTAAAAAATTCTCAGGCGCTAAGCAGGGAATAATATTTTTTCCGTAAGTTAATGAAAAACTTTTTAGCCATAAATGATTGTTCTTCATCTCAGTTAAGTACTGATCGGTATAGAATTTCATTTTTTGTAAATTTAAAATTTCCATCACGACTTGGTCTTTGTCATCGACTCTGCGGCCAAGCTCGGTAATCATCGTGGCGTAAATATAAAGCTGAACATCATCCGATGACATCGTATCAATGCCCCAGTGGCAACCACGGTGACAGTGATTCATCTGTGCTACAAATTCAATTAAGCGTTCGTAACTTAACCCTTGGCTATCGATTGGCGATTTTAATTTTACAAAACCAAAGGCATCGTCGGGATGAAGTTTGTTATCTTCAAGCACTAGCGTAAAATTGTGATTTAATTTTTCAACAACAGCGCAGTTAGCCTGAATAGAAATTTCCGCATCTGAGAAGACGTCTCTAATGTGGGGTAGTATTCGGTGTAAGTATTGATCAGGCATATAGTCTAGGTATCGGACCTTGGGCTTGCGATCTTTAAGCGATTATGAACTTAAGCGTCTCAAAATGGGAACCTGCCGCAGCAATTCTTAAAGTGATGCGGGCCTAAACCTTGCTCTATCTATGGTGCATCTAACTTTAAACGAAAGGACATAATTATGTATAGCAAAGTTAAAATTTTGGGGCGTGCTGTTCATCCGATGTTGGTCAGTTTTCCCATCGTTTTCTACACTGCAGCTTTTGTTTGTTTTTGTTTATTTCAAAATACGACAAATCTTTTTTGGTATCGCGTGGCATTTCTTGCAAACTTCGCCGGCGTAGTTGCCGCAGCCGTTGCTGCAGTTCCAGGGGCTATCGATTTACTGGCAGGTGTTCCGAAAAATACTGAACCAAGACGCCGCGGTTATCTACATGCAGCCTTAAATGTTGTTTCGCTTATTTTATTTGCCATCAATCTTTATTTAATCTGGGGAACATTTAACATGTCTGTCGCTCCGAATTCAATCAACGCTGTCATTACCGGAATTGGTTTCGGCTTAACAGTTGTTGCCGCTTATCACGGTCATACACTTGTTGCGCACAATAAAGTGGGAGTTGATCTGACACCAGAGCAAGAAAGAATTGAAATCGGACGTCGTCCGTTAACAACGTAAAAGGAGAAATTTATGATCGTCAAAGAATGTATGTCAAATTATGTAGAACTAGGTCGTCCGGATATGTCTTTAAAAGATGTTGCTTGTCTTATGCGTGACGGAGATTTTGGTTTTTTACCCATTCAAGAAAATGACCGTTTAGTTGGTACAGTCACAGATCGCGATATCGCCATTCGTGGTGTAGCTGCCGGTTTAAACCCTGAAACAGCTAAAGTTCGCGACGTTATGTCGCAAAAAGTTTTATACTGTTTCGAAGATCAGTCACTTGAAGAAGTCACACGCAACTTAGGCGATAATCAAGTTCGCCGTTTACCGGTATTAAACCGTGATAAACGTTTAGTGGGAGTATTATCTTTAGGTGACATTGCTCAATCTGAACTTTCGGCAGATCAGTTTGAAGCTGCAGTTAGTCGTATCTCAAAAAGCACACCTACATCACACTCCGGACGTAATTATCAATAGTTACTAGGACTCAAAAGATGTGTTGGCTAACATGGACGTGGGCCAACTTTTGAGGAGATGTTAAGATTTGCTATCTTTTGTCTAGGTTTTACTGAACAAGACTTTCTGGAATTCTGCGAACGATGTGAAAATAACGTTATGGCAGCAGCACTTACTGATAAGCAGATCGCAGAATTCTTTGAACGTGGATTTATTGTTCTTCCGAAAGTTTTTAATCAACACGATTTAAACCTAATGATTCAGTCGACTGAAAAACTGCTTAAATCAAGCCGCAAATTAAATCTGACAACTCAGCTGCATAATGGTTCAAGTTTCGTTTTTGAAAACCAAGCTTTACACCGTGTGGTTTGGGCAGGGGCTCACGAAAGTGATCTTTTAAATTTCGGTGCCGATCTTAGAATTTTAGAACCTGTAAGTCAGTTATTGCGATCAATCGAAATGGATCAGCTGATTAATCAAATTCATTTTAAAATGCCTGGTGATGATATTGAGTTTGAATGGCATCAAGATAGCCAGCACCGCGGTTACGGCACAGCTGATTGGACAGACGTGAACGGTACGGGCAGTTATGTGCAAACATTGATTGCCATTGATGAAGTCACAGCTGATAAGGGCCCGGTAAGTTTTGTTCCCGGTAGTAATAAATTAGGTCACGTGGGGCTTAATCAAATTTCAGATGTTACTTCGGTGTGTGATATTTCAAAAGCTGAAGAATTACTAATGCAACCAGGTGATATTGTTTTATTTCACCCTTATGTCATTCACGCGAGCACAAAAAACATGTCATCAACTCCAAGACGAGTGTTAATTAATGGTTACTCGTATCCGGGAGCCAATCATAAAAAATACCCTGGCGAAGGCTCAGGGCGCAGACTTAATCTTGATATCTTAAGAAATAAAAAATCGGCCTAAGGCTTACTGTACAATACAGTTCTGGCTTCCAGTTTTATAGCTGTTTGAAAAATGTGTTTCTAGTTGTAAATCTAAATGCAGTTGGCCTGCGTTACATAACGATTTTGTGCCTTCGGCTAAGCGTTTTGTATTTAAGGCAAACTGTGCATAGTCTTTTTCTGTCATCATTGTTTCACGCATGAAAAAATCTTTGGCGTAACTTCCTGTACCTGAACCAGATAAATACGCGTGAAAGCGTTGTAATTGGTCATAGGTAGATTTTTTCATATGACGAATGCTTGATAGCATATTTAATTTTTCAGCGATGCCTGTGCGAGCTACGGCTGATTCAACGGCTACGCCGCAGTCGTTATCTTTAAGCATCATACGGCGAACCGGAAAAGCTGTGGTTCCATACTTACTCATAAATTCTTGTAAGCTTGAATTTAATTCTTCGGCTGAATCCGCTTTTTTTACATCGAGTGATTTAATATCAATTTTGCCATCAGCGCCTTTAACTAAACCGGTCACTTCAAGTTTGTAGGCGATATTGTTAAAACGGTCTTCTTGGCGAAGAATATAATCCATCACTAACATGTCAGCGGCATCACCCATTACACGTAAGCGTTGCACGTTATCTTGTGTCCATTGTTGGCCCACAATCTTTGTGGCTACGCTTGGGTTAATTAAATCAAGATACACTTGCTCTTGCATAAACGCTTTACCGCGCGCCATTTGTTCGCCGCCGGCATCGTTAGAAATTTCTAACCAGTCTGCTTCACCTTTGGCATTTTTTATTAAGCCACCAAAAGTTTGCATGTAATCAGAAGTAAATAAGTACGGACCACGCTTATCAGTTGCTGGGTTATTAAGTTGGTTAATCACAGCTTTCCAAGTCGCTGCGATCACGCCACCTTTAGAAAGTGTTTTTTTACCTTTAGCCGGTACAGCCTTATAAGCTTCTGCGTCCATTGTTCTAAGAACTACCGGTGGAACTTTTAAAATATCACCCATAATACGCGAGACGTGATAGTAAGCTAAGATTGAAGGCGTGTAGCTGCAGCTTGTGCTTAGTTTATATTTGGCTAGCTTTGTTCCCTCACGAAGATCAGAAGGCATGTCGCAGATTTTAGCCTCAAGCGATTGTTTGGTAAATCCGGCGCCGATTTCATAAATTTCTAAGCCCGGGTTTGTGTTGTGAAGTTTTGGGCAAATAGCCACGGCGTAGTTTTCATAAGTGTTTTTTGTCACCGGAGTTTGTGCCGAAAAATCCATGCGGCAAAGTTCTAATTCGCTTTCTAAATCTTTGGCTGAATAGTTTGATTGCCCTTGTTTTTTCGGGTCAATGTTCGGAAATTTTCTGGGAATGACGCAGATTTCGTTTTTAGAAAAACTTAAGATTTTTTCTCCGCGAGAAGTTTTTAAATCCATATAGGCAAAAACATTTGAAGAAATCAGGCAGGGCAGAATGAGCGATGAGAATTTGAACTTCGGCATGTATTTAACTCCCGTAAAAGCGATTTTAACACTGCAGACGGGGTGCCAAAGGCGTAAGAATTAAAGCGATTTAAGGGGGTTAGGCCTGTTAAGCTTTTCGACAGAGAGTCACTCTGTGGAGCCTAATTATGCTTTTTAGGGTTTTTAAGTCAAATTAACACCACCTCAGGTGGCACTTTGGTTGCTTTGTCATGAACCGTTGGAGGATCTTTATGAAACTGTCTCGCGTGCTAACTTCTTTGCTTTTCACCACATTTCTAGCTCAGGCAAGCTTTGCCACTTGTGAGATTTTTGCAGATCTTGAAAAGCCCATTAGCGATAAAGACCCAAACCGTATTGCTTGCCTTCGTGAGGCTCATTTTTTAATGCCGGTTCCGGCTAAAAAAACACAAGAAGAAATCATTCGCGGCGCTGAATCTGATGAATTACCAATTGATCCACAAGGGCGTACTTACTGCCGTTATTTCTACCGTTACCAAAATGGTTCAAGTAATAAATTTCGTTGCGCCAGAACAAATGAAAGCAATGTTTTATTATCTGAAAAAGGTGTACCGGTTCCTGAAGCAGTGGCTGTTAAAGATGTTATGTACGCTGGAAAACTAGAAGAAGATGTTTTAGTCCGTGCTGACGGAAGCGTAATCACACAAACCAATAAAAAAGGCGAAGTAAAGCCAGTTTCTGCTGATGTGTTAAAAGTTCGTTTTAAAGTTTCACTTGAAGGCATGAAAAACCAAACTGAATTAAACGAATGGCGCCACCGTGAAGCGTACACAAGTGCTGTTGCGACACGTTTAGCGTGGATGATGGGGTTTCCTTCAGAAAATTACTATCCAGCTAAAGAAGTGGTGTGTTTTGGTTGCGATACCGATCCTTGGAAAAACGGTTTAGAACCGCAATTAGTGCCGGTTGCAAAAACGAATGTGTTTCCAGGCGCTGCAATTGAAAGAAAATTTGAAGGTAAACGTATTATGAAAGCGTTTACTTCAAATCCAAAGTTAGGAAAACAATTTGTAAACACACCTTGGCGCTGGGATGAATACATTTCTAATTTTTCAAAGCTTACAGCACAGCAACAGCATGAAATTCAGGTTTTAGCCTTATTTATTAACTTGGTTCACACCGTTGAAGAGCGCGGAAGCCAACACGTTATGCTTTGTGAAAATCAAAACGTAGTTAAAGCTGGCGAGAAAAAAGTTTGTACGGCTCCTATCGCCGGAACTCATGATTTAGGTTCAGCTTTTGGTAACCGTGATCTTAAGTTTGTAAAAAACAAAAATCATCCGCGTGGAGATTACGCAGCTTACAAGGCGTTAAATATGTTTTTAGATAACAAATGTACACTTTCAGCTCAGCCAGGAAAAGGTCCTAATAAAGATCTTCCAGGGTTAAAAACTGTGACTGAAAAAGCGCGTCGTGATTTCGTGGCCCGTTTAGATTTAGTGACTCGTCAGGATTTAATGACGATTTTACGAGTTTCAAACTTTTCTGATGTCGACATGCCTTTTAAAAATACTGTAGCTAAACAGACAGGTTTAAAAGGCGATGCCTTAAATATGAAAGTAAACGAACTATGGACTGATCTTATTTATTCAAAAATGGATCAGTTCAGAAATATGCAATGTAACTAGTGGGATACTTCGTATCCAGGTTTCAAATTCATTAATGCTTTTCCGTCTTCGGCCACGGGCACTGAAAAGTGTTCGTGGAAAATACGCCAACGATGATTCGTTTTTTTAAGCACACAAGTGTAACGTCCCCAGCAGTCCATCTCTTTAGGTTCGCCGGCTTGCGGTTCTTTAATTGAACCTGCTGTGTGAATCAACGCATGAAACACGCCTAAGTCTCCATCGACGTGCAATTTTTCTTCGTTAAATTCATAGCTCACCGGAAACTGCATTTTTGTTGTAAACATAGTTTCCCAGTTTTTTCTGTATTCATTTGCGTTTGTGAAGCGTAAGGGAGGGGCGACATCAAATGCAATTAAGCTTGGATCATAAAACGACATAATATCTTCGATTTTTCCGCTTCTGATAGCGTCAGCAAATTCTTCTAAGAGCTGGCGAATTTCGCCTTCAGCTGCTTCTTTTGAAACTCCTGTGGCTGTGACAGGAGCATTCTTTGCTAGATTAGTTGTGGCGGTACGAGCACGCTCGGCGGCTGAATCAACTGCCGTGGTGCCAGCTTTATTTTGTTCCATAAGACCTCCTAAGCGGGGAATAATTGGGATAAATTGTTATAAAAACAATAGCGAGCTTAAGTGGTGCAAAGGTTTAGCCATTGCTTGCTAGGCGCAACTGATCGTCACTAAGTGATTATGTCCTGCATCTGTCGTGCTTGTTTTTCGTAAGCCGACATTGTTTCGAAGCATCGTAAAATCTTCGCCCGTTAAAGTGATGGTGTGTGTATGGCCTGAACCATTATTTTCAAGAGTGTAAGTTTTAGCAGAGCCCGCATTTACATCATCGCGTGAAACGGTAAGAACGTGATTTGGCGTGTGAGTCACTTGAATATCAACGTTGGTGCCGTTATTAACGCAATTGCCATCGACATCCAAAATTCCATTTGAGTCGTTGTTGTCGCCATCTGAACAAGCTGCTGTTAAAAGGCTCATTCCTGTAGCAGAAAATAAAAGTGAGAAGTGAAAAACGTTTTGCAAAAATGTGCGGCGAGTAGAAGCCGGGGCAATATTCACAAAGAACCTCCGTGTTAAAGTGATTAATCACGAAGGTTCAATTCTTATGCCTAGGGGCCGATAGGGTTAGTACTTAATTTTTACTGTAGAAACTTGCCAAGCTTTAAAAACTTCTAAAGCTTCTGGGCGCATCATCTGAACCATAGAGATTTTGCGTTCAGAGATTGGTTTTGGAATTTCAGTGTAGATGAAATCATCATCAAATTCGATTTCGGCCGCATCTTTTTTCGTGTTCGCGTAATAGATTTTTGACAGGCGTGCCCAGTAGATGGCTGATAAGCACATTGGACAAGGTTCGCAGCTGGTATAAATTTCGGCACCGTTAAGATCGAAGTTGCTGATATTTTTGCAGGCTTCGCGGATAGCTTCTACTTCAGCGTGGGCTGTGGGGTCGTTGTTGGCGGTGACTTTGTTGAAACCTTCACCGATGATTTTTCCATCTTTAACAATGACTGCACCAAAGGGGCCGCCACCGTGTTCGATATTCTTTTTTGAGAGCTCAATGGCTCTTTTCATATACTGGTTGCTCATGACGAACTACGTTACAAAAGAAATACCTACAGATCAAGAGTCTTCTATTGAACAATGAAATTTGGATGAAAACACGCAATTACATTTTATTCTATCTTAATGGCGAAAGACATCAAATTTCAGGCGATCAAGCTGGTGTGATGCTTTCAGATTATCTTCGTTATCACAAAAATTTAACAGGCACTAAGATTGTTTGTGCTGAGGGCGATTGTGGCGCTTGCTCAGTGCTTAGATTTTTTCCTTATTACTCAGGTAAAAAGAAAAATATTTTTTTAGCGATTAATTCGTGTGTCACAACTGTGGCACAAATGGATGGATCACATTTAGTTACAGTTGATGCATTAGCTCAGCCTGAGCATACGCCCGTACAGAAAGCGATGATGAACTGTCATGGCAGTCAGTGCGGATTTTGTACACCGGGTTTTGTAATGGCTTTAACTGGTTTGGTAGAAAAAAAGATCTGTCAAAAACAAACAGAAATCACTTCAGCCGATGCTAAAAATGCAACCACAGGAAATCTTTGCCGTTGCACGGGTTACCAGCCAATTATCGATGCGGCAAAAAATATTTCTATTTCTGAAAGTGAATCAGTGATGAAGCGTTTTTATTCATCGGCTTCGCAAAAAGAAATCGAACAGCATTTAAAAGTTCCGATCAGTATTACGAGCGAAAGCTTTTCATTTTTCGCACCAACTAAGTTAAAAGAAGCGTTAGCTTTCTTAGCCAAAAACAAATCTGTTCGTATTGTCGGAGCATCAACTGACTTAGGAGTAGTTCACAACAAACGAAAACTTCGTTTAACAAATGCATTAAGCTTACATTTAATTCCTGAATTGTATGATATTGAAAAAGAGGGAAAAACTCGTTTATCAGTAGGTGCCCGTGTAACACTAAGTGATTTACGTTTATACGTTAAAGACTTAATCCCTGAATTTGCAAAGTTCTTAGATCTGTTTGCCTCACCGCAAATTAAAAATGTGGCGACTTTAGTGGGAAATGTGGCCAATGCTTCACCAATTGCAGACACGCCGCCATTTTTACTGACGATGAACACTGAAGTTGAAATTCACGGGCCTAAAGGAAAACGTTTTGTAAAATTAGAATCATTTTTCTTAGATTACCGTAAGATCAATCTTTCGCCTAAAGAACTGATTGTGGCTTTACACTTTGATATTCCACAAAAAAATGAATCTTTAGCGCTTTATAAAATTTCACAGCGTAAAGATTTAGACATCTCGGCGGTTAACTTCGCGGCGCGCGTAGCGTGGGTTGATAAAGAAAAAACTAAAATTAAAGATATTAAATTAGCTTTAGGTGGCGTTGCTGCCACAACAGTTCGTCTTTATAAAACTGAAAAAAGCTTAACCAATGAAAAAGTAAGTGCCGAGAAATTAGCGCAGGCTCTTGAGCTTCTGCACACAGAAATTACGCCGTTAAGCGATTTGCGTGCGACAAGTGCGTTTCGCCATGTCGTAGCTGAAAATCTATTTCATAAATTCTTTCGTGAACAAGGAGTAGGTCATGAGTAATCTTCCGCATGATTCGGCTCACACGCATGTAACGGGTCGTAGTGAGTTTGTTGATGACCGTGCTAAGTTATCAAACGAACTTTTTGTAGATGTGCTTTATAGCCCGCATGCTAAAGCTAAAATTAAAAAAATAAATATTGAAAAAGCATTAAAATCGCCGGGTGTTAAAGGCATCTTTTTAGGTAAAGACTTTCACCACAATATCTGGGGCACGATTTTTCAAGACCAACCGTTATTAGCTGAAACTGAAGTAAATTTTGCTGGTGAAGCGATTGCTTTAATTGCAGCAACTAACCCTGATACGGCCGCCGCTGGTAAAGCGTTGATTGAAGTCACGTACGAAGTAAAACCTGCGGTTTTATCAGTGCAAGATGCAATTTCACTTGAATCTTTTATCGCCGGCTCTCGTAAAATCGAGCGCGGCGAAGTTGAAAAAGCTTTAAGCTTAGCCCCTAACAAATTAGAAAATTCGTTAGTGATTCGTGGTGCCGATCATTTCTATTTAGAAAGTAATGTTGCCATCGCTTATCCCAAAGAAGACGGGCAGATCGAAGTTCATTCTTCGTCACAACATCCGACGGAATGTCAGCATGTGGTATCTCACGGTCTTGGCCTTGGTTCAAAAGATGTCACAGTAATCGTAAAACGTATGGGCGGGGGCTTTGGTGGTAAAGAATCCCAAGCTGCTCCTATTGCCGCTTACGCAGCGTTAGTAGCGCAAAAATTAAATGCGCCAGCTCGTATTGTTTTAACAAAAGATGACGATATGGTTATGACGGGTAAACGTAACCCGTTTGAAGTTTTCTATAATGTGGGTTTTGATGACAATGGCTATATCACAGCTCTTGATGCCAAACTTTATTCTGATGGCGGAGCGTACGCCGATCTTTCAACATCGATTATGGAGCGCGCGATGCTTCATTCTGATAACGCCTATTTTATTCCGAACCTTCGCGTAACGGGGCAAGTGTGTCGCACGAACTATCATCCGCACACTGCGTTTCGTGGTTTCGGTGGTCCAAAAGGCGTGGCGATGATTGAAAAAATCGTTGAAGAGGTGGCGCACTATTTAGGAAAAGATCCTTTAGAAATCAGAAAACTAAATTGCTACACTGAAGAAGGTGGAAGAAACATCACCCACTACGATCAGGTTGTAGAAAACAACTGTCTGCCGAAACTCTTAAGTGATTTAGAAAAAGAAAGTAATTACGTTGCTCGCCGTAAAGAAATCGAAGCTCATAACGCTAAAGCGTTAACAGATCGATCGCTTCCGCTTAAAGGTTTGTCGTTAACTCCGGTTAAGTTTGGTATTTCGTTTACAACACGTTTTTTAAATCAGGCCAATGCTTTAGTGATCATTCACCGTGACGGTACATTACAAGCTACAACAGGGGCCACTGAAATGGGTCAGGGTGTGAATGCCCGTATTTCTGAATTAATTGCTTCAGAACTAGGGTTAAAGCGCAGTGCTGTTCGTATGATGCCAACATCGACAGATAAAAATGCAAACACGTCACCAACGGCGGCTTCATCGGGAACAGATTTAAACGGAGCTGCGGCCCTGTTAGCTGTTCGTCGTATTAAAATGCGCTTAAGTGAATTAGCACTTAAACTTTTTGATATTCCTGAAAGCCACTGGGCAAGGCATACAGCGGGTCTTGGAACCCAAGACGAAGTCGAAGTTAAAAATGCGCATATCACCAATGATCCGAACGAAGGGGCTGAATGGAATTCAGGTATTGCTGAATATCACGGTGTTAGCTTTAAAGATGGCCAAGTTTTTTCAAGTAAACATCCCGAAAAACGCATGACGTTTCATTCGTTGGTTGTTGAAGCTTATCATAACCGTATTGCTTTAAGCGAATACGCTCATTACAAGTTTCCTGGTTTATCGTTTAATAAATTAACGGGTAAAGGCACAGCGTTTTTATATTTTACTCAAGGCGCTGCTTGCTCTGAAGTGAGTATTGATCGTGATACAGGCGAAGCTAAAGTAACACGTGCTGATATTATTATGGATTTAGGCCGTCCGATTAACGAAGGTCTTGATTTAGGCCAAGTTACTGGTGCCTTTATTCAAGGTATGGGTTGGGTTACGACTGAAAAGTTATTTTATAAAAATGGCTTTTTATTATCGCATGCGCCAAGTACTTATAAAATTCCAAACATTCAAGACACGCCAAGAATTTTTAACGTGCGGTTATTAAATAATAACGAAAATAAACCAAACGTTCGCGGAACAAAAGCTGCTGGTGAGCCGCCATTGTTATTATGCTTAAGCGTATGGACAGCCATTCACGATGCACTGAAACGTTTATCGCCATTTAAATACAAATACCCGCATATGGAGCTACCTGCGACAAATGAAGAAATTCTAAAAGCGATGCATCCAGAGCTCTTTAAAAAATGGACTAAGAAATAATGAAAACTTATTTCGATGTGGCTTTTGAATTAAAAAATGCCGCGCAATCATTTGTGGTTGTGACGGTGATAGGTTCTCGCGGCTCAGCTCCGCAAGATGCTGGAGCTAAAGCTATTATTTTAGAAAATGGTCTTCATTGGGGCACAGTGGGCGGCGGTCGTGTTGAAGCTAAAGCTATTGTGCACTCGCAAAGTTTATTAAAAGAAAACAAATCAGGCCCAGAATTGATCACGTGGAATTTGCAAAAAGATATCGGCATGAGCTGTGGTGGAGAAATCACTTATCTTTTTGAAGTTCACCGTTATACCACCTGGCCTATTGTAGTTTTTGGTGCAGGCCATGTCGCTCAAGCGCTGATTCGTGTTTTATTAAATTTAAACTGCCAAATCACTTGTGTTGATAACCGCACAGAATGGTTAGATAAACTGCCTGAATCATTTAACTTAAAAAAGATTCATTCAGATGACCCACCAAGTGTTGTTGAAGCTTTGGATAAAAATTCGTTCTTTGTCATCATGACTCAAGGTCATGCGATGGATCTTCCGATTCTTAAAAAACTTTTTACAGTCCACCCTGAAGCTCCGTATATCGGAAATATGGGAAGCAAAGTTAAAGGTATGCGTCTTCGTAAAGAGTTACAAGAGTTCGGTATTAGCGCAGACACGCTTAAAGACTTTCACTGTCCGATCGGAATTCCTTTTGGACAAAATCATCCTTACGAAATTGCAATCAGTATTTCGGGTCAGCTGATTCAGGTTCGCGATCAAGTAAACGGTCAACAGTCTTTGATAAAGTGGGAAAAGACGTAAGCGCTTTTTTTATCCAACTTTGCGGAAACGCACGTAAAATAAAAAACACTAAGTACGCAATAGCGATAACCCGCATAGAATAAACAAAGACTTGAAAGTAATCGGATTTTTCAGTTAACAGCATGAACGCGATTGTTAACACCATTGATAAAATCATCCACGGGTTTAAAAGATCTTTTAAAGCTCCACGGGTAGCACTTAAAGATTTTTTATTCTTTAAGCTTTTTGTGGTTAGGTCTTTGTATTTCATGATCTTGGTAAAGTACTTTTCCGTGATCCAGGTCGGGTACTTCCAGCCGATAAAAGCAACTACCCATGATAAAAGAATTTTAAGTAACACAAAGCTAATTAAAATACGTAAGCCGTACTCAGGAGAAAGTGATAATTTTTCGGCGATATCAAGCCAAAGTTTTTCAATAGCTAAAAATAATTTTTCACCAAAAAATAAATAAGCAAATAATAACGGCTGAGCAAATCCCCAAAGTGATAAAAGGCTTATACCTAAAATCATTCCTAAGATGTTATTTCCTAAAATTAAAATACCTAAAGAAAATAAAAAGCCCTGCATGCTGATCGCAAGCATTGGGGTTAAGCGTTTTCCCATAGGAGATAATGATTTTAAAATGGCTGTGATGATGGCAATGCCATTTGTGGCAGTCACAGCTTCTTTGCGGCTTTCAGTTTTTTGACAGGCTTGAGTTAAAATTAACCCTTGATTTAGCGAAAGCGCGTGGCCAGAAAAAGGAATATGAAACGCATGCAAGAAACTTCCAAGCCCCACTTCAACTAACGATTGAATAGTGGCGTAGTAGCTGACTAGGCCTTGCATACCAGAACTGCACCGATCCAGGCTAAAGCAATACCTGCAATACGCATTGTCGATACGGGCATACCTTCAACTTGAGAATCCCAAACTAAGCTTGCTAAAAGCTGTGCTGAAATAATTAAAATAAAAGTATGAACCGCACCCCAGCGCATAATTGCCATCGGGCCACCGAAGACAAGAATACAACCTAAAGTTCCAGGAACTAAATACCACCAGTTAAAACTTTTAAGTTCAATGTTGCCTTTCATATTCGGCACAAAAAAGTAAGCTACTGTGGCAATCGCTAAAAAGACTAAGGCATTAAGTAAAACAGCGCCGCTGATTCCCCAAAGTGCAGAGATTTTTTTGTTAAGTCCTGCTTGTAAAACAACGACTACGCCTAAAAGTGCCGGAAGAAAACTAACCCATGAATTCATAAGGCAAAGACTAGCACTGTTGTGTGTCGTAAACCAAATTAAATTTTTAATTTCGTGGTAATAAACCCCGCATATTTTGGCCAAAACCTTGCAATCTCTTTTTGAGTTTGTGCGACAAAACAAAATCTCAAGGAGGAAATTCAAATGAAAAAACTATTATTATCCACGCTTACGCTGCTTACGCTTACATTCGGTTATGTAAAGCCAGTAAGCGCTGAAGGTGCTGACACCACAGGAACAGCAACAAATCCAGCAACAGGAGCGCCAGATTCAATGCCACACAACAAAGCTGTGGGTAAAAAGCAAAAAATGAATAAAGAATCAACTACGACTGAGAGCATGACAACAACAGATATGGTGGCCCATTCAGACGCAATGCCAGCCTCGCTTTCGGATGGTGAAGGTGCAGAAGTTTTAGTGACTTTGAATGAAGGTGAAATTGACATCGGTCAATTAGCAAAACGTAAAGCTACAAATAAACAAGTGAAAGATTACGCCAAAATGATGGTCGATAAACACAAGCAAAACGAAAAAGACACAAAACGTGTCGCCCGAAAACAAGACTTAGACTTTAAAAAAACAGATATGAGTAAATCTTTAGAAGCTCAAGCCGAAGACTCAGAAAAAACTCTGAAAAAAACAGCTAAAGACGATTTCGACAGAGCTTACATGGATCAGCAAGTAACTATGCATGAAAAAGCATTAGATACCGTAGAGTCACTGATCCAAAGTGCACAGAATGCGGCTTACAAAGCTCACTTAGAAAAAACTCGTGATGCCATCACTGTGCATCTAGCTCACGCCAAAGAAGTTCAAGGAATGGTTAAATAAAGAGAGGTGAATAATGCAGTTAAAACGTAATATCAAATTTTTTGTAGTTCTCGTAGCAAGTACTTATAGTGCTTGGGTTTTAGCGCAGGCTCAGCCGCAGCCAAACGGCGCTGCTTTAGGATCGACTACGCCACCTGGTAGTGTGAGTGCAACCCGTACAACAACCAACACAACGCCAACGGCTACAACCGGTGGAGGAGCTGCAGGTGTTGACGAAACAGCACCAAGCGAAGTCACAACTATGGACCCGATGGATCCAAACCGTGATGCCAGAGCCGAAAGCGAGGCTGCGGCCAACAATCCGCGCAGTCGTCGTGCTCGTGGGCCAGCATCAGGAACGGTAGCTCCAGATACGACAGCTCCGCAAACCGTGCCTAATACAACCTATTAGCAGACTTAAAATACGGTAATTTTGATGCGGCTAAAGATTAAAGATTGATCTTTAGCCGCATTCTTGTTTTATAAGGGTCATGGATATCGAACAGCGTTTGATCGAATTAGAAACTAAAATTGCTTACCAAGATAAGACCATCGAAGATTTAAGCGATGTGATCTATAAACAAGATAAGCAAATTATTCTTTTAGAGAAAAATTTAGAACTTCTAAGACTGCAAGTTCAATCTTTTCAAAGCGGTGATAACGAAATCCGCGGCCACGAAAAGCCACCTCATTACTAAAAATTACTTTTGAGATTTTAATTTTACAAGCTGGGCTTTTTGATAGCTGGCAAAGCCTTCGCTAAATAAAGAGCGAATCAGCGGGTCTTCAATAATATCGACTTCATTATTTTCGCAAATAATACGTAAGTACATAGAAGTGAGTGACTCACCTAATTCTAAGGCCGCAAAGAGTTTGTAGTCTGAAACTTCAGTAGACCAATCAATATGCGCCGGAGTTTGAGTAAGCCGTTGTAAGCTATCTTCTTCTAGATGGTAAAAATAAGTTTTCTTGTCACCTTGATGATTAAATAACGAAAGCTCCCAAATACGCGGTTTAACAAAGTACGGGTCAGCAGATGGTCCCAATTCTTGATGTTTAGCTAAAATTTCAGTTTTACAAAAATCTTCAACTCTTTTTTCCTCATCTAAAGTCAGCGTTGGAAAATGTTTGGCAATATCTTCTGTTTTTTGCGGTTTAACATTTAAATTATATTGGTAGTCAATATCTTGATCGCCTAAGGGCTTTATCCAAGTCAGTGGTGTAGTGTCAGTTAAACTTTCTTTATTTAAAAGAATAGCCTTACCCGGATTTAAACGCTGAATTTTTACATCAGGTAAAACAGCAGTTACTTCGCGAGAGAACTGCTTATAAGAAATCGGAAAGAAAGCTTCATTATACCAAGACCAAGACTCCATCTGAAATTGGCATGAACTTGGAATAACAGTTTTAGGATTTAATTTTTTTAACTGCGTAAGCCACTCTTCAGGTAATGTTTGTGGCGTAGCCTTATAGCGGGAAGGAGATAACACTTCAACTTCACGCATGGTCTGAAACGGCCAACAGATTAAATCCCAGGGTTTTTGTTTTATTAATAAATCCATCGTTTCTTCATCAATCCATGAATCAACGACATTTAAGATATTTAAACCTTGCGATTTAATTTGAAAAAGACAATCGACATCACGGTCAAGTGCTCTGCGGGGGATAACTTCCAAATCTTCCACTTTGATGGGTTTATCAAGTTCAAGCGGGTAGACATGTTTAAAACCTAATTCATGAATTAACGAAAACATTTCGTCATGCACGCAATACATATAGATCGGAATATCACGATTTAATAGATTTAAGCTTTCAAATGAACAATGATCATCGTGATGATGTGAAATAAAAACGGCATCAGGTTTTAAGGCTTTAATTTGATTGAGATCAAATTGCACATTCGGAAAAGCATAACAATTGCGGCTAAATGGATTTTCAAAAATAGGGTCGAAGAAAATCTGCGCCTTAGCAGTTTTAAATTCGTACCCAGCATGAAGAATGCGTGAAATCTTTACGGACATGTTTGATCTAAAAATGATTTAATTTCAGATAGAACTTCTGTTTCACGTTCGCGGTGCGGAATATGACCACAGTTTTGTAGGATCACTTTTTTAGAATTTCCGGCCACTGTGGTCGCAATCCCGTCAGGAAAAGCTAACGAGCCATATTCATCTTTATCGCCGTGAATAACTAACACAGGGCAAAGAACATCCGGTAAGTACGGAAGTAAACTCCAGTTTGCAAATTCAGGCGCAAGCCATGTGTCAGTCCAGGCTTTAAAAACCCAATCGGTTTTTTCGCCGTGATATTTTTTTAATTTATCAAATTTTAAAGGGTCTTGATAAAAAGCTTTAGCGTTAATAATTCCAGCTTTAGTTTGTTCTTCAACAAATACTTGCGCCGATTCGCTGATCACAGCTTTGCATTGTGGATTATTTTTTGCGGCAATCAAACTCATCGCACCACCCACGCTATAACCAAACAGAATATATTCATTTAGTTCTAGGCCTTGAGTAAGCTTTGCGATAATTTTTGATTCTTCTTCGATAAAACCATAACTAGGAGGTGCTGTGCGCTCAGAAGATTTACCAAAACCTAAACGGTCGTAGGCAATCACAGTACGGTTAAGATGATTTGAAAGTTTCTCCGGAAAATCACGCCAAGTATCAACACAACCTAAAGAGTCGTGAAGCAGGATAACCGGAATTAGATTATTATTCTTTTCCCAGATGCGAACAAAGACTTGACCACCGTGAATATCTAAATATTTATCAGTAGCCATAGTAAAAACCTTATCTGCGTCTTACCAGACCAACAGTTTCATAGACTTTTTTAATGGTAGCTTCGGCGCGAGCCTCTGCGCGTTCAGCGCCTTCAACTAATAACTGGTCTAAGTAATCACGATTTTTCATTAAATCATCGTACTTAGCTTTTACCGGACCAAGTTTTTGAATAACAACATTGGCTAAATCAACTTTTAAATGACCGTACATTTTTCCAACGTACTCGTTTTCAAGTTGTTCGATCGTTTTGCCACTTAATACTGAATAGATTGTAAGTAAGTTTGAAACGCCGGCTTTATTTTCAACATCGTATTTAATTTCAGAACCAGAATCTGTGGCTGCTGATTTAAATTTTTTCTCGATCGCTTTGGCGTCATCGATAATTGAAATGCGGTTTTTATCGTTTTCATCAGACTTCGACATTTTTTTAGTCGGGTCTTGTAAAGACATAATACGAGCGCCAGTTTTACCGATCATTGGCTCTGGCATTTTAAAAATACCTTTACCGTAACGATTTTCAAAATAGCCCACAAGATCACGGCATAACTCTAAGTGCTGCTTTTGATCTTCTCCCACTGGAACTAGATCAGCTTGGTATAAAAGAATATCAGCAGCCATTAACACCGGATAAGTGAATAAACCGGCATTAATATTTTTCACATGCTTTTCAGCTTTTTCTTTAAACTGAGTCATGCGGTTTAGATAACCCATTGGCGTTAAGCACGTTAAAATCCAAGAAAGTTCTGTGTGCTGAGAAACCTGTGATTGTGCAAAAATAATATTTTTCTTTGGATCAAGGCCAAGTGCCAAGTACTGCGCAAAAAAACTATGCGTGCGGTTACGAAGAACTTCGGGATCTTGATGAACTGTTAAAGCGTGAAGATCAGCTAAGAAATATAAGCAGTCGTATTCATCTTGTAACTGTGTCCAGGTATTGATGGCTCCGATGTAGTTACCAAGAGTTAAATCGCCAGTTACTGTACTTCCACTTAAAATTGTCTTTTTCATGGCATTTACTGTAGTCGGTTTTTAAATGTTTTTAAAGCTCAAAATCTCGGCAATTGTGCTCTCAACAGTGGCCGCGCGAGTCATAGTCATCTGCTGGGCAACACTTACGGTGATGCGTTTATCGGGACAGAATCTAAAACAAGAATAAGTCGAGATATTCCAAATGCGATCAGGGCGTTTGGCTTCAAGACCCGCTTTTACATCTGCTAAAAACTGATCATGCTCTTCAGGGGTAAGAGCCACTGCTCCCATGCATCCGGAGCAAATTACAATGTCGACCGTACAGGTTTCTGCCATGCTAAACAGTCTACCGCAATAATTGTCGCTGGGTCTAATAATTCACACTTAGTCATTCTAAAAATTAACTTATTCGAGATGGCAGGAGCGGCTTTTGCTCAAAAACCCTTTGGATGAAAACACAGTTTTTAGCTCTGATTTTATTACTGACCCATTCATTGATGCTTCTGACTTCGCAAAAAGCTCAAGCCGATATTTTGTACAAGTATTACAACCTAAATACGAATGTCTCAGAACGAGACACTGCAATTAAACGCCCTTTAATCCTATGGATTCACGGTTGTCGTCAGGAAACAGATAAATTTGTGGCGATCACAGATATCGTCGAAAAAACAAAGTTTTTAAACCCGATCATCATAGCTCCATACCAAGATTCAAAATTGAATATTCTTAAATGCTGGAACTTTTTTTCAGACGAAATGCAAAAGCGTGACGGCGAATTTATGGATGTTACCAAAGAAATTCAAAAGCATATTGATTCAGGCGAAGCTGACCCAGAAAGAATTTTTATCGGTGGGTTTTCTTCAGGAGCGATCTTTGCGCAGCATTTAGCTTTATGTTTTCCGGAAATGTTTAAAGGAGCACTTCTTCATTCAGGTGGGCCCTTTGATTACAACAGAGGTATGAAATCTAAAGACGGGGTGCGCGCTGGAGCTGAAGAAGCTTTAGCTTGTGCTTCAACGAACTTAAGCAAAAGAAAATTAAAAAATATTTTATATTTTCATGGCAAAAAAGATCATATCTTGCCTTGGATGTCAGGACTTAGTGGTTTTGCGCAGGCTGTGCATTATTTTGATTTAAATGACGATACAGAAGCCAACCATTCTTTTGATTTCAAAAAGTCGCAAGATCAAGAAAAACTTGATATCGCAGTTAAGTTTCCGGATGGCACTGCACTTGAATTTGTGCGCATTGAAAACATGTCGCACCGCTGGTCGGGAAGCCTGCCAGGTTCAGCATTTAGCTCGCCCGAAACCATGTCTAGCGTCGATGCGTTTTTAAATATGACAAATAACTTAAAATAACTGTATTTTAGTTATTGATGAAATCAGTTTCAAAAAAAGAAAAAAACTTAAAAATCCTTTATCCGATTGAGGCGCTGGGTGTTGAAAAAGCCCAGGCCGGTGAAATTCGTGTTGAAACTTTGCCGGATCGTTTAAAGCCCAAAGTTGATTTTCCGCATCGTCATGATTTTTATCAATTAACATTTGTTACAAAAGGTAAGGGCTGGCATGAGATTGATTTTAAAAAACACAAAATCAACGGTCGTCAGATTTTCTTTATGAAGCCAGGGCAGGTGCATGCCTGGGTTTTTGGAAAGGGCGCACAGGGGTATGTGATCGAGTTTACGCGTGAATCATTACCTTCGGTTTCTGCCAAATCATTATTTTTATTAAAACAAATTCCGTTAATTCAAGATGCTTTGGTTTTAAAAAAAGAATCATTCTGGAAAGATTTTGAAACAACTTGTGAATTAATGATCTCTGAATTTTCAAATAAATCTGAGCACTTCGAAGTAAGTCTTGAAGGTTTGTTGCAAAGTTTATTGGTTCCGCTACTTCGTGCTTCAGAAAGCGTTGCGCAACATAATACTTCAACAGTTGTTGATAAGTTTCAGCACTTAGTTGACGAGTATTATCAGACCGAACATGAGGTTGGTTTTTACGCGAAAAAAATGAATATGACACCGAAAGCATTAACCATGCAGGTCAGTCGAAGTCTTAAAAAGTCGGCGCGAGCAGTGATTCAGGATCGGTTTATTTTAGAAGCTAAAAGATTACTGTCGTACTCAGATATGAGTGTGGCCGAAGTCGGCTACGAGATGGGTTTTGAAGATTCAAATTACTTTACTCGCTTTTTTACGAAGGCGGCTAAAATTTCGCCTTCGCTATTTAGAAAACGGGTAAAGTCTTTAACTTAGCTGGCTTTGCGAACAGTGCCCTCGATAGTGGATTGCAGTTCTTCAACAACACTATAAAGAACATCAGATTGCGAACTTAGGTCTCTTGAAGTTTCTGAAAAACCATGTGTTGCATTTGAAAGTTTACGTGTCATTGAATCAATTTGACGAACAGCTTTTGAAATCTCGTTAATACTTACAGACTGTTCTTTGCTGGCTTCTGAAATCTGAGTCATCTTATCGCTGACATCATTTACGTCACCATTAAGATCGGCTAATAAATCTTTGCAGACTAAAGCTGTCTGCTCACCACGTTGAACTTTTTCATCTCCGTCACGTAATAGAACTTCGATTTTTTGTTGGCTTTGATCAATGATCGCCATCACTTGTTTTGTACTTTGTTCTAGCATTTCAGAAATTTCTTTAGCAGCCACGCCGCTCACTTGTGCCAGGCTTCCAACTTCTTCTGCAACTACGGCAAACCCTTTACCAGCTTCACCGGCACGAGCCGCTTCAACAGAAGCATTGAATGATAAAAGCTTTGTTTGAAATACGATATTGTTAATCACTTTTGTTTTATCTTCGATAGCACCGATTAAGTTAATGATTTTTCCAACTTCACGGTTACTTTCAGCGATTTGAGCAATAATACGTTCGTTACTTTGTTTAATTTCATTCATCGAATCACGCATATCATTTGCAGCCGTTTGGCCTTGATTAGCTTTCTGGCTACTTTGTGCTGAGATCTGTTGTGATGTTTCAGCGTTTTGACTGCTTTTACCAACCGTGGCGTTGATTTGCTCAACGGCGGCCACAGTTTGTTGAACAGCTGCTGATTGTTCAACAGTGCTATTTGAAACGGTTTCGCTTGCTTCAGCGATTGATCTTGCTGATTCGTTTACGCTTTTTGCGCCTTCAACTAATTGAGACACGATTTGATTTAAAGTCGCTTTTAAGTTAAACGCCATCCAAACAATAATAAAACCGATAAGCGATAAACCAATACAAACTGATAGGGTGATTGTCCAGGCAGCTGTTGTCATTTGCTGTTCAATCTCGGCAGTTTTATCAGCACTCAGTTTTGCAGATTTTTGAATCATCTCAGTGATAAGATCAGCATACTGCTGACGTAACGGAAGATACTCTTTAATAAAAACCTCGCGGCCTTCATGTTCTTTACCTGATTTTACTAACTCTAAAACCTTATTCTCTGAAGGATTTAGTTTTTCTTCGTCAAAAGCCGTGATGTCTTCTAAAAGTTTTTTTAAACTTGCATCATGAACCATACCGCTCATTTTTTCTAAAACAGCTACGTTGTTATCATCGGCTTTCTTTTTATTGTCATATTCTTTCATGTTCGTTGGTTCTAAGATAAAACCTTTTAACGAGCTTCCCATTTCAGAAACTTCGTATTGCGAACGAAGTGATAATTGGGCCACTTGGCTGGCTTCAGCAAGTTCTTTACTACTGGCAGAAAGAGCCTTCCAAGTTAACGAGATAACAGCTACGCCAACAAAAGTTAGCGGAAGAAGTAAAAGCATGAATTTTTTAGTTAATGAAAGTTTCATTTATTTCTCCTAAAAATTGACTTAAAAATTTAATTCCACACGAAATGTTCCAACGTGTACGCCGCGGGCATTTTCATCCATTCCCGGATGAGTGACATATTGGTAGTCGGGTTGAAGTGTAAGACCTGGATAAACTTCATGACGGTAAGTTAATTCAAAAGTCGTCTCAGTAGATAGGGGAGTACCGGCTGTTTCAGAGGCATCTTTAAAAACTTCTGAAGGTTTTGAAGAAGTGATTCCAAAGCCTAATCTTTCGTCGTAGTTAATACCACCGGTGACACAAGTGCCAACTTCGTTTGGACCATTGCTGGCAGCGCCGTAGCGAACAAAAGCTGAAGTGTTTTCTGATAACGGATGATCAGCTAATAAGTAGTAACCAGAGTTACTGACTTCGATGGGTTCGCTGATATGGGGAAATGTGCGGTTATAAGACCAACCACCGATAGCAAATTTTCCTGAAGCTGTAATACCAAGTTCGGCCACTGATAGCGTGCCATCAGATCCACCCATTCGAACATGCGTGCCTTTTAAATTATCTGGATCGCCGGCTTGCGCGTTGAAAACAGCCGCCTGAAGATAAAAATCTTGCTCAGTGGCTTTGACTCTTAAAGCGGGCGCTGTGAACGGAAAAATTGAAGGGCCATTAACGCCAGATTGTGACATGTCTTTGCCAATACCAAATGACGCATTTAAAAAGATAGCTGATGATTCAGTGACGTAAAATTCACTGTTTAAATCATGTAAACCAAATAGCACAGAAAGTTTTTTATCAAAAAATTCTTTTTGAACCCAAGCTTCGTAAAGTTTAAAATCATCAACCGGAGCTTCGATATTTGTTGTACCTTGATAATCACCGACATTAACGCTTGGTGAATTACCATTTTCAGAGCCGCGCGAACCTAGACCATAAAAGAAAAATGTGGTGTCTTTTAAAGATAAAAGTTTTTCGCCGTCTAAGGTTAATTTTAAATCTAGATTTTCAAGATAAGAGGTCTTTTTGTTAACGCCTCTTTTTAAAGGTTTGCTGACTTCGCCTTTATATACGATGGCAACATCAACACCATTTTCTGTAAGCTGGGTACGATAACCACCCCAGTCGCCAGTCAAAGTGTCTGCTGTTGCAGTAAACGCAAAAAGAAAGCAGGCCAAAAATATTTTCTGATACATAACAAGTCTCCGAGCAATTCATATCGGGGACTCGTTTTTAAGTATTCAGTAGGGATTATAAAGAGATTATGAAATATAAAATTTTATTTACGAGACCAATGTCTTAGCTGATGTGCTTCCCAAAACCAGTTTCTTCTGAGCTTGATCCTTTTTGATGCGCTTTTTCGGCTTCAAGGGCTACTTGGCCAGTTACGCCAACCCATTCCGGAAAAAAGAAAAGTAAAGCTAGGTACACAAGAGTAGCCGCGCAGAACACAATTACTCCACCAGCAAATACAGTTAATACAGTGTTGTCCATAAATTCCTCCTGTTTGATGTTTTAAGTATATCAGAAGGGCCTAGAGCCGCTAGGTAAGGATTAGACTTTCACTAGCACAAAGGTAACAATAAGGGCATGATTTCGTTAAAGTTTGAATCAAAGCTTAAAGCAACACCTGAACAAGTGTGGCAACGTATTACTTCGGTCGAAGGATTAACATCTGAAATGAAACCGCTTTTTACGCTGACCGCACCGAAAGATATTAAAACGTTGGATGATATCTTTGTAAAAGCCGATAAAATTTTGTTTCGCAGCTGGATTTTACTGGGTGGAATCTTACCGATTGATTTCACTGATTTACGCCTTAAAAGTTTAGATCCAGGAAAAGGTTTTGTTGAAGAATCAAATATGGGTTCAATGAAATATTGGCGCCACGAAAGAAAAGTAGTGCCAGCTGAACAGGGTTATACGCTTGTAATCGATGAGCTCACTTTTGAACCGCGCTATCTGAAAACAGTATCAGCGGCGACGATCAAATTTTTCTTTAATCATCGCCACAAAAATTTACGTAAATACTGGAATAGCTAATTCAACGGTAAGCGAGTAATCGTAAAGACCCAGCCAAAGCCGTTTTCAGTTTTATCAACAACAATCGAAGAACCCGTTGTCTTTAAATCTTTACTGTTAAACTCAAGAGAAGTTTGAACTTGGGCTCCGTCTCTTTCAGGAATGTTCGGTAAAGTACACGCTGCATTGTCGAAAGAAAAATTCCAACCACGCAAATGTTCAACGCCTGTTAATGCTGTTGCGATTTTGTAATAAGGTCTTCCTTGCGGAAAGCCAGGGGCTGCACCCGGAGTTCCTGGAGGTTTCGGCATATTTGGATCTTGCACAGGCTCACGCACAATCACAGCTTGTCCAGCAGGAGCTTCGTTTAATTTAAACGCTTCGTATTGACCAACGGCAGTTTGAATTCCGTGACAATCACCAATCGTAAAATCAGGCTGCATATCTTCGTGGTAAGAAGTTATGCCATCTTCAATAGATAAAATATTTGTAACCACTTGTTGAAGTTCAGTTTTAACTTCAACAGTGTAACTTACACGATCGGCAATAGAACTTAACTTCACATCAAAACCTGCATCGTAAAAACTAGGTCGCGTGTATTTCGCATCAACCTTAAAAGTTTCTCCGGTGGCTGCATTGGCGTGAGATAAAAATAACGAACAAAACAATGTAACTAAAAACATAAATGCTCCATTTCTTGCGAACGTTTCGCAATGATTTTTGTTTGAAAAGAGCAAATGAATGTATGGAGATTTTAGATTTTTACAACGGGTATTTTGGTACAGATTTCACCGCGAAGAGCAGTTCAGAAGAACTCTTCGCGGGATTTTTGACTCGTAGATTAGTAAATGTCGTAAGTGAAAACAGTTTCTTGCGGCTGAGAATGACAAACATCATTAGTAAGTTCTTGAGATACTTTAACATCTAAGTATTCAACACTAGCAACGCCGTCGTTATCAGTTTGGCCTTTGATAGATAAAACTACGCGCTCGCCATCGCCGCAGCCTGATTCCCATTGATTAACTAAGATATTTTCTGATCTAAAAGAAAAACCATTTTCATTTCTTCTCGCGTGGTAAGTTAATTTTAAATTGTTAAATAAATTAGGTGTAAAATAGCTGTAAGCTCTGATCTCAGTGCCATCTGTATTCACAGTTAAAGTTTCTAAACAAATTTGTTGGGGAATATTATTATTTGCAAGAGCAGCTTGCTTTTGATTTAGTCTATAGCACGTTTGATTGGCGATATGGTCTTCTGGGCCAGCAAATACATTAAAAGTAGTTAATAGAATAACGGCAGCGATTAAAGCTTTCATAAAACTCCCTATTTGGTTTGGTAGGAAGTAGATAACACAAGATCCAATATTCTAGGTCAGAGTTTTGTTAAGATTTATAAAAATCTAACTTAAATGTTCCATAAATTGCGAATTATTTAAATTCTTGTCTAAAATCGTCAACACGCTTTTGTTCAAATTTAACACCCCAAGTGTTATTTTTATCTGGCACAGGAGGGGGCGTAGGTGGAGTAGGCGGCTCAGGTTCGTAAGTCCACGCGGCCATCATACCTTCAAAGTGCATGTCAAAGGCCGTACCT
Source organism: uncultured Pseudobdellovibrio sp. (assembly GCA_966250225.1). Taxonomy (GTDB): domain Bacteria; phylum Bdellovibrionota; class Bdellovibrionia; order Bdellovibrionales; family Bdellovibrionaceae; genus Pseudobdellovibrio. The sequence goes on along the minus strand of CBINGM010000007.1, from coordinate 33,065 downwards.
TGGCTATCGCCATAGTAAGCATCCATAAAGATGCCGTATTTAACTAGGCCTGAGAAGATCATATCAACTAATTTAAACTCACCTTTAGTGAAGTCACCATTACTGCATTTAAAATCAAAAGAGACGGGTTTATTAAGTTCAAGATTAAAAGCTGTTGAATCTTTCTTGTTTGGACAAGTTATTTTCACAGAGGCAAGACGCGCTTCCTCTGAAGCACGCCAAGCGTAGGTGAAATTGCCAATGATCATTTCTCCACTTTCCGGCGTGGGCTTTGCTTTCTTTTGGGCGAAAGTCATTGAAGAGCTAAGAAGTAGTGTTGTTACTAGTAAAAAGATTTTCATAAATCGTACTCTATTCTTCAACAGGAGCCGCATCGGCCACAGCCGGGAAGTACACAGATTTCGCGTTAATCTTATGTCCTGCAGGTAATCCTGTTCCTAACTCATCAGCGCGCATTACGCTTTCTGGTAAGTTTAATGTTTTACGAACTTCATTCATCGTCTCAGGCGCAAATGGCGCCAGCATGATCATTAAGTTTTTTAAAACATAGAAACATGTAAATAGCGCATCTTTACGGTCAGCTTCAACACCACGGTCATCGTGTGGTTTGTACTGCGTAAATAGTGAATTAATTTGGCGGGCGTAATTTTCAACTTGGCCAAGTAAAGTTGAATAATCACCTTTTTGCATTGAGCGTAAGTACATTTGCACAAGCTTCACAGTTTCAGCTTCAGCTTTACCGATTAATTTACCTTCAGGAACAACTCCGCCGAATTTATTATTACAAGCAGAGATCGGTTTTTCTAAAGCTGCATTTAAAGGCCCTGCTAAAAATTTATTACGTTCAGCAAAATGAGTAAAATCAAAATTCGAAGCTTTTACCGGAAGCGATAATGTCGCTAAGTAATAACGAATTTGTTCAGATGAATAACCCATTTCTAAAAGCTGATCACCAGAGTAGAAATTGCCAGTCGATTTACTCATCTTAGCGCCATTTACCATCAAGTGGTACACACTTAAGATTTCAGTCATTTGTAATTCACCCTTAGCCGGTTGAACTTGTGTATTAGCCTGTTGGCCTAACCACATCGAACCTTGCATGATCACGTAGAAAAAAACGTTATCTTGTCCTAAGAACTGAACGACAGTGGCCTCTGGATCACACCAGAAATCTTTATAAGATTCAGGATCACGGCCAGATTGTTTGAGTGCAACTTGCGAAAACACAATCGGAGCAATCAATGAATCAGGCCACACGTAAAGTGTTTTGCCTTTCATTTCTGGATCAATCTCTGGTGGAACCGGAATACCATTTGATACGTCACGAGTAATCGGACGATAGCCCCATTTATCAGTAACAACAGATGGAATACCATTAGCTTCTAAAGTTGATTGAGCTGAAGCCAAATCAGCTTTGTTATCAAATAAACATTCTACTTTTTTGCCAGGCACATAACGAGATTTATGTTTTGGTAAAGTGTCTTTGATTTCTTTGTATTTTGGTTCGTGCGTATTTTCAAAACGACAACCGATTAATACCGTGTTTGTCACTTCTTGAATCACACCGGTGCGCCAAGCTTTTTGTTTTGTATCAATCCAAGCTTTTAACGGGTCAGCCACTTTCCACATGTTAAGCCACCAGTGGGCTGTATCACGTAATTCAGGAGTAGCATCAGTTAACTGAGAACGAGGATCTTTTAATTCGCTCGGATCAAATTTAGCGCCGCACGCATCACATTCATCAGAATAAGCTTCAGTGCTTTCACAATTAGGGCAAGTGCCGCGAACAAAACGATCTTGTAAAAAGCGGTTTGCTTTTGGATCGAACCATTGTTTTGTCACACGTTTTTCTAACATGTCGTTTTTATATAAACGGCGTAAAAAATCTTGTGAATATTTTTCGTGAAGCGGGTAAGTCTCAGGACGAGAAGTTCCTGTAAACACATCTGTTTGAATCGAATAATTTTTTAAAGTTAATTTTTGTTGTTCATGAATTGTATCGATAAATTCACGAATTGTTTTACCGGCTTTGTTTGCGGCCACTTCAGAAGTTGAACCGTGGTCATCGTTACCGTTAACGAATAAAACATTTTCTGACCCGATTAACATTCTCATCCAGCGCGCATAAATATCAGCAGGAACATGCGCTCCGGCTAAGTGACCCAAATGTAAAGGACCATTTGCGTAAGGCATACCTGCTGTGATCACAGCTTTTTTCGGACGCTTGTGCATCGCTAGAACAGATTTCACATCAGTTGGTGGACCAAATTGCGGCTTTTGAGCTTGAGACATAATTAAACCTCTAAAGAGTCTAATTTAGCGAAAATTATTAAAGCTGTGCACTATTTTTGCCGCAAATTTAATTTATTGTGCGTTACATAAGATTTGTAGGGATCAGAAGGGTATTTTAAGAGCAAAACTAGCTTAGAATCTTCTTTAATTCGGCCTTTTCCTCGGCACCGAGAATAAGCCACTCCGGCGGAAGCTCTTGGGTTACAGCTTTCCAAGCGTTTTTAACCATTTCTTTTGCCAATGGTTTTTGATGAAGATCAAGCATCAGTTGTAAGTTTCTTAAGATAATAGTTTTTCGTGGTTTGTAAAAACCGTTTTGATCTTTTCCGGCGTTATCAATTTCGTCTGAATTTTCTACTCGCTCAATCAATTTGCGAAAATAATTTTCTAGGCTCATACGGTGGCATCGTAATTCAAATTTATGTAAAAATCTATGGGGCAATAAGCCCGAAGCCAAGTGGTCTTTTAATTGCTTTTTTAGAGTAAAAAAAAGGAGGTGGTATGCAGCATACAACCGAAACAAACAGAAATACATCTAGACGGGCATTAGAAGAAGATGCAGATATAGTTGAATTTATTTTAGAAGATCATAAACCGTTAAAACAACTTATCGAAGTAATGAAAGATACAGAAAAACATTCTCTTGAAGAAAGATTTTCTGCTTTTGAAGAGTTCGCTCCGACGTTAATTGCTCACGCAAAACCAGAAGAAGAAACTCTTTATAACTACATGAAAAAAGTGGATGACTTACGTGAGCACGGTTTTGAAGGTGAGGCCGAACACGTCTTAGCAGATCAGTTAGTTGAAGAGATAAAACGTACAAAAGACGAAGATAAAAAATCTGCAAAAATTAAAGTATTAGCTGAGCTTGTTGAGCATCACATCGAAGAAGAAGAAAAAACACTGCTTCCCGATTTTAAAACTAAAGCCGGCGATAAAATTAAATGGCAGCTTGGTAATCAGTTTATGGAACTAAAAGTGAAATACTTAGCCGCAGGCGATGATAACGTTATCGAAGACCCGGTCTTGCATCACTAATTTGTAAGCATTTAGATCAATTTAAACGAGAGGGCGGTTTGACTGACCCTCTTTTTTTAAGTTAACATCACTTTTATGAACCAAGACAAATCCGCTGAAATCCTTCCTCCTATTGAAGTTCCCCGAGAAAAGCTATCGCCTGAAATCATCGATGCTTTGATCGAAGAATTTGTCTTACGTGAAGGCACTGACTACGGTGCGGTCGAGATCAGTCTAGAGAAGAAAAAAGAGCAGGTTGAAAAACAACTCTTAAAAAACGACATCAAAATCGTCTTTGATTTCGAAGCAGGATCAGCGACATTAATGACGGCGCAACAATTTAAGCGTCTGACTTCGTCTAAGTAGAATTCTCCCGTATTTTGGAGCAGGGCCGCCCTAATTGGCCCACTGTCTAACCTCAATACAAAATTATAAAACCAAAACCTCAATAGTCATTCTTAAGTTGGAACGCGGTTTTCATAGGTAAGGCCTTATGAAAAATCTAGTACGTTTTACGGTATCTTTTTCGGTATTACTGATCTCTAAAGTAGCTTTGGCTTCTCCGCTGGTTTGCGACTGGCAAGCTATTAAGGTTAGAGACTCCTCTTTTAGTAGAAAAGATCTTAGAGCCTATTACAGAAAGCTTGAGTTTGAGTGTGAATACACGCTTAAAATGAATAAGCTTTCGCTCAAGCTGGCTGAAATGGGGCGTCCGATGGTACGTTTAAATTACTACCAAGGTTTACGTTATGTTGACCGTTACAGTTACGAAGATGCGCGCAAAGAAAATGTTCCATTAAATGTAGTTTTTCAAATTAAGCCAGAAGATTATACCGTTCCGGTAGCGCAAAGAAGTCACTTAGTTTGGGATAACTGGAGTAAAGGCATCCGTACATTGCACCCGGTTAAAGACCAACTTCTAAATGGTCAGCGTGTAACGTTAGACCTTTTCAAACAAATTCACAGAAGTTTTTATACCGCTGATGAGTCGGGTCAATACGGTATGGTGAAAGGCCCAGGTACAATCAAGTCAGCTAAAGATGCAGAAATCAACTGGGAAGTTAAATATTATGAAACCGCGAAAGTGGCAGAAAATGTTGCGATAATTGATGGGATGTATGCGAAGTTAGGACTTGAACCTCAGGCCAATGCTGCTCAAGGTTTCACTGGAATTATGGATTTTGATTTTGATGGGAACAAACTTAAACCAGCACATCCAGCTTACGCTGAAGCTTATATAAAAAATCTTTTATATTTTCTTGATCAGATGGTGCAAAACATTCGTGAACGTAAGCCCCTTGTGTGGAAAGGGGTAATTTTCACACCAAGAGAGTTAGCTCTTTTTGTTCAGCAAACAATTGTGCGCATTCATGGTTTTCATGATGGTAACGGCCGCATAAGCCGTTATATGCAGGATTTAGTTTTAGCCTTATTTGATATGCCGGCTTTGCCATCAGGTGATTTGCAAGTTAATGACATGACAATGTTATCAGAGAATTATTACGAACTGGCAACACGCGCCAGCGATCAGCAACTTCAAGTTCTTAATAGTTGTCTTGATGAAAGAAATCAAAATTTTGACTGTCAGTTAGTAGAATAAATTTCGAATAAAAAAAAGGGCGCTCGGTCAAGCGCCCTTAAAGGAAAGTTTCTAATTTAAGAAAAAATCTTATCGGCAAGTTGCGCGGTATTGGTAGACTTTTTCTGATTCGCTGTCAGCTGCAGAGATATTTGCAACAACGGCTCCGTTAGCAGGATGTGTTAATACACCATTTAAACGATCTGTCGTAGTTCTGTTGTAGTATTCAACTTCTTGGTTACCGTAGTGAGAAATTTGTTCCATTCCACACTTAGTCACAGTTTGGCCATTCGTACATACTTCACGAGTTTTACATTTTGTTCCTGTTGGATCACACTCAGTCACTTGCTGGCAAGATTTAGGTTGTTGAACATCATGACAACGATATTCATTCACATAATAAGTACAGCTTTCAACTGAACGAATTAATCCGGAACTTGAAGTATCAACAGTATATTGTGCATCTAAGTTATAAGATTGTCCGTTTTGACCAGCTGGTAAATTTAATCTGTCGCCAGCATTAATTTTTTTAAGATTTTGTTCAGTTTTGAATTCGAATTTTCTGTCATTAAATTGTAATTCGAATTTTTTCTTGCCCGTGAATTTCACAGTCATTGGCTTGTGTTGTGGAGCTAACAGAATATTTTCACCCTTAGTTGATCTTAAAGAGATCTGAGAAAGGATGTTAATGTTTCCTGATAACTCCTGCTTACATGATACTAGTAATAATAACGCGCTTGATACGATCGGTAATAATAGCTTTTTCATGGTTTTTTCCCCTAATGGTTTTGGTTTTGTTGTTCGGTTACCATTAGAGCAACTGACGTGCCGTAAAATCGCGCTATTGTGACACTAGGAAGTTTTTATACGAAAATAGGCGCAATTTCGCTCGAGAGTAGGTTAAAAATGATCTGAAGATTTTGCCCGGTGCTTTTTGGTTTTGCGTGCGTTCAGCGATCATCGGGCAGGTGTGGTGACACAGGAATTTTTAAGCTTAGGTTAAATAAAATTTATGAACTAATTTCAAGAAACTTAGACCCAGTTCTTGCGAAAATTTTTGCGATCAACGGGCCAAGCTTTCCATTTTGTCTTTATATTTAAAGCTAATTCAAAATTTTCTAAGATCATCGAAATATCATCTAAAGACCAAAAATCATCTTTATACTTTTTTGACAACGAACTCTTAAGCGCTAGTGAAGTCACAAGCGAATAAACCATTCCACTCATCGGGGGGATTAAGCAACCAAAAGTAGAAAGCACACCCTGAAGCCTTGATAGAACAGCTTTACCACCCACAGAATGATTTAACACAAACACAGCCGAAGGCTTTCCAACAAAGCTTTCAGTACCTTCAAGGTCAGTGGCCTCTTCTAAAAACTTTTGTAAGGGTGAGCCCCAAGAATCCCAGTAAGTGCCGGTGACAAAAATAAATCCCGAAGCTTTATCAATGTCTTTATATAAAGAAGAAGTTTTCTTAACTTCGCTTAAATGAACAACCTTAGAAGTTAAAGATTTAGAAAGTGATTTTTGAATCACTTTAATAAGCTTGTTGCAATTGCCTTTAGAACCAGAAGGGCTGCCATTGATGATTAAGATCATTTCCATTTGTCTATTCTGGGCTTATTTTATAAGAACACAACAAGACACAGCTCTGATGGCTATTCTAAGGTCGAGCGTAGGTCTATGAAAGACTCAACAAACTATTATTTTGTCTACGCGCCAGATACAATTTAGAAATGAAAAAGATAATGTTATCACTTGTTGTAGTGTTCGCAATGGGTCTTAGTTCTTACTTTCTCAAAGACGCCTTTCAAAAAGAAAACGTGACCGAATTAAGCTCCTACGTCGGCGAACAGAAAAATATCTGTTCAATAACGATTAATTCAGATGACGAGATTAAATCCTTCAAACAAAAATTAGCAGGCGATAACCGCTTTAAATTCACTGAACTTGCCGTAGGCGATGAGCGCTGGTTTGAACGCGCGTGTGCGCAAGATATTCAATGTGACGTGCTTGTGATCTCCGGCCACTTCGGTGGAACTTTCTTTGGTGAAAGCGGATACCATTTATCTTTATCTGAACTTGAAACGAAAAGCTGCTCACGCAAATGCACAGGCATCTTAGAAAAACCAAAAGAAGTCTATCTTTTTGGCTGTAACACTTTAGCAGGTAAAGAACCCGATGCCCGAACTCCGGAAGAGTACTTACAAGTATTACTTGCTGATGGGTTAGAGCGAAGCTTCGCTGAACGTGTGGTTGAAGCCAGATACGGCCCATCAGGAGAAAAAAATATCAGCCGTATGGAAAGATCATTTCCAGGAGTGCCAGCGATTTACGGTTTTTGTGAAAAAGCGCCGTTAGGAAAAGAATCAGGCCCGATTCTTAAAAACTATTTATCAACTGTGTCTGATGGTTATTTTGATCAGCTTAATAAACTTGAGCACGTGCAAAAAACAATGCAGCCGTATTCAAGCGATACGTTAAGTAAATTAACGAACACAAACTTAGCTTCACGTTTTACCGCTATCGGCAGATGCTTTAAACAGACAAACGGTATTGGTACCGATAACGACGTGGCAAACCGTATTTGCTCTGTTCGTAATACGAATAATACAATCGAAGCACGTGCGGCTGATTTAGATTATCTTTTACGATCAAAGCAAAACCTAGGTTATATCGAATTGTGTAACGATTTCTTTAATGAAATGAGCAAAGTAAAATTAACTGCGGCTCAACAACAAGCGATTGCTCAGATCAAAAATAACGACAGTCTTAAAAATGATTTAGCTGGGTTAATTGATAAAGTGACTTTCTTCTTAGCTTACGATTATGCCACTTTAGGTGTGCAACTGGGGTTACCGGTTACGCAAGTATCACCAACAGTTTCAAAATCATTTATTGAAATGGTCACAAAAGGATTAACGCAAGAAGAAGTAAACTTAATGATTAATTCTGATTTTAGAAATCCGTTTAAAAATTTAATTCGTATTGATTACGCCTCTGTCGATACACCTAAAACTTGGGAAAACGGAAACTCCATTGAAGCCATCGGCTTAACAGGAACTAAAGATTCACAGATTATTAGTCGTTTACAAAACCTATTATCTACAGCACCGACAACAATTAAACGCCAATTATTAAAAGCGCTAACTCGTTTAGAAGCCGTTACAGCTAGTTTAAAAAAGCCTTTAATTGAAATGTTATATGAAACAGATTACGACATTCGTGCAAATTCAGTTCAAGCCTTAGAGAAAATCCAAACTTACGACGAACAAATCGTAAACGAGATGATCACACTCATGAACCGTGAACAAAACGGGTGGGTTTTAAAAAAAGCTTCGCTTTATTTCGTGGGTGTGCCGTTTGATACACCCGCGATTCAAGAGCATTTAACGAAATCACTTCAGCATTCCTCAAGCGAAGTTCGTCAATACACAGCTCAGGCCTTAGGTAATCGTAACTTAAAAGACCGCTTCGTTTTTGAAGGTTTGTTTCAATGTTTAGCCGATAAAAATGCAGCCGTGCATGATAACTGCCGTTATGGTTTGAAAAGAAACTCTGCGAAAATTCCGAAAGATATTGCGACGAACATTCAATCACAATATCCGCAAGATTATAGTTATATTATGAATACCAAATAGCCCCAAAATCTAAGGCATATATATTGTACGACTTTTGTGTTTCACACCATAAAAGGAGTATCAAATGCCTAAGTTTATCATTGAACGAAATATGCCTGGTGCAGGCCGAATGTCTGAAGGCGAGTGGCAGGAAGGATCTGCTAAATCTTGTGACGTCTTACGTGAAATGGGACCCAAGGTTCAGTGGCTTGAAAGCTATGTCACAGACGATAAAGTTTATTGCGTTTATTATGCTGAAAATGAAGACCTTGTTCGTGAGCATGGCCGTAAAGCTGAATTTCCCGTAGATAACGTGGCCCGGGTTCGCCGCATGATTGATCCGACAACAGCAGAAATTGAAGGTGTAATGCCTGGTCAAAGTAAGGTCGCTGAAAATAGAATAACCCAATAAAATGAAATGACATGCTTTTCTAAGTAAAACTTGGTAGATTGCGCGAATGACGACACAAAAACGGGGCGATCTACCTAAAGCTGTTTTAGTTGGTATTCAATTACCGGGTATTGATCAGGCCGAACTGCAAAGTTCTCTTAATGAGTTAACAAGATTAGTAACGACACTTGGTTACCGAGTGATCGGTAAAGTTACGCAAAAACGCAGCAGTGATCGTGCCGCTTTAATCTTAGGCGATGGAAAAATGCAAGAGCTTGCTCGCTGGACCGGCGGATCTGGAAAAGTCGCAAGTTTAGTTGATCGCAAAAAATCAAAAGCTGCTCTTAAATGGGAAGAAGAACGCGCTGAAGAAAACGAAATCGAAGAAGAAATCATCGAAGACGAAGAGTCAGAGACACATGAAATCACCGAAAAAGCCGATATCGTGATCGTTGATTGTGATTTATCACCTTCGCAATTACGCAATTTAGAAAGTGCTACAGGCGTTTCTGTATTAGATCGCACCGGTGTGATTATTGAAATCTTCAGCCGTCACGCCAAAACAAGAACTGCTCGCTTACAAGTTGAAATCGCACGTTTAACTTACGTAGCTCCTCGTATGCGCGAAACGGGTGGGGGAGACGACCGTGAAGGTGGCGGTGGTAAAGGTGTCGGTGAATCAGCGTTAGAATTAGATAAACGTAAAATTCGTGATCGCATTAAAGAATTAAAAGCCGAATTAAGCGCGATCAGTAACGAACACGAAGTGCGTAGAGCCCGTCGTAGTCAGGAAATAACCGTGGCGCTGGTCGGGTACACCAATGCCGGAAAATCGTCGCTAATGCGAGCGCTCACGGGAAGCGAAATCTATGTGGCGGATAAATTATTTGCCACATTAGATACAACAATTCGTCCGCTGTACCCAGAATCACGTCCTAAAATTTTAATTTCTGATACGGTAGGTTTTATTAAAAAACTTCCGCATGATTTAGTGGCTTCGTTTAAATCAACACTTGATGAAGCTTTACATGCATCACTTTTATTATATGTGGTTGATAGCTCTGATCCCTCATTTCGTACTCAATTAGAAGTCACACAAAAAGTCTTAGGCGAAGTCGGGGCGACAGATGTGCCCTTCTTATTAGTGCTTAATAAGCGCGATAATTTATCTGACGAAGAGCAGGCTTCATTAGCGGCCGAATACCCCGATGCGATCTCAATTTCGACCCGTAACCCAGAAGACCTAAAAAATTTACGCAATAAAATCCTAAGCTATTTCGAAAGCGAAATGGTTGATGAAGACTTGTTTATTCCGTACTTGGTGCAGGGAGCGATTATAGGCGATATCCGCGCTAGGGTAAGGGTACTTTCTGAAAGCTATAACGAGCTAGGAGTGACTTTAAAGATACGCGCTACTCCTGAGGCCTTAGAGCATTTTCAATCGCAGCTAAAAAGCTTAGTTAAACCACGTAGATAGTGGTATTGTCCGCCCCATGAAATTCGATAAATTACAGCTGAGTGAAGACCTATTACGTAACCTTTTGGATATGAAGTACTTTCGTACGACAGATATTCAGTACAAAACTATTCCTGCGGTTTTGCGCGGTGAAGACGTATTAGCGATCGCGCAAACGGGTACTGGTAAAACAGCGGCTTTCGCGATTCCAATTATCGATATTATTCATTCAAGTAAATCAAGTAAACGTTCAGGTGGCATTCGCTGTTTAGTGATGGTGCCAACACGTGAGTTAGCCCAACAGATCGGCGAAGTGTTTAATAGCTTAAGCCGTCACATGCGTTGTAAGTCATTCGCTCTTTACGGCGGTGTTGAACAAGACAAACAAATCAAGAAGCTTCAAGATGGTCTTGATGTATTAATCGCCACTCCAGGCCGTATGTTTGATTTAATCAGCCAAGGCCATATTGATCTAAGTGGCATTGAAATTTTAGTATTAGATGAAGCCGATCAAATGTTAGATCTAGGTTTTATCGAAGACATCGAATCAATCAAACGAAAACTAACTCGTGGCCATCAGACATTATTTTTCTCAGCCACAATCAATACAAAAATTAAACGTTTAGCTTACGATCAAGTTCGTAAGAACGCGATTCGTATTCAAATTTCACCGGAAGATCCAGTTTCCAAAAATATTTCTCACGCTGTGATTAATATTCCAATGGATGATAAACGTTTTTTCTTAGCTGATTACGTAAAACAAAACCCTGAAGGTAAGTTCGTCGTGTTCGTAAGAACTCGTATCCGTGCCGAGCGCGTAGCGAAAGCTATGGAGCGCATGGAAGTTCAAACACTAACGTTACACGGTGAAAAAGACCAAACAGACCGTCTGCAAGTGATGCAGGCTTTTAGAAGCGGCGAGTGCAAAGTCTTAATCGCTACAGATATTACAGCGCGCGGAATCGATATTCCAGATGTCACTCATGTGATTAATTACGACATTCCTGAAAAAGCCGAAAACTACGTTCACCGTATTGGTCGTACAGGCCGCGGCTTTAACAAGGGTCTTGCGATTTCATTCTGTGCTCCAGAAGAAAAAGAATTGTTATTAGATATTGAAGAACTCATCGGTAAAAAGATCGACGTTCTTAGAGTCAGCAAAAAAGCGTACGAAATGGTTTTAACTCCGCCAAGTGATGATATGAACTTCGCAGAGTTAATCGCTCATGAAGAATCAATCATGGGTAAGCCAAAAAAAGGTTTTAAAAATAAGAAAAAATAAGGATTAAGAATATGAAAAAGACAACTACTACAAAATCACCAGCTACAAAAACAAATCTTTTATTAGAGCTTACAAAGCGTAAAATCGAAGCCAATCAAGCGGGTACAGCTGAAGGTTTTGGTAAATTCAGCTATAAAAAACCACGTAACACGAATAACTCAAACGTAGGCCCAGCCTGGGGCCCTCGTAAGGGTAACTAATCCCCAGTTAAAGAATGACTGCTCGCCAGGAGGGGGATGAAATGGCGAACAGTCATGGGAAAAGTAATTAGTTTTTGCTAGTCAGCTGGCGATCAATAATTTCTTTAAACGCCGCTAGTGGGTAGGCACCTCTTAACGAAATACCGTTAATTAAATACCCAGGTGTGCCAGACATATTAAATTTTCTAGCTTCTTCTGAATCCGCATTAATACGTTCAGTGATTTTTTCGCTCTTAAGTGCAGCTTCTACTTTTTTCATATCGGCACCGGCTTTTTTAGCTAACTCTTTAAAAAGCGCTTCACCTTTACTTTGCATCTGCGACTGATTTTCAAAAACTAAGTCATGAAATTTTTCAGCTTTAGCGTGATCTTGCATAGCGATGGCTTCAAAATAACGGGCCGCAGGTACTGCTAACGGGTGAAAGTCTAAAGGTAAGTGTTTAAATACAAATCTAACCTTATCGCCGTAGGCTTTTTTAAGTTCTTTCATAGTTTGGTAACCACGAGAGCAGTAAGGGCATTGAAAATCAGAATATTCAACAATAGTGATCGGGGCTGACTTATTACCAAAGATCACGCGCGAGGCTTCAATTTCAGGTTTTAATGGATTTTTAAATTCTTCTTCACGTTGTTTTTGTTCTTCTTGTTGCGCGCGTTCAGCAGCAACCTTCTGCGCGTTTTGTTGCGCCTTCATAACAACTTCAATAAATTGATCAGGCGCTTTTTCAATCGCTGAAAAAACAATTGAAGGGTCTGATTGAATAGTTTCTTTGATTTGCTGTGCGGTCGGCGCACACGAAGCTAATAAAAGCGCGATAACTGAAAATTGTGAAATACGAATGAGTTGATTCATTGAATCCTCCATTAAGATGTTGGATTTTAGAATACCAGTCGTATTTTTTAGCGTGTCACGCTTGTGTGAATCGTTTGTAAATTAAACTTTACAAAACTTTAAGGCGATACCCCACCGAACGTACTGTTTCGATCAGCTGATCGTCGATTTTCTGCCTTAAAAGCATAATATGCGTATCTACGGTGCGTGTCGTTGGGTACACTTCATAACCCCAGACTTTGTTTAATATCTCATCTCGAGAAAAAACCTTCTCAGGATCTTCAGCAAGTAAAACTAAAAGATCGAATTCTTTTTTAACAAGTTCAATAGCCGTACCTTTAAAGCTCACTTTATGACGAATGCGATCAATCATTAATGATCCGACGGTTAATGATCCCGTGGGTTCTTGAGTTTTTTCTCTAAGTTGTACACGAACGCGAGCAATCAACTCGCGCGGCTCGAAGGGCTTAGTTAAATAATCATTAGCACCCATTTCTAAGCCAAGCACTTTATCAACAACTTCTGCGCGAGCTGTTAGAAAAATCACGGGCGTAGCCACACCTAGTTTTCGCAGTTCAATTAAAAAATCTAAACCTTGGCCGTCAGGTAACATCCAATCTAAAATAATCAGATCAGGCTTCGTAGTAGCTGCTGATTTAAACTGTTCTCTGGTTTGAGCTAGATTTTCACAAATCGTAACTTGATGACCTTCTTTAGCCATAAGATCTTTTAGTGAAAGACTAATATTTTGGTGATCTTCAATAATTAATACATGAGCCATTAGTTTTTACCTCGTAAAGGTAAGATCAAAGTAAATACTGTCGGATTTTTAGAAAATAACAACCGGGCACCCCATTGGTTTACGATGAATAAAATCATATTAAGCCCTAAACCCATGCCTTGGCTACGTGGGCTTTTCACAAAAGCTTCGGTCATCTGTTCAAGCGATTCAAATTCATTTTTACCACAGTCTTGAACCAAAATCTTAAGTTGCGTTTTATTTTTTTGAAGTTTAATCACAACCGGCGGTTTTCCGTGAATAAACGCATTTTGAACCAAGTTTGATAAAATAAATTTAAGCCAAAAAGGATCAACAACTAAGTTATGATCTTCGGCTAAGAGTTCGGATGAAATTTCTTTATTTGAATCTAAGATAAAATCACTAATCCAGGTATTAATAGACGGAATTTCAACATTGTTAAACTGAATACGATGACTTTCGGTTTGCAGATAAGTTTTACTAACTTCAATAATTCTTTGCATACGAAAAACTTCAGCCGATAAACGAACCACAAGATCTTGCGTTTCAGTGTCTAGTTTATTCTGTTGAGCTGTCATTTGCTCGATCAGTAAAAGCATGGCACTGACAGGAGTTCTAAACTCATGACTTAAAACTTGTAAAGATAAACGGTGTTTAAGCTGAGCTTTGCTTTTTTCGTAAAGACTTTTAATATAAAAACCCAACAAACTAAAAATAATAAGACCAATTAAAAGTATAATCGTAAAAGAGTAGCGATAGAAATAGGCTTGGGTTTGGCGTGAGTTATAAGTCCAGCAGCTATTTCCGATTTTTAAAATACAAGTTCCATTTTCAATTTCAGAACTAACTTCAAATTTTCCACTTTTTACAGCTTGGTTAAACTCAGGTGCTGAATAAACCAGATAACTTAACGGAGAAAACCCCAAACGGTCTTGGTCTTTAAATAAAACATAGTCTGAAGTTAGAATAATTTCTTCGCCACGAATAACAGATTCGACTTCAGCTTCATTAAAGCGAGATAAAATTAAAAACTTTAAATCATTAATTTGGTATTTTTGTAAAACTTCTTTTAACTCAAAAATTTTAAAATATGAAAGATGTTGTTCGACCCAAGTTTTTTCATCTTCTAATAACGCCGGGTACATTGAAATCAAGTAGGCATAGCTTGAACCTTGCTGATCCGCAAAAGGCGGTTTTAAGAAAAAGTCATTAGGTAGGGGGGCCGCGCCAGACAAAAAGTATTCAAGCTGTCTTCTTTTATCTTTTGCGTACGTAAGAGCATCGCGTGTTTCTTCGATTTCAGTTTGTTTTTCGCTACAGTTTTTGCAATTTGCAAAATGCGGCTTTTTAATACTTAAAAGCGGATGCAGAATTTGAAACTGACCGCTGTTACCGTAAATTTCAGAAAAATTAATCTCGGCCACAGGTTTAGAAGTTAAGCGAAATTGAGTGATAGTGTCGTGGATTTCAGAGTTAACGCTATCGTTAGAAAAAAATAACCCCTTTTGAGTCGCCGATTGCGCCCAATAGATATAAATCAGCATCACGCCTACAAAAAGGCTTAATAAACCGAAATTATTTTTAATAAACGAAGTTTTCAAGTTTTCCCCACTAGAATAGACTTTACCGCAATTGTGCTAAGCTTATGTCAACCCAATGTAAAGTCAGTGTAAAGCTATTTAAAGGCTTCTTTTCTAATATATTCGCTATGAGATCTTAAACCCAGGGTTCTGAGTGTTTCTAGGTCCTCGATTCATTAATATCAGTTATCATAGGTAACACAATCATTCATTATCCTAATGTCTAAAAGCATACTAGGTTCCCTTTTATTGAAGGGGAACTTTATGAACAAAAATCTATTAAAACTGGCTACCTTAACTTTAACTAGCTTAATTACTTTAGGCGCCTCGGCAGAAAATCTTAAATGCAGAGAAACCAATTCATTTCGTCAGGCAAATATGTTTATCAATCGCGACGGGGGCATTGGGTTTAATGGCACATTTATCACAATTGATGCTTCATGGTTTTTTCAATCAGGCTTTAAAACAGTAAATCAGTTAACTGGCCGTGCCTCTGATAAAGAATTTAAACCATCAGCTTTAGCTTTATACCTTTCACCTAAAGGTGCTTGCACAGATAACAATGATTCATTAAGCGAAAACTTTTCTTGTTCAGTTCAAAACGGCGAAATCGACGTGACTGGCAAAGAGTTCAAACAGATTGCTGACGGAAGCGCTGTTAGTTTCGAAGATGTTACAAAAACAATGCGAGTCAACGTGAACGTAAACATTGATGCTAAAATCAAGGTTATCGATGCTAAGATCCGTACAATTCAATTAACGGGTGTAATCACTAATGCTAAAACCGGCGATTTCGTTAAAATTAACGAAGCTATGGAATGCACTGTAGAAGAATAGTGTCAGATTCTTTCTGTAAAAATTTATTTGCTAGGGTATCCGGTAGCTTCTGAGAATTTAAAATATTTAGGTTCGCCAAAATATTGAAGAAAAGCTGGGTACTCTTGCACAAAGTGGCCCGTGCCGTAAACGACTAAAATACGGTCATATTTTTTGAAAAGTGTGTTGAGGTTACTCACGAGCATATAATCCCGGTTAAGGTTTACAGCACAACCTATTTTTTGAAAGTAATTGTCGTCTGGTTCGCAGTTAAAATCATAATCAACTTTTTTAATTTTACTGTAATCAAATTTCTTTCCAGCATGTTTTTCGTACCAAGCAAAAAAACTTTTTGGAAGAGGCATAACATCTTTTTTTAAAACGTCTCGTCGGTAGGGCATTCGCTGCAAAAATCTAAACCCGCGAATATCCATTTCTGTAAAACCTTTATTTAAAATAAAATCATGCTTTACTTCTTCATCCCGCGCCGGCTCGCCACCGATAAACGGAATTTTTTTGGTCATGGCAAGCTTTGCTCCTAGAGGCGCCGCCCAGCCATCATCATAAAGCTCGCTTATAGTTTTCGACCGATAGAGTTCAGCATATTCGCTCGGCGATTCGCCTTTAGAAAACTCTAAACCTTCGATCACGATAATCTGCGGGTTTATTTCATTAAAAGTTTTTTCTAAGTAAAGATAAGTTTTGACGGGGTCTGCGTGGCGATCGCCAACAAACGCTAAAGTTTTTCTGTCTTTTTTAAAAACAGCCGATAAAGGAGAAGGGTATTGATTTTTTTCCTTCTGGTTCCAGGGTCGAACTAAATGCGGATTTAAATTCACCATTCCCATACAAAAAATTGAAAGCAAAAGTATTAACCGTTGCATTTTAATATTTTGAATCAACTTAACGTCGGCGTGAATAGCTAACACGTTTGCTTGTACTGCAAATAGATATTCGTTTCGGCTATTTAAATTTTATTGATTATTGTCAGAAAGAAAATTGGTTGCGGGGGCAGGATTCGAACCTACGACCTTCGGGTTATGAGCCCGACGAGCTACCGGGCTGCTCCACCCCGCGACTGACTGATGTGGGGTTAAGATAAGTTGCTAAGGCCGTAAAGTCACGCATTAGTTTTAAATAAAAATGCTTAATTAACTGTCTGTGTAACAATATAATCAGGATTTAGTGGTAATAAACCCAAAGAGGGCCAATCAGTAAGAACTGAAGATCCTGAAAAAACGAAGGTTTTTTGCCTTCAACATGATGCCCATAAAACTGACCGATCCACGCCACAACAAATATCGTAATATTTAGTGTTAAAAGTGGAGCACCCATATTTTGTAAAAGCATTAATAAAGAAGACGCGATCGCAAAAGTTAATAACATCAGTGCAAACGGGCGAAGTCCCAAGCGCGCATAAAAAACTAACGCAGGTATCATCACGATATGCGACCAATTAATATAGTTAACGTTCGGAAACAAAAAACCTTTCGGGATGCACCATAACATTCCAACAACACTAAATAGAATTGCCGGAACGCAGATCAAATGAATCGCGCGATTAAGTTTGTTCTGATGAGTTTCGCCGTAAGCCATAAGCCAATCGTTTAATGTTCTCATGTTTACAATTATACACCATATAACTTCGTTTATCGAACCCTTTCTGGGTCTAAACAGGGGAACTAGCCGCAGCATTTTAATTTCAGCTCAAAAATAGCGGTGTTTGGATTTGGAACAGAACTTGTACTTGGGTTTAAACAGTTTCGTTAACAAGGAGAACACCAATGAAAGAAAATACAAATATGCCAAATCAAAATCAAAACCAATCTCAACAAGGTGGTCAGGCAAATAAACCTAACCAAAACCAAAGTTCAAGCACTGGTACTGGCACAGGTTCATCAACGTCTTCGTCTCGTGAATCAAATTTCAATCAGGGACAAACTGGCGGCCAACAACAAAGATCAAATAAATAAGTTTTACTTGCAAAAGTAAAAGACAGACACACACATACATCCGAATCAACTCGTTGCCCTGAAAAAGCAACGAATTGGAAGAGTCTCATCGAAAGATGAGGCTCTTTTTTTTGAAAAGGATTAAGAAAATATGGAGCAACATATACCAACTAAGCTTCCCAGCGACATGATCCGCGCGGGCACAGGCGAAATGCAATGTGTAACTGAAGCTATAAAAAAACTAGAAGCCAAGGGCTACATTCATAATCTTACATTAGCCTATGACCACTTTAAAACCGAAGACGGAAAAATTAAACTTTATCCGAAAGATATTTTCTTCGATGAAGTGATGCGCTTTGAAAACACGTCTGATCCTGATGACCAATCCATTCTTTATGCGATCTCGTCACTGGTTGATGATGTTAAAGGAATTTACGTCGAGTCTTATGGTCTTTATCACGAAGACATTTCGCCACTGATGATTAAGCGGATGCAGTACTGTCATGCACAAAGACAAAATTCCCCACATCAGAGTGGCACTGGCCTTGCTCTGTAATCAGTGTTTACACAAGCACTGCTTAAAAGAGGAGTTTCAATGAAAAAAGCTAAACGTTCAACGCGTTCGTCGGGCGCGTCATCATCGCGTTCTAAATCAAAATCAAAAAATTACCGTACAACCAGCAGATCACGTTCACACGAGCATGATGCCGATGATATGATTTATGATGAAGAGTACGAAGATTTTCGTCCGACAAGAAGCTTAAGTCGAGGTTCACGCACACGTGGCAGCAATGCCCAGACTTCAAAAGATGATATCGTTAAATTAATTTTACTCGATCATGCACCACTTAAACGTTTAATCGCTATTCTTAAAGACTCAGAATTAACTGTCAGAACTCGTAGAAGAGCTTTTGACCAGTTTGCGCCACTTTTATTAGTGCATGCGCACGCTGAACAAGAAAGTTTTTATACTTTTCTAAAAGATGAAAACCGTGACCTTCGTGTTCATGGCTTAGAAGGCGATGTTGAACACGCTTTAGCTGAATACATGGTGGACGAAGTAAAAATGGCTGAAGATGCCGGTGTTTGGTCAGCTCGAGCAAAAGTGCTGGCAGAGCTTGTCGAACATCACATCGAAGAAGAAGAGTCAGAGATTATTCCTGACTTTAAAAAAGAAGTCGATATTGAAGATCGCATATTGATTGGAAAACAATATTTAGACTTAAAAGATCACTTCCGCCGAGAAGAAAGTCTAACTGAAGACGAAGTGGATGCGATCCAAGAAGAGCGAAACCGCGATTATCGCCCTTCAAATCTAATGCAGTAACTTGAAATTACGCGCGTTTTTGGCTATAAGTAAACCATGTCGAAATCGCGCAAATTTCTTTACTTAACAATTTCCGGAGGCTTTCATATGCTTGCCGCAGTTATAGTAATGTTTTTAGCGCAACCAACAGGACAGGTTTATGACAATATTGAAGTTACTTCATACGTAACTCCGATTACTAAACCTAACGAAAATAAATTAGAAAAACCAAAGCACCAAAAAGTAAACGAAATCGCTGACCAATCAAAAGAAATATCAAACGAAACAAAAACACCGGTCGGTGGCACAAGCCACGAAGAAATCGCCGAAGAATTAGCGGCAGACGGGTCGATCACATCACCGGCAGTGCTTCTTACAAAAACAAAAGCCAACCGAACCGAAGCCGCAAGACAGGCTGACTTTTCAGGAACAGCTCAAGTTGAATTAGTTATCGGATCAGACGGCGTTGTTAAAAACGCCAAATTAAGAAATTCACTTCCGTACGGTTTAGATGATGTGGCTTTAAAAATCGCCCGCGAATCAAAATTTAAGCCTGCGATGATTAACAATAAACCCGTCGCAAGCGCTATTCTATTTAAAGTAAGATTCGAATCAGAAAAATAAACTATTTTTCTTCGGTTTCATAAGGCTGCACTTGGCGTGGAGCTTTACGATCTGGATGAAGTTGATAGTGGTAAGCGCAGTTTTTAGAGCAAGTATCTTTTTTCCACTCTAATTTTGCGCAGTCTTCGCAGATATGATCGTGGGTATCACAACGTTTACAGTCAATCGGAGTATTTCCTGGCTGACCGCAGTGAGGGCATAACGTGTACTTTGTTGTCGGTTTTAAATCTTGGTCAACGGCTACGCGGTGATCAAACACAAAACATTCACCTTCGTATTGATCATTCGGGTATTCTTTTAAGTAATTTAAAATACCACCATCAAGTTGGTAAACGTTTGAATAACCTTTTTCAGTTAATTCTAAAATTCCTTTTTCGCAGCGGATTCCGCCAGTGCAGAAGATAAGAACTTTTTGGTCTTTAGAAATATTTTGTGAATCCATGTACGCTGGAAATTCAGTGAATTTTTCAGTGTTGGGATTTAGCGCCCCTTTAAAAGTTCCGATTTTGTATTCATACCAGTTACGTGTATCGATGATGATCGGTTTTTCATTTTTCATCACTTCATTCCACTCAGTCGGTGTTAAGTGACGATTGACTCCTTCAGGTGGAACAAGATCTGGAGTGCCAAGTGTTACGATCTCTGGTCTGATTTTTACAACAAAACGGCGAAACGGTGAGCGGTCCGATTCAGAATCTTTAAAATTTAATTCTGTTAAACCAAAGTTAGCTAATAAATCTTTTTTGAAATTTTCTAAATTCTCTTTTGATTTAGCAGAAACTGTCGAATTAAAACCTTCAGCCGCTAAAATAATTAAACCTTTAATTTGGTGTTTTTCAGATAAAGCATTAAACCAAGTTTTAGTGCCTTCAACATCAGCGATCGGTAAAAATTTGTAGAATGTAGTGATGAAGTATTGATTGGCAGATTGTGCGCCGTTTGCCGCATTAATAGACATATAGACCCCTTTCAGTTGTCAGACGGTGGCTCCAAACCACCATGAGTTGATTTTAGGTCATTAAAATCAGACTTTTACTTTTAAAGCATGGGGCGGTAAGGGTCAATTTATTTGAATCAACCCTAAAAAATGTCTATAACTACTCGGTTATGTCATTACCAACTCAAGACCAAAAAGAGATCCTGCGCCGTCGCACGTTCGCCATTATTTCCCATCCAGATGCTGGTAAAACCACGCTGACAGAAAAACTTTTATACCACGGTGGAGTTATCCACGAAGCCGGCGAGGTAAAAGGTAAGTCTGGAACCAAAGCTGCAACATCTGATTGGATGGAGTTAGAAAAACAAAAAGGTATTTCTATTACGTCATCGGTTATGACTTTTGATTACAATACTTTACGTATCAACTTATTAGATACTCCGGGCCATAAAGACTTCTCTGAAGATACGTACCGCGTTCTTATGGCCGTTGAATCGGCTTGTATGTTAATCGACGTGGCCAAAGGGGTCGAAGATCGTACTAAAAAACTTTACGATGTTTGTCGTCTTCGCGATATTCCGATTTTTACTTTCGTAAATAAGTTAGACCGCGAAGGTAAAGATCCATTAACACTGATCGATGAAATCGAAAGAACGTTAAACATGCAATGTTACCCGGTGACGTGGCCCTTAGGAATCGGCCAGCGTTTCAAAGGGATTTACAATCGCTTAAATAAAAAAGTTTACTTCTATGATCAACGCCGCGAAGGTGATGAATTCACTGAACACGATTTCTCAGGTCCGCAAGATCCGATCTTAGATAAATACTTAGATGCAGAAACAGCTGCACAAGTGCGTGATGAATTAGAATTAATCGAATCAGCACTTCCGCCGTTTGATGTGAATGAATTTTTATCTGGAAAAATCTCTCCGGTCACTTTCGGTTCGGCTAAGCAAAACTTCGGTGTTGATACCTTCTTAAATTTCTTTACGCAATTTGCCCCAGGGCCAAAAGCGCGTCCGTCAAAAACGGGCAGTGAAGTTGATCCTTTATCAGAAAATTTCTCAGGCTTTGTTTTTAAAATTCAAGCCAACATGGATAAACGCCACCGTGACCGTATTGCTTTCGTTCGTATCTGCTCAGGAAAATTTGAGCGCGGTATGAAAGTAGGGCATTCGCGTTTAACAAAAGAATTACGTTTATCATACTCATCACAATTCGTAGCCGCTGATAAAGAAACTGTCGAAGTAGCTTACGCAGGTGATATCGTCGGTGTAGGTGATACCGGAAACTTCGCTATCGGTGATAGTATTTCTTCAAACGGTAAAGTTAAATTCGAAGATATTCCGAAATTTGCGCCAGAGTTATTTGCTAAGCTTCAAGTAAAAGACGCCTTAAAACGTACAAAACTTCAAGAAGCCTTAGTTCATTTATCTGAAGAAGGTGCTATTCAATTATTCGTTGACCCATTTGTTGGGGCGCAAGAATACATCATCGGTGCGGTCGGTGAACTTCAATTCGAAGTCTTAGTTCACCGTTTACAAGATGAGTATAACTTAGAAGCTAAGCTTAACCGTTTACCATTTACCGTGGCCCGTTGGCCAAGAACTGCTGATGGAAAACCAGTTAGCCAGTTAAAAGGTAATTTTACGTTATTTAGAGATATGATCGATCAGCCGGTTTTACTTTTAAATCAAGAGTGGGATCTAAACTGGGCGAAAAAAGAAAACCCAGATGTTGATTTTGCAACATCGATTTCAAGAGCTAGGTAAAGAAAAGCGAAGCTTGGATTTAATTATGATGAATGCATTGCAAGTTTCAAATCTAAAAAAGACTTACGAAGATCCAAAAGATCCTTCAAAGTCGACTCACGCTTTAAAAGGTATTAGCTTTGAAATTCGTCCCGGAGAAATTTTTGGCTTACTTGGTCCAAACGGAGCAGGTAAAACCACACTAATTTCTACGATCACAACTTTAGAAAAGCCTTCTTCTGGCGATGTGCAAGTGTTTGGTATTGGTGTTCAGGATAATCCACAGCTAGTAAAACAATACGTGGGTACCGTTCACCAAGAGGTGATCAATACAGGTTACTTCGATATTATTGAAATTTTAAAATTCCAATCTGGTTATTACGGATTAAATAAAAACATCGACCGTATTAATTTCTTAGTTGATCGTTTAGGCTTAAAACCGCACGCGCATAAAAAAGTAAAGCAATTATCAGGCGGTATGAAACGCCGTCTGATGATCGCGAAGGCTTTAGTGCATTCGCCAAAATTACTTTTATTAGATGAGCCAACAGCCGGTGTCGACGTAGAACTTCGTGAATCACTATGGAAGTTCGTTCGTGAACTACAACGTGATGGTATGTCGATTTTACTCACGACTCATTACTTAGAAGAGGCTGAGCAGCTTTGTCACCGCATTGCGATCATCAATAAGGGAGAATTAAACTTCTTGGGAGACCCGAAAGAAGTGATTCAGAAATATTCGACAAAAAAACTAAACATCAAATTCACAAACGGTGAATCAAAAGAAATTCTTTCTTCAGCGGCTGATTCGTTAAACACAATCTTAGCGCAACATAAGATTTCGATAGCCGATGTGGCCGATATTTCAATGACCGAAGGAAAATTAGAAGAAGCATTTACGAAAGTGGTGAAGCAGTAATGAATACACCAATTGCTAAGATCAATCCTTGGATTCCATTTATGACTCTGATTCATAGAGAAATTAAACGCTTTATGAAAGTTGTGATCCAAACAGTTGTTTCGCCAATCATTTCGTCATCACTTTATTTATTAATTTTTGGCGTGTCGTTAGGATCACAAGTTAATCTTAAATCAGGAATTCCGTACATTACGTTTTTAATTCCAGGTTTAATGATTATGGGGTTAATCAATAACTCATTTCAAAATTCGTCGTCTTCAATCGTTACTTCAAAATTCTCAGGTGATTTAGAAGATATTCGCGTAGCCCCAATTTCAAATAACCAAATCATCTGGGCTATGGGCATAGGCGGCATCATTCGCGGAACAACAGTAGCTTTAATTACGGGTATTGTGGGATTAATTTTTCACTACTTTATGACGGGAAATTTAATTCCGTTAGAGCATCCTTTTTTATTCGTGCTGTTTTTAGTTTTAAACGGTTTGATCTTTTCGTTCTGCGGAATCTTCGTGGCTTTCTTGGCGAGAACGTTTGATCAATTAAGTGCATTTTCGACATTTATTTTAATTCCGCTAACGTATTTAGGCGGGGTATTTATGTCGATTGAAGGCTTGCACCCATTCTGGCAAAAAGCCTGTCACTTAAACCCGGTGTTTTATTTAATTAATGGTTTTAGATATTCAATGTTAGGCCAAAGCGATGTGGAGCTAATGACCACAATCGCTGTAAGTTTCTTAGCGTTAGCTGTAACTTACGCCATGGCCATGTATTCGTTAGTAAAAGGCTCTTTTGCTAGGTGGTAGTATGATTTTTGAAGGTTTATCAGATAAGATTTTAAATTCAGTTAAAAAGCTAAAAGGTCAAAACAAGATCTCTGAATCAAATATCGAAGATGCGATCAAAGAGATTCGTTTAAGTTTATTAGAAGCTGACGTTCACTTTAAAGTGGTAAAAAACTTTATCGACCGTGTAAAAGCCAAAGCTCTGGGTACAGAAGTTTTATCAAACGTAAATCCAGGCCAAATGTTTACAAAAATCGTTCACGACGAATTAGTAAATACATTAGGTGGCGAAAAAGTAGATCTTAACGTCCGCGAAAAATTATCTGTGATTATGATGGTCGGTCTTCAAGGGGCCGGTAAAACTACATCGACAGCTAAACTTGGTTTATACATCCGTCAAAAGTTAGGTAAAAAAGTAGGTTTTGTTCCTGTCGATGTTTACCGTCCGGCGGCCATAGACCAATTACAAACTTTAGCTAAGCAAAATAATTTCTCATGTTACCCTTCAAAAGTAGGCGATAAGCCAGTTGATATTTTAACGAATGCGATCAAATGGGCGCAGACTGAAATGATCGATGTGTTGCTTGTCGATACAGCCGGTCGTTTACAAATTGATGAAGAGCTAATGAACGAATTAGCTGATCTTAAAAAAGTAGTTACTCCGACTGAAATTTTACTGGTGGCCGATGCGATGTTAGGTCAACAGTCGGTGAATGTCGCTGAAACGTTTCACCAAAAATTAAATCTGACAGGCTTAGTACTTACAAAAGTAGACGGCGATGCCAGAGGTGGTGCGGCTTTATCAATTCGCGAAGTTACTGGTATTCCAATTAAGTTTTTAGGTTTAGGCGAAAAAGTTTCAGCACTTGAAGTATTTCACCCAGATCGTCTTGCAGGACGAATCTTAGATATGGGTGACGTGTTATCATTAGTAGAAAAAGCGCAAGACGTGATTGATGCGAAAGAAGCTGAACGTTCGGCAAAACGCATGATGAATAACGAATTCACGCTAGAAGACTTCTTAGCGCAGATTCACCAGCTTAAAAAACTGGGCGGTTTTGAGAGCATGTTGAAATTTCTACCCGGTATGGGCGAGATCTCAAAGCAGATGAAAAACATGACCCCGCCAGATAACGAAATTAAAAAGATCGAAGCGATCATCAGTTCTATGACCATTCAAGAGCGCAATGACCATAGAATCCTTAATGGCTCAAGGCGTCAAAGGATTGCCTCTGGTTCGGGCACACAGGTTTCTGACGTGAATAAACTAGTTAAGCAGTTCGAAGAAGCTAAGAAAATGATGAGTGGTATGATGAAAATGGGCCTTGGTGGTAAAGGAAAAGGCAACCCATTCGGTGGCTTCGGGGGCAAGGGTTCGGGATTTCCGTTCTAAAAATCATTAAAAGTGATTGATCTTGCGCAATATAAGATATAAAAACTTAGTCTTTGAGAAAGCTTAAGGGCTTTATTTTTCACATTAAGAGGTATTTCAAATGGTAGTTATTCGTCTAGCTCGCGTTGGTGCTAAGCATGATCCTAAATACAGAATCACTGTTGCTGATTCTCGCCGTTATGTAACTGGCAAATTTATCGAAGTATTAGGAACATACATCCCAACTCCTAAAGGTAAGCAAACTAAAGTTGTTTTAAACACAACTAAAGCTCAAGAGTGGTTAGCTAAAGGTGCACAACCTTCAGAAACTGTAAGACACGTATTAAAATTAGGTGGCGTTACTTTACCAGCTCGTAAAAAGTCTCCATCTAAGACTAAAAACAAGAACGCTAAAAAAGAAGCGTAATTGAAACAATAATATAGAGTAGATCTCCTAATGAGGCGTTTACGGTAAAAATCCTGTAAAATTGCTTGAGGTCTGCTGAATATTTTGTCAAACTTGGATTAGGTTTCGGGGGGAACAATGGATAATCTAAAAGAACTTGTTGAGCATATGGCGAAATCATTAGTTGATAAGCCAGAGAATGTAGAAGTTGATGAGATTCCAGGACAACAAACGACTCTTCTAGCGCTTAAAGTTGATAAAGAAGACCTTGGAAAAGTAATCGGTAAACAAGGTAAAACGGCTGCCGCAATGAGAACAATCATCCGTGCTGCTGGTACTAAGTTAAATAAACGCTATCACTTAGATATCGTAGAATAACTTAATAACGATAAAATCGAACTTCAAAAAAGGAGTCTTTACAAAAGACTCCTTTTTTTATGCCTAAACCTATTCATTCATTCACCACAATGTTAGAAGCACACTTATAAATGGCTAATCAAGACATGCGACTTATTGGAAAGATCAAAGACGCTCACGGCTTACGTGGCGATGTCTATATCATTTTCTTTTCTAAAGATTACTCTTACGTAGATCTAATCGATGAATTGTACGTTGAAGATACACCTTACGAAGTTATTAAAGCCGGCGAACATAAAGACGGTCTTAAAGTTCAATTAAAAGGTGTAACTGATCGTAATCAATCTGAAGCTTTGATTGGAAAACAAATTTATTTACCGAGTGATTTCTTCTTTGAACAAGACGAAGAAGAGGGAATGTTCTTAGCTGAAATCGAAAACTTTAAAGTGATCGATAAAACACTCGGTGAAATCGGAACAATCACTGGCTTTTCTTCAAACGTAGCTCAAGATTTATTAATCGTAACCACAGCTTTAAAAAAGCAGGTTGAAATTCCTTTCGTTGATCAGTTTGTAGTTGAGATCGATCACGATAATAAAATTCTTCAGATGGATTTACCTGAAGGCTTACTTGATATTAACGATTAGGCCGAAATCATGAAGTTTACCTACTTAACTCTTTTTCCAGAGCTTATTCAAAACTACTTAAGCGATGCCCTTTTAAAAAAAGCCGAAGATAAAAAGTTATTACAATTTAATGTCGTAAACCTTCGTAAATACTCAGATAATAAATATAACTCGGTTGACGATACAGCGTATGGCGGTGGTGATGGTATGCTTCTTCGCCCAGATATTGCAGATGCATGTTTCAACGATTTATATAAATCTTCTGAATACAAACCAGAATCAACTTTAAGAATTTATCTTTCTCCGCAAGGCGAAAAATTAGATCAAGCCATGTTACATAAGTTTTTAAAGTATGATCACTTAGTTTTATTAAGTGGCCGTTACGGTGGAATTGATCAACGTATTATTAATCATCACATTGATATGGAAGTTTCATTAGGTGATTTCGTATTAAGTGGGGGAGAACTAGCTTCTCTGGCGTTAACAGAAAGCTTATCGCGCTTTATTCCGGGTGTGCTTGGTCATGATCAATCAGTGATTGCCGATTCATTTCATAATGGTTTATTAGAAGCTCCCCAATTTACAAAGCCCGCAACTTGGGGGGCTGAAAAAGTTCCTGATGTTTTACTTTCTGGTCATCACGAAAAAATCGCTAGCTGGAAACATCACATGGCCATATTAATCACGTGGAAAAAACGCCGTGATTTATTTTTACAGGCTCAAAAAGAATTAGTTGGTACGACATTAAAAAATCATCTTAAGTTTTTAAGCGAATTAACCAATGAAGAAATCGAATCATCGGGTTTAACTCGCGAAGATGTCGCCCATCACATGAATGAGGTTAAAAGTTTATGAAACGTAAAGCCCCTTTAGCTGTAGCCTTACTTCATTATCCGATCGTTGATCGCCAAGGCGATATTTGCGCGACCAATATCACAAATTTTGATATTCACGATATCGCCAGAAGCTGCCGTGTGTACGGTGTTGAACGCTATTACCTGGTTCACCCGATGCAAGAGCAACAGATGTTTGTTGGCCGAGTTTTAGACCACTGGAGAACTGGTGAAGGGTCTAGAATGAACCCAATGAGAAAAACCGCTCTAACTGATGTCAGAACAGCCAGCAACGTTGAAGAGGCCCTGAAGGATTGGGGGCACCCAAACGCTCGAATCGTGTCGACCCATGCCCGTAACCTTCCTGGGCAGGAAAAGTTCACCTTTGAACGCTTTAAAAACGTTTTAGAGAACGATGAAGACCCTTATCTGCTTGTTTTTGGAACAGGCTTTGGTTTGACCCAGGATTTTATGAGAAATTGTTACGCGGTCCTGGATCCTATCAAGGGCGATTCTAAGGACGATTATAGACATCTTTGTGTTAGGGCAGCTGTAAGTATCTGTCTTGACCGACTACTCGGGTCATGGTAACACATATCTTCTTTTTGATAAGAATTGGACTTAAAGGTCCAAATAAGTAAGGACTATTTATGGCAAAAGCAGCAGCAAAAAAAGCGACTTCTAAGAAAGTAAAAAAAGCAGCTCCAGCAAAAGGCGCTGAGACTAATTTCGTTAAGCGCGTTACAGCTAAATCAGCTAAAAGAAATGCTAAAATCGCAACTTTCCAACCTGGTGATACAGTTAACGTTTACGTTAAAGTTATCGAAGGCGAAAAAGAGCGCGTTCAGTTATACAAAGGCGTAGTTACAAAAATCCAAGGTCACACTCACCAAACTTTTACAGTTCGTAAAATTTCTGCAGGTGTTGGCGTTGAAAGAACTTTCCCATTCAACTCTCCAGCTATCGAATCAGTTGAGTTAGTTGCTCACGGTAAAGTACGTCGTGCAAAACTTTACTACTTACGTGACTTAGACGGTAAAGCAGCTCGTATCGAGTCTGAATTAGCATCTACTTCATCTGATGAAGCAAAAGCTTAAGACGTTCAACGTTAAGCAATTAAAAGATCTTCCGCTTCCTTTTATCGGTATCGATGAAGTAGGACGCGGATGCCTCGCCGGCCCTGTGTGTGCCGGCGTTGTCATTTTAAATGACAAATTCCCTGTTAAACATTTCCTAGATTCAAAAACTCTGACAGAAGAAAAAAGAGAAGTCTTAGCGGCCGAAATCCGCGAGTACCATCACTGGTCAATCGGTTGGGCTTCTGTTGAAGAAATCGATCAAATTAATATCCGCCAAGCGACTTTCTTAGCGATGACTCGCGCCCTTCGTGGTCTTGAGGTAAAGCTTGAGGGTAAAGTGAATGTTAAGGGTGGAACTCTTCTTATCGATGGCCGCGACCGAATTGCGGAATTAAAAGAGTACAAACAGCTTCCAATTATTAAAGGGGATCAGCACATGCGTTGCATCTCTGCAGCTTCGATCGTGGCAAAAGTTGCCCGTGATCAGTTAATGGCAGAGCTTGCAAAGGATTTCCCTCTTTATGGATTTGAAAAACACAAAGGCTATGCGACCGAAGAACATCGCACAGCTATCGAAAGCGCAAAACCTTGCGTCCACCACCGAAAAACCTTCGGCGGCGTTAAAGAACACCTCTAAAATAACAGATAAATTTCATGAGCGGGGAGTCCTCGCAGAAAATCACGTGCGAAAGTTTTTTCTTTCACGCGGGTGGAGTATTTCATCTGAACGCACAAAGTTTGATGGCGTTGAAGTTGATATCATCGTTGAAAAAGAAAAACGGCGAGTGTTGTTAGAAGTAAAGTACTTAGATGATTCTTGGCGCGTGTTCGAACGGGTGGGCACGAAGCAGATTCAGCGGTTAAAATATGTCTTACTGGGAATGCGTAGGCGAGAGCGCAACTTAAAGGTCGAAGGCTATGTCGTTTTCGTTTTACGGGACGGAAAGCTACAATTTATTTCACTCGATGAAATCATTTAAGAGCGACTTACGGCGATTTGCCCCGCTTCGGAACCGCTCCTTTAAAGAAATATCTAAAAAACTCAGTCGACTGATTGCAATATAACTGGTGCAAATATTCTAATTCGGTATGGTTTTCATAAAGGGGAATGTTCACTATGAAAAGCGTGTTTTCGAAAGCCGTGTCGTTACTGTTATTTGCCTTATTTGTTTCATTATCAGCGCAGCCAGCCTGGGCTAAAACTCCCGAAGAAGAACTAACAAATTTTCTTCGCGATACTAAAAAAGCCAACACAGATGCCGTTATTATTTATAAAGATGGAAAAGTAATTTACGAGTACTACGCTCGCGAATATACACCGAAAACAAAACACCTGTCATGGTCTACAGCTAAAACCATGTCAGGAATTTTAATTGGTATTGCTGAAGGCGAAGGTCTTTTATCAATTAACGATCCTGTTAAAAAATATCTTCCGACTTTTCAAAACAATGCGCGCATTATCGATGTTTTAGGAATGTCTTCAGGAATCGCTTACAAAGAGGCCTTTGATGAAGGTAGTCTTCCGTTAGATTTAGATTTAACGAATATGTTGTACTTAGATGGCCATAAAAAAGGTTACGTAGATTACATGTTAAGAAATCCGCTGTCGCCGACCGGTGGCCCTGGTGAGTATTTTAATTACTCAAGCGGCGATACAAATATTTTGATGGGCGTTTTAGAAAAAGCCATCAACAACAAAAAAGTTTACGACAGATACCCTTTTGAAAAATTATTTAAGCCATTAGAAATCAATGCCACTTTTGAGCAGGATATGGCGGGCACATTTGTCGGTTCGGCTTATATTTATTTAACTGCACCCGATTTTTTAAAAATGGGCCAGCTGGTAAAAAATAAAGGCATGTGGAAGGGTAAACAGATTATTCCTTTAAGATATATTGAACTCATGAATCGCGTTGCAGACGGAGTTCAGAAAAAAGTTCAAGAAGGTAATCCGATTAATAAAGCGTACTCAGCTCAGGCGATTACAAATCTTCCGATTGAAGGGCGTAATCAGCCGTCGGCGTATAATGATTTACCTTTAGATTCGGTGATTATGTACGGCTTTCAGGGGCAAATCGTAGCCTCAAGCCCATCGCAGGATTTAGTGATGGTAAAACTTTCGATGGATGAAAAAGACATGGATCGTTTAGCTTTCTATGCGGCAACGAAAAAATTTATCTTAGCTAAAGGTTACAAATACGAAACAGTCGGTGATTCAAAAACTTTCGCTGAAAAACAACAGGTCGCTAAAACCTGGGCGGAACAACCGGCCGATGATGATGCCAACAGTGGGCCGATTGCCAGCTTTCCGCACCTGATGCGCGCTTATACAGCTAAAGAATACTGTTCGTGTCGTTTGGTTGTAGGCCGCAGTGAAGAAGCTTGTAAAAAAGATCTTAAAGCGATTGCTAAAGTGTTGCCTGAACTTAAACTTAATCAGGACGGTACAGTCACAGCGCAAATCGTTGGTGGATTGTTTGGTCAAAAAGCGGTCGCAAAGTACCGCGGAACAGATTACGGCTGCACTTTAGTTCAAAGCGAATAGCCGCAACGTTTTTTTCTGAAATCAATTATTTAATCTTTAACTCATCCGGCGGAATAATCTTAGGTGGTTTTCCGTCAAACGAGAAGTCAAAGCGCACACGCCATTCGGCTTCAAGACCCACTTGTTGTTCGCGGTAAAAGTTAATGCCCCAGCATTCGCCCGGTGGTTTTAACTGCGTGATAAGCGAGAATTTTTTTAAACGTGAATCGCTGTTGCGGTTTTCGCTGGTATCAACAACAAATCCAGATAAGACGTTAATATATTTAGTTACAAAACCAAGAGCTAAAATCACGTCATCAACGCGGGGGCCTTCGGCGCGGTTAGAATTGTAACCGATTTTAAAGTACTGCTGTAAATCATTTAAGTACGATAAAGCTGTCGTTGAATTTGTCGCCGATAAATAAGGATAGTAACTGAATTGATTCTCAAGCGTAAATTCGCCTAAGTACATATTTAATGTACCCGATAAATCCGATAACGGCTGATTCGTTTGGCTGTACGGATTATTAATTTGGTATAAGTCGTAGGACTGAGCAAGACGGAAATCTAAAATATTTTTATAAGATTTATCTGACTGGCGTTTTCTGATCACACGATTTAAGAACGTCAGTGTAATTAAATGACGGTCGTAAATACGGTCATGGTAATCGTACTGCACACCATAAGGGGTATTCAAATCAGTATCTGCTAAATTGTTTTTTGATGAAAATGCATATTCACCATTTGGAATATTGCCAAAAAATGGGTGAGCTTTTTGTTCAACAAACGGAATGTATGTGTATGAAAGCTCAGGAATTAATTCATGTTTGTATTTAAGATCAGGATCTTCTGATTCGTAGATGCGGTATAAACGGCTTCGCGAATTAATATCAAGCTGCGTGTATTGGCGAACATTGTAGCGATCTGTGCCTTCTGGAAAGAAATAGTGGGCCTCGTTATAAGAAAGCTCTGGCGAAACATTTATAAAATCAACCGGCGTGAAAGTCTGAGTTAAAAAAGACGCTTTGTAAAATACACGTTGGCCGGTACGTAAGAAGTCAGTGCCTTGATTAAAGGTTCCATCGTAAACCGGTGAACAGCCAGCCACGTTATTGTGATCACAGGCTGGATCGCTGGCAACGTTACTTACATATTTTTGGTCTCCAGAGACACTGATGTCATCCCATTTTCTTTTTCTATAAAAAGCATCGTACTGGGCGTTGAATTTAAAATAGAAAGGGCTATCGGCAATTTGTGTTGTCGTAAAATCCAATTTAAGTTCTGGCAAAATGTGAACAGCCGATGTGTTTGACTGAAGCGGATTACTTTCTAAAAGGTGTTTATAATAAATAGAATCAAATTGCGTTAAAGAGTGATCTGTGTGGGCTGAAATATTAATGCGATTTTCTAAGCCACCTTCGGCATAAGTTTTAAATTCTTCGTAAAAATCTTTAGGGTATTGAAGATCGCTGATTTGGTTTAATTTAACACGGGCATGAGCGACATCGTTAATTTCTTGCTGGGCATAACCTTGTACAGCCCAGCGTTTAAATGTGTCGCCTTCAGCTTTTAAGCCAGCATCGATAAGATCTTTAGGAATAACCGAATCATTAAAGTGCGCAAAGTTAATTTGGCCGCCACTGAAATCACTAACTGCATAACGGTATTCGATGAGTTCTTTTAATCCACCTAATTCATAGTTTTTCAGTGTGAATGTTAAATCTTGTGAGCGCGACATGGCCCAGAAAAAACTTTCAGAAAAGAAAAGACCA
>CBINGM010000006.1:0-189958 GCA_966250225.1 uncultured Pseudobdellovibrio sp. | reverse complement strand
GATCACAAATTTTCTGTAAAATAATATTTACAACATTTAAACGATAGAATAAATCTTCGCTGAATTTGCATTCTTCCATCATTTTTTCTAAAGGACGGTTAGTGGCTGCGATGATACGAACATTTGTTGGAATCTCGCGGTTAGAACCTACTGGCGTAAATACTTTTTCTTGTAACACGCGTAAGATTTTAACTTGCATTAACTGTGGCATGTCGCCCACTTCATCTAAGAATAGTGTGCCGCCTTCAGCAAATTGAAATTTACCGATTTTACGTTGGTCAGCACCTGTGAAAGAACCTTTTTCGTGACCAAATAATTCTGATTCAAATAAGTTTTCTGGAATAGCTGAGCAGTTGATCGCAACGAATTTTTCATCTTTGCGGGCGCTGTTAAAGTGAATCGCTTTAGCAACTAACTCTTTACCTGTTCCAGAAGCTCCGCGAACTAATACTGGAGTATCAACTTTCGCAAGCTTATGGATAACGTTAAAAACCTTCTGCATTTGTGAAGTGTTACCGATGATTTTACGGCCTTCATCCACAAATACCGGAGACGATACAGCTAAATTAGAGATCATGCGGTGAGCGTTGATCGCGCGGTCGATTAAAGCTGTTAAATCATCACCTGAAATTGGTTTTGATAAGAAGTTATAAGCTCCGTCTTTAACGGCTGCTACAGCGGCTTCTACAGTCGCGTGTGCCGTTAACATTAAGACGATAATGCCTGGGTCGAATTCTTTGATGGCTTTTAAGGTCGCTAAGCCATTCATTCTAGGCATGTCGACATCTAAGATCACGATGTCATAGATACGTTTAGTATTATCAGTAGCTTTGATTTTTTCTAGTGCGTTTACACCGTCAAAAGCCTCTTCGATAGAGAATCTGCGAGTAGCTTCTAAGGCCGAGCGGATCGAGAAGCGAAGCGCTTGATCGTCATCAACAACTAATACCTTTAACATAGAATTTCCCCCAAAAACGATATGCCCAACGGTATAGCATAGGGTTTTAAGATTTTCCCAACGAAAAAAGCAAAATGACACCAGCTAGGAATTGTTTACTTAGCGAGCAGAAACTCTATTAGCTGTGTTTTAGGTGTGTTTTATTTATCAAGAGGCAGTTCTACCGTGAATTTAGAGCCCTTATCCTGGCTTGAATCCACCGTAATTTTGCCCTTATGCAATTCCACGAAGTATTGGGCTAAATAAAGCCCAAGGCCCGATCCTTTGATCGTTGTGGTCTTCGCATTATGGGTGCGAAAGAATTTCATGAAAATATTAGGAAGGTCTTCTTGCGGAATACCCATACCCTGATCTTGGAATTCGATAATAAGGCTATCGTTTTCTTCGCGGGTACGGATATGAACCGTAGATTCTTCAGGCGAGTATTTAATCGCGTTTTCTAGAAGGTTTGAGAACACCTGCTTCATAAGCTCAGGGTCAACGCTAGTAGGAAACATCGGCTCAAGCTCTTGGATAATCTTAATCTTTTTAACGTTCGCTAAGAATTGGTGTTTCTTAACGACTTCAGCGACTAGGGCGTTAATGTCTTTAGATTGTTTGTGAAGTTGTACGCCTTGGCTTTCGATGCTTCCGTATTGAAGAATAGCGTTGATGAACTTTAATAGATCGTCAGAGCTATGGCGGATCGTATCTAGCGCCTCACGCTGGTGCGGGGATAGTTGTACCGGGTCTTTGTAAATAACTTCAGTCATGCCCGTAATACGCGCGATAGGTGTTTTTAGATCGTGCGACATCATTGAGATGAAGTTTGTTTTAAGCTGTTCTACTTCAGAAAGTAGTTTGTGTTTTTGGTAGTATTCCCATGACTTGCGGTTCTCGCGGATTAAGCGGTACGGGATGAAGAAGTAATAGCAGAGGAAGATGGCTAGGAACGGGTGGGCAAGCTCAACCCACAATCCAAACGAGACAAATAGGAAGATTGAAGTAAATGCTAATCCTACGAAGGTAGCACCCAACACAAGGAGACCTTTTGCAGGGGTAAGTGAGAGTGTTGCGTAGAGAGTTAAAAGAGAAATTAATATCGTAAGTGCGATCGTAAATGGCTTTGGAAGTCTAATAAGGGCACTATTATCAATTAATGTTTGAAATTGATTAGCCTGTAATTCTACCTTCGTCATTGCGCTAAAATGACGGTTGAAAGGAGTAGCAGCGTAGTCTGCGGCGCCTTTATTTAAATCCGTGCCGACAATAACAATTTTATTTTCGAAGGCATCTTTAGGGACTTTTTGATCGACAACATCTTCGAAAGAATACGTCGGAAACGAACCATTTGGATGATAGTCAATATAGAGCTGTAAAGAGTCCATATAGAAAAAAGATCCTCGGATGTTCTCAACATTTTGAAGCGCAGGATTGTAATAAGACGCAAGGATTGGTTGCGCCATAGATTGCCCCTGATACTGGAACATTAAACGTCTCGTGACACCGTCTTTACCGAATGATTTGCCGTCTACACTAAACGGCATTGAAGATAACTTAAGAGTGTCTAGCGGAGCCTTTAGTTTCAGTTCTTCAGTTTGTCCTTTTAGTTTTAAATCTTGAGTAGAAAAAATAAGATTTGGGATGCTTTTTACTTCTTCCGCAAACTCCTTTTTTTCTGCGTCCGTACCAGTAATATCTATAAATGTCTCGTCTTCGATTCGCAGTTCGTAAACGATAAACCTAGGATTGAACGATGAGAGTTGGTTTAAAAATCTAATATGATCTTTAAATTTCGGTTCCCCTTGGAACTTCTCCACAGTTTTCGGAGAAATTAGAACAATTGCTACTGAGGGAGCTTTTAGCTTAGATAAACCTAGAAATGATTTTGTTTTAATTCTTAGGTCAATTAAGTGACCTTCAATGAAATCAAGATTGAATGTGGAAATGAGAAAGCCGACGGCTATCGCGAAAATTAATCTTAATAGGAAATATTTTGGATCGAGTTTTTTATTATCCAAGGGTGATAATTCGTAATAGCAATTAAGCTACAGGACCGCACGGCTCTTTAGGATCGCCGCCTTTACCTGGGCCAGCTAATTCAGTATTAGGCTTAATTTTTTTAATATGTTTTTTCATATAATCCCCCGCCAGCTTATTAGGCAGACCTAGCTTTTTTATAATATGAAAGACTAACTAAAAGCAAGGTTCTAGTTCTTTCACAGAATAATTTGTCTTTTTTATGTTTGTCGCCATTGTTGGTTTTATTGATGTACATGCACCCTCCGCCGCAGGCATGGCGAGCCCAGCAGGTTTGGCAATTATTAAGTTCTATTAAAGGTTTTGAGTACTTAGCTAACATCTCGTGGTCTAGCTGTTCATTTTCTCCTACGACTTCACTCTTATCGCCAGCTGCCCAGACGCAAGTGTAAAGTTTATTCTTAGCGTCTACCATAAGGTAAGTTTTGCCAGCTCCGC
This sequence comes from uncultured Pseudobdellovibrio sp., assembly GCA_966250225.1. Lineage (GTDB taxonomy): Bacteria > Bdellovibrionota > Bdellovibrionia > Bdellovibrionales > Bdellovibrionaceae > Pseudobdellovibrio. The sequence continues at coordinate 186,543 of CBINGM010000006.1, read as the reverse complement.
AGTAATTTTCGATCCTTGTTTGGCTATCCAAAATTTGAAAAACTTGATCGAACTGAGAGATCTTTCGAAGCTCATTTTCGCCACCATTTCTCCATGCTTCCTCAGCAACAAGAGTCATTTGCTCGAGATACATCTTTTGAGTTTCTAGAGAGTTTTCAGTCGATTCGAAATGAAACTCCATACGATCTGGATTTAAGCTTCGAAAGAATTGATATGTCTTTAAGACTTCTGGATTTTTTGCAGAACATACCGCTGCTAATTTGAATGATACGATGTTACCGCGATCTTTAGTTAACTCTTTGATGCCTGCTAAAGTTAGATCTGTAGAGCTGGTATTATTTTTTGTAGGTCTGACAATATCGTTAATTTCTTTTGGTCCATCGAGACTAATTTTAACATCAATTTTCATTGAACGAATAATTTCTAAAGCTCGTCCTTCGAGTAAAGTTCCATTTGTTACAATCGACATTTGAGGAATAACTTGGCGAAGAGCAGCTTCGTCTTGCACGTAATTATATATAGCTAAGATAGCTTCTGGATGAAGTAACGGCTCTCCACCGATAAAAATAATTCTAAATTTTTGACCAGGTTTAAGCTGCGAAAGAAAAAATTTTAACTGAGGTAATGTTTTTTCAACATTAATTTTATTTGTTGGTTGACCGTACGTACCATCGCCACCAGCAGCGCAATACACACATTTTAAATTACAAATTTGGTTAACGTTCAAATTAATTGTACGAATGCCAAACTCTAATTTTCCGCTTTTTGCATTTAAGTTTTCTTCTGAATTCCACTCATTAAGTGCTTCAAATGCTTCCTTTTCTTCAGGGTTGTTCGGTTGTTTGACATCTGGAATGGCGCCGTTTGCAATTTCGACTGGTGTCATCATTGCAAACGATTCAGGGCTAATATCTGCGATTTCCATATTATAAGCGTGAAAAGCTGTAATAGATTCGTCCTCAGCTTTAAACGCGATAATTTCTTTATGTCGACGCAGTTCTAACGGTTTCATTTTGTCTCTTTATTCCTGAATCTAAATTAGAATAGCAATCTTAGAGCCAATTGAAAGTATCTTGCCGAATTTGTTAAGGTTTATATAAACCATTAGGACTTTAGTACTAGGCTTTGGGTAAACTAATCTTGATCATCGTACCTACATTTTCTTGCGAGCTAATCTCGAATTTACCATTAAAGCGTTCGATGACTCGCTTGGCGTGTAGTAGTCCAATTCCGTTTCCTTGGCCTGTATCAGCTTTTGTTGTTACGCGCTCATTTCCAAGCAGTTTTACGATCTGTTCGGGAATTCCAGTTCCGTTGTCTGTAATGCTTAGGCTTATCATATTGTTTGAGTCTTCAATTCCTACGAAGATTTTCGGCTCTATTATGTTTTTTAGAGCAAAAATTGAGTTATCAAGAATGTTGCTAACAATTCTTTCGATATCCAACTTGATTGCTAACGCTAAACTAGTTTCAGAGTTCGTTACTATTTCAAAATCAATTTTTGCATTCAAGATTTTTTTCTCTTTGACAATTTCATTTATAATTTCTGATAGATCAATTCGTTCAAGTTGTTCATTTTCGCGGCCTGTTTTGGTGCGATATTGGGTAAGGATTTTAGTGGCAGTTTCATCTATACGCTTAACTGCGCCGTCGAAAATTTCTTTGTATTCTGAATCAGGGAACGTAACTTTCGCAGCAACTAAATTAATAGCTGAAAGAGGGGACCGTATATCATGCGCTACCTTTTCTGAAACGGTCAGGAGAGCATCAATTCGCGCACCATTGATTTCTTGTAACTTTTTAGATTCCTGTTCTCTAAACATGTCTAGCATGATAATTGGAATACCTAAATATTGCAGGAAAAACAGTAGCACTATTGAATGTGAAAAATCTAAGTAAAAGCTGGAGATTTTGTAAGTTACCACAGTTAAAAATAAACATGTTGGTATGGTCAAAAGTAGCATAATAATCTTAGCTTTGTAAGAGATCCTTAAAACCGTTAACAGTATTAAGATAAAAATTGTCGGCACAAGATCGTTAAAATTTTGCAACGACTTAATATAATCTCCAGTCACATATGTATTTAAAGTATTGGCCATCATGTCAACATGAGGAAAGTAGACCTGCTTGAAGTTATTTCCGGTATGTTTGTCTGAAAAACTAAAAGATGATAGTAGCGCGGACATAGAAAACTCATCAAATGATCCCAATAATACTGTTTTGTCCTTTAGATTGAACTGATTATTTTGATCATTAAGAATGTCTCTTGCATCATGTGACCCAAATGCACCTGTTTTGAAATGCTTAAAATATATCTGGTCAGTTTCCCATAGTCTAAATCGATACTTAAAATGACTAATATCTTTTGTTTCAATTCCAAGAAATTTTAATGTTTCGTACTCCTCAGCGAGGCCTTGCTTGTCGTAAGATAACAGCAATCTTCGTGATTTTTTGTCTCTGCTATCAATTGAAGTACTGAAAGCTAAAAATCTATCAAATTCTTTGAACAGCGGATCTTTGAAGAAATTGTTTGTTGGAAATACGTAGTCGTCCTGAATAAATACGTTGGGTTTGTTTTTTAGGTAATTAATTAGAAGCTTCTTTGTCTCATCGTCCAGTTCTCGTATTGAAAAACATAAAATTAAATGTTTGGGATTATAGCTAAGAATTTTATCAATTGTAGAAGTGAAAGTTTCTATTTTAAAAGGGCGAGAAAAGGAATCCATTTTGCCATTTATGTTCACTGTTACCAATTGCTTGCTGACTCTGTCTGGAGTATTTAGATGTTGAAGTCCGTCTAAAATGAACATGCTGACGTTTCGAAATTCGGTTTGATTTAAAAACCAACTAATCAAAATTAAACTCGCGACCAACACCAACTTCTTCCACGAAAACGAGAACCATTTGCTCAACCAACTTTTCAACTTTTACCGCCTTGTACATCGTAATACTCCCATAAATATGGGGGTATTTAGTAGCCGTGAAAACACCTTGGTCTAGTCATACAGACTAAAGTGTCGGGGGGTGCTCCAAAAAACTTGTCTAGGTTTATTCGGAATTGTTGCCGATATGGCTGCTATGAAAATAAACTTATAGTAGCGAAGGAAAATTGTAACAACGTGGTATTCAACTCATGAAGATCAAATTTTGGGGAGTGCGCGGATCACTGCCGAGCAGTTCTAGTCCCACAGATGCAAAAGAGCAGTTTGCTCTTTTGATGCGTGAGTTTTTGGATAAAGGTTACAAGACTCCTGTTGATGTCGATAAATTCTTAAATGAAAAACAATTAGTCGATATCAGTGGTTATGGCGTCGCTACAACGTGTGTACAAGTTCAAGCCGACGAAAAAATGCTGATTATCGATGGCGGAAGCGGCATTAAATATTTAAGCGATACTTTGGCAAAAAATCGTTTTGCGCAAAAAGAATATCATATTTTAATTACACACTTTCACTTTGATCATATTCTTGGTTTACCATTCTTTGCCCCGCATTTTATTCCCGGTTGCACAGTAAAATATTACTGTGTTCAGCCTGAGTGTGAAAAAATTGTTCGCGATCTTTTTCAAAAGCCGATCTTTCCGGTGGGCTACGAGGATTTGAAAGCCAACATCCAGTTTATTAAACTTTCTCCTTACGAAAAACGTTATATCAACGGTTTTGCCGTTACACCTTACTTGCTTGATCATCCAGATCCTTGTTATGGTTTTCGCATTGAACACGGTGGTAAAGCTTATGGTCACGCGGTCGATACCGAAGCCACGCGCACAACGCCTGAAGAACTAGGGCAAGATGCAGGGCTTTACCAAAATTTAGATTTAATGTATATCGATGCCCAGTACGTTGAAGAAGAAATGAACCACAAAAAAGGTTGGGGACATGGAACTTTTGAAAGAGCTTTTAATCTTTGTGGGAATTTTGCTGTTAAACAAGTATACATGGCTCACTATGACCCTTCTGCTAGTCTTAAGGATATTCAGAACATCAAAGAAAGAGCTCGCGCTGCCTTCGAAAAACACCCAGCCAGCAAAACGACTATTTGGGATTTCGCTTATGAAACGCAAGAAGTAGAGCTCTGACTTCTACTTTCTTTCCCACATAAGAAATCCTGACATTTTTCTAAATGGCTCTGCCCACTTCTGACCGAAAATAAGTACCAGCAGCTTAAAAAATTTCGGGATCGGCGTAGGACGTCCAAATTTTTCAGAAACATCGATATAATATTTTTCCTGGTTGAGTTTCCAGCCGCGAGATTCGAAAAATCCCATCCAATCAGTCGGGTAAAACTGAAACGGAGCGTTTTGCAACACCTTCATTCGTTTTGCATCTTTTAGATAGGGATAGGATTTTGGAGAAATATATTCTCCGATCCAATATTTAAAACAATCAAAGCGAATTAAATCTTCGGATAATTCTGAAACTTGTTCCTGCGTTAAATATGGCAGAACCCCCTCGGTTAAAACGGCGATTGCCGAATGGTTTACGGCAAGGCGTGAAAACAAAGCTTGTCGAAGTCGGCGATCTGACAGATCAATACTGGCGCACTCAAGCTGACAAGTCGGCGTGAATTCTTTTAACCGCTCTTTTTTAAGACTGATGACGTAAGGAAAATCGACTTCGATCCATGTAATATCAGAAGGAAAATTCATACGGTAGGGTCTGCTATCGAGCCCGGCACCAATATTAATAAATGTTTTTACGCCTTTTGCGATTAAATCCCGAATCATCTGATCAATGATGTAAGTGCGCATGACGACAGTCCAACGAGTCCACTTTGTCGTCTGCGATTGTAAACCTTCAATTTGTTGGGCCACTTCGCCAACTAAAATTTTCGCATACGGATCGTTGAAAATTGCATCTGGTCGCAATGATTCGGTAGCCCTATAATGAGCCACCCAAAAAGATGTGTCTGAAACGTGCTTAATAACTTGATTCATGAAGATAATATTACCCGGGTATAATTAGTTTGTCAATAATACCCGGGTAATATTGCTTAACCCCTCAGAATCACTATCTTTTGCGCGGCGCTCGGACTTTGTCGTGAGATAGCCTGGATTAAAATAATCCTTTTTCAAAAACTAAATTAATTTTTTGGTTTTTATCTAATGCAGATTCAACTTCTTTATATTCAACCGTATCTGGCCATACGAAATCATTATCTGAATCAGCTTCAGTGATTTGTTTCATAAAGTTTGTCCAGATAGGAACAGCAGCTCCTCCACCGGTTAAAGCTGTTGCTAAGCTTTGATCAAACCCAAGCCAGATAATCGCTGTTGTGTTCGGAGTAAATCCGGCAAACCAAGCATCTTTTCCGTCTGAAGTTGTTCCGGTTTTTCCAGCCGCAGGCTTTTTATAACCCGAAGCTTGAACATACTTCGCTGTTCCTGAATGCATGGTCTCTTTCATCATCCCCACTAAAATCGCAGTTTTAGTTTTATCTGCTTTAGCTTCAGGTTTTGGTTCAAAGTTCGCTGTTGATTCAAAAATCACTTTTCCAGAATCATCTAAAGCTTTTTCGATAAACGATAATTTAATCTGTTCTCCAAAACGGGCAAAATTTGAATAAGCTTGTAAAACTTCAAGCGGTGTATGCTGGCTGGCTCCCAGTGAAGTGGCCGGTAGCGGAGTCATATCAGATGTTAAACCTAAGCTGTGCGCAAGCGAGATCACTTTGTCGATTCCTACCTGGTAAGCGACTTGCGCTGTCGGTGAATTTAAACTTTCTTTAAGCGCATAAAAAAATGGAACTTCGCCGCGAAATTTATGGTCGTAATTTTCAGGCTTCCAGCTTTTTCTGTTGTTATCAAATTTCCATTCGAAGGGTTGATCGTTTAACACTGTTGTTGGTTTTACGTCTGACTCATCAGTTAACCCATAAGTTAAACCTGATAAGTAAACAAAGGGTTTAATTAATGATCCCACTTGGCGTTTAGCGTATAAAGCACGGTTAAATTGTGATTGGCGAAAGTTTTGTCCACCCACAAACGCTGTGACAAATCCAGATTGGTTATCAGTCGCTAAAACAACACCTTGAAGTTCTAGACCTTTTTCTTTTTTCTTAGTTAAAGATTTTTTAGTTTCAGTTAAATTTTTAATTCCTGATTGCAAAGATTTTTGCGCGGCCTCTTGAATCGCCAGATCAAGGCTTGTGTAAAAAGTTGTTCCTTCGATAGCGATTCCTAAATCAGTGGCTTGTTTTCTAACGGCTTCAAAATAATACGGAGCTGTTTCGGTGGCTTGTGCTACGATTTGCGGTGGCATTGCTGATTCATTCGCTTTTTTAAATTCAGCTTCTGAAATTAAGTTTAGTTCTTTCATTTTAGAAAGAACTAACTGTCTGCGTGTTTTAGCTTTTTCAGTTTTTTTCCACGGGTTATTTAAACCAGGGTTGTTAACGATTGCTGCAAGCAAGGCGCATTCTTGTAAATTTAATTGGGCGACTGGTTTTCCGTAATAGTAGTGGCTGGCAGCACCGAATCCGCGAACTTGAAACGCGCCATTTTGTCCCATGTAAATCACGTTTAAGTACGTTTGTAAGATTTCGTCTTTGCTCCACTTCGATTCAAGTTTAACGGCCATGTAGAGTTCTTTAGCTTTACGTGAATACGTTTTTTCAGGAGTTAAAAAATAATTTTTTACTAACTGTTGCGTGATCGTACTGCCACCTTGGGCTTTGCGAAGTGAGACAATATTTTTTACCGCTGCACGTGCAAGACCCATAATGCTTACGCCCGAATGATCTAAGAAATCATTATCTTCAATCGCGATCACCGCATTTAAACATTGAACCGGATAATCAGCTAACTTCATTTCTTCTTGCATGATCGGTTCGTTGTTACGAAATTGCGCGACCATGACTGGATCAGTTTGACCAGATGTGACCACTTTGGTTGGATCAGTCTTAAAAATCTGTTGAATTGTGTTTTGATACACAACAGCCACGTAGCCATCAGGGTTTGATTCGTTCTTCCAGTGAAAACATGTGGAATCCTGCATCAGAGAAATACCAAACATATTGCTGCAAGCTTGAGCCTTTAGAGTGATGAAATCTCCAGCTAAAATGGCCTGATCTTCTTGTCTTTCGCGGTAACCTTTGTCTAAAAAGCTCTTCTTTACGGCTTCTGCATTGAATTTCTGGTTAATTTTGTAAGAAAGCCCTCTGGCGTAGTACTTTGTTGAGCGTAAAATGGCTTGCGATGAGAGCTTGTTCTCGAATTCTTCTTGAATACCTTTTGGGGCAATATCAATGGCGCTGACGCTCAGAGATATTGCGCTTGTAAGAATAAAAAAACTGGTCTTTAATAACTTTGAAAAGGACATAAGTAATTAAAATGATGAAGCTTACTGCAAGTCAAATACAAAGACTGTCTGAAAAAATCTTAAAAGAATGGAAATCTCAAAATCTAATTACGTTAAAGGTTGAAGAAAGCAAAGTTCTTCAAGCCATGAAAGACGTCATCAACGAAGAGTTAATGAAAGAAATCGCTTTAGAAAAAGAAGTTCACGCCTTAATGGATAGCATGGAAAGAGAAGGCCAAGAATTTCAACGCGGCAAGATGTTTTCATTGTTAAAAACAAAATTAGCTAAAGAGAAAAAGGTGGTTTTATGATTCTTTCTGAAGAACGCCAAGGCCACTGGGCTAAAATCATTACTGATAAAGTTTGGGGCGATGATATCGTCGATTTTTCTGATGATGACCAAGCTTTAATGGCAGCTCGTAAAGCCATTGTTATGTTTGTTAAAGAAGATATGGATATTGATGTTAAAGCCCGTGAAAAAGTAGCGTCTTTAAAACGCGGTGTCATGGAAGGTACCTCTGAATGGGAAATTTTGTATAGAAAATATTATGAAGAGGAGAAAAACCGTCGTGGCTAAAAAGAAAGTTAAAGCAGCGAAAAAAACTTCAAAGCCTGCTGCAAAGAAATCAGCTCCAGCTAAGAAAGCTGTGAAAAAAGTAGCTAAACCTGCAGCGAAAAAAGCCGCAGCTAAAAAACCTGTAAAAAAAGTTACGAAAGCTGTTGCGAAAAAATCTGTTAAAGCAAAACCAGCTAAAAAAGCTGCGTCTAAAGCTCCCGCTAAAAAAACAGCTCAAACTGCAGCCAAAGTAATTCCGTTTAAAGCGCCAGCGGCAAAACCGGTAGCGAAAATTGATTACACAAAAGCGATCACACCGTTAGGAGATCGTTTAGTGATTCGTTTAACACAAACTGAACGTGTTACTCCAGGCGGATTAATTTTACCGGATTCTGTGTCTTCAACTTCAGGTTACTTAAAAGGTGAAGTTCTAGCTGCGGGTCATGGCACTTACACGAAAAAAGGCCATCATAAATTACTAGATGTAAAAATCGGTGACGTTGTTTTATTCAACGAATATTCAAGCACCAAAGTTAAATACAATAATGAAGATTTACATATCGTTCACGAGAGCGACATTCTTGGCGTAACGAGATAAAAGAGGGGAACCACCGATGAAACTAACACAACTATTTACAGCTGTTTTATTGTTATCACAAACAGCTGCAGCTATTTCGATTGATTGGACAGGCGGTTACCGCGTTGAGTACACAAGTATTGATCGTCCTTCTTTAGCAAATAGCAAACAAAGCAAAAACTACGCACTCAATTTCTTATACTTACAGCCTCGTATCATCGGTTCTGATGGTATCAATATCGTGAGCCGTTTTGATGTGATGAGTAACGAATTACCGGCGTACCAAAATTCACAATTAGGTGCGATCATTGGCCAAGGCTTAAACGATGGATCTGCAGGTGCTAATGGTACAAATGCAACTTCTCAAAACCAAAACGCATCTACACTTCGTGTAAGCCAATTGTACTTAAACGTAAATCATGAATACGGTTCATTATTAGTGGGTCGTGCTCCGGTTGAATTCGGTTTAGGTATTACACACAACGCGGGTAAAGGCGCTTTTGACCACTGGATGGATACAAAAGAAGTTCTTTCTTACCGTTTTGTTGTTGATAACTTATCTTTTGCACCAATGATCGCTCGTGTTGCGCAAGATGATTTCGGCGGCGGTGTAATGAATGATCAAATCTATATCATTGATTACAACAACACAGATGCTGGGGCTCGTGCTGGTTTATTTCACCAAACACGTTCAGCAGGTCCTGCGTACAATGATTACGCGCCAACTGAATTACCAAGTGGTTCAGCGCGTGTATCTGGTATGAAAACACAAACAGTGAACATTTACTTAGAAAGAAAATGGTCAGCTTTTGAATTTAAGTTAGAAGCCAGTTTCTTAACCGGTGATACAGGTGTTGAAACTGCAACGGCTGAAAAAATCAAATTAGATTCTTATGCAGTTGTGGCTGAAGGTTTATTTCCGGCTGGCGACAGTTCATGGGAATGGAGCGGTAAAGCCGGTGTTGTAAGCGGTGATAACCCTGACACACAAGGCACTTACGAAGGTTACATCTTAGATCGTAACTATGACGTGGGTATTTTATTATTTAACCACCGTTTAGGTTCGGGCGATATCTTAGGAACATCTCCGATCCATGCTAACGATGCAGCTAGCGGTTTATCTTTACAAAATTCGGCAGACGACGAAGCGATTACAAACGCGATGTTCTTAGCGCCTTCAGTGAAGTACGCTTATGACGAAAAAGTTGATCTAAAAGGAACAGTAATTTACGCGCAATTAATGAATGCGAAGAAATTTGTAGACATGAAAAAAGATCTAGGCCTAGAATTAGACTTAGAACTAGTTTACAAGCCACGTGAACGCGTGACTTGGTCAACAGGTTTAGGAGTGTTAATGCCAGGTGCCGCTTGGGAAGGTGGCGTTAACGGCTTCGACAATAAGACCAACTTTGGATTAACTACTAAGGCCGCCATCACCTTTTAATTTTTCCTCGGCTCTGCCGAGGGGAACCGACTACAACGTGATGACAGCATGTACGACAGCTTAGGATGACAACTTGAACACAGAATGTGTACTACAGCTGGTGATGTAGGCTGAGCAGGGCCGGCGGGGGGAAACTCCCGCCGGATTTTTTTTAGGGGTCGAAATGATTCTTTCCAATCACACACAGATCTTCGTTAAGCAAAGACGCGAATTAGCTGAGCTTTTTGGTTTTGAAACTAGAAATAAATATGAAATCTACGATAGCCAAAAAAACGTGATCGGTTATGCGGCTGAACAGCAAAAAGGTTTCTTAGGTTTTTTACTTCGTCAGTTGTTAGGGCACTGGCGTTCGTTTGAACTTCATTTCTTTGATGCGCAAAGACAGCAAATCTTGGTTTCAAAACATCCGTTTCGTTGGATCTTTCAAGAATTTGAAATCGTCAATCAACAAGGTGTAACAATTGGTTCAGTGAAACAACGCTTTGGTATTTTAAAAAAGAAATTCGATGTGCATAATCAGCACGGTGATGTGATCTATGAAATGCGCTCAGGATTCTTTCAGTTTTGGACATTTCCGTTCTTTGATCGCCAAGGCCACATGGCCGCGTTAATTCAGAAAAAATGGTCAGGTGCCCTTAAAGAGATCTTTATGGATGCAGATAACTTTAACGTAGAATTTAAAAACGCTAATTTATCTGAAAACGAACGTCTTATTATTCTGGTTTGCAGCGTTTTTACCGATCTTCAGTACTTTGAACGTAAAGCCAATTAAAAATAAAAAAAGCCAGGTGATAAGCCTGGCTTTTTAGTTTCTAATTTAGAACTAATTACATCGAGCGGCCGCCGCGAGTATTACCGCGTGAAGTGTTCGAAGGAGTACCTACGCGTACGCCACCTGCTGAAGAGTTTAAGAATTCCCATTGAGAAGGTTGGCCGTTAATTTTCATATCAGTCGTTGCAGAACCGCGAGTACCTGTTGTTGTACCAGTTGTGCTACCGCGAGTGTTTTGGCGAGTTGTGCTAGTACCTTCAGATTTTTCTTTAGCTGTTTCTACCGCTGCAGTGGCTGCACCCATTGATGTGAAGATTTGGCGCATCGCTGGTAAATAATTTTGTTGGTAGAATCTAGCAAAGCTTACATCTTCACCGAAAGAGTCAGATGTTCTAGCTGCTGCCGAGTAAACATCAGCCATTTGAGTTAATTCAGCTTGAGCCGCTTGAGCTTCACCCATAGTTTGTAAGTACTCTTGTGGTTTATTTTGTTTAGCGTAAGAGTCAGCTAATTTGTACTGTTGGTTGATCGCTGCTGCACGAGTTTTAGTTTCAGTTTGGATAGCTGTTAAGATATTTTGGCGGATACCAGCGTATTCAGCAGGAAAACCGTCAAATACATCTTGTAGTAAGCTCATAGCAGTCGCTTGATCAACATCAGAGTTGAATAACATTTTACTTAATTCGCCACCAACTACGTTTTTAAAGTAACGTTGTACTGTAGCTACTGGAATCGCGTTACGGCCAGAGTAGCGAGTTAAAGCGTTGTTGAATTCGCGAGTTAAACACTCAAGTTTAGTCTCAGAAGAAGTCACTTCACAACGGTCTTTGATTGATTCCATTTTATCTTCGAATTTAGCAATACGGTCTTCGCGTTTAGATCTTTCTTTTTCTTGTTTTTCGCAACGTAAACGGTCACGTTTTTGAGCGCGTGTTTCAGCTTTACCGTCTTCAGTAAAGTCACAGTCATATTCACTTTCTTCTTTATCAGCTTTAGCTAAAACTTGAGTTGTAGCTAAAGTAGTTGTTGCAGATACAGAAGATTTAACGGCTGAAGCTAAGTTAGCGGCGAATTTTTCTAAAGCTGCCATTTCTAAAACAACAGATTTACATGAGCCATCAGCGCATGTGCCAGTGGCTAACACTTGGCCTTCGCGTTTTAATTCAACTGTTTTACCAGTTTTATCGCTGCTAGATTGTGGTAATGGTTTTGATTCAGCAGCTGCTGATACAGTGGCTGTTGATGAAGCTGTTACCGTAGCAGAAGCTGGTGGTTTTTGAGAAGTCGTTGTTGGTGTTGGAGCACTTTCAGCTTTACCGCCACCTCTTGAAGAGCCGCGGCCGCTTGAAGTTTCAGAAGACATTTCAAATAGTCCGTTCTCATTATTTAAAGATAATGAGTTCGCTTGAAAACTGTAGTTAGCACCAAGAACCGCTAATAAGGCAGTTGTTAATAACCATTTTGGGGCTGTTTGTTGTTTCATATGTCCTCCGTTTAAAAAAATATAAATCGTCGTCGATGTTCATAATTGCGAACCTGGCACCATGTCTTAGAGTGAGTCAAAGGGTGTAAGTGATGAAAATCAGAGAGAAATCGGCAGATTTTTTTTCGTTTCACTCTGAGACGACTGTCAAACTTCCGTGATTGACCGAAAAAAGTCACACAGTGCCTGTGTCAACCTAAAGTCTGAATACCAAGATCACGATGATAACTATATGAAGTATTATTTATTGTTACTCAGCATCCTGGTATTGGCCTCTTGTGAGACATTCAACGCGTTTCGTGGCCCGGCCAGTGTAAAGCCGAAGCATTATATTATTACTATTCACGGTATAGCGGGTTCTCCGGATTCTTTTCAGGGGATTTTACCGGCTTTAGAAGAGCATTTATATGCTGTAAATCAAAGTTACGACATCGTTTTAAGAAATTTTAAATATTCAACGGGCGAAAAAACCGCTGAAATCGAACGTTTTGTCAGTGAATTTGAAAACTATTTAGTTAAAGAAATTCCGGTCTTAAACGACGGCGATAAAATTAGCTTAGTGACTCACTCACAAGGTGGTCTTGTGGGATACATTTGGTATTTGAAAGCTTTAGATGGTGTTGATTTAAAACAGCGTGCGTACATGGAACGGGTGAATGGTTTTGTAACTTTAGGTGCTCCATTTTGGGGGTCACGCACAACGTTTTTAATTAAAAAATTTATTCCTAATGCAGATATCCAGGATTTTATTTTTGATACCTTAAAATACGGTGAACAAGAGATCACTGATCTAACGGCTGCTTCTGAAAAGATTTATGGCTACTTCAGCCGAATGGCGCAAAAGAATTACGTCAATATTTACTACGATCCAAGAATGTTAAATATCTCGGGCGTTGTGCCGGCCTCTAAAGGCGAAGAGATGGAACATAAAAGTAAGTTCTTAAAATTTATTAACGATTTAAAAAAGAAAGTCGTTAAGGTTTTTGATTACCGTTTAAATGTAGGAAACCGTTGGGAATCTGATCAGGCAGTGAATGTAGCAAGTGCGCGTCTTGGTTTTTATTATTACTCAGATGCAATCAACCGCTACATGGAATTAGAAAAGAAAAATAATCTTAATGTTGATGATTTTGATTATTCACGTTTTTTTAAAACTGATCCTAAGTACATCTTAGTTGAAGGTGTGCATGCTAAAGCCAGCGGGTATCCGGATTATGCGATAGCTTCTGTTCCTGAAGCGTGTATTGATCCAGGTCAATGTAAACATCCAACATACCTGTACGTCTTTAAACATTTGGCCAACTGTGAAGATCCTAAAGTAGCGTGCAGCATGGATCGTTACACAGATATCGTTAAACGTTTAGAAGTAGCTAAGTCGACGTTAAGTTTAGAAACTAACGAAATGCTTCGTAATGAAATGCGCACATTTAATTTAGGTTTAGATTTAGAATTACCTAAAAACTTTGTGCCACCAAAAGACATGTTAGATAGCAAAACTTTAATGAACTATCTGCAAGTAGATTATTACTACGGTAATGATAATAAAAAACATCTTAAAGATGCTAAAAAAGATGGTCTTATTAAAGTCTCGGTTCCTATGAATTACGAAATTCGTATTGGTCGTTTGAATGAATGGGGTTCGCGAATCATCAATTATTCGGCGGATAAAAACAAAATTCAGATTCAATTAACGGGTACGGTTCAGCCGATCTCTACAGCACCGTCGTCGTTTGATATTAATAAAAAATACCCATTACAAATGGTTATTAACATTCCGGGGCTTAAAAAGCGTAAATTGGTTATCCCGCTTCAGCCGACCTACACAACGTTCTTGGATTTGCAGCTAGATTAAGCTATACCTTGGGGGGTGAAGATCAAGTTTGATTCAGCCCCTAAACCTGAAAACGTTAGCCCATCTGATTGGATGGATTGGACCTGGCAACTGCGCCAGTCAATGAAATCATTAACTGATTTTCAATCTCACTTTACTTTATCTGAAAATGAAACTGCGGCGTTTGCAGCAAACCAAACACAAGACGCAAAACAAGTTTTTAATATTCGCGCCACCCCTTACTACGCAAGCTTAGCTCACAAATCTTTAGAACAAGACCCGATCAGAAGAATTTTAATGCCCCATTCGGCAGAACTTTCAGACAAGTTTCAAGCCCAGCTTGATCCGTTAGGTGAAAGAAAAAATACAAACAATCCGGTAGCCCGTGTCGTGCATCGTTATTCTGACCGCGCTTTATTTTTAATTACGGATATTTGTTCGGTGTATTGTCGTTACTGCACAAGAAAACATTTTACCGGAAGCGATCAGGCCTTTATTAAAAATTCTGAATACGAACAAGCACTAGAATATTTTCGTAACACTAAAGGTCTTCGCGAAATTATTTTATCAGGCGGTGACCCGTTAACAGTTTCAGATCAGCAGCTTGAACGGGTGTTATCTGATTTACGTAAAATCGAACATATCGAAATTATTCGTATCGGCACACGTATGCCGGTTGTGGCACCAATGCGTGTGACAGAAAACTTAGTTAAAATTTTACGTAAACCTAAGAACTCGTCGTCAGCCCCTGTTTTTTTAATGACCCATTTTAATCACCCGCGTGAATTAACTCTTGAAGCAGCAAATGCTATTGAAATGTTTGTTGATCACGGTATTCCCGTGATGAATCAAATGGTGTTATTAAACGGTGTGAACAATCACCCAGCGATCGTGCAAGCGTTATCACGAAGACTTTTACATCTTCGTGCAAAACCTTATTACATGTTTCAGTGCGATCCTTCGATTGGTACAGATCATTTACGTACCTCGATTGATGATTCATTAGAAATTCAAAAAGAGCTATGGGGTCATTTATCTGGTTTAGCGATGCCAAACCTATCGGTGGATATTCCCGATGGTGGTGGTAAAGCTTATTACGTTCCTAAGTTTGAAACTTCGGTCTCTGATTCAGAGCGCACGTTCACCGGTTGGGATGGCGTTCAATCTGTTTATAAAAATCCAAGTGCCGATCAAATCATTAAGCCCATCGATGCTGAAGTGTATCTTCCGGAATGGGAAGAAGTAAAAGCCTCGAAAAAGAATGCACCACCTTTTGCATAATCCCTAATACGAGAGGCAAATGAGTCAACTTGCCTCATGGAAAGGGGCCAAGTATGGCGCAAATCGCATCTATTCGAAATGCTAAAAAAGATCATCTTTTAACTCCCGAAAATTCTGTCTTTGCATTTATTGATTATCAGCCAGAACAGTTCCGTGGAGTGACTTCAAGAAGTGCCAGTGAATTACTTTTAAATGTGGTCACTTTAGGAAAAATTGTGAAAGCGTTTAACGTGCCCTTTGTGCTTTCAACAGTGGGTGTTGAGCTTGGTGCAAATTCAGGAACGCACAAAGATTTAATCGATGCGCTTCCGCCAACCATTGAAATTGATCGCACCACTTTAAATTCTTGGGAAGACGAAAACTTTGTAAGTGCTATCGCCAGAACCGGCCGAAAAAAAATCGTAATGGCCGGGCTTTGGACAGAAGTGTGCGTGGCTTACCCCACATTAGATGCTCTTAAAGACGGGTATGAAGTTTATCCGGTGATTGATGCGATCGGTGGGGTCACTAAAGAAACACACGAAATGGCCGTTGAGCGTATGGTGCAAGCCGGAGCCGTGCCGATTACCGCGTTAGCGTTAGCTTGCGAATTACAACGTGACTGGGCCCGCGGACACGGGCACTCGTTAAGAACAATTATGCAGGAATACTTTAGACAAATGCGCTTTCTCAAAGAAAAAGCGCGCGAGTACCGTGATTTTGATCACGAAGATTCTAGTCAATCAACGCAAGTAACTCTCTAAGATCAGTGCGCTCTTGAGAATTTTTAGCTTGTTTAAGTTCTACTTTTAAAACAGTCGAGATTTCTTCAGCTTGAGCGCTATCTATAATATTGGCTGCACGGAAAGTCATAAAGCTTGTGATCGCTGCTTTTCTTTCAGCGATTGAACGAACAAATTCACCTTGCGTTTTGGTCATCGCTACTTTTTTTAGAAGATCGATAACATTAGCTTCAACATCTAAATTTGCTTCAGATGAGAAGTAGTAAGCATTCGCCGTATCATGGCTTAAGTTGGCAGCTACTCTTTGGCGAACTTTAGTGAATGTTACTTCTTGAATGTGTTTAATGACATCGGCTTGTTTTTCAGTGATCTCGTTTAATAAAGCCCCTTGCGCATTTAAATCTAAGCTTTCGAAGTATTTCGTTGTTTGCGCCCAGTTTGAAAATGCCAGTTCATTTGCAATTAATTGCGCCAATGGGGCTTGCGGAATCGTTTGATTTGTAAAGATATACTCTAAGCTTGAAAGCACTTGGCTGCGTAAACTTGTTTCGTTGAACGCCGTATTTTCTAAAATACCAGGAGCTAAGTTTTTTAACGCTTTTAAGTTAATCGTTGTTGAATAACGTAAGCTATGAGCACCTGCAAAAGCATAGAAATCAAATAACGCTGATTCACGCGCGAAGAAATCATCGCGAGCCGCTTCATAGTCTTCTTTTGCTGAAACTTCTTTAGTTTTATCTAATGAAGCTAAAACATCAGCTAAACCTTCAGTTAAGCTTTTGAATAAACCTAATTTGTAAGACGGTTTTTCTATTAATTGAATCGTGTCTAACATCCAGTTGTAAGGGTTAGTGCCCGCATCATATCTGCTGCATGTCGGATCAACGCCACCTTCAGTGTTGTCAGATTCTTGGTCGTTACATGAAGGTAACACGGGGCTATCTTCTAAAGTTTCGCCGTTATTGTATAAAGCATCTAGGAATTGGCGGTCGTACTCTAATAAAGGGCCTGTCGCCGAATTTACATTATCAAAGATACTCATTTCTAAGTTGTAATGGTTGTAATCCATAATGCTTGAAGTGAAGTTACCATTTTCATTGATTAATGAACCTTTGAAGTTGTGATCCATACCAAGACCGTGACCAACTTCGTGCATGATTACACCTTTTAAAACTTCACGGGCTAAGTTTTTTAAATCATCTTCAGATTTTTGTTGGCCGTATAAAACGATTTTTGAAAGATCACGAAAGCAACCAAAACGTAACGGCGAACCCATAAACGTTTTTGCCGATAACCATTTTTGCTGTGAAGTCACTTTATCAGAAGCTTTATCTTGTTTTTCAGCAAACTGCGCATCAGTCCAATATTCAGTGGCTGTTTTTAACCAAGAAAACGGGATGTAGATGTTTGAGTGAGACTGAATACCTGTTAAAGGATCAACAGCTTGTGATTCGTAAGCGGCATCACCATCTTGAACGTTATCCCAAACGATCACGCTGTAACGAGGGTCACCAAGTTTTACGCCCTCTGGTAAACGGCCAGCAAATTCTAAACCGTTAGTGCCCCACATTTTTTGAAAGTAGCGGTTCCAACCTTCAACAGAGTTTTGCACATCTAATAAAACATCATCGGGAACGTTAGCTGTTACGTACCACTTTACAGATTTAGTTTTAGAAATATCAAATTTGAAAGCAGCAGGTGCTGATACACGGCCATCGTCAGTTTGGCGAAATACCGGAAACCAAGCTAAGAATTCAAAACGTTGAGCTAAAGCTTCAGTTTCAGATAACCATAACGGTTGGTTTTTGCTTGAGACTAAATTATCGCGCGGAAATAAACTTTCCATGTGTTCAACGATTTCACCTTTTAAAGTTTCAATCGAAGATTCCATAAGTAAGTAATTACCTTTTGGATCAAACTGAACTGAACGTAACCAAGAAGAACGAGTTACATCAGTTTGTGAACCCCAGAACATTTGGCGTAAGACCGGAGATGGTTTGTTAATTTCAACGGTGATTGTGTGTTGGTTTTCATCGGTAATAAGAAACTCGTTAATTAAACGCTCAGGTTTGTTCACGTCTGATTCAAACTTCCAAGATTGGTCAGCAACTAATTGTAAATAATCGCCCGCTTTACGAAAGAACGCGATCTCGTGCCCCATGGCATACACTTGATCATATAATTTTGAATCGTCATCAAAGATTGAAGAGTGTTGAAGATCAGCGCCGTATAAAAAATCACGATTAAATATTTGTGATTTAACGAACGTAACTGACGTTTTAACTTCTTTCGTTGAAGGAGTCATATGCTGTGACCACTGGCTTGGAGCGATCTTAGCCGATAGTTTGTGTGACAGTTCAACCTGTTCGATTTTTTCAACAACAGCGTCGTTTGTTTTTTTCGCGCAAGCGCCAAATGCTAGAACAGAAATTAAGGCTAAAGTTAATTGTAACTTCATATAGGTATTCCCCTCGAGATTGGGCTAAGAGGTACCTAAATTGTGGGGGATATTCAATGCAAATTACGGCAATTTATCATAATCAAAAGTTATGAACTATTGCCGTAAAGTTCAGCTGTTAAAAAGATGTTATAGGCGCTCTAAGCGGGCATACTTAGCCACGAACTTCTTGATCGTATTATCTTGAAATAACACGCTAATTTTTAAATTATCACCAGAACCTTCGGTGGCAAAGATCGACCCAGCCCCGAATGTTGGATGGCGAACCTTCATACCCTTAGCGTAACCACCTGAAGATGATGACGCTGCTTGTGAGTACTCGTCGTAATCAGGAAAGCTTTGATGATCGTCGTAAGAGCTTTGTTTTTTGCTGCCCCAGCTGTTCGTTTGGCCAAAGCTTCCGTATTCAGAATCGCTATTGCGCTGGCCATAGCGGGATGCAAAGTTATTTACCCCAAACGCTGTCACCGCAGACGTTTTCTGCAGTAATTCTTTTGGAATTTCATTAATAAAACGAGAAATAGGATTCATCTGCTCTTGGCCCCACACGCGACGAATTTTCGCGTGAGTCATCCAAAGTTTTTTGCGTGCGCGAGTCATTCCCACATAAGCTAAGCGGCGTTCTTCTTCAAGATCGTGATTTTCAATCTCGTCAGCACCACCGCGAATTGACGGAAATAAACTTTCTTCGCAACCCACGATAAACACATACGGGTACTCTAAGCCTTTAGAAATATGTAAAGTCATCATCGTGACTGCGTTTACGTTTTGATCCACCTGATCTTGATCAGAGGCTAAAGTCATTTCTTCTAAGTAGTTTGATAAGGTCGCTTCATCGCCACGTTCTTTTTCAAACTGCACGATGGCGTTATCTAATTCTTCTAAGTTGTTAATACGGGCTTCAGCTTCTGCCGTATCTTCTTTTTTAAGAGTTGTTACATATTCAGTGCGATCTAGAACAATCGAATAGAATTCAGATAATTTAAAACTATCTTTTTGCGAAATTAAACCTTCAGCTAATTCTAAGAAACGGCGAAGTTTACCGGTTGTACCTGCATTGAAAACTTTGGTGTCGATCGCTTTTTGAATAGCTTCAAAAAATGAAATTTTCTCGCGGGCTGAAATTTCATCGACTTGTTCAACAGTGGTTTTACCAATACCGCGGGCCGGAACGTTGATAATACGTTTCACTGCGATATCGTCTTTAAAGTTAATTGCCATACGTAAGTACGCAATTAAATCTTTTACTTCGGCACGTTCATAGAAACGAATGCCGCCAATTAAGCGGTATGGAATCATTAATGTTCTAAGCTGTTCTTCCAGAACGCGCGATTGCGCATTGGTTCTGTAAAAGATAGCAAAGTTATTTAAACTTTCGCCTACGTTCATTAATTCTTCGATCGATTTAGCCACGTATCTAGCTTCATCGTACTCGTTACGTTCTTCGCGCACGTGAATTAATTCACCAGGTTCGTTATTTGTGAATAACGTTTTATCTTTACGTTCAGTGTTGTTGGCAATCACTTTCGTGGCCGCTTTGACGATGTTTGCTGAAGAACGATAATTTTCTTCTAATTTTACAACAGTGGCATTAGGAAAATCTTTTTCAAAATCTAAGATATTGCTGATATCAGCTCCACGCCATGAGTAGATCGATTGATCTTCATCACCCACAACGCATAAGTTTTTATGAGCTGCCGCTAATTGCTGAACCAGTAAATACTGAATACGGTTCGTATCTTGGTACTCATCGACCATGATGTAGCGGAAAGTTTTTTGATACTCTTCAAGTAACCCAGGGTACATCTTAAAAAGTTCGTGAGTTTTTAATAATAAATCATCGAAGTCTAAAGCGTTAGCGCGCTTCATTTCTTCTTCGTAGCGTGTGTACACTTCTAATGTTTTTTGATCGATCACGGTTTTAGAACCGTTGCGCATATTTTCTGGCGCTAAGCCTAACATCTTTGAATTGCTGATGCGGTGTTGGAAGCTTTTTGGCGGAAACATTTTGTCGTTAATGTTTAGAGCCTGCATCACTTTTTTAATTTGCGCTAATTGATCTGAAGAATCGTAGATCGTGAACGGTTTTTTGTAATCAAGCATTTCGATATGGCGACGTAAAATACGCACACAGAAACTATGAAAAGTGCTGATCCATAAATCGCGGGTGACGGGTACACCAATGTCAGAAAGAAGGTTGTAAATACGGTGTTCCATCTCTTGGGCGGCCTTATTGGTAAAGGTCACACATAAGATTTCTTCAGGAGCGCAGATACCCTGACCGATCAAATTGGCCATTCGATGGGTCAATACACGGGTCTTACCAGAGCCAGCTCCGGCTAGGATAAGCAAAGGACCGTCTAAAGTTTCGACAGCTTTTTTTTGAGTTGGGTTCAAATTTCGTGTAAGGTTTTCAACGACGCTCATTAGGGGTTAATTCATACCCCTGAAAATTGAGAAATTCGACAAAATACCCTATATTTGACGCAATGAATTTCACTCGTATTTCAACACGTTTTTGCGTGCTTTTTTTAGGTGCATTCCTTCTCGCTTTTACGGGCTGTAAACCAGCTCCCAACGAGCAGACGGCTAATGGCGATTTAACGGTGCAAATTCCTCTATCTGAGACCTCAAATGGCGATAGTGAATACCTTTTAAAAAGTGTAGCTCTTAAAGATGTTTCAAATTTACGTGAAGTGCGCGGAAAATACGCCCAGTTTTTCTATGCTCCGGGCTTAGTTGAAGGCCGTTTAGCGGGTAGTTCACCGATTGCTTATTTTGCTAAAACGAAAAATGAAACTTACGTGGCTAAAGATGCTTTATCTTTACAGATGGCAACGCTTTATTACCACATGCAAAGCTTAATCACTTGGGCGCAGGATTTAGGAATCACGGTCAAAGGCCCTTTTCAAATTGGTTTAAATACGAAAATTAAAGGTGATGAAGCTGTTCAGGCTAATAATGCATTTTATGACGGCCGTTCAAAAGCGATGTTATTTGTTCCGTACACAGACCGTGAAATGCCGATTTCAGTAAATGCCGGAATTATCGCGCATGAGTTCTTTCATTCTATTTTCTATAGTAAAGTTTTAGGGCCCTTAAGCAAAAAGCACGTAACAATCTCACAGCGTTTGTCAGATGAAAACGTACATAGTTTAGAAGGCTGGGGCGAACATAAAAAAATCGCTGCCGGAAGTTTAACTGAGGTTGAATTATTTAACGAAACCTACTTACGCGGTATCAACGAAGGCTTAGCTGATTTCTGGGGTTGGGCTTATACCGATGATCCAGATTTTATTAAGTGGTCGCTATCTACTCACGTTAAAAAGCGCAGCTTAAAAAAGCCTGAACAAGTGAACTATAAAACTGATAACGACATTGAAGCGGCTGTTGTTGAAGCGCAAAATATTGCAGATGATCCGTCACAAGCTTTATCGAATTTCATTTACGATGTGGGAACACCGTACGCGCGTTTTTTAAAAGAACTTGTATCTGTGAAAATGAAAAACGAAGGCTTAATGCGTGCTGAGGCTAAAAAAGCTGTAAGCCAGTTTATTATTACATTTATCGAACATCTCGGTCATGATGCTTTGGCTTTAAATAAATCAGAACGTCTTTCAACTCAGTCATTGTTCAAGGCTGTGGCTGAAGCCGATGCTGGTCGCCAATCAAAAGATCAATGCGAGCTTATTATTCAGTATTTAAATTCACCACTGCAAAAAGAAGACGTGATCGCCGCAAAATATACTTGCGAAAAAGAAGAAAACGTAGATTCTTATAAAGTGGTGGCTCCATGATGATTCGTTTTTTTATTTTGTTAAGTCTTTTAGTTTCTGCTGTAACGGCACAGGCCCAGCATGAAATTCAAATCTATGCTCCTGGTTTTCAATTTCGTTATGAAGAAGGTTCTGATCAAAGCATCGATCTTCGTGGTTATTCGCATTATTCTGTAAACTACATGTATGACCGTTTGTTGCTTGGTCTTGAACACAATGCTTCTCAAGACAACACAGGCAGCACTTCATTAGGCGTAAAAACGCAAATGAAAGAATGGAATTTCTTAGCAGGCTTTAGCTTAGCTAAAATGGAATTTCAAAATTTAACACCGAACACAAATCTTGAGTTACTTATTTTCGGAGTCGTAGGGCAGACAAAAGCAGAAATTGAAACATCTTTAAATGGCCAATCACAAACGGATACGTCTGATCCAGAACAAGTGCTGGGTCTTGGTGGCTTAGTGTTATTTCGCTTAGATTATTTTATTGTGGGCGTTGATACACGCTACATGCAATCAGAGGCTTATCAGCCAAAATCTGTTTCAGTCAGCACTGTTAAACTTGGTGTAAATTTCGATTATTAAAATAAAAAAGGTATAAAAAGTGAAAAAGCTGTTGGTTGGATAACCCTAGCCGGGCGCCCTAACAGCTTTTTGTGCTTACCTGACATCCAGCTTTCGGATTTAGTAGATCCGGAAAGGAGGCAAGCATGCGTAAATCCAATTATTTACGTTATCGACGCCTACTTAGTATTTCTAAAGAAGTCCTAAGATTATTTTTGTTGATCCTTGTGATCATCATAGTAATTCGAAGTATTTAGAGATCTAGCTTGTTGCACGTTGGTTCCTAGATCTTGATTTGTAATCAAGACCATCGTCCTGCGGCGGTGGCATCCTATGGACAGGGGATTTTAAATCCTTGTGTGATGAACGGTAGAACATGGACGGATGTTGTTAGGCTTATCCGTTTCTAAAATAAAAAAAGGCGACTGGTTAGTCGCCTTTTTCACTCTTTAAATTTTCAAAAAAATTATTTTGCAACTTTTTGTACGAAAGCTGAAGTTAAACGGTTTTTCTCCATCAACTCTTTTTTGTACTCTTGGGCTTCGTTTAAGCTATTAAATAAACCAACTTGTACACGGTACATTGTTTTACCGTTTACATTTGCTGGAACAGAGTTCGCTTTATAACCGCGAGCTACTAATGATTCAGTCATTTTTGTGGCTTCAGCTTCAGAAGGGTAAGAACCCACTTGAACTGTGTATGTCGCCATTGTTTTAGCTTTAGCTGGAATGCTCGCCACTTCTCTTTCAGGTGCTTCGCCGTTAGCTTCGTCTAATGTCACTTCTTTGACATCTTTAACTTCTGGTTTAATTGTCTTAATAGTTTTTGTGCCGTGTTCAGCTACCGCTTCACCGTGACCAGCTGCTGCGGCCGCTGTTTCACCGTGAGTTTCTTCACCTTCAGATGAAAACTCTTCAGCCATTTTTGCTACATCAGCATCAGTGATTTCGCTTTCAGAAGCCGTAGTTGTAGCCGTTCCTTCAGTGTGCGCTGCATTTTCAATAGTTTGACGCTCTTCAGTTTTTTTGTTCGGCTCAAGTAACGCAAGACGGTGCTGGTTATCTGAATATTTCTTACCTACGAACGTTCCGATTGAGAACGAAAATAACGAGATAAAGAAAACTAAGGCTAACTCGATAATGCGATTTGTATTCATTGTCATAAATTGCTTCCTGTCAATTTTGGGTATAGCTTACATCTTATCAACAGGCGGAATCTATGGGAAAGTCTAGTTTTGACTCAGTACGATCAAATGAAATCTATAACGAAGCTATGAAGGCTGTATTGGCCGGAAGAGCCTGTTTATTGGGGTATTTTGGTAAAATAAACAACGTCGAAGAGAAAGATAAAGCCGCAGGCCTTGTCAGTGAAGCCGATCGCGAGAGCGAAGCGCTGATTAAAGGGATGTTGGCAAAATCATTTCCTGATTTTGACTTCTTAGGCGAAGAAACAGCTTACCTTGAAGGCAAAGAACAATTCACAGCATCATCGCGCCCACGTTGGATTCTAGATCCTTTAGACGGCACAACAAATTTTGTTCATAAGTTCCCCATTTTTTGTATTTCTTTAGCCCTAGAAGTAAACGGCGAAATCGAAGTGGGCATCATTGATATGCCGATGTTAAATCAAACTTTTACGGCCATTAAAGGCCAAGGCGCTTGGTGTATTCAACCTGATGGCACAAGAGAAAAACTTTCAGTTTCAAAAACAGAAAACTTCGAACAAGCTTTCATGGCCACAGGTTTTGTAAATGAAAAACGCGAAGTTTTATCAGAACAATTAAAGATTTTCGAAGACGTCGTCTGGAAAGCCCAAGCCGTGCGTAGACCGGGCGCTGCCGCTTACGATTTGGCTCTGATTGCCTCAGGAGTTTTTGATCTTTACTGGGAAAAAAATCTAAAACCATGGGACTCAGCTGCAGGCTTACTTCTTGTCAAAGAAGCAGGCGGAATCATTCTCACTTACGAAGGCGAAAACTACGATCCGTTTAAAAAATCCTCAATCGCAGGCAACGAGACCATAGTCCGTAAATTCCAAAAAGAAATCCAACCCATCATCAACAAATAAAACAAAAATCCTCTCTACAACGAGAGGATTTTTTTCAAAGAAAAAATGACAAAACCAACTCTCGCGTTACGAGTAAATTAAAACCTCTTCAAATGCGAGTTCTGAAAAATTCCTAAAAGGAATTTTTTAGCATGTCTGAGTATTTGAAGAGGTTTTAATTTGCTCGTCCTAGACCGAAGCCCTGTCATTTTTTCGTCAAAAAACCAACTGGACTCCGCCATAGTTTTGGATCTTTTTTGCCGAGACTTTTGTTCAGTCACACGTATTTAACACCTCAAATGTAATAATTTTGACGGTAGAACTGGCACGCTAGACCTTCATCCGTGGTGTCGCTTTGCTCTTCGTCTGTCACTAGGCCATGGTCGATTTGGCATTGGCGTTGCTTTGTCATGATATTGGTAAAAGAAGTTTTCATGGAGGAAAACGTGGCTGAAGAAAAAGCAGTAAAGACAGAAGCAGCACAAGCCGGCGATGCAGCCAAGAAGTCTGGACAAAAGCCTATGGTCTTAATCGGCCTGGTTGTTGTGAATATGTTAGTGGTTTTAGCGGTGGGTTTCATGGTTTGGAAAGGCCGTAAGATCGAAGCTGAAAAACCAACAATCGACCACGTAGTGGCGGGCGAAGAAAAAACTAAATTAAAAGAAGACGCCATCAAAGAAACTGAAATCGGTAAAGTTATTCCTCTTGAAACATTCGTTGTAAACTTAGCAGGTTCTAAAGGCCGTAAAGTTTTAAAAGTGAATATGGAATTAGAAGTTAAAGGTAATAAAGAAGGCGACGGTAACATCATCGCTGAAATCGACACGCGTAAAGCGCAAATCCGCGATTTCATTATTATTATCTTATCAAGCAAGTCTTACGAAGAAGTATCAACGAAAGACGGTAAAGACTTCTTAAGAAATGAAATTAAAGACAATATCAACACGTTCTTATCAAAAGGTAAGATTACAAACGTGTTCTTCACAGAAATTATTTACAACTAATTTTAAAGTTTTTAGGAGAAGATCGGTATGAATCAAATTCTATCGCAAAGTGAAGTAGATGCCCTGTTAGCCGCAGTCAGCGACGGCGATGTTGGCACATCTGACTCAGGATCTTCTAGCAGTTCTGGCGGATCAGGTGGCGGAGGCGGTGGCAGCACAGCTTCAGCTGGACCAAAAGACAAAAACGTTATCGCCTATGACTTAACATCGCAAGATAGAATTATCCGTGGAAGACTTCCGCAATTAGAAGTTATCTACGAGAAATTCATGCGTGCGTTTCGTGTATCGTTATCATCAGCTTTAAGAAAAATTGCTTCAATCACATTAACATCAACAGAGTTTATTAAATTCGGTGAGTTCATCAACACCCTCCCGATTCCAACGTGCATGAGCGTCTTGCGTTTTAATAACTTACGTGGATCTGCCTTATTCGTGATCGAAGCAAAACTGGCTTACGCGCTGGTGGATTCATTCTTCGGTGGATCTGACCGTCCGTACTCAAAGTTAGACGGTAAAGAGTTTACGCCGATTGAACTACAGATCGTTAAGAAAGTCGTAGAGTTAGCCATCGGCGATCTTGAACAAGCTTGGTCAACAATCGAAGTGATCGGTTGTTCGTTCCAACGTACTGAGATCAATCCACAGTTCGTGGGTATCGTGCCTCCGACAGATGTGGTTATCGCATCAACTTTTGATGTTGAGTTAGAAAATATCAACGGAACAGTTTCAATCGTTATTCCGTACGCAACGATTGAGCCGATCAAACAAAAGTTATCGACGGGTTTCCAGGTCGAGTCGGATCAAACAGATAAAAAACTTTGGACAGCGATTATCAAAGAACAATTATTAGATACAGTTGTCGATATCAAAGTAAATCTTGGTGAAACACAAATTCAATTAAAAGACATGATGGATTTAAAAGTAGGGGATGTTATCCCGTTAACTCAGGATTCATCGGGTGAATTAGATATTCAGGTAGAAGACGTGAAGAAATTCAAAGGTTACTACGGAATTCACCACGGAACAGTGGCTGTGCAAGTCACAAGACAAATTGAGAAATAACTTAACACGGAGGAAAAAACATCATGAGTAACGATCCAATGGACAAAGTCCTAGAACAGCTCGAAGAGCAAGAGCTCGGCGGAAACGCTGCTGGCGGTGGTTCTGCTGGTAATGCCACAAAAGACAGAAATCTAAATTTAATTTTAGATATTCCATTAAAAGTTACAGTAGAGCTTGGTCGCACAAAAATGCCAGTGAGCGATTTACTTAACTTAACGCAAGGTTCAGTGATCGAGCTTATGAAATTAGCCGGTGAACCGATGGAAGTTTTAGTGAATGAAAAATTAATCGCCCGCGGTGAAGCCGTGGTGGTGAATGAAAAATTCGGTGTTCGTTTAACGGATATCATCAGCCCGACAGAAAGAATCGAGCAATTAAAATGATGCAAAAAATAATTTTATCGGTAGTGGTTGTTTTATCAGTAGCTTTCGCAAGTTTAGCCAAAGCGGCTGACGAAGTTAATGTTGCAGGAACTGCAGCTGCAGGTACTGAAGCGCAAGCTTTAGCTCCGACAATTTCTAAATCAACTCCACAGTCTAATCTTCAGACTGCGCCTGAAAGTGAAATTCCGTTAAAGCTTGAAAAAGCTACAACAGGTCAGGAGAACACATCTCAAGCCGGTAAGTTATTTTTAACTTTATTTGTATTAGTAGGTATGGGTGGTGCAGGTCTTTATTTAGCTAGAAAGTACGCTTTCTCGAATAAGATCAATAAATCAAACATGCAGATCAAAGTTTTAACGCAACATCATTTAGGGGCGAAAAAATCGTTAGCAATTATCCGTGTAGCTGGCGAATCAATCCTAATCGGTGTGACTGATCAAAATATTTCAATGATCAAGTCATTAGCGTTAATTGATGATGAAGTACCTGCTGAATTACCTTCACAAAGCTTTGCTGAAACAATGGCTGCTGGTGGTGGTGAACAAATCGTGCAAAGTAAAGAAATTACTGAATTAGCCGGTGAAGTAGAAGATGACTTTTCTTTTGCCGGAATTAAAACAAATGTTTCGCAAAAACTTAAATCCATGAGGAATTTTCAATGATTAAACGATTATCAATCGTTGCATTCTTACTTTCTCTGTTCGTAGGAACATTTGCATTTGCGCAAGTGACGCTTCCTACAGTGAACTTAGGATTTAAGACAACACAAAATCCTGGTGAAGTTGTTAATGCCATCAAGCTAGTACTTGTTATGACGGTGTTAACTTTAGCACCGGCGATTTTAATCATGATGACGGGTTTTACCCGCATTTTGATCGTGTTATCTTTCTTACGCCAAGCGATGGGTGTGCAACAGTTGCCACCGAATCAATTGTTAGTGGGTTTAAGCTTATTCATTACATTTTTTGTGATGAATCCAGCGATCACTGAAATTAATCAAAAAGCTTTACAGCCGTACTTGGCTAATACGATCACTCAAGATCAGGCTTTTGAAAATGCAGTAACACCATTACGCCGTTTTATGTTTTCGCAAACGCGTGATCAGGACTTAGCTTTATTTTTAAAACTTTCTAAAGTTGAACAGCCTAAGACTCGTGCGGATGTTCCCACTTTAGTTTTAATTCCAGCGTTTATTATCTCTGAACTTAAAACGGCGTTTATGATCGGTTTTATTATTTTCTTACCGTTCTTAATTATCGATATCTTAGCGGCATCGGTATTAATGTCGATGGGTATGATGATGGTTCCACCTGCTGTGATCGCTTTACCGTTTAAGATCATGCTTTTTGTAATGGTTGACGGTTGGACTCTTCTAATCGGTTCGATGGTAAGGAGTTTCGGTTAATGGGTGAAGATATTATTTTACAATTAGGACAAGATGCTTTGAAAACGATGGCTATGTTATCAGCGCCATTGTTATTAAGCACACTCGTCATTGGTCTAGTTATCAGTATTTTTCAGGCTTTAACGCAAATTAATGAAAATACGCTGACCTTTGTTCCTAAGATGATTGTCATTGCTATAGTACTAGTTTTGGCCGGTCCGTGGATGATGGATGTGATGAAATCTTACACGGTTAACCTTTTTGAGAACATGGCCACTATTGTGAGGGAACCATAATGTTTTCAGTATCGCAGCTGAACGAAATTCAATTGATCGCATTCGGACTTATTCTGCTCCGTATGTCGGGCTTTGTTTTTACGGCTGCGATTTTGAACTCTCAAACAATCTCTGTGCCATTAAAAATTTTACTTTCATTAGTTCTAACGATGACGGTGTTTAACACTGTTGCGAACAACACGGTGTTAGTTCAATTAAATGACTTACAAGATTCGTTAATTACTTTGGCTTTAAAAGAAGCTTTTGTGGGTATTTCGTTAGGCTTTGCAACGCGAGTCTTTTTCTTTGCGATTGGTATGGCGGGCGAATTGATTTCAGTTTCGATGGGTTTAGGCCAGGCGCAAATCTTTAATCCGATGATGGGTAATATGGGTAATGTGATGGAGCAATTTTTTGTAGCTTTAGCCACATTACTTTATATGGGTTTGAACGGTCACCATTATATGATTCAAGGTTTAACAAGCAGTTTTGAAACTGTGACGTTAGCAACAACTTCAATCAAGGCTATTGGCTATTTTGAAGTAGCGAAATACGCTCAAGAATTTTTTGTATTTGGAATTAAGATTGCAGCTCCAGTGATGATTTCGATGCTGGTTGTGCAAGTGGGTGTGGGAATCCTAAGCCGTGCGGTTCCACAAATTAACGTGTTAATGACGGCAGCTCCGGTAACGATCTTACTGGGCATGGCGATTTTGTTTATTAGTTTACCGTTGATGCTTTTACAACTTAACGGGTTGTTAGAAATTTCAACGGGCGAGTTATTTAAGTTTATAAAAATGTTATAAGTGTTCGGCAGGGATGCCGAACCCAACCATTGATTCTAGGAAGGAATTAAATTGGCTGAGGGGCAAGACGACAAAACAGAACAGGCCACGGAAGCGCGCAGGCAGGAATTTCGTAAGCGCGGACAAGTGGCCACGACCAGAGAACTGGGTACGGCGCTAATCTTTTTAGCGGCCGCGGGTCTGTTATACGCAATGTCTCGCTTTTTCTTTACGAATATCGCTGAAGTATTCAACGTAAGTTTTGGTTTATCAATGCTTAAGCTTGTTAAAGCTGGCGAATACTCAGATCTATTATGGTTTGCCGGTGAAAAAATCGCGATTTTAGTAGCTCCGATTATGTTCGGTGCACTTATTATCGGTGTGGCTTCAAGCTTAATGCAAACAGGTATCTTACAAGTTGAAGATGCATTAAGTTTTAATTTAGGTCGTTTAAATCCAATGTCAGCTATCGGTCGTATCTTTTCAATGAAAGGTATCGGCGAACTAGTAAAATCACTTTTAAAAATGATCGTTGTCTGCTGGACAATGTATTTACTTTTAAAATCTGAATTACATCAAATTCCTTATTTATCGAGTTATTCGATTCCTGAACAATTTGCTTATTTAGGCCGTGTGATCTTTAAACTTTTAATGGGTACTGGCGTATTCATGTTAGTGATCGCGGTGGCTGATTATTTCTTTCAACGCTGGCAGCTTGAAAAAGAAATGATGATGTCTAAGCAAGAAATTAAAGAAGAACATAAATCTCACGAGGGGGATCCGATGATTAAAGCTCGTATCCGTAAAATCCAGCGTGAAGTTTCTCAGCGTAAAATGATGCAGAATATTCCTAAAGCCGATGTGATTATCACAAATCCAACGCATATCGCAGTGGCTTTACGTTATTCTGATAAGTTACCAGCGCCACAATTAATCGGTAAGGGTGCTGATTTTATGGCTGAGAAAATTAAAGAATTAGCCCGCCAGCATAATATTCCTGTGATTGAAAATAAACCTTTAGCCCGCACGATTTTTAAAACGATGAAAGTGGGCCAGGTGATTCCGCGTGAACTGTTTGTCGCGGTCGCCGAAGTTTTATCTTATGTATTTAGACTTAAACGTAAACGTAAAGCGCGTAGACCCGCGGGCACAGCGCAACGCCCGCCAAATAGCAATAACCACAACGGACCAAGATTATAAGGAATTAGCAGATGGAAGAATTATTTCAGTTTGTTAAAAAATTTGATAAGTACACAAAGAACACTGACCTGTTCGTAGCGATTGCTATCTTAGTCGTATTAGGTGTGATGATTATCCCACTTCCGGCAATCATGTTAGATTTCGGTTTAACGGTTTCATTAGGTTTATCAGTTTTAATTTTATTAACTTCGATCTACACGACTTCGGCATTAGATTTTACATCTTTTCCGTCGTTATTATTAATGACGACGTTATTTCGCTTAGCTTTAAACGTGGCGACGACGCGCTTAATTTTATCAAACGGTCATGAAGGGGCATCAGCTGCCGGTGCCGTTATCCATGCCTTTGCCTCTGTCGTTGTCGGCGACAGTTACGTGATCGGTTTCGTTGTTTTCGTTATTTTAGTTGTGATCAACTTCGTTGTTATCACAAAGGGTTCTGGGCGCGTCGCTGAGGTTGCAGCACGTTTCACATTAGATGCAATGCCTGGTAAACAAATGGCCATCGATGCAGAATTAAATGCCGGTGTGATCAATGATGTTGAAGCCAAACGCCGCCGTAAAGAAATCGAGCGCGAAGCCGATTTCTACGGAGCGATGGATGGTGCCTCGAAGTTCGTACGCGGTGATGCTATCGCAGGTATTATTATTACAGTTGTAAACGTTATCGGTGGATTATTAATCGGGGTTTTACAAAAGAACTTAGATATCACAACAGCGGCAAAAAACTACACGATGTTAACAATCGGTGATGGATTGTTAGCGCAAATTCCAGCTCTTATCATTTCAACAGCGGCCGGTATTATCGTTACTCGCTCTGGTTCAGATCAAAACATGGGTACAGAAGTAACGGGTCAGTTATTAACAAATCCAAAACCGATCTACGCTTCTGCGGGTGTGTTTGGTGCGTTAGCGATTATTCCAGGTCTTCCGACATTACCATTTGTCGGTATGGGTTTATTCTTAGCAGGCTTTGCTTGGATTTTATCTCAATACAAAAACGAAAAAGTTCAAGAAGAAAAAAGAAAAGCTGATCTTGAATTATCAGCTCCGAAAAAAGAATCAATCGATTCAGTTCAGCCAGTGGATATGCTTGAGCTTGAAGTGGGTTACAGCTTAATCAAAGTTGTTGATTCAACAAAAGCTGGCGATTTACTAGAGCGTATTACTTCTATCAGAAAACAATTTGCTCTTGATATGGGTATCTTGGTTCCAAGTATTCATATTCGCGATAATTTATCTCTAGCTCCGGGTGAATACCGTTTTATGATTAAAGGTAACAAAGTAGGCGGTGGTCACCTTAAGCCAGATATGTTAATGGCGATGGACCCAGGTAATGTGACGGCTAAAGTTGATGGTATTCCTACAAAAGAACCTGCGTTTGGTTTAGATGCTTTATGGGTTAGCCAAAACAATAAAGAAAATGCTGAGATGGCTGGTTACACGGTGGTTGATCTTCCAACAGTGATTGCAACTCACTTAACTGAGATGATTCGTACACATGCTCACGAATTGCTGGGTCGCCAAGAAGCTTCAACACTTATTGATAATTTCAAGAAAACACATCCAAAAGTGGTCGAAGATCTTATTCCAGATACTTTATCATTGGGTGGTGTGGTTAAAGTTATGCAGAACTTACTTAAAGAGCAAGTTTCTGTTCGTGACTTATACACAATTTTTGAAACATTGGCTGACGAAGCTTCACGCACAAAAGATTTAGATTTATTAACTGAAGCTGTTCGTAAACAGTTAGCGCGTTCAATTACTTCTAAATATATCTCTGAAGACGGTGCTATGTCGGTTATGACATTAGATCCAAGATTAGAAGAGATGGTTTCAAATGCGTTATTACAAACTGAACAAGGTGTTCAGTTGGTGATGGACCCTCAATCAGCGTCGAAAATGATTTCAAATATCGCGCAGCAGATTGAAACGCATCCAGAAATTGCAGGGCAGCCGATCTTACTGACAAGCCCTACGGTTCGTCGTCATTTATTTAAATTGTTATCACGATTTATTCCGCAATTGATTGTGCTTTCGCACAGCGAAGTCGCACCAGAAGCGCAAGTGCAATCAGTGGCGTCAGTAGGCTTAGCTTCTTAACAGGTAATAAAGGGAAAATATGCAGATCAAAAAATTTGAAGCCAGATCAATGAAAGAAGCTCTTGAGTTAGTAAAAACTCAGTTAGGGCCCGATGCTGTTATTCTTTCTGCTAAAGAAGTCACGAAAGGTTTTGGTTTAGGCGGTGTAAAATCCATCGAAATCACCGCGGCCTATTCTGAAAATGTACTTCAGCATAAAAAATATGTTGAATCAAAATTGCCAGATCATTTAAAAGAAAAATTTTCTAAAGCTCCGGCGCGTACGCAAAAAGAAACTATGCAAAAATCAATCGAATCCAGATTGAAGTTAATGCAATCTGAAGAAACGCGCAAAAAACCTGTTATTCCGGTAACAATGACTCAACGTCGTTATGCTGATATTGATAACGAAGATGAAGTTCAGGCTCCGGTTGAAGCAACAGCTCGTTACGTTGATACGACGGCGGCATCACGATATAGTGATTCGACTCCGTCGAAATATAATCCCACACCTAAACTGACTCAACAGGCTCAAGCTACTTTCAACAACCTGGAAGTAGACCAGTTAAAGTCAGAGATTGATCAATTAAAAAATCTTTTAGGCCAGTTTAAACAAATGCCTCAAGGGTTCGTGCAAGCGCACCCAGGGGCTGAGTACGGCGTGAATTATAATTTAAGTTCACACTTTACTGCTTTAACTCGTAAAGGGTTATTACCGGAAGTGGCCGCTGAAATTTTAACTCAGGCACAATCGCAGTTAACGCCAGATAAGCAAAACAACAAAGCCGTTGTTGAAGCCTATATCGCGCGCTTTATTTTAAAAACTGTGCCTGTAGCAAACGATAACGGTGAACAGTTTCATTTATTCATGGGCCCATCAGGCTCTGGAAAAACCACCACAATGATTAAGTACGCCAGCGAGTTAGTAGCTAATCATAAACGCGTGGCTTTAATTTCAACAGACACTTTAAAAATCGGTGCTGATGAGCAAATGAAAATATTTGCGCAAATTTTAAATTTACCATTTATCGCAATTCGTTCTGAAGCTGATTGGTTTAAAATTCTTCCTTACTTAAACCAAGTTGATCATGTGCTTGTTGATTTCGCGTCTTTAAATTTAAAAGCATCTGATGAATTACGTTATATCAAAAAAATGATGCCTCCAACGGCTGAGTCAGTACGAACACATTTAGTGTTATCAGCAATGTCGAAAGATGCAGATCTATTAGAAGTGCACAAACGCTACCAAGCTTTAAATGTCACAGATGTGGTTTTTACATCGTTAGATGAAGCTTCAATGCACGGAAACATTTATAACTTCGTCCAAAAAACGGGTGCTCCGCTTTTTGGTTTCGGAATTGGTTCTAGAACTCCAGAAGATTTCGAGCGTGCGACTGCCGAGCGTGTTTTAGATTTAATTTTAAATATCACTGGTACTAGAACAGAATCAGGAATTAACTTATGAGAATTATCGCAATCAGTTCAGGCAAGGGCGGAGTTGGAAAAACAACTTTAGCTTGCAATGTTGGCTTAGCGATCGCTGAACAAAACAAAAGAGTTTTGATGATCGACGGTGATTTAGGTTTAGCTAATGTTGATATTCACTTTGGTGTGCGCCCAATGCACCATTTAGGTGATGTGCTTCAAGGTAAATCAATTAAAGAATGTATCACGCCGTTAATGAAAAATATTGATTTGATCGCCGGTGGCAGTGGATTAGTAGAACTAACGCACTTAAACGCGTTTCAAAGACGAGAATTAATCAATCAAGTGCAAGATCTTCAGTTTTCTTATGATTACGCGATCATCGATACGTCGTCAGGAATTTATGAGCACGTTTTACATTTAAATGCTGTTGCTGATGAATGCATTATCGTTCTTACGCAAGATCCATCAAGCTTTGCAGATGCTTATGCGATGATTAAAGTTTTACATCAAAAATATAAACTGCAAAATTTCAAAGTGGTGTGCAATCAAATGAAAGGCATGCGCGGCGAACAGTTATTTATTAAATTTGCAGAAGTCGTAGAACGCTTTCTGTCTGTGCGTTTAAGCTTGTTGGGGTCACTGCCATTTGATGAGAATTTGCAAAAGGCGCAGCAGCAACAACGTACAATTATGAGACAAACAACAGATTCCCAGGCAGCACAAATTTTCAGACAAATCGCTGTCGAACTTGTTGCCGAATCCGCTCTGGGTGGGGCTCATAACTCATTCTCAGAGGCAACAAGCCCAAAGACTAGTGGTTTAGCAGCTATCTTCAAACCAGCCACAGGTCATGCTTAAGCCAGAATTTAATTATTGGACTATCGGAAACGAGAAATTTTTCGGTAAACTATATATGTTACGCACGAGGGGTAAAAACTAAATGTCTAAAGCCAGCTTACTAAAAAAATACGCTAAAGATGAGCCGAAAAAAATCAAGCGCGAGCAAAAAGAAGAGCTTATCAAAGAGTATGCCCCTTTAATTCGCTTCGTAGCGCAAAAGATCGCTGTGCGACTTCCACCGAATATCGACATTGATGATTTAATCTCTGCCGGTGCGATTGGTTTAATGGATGCTATTGATAAATGGGATCCGACTCGTGATAACAAATTTAAAACTTATGCTGAATTCCGTATCCGTGGTGCGATCTTAGATGAATTACGTTCACAAGATTGGATTCCGCGTTCAGTGCGTGATAAATCAAAAGCTTTAGAAAGAACAATCACAGCTCTTGAATCAGAATTAGGCCGCGCACCTACAGATGAAGAAATTTCGGGTCGCTTAAATATGCCGATCGAAGAGTTCCATGATTTAATCAATCAGGTTCGTCCGGTCAGTTTACTTTCAATTGATGACCAACCTTCATTCAGCGATTCAGATAAAAAATCAATCGTGAATTTATTAGAAGGTGCAAAGTCTGCGAATCCATTTAACCAGTTAAACGTTAAAGTTGTAAAAGATGTCGTTGCTAAAGCGATTGAAGATCTTCCAGAGCGCCAGCGTTTAGTTTTATCTTTATACTACTTCGAAGATCTTAATTTAAAAGAGATCGGCCAAGTATTACGCGTAACTGAATCACGCGTTTCTCAGCTTCATGCGCAGGCGGTGTTACGCTTACGTGCTAAACTTGCTGCTTCAATAGAAGCTGGCGAGTTAGAGGCAATTTAATCAGTTTCTTCTTGGCATAATTGCCATCCTCAGCTACTAATCAGGGCATGAAGTTTATCACTGCCACATTAGTAGCTACGTTTATCACCTCAACAACTTGGGCTTACGGTCTAACAGGGCAGTGGCGCGGGCAAGGGCCTTTAGCCATTAACGGTGTCGTGCAAGACGGGCTTTGTCAGATGGAGCTTGATATTGAACACACGCCAGAAACTTTTTTAGTGGCACGTTCGTATTTTAAATGTCCGGGTATGAATTTTGTGAATAAACCACAAAAGCCAATGCAGATTAAAGACGGAAAACTTTATTCAGGCGATAAAGTCATGGGCGAGATTTCAGAAGACACAATGAAAAGTTTTACGTTATTTCCTGATGGACGCGAGCAAAATTATTTTATCCATAAAAATGCAGATGGCTCTTTACAGTATTGGGATCGTGTCGACTGGACCACAGCTTACTCAACTGCCGTCAGTGGCACGTTATTCATGTTCTAATTTGAGACAGATCACCTCTTAAGTCGCAGTTTGTGACATTAAATTTTAATATTTTGGCGCTTTAGAATCTTCATAAAAATGTCAAAAATTCCGACAAGATAAGAGTGAATAAGGTACGTGCGCAGGCTAAGAATCTGAACTACTTTTGGTTTTTTATTTTCGCGTTTACAATTTTAAACGCGATGTCTGCTTTTGCCGGCCCTTCACGCACAACTTATCAGGCCAAGATTATTAAGCCCGATGGTTATCCGTTAGAAGCTTCAAGCGTCAATTTCAAGTTTACAATTTTAGATCCGGCAGGAAGTTGTATTTTATATTCTGAAACTTATTCAGCCGTGAACATGTCAGGTACTGGTGGTTTGATTTCTTTTGCACTGGGTTCGGGAGTTAAAACATACCCTGCAAGTGCTACGACTTTCGAAAATGTTTTTAGTAATGTGACGCCAAGTTTATCTTGTGATGCTGGCGGCCCTCCAAGCTATTCTCCGGTAAGCAGTGATATCAGAAAAATCGTGATGCAATTTCATGACGGTAACGGTTGGCAAACTTTACCTGCGATGAGCATTAATGCTGTTCCTTACGCGATGTATGCCAATGATGCGTTAAAGTTAAATGGCAAGACAGATGCAGACTTCGTTCATGTCACTTCTATTCCGACCTGTGCTGTCAGCGAAGCGCTTCACTATAACGGCGCTATGTTTTCTTGTATTACTACGGCACAAACACTGACATCATCGGCGGTTATTTCGGCCTTAGGTTACACGCCAGCAACCGGAGCTAGTTATAGCACGGTGACTTCAGATATTTCTGCCGTATCATCGACTGTGGCCGGAGTTTCAAATTACGCTTCAAGTGTCAGTGCCACGGTAACAAGTTTACAAAACTCAGTGGCCGCAAGTTTTGCGGCGATTACAAGTTCGCAGTGGAGCAATGTTGCGAGCGGAATTAGCTTTATCAGCGGTCATGTGGGCGTAGGTACAACAACGCCAATCACGGCATTAGATGTTTCAGGCGGTGTTCGTATCGGTACAGAAAATGCGGCTTGCGCAGCGAATTACGCAGGAACATTAAGATACGTAAATAATAACGTAGAATACTGTAACGGATCAACATGGGCTGCATTTGGTGTTAGCGGTGCTGGTCTTCAATCACTTAACGGCTCAACAAGCGGAACACAATCTTTCGCAACCGGCGCGACAGGCACTGCCCCGAATTTTAATACTTCAAACGGAATTCATACTTTAAATATTCCGTTAGCATCGACAGGATCTGTGACCGCAGGTTTAATTTCTAATGCCGATTACGCGACATTTAGTAATAAAATTACCTCGAGCGCTGCCAGTATCGCTCAGGTGTTGGGTTATGTTCCGGCGGATAATGCAGTCAGTGGAACTTATGCGCAAAAAGCAAATAACCTTTCTGATTTAACGAATGTTACAACGGCAAGAACAAATTTAGGATTAGGAACATTTGCCACAGCAAATAGTCTTGATTTAGGAAGTGCCAGTGCTACGGGAACACTGGCTATCGCAAGACTTCCAAGTTTTACCGGCGATGCAACAATCGCAGCAGCTTCAAATACAATTACTTTAGCAAATAGCGGTGTGGGTGCCGGCACATATACAAAAGTTACGGTCGATAGCAAAGGTCGTGTGACCAGTGGTGCTCAACTTACAAATTCAGATGTAACCACAGCTCTTGGTTATACACCTGCTAATAGTGCTACGCTTGTTTCATCACAATGGGTAACCAGTGGCAGTGCGATTTACTACAATTTAGGTAATGTCGGTATCGGTGGTAGTACCATGAATTACACCGGTACAGCCAGTTCTGCAGTTCTGGTGGGTGCTTCGCAAATTGTGTTTGATGGTGGAGCGGCATCACTTAGCCGCTTACAATGGAACAGCGGTACGTTGTCTTTTGGAAAATGCCAAGACTCAACGTGTGGTCCAATGTCGCCATATCTTGATATTAATACGACAACAAACATTACAACATTTTATAATATGAATGCCGTACGTGCCGGAAACGGTTACGGTAACGCCACAGCTCCGACATTTAGTTTTGGAACTACGACGAATACGGGAATGTTCAATCCAAGTGCGGGCACTTTGTCGTTTTCAGCAAGCGGCACTGAAAGAGTTCGTATTACTTCAGCCGGTACTGTCGGTATAGCAACAACTTCTCCGGGTGGTGTTCTTGATATTAAAGGCAGCGGACAAGGTGGACCGAATGTGGGAGCTAACTACAATTTATTAAGATTAGGTAACGCTTCAGCTTTAGATTTCGGGGAATATGCCGGTGGACAATTATGGATGCAGGCCAGTAACCGTTCAAACTATGCAACAAAACCTGACTTAATTATTAATCCTGACGGTGGCAATATTGGTATTGGAACTACCGCTCCAACGGCCCTTTTACATTTAGCAGCGGGAACTTCTAGTAAAGCGGCGTTTAAACTAATGTCTGGTACTTTACTGGCTTCTCCGCAATCGGGCACGATGGAATATGATGGTGCAAATTTTTATTTAACAGATGGAAGTAACACTCGCCGTACAATTGCTACGGGAAGCTCTGCTGGATCAATTGATAATGCTTCGGTGATTAATTCATCTGGAAACATTACGATGGTGCCAGTGGGATCAGTTGTTGTTTCATCAACGACAGCTTCGACCAATTCACAAACAGGTGCGCTTGTTGTTAAAGGTGGCGTCGGAGTAGCGGGTAATATGAACACAGCCGGAGACTTAGGTGTTTCTGGAGCGACAACATTGAATTCGACAACAATTGCAAATGCCGCTGATTTAAGATTTGTAGCCACATCAGGATCTCCTACCGATCCGGGTGATGTGGTCTGGTATAACAATGATATGACTGAACGTGCTCGCATTTATTCAGGCACAGGAGCTTCGCCAGAACTAAGATTTAATGTGAGTGGAGTAACTCGAGTTGCTGTGAATTCGTCAGGTCATATGGGGTTGGGCACGACCACTCCAGGGGCTCTTTTACATATTTCGGGGGCTTCACAAACGACAGAAAAAATTCGTCTTTCAGGTCAGGAATTTTATCAAGCTGGAAACACCGATACAGAAGGTTTATCTTTACTTTTAGGAGTCAACAGAACTGGTAATCGTCAGTTATGGATTGGTGACAGTGCGAAGCTAACCCAAAATACTTCAAACACGGTTTTACGGTTAAGTCCTAGTTCGGGTGATATTTCGGCGTTAGCCACAGACGGCGTGACGGTGAAAAATTTATTACTTAATACTAATGGCGGTAACGTCGGTATCGGAACGGCTACAGCAAGTGCGACTTTACATATATTAAATAGCGCTGGTGGTAATTCTTTTAGATTAGAGCAAACTTATAACGGTCCTTCAGGTTCATACCTGGAATTAAGACACTCGCGCGCGGGTGGATCGTTAAGTAATGGTGATTTTACTGGTGGAATTTATTTTCAAGGAATAAATTCCGGCGGTTATGCGTCTGATAGTTCAAATATATTTGCACAGATGACAAATGTGACTTCAGGTTCGGAATCAGGAAATCTTTTATTTTATACCCGTGATAATGGCACTCGTTCGGAAAAGATGCGCGTGGATTCTAACGGTAATGTGGGAATCGGAACAACTGCGCCAGCTACAAAATTTCATGTTTATGATTCGACTACGATGGGTTCAATTGGTTCGTTGAATTTAAACAACGCTGTTTTACGTGTGCAAGAATCTTCAGGAACTTCAATTAACATCGATGGAAATACCATTGCAGCCGAAGCGGATTTATTCTTAGGAACAAAAAACTCAAATAATTTTCATTTATTTGCAAGTGACACGACAAGATTATTTATTTCTGGAAGTTCAGGTAACGTGGGAATTGGAACAAACGCACCAGCTGCTAAGCTTGAGGTTGTTAACGCTATGACTAGCAGCACGGATGGTATAACTTTAAAAGATTCAACAACAACAAACGGCAGAATGGCTATTGGCGATGCGACGAATGGGGCTTCGTCTTACGTTCCAGTTATTTGGGGTAGGGGCGAGGCCTTAGCGAGTGGAAACCGTTACGGATTAATGTTAATTGGTGAACCGGCTTTTGATAATGCAGGTGATGCTGCGGTTGTGATTGATGCCAGATTTAATTCGGCTGCCGTCGCCAGCTCTCCTATTTTAAAAATAACAAACTATAACAGTGAAAAAATGCGGATTGATCTTAATGGTAATGTCGGTATTGGTACAACAGCCCCTATTGCGACTTTGCATGTTGCAGGAACAGGGTATGTCAAAGATTCTGGAAATTCTTATCTTGAACTTTTATCTCGTAATGATTCGGCGCTTAATGTTACCAATAACAGTGCCACAAAGCGCGGCTTCACTATTCATCATGAAAACAGCAGTGGCTTAGTCGCTCAGTGGTATCATTGTCCGGCAGGTGTATGTACTCAAAAAATGAGTTTCGATTACGCGGGTAATATGGTTATTGCTGGTACGCTCACCCAATCTTCAGATATCAGGCTTAAAAAAGATATTCTGCCGTTACAGTCAAGCTTAGATAAAATCTTAAGTCTAAACGGGGTTTCTTATTACTGGAAAGACAAAGAAGTTCCTGGCAAACAGATTGGTTTGATCGCCCAAGAAGTTGAAAAAGTTTTTCCAGAAATTATCAGAAAAGATGAAAAAGGATTTTTATCGGTTGGTTATCAAAACTTAGTTGCGCCATTAATTGAATCTGTGAAAGAGATTTACCATCGTCTAGTTAGCGTTGAACAACAGCAAATCGAACAACAACGTCAAATGGCTTCTGTCGTTGAATCTAAAGTCGATAAATCAGAATTTGATAAATTAAAAGCCGAGAATGCGGCACTAAAAGCTTATATCTGCGGTAAAGATCCCAAAGCCTCTCTTTGTCAGTAGTGAAGTGTCTCAGTTTGAGAAATTCGAGTCCTGTTATAAGAAATTATTCGTTTGAATCTTTATAAAAATGTCAAAAATTCCGACAAGTTAAGAGTGAAGAAGGTACGTCCGCTGAGCTATTTTGTTATTTCTATTTTTGCGTTTATATTTTTAAACGCGCTTTCTGTTTTCGCAGGACCTACACGAACAACATATCAAGCTAAAATTATTAAACCTGATGGCTATCCACTTGAGTCAACAACTGTTAATTTTAAGTTTACAATTTTAGATCCGGCAGGAAGTTGTATTCTGTATTCAGAAACATTTTCAAATGTGAATATGGGATCAAGTGCAGGCTTAGTTTCTTTTGCTTTAGGAACAGGTGTGCGCACGTTTCCAGTTGTTGGAAGTAACTTTGAACAGGTTTTCAGTAACACAACAGCTTCTTTAACCTGTGACTCGGGTGGGCCTGCAACTTATTCTCCTTCGGCGAACGACACTCGTAAAATCGTCATGCAGTTTAATGACAGCACCGGCTGGCAAACATTACCAGCGATGACGATCAATGCTGTGCCTTACGCCATGTATGCTAATGACTCGCTAAAATTCAGTGGTAAAGATGTTACTGATTTTGTGCAAACGGCAAGTGTTCCAACGTGCGGTGCGAGTGAAGCCATACGCTTTAACGGCGCCGGGTTTTCTTGTATCGCGGCCGGTGGCACAGGAACAATCACATCAGGTTCAGTAACAACAGCTCTTGGTTATACGCCAGCTGACGGAGCAAGTGTTACGGCCGTAACTTCAACCGTAAATTCAGTTTCATCAACAGTGGCTAGTGTTTCTTCAACGGTGTATTCGGTTTCTAGTACGGTTACAAGTTTACAAAATTCAGTGGCTGCTTCATTTGCCGCAATTACAAGTTCACAGTGGTCAACAATCGGAGCCGATATTTATTATGGTTCGCGTGTTGGGATTGGCACGTCTTCACCTTCAGCTCTTTTAGATGTGGGTGGCTGGTCAGAAGCTCCGGCAGGTTTAGCTAACGGCGCAAATATCACAGGCAACTTGTATGTGGGTAATACCGGATCAAACATTGCGCGCACAAGATTAAGCAGTAATGTGAACGGTGGATTTCTTCAATGGAATCGTTTGTTAACAGCTTCAGGAGTTGTTCAAAGTGACATTACAAAACCTTCATTTAATTTTGAAATGAATGGTACTACTGATCGTTTTATTTTTCAAAGATCAGCCGCCAGCAGCACAACTCTTGTTGATTTAATGTCAATCACCGGATCGGGCCGCGTGGGTATCGGTGTAAGTACCCCTGTAACTGCACTTGAAGTATCAGGTGGAATTCGTATCGGTAGTGATAGTTCAAGTTGTACAGCCGATTTAGCCGGAACATTACGCTACAACGCAGGTGTTGTTGAATACTGTAACGGAACAACTTGGGCCGCTTTTGGTGTGAGCGGCGCAGGAATTTTAGCCATCAACGGTTTAGTTTCAGGTTCACAAACTTTTGCTTTTGGAAACTCTGGAACAGCACCAAATGTTTCTTCAACAGGTTCAGTTCACACATTTAATTTTCCGTACGCGTCTGTGGCCACAACAACAGCTGGGGTCATTTCTTACAGCGATTATTTAAATTTTTCG
The DNA here is from genome assembly GCA_966250225.1 of uncultured Pseudobdellovibrio sp. Classification (GTDB taxonomy): domain Bacteria; phylum Bdellovibrionota; class Bdellovibrionia; order Bdellovibrionales; family Bdellovibrionaceae; genus Pseudobdellovibrio. Next base: position 143,375 of record CBINGM010000006.1, on the reverse strand, counting down.
AATAAACAATCAGCCACAAGCGCAGCAATCGCAGCGACCTTAGGTTACACACCGGCTGATGCAGTCAGTTTAACAACTCTTTCTTCAACTGTGGGATCTGTATCTTCAGCAGTAAATACAGTTTCGTCAACGGTTGCAACTCTTTCTTCAACAGTTAACTCAGTCTCGTCGGCTGTGAACTCAGTTTCGTCAACCGTAGCAAGTGTTTCATCAACAGTAAATTCAGTTTCAAGTTCGGTTGCTAGTTTACAAAATGCTATGGCAGCGTCATTTGGCGCGATCACAAGTTCACAATGGATCACAAGTGGTACAGGTATTTTCTATAACACTGGCAATGTGGGTATTGGCGCTTCATCACCAGCAGAGATGCTTCACTTAAATGCGGCAACGGGCGTATTACGCTCAGGCTTTCGCACGTCGTGGACAGATACAAATGCTTACGGTGAATGGAATGCCTACGAAGGCGCAACATTCATGGGTGGTATTTCGGTATTTGGTTCAACTTACGCGACATCAGCTTACCGCAATGCTTTTATGATGAGTGCGGCAAATAATAATTTAGGCTCATTAATTTTTAGAACAAGAACTGGCGGAACTTATCAAGAAAGAATGAATATTCTAAACAATGGTTACGTCGGTATCGGAACATCAGCTCCAGCAGTAGCGTTAGATGTTGTAGGAGCAGTTCGTGTTTCTCCGAATGCTGGTGCATCGACAAGTGTCGAACTTGGTCATACGACTTATGGAAGTTTAAATCCGGGTTTTTCAACAGCGACAGGTGGATATATCCAAGGTCCATTGAACGCTTCATTAGTGGTGGATATTAAAAATAACCACAACGACGATGCTTTTGCGATTCGCTATTCTGCGGCAAACTCTGGAAATGTCGATAGCATTGGTATGGTGTTAAACGGTCAGGGCCGCGTAGGTATCGGAACAAGCGCACCAACTCAACGATTAGAAGTTGATGGTTTTATTTCAAGTATAAATACTTCAGACAATTCAGCATCACGTTCAGTGAGAATCGGTATGGTGACTGATGCGACGAATGCGGCAAACTCATTCGGTAATGGTGATCCATGGTTAGTTTTAGATGGCGGAACAAATGCGGGATCAGCGACATTACAAATTCTGGGCAATCAAAACCGTACTTTAAATGTTAGACTTCACGATGGTAGCTTATTTGTACCATACGGAAATGTGGGTGTTGGTCTTGCGACTTCAGCTCCGGCCTCACGTTTACATGTGGCTGATAACAACGCTGTTATCATGACTCTTGAAAGACAAAACAATCAAAACAGTTTAATTGAATATAAAAATACTTTAGGTAGTGTCTACGCAGGTCAAATTACAGGTACGACTGATTTCGGTGTTGGAACCGGAAATGATTTAGGAGCGTCAGCTAATTTACGTGTGACTAACACAGGACGCGTTTATATCGGCGGAACAACGGCGCCAACAGCAAGATTACATATCACGGCCGGAACATCAGCCGTGGCGGCCGTAAAATTAACATCGGGTACATTATTAGCAACACCGCAAGCAGGGGCCATCGAATACGACGGAACAGATTATTACATCACTGATAATTCAAATGTTCGCCGTACAATTGCCACAGCTTCAACCGGCGGAGTATTAAATAATACATCTGTTGTTTCTTCAACGTCAGGAATCACATTATGGCCAGCGGCTGGAAACTCAGTTGTTGTTTCATCAACGGTGGCTTCAACAAATTCAACAACAGGTGCTCTCATTGTAAATGGCGGAGCCGGTATTGCTGGCGCGCTCAATGTTGGTGGTATCATCAGTGGTTCAGCAATTATTAAAGGAACAGGTTACCGTGCAAATCAAGGGGCTCCTGATGCAGCGGACAGTTCAACTGTAGGTTACGCCTTTGGATCAGACGGTGATACAGGTATTTTCTCGCCTGGTACGGGTTCTGCGAATGGTGTTTTAGCGTTCTATAGTAATAACTCTGAAAAAATGCGTGTGAATAATAATGGCTTAGGTATTGGTACAAGCCCAAGTCTTCCTTTAGATGTGATGACAACGGGTTCGCTGACTCAGCGTTTGTATTACGTAGGTAATAGTCAATACGACGATGCAAATTTAATCTTAGCTCGCTCTCGTGGAACTTCGACAACACCGACAGCTGTTCAATCTGGCGATGCAATAGGTGGTGTTTATTTCCGCGGTCATGATGGATCAAATATCAGCAGTTCAAGTGCGTACATTGCTGTATCTGCCGAAGAAAATTTCACAGGAAGCACTAAAGGTACTTCAATGAAATTCGGATCAACGGTTGCGGGAACGGGTTCATATCAAGAAATTATGCGTATTCATTCAAATGGTTTTGTGGGCATCGGAAACACAACGCCAAATGCTTTATTGCAGGTAGGCCCATCAGGTTCACAACCGGCCAATTACAATATTTATTTAGCAAGTTATAGAAGTACAGCGGGTCAAGGTCAGCTTGTGGGTAATTGGGCTGGTACTGATTACTGGGGACTTGGACCTGCAACAAATTCTACGACAGATAACACTTTAAGACTTGGTAATACCACTGACCGCACGGGTACATGGGCTGGCACACAAAATTTAAATTTAGTGATGGGCGGAGCGCTTGCAGTCGGCTCAGCTACCGTAGGAACTTATGCTTTTCAAGCCGTGAAAAATTTTAACGGGATTTCAAGCCAAACAGCTGCGTTTATTGGTGGTACTGATGCTGGATCGAGTGGTTCTGGTATCTACGTAATGCAAAAAGATAATACGAACTTAGGCGCAAATACATCATTCTTATTAAATGCTGTTCATAATAACGTTTCAAAATTTGCCGTGACAGGTTTAGGAAACGTGGGTGTTGGTACAAGTGCGCCGACTGAAAAATTACAAATCGAAAACACAACAGGCCAGGCAAATATCTTAGTTAAAGGTATGAATGGTGCCACATCAACTCGCGCCGAAGTAAAATTAGATCGTTATGATAATCCACGTGGTGGTGGTGTTCGCATTTTAGATACGAATACGGGTGGCGCACAATGGTGGAGTGGTGTTCCGTATAATGGTGGTGGTGCGACAGATATCTTCACAATCGGCCGTCATGCTACTCAGCCAGAATACTTAGCAAATGCGCTTCTTACAGTAACTTCAGCAGGAGATGTCGGTATTGGTACAACAGCACCTGCGGTGATGTTAACTGTCGATGATACCGGTGGAACCGTTTCAGCTCCATACATTGCGGCTACAGATAAATTAGCTGTGATGAGTACAGGCAACGGCGTTATTCAAATAACAACACCAGCAAGTAATTCAGCAGCGATTTATTTCTCTGATCCGCAAAGCCGGGATCCAGGTGGAGTGGCGTATTCACATTTAACAGACAGCATGAGTTTCCGTGTAAATCAATCGACACGTATGACGATCAATGCGAGTGGCGCACTCGGTCTCGGTACCGCAACTCCGTATATGCTTTTGCATTTAAAAAATACAACATCTACCTCAGATACTGTGTATATCGACCGCGCAGATACGACTCCTAATTTAGATATTTATTCTAGCTACAATGTGTTAAGCAATGTTCAGTCAGGAACCTTTGCTTACGGTGTTCGCCCATCAGACGATCAATGGCAAATCTGGGAACGCGGTTTTAATGCGGCCTGGACAAATTTATTTACCGTCACTAAAACAGGTAACGTAGGTGTTGGAACAGCTTCACCTATAGCTCCGCTTGAAGTTGTGGGAGCGATCACAACCAAAGGTGGCGAAATTATCATGCAAAGACCTGCAGTTGGTGGTGGTTGGGCGCGCGGCTTACATTATACTCCAGACGGAAGTACGAATGCGACGGCCAGTGGTTTAGCAGGTATTGGTCTTCTTGGATCGGGTTCTACGCAAACTTCTATTTACTTAGCGTTCGGTGCTTCGCCGTGGGCTTCGTCGAACGGTATGCATATTTTAGCAAATGGTAACGTGGGGGTTGGTTTAACTAATCCAACAGCGCTTTTCCACGTAAATGGCGCAGCTTTAGCCACAGCATGGAACACAAGCTCAGATAAACGTTTAAAAGAAAATATTAAACCGATTGAAAATTCAGTGGGTAAAATTCTACAACTTCGTGGTGTTGAATTTGATTGGCGTAAAGATGTTGAAGCGCCAACGAAACACGAAGAAACTCATGACATCGGTGTGATCGCTCAAGAAGTCGAAAAAGTTTTTCCTGAAGCTGTGACAACGCCAAAAACAGGTTTTAAATCTGTCGCGTATTCTAAGTTAGTTGCTCCTTTAATCGAAGCGGTGAAATCTCTTTACCATCGTATTTTAGGTGTTGAAGCTCAGCAGGTTGAACAAACTCGTGCGATTGCCTCGAAAGCTGATCAGCAAGCATTAGATCTGGCGAATGCAAAAATTCAAAAATTAGAATCTGAAAATGCAGCCAAAGAAAAAGAAATTCAAGAGATGAAATTACGTCTTGAAAAAATCGAAAAGGCTCTGAATTCAAAGTAAGAGCCAGACTTAGTAACCACTACAAAAGCCCAGATTCAATACCTTAGTTATTAAATAAAAAATAAGCTAGTCCTGCTGTCTCGGTTCGGGAACTCACTTTCACGGAGCAAAAAAAATACTGTCTACAATATAACCAACTTTGGTCGGTTTATTAAATTGAGATAACTCCGATAAGCACATAGGGGAGATTCTCTATGAATTCATCGGTTTTTATAGGCGTCATTGCGTGTGCTACCGTCGTTTACTTCGGTATTGTTCACGGTTTAAGTGCACCAACAATGTTACTGAACAGCCATGCTCTTATTTTAGTTATGGGCGGTACAGTAGCGATCACATTATTTTCATACTCAATGGAAAAGATCTCAGAAGTTTGGAACTTCGTGAAGAACGGTTTCTTTTTTAAGAAAACAAAAAAAGAAACTGCAATGATCGAAGACTTACTTGTGACAGTTAAGAACTGGTATAACGGTAGCTGGTATCAAAATTCATCGAATCACCCCTTCGTGAATGACTCATTTAGAATTTTAAATGAAGGCGATATCTCAGCAGCCGATGTAACTCATATCTTAAACGCACGCCGTGAAGCGGTAGCCAGAAAATATTTCGAAGATGCAAAAGTTTTAAATAACATCGCGAAGTATCCGCCGCATTTAGGTCTTCTTGGAGCTTCTTCAGGTATGATTCAGATGATGATGGGTCTTGGTAAAGGTGGTATCGAAACAATCGGTAGCGCCATGGCCGTTGCGTTAACAGCCACACTTTGGGGTATCTTTTTAAATAACTTTATCTTCTTACCTTTATCAGATTCAGCAACAAAAGCCGCTGAAGATGAAATGTATATTCGTAACATGATCGTTGAAGCCGTGATCTTAATTAAAAAAGGTCATCCGGAAAAAGTTGTCACAGAAACAGTTGTTTCGCGTTTATCAGCTCCTCAACGTATTGCGCTTAAACATAAATTTAAACAGTTAGCCAACGGTGGCGCTATTCCTGTGTACAAAGCTAAAGGCAAAAAAGGCCAACAGGATAAAGCAGCTTAATTATGAATTACGACGATAACAAACCCTTAGACGAACAAGATCAAATCGCAGCAGTGGATGCAGACGCTGTTGCTGAAGCTGACACAGCTTCAGGTTTTGAATTTGATCCAAAGCCAAAGTTCGAAGTGCATGAAGGTGGTGGCCACGGTCACGACGGTCATGACGATGTTCACTTTGGCGGAGCCCACGCAGGCGGCGGTCACGGCGCAGGTGGAAGTCACGGCACAGAAATGGGCTGGCTGGTATCGTACGCCGATATGATGACTTTATTGTTCGGTCTATTTGTTCTGTTATACACAATGTCTTCTACGACTTCAAAAGGTCAGATGGAAGAACAAATGAAAAAAATCTCGCAAGAGGCCTTCGGCGGAGCTATCAGCGCTGTTGAATTAGAAAAAGCTTCTCCTGACGAGATGATTGAAAAACTTTTAGATAAAAATAAACAAATGGCTAAAGACCTTCAGAAATCTCAAGAAGAAATTGAGAAGAAGAAAGACTTAACCGTTACTGAAACTGAAAAGAAACAGTTAGAAGTTAAAATTGCTGAACTTGAAAAACGTATGGAAGAACAGCAAACAATCGAAAAGCAACAAACAGCTAAAGTTGAAGAACAAAAGCGTCAGATTGCATCTGTGCAGGAACAAAACACAGTTATTCAGTCTGTGACATTAGAAAATAAAAAGATCAAAGAAGAATTAGAAAAAACTCAGCAAAAGCAAAAAGAGCTTGTTGAGAAAATGAAAGATATGGTTCCTAAAGAAGATAAAAAGGTTGTTGAAAACCCTAATAACTTCTTAATGATCAGTACAACATGGGCTACTGAAAAGCACGATATCGATCTAGAGATCGTGGATACTAACAACAAAAAATTCAATTTCAAAAAGAAAAGCTATGGCGGTGTTGATGGTCAATTCGAAATCGACAGCCGTTATGGTCCTGGCTTAGAAATGTGGAAGACACCAAAATTACAACCGGGTCAGTACAAAGTAAAAGTCACTTTATATAACTCAAACGGTAATGAGGCTCCAGCTGAAGTGCAAACAAGTCTTATCACAGTGACTGAGAATGTGAAACTTCCAAAAATTACTTTATCAAAAACAGACAAAGTTAAAGAAGTTCGTTTTAACGTTGATGAAAAGGGCAAGATAACACTTGAGTAATGAAATCACTTTTTCATTTAAATCACCAATCTGGCAGAAATTAAAAGTTTCTGCCGCGTGCCTTTTATTGGTGGTGGCAACGGGCTGTTCGAAGTCATCTTCGGATGATGAGCTGTCTTTAGCCGAAACAATGTTAAGTTGTGATTCTATCGTTAATTCAGCAACAGCTACGACAAAACTTTGCTTAAATACAACAGCTGGCCGTTATATTTACGACGACCAATATGGTGGTCGTTATACAGCATCTTCAAATGTTATTAATGCAGCTAACGGTGTGGCCAGTGTGCTTATTCCGACAGGTTGGTACGCAGCCGGCGGTACAGTTAATTTCTCTGACGCCAATATTATTCCGGCGAATGTTAAAGACACGATTAATTTATTCGGTTCGGTCGGTACAATTGTAACAGCTGCTGAAGCGGCTTGTATTTTAGCAGCGGGCGGTGGCGTTCGCACAGTTGATTGTTCGGCAGCTCGCGATGATTATTTTTATACGGCAGCTTACGGTGGGCGTTCGTTTGATTGTACAAACGTTGGCCAAGCCACAACAAATACCCAAGCTTGTTGGGTTGATGCTAACGGTTATAGAATTACTTCAACATTACCAACAGGTGGTGGTTCAGAAGCTGATTGCGCGGTAACAGGCCAACAATCAGCGGCTTGCCGTGGTATTGCAGCCACGTATTGGTATAACCAAGCCTACGGCGGTCGTTCACTACTTTGTACTTTAGGTTTTAATGCGCAACCGTGCTGGTTAGATCAAACAGGTTATATCGTTTCATCAGCTGATGGCAGTAATGCGTGTACAGATAATGCTTTAAATAACGGAGCTTGTGATACACAACCGGGCCGTTATGTTTATAATGACCAATACGGTGGTCGTTCAGCAAATTGTACGAACGATGTGAACGGAAGTTGTTTTGTAACAGCTTCAACAAAACAAATTTTAGAGCCAAACTTAGTGGCTGATAAAATTCGTAATAATATTTCTATCTTTGGTATTACAGGAACTTTCTCTGGTAACGGAGACTGGGGCTCAGGCGCTCACCGTAATATCGATACTCCACAAATCGGTTCAGCCGCCGAAGCCGGACAGTATGCAGCCAATGGTACATTACCAAATTTACCGGCTGGCTACAGAACAGTTCCTAAAATTGCAACTGACGATGATGGTTTAGATCCTTCAACAAATTTAAACGTTGAAGCGGTTGATCGTACGGGCTGGGGCAACACTTCGTGTGGCTTAACTCAAGCAACCGTGATTGATCGTATTACTGATTGCAGTAGTATTTTTGGCGCGAATGCCCGTTGGAATGGTGCTGTCAGTGGTAATGCCGGTCAAGGTATCTGGAATCTCGTCAGCCGTTCAACAAATAAATCAGGCAGCAAGGGCCGTGAAGTATGGCGTGATGAACGCACCGGTCTGTTATGGAGTTCGATTATCGGAACTGCCACAAACTGGTGTAAAGCTTCTGGTAGCAGTAACGCGACAAACGTTTCAGCTTCAATTAAAGAGTCTGACCCTTCAAGCATTTGTGATAACGGAACTTATCAAAATCAAACAACAGCCATCAGCGGTTGTTTTGAAGGAACTGGTTTTACAACGACCGATGCTACCATCGACAACTTAGGTAAAGTGGGAATGGATTTAGCCGGTGCAGTGACGGCTCCGAAAGTGGCATGGCGTTTACCAACTTTATATGATTACGAAGTAGCTGATGCCAACGGTATGCGTTTCGTGCTTCCAGATCTTGGAGCAAACGGAAACTTAGATGAATGGACAGCCACAATTTCTTCTTCAATTCGTTCACGCGCGTGGGTTTATAACGGAGCACAAGGTGTGCATTCGACAAAAGCGCGTACATTAACTTCAGCTTTTAGATGTGTGGGAAGGTAATATGAAATTTAATCTATTACTTTTAACTGCAGCATTTATTTTCTCGGTGGGATGTTCAAAATTCCAAATTGATGAATCGTCATTAGTTGACATGACTGAGTGTGATGAAAACGTAGCAACAACATCTGATCCGTGTGTTGTGATGGAAAATCATTTCGTTTATAGCTCAGCGTACGGTGGACGTTCTACAAATGGGGCTAATCAAACAACGGCGAATGGTTCATTAACAAATAATTTTCCGGCGGGTTGGTACGACGGTAACACATCAACGGTGAATGATTCAGATTTACTTTCAACAAATATTGCCGCTGGCACAACGATCTTCGGTGTAACCGGTGACTTAGTGGGTTCAGTATTTCCATTATGTACAGCCGGTGGCCAAACTGACAGTGAAGGCAAAATTCTTAATTCATGTAAAGCCGAAACAGGTCAATTTGTTTACGAAGATTCTTATGGCGGAAGAGGCAATATTTGCGTTGAAGAAACGGTCTTAAGTGCACCTTGCTGGTTACCAACAACGGGTAAATACATTGTAACCGATGGTGTGACAGTGGCAAATTGTACGGTTGAGGGTATCATTAATACGGCCTGCGTAGTCGCGGCTTCAAAATACTGGTACACATCTCCGTATGGAGGCCGTTCAGCAACTTGTACTATTGATGGCCCACCAAATGGTGTTGAGTGTTGGACAAATCAACCAAACACTTATATTCGCAGTGCTTTAGCTTGTAGCGATGGTTACAACGGGGCTTCGTGTGTGATTTCTCCTCCGAAATATGTTTATACAACTGAATACGGCGGAAGAAACGTTCTTTGTACTTCGAATAACGTGGGTAGCTGCTGGTTTGACCAAGCTAAAAACGTGATTGATACAAATTTAAAAGCCGCAAACATTCGTATTGGTGAAACAATTTTCGGAATTAACGGTACCTTCACAGGCGTTCTTACAGCTTGGGGATCTGGTATGTCACGTATCACATCTTCAACAACAAATCAGATTTCTTACTCAGACGAAACAACAACGTACTCAGCAGTTTCAGGTACGGCTTTACCGGCTGATTACCGTCCGGTTCCAAAAATCAGTTCAAGTGATGATGCGTATAATTTAACAACGCAAGTAACGTTAGTGAATCGCACAGGTTGGGCCGCTACAACGTGTGGTACAGCTCAAGCCACAATTCCTGCCAGAATCGCCGATTGCGCGACAGTTTTTGGTGCGAATGCAACTTGGGATGGCGCTTCGAAAGGTCATAACGGCGAAGGGCAATGGAAACTTGTCACTCGTACCGGAAGCACATCTTCTGGTAAAGGCCGTGAAGTATGGCAAGACCAATCAACAGGTTTAATGTGGAGTTCTGTTGTTTCAACTGGATTAAACTGGTGTAAAGCTTCAGGAAGTTCAAACAGCACAGAGTCAAATATCGTTGCCGGAAACTACAATGAAGATGATCCAAATGATATTTGTGATAATGCTTTCTACCAAGCGCAAACGACAAGCCCGATCAGTGCTTGTGAAGATGCAATTGGTTTTACAACAACAGATACAGATATTGATAATTCAGGAAAAGGCGGTTTAAACCGTACTTCTTCTCCGAAAGTTTCTTGGCGTATTCCAACAATTTACGATTACATGGTGGCTAACCACGATGGTCTTCGTTTTGTTATGCCAGACGCCCTTAATTCAAATACCACTGGTCAAGAGTGGACAGCCACTATTGATTCTACCGATCGTTTAAAAGCATGGTTATTCGATCCGACAACCGGCACACGCAGCAAAGATGAACGTAGTTTCAGTTATGCGGTTAGGTGTATAGGAAGGTAATTATGAAAAAGGTCACTTATAAAATTGTAGCGATCTGTTTTTTATTATCTCTGTTATTCAGCTGTCAGGCTGAAATCACAGATCCTATTGTGCAAAAATCACAAACTCCAGTAGGAGATTCTGATTTTGACGAATGGGACCCATCAATGGTTTTAGTTCCAGGGTTAAACCTTGTGACTTTTACTGATGGTGACCGTGAAACTTCATGGCCTTATTATAAAGCCAATGCGTCTTATAAAATTAAATTTCAAATCGTTTCAGGAACTCCTGAAGCGGGCGGTGATTCAGTCGATCCGGGTTTATATTCAGTCAAATTAGAAGTTTCAGCTAATAGCGGAACAACATGGACAACTTTACCGGCAGCAGGGGCTCTTCCGGCTACTGCGGGTTCGGAAAGTTCTTACGACTGGGCGATTCCGCAAATTCAACCAGAAGGTACAAACTACTTAATTAAAGCCACAGCAACGAATGCGGCTAATAAAACAATTACCGTTCAGTCTTCGCGCACTTTCACAGTCGACGGGGCAGCTCCAACAATTAATTTCTTCGGTTTAACACCAGGAGCTTTAGGTGTTGTGAGTGTGGGTAGTGTAAGTGATGCTACAGTTGCAAAAGTTGTGAATCGCAGTTTCTTTGAAACTAGTATTGCTGTTTCAGATACGACGACTGTGGTTAAATTTTTATGTGTAAAAGCTTTTGATATTAATCCTCCGGCTGAAGATGATTCTTGCTGGCAGGATATGGAAGATGAAGCTTCAAAAGATCTTATTAAAGATGATATTTCTACCTTCGTTGGTTTCGTGCAAAATACTTATAAAATCAGTGTTTGGGCGATGGATTATGCCGGTAATATTTCTGGTTTAACAGCCGGCACAGGCCAAGAAAATAAAGATCAGGTAACGATTGCGTACAATCCAGCCGTTGCTCCAACGATTACCAATATGATCGCTTCAACAAATAACTCATCATCATTATCGCCAACAAAAGCTGAAACAACTTTTGTGGCAAATCAAGATGTGTATGTTCGTTGGAAAGTGACAGACACTGACTTAACAACAGCGCCGATCAGTTTATATTACACATTAGATGAAGAAACTTTCTACGAAGTTCCGGGTATGCAAGATATCACGAACTCTAAAGTAGGTTGTACAACAGATGGTAACTATACAGGTTGCCGTAAAATTCAGGCTCCAAGTTCAGGGTATTTTAAAATTCAAATTAAAGTTAAAGACCAATCAGGTTTAGTGTCTTTATCAGCAACACCGGCACTTAACACCGAGAAGTTTTCAATTGTTGCAGGTAATACTGATTTAGGTATTAACGGCAGTGCGAATAAAGCCATTTTCTTATCACAAGTTCGCGCAGCTGACGTTCCGGGTGATTTTGGTACATTGGCTGTTTCATCAAAAGGTAAAGTTTATTTCTTAGATTCTTCACGCGGTATTTTACTTGTTGATCCAGTTGATGGTGTACAAAAAGTTTTTGTAAAAAAAGGCAGTACAAAAACCGGTGATGGCGGAAACGTAGCTAATGCCACGACCATTGGTAATGGTAAAATCACAGTCGATTATCAAGACCGCTTATTGATTTTTGATGGTGACCGCATCCGTCGTGTCGAAGCTGATGGAACAATTAATACAATCATCGGTGGTGGTACCGTTACGACATACACAAAAGCCGTTGCCGCAAAAAGTTTAAAATTTAGCACAACAATGAATATGTATTCGTTATTTCAGGTATTACCGAATGGAAATATTTGGTTTACGATCGGAAACCCGACAGCTCAAGTTTATGATTACATGATGGGTATTTATAAAGCGGCTGAAGATAAAGTTTACTTTATGAAGTTATCTGGTAAAGGCCGCTACGGCGATCCAGAGTATGTTTATACAACGGATTACGTGCGTACGATTGCTTTATCATTTAACTATCGCACTTCGCAGCCAGAATTTTTAACATCATATATTTGTTATCCGGTTCCGGGTGGTTGTGGTCACTACGTGGCAAACTTCAACGCGCGTAATGGTGTGGCCGCAGGTTACGGAACACACGCACCGAACTACGCTTATTGGGAAACTCAAATGTTTGCTTCACGCCGTGGAGCAATCTACTGGTTAGGTGCGCATTACCCATTTAAGTTAGGTAAATATAACGTAGCCACAAATCAATGGAACACTGTGGTCGGTGGTCAAACACAAGGTTACTGTGCTGATGGTGGAACAGCTTCAAGCTGTTTAATTTCAGGTATTGATGCTTTCGTTGATGGAACAAATACAGTTTATTTTAATGATGCCGGACAAATCCGTGTAATCTTACCGGATGGAAAATTAAAAACATTATTCGGTGAAAGAAAATCAGCCGGTGATGGCGCTTCGCCATTAGCGGCACGTATGAATGGTGTGAATTACATGGGCGTTTGGGGTACAAGCGATACCGTGATTGCGGCCGATAATAAAGAATTTAATGTGCGTGAAATCACGCAGGGATCTTCGGGCCAAATTAACCGCGTAGCGGGTAACTACACAGATGACGCCGTTTCATTTGAAGCGCCGTCAGTGAATCGTTATTCGGTGAATGCAGCTTCAGCGTCTTCATTTGCCAATGAATTCTGGGGCGGTATTCAAGGTGTTCAAGTTGACCCTCGTGATGGTACTTTCTATGCTTCACTGACTCGTAACGGGGTTGTCGTTAAATACGAAAGAGATGTAGCAACAGGTAAAGCCAACAAGTGGAAACTTGTTCTTGGTGCCGGTGGTACCGCTTTCTTAAGTTCAGCGGCCAATGGTCTTGAAGGCCGTAACATTTCAATGAATGGTTATCCGCTCGTGTTACACGGAATCATGGTTCCTGACGGAAGCACAATTCCTACTTACGCTGTTGAAAACGGAACTTCGCAAGCTTATCTAGTTGCGTGGACACAACGTTGGAACGGCGAATGTCACGTTGACCCGCATGCGAAAATTTTTACTTCAACAAGCGGTACTATCAGAAAATTCATGGGCGCAGCTACAAATCCAACCTGCGTAGGCACGGCCACGTTTGAAGAAGGTGTGGATATCAGCGATAGTATTCAAATGCCGATGTGGGGTAACCAATCGACGTCTTCGATTTACTTAAAAGAAGAACGTGCGTTACTTATGGCAAACTACACAGCAAAACGTATTATCAAAGCGCCGTTATTACGTAACGGTTCTGATCAAATTATCGGTGGTGGTGTGACGTCGGTTTGGGCGACAACAGCAAAATCGATTCGTGCGTTTAACTATAAACAAAATGCCTCTGGCCAGTATGAACTTTATTACTGTGCTACAGACGGTACTTTAAACAAAAAGAATTTAACGACAGGTACTGAAACTAACTTACCACTTCCGACTAGTAGTACGGGTACGAAGTTTTTTACTTGTGACGGATTATCAATAGCGTGGGATTATAATAAGCAGCAAGTGTATTTCCCGTTCAGGCAAAATGGTTTGTCTGGCGTGGGTAAATACTGTGTTACGACAACTGGGATATGTCCATGATGATGAGAACTTTTTTTGCAGGAATGATTTTTATGATGATGCTATCATCACAAGTTAAAGCCGAAGTGAAGATGACCGACGAAAAAGGTCAGGTTGTCGCATGGCCTGCAAAAGAACAATTTTTCACGAACACTGAAGGCTACCGCCAATACGGTGTTACTATCGAAGTGCCTGATGTGGCAAAAGACACTGAAATCATCACTGAAAACGGAACAACAGCTCAAGTTGGCGAAAAAACAATTTGGTACCTTTCAAATTATGATGATGCCATGACATACACAACAAGTTCAGGCGCAGAGAAAAAAATCACAGCCAAGTGGATTCCGTTAGCGAAAAACGTCATAGGCGAACGCTGCGGAAAAAATTCAGTGCGCGTGCAACTACAAGATCCGAAAAAACCTTTAAATTTTCCGTTAGCTGTTTCTTGTGATAATACGCAAAAAACTTTAAACATCACTTTAAGTGCTCCGGCTCAGGTTGAATGGATGGATTCAACATTATTCGAAGTTGCAGGTAAAGGTGAGCCGTGGAGAAGTTATAACTTACCGGCGACGTCTCCTCAGGGTGGACCGATCGGTACAATTTCTATGCGTAACGGTGACCAAGAGTTTGTTGTTACCTTAGTGACTCCGAAAAATATTGATCTGGCCAAAAAAGAAGCCATGGAAAAACAAAAGCAAAAACAAGCCAGTGAATTCCAGCAGTCACTTTATTTAGGTAAAATTGATTTAAGTTATACCGCTGATCCGGTAACAGCCGAAGATAGCAAGTACTCGTTTAAGTACGCTGTTTTAAGCCCGAAAGTCATGGGCTTTTTAAAATGGGGTGGCGAATTTAAAACAAGTTTTGCTACGGGTAAAAAAGACGAATCCGTTGATTTATTATACTATAACGCTTTAGTGGGTGTTCACTACGATTATAAAAATCAGTTAGATCTTGGATTACGCGCTTTATTCTCTGGTTTAACGGTTCAACAAAAATCATCAACGGCAAAATTATCTTCTAACCAAGCCGGTTATGGTGTGTATGCTGATTATTTATTTGATGCTAAAAACCGTGTGATTGCAAAAGTGAACATGATCGGGATGATGTCAGATGTGATCAAATCCCACATGGAAATCGGTTTAGAATATCGTTACCAATTAATGTTTGATAAAAAACCACTGTGGGTAGGTCTTGGTTACAATAGTGAAAACTATAAGGCCGAGAACGAGGCTGGACTTAGCCGCGAATTTAAAACGACCGAAATACAATTGGTGGTAGGATTTTAATGTTAAAGGCTAAAAAACTTTTCATTTATTTAAGTGTGCTCTTAGCTGGAACGATGATGATCGCCGGCTGTGAAGCCACGATTACAGATCCGATTACACCGGCTTCTGAAAATCCACCATTGAATGGCGAATCACCAGAAGTGGTGGTTGAATCATTGCATGGTAATGAATACGTAAAAGGTGGAACTCTTTATAAAATCCACATGATCATCACTGATCCAACATTAGATACAAACTCAAGCACGATTGAGTACAGTCGTGATGCCGGTTTAACGTGGACAACTGCTGAATCATCTACAGGACAAGACGGCGATGACTTTGCAACGTACTCTGGCCAAGAAAGTGTTTTTAACTGGTCAGTGCCGCGTGAAACAGATTGCACAGTAGTCAGCCCAGCCAGTGATGGTGGCAGTTACAAAATCCGCGTAACAACGCGTGGTCGTCCCGATGCGTTTCCAACAGTTTGGGTAACGCCTGGATTATTCACGGTGGATTCTTGTGCGCCGGTTGTTTGGGGAATGAACTTCGCTTACGCGAGCACTTCAAACACAGGTTTTTCATCAATCTCGCTTCCAAATATTTCAGATACTTTTTCGTTATCTCCGATTAAGGATATTTGTTTAAAATATATTGTTACAACTGTTCCGACAGAAACTGATTCATGCTGGTTAAATGTAAACAGCTTAACAGGATCAGCTTATCAAACATCAATTTCTGGTGTGAGTATTCCGTTCTTTTTTGGTTACACGGCTTTAACAAGCATGACAGCCACACTGTGGGCGCGTGACTATGCTCACAATCAGACAGAGCTTACATTAGTGGCGTCTTCTCCTGTGGGAGTTACAGGCACAGATATTACTGATGTATTTAACCGTTCTTGTGGTGGTTCGTACTGTACAAGTGCCACTGTTACTGGCGGAGCTGTTTCAAGCAATGTTGTTGTCAATAGCGCCACTGTTTTAGATAAATCAGATTCACCAGATTCAGACAGTTCATTACTTGACCCACAAATGTTTGTGGTAAATTCAGCCGGTATTATTTATATGCGCGATAAAGTGCGCGGTATCGTAAAAATTAATCCAATCACAGCCACACAAACAGTGATCGTGGCACTGGCCCCAACCATTGCTGATGGTTTATTAGCGACAGCTTCAGTAAAAAAACCGTTACGTATTGCCTTAGACAGAGAAGAAAATTTAATTATTTTTGACTACGACCGTATTCGTAGAATTAATTTAAATGAAGCTCCGGCCTCACAAACGATTGAAACCATCGTGGGTGGCGGTAGTGATTCTTTTGATACGGTAAAATCAGCCACTGATCTACAAATCGATTATCACGATAATTTACTGTATTACGGAACATTCCAGGTCTTACCAAACAACTGGATCGTTTTTAATTCAGAAGATCCGTTAAAAGAATTAGATAATTCAGTGATCGCCGATGAATCAGATCGCTTTAGATTACGTGTGTACCGCCCAGATCGTGATACAAAAATCGTTTCAATCAGACTTTCTGGAACAGGTATTAACGGCGATCCATCACAGGATGTCTCTCAATTATGGCCGTACGGTGGTATGGCAGTAACTTATGATTCTACAAATAAAGAGATTGCTAATATCTACGCTCGTCTGTGTGACGATGATACAACATGCGCGCAACAATCCTTAGCGATGTTTGACGCCGATGGCGTTGCGGCAACTACGAACGTGGTGTTACCGGGTTCATTCAGCAATAACTATATGTTCGTCTCGCGCACAAACACTTTATATTCGATGAACCGTTATGAAGGTTACGTGAAACGACATAACGGAACAACATGGCAAACAGTTCTAGGTAAAGGCGCTGATGATTATCCTGTGGCTTTATGTGCTGACGGAACATCTCGCACAAACTGTGATATTAATCTTTGGGATACTTTTGTTGGCATGAGTGAAAGAATTTACTTTATCGATAGCGGAAGTATTCGTTATGTCGATTTATTAAATGGCCGTGTTTACACGTACGTAACTCTTACGCCGTAATTAAAAATTAAAATTCCATACCAATGCCAGCATGTAACGCGAACTGCGTAATCACTGGCACTTTTTCGGAGTAGTTTAAAGAATAGTGGTATTCAAAACCCACTGGAATAAAATAATTTTTCATAATTAAATAATCAGCGCCTGTGGCAACTAAAATTGAATTGGCAATACCGATAGCGCCTTTATTTAATGACGTTGATTCTTTATTTAATGGAAATTTAATTCCTGAACCAGCAGCAGCCCAAAGCACTAAACGGCTATTGCGGTAGTAATCATAACGAATAGCTGCTGAGGCTGCGATATAGTTAATATTTACGTTACAAGCTGTTGATGTTTTGCTCGAGCAAGAATTGTATTTCGCTGTTCCTTCGACTTCGACCGGTTCTAAACCTAAAGAGCCGCGCAGTAAAAACCAATCGGTCGGCCAATCAATCACACCCATAAAACCAACGCTACTGCCGGTCATACTGACAGTTTCTTCGTTCGGAGTTGGAAAGGTCGCATCTTTTTGTTTAATTGAAATTCCGTTATTTAAGTATTTAGCGTGAACTGAAATTTTAATCGCTTCTTCTTTAAACGAAGGATCGCCTAAAATACGTTTCACTCGTTCACCAACGGTGAAGTTACCATCTTGAAGCTTGGCCACAACTTGACCCGGACGAATCTGAATAACGATAGCACGGCCTTGGTATTCTGCTTGCGGAAGTGTAACTAAGTAATCACCGCGTTCTAAGGTTCCGCCTTCTAGATCAACAAGAAGTTTATTATTACGAATTTCTAAAACTTTAAAAGCTTCGGCTTTGTAAGAAAGCACAAAGAATAAAGTAAAAATAAAAGCAAAGGCAGAATTTTTCATCAGCCTTTTTAGTATGTGACTATTTCATTAACTCCGCAAGTGCGGTTTTGATTTTATTGATCAGGCGGGCTTCGTTTTGGCGAACAGCTTCGCGGGTAATATGATACTTTTCTCCGATTTCTTGGAGCGTGAGCGGTTCTTCGTTTAAAACACGCTCATCAAGGATGATTTTTTCTTTCTCTGTCAGCGTACCTTTAATTTTTTCGATCGCATCTTTTAAAAATTTAAGCTGCTCAGCTAAAGCCAGCTGTTCATCCAGCGGAAGGCTTCCATCTTCTTTACGTAAGATACTTCCTAAAGATAAAGTGGCTCCGCTATCGTCATCAGCTGTTTTATCAAGGCTGACATCGCGTCCAGAGACACGTTTGGCCATCTCTTCAACTTCTTCTTTCGGAATTCCAAGTTTATGAGATAGCTGCGCGATATTTTCTGGTGAAGACATTTTTTCTAATTCGTTTTTTTGGCGTTGTAACTGATAGAATAATTTTCTCTGATTTGCCGTTGTTCCAATACGCACCATAGAAAATTGGCGCATAAGGTATTCTTGAATATACCCGCGAATCCACCAGACAGCGTACGTGATTAAACGCGCGCCTTTATTGGGATTATACTCTTTTACGGCATGCATAAGACCAACGTTACCTTCTTGAATAAGATCAATCATACGCGAAGAAAAACGCGCGTATTCAGCGGCAATTTTTACCACAAAGCGAAGATTCGCACGCACTAAGGCTTGCGCTGCTTCGGGATCTTTTGTTTCAAAATAACGTTTTGCTAATTTAGCTTCTTCTTCTTTGCTTAAGACAGGGTATTTACGAATTTCATTTAAGTAAGTTGTCAGCGGGTCACGCGAGCGAACTGTGCCGTGGTCAGAAACAACGGTCGGAAGTTGATGCGTCGGTTGTTCGATCTCTAAATCTTCAGCGGCTTCGGCTTCATCATGATCAGCATCAAGGTGACCTTCAACATCAATCGGTTCATCGTGTTCGTGGTGATCTTCGACTAAAACGGCGTGAACTTTTTTAACGTCTTCTTTTTCTTTTTTCGGAGCCTTAGTTTTCGTAGTCGCTTTTTTGGCAGCAGTTTTCGCAACGATTTTTTTAGAAGTCGCCTTTTTGGCTGATTTACTCTGAGCCGGGCTCACCGAAGCTTTTTTTGCGGATATTTTTTTAACTGCTGTTTTTACTGCAGTCGCCTTTTTAGCGCTTACTTTTTTCTTTGCCATAGAACTTTAGTGCAAACTCTCTAGGTTAAAACCTTTTTAAAAGCTTTTTCGATCTCTTCTTTGATTTTTCCCTTAAAAAGAGCCAATGCAAAAGGGATGTCTACTTCGATGGCGACCGAACACTTGTCATTGTTTGGTTTAATCTTTAAATCCGCTTTAAATTGCGAGCCACTGATTTGACATGATTTGTTAGACTGGTCAAAAGTCGCAGAAACCTTAGGATCTAGCTTCTTAAAGTGATTATCTGAGTTTAAAAACGTTTGGATTTTAGTAAAAGCCTGGTCAGCTGATAAAGGGGCCGGCATTTCAAAGTTTACTTTAGGCATGTTCTAATCCTCTGGATGGTACAATTTTGCCACCTAATTAAAGATGAGTTTTGACGAAAGTTTGTCAACTATTATACTCTAACTGTTCTAATCTGGCTTGAATACCAGAAAAAGACTGCGAAAAAGAAAAAGTCGCAAGAATTACGCAAACAAATAAAGAAAACAGGTTTAGTTATGAAATTTGTGAGAGAACTAAAAAGAACGAACTACTGTGGCGAATTAAACAGCAAACACGTGGGACAAAAAGTTGTCTTGATGGGGTGGGTTAATGTTCGTCGTGACCACGGAAGTCTTATTTTCATCGATCTTCGCGACCGCGAAGGTATCGTTCAAGTTGTTCTTGATCCAACTAAAGCTGATACAGCATCTGCAAAAGATTTTCGCGGTGAGTACGTCGTTGCTTTAGAAGGTATCGTTCGTGCTCGTCCAGACGGAATGAAAAATACAAAAATCAAAACAGGTGAAATCGAAATCGAAGCGACACGTTGTGAAGTTTTAAATTCAGCAGCAACGCCTCCGTTTCAAGTTGACGATGAAAACGTAAACGAAGTTTTACGCTTAAAACACCGTTACTTAGATTTACGTTCACCGCGTTTACAACATCACATGATCACTCGTCATAAAGTGGCACGTTTAGTTCGTGAATTTTTATCGAACAACGGATTCATTGAAGTTGAAACGCCGATCTTATTTAAATCAACTCCAGAAGGTGCGCGTGATTACTTAGTACCTTCTCGTGTAAATCCAGGTAATTTCTATGCCTTACCTCAGTCTCCGCAATTACTAAAACAGTTATTGATGGTGGCAGGGTATGACCGTTATTTCCAAATCGCTCGTTGTTTCCGTGACGAAGATTTACGTGCTGACCGTCAGCCTGAATTCTCTCAGATCGATATGGAAATGTCTTTCATCGATGTTGAAGATATCATCGACATTAACGAAAAAATGCTTCGCCATATCTGGAAAGAAATCAAAGGTATTGATGTACCTAAGTTACAACGTATGACGTACTTTGAATCTATGGATAAGTACGGAAACGATAAACCAGACACGCGTTTTGAAATGCACATCGTAAAACTTGAAGAAGTGTTACAAGGTTCAGGTTTTAAAGTTTTTGACGACACATTAGCTCGTAAGGGCATCGTGCGTGGTCTTTGTGTTCCTGGCGGACAAGCTTTCTCGCGTGGTCAGTTTGATAAGTTAACTGATATCGCGAAAAAAGGCGGCGCTAAAGGTTTAGTGTGGTTAAAA
This sequence comes from uncultured Pseudobdellovibrio sp., assembly GCA_966250225.1. Classification (GTDB taxonomy): domain Bacteria; phylum Bdellovibrionota; class Bdellovibrionia; order Bdellovibrionales; family Bdellovibrionaceae; genus Pseudobdellovibrio. Next base: position 122,482 of record CBINGM010000006.1, on the reverse strand, counting down.
AAAGATGCGGATGGAACAATTGCTTCACCAGCATCAAAATTTATCTCACAAGAAAAACTACAATTAGTATTTAAAACACTAGGTTGTACAGATAAAGACTGTGGTTTAATCGTAGCTGATGATTACGATCCAGCTTGTGCTGCGCTTTCAGCGTTACGTAACCATTTAGGTCGCGAATTAAAATTAATCGATTTCAACAAATACAACTTCTTATGGATTGTTGATTTCCCTCTTTTAGAGTACTTCCCAGAAGATAAACGTTGGTTCTCACGTCACCATCCGTTCACATCTCCGACTGATGAGTACTTTCAGGATATGATTGATAACAACGAAAAAGCGTACCCGCATATGTTAGCTAAAGCTTACGACTTAGTTTGTAACGGCTACGAAATGGGTGGCGGCTCTATTCGTGTGTACAAACAAGAAATTCAGGCAGCGGTATTCCGTTTATTAGGTTTATCTGAAGAAGAAGCGAAAGCTAAATTCGGTTTCTTCTTAGAGGCTTTAAAATACGGAACTCCTCCACACGGTGGTATCGCCTGGGGTATGGACCGTTTAGTGATGTTATTAACTCAAACTGAAGCTATCCGCGAAGTGATCGCATTTCCTAAAACAGCGCAAGCGTCTTGTTTAATGTCAGACTGCCCAAGCCCAGTGAACCGCGATCAATTAAACGAAGTAGGCATCAAGCTAAACGCCCAAGCCGAAAAGTTTTTAGAAGATAAAAACGCGACCGCGAACAAAGCTTAAGACTTTCTAAAATAGATTAAAGAAAAAGGCTCGGTGATAACCCGGGCTTTTTTTATTTGGTAGGCCGTTACTTTTTGGAATGCGGCGCTTCCCAAAAAGTAACGGCCTACCTTTAAAGCTCTAACTGCTGCAGAGTAATTCCGTGCTCTTCGACGGAACCCAGTTCGTAAATTCCTTTTAAACAGCGTTTACCATCGCGCTTTTCAACAACTAAAATATTTTGCACCGTTAGACCAATTAATCTTCGAATGGATTGTAGCGACCATTGCGGAGCTCCCATTTGAATTAACATTTCAAGACGCAGTAAAGCTTCGTGTGCTGTGCGGGCGTGAAGTGAACCGAAGCTTCCGTCATGGCCTGTGGCTAAAGCCATTAACAACGCCGTTGCTTCTTCACCACGAATTTCACCTACGCAAATGCGATCAGGGCGTAAACGCAGAGCCTTTTTAATCAGATCATTCATCGTTACATCGATCAGCTTTTTCGTTGGATCAAGACGGGTTAATAAAGAAGTATTTTGTGTGAAGACCGGGTTTAACTCTTGTGTATCTTCAATAATCACTAAACGATCTTGATTCATTTCGTTGATACAAGCTTGCAGTAAGCTGGTTTTTCCAGAGCCAGTACCGCCGATCACTAAAAAATTCTTTTTCTGCTGAATTAAATGTTTAATTGCCGAAATTTCTTCAGGCTTTGCCCAGTCTTGCAAAGCCAGACGATCAAATGTCCAGCTTGTTAGCGGCTGTTTACGAATCGATACGATAAATTCACCACGGCAGATTTCAGGAAATAACACCGTGATACGTAAATTATTTAACTGCACTTCAATAAACGGCTTTTCAGCGTTGATATAGGTCTGACAAAAGTTACAAAGCTTTTCGATAAAGTCTTTGTAACTGTTCGAATCAAAAAAATGATCTTCAGATCTTTGAAGTTTTCCTAACCGTTCAAAATAAATCTGATCAAACTGATTCGCTAAAATTTCAGTCACTGATTCATCAGCTAAAAGGTGAGTGATAGGCCCAAACCCATTAAGTTCATTTAAAATACGCTCGCGCACAGCTGAATCCACCGCCTGTAAGTTTTCATCTAATGAAACCAACAAACTTTTTTCTTTAAGTTCAGGAGCCGTAGCGCTCATCACATCAGCTGCTAAGATCGCTGTCTTATCAGCGCGCAGCTTTTGAAAAATATTTTTAGCATCGTTTAAGTTCATTCAAAAATCTCGGGTGTGACAAAAATCATCATTTCAGTTTCGCTTTCACGAAAACCCTGGCTAGAAAAAAGTTTTCCGATTACGGGAATCTGCGTTAGGTACGGAAGACCCGTGGCGCTATCACCAATGCCGTTATGAATTAGACCCGATAAAACAATCGTGCGCGATTTCACTAAATCAAAGTGGCTTGAAACTTTATTCGCTGAAATACCAGGAATACCATCCACAGATTTAGACTCATCCGGAGTTGATACTTCAGTTTCAATGGCAATACTCATTTGTCCTAGCGGGTCAACCACGGGTTTAATTTTAAGACTGACGCCGTATTTCTTCCACACCACTTCGCGCGTTTTATATTTAGTTAAAACAATGGGAATTTCGCCACCAGCAAAGAATTCAGCTTCTTTACCATTTCGGCAAATCAGCGTGGGGTTAGCTAAAGTTTTAGAATTGCCTGAAGATTCTTCGGCGTTTAAAACTAAATCAATCGAATTATCAAAAGTCACTTTTGAATCTAATAACTGACCACCCACGGCTTTTTGCCAATCAATACCCAGTTTTCGGGCTGTGGATTTTTTTATTTCAACAAACTTAACCGCCACTTTAATATTGTCACTGATTTCAATTTTATTAGGATTGTCTTGGGTAAATAGACCAACCTGGTTTGTTTGGTTGCGGCTAGTAATACTATTATCTTTTGAAGACAGCACAGCTTTCCACGGCGAAGATGAAAAAATAATTTTCGGCGGTGTAATTTCATGATTTCTAAAATACTGAACGTACCATTTTTCAACTTCGGTACTTAATTTGTCGCTCATTTCTAATTTTAAAAATAGAAACGCGTTTTTTTCTTCCATGGTTGAGATGATTTTTTTAAATTCATCTAAACTAAAGATTTCACCTTTTAAACATAAACTTTGTTCACAGAAAGCCACGCTAAGTTGGGGGCTCTTGCGTGCTAACTGCGTCCAAATTTTAAATGATTCTTTAAACCCTGTGGGAATAGATAAAGCCACGATCTCTTTTTGATCGATACGAATTTTAGATAATCCTAAAGCTAAAGGCTTTAAGGTAACTGAGCTTCCGCTTCCAGAAGCTGAAAAGATTTTAGGGTTTTCGATCCACAGCTTATGCGAAACGTTTTTTAAAACATGTTCATCACCCATTTCGACCATGATGTCGTAACGGGGGCCAGATGAAAGAGTTTCAGCAGCCAGTAGGGTCGAAAACGGAAAAAGAATAAAGAGTAAAAAAAGCTTTTTCATAGCTCTAAAACAGTTCATAAACTGTTCCAGAGGTTTTAAAGCCTGATGGTTAAATTAAAATCCTATTTTCGGATTTCCGGAAAGATAAAGCGAACACTAACTCCGTCATCCGTATTGCTGATTTCAAGACGGCCTTGGTGCGCTTTTAAAAGAGTTTGGCAGATGGTTAAGCCTAAACCCATACCGACAGAGTGATTCATCACATTTTCATCTAAAGTAAATGGGCTTAAAATCTTATCTAAAACATTTTGCGAAATTTTAGGGCCTAAATTCTGAATTTCAATCACCACATTTTTATTATCTAAACGTGATGAAACTTTAATACTGCTTTGTGCCTGGCCAAACTTAGTGGCGTTGTGAAGGGCACGAGTCACAAGAATTTTCATGTGCTGTGGGTCAGCTTCAACAGTTTCAACCGCAAGGTCAAAATCAAGCTTTTGGCCTTTGGTTGTCATCATTTTTGAAATATCGTCAGGTAATTGTTCAAAAAATGATTTTAATTTAATTGTTTCATAGCGAATAGGAATTTGCCCCAGTTCACCTTTAACAACTAATAAGACGTCTTCAATAATGCCTTTTAGCTTTTCACCGGATTTATTAATGCGATCAACAAACAAAGCTTGTTCTTCAGATAAAGAAGTTTCGCGCAATAGGCCGGTAAAACTTAAAATCGAAGTTAAGGGTGTTTTTAATTCGTGATTAATTAAAATCATAAACTGCGATTTTGTCTTATCTAAAGACTGCAGTTCTAAAAGCGCAGCTTCTAAGGCTTGGTTTTTTTCTTTGAGCTCTTTACGCAGCGAAAGTTTTTCGTAAGCGTTTTCTAAATTTTTCTGAAGATCGACAGGATCCCAAGGTTTTGTGATGTATTTATAAATCTGTCCTTTATTGATGGCTTCAATGACAGATTCAATATCGGTGTAACCTGTTAACAAGATTCTGATTGAATCAGGATGAGTGACGATTGATTTTTCTAAAAACTCAGTTCCCGTAATCAGCGGCATGCGTTGGTCAGAAATAATGATCGAGATATCTGGATTTTGGTCGAGATGGGCAAAGGCGTCCTGCGGCGTAGAAGCCTTAAATACCGTAAAACGCTTTCTAAGCAAGCGTTCCATGGCATCAAGGTTATCAACTTCATCATCAAGAAACAGCAGCTTTGGTTTATCCATCTAAAACATGCTAACGAATGAAAAAAAATCGGTCAGGTCGAGAATTTCAGAGCTGTCCTTTGGGCCACTGACCTTGGACTAATTTTATTTACTGGACCCTGTAACTATCGCATAGACCTGTCGAAAAGTGATACGATGATCTAGGTATACGTGTATCTATATTTGAGGAGACTCTATGTCGTTGAAAAACATAATTAATTTTCTTCTTACAAGCGTGTTTGCATTTGTATTCTCGCTTAGCTTTGTAAGTGAAAAAGCCCAAGCTCAGTACGGTGCTTATGCTAATGCCGGCATTTATGCAGGCGGCGGCGGTGGCGGCGGTCTTTGGGGTTCAGGCTACTGGGGCGGACAACAAGGTTGCGGCTATCCTTGGAAGCAAGGAAAGAATGCAACAAACATGTCTGATGAAGAAAAAGCTGAACGCGACAGAATCTCTGAATTGCAAAAAGATTTAAAAGCCCGTCAGTTAGAAAAAAAACGTGCTGAAACTGAAATGCAATTTGCGGCTCGCAAACTTGAAAGACAATTCGACGGCGAAATTTTAGATTTCTTATTAGAAACACATATCGAAAAAGGTAACACTTGTAACGATTACGACACAGCTCCGGGTTTAAACTGTTCTGCATCAGCGCAAACGGGTGCAACAGCAGTAGGTACAGCGACAACAAAAATTGACCCAGCGACAGGTCAACAAACTGTGGTCGAAGGTTCGGTAACTGTAACAGCTTCAGCTGATTGCGGTTCTAAAGATACAGTACCTGATAAATTACGTGCTAATTGGAATGGTAAATACTGTGCCGCTAAAACAAAATCTGACGGCGGTAAAATTAACTCTTCAATTTGTTCTGACAGAACTTTACAACCTGAAGACCGTAAATCTTCAGCGTACTCAACAACTGAGTGCGGTAAGCAATTAAGTGACTATCGTAAATTCCGTATTAAGCGTGACGAAGCGCAAGCTCGTATTGAAAGAATCGAAGACGAAATTCGTGACCGTCAGTACGCGATCTCTGATGCTAAAGAGCGTGCAGCGATTGAACGTGAATACCGCGCAAAAACACAACTTGAAGGCGACTGCCCAGAGTGTGGTAGCGGTGACCGTGATGGTGAATATCAAAAACCAAAACGTGACTGGGTTTCTATCTTAGGAACAATCGGTATCGGTTTAGGTTTAGGTTATATCGGTAAACAATATGATGATAGAAATGCAGAATACTCTGCGCAATTAGGTTACCCTCCACAACAAGGTTATCCAACAGCAGTTGGCCTTGGTTTACCATTCGTATTAGCTGGTGCTTACGGTGCGATTAACGGTGGATCTGGTTTAGGTGGTTTCGGTTGCGGTGCTGGTTTCGGTGGAACAGGTTTTCCTTACGGAGCAGGCGGCGGAATGGGTGGACCATTCGGTGGAGCGATGGGTGCTTACGGCCCTTACGGTCCAGGTGGTGCATTCGGTTATCCACAAGGTATGTTCGGAACTCCATGGGGTGGTGGTATGTACCCTCCAGGTTACGGTCCGGGTGGTATGATGGCTGGTCCAAATGGCGGATGGCCATATGGTTACGGTCCTGGTTTCGCAGTTAACGGTGTTGTTAATGGTGGAATCGGTTATCCAATGTATGGAAATGCGGTCGGCGGTTATCCTATGAATGGTGGATACCCGATGACAGGTGGATTTCCAATCAATGGGGGCTTTGCAGTTAATGGCGGATTCGCGGCTAACGGTGGTTTCCCGATGACTGGTGGCTATCCGATGACAGGTGGATACCCTATGAATGGCGGATTCCCGATGAACGGTGGCTTTCCAATGAACGGCGGTCTTGCGGTCAATGGTGGTTTAGCAGTGAATGGTGGCTTCCCGATGACGGGTAGTCAAATGATGTGTGTTCAGTGGCCATGTCCTGGTATTGGAACATTTGCTAACGGTGGTCTGGCGATCAATGGTGGTTTAGCAGCTAACGGCGGTTTTCCAATGACGGGTGGTTATCCGATGATGGGTAACTTTGTAAATGGCGGAATCGGTGTTGCAGTTAACGGTGGTATTCCGATGATGGGTACTTATATGAATAACCCACAAATGCAAATGCAGATGTTACAAATGCAACAACAGCAAGCTCAAATGCAAATGCAATACTACCAAGCTCAGTTACAAGCTCAGCAGCAGCAGTATCAACGTCAAATTCAAGTTCAAATGCAAGCTCAACAAGTTCAGCAAGAGATCATGAATTTACAAATGCGTTTACAAATGCTTTACACAGGAGCTTACTCTGGTGGTACGGCAGGCGGTGGTTACTACGGTTCTGGTTCATTAGGTGGATCAATCGGCGTAGCAGCTCCTTCAGTAGGTACTATGCAATTTGGTTCGGCAATGTCGACACCTCCTTCTTGGATTCCAGGTGGCGGAACAACTTATCCAACATACCCAGGCACAGGAACAACAGTTCCTTCAACGGGTGGACAAGTTACGATTCCAAACCCAGGTGGCGGAAGATAGTCGTCAAAAACAAATTTATAAATGTAAAAAGGCTGAGCATAAAAACTCAGCCTTTTTTTATTTCTCCAACTTTGTCTTCTTTCATAAGATCTGATAGAAATAAATTACATGAGCGAAACGATTAATAACTGCTTTGATAGTCACACACACTTTTTAGGAACAGGCCAAGTGGCCTTGGAACTTTCACTGCGTGATTTAAAATCAGCGGCCAGCGTTTCAGAGCTTAAAATCGAACAGCATCATTACCGCGGTGATCGTTCTAGTGATCGTTGGCTTGTCGGATTTGGTTGGAATCATAACAACTGGGTGCCCGCAGATCTTCCGCATAAATCAATTTTAGATAAAGTTTTTCCTGAAACTCCGGTGTTCTTTTCGCGCATTGATGGCCACAGCAGCTGGATTAATTCAAAAGCCATTGAAGTGTTAAAACAAAAAGGCTTTGATTTTTCAAAAGACCCACAAGGCGGAAAAATTCTTCGTGATTTAAACGGCGACCCGATCGGTATTTTACAAGATCAAGCGCATATCAACGCACTACTCATGCTTCCTGATTACAGCGATCAACAGCTGTCACAGTTTTTACTTAAATCTGGTGAAATCTTTAATGCCGGTGGATTTACGCACGTGCGTGATATGTCGATGACCTTTCGCCAATGGCAATTGCAAAAAGCATTGTGTGAACAGCAAAAGTTAAAAATTTACTGCGAAGGTTTTATCACAGTTGAATCTGTTAAAGATTTAGATCGTGGTTTAAGCGAATATCAAAAATGTTTAGATAACCCATGCCCGCAGTTAAAAGTTAAAGGTTTAAAAATCTTTATCGATGGTTCATTAGGATCAAAAACAGCGTACTTATCGCAAAACTATGTCGGTGAAAACCAACGTGGTTTATTAATTTGGTCAGCGACAGATATTAAAGCCACAATTGCTTACTGCTGGCGCAATAAAATGGAAGTCGCGATTCACTGTATCGGTGATGAAGCCGTTCATACGGTGGCTCAATGTGCCCGTGAAGTTTCAGCGGCCGGGTTACTGGGTAAAATTCATATTGAACATGCGCAGCTTTTACGACCAGAAACAATTCCGCTATTAAAGCCGTTACATGTTTATGTGCATATGCAGCCTTGCCACTGGTTATCAGATCACCCGTGGTTACAAGATTGTATTGGTGATTTAACAAAATACTTATTTCAATGGGAAGCTCTTCGTAAAAACCGAATTCATGTTGATTTCGGCTCTGATTCACCGATTGAGCCGACAAATTTATTACTGACCCGCAAAGCTTTATTAGAAAGTGCAAAATCAATCCCGAAACCTTCAGAAGATTGGAAGCGCTTTCACGCTTATCCAACTTCTGGGTGGGGGCAATGCCAAACTGAGTTTGATGATCAGGGGATCATTGCCATTAACTTTGAAGGCGAAACTATTCGCTTCCGCTAGAAATTTCGTAAGACTTTAAAAAGAAAATCGTAGCTGCTGCCGCAAGGCCAATCAGATATTTATTTTTATGCTCTTTAAAATGGTCAGCCATTAAATCTGTGCCCCAGTTATATTTCTGGCTTAAGTTACAGCCACCTTCTGAAAAATGTGGCAGCACTTGTAAATCAAGCTGGCTTACAAATTCAGTGTAACGGGGGTGATCACAGTCGCCGTTTAAAAAGAATTTCTTTTTATCATTTTGGGTTATCGAGACGTAATCTATTTCAACATGCTTTAGCTCATTTAAATAAGGATCAAGCAACAAACGATTACGTAAGTTGTTGGCCACATTTTTACCAGCGACAAAAATCATTTTATCTGAATCTTCGTCAGTTAACTTACCGAAAACCTCGTAAATCTTTTTAAGCTTTTTAAGTTCGTCAGAAAGTTTTGCCTCTTTGTTTAAAACAATTTTTTCAGTCGCTAAAATTAAGTTCTTGATTTGCTCTAAAGTTAAATCATCTTCTTTTAAACTTAATGCTAATTTTTTAGAAAACTGGGTAACATAATCCTTGTTGTCTAAATCAAAGTTTTCAACCAAGAAATCAAAATGCGGTGTTTGCTTTTTTGTAAGTGTTGTAAACGCCTTCGGAAAACAAAGATAATTATTTTTCGCACAGATCTTTTTATAATCTTCAAGCGGAGTGTTTTTATGAGCCACAAGCACGATGCCTTCGCCGGCAAAACTTGTACAGCTGATTAAAACTAATAATAAAACTAAAAATTTCACTTTATCCTCCGTTGTATTCAATCTTTACGCTTTTTTTGCTGGCAGCAGCTTGTTCATGAACTGCGGGATTATCACTGGCTTCACTTTTATTCTGAATAACCGCAAAAAATGGCCCGTCGTATTTTAACAATTCACTCGATAAATGATCGGGTAGAAGTAACGAATAAGCGTTCGGGTTATTTGGTGCGCGTAAGATTTTAACTTTTTGAAAAATCTTTTTAGAGTTACGCGAACTGTTTTTACCTAGGTAAATATCCACTACACCGTAACCTTCAATAAGGCTTGCAATGGCTGTGATATTTTCTAACTCAATCGGCACCAGCGCGTAACCATTAGGAATTAACGTGTCTACCGTTAAAAGCTTTTCTTGCGGTTTTTCACCGCCACGTTCATCTAACGTTGTGTAGATATAAACAAAAACAAAGAACACAAACATAAATACAAAGTACTTATGCTGCTGAAGTGAAATTTTTAAGCGTGATTTGATATCCATTTAGCGGCCCTTTACCGATTTAGAAATTTTGTACTTATCAGAAATAGCTCTTTGGCGTTTGCTCATTGTCGTTACCGCCGTTACTAGGGCTGTAAATAACAGCATCGTAATTACATATTCAGCGATCACTTGTCCGCGTTGATTGTTAATTGCCATTTGTCTTCCTTTAAGTTGGGAGCTACCGAACATTCAACTTTAATGGTGTTCATCCACTGCAGTATGGTTTGGTAGTCATCTTCAGTCTTAAAGAACATATTCCAAGAGTAAGCCAGGGTAAGTTTCTTTTCGGCATCAGGTTCCCATTCGTAATTCGGGGCTACTCCGCCCTCCGAATCCGGTCGGATAGCTAATTTGGGAAACCCTTTTGGTCTAAAAAAACTCAGCATCGAAATCATTTTATTCCACGGTTTGGCTTCGTCCCACTGGCCAGAATTGATCTTTGCAGTCAGGGCCACATGTTTTGCGCCAAGCTCGGCACGGGCTTTAAAGATAATTGCCTTTTGAATTTTATCCAAAGCATCTTGTGAACGGTAAAGACCGTTAAGTATTTTTTCGGTCGCTGCAACCAGCGGGGCATCCATCGTAGCTACGGCTAGAGCCAAGGTGATTTTGGCCGCGGTAATACTTCTGCGTAAGATAGTAGAGGGTTTATTAAATGAAAAAAGGTAGCGTACATTTTTTAATGTGGCTGCTTGCAAATCAGTGGCTTCGTTAACACAAGTACTGCGCACGTAATCACGCTGCTGCGAAATCGCAATAGCAAAAGCACCCGTGAAATACAGGCTAATAAAAATGCTAAGAATCAGGCTTAAATTTAAACTGATAAATCCTTTAGAATTTTTGTCTAAATTTTTCATAATCAAACTCACGCGTAATAGTTATCGAAGATAAACGACTGGCTGAAACTGTCAGAACGGTTTTGTTCGTGGATTTTTGAACTTTATAAGAGACATCACGCATTTGATTATTCAGTAAACGGCTCTCTAAACGCTGAGCGCAGTTAGCTTTACCGGCTAACTCGCAGAAGAAATAATCTTCTGCGGCGGCATCTAACGACACGCGCACGATCACAGATAAAAGGCAGCGTAAAAGAATATATAGAAACGTTCCTGTCATAACGAGCAGGAAAGACGTTTCTATTAAAGCCTGACCTTTATTATTTTTTACCGTTGTTAGTTTTAGCGCCATCTAAAAAGTTCGATAAATCTTTTTGTGCTAAAGCTCCGTCACTGGCATTTTCAGCTTGAAGTTCTTGGCCTTTGGCTCCTAAAGCACGGTTAACATTTTCGTACTGTTTACCTAAGTTAAAACCAACGACTTTAACAACTCCGATAGTAGCTACCGCGATTAAGGCTACTAACATTAAGTATTCGATTAAGCCTTGGCCTTTTTTATTTTTTAGAATTTTTTTGGACATAAAAAAACCTCCGTGAAGGAGGCTTTTTGCAATCGCTAAACTTTAGAGGCTTAGCGATTTATAATTTGTAGAATCCGGAATTCGAGAAAACCGGATTTGCCGGATTACTTTTTAGCTTTTTTCTTAGCTACTGGAATAACTTTTGGAGCAGGTTTTGCCACTTTCGCTGCTGGCTTAGCTGGAACTTTAGCCGCCCCTTTTACTGGAGCTGCTTTAGCTGCAGGTTTTGCAGGAGCTTTGGCTACCGGAACTGCTTTAGCTGCTTTGGCTTTTGCTTCGGCTGCTGCTTTTAATGCGGCTGCCGCTGCTTGAGCTTCTAATTTAGCTGCTTGTTTAGTTTCAGTTTTTTGTGCTTTTTTAGCGGCTTTACGGGCAGCTACGATACGATCTAAAATTTCGTAAGCTTCTTTTTGTAAATCGTTTTCAAAAATAAAACGGTAAAAACCTTCGATCTCAGGTGATTGGCGGAATTTTTTTAATGACGTTGGTAAGCTTTCAGATTGAACGAAATCAATTGAGTTACCATCTTTTGAAAGTTTAACTTTTTCAGCCATTGTAAGACCTCTTTGTAAGTTTGAAGTTTTTTAAGGACAGACTTTGCAATCTAGTAGAAAATAGCTTCTGGGTCAAGAAACCATTGATTGTGTTGCTGTTTGTAACCTATTGAAATCGCTCACTATTTTGGTAGTTTTAAGACTCACAGATAAACCAGCACGAAATGAGGGTCAACGATGAAGCTACTTAAGGGCCAACCGGTCAGTGAAAAAATCCAAGCAGATATCAAAGCTGAAATCGCCTCATGGCCTCAAAAAGGATTAGCTCTTCCGCATTTAAGTGTCATTTTGGTGGGAAAAGATCCGGCCAGTGAAGTTTACGTAGGCCACAAAGCCCGCATGTGTGAAGCGTTGGGGTTTTCTTCTGAAGTGATTCGTTTGGATGAAAAAATCTCGCAAAATGAGCTTCTGGCAAAAATTGATGAACTTAACAAAAATGCAAAAGTCGATGGTATCTTAGTTCAGCTTCCGCTGCCGAAACATATTCACGAACGTACAGCTTTAGAAAAAATTGCTCCTGCCAAAGATGTTGATTGTTTAACAAAAACAAATATCGGTTCGATGGTTGTCGGTGATGCCATTGTTAAACCTTGCACACCGGCGGGGATTGTTGAAATTTTAAAATATTACGATATCAAAATCGCAGGCAAAAAAGTGGCAGTGATCGGGCGCAGTCAAATTGTGGGAACGCCGCTCGTGCATTTATTAACCCAAGAAAATGCGACGGTAACTTTATTTCATTCAAAATCTGAAAACTTAATGTCAGAAATTAAAACTTTCGACATCGTGTGTGTGGCGATTGGTAAATCAGAATATTTTAAACAATCTGATTTTAAACAAGGGGCTATCGTCATTGACGTCGGTATTCACCGCGCCGAAGGGCACAAACTAACGGGTGATGTGGTTAAAGCTGTTGAAAATGACACTTGGCTAACAGCACAAAGCCCTGTTCCTGGCGGCGTTGGCGTGACGACGATTGCAATGCTTATGCAAAACACTTTACAGGCCTGCAAAGCGCGCCGACAATCTTAAAGCTTATGAAATTTACTTTAGTCTTTTCTTCGTTATTATTAGTGCTACCGGTTTGGGCGGCTTTGCCTAAATTTACCTTAAAAAAAGTTTGGCAAATTCCAGCGCAAACTAAATTTGAAAACTACACGATTGGTGGTCTTTCAGGTTGCAGTAAATTAGGTGATGAAATTTATTTCGTGTCTGATGATCGCGGTAACCAGGGGCATCCTCGTATTTTAACTTTAAAATATGATTCACAAAAATCAGAATTAAACACGACCGATTTTAAATGGTTACGAGTTGCTAAGCCGGTTGATAATAAAACCTTTTTAGACATGGAAGGCTTAGCGCGCATTTCGCCAGATCGTATTTTGATTTCAAGCGAAGGTGATTTAAACCAAAAGCCTCGTCAGCCTGTGGCTTTATTTTGGATCAATGCAAGCGGTGAACGTATAGCCGATGTGACTTTGCCACAAAAATTTATCGCTAATGGTACCGGTTTACAAATTCGTGGCACGCAAAACAATAAAGGTTTTGAAGGTTTAAGTATGGATGCCGAGCTTGGCTTATGGGGCGCTATTCTAGAGGGCCCACTGGTTCAAGAGCGTAATAAACTTATTATGATTGAAGGTTCAGCTTCAGCCGGAACTTCAGTTTTAAACGAATGGTCTTACCCAATACCTCAGTATATCGGGAGTGGTTTAGGGGCCGAGATGGGTGTTACTGACTTTGTTTACGATAAGAACCAAAACCTGATCGTGATTGAGCGCGGGGTGAGTGTCAGCCTTAATGGTTTACAGTTTGACGTGCAAATGTGTACGACTGAAAAAGAACCAAGCTCTAAATCAATTAAAAGAAGCTGCACTTATGATTTTGCCACTGATAAGGCCCTAAAAGCCCAAGTGAAAGAAGTGCAAAATTACGAGGGCATTTGCTGGCTGAATGACCAAAAAACCCAGTTTATGGTCATTAGCGATAATAATTTTTCAAAAACCGATAATAACCTTTTTCTTTTATACCAAATCGACTAAAAAAGGGACCTCAGTCATCAGAGGTCTTTAGTCATGAGAATTTGGAAGCTAAAAAAAGGTTCGGATCAACGTTTGCGCTCGCGCCACCCGTGGGTGTTTTCTAACGAATTAATGGATAGCCCTCGAGGTCTTCAGCCTGGCGAATTAGTTGAAGTGCATGATTATCAAGGTCACTTTATCGCCCGTGGTTACGGTAACCCGCATTCTTTAATCGCATTTCGTGCGATGACTTTTGAATTAAAAGATTTCGAAATCGGAAGCACGACCTACGTTTCTTCAAAATTATACACAGCTTGGGAAAAAAGAATTCACCTAGGGTTTCAGGATTCTTTCCGCGTTTGTTTTTCTGAAGCTGACTCTTTACCAGGTCTAATCATGGACCGTTACGTGTTTGAAAAAAACGGCGAGCGTTTTCAAGTTTTATCATACCAGCTTTTAACTTACGGTATGAACCGTATCTTTGAACAAGCTACTGAGATTTACCAAAAGCTAGTTGAAGGTGTGTTTGCCCAAAAGCTTTCTGATATTGATTGGGAGCACACGATTTTACTTCAGCGTAATGACGTGAACATTCGTAAGCTTGAAGGTTTAGAGGTTGAAGAACCTAAAGTAATTTATAATCCAAAAGATATTTCGTTAACAGATTTAACGATTTTAATTCCGTCAGTAATGGCAACGACGCTTAACACGACGGATACTTTAAAATTCAATGTGAATTTAATCGAAGGCCAAAAGACAGGTTTCTTCTTAGATCAAACTCATAACATTCGCCTACTGATTCAGTCTTTAGAAGGTTTAATTCGTGTTAAACAATTCACGAAAGAAAAACCACTTAAGATCGTCGATCTTTGCTGTTACATGGGCCAATGGTCAGCCCAGGTGGCATTTTACTTAAATAAAAAAGAAATTCCGTTTGAAGTTTTATTAGTCGATGTTTCTGAATTAGCTTTAGAAAAAGCCAAAGAAAACTTAAAACAGTACACAAACAAAGTGACTGTGATGAAGGCCGATGTGCTTAAAGATTTAGGACCTATCGAATCGAATAGCTTCGATGTGGTTATTTCTGATCCTCCGGCGTTTGTAAAAAACAAAAAAGATATGGAATCAGGTCTTCATGGTTACATGAAATTAAACGAACAAGCTTTTCGTATCGTGAAAGCTAAGGGCGTTGTGGCTTCGTGTACGTGTTCGGGTGTGGTTCAGATTTCTGATTTTAAAAATTCTTTACGTAAATCTATTCTTCGTTCTGGAAAGAAGGCTCAATTGATCTGTGAAGGTGGGTTAGGGTGGGATCATCCAAGTCTGATTCAGTTTCCTGAAGGGCAATATTTAAAGATGTTGCTTCATAAAGTGGATTAGTTTCTTTGTTTGGCCGCTGCGCTAGTTGTCGCCTTCCTGGGACGGCATTTCTGACGGTGCGGCCGGCTAGGCTTCCTGCCGTCAGAGTTTTGTTTCTGTAAATTACTGCTTTAAATTTTGTGGTCTTTTTTGTTATTCGGGGTTTAGGTCCACATTGTGGACTGAAACCCCGATTGATTATCATGCGTCGTAATTTGTGCTCGGGAGTCCAGGCAACAATGTTGTCTGAAGTACAGAGCGTGAAAATTGCGTCATTAAAAATGTAAATTGCGAAATTTCTCTGGGGCTGAAATAGCGAACGGGGCTTTGTCCTTAACTGGATGACGAAAGCCCCGCTCTTTTGGAAACCTAAATTGTAAGTAAGCGAACTATCTTTGGGCGATTTGTGCCTGAGCTTGTTGGCCCTGTTGAGCAGGGTGGCCTTGAGCTGCAAAGATCTGCTGTTGGAACGCTGTCATCTTGTTGATGTAATCTTTAAGAGCTACGTTTTCTTTCTTTAAGATTTCTGTTTGTGTTTTTGATTGCTCATATTGGCCACGCACATTGTCTAATTCAGATTGAATACGGTCGCTATCAAGTTTTAATTCAACAATTTTGTTTTCTGCAACAGTCATTAAGTGTTTGATTGTTTCAGCTTGTTCTTGGCTATGGCCTTCGACTTCCATCATGCCGGCTTCAAGTTCGTTGATTTTGCCTTCAAGCATTTGAATCTGCTCTTGTTTTTGTTTGATTTCACCGGCTAAACCTTGGTTCATTTCTAACAGGCGGCCTTTTTCTTTTTGAAAATCAAATTGAATGTTTTCGTAATTTTCTAAGTACTGTTTACGGTCATCCATTTGAGCTTGAATCGCTTTAGTTTTGATCTCTTGAATTTCTAACTGAAGTTTTAAAGATAAATCTAAAGAACGGGCTAAGTCTGTAGAAAGTTTTGAATTGTGGTTTCTTTCTTGGTTTAAAAGATCCGTTAATTCTTTTACTTTCTGAGTTAAATCAGAGTTAGACGTCGTCATTTTCTCTAAAGTTTCAATTTTTAATTTCATATCTTCGTGATTTGAAACTAACTCGATTTGAAAGTTTTTCAGTTGGTTTTGCATTTTGTCTAATTGAACTACGCGGTCTTTAGAGTTCTTTTGGTCCTCGTCCTGCGATAATTCGTTCAACTTGTGACAAATTTCGTTAAAAATCTTTTCGTGCTCTGGGATGTTAAGTGTTTCCATGATGTAAAGTGTCCTCGCTTACAGTACTTTCATCTTATTGAACGACTCACAGGTTGACCATAAGTCCTGTTTTGGTTTTTAATAATCCAGTACTAGGTCCAGAGAAATAGACAAAGGTTGGTGAATCTTATGTTAAAAAGTCGAGTTTTGACCCTTGTAATTACAGCGGTCTTTTTTCAAGCTCAGGTTACGCAAGCACAAAATTCTTTCTTCGAAGTGAAAGAACCACCACGTGCTGCTGAATATATTTATCGTTCTTCACAAAAAGAATCGTTAATCAGCGTTCAACTTTTAGGTGCGGTAAAAAATCCGGGAATCTACTACATCCCGCCACAAACTGATTTACTTAAATTAGTGACTTTAGCAGGTGGAGCAGAAAATGCTGATCTGACAGAAGTAGTTGTTCGTAAGAATGATCCATCACAAAAAGGTGTGTACGAGTTAGACTTAAACAAATTAATGAAATCTACATCTGACGTTAAACCGTTTAAATTAGCGCAAGATGATTTCGTTTATGTTCCGAAAAAACAACCTTGGATTTCAAGTGATGTCGCACAATCGGTAACAATCGTCTCTTTAATCACAAGCATTATCTTAACAAGCATCTTGATTGAGAAAAACTCTGACTAGAGTGTCATGTTATTTTTAATCGCGCTAATTTTTTTATCGAAGATTTCTTTAGGTTTTATTCCGGGATTCCCTTATCAGGAATCCTTTTTTATTTTTCAAAAGGGAATGCACCCTTTTATTAATATCTTCTTTAACATAATAATTGGTTCGGTGCTGATCATTAAATTTTTCTGGAAGAGTAATCATCACTATCTGCAAAACCGCTTTTTTAAATTTTACCTGTTTATCTTTTGTTTGTACCTTTTAGCGGTTACAGCGATGCAGACAGTTCTTAATGAGGCGACTAACCCTTGGTGGTTACAAATCTCGGCGGCGTTATCGGCATGCTTTACGGTGGTGTTATTTGCACGAGTTATCCCAAGTGAATTATCAGTCGCTAAATTTATTAACTACACACAAAAAATTTCGGTCTTTCTTTGTTATGTAAGTATCGCGTTACTTGTTGTAGCACCAGCAATCA
This sequence comes from uncultured Pseudobdellovibrio sp., assembly GCA_966250225.1. Classification (GTDB taxonomy): domain Bacteria; phylum Bdellovibrionota; class Bdellovibrionia; order Bdellovibrionales; family Bdellovibrionaceae; genus Pseudobdellovibrio. Next base: position 105,204 of record CBINGM010000006.1, on the reverse strand, counting down.
CTTTTAAAGGTGGTCGTTTTATCGGGGTGTTTAAACATATTCCGTATATGGTTACCGTAGCTACATTAGCCAGTATCTTTTTAATTTATGAATTATTCGCGAAAGAAAATTCTCGCCCACGTAAAATTTATTTATTAGTGAGTGTGGCTGTTTCAATGGCGGCCCTGATCTTAACGGGAACGCGCTCTGCACTTTTCGCGGTAGTACTTAGTTATTTTCTAGCTTTCTTATTTTTTCCGGCCAGAAAAGCGGCCAGCCAATTTATCAAAGTGTCGGTGGCTTTTTCATTAGTGATTGCAACGGTGTTATTTGGGCAATCCATCAGTAACTATGCGCTTGAGGTTGTGCGCGGTGAAAGTGCTGTGGGTTTACGGGCAGCGCAAGACGGTGTAGCTTCACGCTTTAGCGAATTTGAACGTGGTTACGAAATTTTCTCGAAAAACCCAATCATCGGCCAAGGGTTATTATCTAAATTTGGAGAAATTAACGAAACCGAAGTGGGGCAGTATAACGCCAACAAAGATCCGCATAATATTTTAGTTTCAGCGGGAGTGATTGGCGGTATTGGTTTTATCGCGATCGTTTTTATCGGTTTTGCAGGGTTAATTGCAGTTAGTTTTCAAAAACTAAGATCGGCTCCGCCAGAGTTTAAAATATTAGCTATTTATATCTTAACGCACATACCGATTCTGTTTATCTATCATGTGCATCTCTCATTAGGTGGTATGGCCGATCGCTTCTATTGGATTGTGATTGGCTATATGATGATTAATGTGAGAAAACAAAACACATGAACCCATTAAATCTTATTTTGGCGTTACTTCTTGGTGCCGCAGCCGCGGGGCTTAGTTACGGCTTTCAAACCGTAGTGAATTTCTCTGGCGAATTACGCCAGCAATACCCACAACTTGTTTTAGGTCTTCCGATTTTATTTATTTTAACGGTTTTACTCAAAAAGAAAACTTTGTATTACCCCCACAAAGTTAAAGACCTTCACGAAATGACCGAAGAAAAAAACTTTTTCTGGAACCGTTGGAAAGCGGTTTACCATTTCGTGGGAGCTAGCTTAAGCCATATCTTTGGTGCGAGCGTTGGCCGTGAAGGTGTGATCGTTCTAACAACGACAGGTGTTGCCAGACTTTTTAATTTAAGTCTTAAATATTGGGGGCCAGTCGCTGCCAGTATTGGTTTTGCGGCCATCACCGGAAACAAATGGGTCGGTATTATTTTTCTTATCGAAATGTACAGCACGCAGTTTTCACAAAAAGTATGGACGTTCTTTGGCGCGTGGGTTGCGATTTTAATTCTTCAATCTGTTAAATTTCCGCATTTACTTTCGGCTGTGACAATTCCTGATAGTGAATCTTGGTTAAAACGTTTTTTCTTTATTTTCGTTTTAGGAATGATCATCGGTTATATTTCGCGTCTGTATAAGAAGGGTTATTTTTTCTTATCTGATTTTTTTGCCACGAAAAATATTATCTGGGCGATTGCGATGTCAGGAGCTATTGGTTATGCGCTTTATAATCCTGATATAAGTGTTTTACAAAGTTTAAGTTTAGATTTAGTTGAACGTTTTAGTTCAGGTTCTTTAATGACGGCTTATGATATGCAGTTAGTGTTATTAAAACTAATTTTAACTTTACTGTGTGTGTCGCTTGGATTTTTTGGCGGCGAGTACGTGCCATTAGTTTTAGTCGGCGTGGGTTTAGGTGTAACCGGGGCGCAGTTCTACGGTGAAAGTTTACTGTTAGGTTCAGTGCTTGGCGCATTTGCGGTTTTTGCCGGTGTGACACGTTTAAAATGGACTGCGGTGGTTCTTTGTTTAGGGTTACTTGATTACACCATGTTTATCTGGGTTTATCTTTTTTATTCTGTGGTTCACAGTTTTTCTGGCGAGAAGAGTATTTACCTTCACCCCCGTTTACATAAATTTAATTTTATGAATTTTCAGTTCGGTGGATTTCCGGGAGGAGGCCAAGGTGGCTTTGGCGGATTCCGCCCGGGCCCGGTCGATGTTAAACCGGCGGAGCGTGATGTGGGTTCATCAAGCGGTGAAGATCCCAAAAACGGTGGTTTGATCGAGTAATTAACCTTGCGGTGGCTGGTTTCGCATGAAATCAGCTATATGAGCAAAACTTTTTTTAAGATCGCTCTTAAGCTGTTCAGAGGGCACAACATCTTCTAAAGCTTTAAACATACAGTAAAGCCATTGATCACGTTCTTTTTCGCCGATCTTAAATGGCATGTGGCGCATACGTAATCTTGGGTGACCGAATTTTTCGATATAAATTTGTGGCCCACCAGACCAGCCTGTTAAAAACATCACTAATTTATCACGAGCTTCAGTTAAATCAGGAGCGTGTTGATCACGAATGTCTTTAACTTCAGGTAATGTATCCATGTAGTGGTAGAAACGTTCGACAAGTTTTTCGATCGTTTCTTTGCCGCCAAGCTGTTCATAAAGTGTGTTTTCTTCAGTGCTCATATTAGAATTTAAAATTTTGATTTCTGATTTTTGAATTTGAAGATAACAGAGTTTGTGTTTCGTCAGATTCGTCGTAAATATCGCCAATCACTTCTTCAAAGATATCTTCCATCGTAATAATACCTAAAAGCTTGTCACCGCTACGAACAATGGCCATATGGCTCTTACGTTGTTGTAAACGTTTAAGAGCATTAACAATTGGTTCAGTTGGCGAAATATATTCGGCTTTACGAATCAGTTTTGTCCAATCCATTTTAGCCACTTCAGGCTCAGAGATAAATTCTTTAGTGTATAAAATGCCTTCGACCTTATCTTCGTGCATAACCGGAAGACGCGTGTTTTTGTGCGTTTTAATCATTTCAAAAACATCATGTGTATGATCAAGAAGATTAATTTTATTCACCTGATCCCACGGAAGCATGACATCTTTGACTTTACGTTTATCAACACCGATTAAATTAAAGACAAACTGTTTGTGTGTTTCATTTAAATTATCAAGGTCAACTTCTTGAGTGGTATCAACATTTTCTTTTGTAGAAATTTTTGCGAATAAAATTTTAGTGATAAATTTTGTCGAATACTCAAAGATCACAACAAACGGTGCAAATACGCGGTCCATGACCATTAACAGTAAGCCGCCAGCTAAAGCTAATTTTACCGGAAATTTTAAGGCGATTGATTTCGGAACAAGTTCACCGACCACAACGCTGATGTAAGTTAATGGTAAAACCACAACCGCGATACTGAGTGATTCAGCCACTTCTTCGCTAAGCATCGGAAGCTTCGCCATAATCCATGGGCTTAAATGCTCTTCAGCACTGGCGCCGGAAACAGCCGCTGAAATAGCGCCCACTAAAGTGATACCCACTTGAAGAACTGAAAGTGTACGTTCTGGATTGGCTTTTAATTTTAAGACACGGGCCGCAGAACTTGATCCTTCGGCGGCTAACTTTTTTAAATGTGCTTTAGATACGGTGACAAACGCCATCTCTAAACCAGATAAAACGGCGTTAGCTAAAATACTAAATGCGACGACAAATATTTCTAACATTATTTACAAACTACAGTGTTAAAAATTTTAGGATTCGTTTTTGAAGCTTGAGTTGTGCAAGATGATGGAATTTTTGCAAAACGTTTAACGAATAGTTGTTTGCTGTTTTTTCCGTAATAGCACACTAACCAAGGGATAATCGCTTTTGGTTTTTCACCAGCTGTTTGTTGCCAAGCGGGAGTGCCATCTTCTTTTTTCTCTTCTGGGGGCTTAATTGTCCATGTGTGCGGAGGAGGTGCATCGCCGTTATCAGGCTTTAACGACATTTTCTTTTTAGGATCTTGATCAAACATTTCAAGACGTTGGAACTCAATGGTATCAGTTTCAAAATCGCGGAATTGCATCGTTGGAATGCTTTTTTCAGGCTTAAAACTCACTGGCACTTTTAATGGGCATTCGATAGTTTGCGGCTTATCAGCAGCGTTTGCTGTGGCGAATGCAGGCAGACAAAACAGCAGGGCAGTTAACGTAATACGCATGGTATTTCCTCTCGTCAGAAAATCATTATCTGGGGGGATAAAAAATCTTGTCAAGGCAAGCAGTGGTGTGATTCTATACGCCCATGAATTTAGCCCCAATTTCAGTCACAAAAACGACGCAGCCCCTTAAAAAACCTGACGCGAATAATTTAGGCTTTGGCCAATATTTTACTGATCATATGTTCGTGGCGAAATATAGCGATGCTAAGGGATGGTACGATTCTCAAATTCTTCCTTATGGTCCACTTGCATTAGATCCGGCAGCTTCTGTGTTGCATTACGGACAAGCTCTTTTTGAAGGCATGAAGGCTTTCCGCCAAGGTAACGGTGATGTGGCTTTATTTAGAATGGATTACAACTGGAACCGTATGTGCCAAGGCGCTGAACGTCTTTGCATGGTGGCTCCGCCGAAAGAATTATTTTTAGAAGGTATTCGTAAGCTTGTTGAAATCGATAAAGACTGGATTCCTGAAAATAAAGGTTCGGCTTTATATATTCGTCCAACGTTAATCGGTAACGAAGGTTTCTTAGGTGTTCGCCCATCTCGCGAATACATGTTCTTTGTTATTTTATCTCCGGTAGGTGCTTACTATAAATCTGGTTTAGCTCCGGTAAATATCTGGGTTGAAGAAGATTACACACGCGCTTGCCCAGGTGGTCTTGGCGCAACTAAAGCGGCTGCAAACTACGCCTCAAGCTTAAAAGCGGCTTACGAAGCTAAGAAAAAAGATTACTCACAAGTTCTTTGGTTAGATACAACTCGCACGTACGTTGAAGAAGTGGGAACAATGAATGTGTTCTTCGTTTTCAAAAACGAAATCGTAACTCCATCTTTAGAAGGTACGATCTTAGCGGGCGGAACTCGTGATTCTATTCTTCAAGTTTTAAAATCATGGGGTAAACCTGTTGTTGAACGTAAAGTTAAACTTTCAGAAATTCGTGAAGGCGCTCAAAACGGAAACCTTATCGAGGCTTTCGGTACAGGCACTGCGGCAGTGATCACTCCAATGGGTGAATTAGCGGCTAAAGAATGGAAAGTTAAGATCAATAATGGCCAAATGGGCGAGCTTACAACGAAGCTTTACCAAGAGCTAACTGACATCCAGTACGGTTACAAAGCCGATAATTTAAATTGGATCGAAAAACTTAAATAGTTTTATCAAGAAACATTCAGCAAATTGTTAGCGTTCCGTTTTGATGGAGCGCTTCCTTTATAAATCAATAAATTTAGTTGCAGTGATGCCTTTTGCCTCGGAACATTAAATGCATAAGGAAATCACATCATGAAGTTATTCATTACGTTTGTTACGCTGTTATTTGTTTCATTGTCAGGTTTTGCCGAAGAACTTAAGTTCGCAGTCGTTGGTGATGCCGGCTTATGGAATAGCAATTCAAAATCTTTATTAGCGTCTATCACAAGCTTTAAAACACAAAAGATGGTTATGCCCGGTGATAACATCTATAAAGGCACTTACGAGCAAAACTGGAAACCCTGGAAAGACGCTGGAATCACTTTTGATGTAGTAGCTATTGGTAATCATCACTTAGGCTATGCTAACGAAGTTAAATACTTTGGAATGCCCGGTGAGTATTTCGCAAAAACTTATTTAAACGGCGACGTCGTATTCTTTGTTTTAAATTCAGATAATACCGCCAACGTGAACGAACAAATGACGTGGTTTGAATCACAGTTAAAAGCTACTACAGCAAAACAAGTGTACGTGGTTTATCATCACCCAAGCTTAACGATCGGTGAACACAAGTGGACCGAGAAAAAAGCGTTTCAAACTAAGATCCGCGCGTTATTTAAAACGTACCGTTCAAAAATCACAGCGGTGATCGTAGGTCATGATCACGTGGCAGCGTTAATTAATTTTGATAATTTACCAGTGATCGTTTCAGGCAGCGCACAGTCTCCGGATAAAGGAAGCCCTGTAAACAACGTGCAAGAAGGTATTCAAGTTAAGTCGCAAATTTATTTTTCAGCGCAACCGTACTGGGTTCAGCAAATCACAACGGGTGGAAACTCGGCTGAATTTAATTTTATCCGCGCAAAAGATAACAAAGTACTTTGTAAAGCTGTTATTCAAACAGGAATGCGTGAAACACATTCCTGCACAAAAGAGAGATTAAAAGCGGCTGGGTTTTAACCGCCGCTATAAAGAACTTCTTCAGCAGCTTTTTCGTTAACCTTTTTAGGTCCGCCTGTAAAAAAGTTTTTAATTCGAGTCCAGAACGACGGGCGCTCTGCTTGCGGTGCTTGTGCAGCAAGAGCATTTTCAGCTGGGGCAGCAGCAGCCGGTGTTCTTGGAGTAAATTGTTTTGCAAAGAAAAACTGCGGACATTGTTTCGCCGCATTTGCAAAGATATCTTTCATATCATTTCTAACGCGGTCTAATTTACCCGGCGTGCAATTTTGTGTTTTACCGTCGCAGCTTAATGAAGCTAACTCACGCGAAAACTGCGCAAGTACTTTAGAAACATTTGAAGTGGCTGTCACTAGCTCAGCTTCATCGCGTTCATCTGTTTTTTGTGAGGCCATTTCTTTACAGCTTTCAACCATGCCTTTATACGCTTCGTATTTTTGGCATAAGACAGAAGAAATATCGTTGTCACAAGTTTTACCGTCTAATTCACGTTCTACTTTTTTTAATTTGCTTTCAGCTGAATCGGCGCAAGCGTTATTAAGTTTGCGGTTTTCCTGAAAGTTTGTTTGCGTTTCAATACCGTCAATGATTGTTCCGTTAAATAAACGTAAATCCTGTAAAATTAAGCGGCGAGAGTTTAATAAGGCATACTCAGCATTAACCCAAGTTTTATAAAGAGATTCGATGTTTTCGCACACAGCGACTTTTGGTTTTGTTTTATCAGCGGCAACGATAATTTTTTTGAAATCTTCAAGCTGTCTGATTTTTAAAGCTTTTTCATCTTCGGTACAGGCCGGGCCATTTGATTCATCGCCTGGGCGTAAAGATTTAACCGCTGTAATGTCTTGATCAATTTTAGCTAAGTATTCTTCTTGTGTTACACCAGTGGCTAAAGTTAATTCTGCCGAAGCGATGGCTAGTTTGCTGGCCATATCGTTTAACTGCGGCTCAAGATCTTGAAATGTTTTTAATGATTTTTCAAAACGCTCTAGACGCATTTTCTTTTGTTCGGGTGTGAATTCGCCCTTAGCTTCGTAAAAAAGTGTACGCATCATCGAATATGTACCGTTAACTAAGAAGTTTGCGGCCATTGAACCTAATGACGAAGTTAATCCAAAAGTAGCTCCGGCAATCGCACTTAGTTTAGCTACGTTTTTAGAACTTAAGGTGTCGTTAATTGTTGAATTAACGTTGTTAATAGATCCGGCAATGTTGTTTCCTGCCACAGAGACATTGTTACCGGCCACGGCAAGATTATTTCCGGCAACCGCCGCATTATTAACAGAACCTGCGATATTATTACCAGCGCCCGCTAAATTATTTCCGGCTCCGGCTAAGTTATTTCCCGCTGTAGCCGCGTTATTAACAGAGCCTGCGATATTGTTTCCAGCCCCTGCAATATTATTCACTGAACCGGCAATGTTGTTACCGGCATCAGCCACGTTATTTAAAGCTCCGTTGGTATTACCCAGAATGTTTGAGCCAGTGAAGTTAATGTATTTTGAAATATCAAACGAGAAGCCATCTGCGAACGCCTTTTGATTTAAGACTTCGATAAGCCACGCTGTTTTTTTCGGGGCACTTGGTTTTGTTCCTGTTAAGTGCTCAGTTTGTAAAAGGTGAAGTTCGGCATAACTTGGCATAACATAACGTAAAGCCACAGAGCCGGTTGAGAACTGCTGAGTTTTATTGTTGTAGGCTAAACGAAACAGAGCGCCGGTTTTCAGTGAAACGCACTCGTGAATTTCTAAACCATCAATGTTATCTAGTCTCCATTTACAATCTTTACCTACTGAAGTTTTAAAAAGATTAATAACGGTGTTTTTATTTTCCTGATTGTTTTGGGTTAAAGTCATTACAGCGATAGCGCCGTTTGAAAACAGAGGACTTTTTTTCAGTAAAACTTTAAACGAAGAATTTTTGTCGGCTTTAACATAACCTGAATCAGACCAATAACTTTTGTAGTTATATTCCGACGCAAAAACAAACGAACTCAACAATGAAATGAATAAAAAAAGCTTCATGAGAAAGGCTCCTCAATATAGCCAAATTTTAACATGTCTCTGACACTATTATATATGAAGTTTCTGTGAGGATAGACTTAGGGCTGAATGCAAGCTGTTAGGCCTTCGACGTAAATCCAGTGTTATGATTTCTTATTCTGTAGAGCTTCGCGGTCTTTAAGTAAACGTTGCGAGCCATCGACATCACTGATTTCTAAAAGCGCCCGGCGTGCACGTTTGCCGCCGATGGTATCATGGCCACGATTTGATGGAATGTATTCAAGATCATCGTCATTTAAACGCGAAAGCTCACCAAACGATTCGCCTTGGCCATAGTTTTCGGCGTTGGCGTAGTACTTTAAAGCCTCAAGAGCGATTTCTAATTGGGTTTTAAGCTTATCTTGCTCAGACATACAGGTAGAATTCCTTAGCGGCGTGATTTAGCCAAGTTTAAAAGAAAAGCGTTCTCAGCTTTTTTGCTGGCTTTAGCTTTTTTCTTTCTAGCGCGCGCTTTAGGTGTTGGTTCTGATTTTGGTTTTTCTTTTTTAGGCTCAGCTTTTTTCTTAGCCGTGACTTTAGCTTTGGCCTTCGGTGCATCAGTGTTAAATAAGCTAGGCTTACGCGGGTCAGGAATTTCATCTTCAGCTTCAAGACGTGCACGTTTTTCTGCCGCTGATTCTTGAACCGGAATGCCAAAGAGCGGATTACCTTTTAAAACTTCGCGTAAGACTAATTTTACTTCGTCTTCAAAGTTTTCATTTTCGGCCGGAATATAAAGCCATTCTTTTTTAACTGGGTGATTTTCTAAAAACGGAAACTTCGCAATTACGGCGTTATGTTTTAATTTTACGATCGGAAAGAAAGCGCCGAAATAAAGTTGAAACTGATAAGACTTGCCACGATGAACAGTGGTTTTGCTGTCTTCAGTTAAAAACAAAATGAACTTTTCATTTAAGTAATACCCAACACCGTCCTGCATTTTCTTTTGCATAACTTCAAAGGGTAAAAGTTCTTCGATCCAAGACAATTGATTCACTGGATTTAGTTATACACGAAGATCAAAATTTTAATGAAGACAAAAGAAAGACAAAAATCGTAACTAAGAACCCAGTGAGACGTGAGCCGAAGGCGAACAAACTAACAATACGACTGAACTTAAGATCGAACGGAAGTGAGATAAATGGTGCCCAGTGAGGGAGTCGAACCCCCATGCCTCGCGGCGCTAGGTTCTAAGCCTAGTGTGTCTGCCAATTCCACCAACTGGGCACAGACGATAACAGAGACGGTTAAAGTAACCGTCCTGATTTAAAAAGACAATATTATTTTTCGCTGATTAGCTTTTTGTAGTCTGGAGCGCGCATTAAGTTAGCTAATTCTTTCTCAGAATCCATCTCGATGCGTACTAACCAGCCGTCATTATTTGGGTCGTCGTTTAAAGACGCAGGATCGTCAAGTAAAGCCGAGTTTACTTCGATAACTGTGCCTGAAACTGGAGCAAATAAGTCAGAAACCGCTTTAACTGATTCTACAACGCCAAAAGCTTGGTTTTGCGTTACTTTTTGTCCTTCTTCTGGAAGGTCAACGTAAACGATTTCACCTAATTGGTCTTGAGCGAACTCAGTAACACCTACAGTTACGATGTTCTCGTCAACTTGAGCCCATTCGTGGTCTTTAGTGTAATAAAAATCTTCAGGAATATGAAATGTACCCATTGGTAGCTCCTAGTTACTTATTCGTGCGCAGCACGATTATTTACTGATGAATGGTGTTTTTACAACGACAGCTTTAACAAGCTTTCCGCGAATGTCCACGAAAATCTCGGAACCTTCAGTTGAATGCGCAGTTTCAACGTAAGCGATGCCGATCGGTTCATCAAGAGTCGGAGAATGTGTCCCACTTGTTGTGATTCCGATAGTTTGGCCTGCTGAAGTTTTAATCTCGTAACCTTGGCGAGGAATACCACGTTCAACGGTTTTGTAACCGATTAATTTACGTTTTAAGCCTTGCTCTTTAGCCGCTACGATTTGTGCTTTGTTCATGAAATCTTTAGCTTGGGGCTTAATAACCCAACCAAGTAAGGCTTCGTAAGGATTAGTGTTGTCATCGATCTCATGACCGTACAAAGAAAACTTCATTTCAGTGCGTAAAGAATCACGCGCACCTAAACCTACTGGAACTGGTTTTAACGGGTGAGCCATTAAAGCATTCCATAAAGCTGAAGTACCAGCAGCTTCAACGAAAACTTCGCAACCGGCTTCACCAGTGTAACCCGTCGTAGCTACCATGATGTTGAAGTTTTGAAATTTAGATTTTTTGATCACGTTACGTGGCCAAGTGCTTGGTTTTAAATCTGGAAATAAAGCATCACATAATTCTAAAGCTTTAGGGCCTTGAATGGCGATTTGTCCCCATTGCGAAGATTCGTCAGTGATGTCGGCGCCAAACTTATTGTGTTTAGTCATCCACGCAAAATCTTTATCTTTGTTTGAAGCATTCACGCAAACTAAGTAGTCAGCGTTTTTTTCTAAACAGTAAATAAAGATATCATCTACAAGGCCACCTTGATCGTTCGGTAGTAAGCTGTAATGGGCTTGTCCGTTTTCTAATTTAGTCACATCGTTTGTTGTTAACCATTGAAGCGTTTCAACAGCCTTAGGGCCTTTAACGCGAATTTCACCCATGTGAGAAACATCAAACAAACCAATGTGTGTGCGGCAAGCATTATGCTCTTCTTTAAGGCCAGTGTATTGAACCGGCATTTGCCAGCCAGCAAAGTCTACGATGCGGGCGCCAAGTTTTACGTGATCATCAAATAGGGGAGTTTTTAAAGACATATTTTTCCTCGTACAATGCAGGCAAGGTATCGTGTTAGCCCTTACTGAATCAAGGTTTTTCGGGTATGATGCTGCTCAAGGAAATAGTATGGACGACGGTCATTTTCTATCTTTTGCGACAATCTCTTTAGGAATTGTTTTATTTTTTGTCTTAAGCTTAGGCGGGGTCTTTGTGTACTTGTTTTTAACCGCTCCTAAGGACAAAGATCACTCTAACTAAAGTCTAAAACACACGTTTCAGCGCCGATAGCTTATCTAATTTGTTTATTTGCTGATTAAAATATAACTATGCGAATTAGATCTTTTATTTTTGTTCTTACGGCCATCGGGCTTAGCTTTGCTCAGGCTTACGAGGTCGATAATTTTAGCGGCCGATATAAACCCCTTAAAGATTCGACAAGTCTTTTAAATGCTGAAGTTAATAAGCGCTTAAAAGAAGCCACAGAAAAGGTAAATGAAAAAGGCGTTTTGTCGCGAGTTAAAAAAAGTCTGGCGTTTGATAAATCGTGCAGCACTGAAGATCTTTTCACAGCCGTAGGTGATGAACTTTTAGGTGGCGTTGTTGGTGAGCTTGAAGAATACGCCATAGAATCTTCAGGTATTATTAAGTCGAATACAGATACAGATCGCATTTACCGTGGCAGTAAAAACAAAGGCGGAATGTTATCTTTAGCTGGTGTAGAACCTTCAATCAATGTGCGTGGTCACTATATCGGTGTCGATAAGCTCGGACATTTTTTCGATCAAGGTAAAGATTATTACGATGTCGCAAATAAAACTAAAGGCACAATGGCGCAAAAAATTGATGCGGCTTTAGCTTATGGCAACAAGCTTGAAAACGGCAGATTCGGTCTTATGACAACAGGAATAAAATCTTACGGTGATCTGGCAGCTAATTACGGTGGTTATCTTTTTTGGAGCCGATTAGTTGAAGGTGTTAATCCATTTTTTAAATGTAACAACGGAAACTGGGTGCAGGTCAGAGATTTTGATTGGGCGCTCTTTGTGAATCCAGCCTGGGACGAGGGGATTAACTGCAGTGAATATGAACCAGAATTTCAAGCTGATGTGGCAGCGTCTCAGAAAAAATTAGAATTCGCCTCTAAGAACAAAAGAAAATACGTTTGCCCGGCTTCAATTGATCAATGCCGACGCATGACTGGGTATTTTGGAACAAAAGCGAAATCAATTATTAGTCCAACTTGTCACCAACAAGCTAAAAATACATCGCTTAAAGATAATTACGATTACTATTCAGTGCAGCCGACGGTCTCAATGCCAAAAAATCCACCGCCACAAAAAGGCAGTCGCCAAGGAGTTAGCCGATGATAAAATATATTTTAATTTTAACTTCAGTGTTTGCTTTACAAAGTCATGCTTTGCAATTTGATGTGGTTAAACGTGGTGTAGCGCAAGAAGATTTAGCAGCCGAAAAAGAATTGTTAATCGGCATTGCTTCATGTGTAAAAGAAAAAACACCGGAAGACATGGTTAAGTGTGCGCGCCCATTAATGTCTGAAAAACTTAACGAACGCCAGATCAGAAAAATTCTTTTTTGGTTTGCGCAAGACACTAAATTAACAAGCTTTGGGGTGTGCTCTAAATCAACAACTGAATTTATTCCAGAGCGCGTGAAGTTAGATTCTAAAAAAATCGTATGCGGTGGTTATTCAGTCGAAGGTTTAGATAAACAGGCCGTATTTTTTATCGGGTCAGATGCAGCGAATAAGTTAAGGTTAGTTAACCTAAGACCGTAAAAGGCTTACTCATAACCATCGATCTTGGTTTTTACTCTTAATTCGTTCGATTTTTTTTCAGCGTCAGCCGGGATAGTGATTAATTCTCCGCGCGGAATTGTTTGCTGATTTTTTTCTTTATGCATCCACGCTAAAAATTCGCGTTCTGATGATCTACAAACTAACTGGCGCGTTTTGCCTTTTTCTTCTAACGAATCACCCACGGTGCGCGCTTTATCTTTAATAAAAGCGGGTGGTGGGGTTTTCTTCGCTAAAATATAGCTTGTTGTAATGGTTCTGTTTTTAAAAGGTAAATGCTGTTCGGTATCCCAAAACCATTTTGGAGCTGTGACATGAAAACGATCGTGACACCAATCAGTTTTAGACTGTGTTAGCAGTGGACAAGCCTGCTGATGCGTGCACGGAGCCCAGATGTAATAACCGCGATCAATCAATTGTTGGCGAAGCTCTGAAAGTTTTCGGCCATCGTCTTGAGTTGATGGTTCTAAAATGATGATTGAATCAAAATCAAAAAATCCATCCGGAAGCTTTTTCATCTCAGTTAAGCTGTACGAAAAAACTAATAACGATTTTTTATAATCAACATCTAAGCCTTTTAATTTTAATTCGTTCGAATATTCAGGATTTTTTAAATACTGTTTTAAATCGGTAAAGTTTTTAAGAGCTATAGGAGACTGATCAATGAGAATCTGCTTTTTTAAACTTTGCGGAAGCGTTTGTGAAAGCGCTAAACTTGCCGTGCCTGGGCCGGTGCCCCAATCAACAGTTGATTCAATACCATTAAAGAATTCAACCTGCAGGCCGCGTTTAACGACATTCTCGTTACGAATATAATTTAAAGGTAAGTAATAATAACGATACGCCTTTTGGCAGTACTCTTTATCCCACGGGGTAAGATCATCAGGATTTTGAACAAAGTAATCAGACAGCGTCTTAATGAAATCAGCCAGAGTTAAGGTCTTTAACTCTGGCTGAGAAATTAGATCGAAAATTTTAGAATGTGCTTCTGACATTCCTTTATATTACTGCATACATTGGCTAACGCAACTTTGATATGCCATTTGGATTCTTGGCGATAAACATTCTGCTGTGCCTTTGTGGCGTAATACGCCGTAAGTTGAACTTGGCGTAGCTACATTTTTGCCGCCAAAGTAAGCTTGGCAAGCTGCTTTTGCAAAACCTAAGAATGCTGTCGTCATTTTTGAAGACTCACGTAAGTAATCTTTTGCGATATACTTATTTAAACCAATACCACCTTTAGACGGAGAAGATTGGCTGACAGTGAAATCAAAGTACGATGTTGTCATTGAATTACAATCGCTCGCTGATTTTAAACGTTTTAATCCGAATGGGTCAGCACCTACTTTATCAACGATCACCACGTGACCGCTAACACCTACGATATCGCCTGGTTTAATAGACGCTGTCGGAGTCATTGTTGCATTGCTAAAACATGTAAAACCTGAATTAGCCGCATTGATAAATTTAGATGAATTCTGACGGATATAAACCGCTTTATTTTCTACACCTGGTTTATAACGTAAACCACCAGCTGCAATTGAAGCTGAAACGTATGCTGAACAGTCAACACCTAAAGCTGAAGTTCCTGAACCGGCATTTTTAGAAAAGTCGATAATGTTATTAGCCACTGAAGCTGATCCACCGTAATCATAGATTAACGGATTATTTCTTACGTTGAAGCAACCGGCCTGAGCGCCACCGGCTACCTTAATATAAGGATGTGTGTTTTGTACTGAGCTTAAGCTAGATACACGGCGCTTACCACCGATACCATCTTCATGTGTACCATAACGTTCGATACCTTGAGCATCTGGCGTAGCCGCAGAAACTTCTGGAATTTCTAAAACCGCGCAGCTTTGATAAGCCGTAGCTAATACATTATGTGAACCTACGATAACATTTTTTTGAGAAACGGCAGCTGGTGCATCAGTAATTGTACCTGGGTCAGTTGTTCCACCAGTAGAACCTGTTGAAGTTCCCGGATCAACTGTTGTTGGGTCACCTGGTTCTTCATTTTCGCCAGTTGTCGGAGAGCTTGTACCACATTGTACGTCTAACTCTTTAACTGATTGGTCAACTTGAGCAAAAGCTTTGGCGCTGACTTGATTTAACTGAACGTTTTCTGGAGTAGAAACGTCTTCCATTTCCATTTCGATAATTGTTTGTAAGTGTTCTTTGGCCGTTTTTGTTTGTTTTAATTCTGCCGCTTTTTCGATTAACACTTTATATAAGTTAGAAATATTTTGTTTTAATTTTGCAACCGCTTCTGGGTTATCAATTTTTTGTGCCAGCGCAATTTGATCGATTTTATCTGCTAGAGCAGAAGAAAATTCTGATAACTGCGGAGCATCTTGTTCGTTATCTAAGTAGTCGTACATAGAGTCATACACTTTACTTTTAAAGCTATCACAACCAATGGCTTCAGCGGCCTTTTGGCTTGATCCTTCCACACTCGACTTGCCTTTCATACAGCCCGTCGTAATAACAATTGAAGAAAGTAAAATGGATTTATAAATGAATTTCATGTTGAGTCCTCTTTTTCGCAAAGGCTCTATCGGTGCGGATTTCCCGCAACTGTAGAGGCGTTAAATTTGTAGAAAATTTAGACGGAGAAAGAGAAAATATAGGTTAGAAACAAGACTGAATTGTCTCTAAAATGTTGATGAATTTTACAGGACTTTAGGCTTAAGGAAGCTCGATCTTAGTCATGCAATCAGAGTGATCACACGTTTCTGGATTAGATACTTTTGGTAAATAAATATGAATGTTTTTTCCGCGTGGGCTCCAACGTATTGGGTGATGAACGCGAATATGCGAAAAAATCGCATGCACTTCTTTATCTAAACTAGCAGCGATGTGCGCGACTCCTGTCGAGGGCGCAATTATTTTTTCAGAATAATTTAAAATTTCTAAAAGTTCGCTGAAATTTAATTTACTTTGCAACCATTTAACTTGTGGATGGTTTAGGTAAACAGATTTTATTTTATCTAAATAAGGTTCGTCAGCATCGGTTCCGGTAATCACAATGAGACGATTCAATTTAATTTGTTTATCAATATATTCTATGTATTTTTGTTGGGGCCAGTTCAGCGCTGAACCCATCATGCCCGGGTGAACCACGATATAATTTGGTGATAAACCAAATTTTTCTAATGTTGCCGTTGATTGTGGTTTTTTAAATTTAAAATAAATTTCTTTCGGGTTTTGTGTGAGCGGGCCAGTGATTTTTTCAACCAGTTCAAGATTGTATTCAAATTCATGCTTAATCGCACGAGAACGCTTCTGGCGAACACCTTCATTTAAAAACAGAAAGCTGTGCCACTGGCTTAAAACACCGATACGGTGGCGAATACGTGCTTTAAAAAGTTCGTAGTTAATCCACCAAGGGCATTGAAAACTAACGGCGTAGTCAAAATCATTTTGTTTAAGGAATTCAGCAAAAATTTTACGAGATTCTTCAGGTTTAGATTTATCTAATTCGATAAAACGGCGTTTTTTCTCACCGAAATTGACGATGTTACCCATGCCTTTTTGAACGACCCAGGTCACATCATAAACGTTCTGATCCAAAACTTGATCTGTCGGTAAGGTACAGATCAAGTCGCCAATTTTATCTAAGCGGATCAGAACGATTTTTTTCATCGAGCAATTACTGGTATGAATCTAACGGTGGGCATGAGCACACGATGTTTTTATCACCGTAAGCGTTGTCGACACGTCCAACTGGTGGCCAGTATTTGTTTGTTTTAACCCAGGAAGCCGGATAAGCCGCAACTTCGCGTGTGTACTTGTGATTCCACTCTGTTGCTAGTAACGCCTCAGCTGTGTGAGGAGCGTTTCTAATAACGTCAGGGCAAGCATCTGCTTCTTTGCGGATTTGAATCATCGCTTCACAGAAACGATCTAACTCACGTTTTGATTCTGATTCTGTTGGTTCGATCATTAATGTTCCAATCACCGGCCAAGACATAGTTGGTGCGTGGAAACCGAAATCCATTAAACGTTTAGCGATATCGTTTACGTCAATCTCATGAGATTTTTTTAACGGGCGAATATCGATAATACATTCATGCGCCACTAAACCTTCTTTACCTTTGTAAACGATCGGGTAATGCGGCGCTAATTTTTTCGCGATGTAGTTCGCTGATAAAATCGAAGTCATTGTCGCTTGTTTTAAACCAGCAGCACCCATCATTGTGATGTATGACCAGCTGATTGGTAAAATCGAAGCCGAACCCCATGGAGCTGACGTTGTTGCACTTACACCAGTTGCAGGACCTGCTTCTTTAACTAAAGAATGTTTCGGTAAGTACGGAGCTAAGTGGGCCCCAACACCGATCGGGCCAACACCAGGACCGCCACCACCGTGAGGAATCGCAAATGTTTTATGTAAGTTCATATGAGAAACATCTGGTCCGAATTTACCTGGTTGAGCTACGCCCACTAACGCATTTAAGTTTGCGCCGTCCATGTAAACTTGGCCGCCGTTTTTATGAATCACTTCACAGATGTCAGTAATTGCTTCTTCAAAGATACCGTGAGTTGATGGGTAAGTAACCATCATCGCCGCTAATTTATCTTTGTGTAATTCTGCTTTCGCTTTTAAATCTGCTAAATCAACGTTACCGTTTTCATCACAAGCTGTAACTACAACTTGAAAGCCTGCTAAGGCTGCTGACGCAGGGTTTGTACCGTGCGCTGAAGAAGGAATTAGGCATACGTTTCTGTGTGATTCATTTCTAGCTTTAAAGTATTCACGAATAACTAAAAGACCTGCGTATTCGCCTTGAGCACCAGAGTTTGGCTGTAATGATACAGCGGCAAAGCCTGTGATCGCGCAAAGTTTAGCTTCTAAATCTTTAATTAATTTTTGGTAACCTTGCGTTTGATTGCTTGGAGCAAACGGATGGATTTTGTTAATTTCAGGCCATGAAACCGGAATAAGTTCAGTCGCCGCATTTAACTTCATCGTGCAAGATCCCAGTGGAATCATTGAGTGAGTTAACGTTACATCTTTATTTTGTAATTGATAGATGTATCTCATTAACTCTGTTTCAGAGTGGTAACGGTTAAACGTAGTGTGAGTCATGAAATCAGAAGTTCTTACGAATTCTTTGTTCCATTGATTTTTTAAACCCGCTTCAAGATCAGCTAATTTAAATGATAAAGCTTGTCCGCCGTTAAACGCTGTTAATAAATCTTCGATTAACTGGTGGTTACAAGTTTCATTAATAGAAAAACCAACGCCATCATTGTAAACGCGTAAGTTGATTTCTAATTTTTCAGCCGCTTGAACAATCGAAGCTGTTTTATCAGTTTTGATTTTAACCGTGTCAAAGAATTGCGTTGTCGTTGTTTTAAAACCAAGTTTTTCTAAACCAGCCACTGCTAATTGAGTTAAGCGGTGAGTGCGAAGTGCAATTTTCTTTAATCCGTTTGGACCATGGTAAACACCGTACATCGCAGCCATGTTTGCTAAAAGAACTTGGGCTGTACAAATATTTGAAGTCGCTTTTTCACGGCGAATATGTTGTTCGCGTGTTTGTAAAGTTAAACGTAATGCTTTTTTACCATGTGAATCGACAGACACACCGACTAAACGACCTGGGAAAGAACGTTTATAAGCATCTTTTGTTGCTAAGAAAGCGGCGTGAGGGCCACCAAATCCTAATGGAACACCGAAACGTTGCGAGTTACCGACAACGATGTCAGCTCCCCATTCACCTGGAGGAGTTAATAAAGTTAACGCTAATAAATCAACTGAAGCGACAACTAAAGCGCCATGGTCGTGAAGTTTGGCAGAAATCGCTTTGTAATCTTCAACATTACCCTCAGTTGTTGGGTATTGAAAAATCGCCGCGAAGATTTCTTTTTTGAAATCGTATGCCATCGGATCAGCGATAATCATTTCTAAACCTAACGGCTCAGAACGAGTTTTTAAAACTTCAATCACGTGCGGGTGAGCTTGTGGGTGAACCACGAAAGCGTTGCAGTCTTTTTTCTTGCATAATGAATGCGCCATTACTAAGGCTTCAGCAGCAGCTGTTCCTTCATCAAGTAATGAAGCATTTGAAATTTCCATACCTGTAAGGTCAGTGATCATTGTTTGGAAATTTAATAAACTTTCTAAACGGCCTTGAGAAATCTCAGGTTGGTAAGGCGTGTAAGCCGTGTACCATACCGGATTTTCAAAAACGTTACGTAAAATCGGCGATGGTGTGATTGTGTCGTGAAAACCGATACCGATTAAACTTCTGAAAACTTTATTTTCAGAAACTGTTTTTTTAAGTTGAGCTAAAATTTCAAATTCAGAAATTCCGTCGCCAACGTTTAACTTAGCGTTTGAAAAAATTGTTTTCGGAACAACTTTAGTCATCAGTTCTTCAAAGTTTGAAAAACCAAGTGTCTGAAGCATCTCTTGTTGTTCGGCAGGAGTAGGACCGACGTGGCGGCCTGTAAATTCCGAGTTCGTGTTAAGGGTAGAAAGTGACGTGTTTAAATCCATGAAAGCCCCCATGTCATTGTTCGGCGCTTACGCTAGCACGAAGGTCTGGAAAAGGCAAAAATGACGGGATCTTTGCGCAGTTGTACTTAGGACCTGAATGCAATATAAATAAGCACCGATTTTAGTCGGTTCTTTTCTTAATATGGGTCTTTCCGGTCTATTGTCCATTTCGATTTCGTGTCACATCGCCGACAATGAAATTATGGGTGCTAAAAAATTATTTAAAATTGTTGTGGGCTTAGGCGTTCTTTTAACCAATGGTTGTGCAAAAGAGCCAGAAGAAGCGTCATCGACTTCAAATTCACGCTACCTTTACATCGCTTCAGGAGCTTGTTATTCCGGCACTAATACAACATTTAGCGCGACCACATCATCAAATCTTGTTTACCGCGTGCGTTTATCTGATGGCGGCGTTGATGCAACGATAGCCGATTATTTGGCTTCGCCGTCAAATGCAGGTGATTCTCCGGCAGGTATGATCAATGGTGATGATAATTACATTTATGTTTTAGTTGAAAATGCGACGGCGGGTTTACGCCGTATTGAAAAAGTTGAAAAAAAGGCTAATGGCGCACGTTCACTTTTTACGAATAACTCGACGGCGCTAAGTTCGCAGTTGCGCGATTTGTTTAAACTTTCAAACGGTGATTTCGCCGTGGCAAAATCAAATGGAGTTGAATACATCACTTCAGGAAATGTGCGCTTAGGTGCGCCGTATATCAATCCTACGGCAGCTCCTTGTAACACATCGACAACATTAATTTCGAAAGTATTAACATTATCGAATGGTAAATTTGTATTCTTACACGCGGCTGCCAATCAAAATCGTTTCGGAATTTTCGCAGCAACGGGTGGAACGACGTGTGCGACGGCGCAAGCAGGGCCGCTAGGTGTAGCGGGTGCGGCTTATCCCACGGGAGCTTTTTATGATGCAGCCAACGCTAAGCTTATTGTGGCTTACGCGGGTAACACGACAGCCACTGATGTAAATAGTATTTATGCTTATTCAGTTGATGAAACAACAAATGCAATTACTTCGCCACAAAAGATTTACGATGCGAGTTTGTACCCAGCTACTTACCCACATTTACTTTATGGAATCTCTGAAATTGCTTATGACTCGGCCACGGGCACAGTTTATATCGCTACAGCAACAACAACAGCAACAACTGTTGTGAACTATGCCATCGAAAAGTTTACTTATGATCCTTCTCAAATCGGTGTCGATAACACGAAAGTGCTTACGCGGTCTGGTTCGACTCCGTTCATACAATACGGAGGCGATACAAAATGTATTTCAAAAATGTTTATCGCCAACTAGTTTTTATCGCGGCCCTATTGTTGGCTGTACCGGCTATGTCGCAGGTGAGGGTTGGTCTTGATTTAGGAACTCTGCAAGAAAACCGTTCTTCAACACAGCTTTCAAGTCTTGGCAGAACTTTTTACGATGGCTATGTTAACGTGGCTTTTAAAAAAGAATTTCCGCTGTATTTGGCTTTAGGTTATTTGTATGTGAATAGCGTTGAAAACTATTCTGATTCAACTTACACAAAACTGACTTCAGCAAATCCTTATCTGGGAATTTCTTATCAATTCTTAAAAAAGAGTTTCACGAGTTTTATCGTAACCGGCGCCTATTCGCCTTATGCTAAGCTTGATGTTAGCGAGACGGCGGGTCAAGAGTCATGGAATGGCAATACGATGATCGCCAAGTTTTCGGCGTCATTTAACTTGTCTGAGAGATCAAAGATTAATGTAGGATTGTATTATATCAGCGAAAGTTTTTCTTCGCGCACATCGGGCAACCTGACAACGAAGTCAGCGTTTAACCAAAGCTATCTTATGCCTTCGCTAGGTGTAGCTTTTGCATTTTAGCGATAGCCTTGGCTTATCTCAGTCTTAAAATTATTTTCTAGCCGCTTTTTTTCTAGCTTTACGAACTGCAGGTTTTGCTTTCGTTTTCGCTTTAGAGGCTTTCTTAGCTGTTTTTACGCCGTATTCAGCCGCTTTAGCTTTGATCGCTTTTTCGATCTTAGCACGTTGAGCTTCAGCTTTCTTTTTGTAAGCTGCTAAGTTTTTTTCAACGTCAGTCGCTGATTTTTTAACTTGCGTAACTACTTTATGAACTTCTTTTTGTAATTCATTTTCTGCAGCCACAACTTTTTTAGCTAAGTCTTTGTATTTCTTAACCGCTTGGTCTGCTGACAGCTTTTGAATTTTTGTTTGTAAATCGTGAGTCACTGATTGAACGTCAGCGATCACTTTTTTTACGTTTTTTTGTTCAGAAAGTTTTTGAACGATCTTTTGAATATTAGTAAGAGCCATAATCTTTCTCCTAATTATCGTGTATAAACCTATTCTAACTTAAATACAAAAGCATTTACAGAGTAAAATTAAAATTCTTAATCAAGGCACCCGGTGTCTTGAAAGCGCCAAGTTCACGCTTTAAGTAAGTCATTGTACTTACAAAAACTGAAGACTCTTTTGTCAGTTCGACTAAGTTATCGCCAAAGATATTATAAATCGACTCGTCAAAGCGTAAGTCTTGAATAGGACCGACGATTTCGCCTTTTTCTACGTAAAAGCATGCAAAGCGAGTCATCCCTGTCATACGCGCTGTTTGCACGTCTGAATAGTTGATGTAGTGAAGGTTAGATAAGTAGAGTCCTTGACCTAACTTTGACAATGCGTCTTTCTCAGCTAGAGTGCCGGCTCTAACATCTAGACTACGCGGAGCTTCTGAAACATCAGCGAAGTTTGTTTCAATATTGTACTCTTTCGCTGTTGCCGTACTTGTAAGTAAAGATTTTAATTCGCCATTTTCAATTAAGCTTACTTTGTTCGGGCTTAATTCACCCACTGAATTAAACAGGGGAGATAAACCTAAATCAAAATTTTCAGTCATCGAAAACTTCGGAGATAATTTTAATTCTTTATCTTTTAATTTTTTTAACGGCGCATAACCTTTATTAAAATTACCTTGGCTAAGTGATCCGTAGCTCATTGTTCCTAAAATTTCGGCCACTGCCATCGGCTCAAGGTACACATCATGCTTTCCACGTGGGATCGTTTGCATCGGGCGGTTTAAAAGATTTAATTTATTTTTCGTAGCTTGAGCTTGCGCTTGAAATTCTGGTAACGAGAATTTTTCAGCCGAGTAATAACCCTTAGCCGCTTTCGGGCCGTTGTATAACGAATAATCTAAAAAGAAATAATCTGTTTCAAAAAAGTGAAACTGACCTTCAGAGTTAATCGAAGCTTGTCTTAACGGACCAGAACACCAAAACCCAGCAAGGTCAGTGTCTTTGTAAGTTTCATAGATTAAACCTGGCACTTCAGAATCAGCCGGGCGGTCTACTTTTTTGAAAGTTTCAGAGGTGCCATTATTTTTTAAGGCAATAAACTGCGGGTGCGGGTCCATTTGCATAAGCTGAATACGAGCATCATCAAGTAAGTGCTTGGCACTTTGTAAATCATGTTCAAGATGCATCGTTAAGTTAAAGCGCATTTTTAATGAACGCTGTTCTTTGTTAAACTGCAATGTCACTTCGTGCTGGTGTACTGACGTATTTTGACGAACTTTACTTTGTGAAAAACGTAAGAACGTTGAATCTTCAGAGTGTAAGAATAACCCTAGCTGTTCGCCAGATTTTAAAGTCGAAAATAATTCTTCAGAGAATTTTTTGATATAAGTCTTCATAAATTAACCACCAAAGATTTCAATATTGTTAAATAAAGCGTACGGCGATGAATGGCCTACGCGAATAACTTGGCTTGGTTCGCCTTTACCGCAATAAGGTGAGCCGTAAGTTTCAACTGTGTTGTTCGACGTTAAAGCTTTTAAACTTTTCCAGAAAGGAACAGTGATACCGCGGTAATTTGGATTTTTTAAAGTTCCAACCACTTTACCGTTTTTAACTTGTTTTGCGATCTCGCAGCCGAACTGGAATTTACGGCGGTAATCATCGATTGACCACGAACGGTTAGCGTACATGATCACACCATTTTCAACTTCTGAAATCATTTGATCTAAAGTATGTGAGCCACCTTCAAGATTAATATTAGCCATACGGTCAATCGGGGCACGGTTCCATGAACTTGAACGGGAATTCGCAACACCTGAGATTTGACTTCTGTATTGGCTCTCTAAAGAACCAAGACCCGCTTGTAAGATGCCATCTTTAATTAAATATTTTCTTTCAGCCGGGTTTCCCACTTCGTCAAAGGCATAACTTGCCATTTCGTTTGAAGTTGTTGGGTCAAAAACCACGTTCATGATTTTGCTTCCGTACTCTAACGAGCCGAAATCCTGTGGTTGAACAAAGCTCCAGCCGGCGAAATTTCTTTCATCACCCAAGATACGATCTAATTCAAGCGGGTGGCCGATTGATTCGTGAATTTGTAATAACATTTGATCCGGAGCTAAAATCACATCACAAGTTTCAGTCGGGCAATTAGGTGCTGTTAATAATTCTAGCGCTTCAGCTGAAGTTTGTTCGCATTCAGCCAAAGTTCTATCTAAATCAAAAAATTCAGAACCGATTTGTAAACAGATACCACGGCCACCGTGTAATGAACGTGTTTGTGTTTCGTTGCCATCTTGAGCTGTCGCTGAGAAAGCGCTGACGATAATATTAAAATCTTGTTCAAAGTTTGCGCCCTGTGAAGACATATACTTTTGACGGCATTCAATCACCATCGCTTCAGCAGAAGCTGTGATGATTTTATCGCTGACTTTTAATTTTAACGATGTCTTTTTTAAAAAATCATAAATCTGTGCCGCTGATAACTGATCAAGACCTGTTTGGCGCTGAGATTTAAATTGGCCTACAGATTTAGGGCGAACCGACATATCAAATTTAGCCACCGGATATTTAGAACTCACATTTGTCATTTTTTCGGCCGCTGCAAAAGCTTTTGCAATTCCATCCGGAGTTAATTCACAAGTGGCCCCATAACCGATATGACCATCTTTCATGATTTCAATAAGCACTCCGATATCGTGGAATGTGTGCATCATGTCTGGTTTACCGTTACGAACAGTAAAGTCGCGTGTAGTTTCAGAAATCATTTTAAAAGCGACAAAGTCAGCTTTATTTTTGTAATGATTAAACTGTTGTTCGAATAAAGATCCAAAACGTTTTGGTAATTCTTGTGATAGAGATAGTGTTTGCATAGACTCACTTTATAAGTCATCTTTTATCAATGAGCAAAACAAGAGATGAATATCTTCAGCAACACTGGACGGCATACCCGGACTGTCCGCGTGGGTTTCTTCAGTATGGCCGAGTGCATCAGCTTCGTGTGGGTGTAAACAACGTCACTACTTACAAAGCCAAAGATGCTCCTCAGTTCACCGGAGCTGACGTATTAGCTGATGGCGATTTAATTGCTCTTATGCCCTCTGCCCAGTTTGTTTTACTGGCGCCTAATCACACAAACCGCCCTGGGTTTTATAAGGCTGAAGATGATCCTTGGTTAAGAAAGAAAAACTTTTTTGAATATCAAAACTTTATCCGCGATTTTTTTAGAGAAAAACGCTTCTTAGAAGTGAAAACACCGACTCTTGTTGAATGTCCGGGAACAGAACCAAGTCTTGATGTTTTTGAAACAGAATTTGTTTTAGGTTCTAAAAAGAAAAAATATTACTTACCGACATCACCTGAACTTCATCTTAAAAAATTACTAAGTATGGGTGCTGAGCGTATCTTTGAAATTGCCCCGGTATTTCGTAATAACGAAAAAACAGAACGCCATAATCACGAGTTTTTAATGCTTGAGTGGTATCGTTCAATGTCGTACTTAGCGAATATCAAGCATGACATGATTGAACTTGTTGAATACTTAGCTGATAAGTTACGTGTCGAACGCCCTAAAGAAGTTTTAACTTATTCAATTCCCGATTTATTTAAAACATATTGTAACTTTGATTTTAAACCGACCACGACCACTGACGAACTCAAAGCTTTAGCACAAAGCTTAAATGTCGATGTGCAAAGTGCGACAACTATTGATGATTATTTCTATTTAATCTTCATGGAAAAAATCGAAAATAAATGGCCCCAGGATCGTTTGGTATTTGTTGAAAAATACCCTCCGTATCAGGCAGCTTTGGCCCGTATAGATAAAGACGGCTGGGCCGAGCGTTTTGAAGCGTACTGGAAAGGGTTAGAGCTTGCGAATGCGTTTCACGAACTTAATAATCCAACGGTGCAAAGAGCGCGCGCGCTTGAAGACTTAGAAAAAAAGAAATTATTAGGGAAAAATTCTGTCACTCTTGATGAAGAATTTTTCCGGTCTTTAGAGTACGGAATGCCTCCAAGCGCAGGTATTGCTTTAGGCGTTGAACGCCTTTACATGGCCCTTAAAAACGTCAACAGAATTGACAGTCTTGTTGATTATTCATCTTAAGCACTTTCCTATGGAAAGTGACCGAAATTGTCGCTAAAAGTAGTCTCACAAAAGTTATTAAAAGACGGTTAAGACTGTCATGGGGAACTGGCTATATATAGCCAGGGTACTACTAAGGGGACTTGTTATGAAAACATCTATTAAGCAAAAGGGTTGGGGAACTTTAAGTTTGCTTATTATGGTGGTCATGATCAGTGCATGCGCTGAAAAAAAGAAACCAGCGCATGCAACTGAATCGGGATTTGATTATTTTTCTGAAGAATGTAATCCAGGACACAGAAGCGGTATTGTTGGCGGTAAAGCAGTTCAAGCTTACGAAGCCGATTCTAACCGTTCAGTTTTACTCATTTACGAAGATGCAAAAGGCAGACAACACCTTTGCTCATCAACTTTAATTGCCGATCAAACTTTATTAACAGCAGCACATTGTGTGAACGAAGCCGTAAAAATGCAGGCCGTGTTTTATACCGATGTGACTTGTGACAGCGGTTATACGCGCAGCCAGCATGCGATTCCGGTTGATAAGATGGTTTATCACCCTGAATACCAAAGTGATATTTCAAAACTAAGTGTTTTTGACGAAAATATTGATCTGGCTTTAGTGCATTTATCACGTAAAGCTCCAGCGCGTTTTCCGATTTTTAAAATCTCAACTAATCCAGAGCAGTTAACTTCGGATTTATTTTTGTACGGCTATGGTATTACGGGAACTTTTGAAGAAGATCCGATGTTACTTAGAAAAACTGTAGTTAAGCGTACTGACGCAAACAACAATTCGAATCTTTGGTTTAACAGCAAAGCGTTATTCATCGATCAACAAGCAGGAACTGGTCTGTGCAGCGGTGACTCTGGTGGTGCAGGTTTAATGGAAGATAACGGTGAGTTAGTTGTTGTCTCTGTAAATTCAGAAGTTTTTAACGGTAATGAATTTGATACTTCAAATGATCTTTGCCGCCGCCATTCGAAATCAATCGTGGTGTCTTATTATCTAGATAGTTGGATCGTTCCAACGATGGCTCAGTGGGGCCAAAATCTTAAGTAGTTAAAATCCAAACAAGTTTAATGGACCTAGACCAAGGTGTTGAAAAACACAGGTTGAAGGTCCTAATTTCAATACGAAGGTCTAGTTTAATATAGACCATGGTCTAGTTTTGCTCGACTAGACTAAAGTGATTCCTAGACTAGCCGAAAGGATAACCAAGCAAACGACGCGAGACTTATGAAAGTTGTTGTTCGGAGAATTCTTGGTGAAGTGACTGTCCCAAGTATTTGTTGAAGAGCCAGCTGAAGTGAGTGCAGGGTCACCAACACGTACACAGAACTACAAAGTAGTTCAGAAAAAGGGTTATCATGGGTTTAAGAATTTCAACAAACGTAGCTTCGATCAATGCGCAAAGAGTAATGGGTGGTAACACTCGTGAAATGCAAAAATCGATGGCGCAATTATCAACTGGTTCACGTATCACTAAATCTGGTGATGATGCTGCCGGTTTAGCGATCTCTGAAAATTTAAAATCAACAATTCGTTCATACGGTCAAGCATCACGTAATGCTAATGACGGTATCTCGATGATTCAAACTGCTGAGCAAGCAATGGGTGAGGTATCAAATATCTTAACTCGTGTTCGTGAGTTAGGTATCCAAGCTTCTTCTGATACGATCGGTGATGCTGAACGCGGATTCATCCAGTCAGAGGTTGATGCTCTTAAGTCTGAGGTTCAACGTGTGGCTGAATCGACAGCTTTCGGTTCTCGTAAATTATTAGACGGAACTGGTGGCGTGTATGACATTCATGTTGGTACTTCTGCGAATCCTTCAACTGACTGGATCGGTTACGATGCAGGTCAAACGAATGTAACAACTGATGCCTTAGGTATCGCTTCTTTAGATTTTACTAACAAACAAGGTGCACGCGATGGTTTAGCGGCTTTAGATACGGCGCAATTAGCAGTAAACGGTTCACGCGCTAACTTAGGTGCTTTACAAAATCGTTTAACTTCAACGACTGACGTTATCGGTACAATGGTTGAGTCGATGAGTGCAGCAAATTCACGTTTACGTGATGCTGATATCGCGGCGACAACTTCTGAATTAGCTCGTAACCAAGTGTTACTACAAGGTACTACTTCTGTATTATCTCAAGCTAATCAGAACCCAATGATGGCGCTTAAGTTAATTGGTTAATTCCGATCTCTTATTCGCAAAAATAAAAAAGCGAGGATTTGTTCCTCGCTTTTTTTTATTTCTAAATTTTTTATTTTCGATTTTAGCACTAAGGACATCCGAGAGGATGGCCCTTTAGAATAAGGTTTGCTGGAAGCAAATCAAAAAAAGAGCTAAATTATTTATTTAGCGATTCTTTGAGTTCTTTGCCGACTTTAAAAAACGGTAATTTCTTTTCGTCGACAGAAATCACTTCGCCGGTTCTTGGGTTGCGGCCTTTGTAAGAATCGTACTCACGATTTACAAATGAACCAAAACCACGGATTTCGATACGGTCGTCTTTCATTAAAGCTTCAACCATAGTATCAAAAATAGTATTCACCACGGCCTCTGCTTTTACGCGAGTGATGCCGGCTTTATCAGAAACAAGATTGATCAGGTCAGCTTTAGTCATATAGCCTCTAAGTTATCGAAAATACTGATCTATTATGTCGTGTTATTTCTCTTTTGCAAACAGACTTTGAAGAGGGCCAGTTATCTTTTTGCGGTGCTTAAAATACGGGGATTTTGCGATAATTTCGTAATAAGCAGCCAATAAAGCCTCAATCATCTTTTCACGGTTAAAAAACTTAAGAACTTTGTCGCGGGCTGCCTCTCCAATAAGCGCAAATGCATCTTGAGAGTGCAATATTTTTTCTAATAAATGGGCAATGCTTAGGTCATCGGCTGGACGAACCAGGTAACCATCAAGGCCATCTTCAATAATTTCAGCAATCGGCGAAAGCTCTGAACCGATCACGATTTTCTTTTGCGCCATGGCTTCAATCAAGCTTGGCTCTAGGCCTGTAGATCTTGAACTTAAATCCACATAAATACTTGAAGCCGCAATACTGTCTAACAGATCTTCGGCGGTCATAGAGCCTGTCATGATCACACGGCTACCAAGTACAAGCTTAAGCATATCGTATTCAACATCTTTCCATCTAGGGCCATCGCCCACTAAGAAAAGATAGATGTTTGAATTTTTCATAACTATTTTTTCAAACGCTTTTAAGAGCGGACGCAATTCAGAGGCATTTGAAAAATCAGAAACCGCTAAAATAATTTGTGAATCTTCAGGAATCTGCATTTTTAATTTAAAATTTGCAGACTCTTCACGCGGAGCTAAGTCACCTAAATTAATTCCGTAAGGAACTGTATAGGTGTGATAGTCAGGATATAAAAAATATCTCTCTAAGATCGTGCGCTGCTGCGGGGTTGTGACAAACAAACCATCAGCGGTATCAAGTAAAGTTCTATCTTTCGCAAAGTAATTGTGAATAAAACGGTAACCTAATTTGATCGAAGTTTTAAACTGCGACTGAAGAGTTCCATCGTTTTCAGCTAACGTCGAAAAAAGATCGGCCATTGTAGTGGCCTGAACGTCGTAAGCCACACAAGTTTCAAAATTCTTTTTATGGCGGCCGATTTTATATCCACCGTCATCTAAACAGTGAACGATATCGAAAGGTTTTTCCATATGAAGTGAAATAAACTTCTTATGAACAGCATCGACAAAACGCTGAGTTTTGTAATGCGACTGACCTTCAAATAAATAAAACGCACGTACACCATCACGATAGATTTCAGATTTTTTTAAGGGTGTTGTCGAAGAAAGAATAGTAACTTCATGGCCTTTTTTAGAAAGCCCACGAGCTAGAGGCCATAAAAGACCAGTATCCGACGAACGTGATTGCACCTGGATTTTTTGTCCGACGAGGCAGATTCTTAGTTTTTCTTTCGATGTCGACATAGATTACATTTTAGCTGAATCAGGCTGCATTAAGGAAGCTCTTTGCGAAACGATTTTAGTGTAAAGTCTAGCTAGCTCGTTAAGTTTAACATCAAGAGAGCTTCTAAAATCGAAGTGCAGTTTAGCTGGACCCTGTGCGTTTTCTAAAAAGCTATTAATCGCATGCAATTGGGTGCTGGCCGGTAAGCGCGGAGAATAAATATAACAATTCTTTTCTGTTTTCCAGAAATTCGAAAGCCCAGAGCCCTGATCTTCGTGAAGAATTAAAAAGTTATTGTACGTTAAAGCTGTTTCCATCCAGAAGGCCACTTGTTCGCTGGTTAAATCTAAATGGTGAATAAACGTGTATGATGAATTTTCATCTAAGACTTCGTTTAATGTGGCAGCTTCAGTGAATAGTTTAAAGTTTTTAAACTGCGGGTGTTTTTTTATAAACGCTGTCCAGGCTTTGCGTAAAGCGGAACTTTGGCCAGCTTCTTTTTTTGAACGCAGCATATGAGCATCAACAAATAATCCTTCTTGCTCATTTAAAACAGTTAAAGCCTGAAGATTAATTTTTAATAAATCATCAAAGCTTTTAACGACCGGAAAAACAAATTGCTTTTGTTCAAAAGAAAATTCTTTTTTTGCCGTTAAGCCAGCCGGTGGAAACGAGGGTAAAATCAGTTTCGGTCCGCGGTAAAAGCGCATTTTCTTTAATTCAGAAATATACGGTAAAGTGATCGAATCAAAAAAGTTAAATTCAAATTCCTGCAGTAAACCTGGTTCTAAGCGGCTGTAAGTTGTCAGCATTGTCGCTGTTCCTAAAGCTTTGGCTGACCAGGCCGATAACACAGTTTTTAAATCAATTTTGTCATCCGTGTGAATAAAGTGAATTAAATCATACTTGTTTAATAACAAACGAAGCGGGTGAACGCTTTCAGTGATTTCGATATGAAGGCTCATTTTTTCTAGCTCGCTCGCTAGAAACTGCACTTGATCGTTTACTTTAGGACAAACGATCAAGATTTTCATAAGTTAAACGCCTTATAAATTCGAGGTAAGTTTTTACGATTTGCTTCTGGAATATTGCGCGTAGGTAAAGTTGAAGGTTCAACCCACTCTAAGCCCGTGTGGTGCTGAGCTTTGGGTTCGCCTTTCCAGAATAAAACTTCATAGAATAAAATTAAGATTCCGACATCACCGTAAGAGTGTGTGCAGGCAATTTTTAAATCACCGATTTCAGCTTCAATGCCCAGTTCTTCACGCAGTTCACGCTGTAAAGCGTATTCTGGTGATTCGCCCATTTCGATTTTTCCGCCGGGAAATTCCCAAAGACCACCTAAAGTATGTGTTTCAGGGCGTTGGCCAACAAGAATGGTGTTTCCTTTTTTTAGAATTCCGGCAACGACCGGAATCCAGTTCTTTTTAGAGCGTGTGTGTTTCTTGCCGTTTGATGCAGCTGGGTTGTCAGTTTGCTGACCGGACTTAGTTTGCGGAGTCCTTTTGTCGGAGTGTGGCAAGTTTTGAAACCTTTCTAAAAAAACCAGGGCCTTCAAAGACTAAGGTTGAATAAACCTGAACCAAGTCTGCCCCGAGGTTTATTCTTTCAAAAACATCGTCTGCTGTCATCACTCCACCGACAGAAATCAGACATTTTTTCTCATTTTGTTTAAGAATAATGTTTTTAGCGCTGTTTAAAGCTTGAATTGATTTTTCTTTAAGCGGTTTACCCGAAACGCCACCTTCCGTCGGAAAATGGGGCGTATGGGTACGATCTAAAGTTGTATTCGTTAAAATAAAGCCATCAAAGCCATGATCTATCGAGCTTTTAAGAACGGTCTCTTGGCCATCTTGGTCTAAATCAGGGCTTAGTTTTAAAAATAAAGGCTGCGTGAGCTTTAAATCGTCATAGTGTTTACGAATAGGAGCAATGAAAGCCGTGAAGTTTTCACGCGATGCTAAATCACGTAAACCTTTTGTATTCGGGCTTGAGATATTTACCACAAACGCATCAGCGATATCGGCAAAGTGCGAAATCAGTTCTGAATAATCTTTGTGGGCATCAGCATTTTCAGTCACACGGTTTTTACCGATATTTACAAACACCGGTGTTGAAGCGTGAGATTTAAATTTTTTGATATTGTAATAAACTTCTTTCGCACCTTCAGACGGAAAGCCCATCTTATTCCACACAGCCTGAGCCTGCACATCGCGATTCATAATCACGCCAGGGTTAGGGCTTTGTGGTTGCGGTGTGACAGTGCCAACTTCAATAAAGCCGCAGCCTACACGGCGCCAAGCTTCAAGATGATCAGCGTTTTTATCAACGCCACCGGCGATACCAAGTCTATTTTTGAAAATCAGATTTTTAAAAGAAAAAGGGTTCCACACCGGTGTAGTGTCAGAACCCTTTAGAAGTGAATATAATTCTAAACCGTAGGGGCTTAGATCATGCGCTAACTTTGACGGTAAAAAAAGCCAAGGTTTGCGTAAGCTCATGTGAACTAGCGTGGGTATAAACCGCGAAGTAACATCGCTTTTTCTAAACGTTGAATCGAAACAGCTAAAGCCGCTGAACGCATATCAACATTTTTCTCTTCTTTAAATTTGTGAACGTTGTCGAAAGCTTTAAGGATTACGCCTTTTAGTTTCGCATCAACATCGTGCTCATCCCAGAAGAATGACATGATATCTTGTACCCATTCAAAGTAAGAAACGATAACACCACCACCGTTAGCAATAACGTCTGGTACGATGTAAACGCCACGTTTATCTAAAATTTTAGTAGCTGCTGCAGATACAGGACCGTTCGCGCCTTCTACGATCATTTTAGCTTTGATTTTTTCTGCGTTGTGAACGTCGATTTGACCTTCTAAAGCGCATGGTAATAAAGCGTCGCACTCAAGTTCAAGTAATTCCGCATTCGAAATTGGTTGAGCTTTAGTGTAACCTTTTAATGATTTATTTTCTTTTACGTAAGCCATCATTTCAGGAACGTTTAAGCCGTCACCGTTGAAGTAACCACCAGAAACATCAGAAACTGCGATAATACGAGAACCGCGCTCAGCTGCAAATTTTGCTGCGAAAGAACCTACGTTACCAAAACCTTGGATAACGATTTTAGCACCTTGCATAGATTTGCCTTTTAATTCCATTGCGCGTTCACAAGTGTAGATAACACCTAAACCCGTTGCATGGTTACGGCCTAATGATCCACCGATCTCAACAGGTTTACCAGTTACAACGCCAGGTTGTGCGTAGCCACCTTGTTCTTGAGAGTAAGTGTCCATGAACCAAGCCATCGTTTGTGGATCAGTTCCAACATCTGGAGCTGGAATATCTTTAGTAGGGCCT
Source organism: uncultured Pseudobdellovibrio sp. (assembly GCA_966250225.1). Lineage (GTDB taxonomy): Bacteria > Bdellovibrionota > Bdellovibrionia > Bdellovibrionales > Bdellovibrionaceae > Pseudobdellovibrio. The sequence goes on along the minus strand of CBINGM010000006.1, from coordinate 72,217 downwards.
ACGAATGGAGCGATTTCAGAAGTATAACGACGAGTTAAGTTTTGTTTTTCTGTGCGTGATAATTTTGTTGGATCAACACAGATACCACCTTTAGCACCGCCAAGAGGAATACCTAATACAGAGTTTTTGAAAGTCATTAAAGCTGCAAGACCAACAACTTCAGCTAAGTCTACGTTTTGGTGGTAACGGATACCGCCTTTGTAAGGGCCAAGAGTAGAGTTGTACTGAACGCGGTAACCAGTGAAACATTTTACTGAACCGTCATCCATACGAACCGGAACAGAAACAGTTACGCAACGACGAGGTTGTTGTAAACGCTCTAAAATATTTGGATCGCAGTTAATTAATTTCGCTGCTTCGTTAATTGTTGTAAGGGCATTTTGAAATAAAGGTCCTTGCAAATGAGCGTTAGCGTGTGGATTTAAATTATCTTGAGCTGGCATGAGCTATTCTCCTGTAACATTTGTCTTTGTAGACTTTAAAATGAAAGTATTGTAGAAAAACAACTATGAACTGTCGAGCTAAAACTCTATATGTGACTCTCATGCGTCTAACTGTTTTGGCTATAGTTTTAGCTGTTGGTCCAGCGTTCGCCGGATATTCAGTGATTAATAATTCACCGAAATTATCAGTTTATCCCGAGTGGCTTTACACGCGAATGATGGCTACAAAGGGATGGCAACCGTCTTTAGACGTATCTGAGCAGTGTAAGCTTAGTTTTTCATCACCAGAATTAGTGCCTGCAAAGTGCGAAGCCCAGTACAACCTTTCGTACTGGGAGAGTTTTTTAAGCAAAATCTATGTTGATTTTGACGTCACCGATCAAACTAAATTTCAACGAGTTCAGTTTGAACCACAGCCGGGATTAAAGATTCGCGGGCTTTTGGGATTACAAACTGAAAAAGGAAAAATCCAAAAAAAGCCTCTGATCATTGTGCGCATGGGAATTCACGGAAACATCGATGAATTTTTAGCGGAAAGATTTTTAGCGCGTATCGCGTATCAAGATTTGGGTTATCATTTATTAGTGATTGAAAGTTTAACCAGTCACGGAAACTTAACAGTGAATACTGATTACACCATTGGTGGCATTGAAGAGGGCCTTCACACTTTTTATATTTTAAATTTAATCACGCACAACCAACTTGAATGGGCAAAAGATATTTCTGATATCTATTTAATGGGAATCAGTCTTTCTGGGCCTGGAGTGTTTATTGCCAATTACTTAGATGAACATTCATTGATAAAAGGTAAAAAGAAAAAAGCAGATCTTAAAGCCATCGAATTATTTTGCCCGTTGGTGAACTTTGAAGAAACTTATAAAGAGCACACAAAGCCTGGTTTATTTTCAGCATTTGCAGATATGTGGAATCGCCGAAGATTACTGGCAATTCGCTTACGCGATAAAAAATTAGAAGATATTCCGTGGTATCTGACACTGTTTGATTTAACGCCGCGATTTATGCCGCAGGCTTTAGGTGAACTAAATCTAAAACGCGGAAAACCGATTTTTAACTTAGATAACTTTAAGCAATTTCCGGATTTAAAATTACCGCAAGAATTTATTGATCACGTTAGTAAGAGTAAAACGCTGTATGAATTAAATGCCTTCTGGAATTTATATAAAAATGAAGAAACGCCGATTCATATTTATTTAACACCGGATGATCCGTTAGTGATGAACAAACTAAATAGTGAACTGATTCGCGAGAAAAAACAGCCTGGCGTCTTTAATAAAGTGTCATTCACTGATCTTAAGGGGTTACACTGCGCTCTTGCGGCGGAATACCAATGGCCGTTCTTAGTTGAACTGGTTCGCCGCGGTTTTGAAATTAAACCTGCGACGAAATAATTTTACTGAGCACCTTCGATAAGATAGTTGCGAACGTCTTCTTGTTGAGCTTCAACTTTACTTTTCACCATACTACGAAATGATAAATCAACGCTTCGGGCATACATTAAGTTGTAAAGGCTGATTTCACCTGAAGCTAAACGGGTAATCACGTTGATCGTTTCTTTAAAATAAACCGGAGCACTTGGGTTTTTCACGTTTGATTCGTTAAAAGATTGAATGATGTATTGATTCTGAGTTTTTTGTACGTGTTTTGTTAAGCAGTAGCGTGAAGTACCTAAACCAAAAATTTTAGTTTCAACGCAGGCTTGATTGGTGTTCTGATTTAAACGAATGGATTTAAGCCCATTGATCGCTTTTCTTTGAAAGGCTTCAGACATCAAGGTTTCAAAAACGCGGTCTAAATCTAATTTTCCAAGGCAAGTGTAAGATTCAACTTTTAAAAAATTACTTTCAAATTCGTGTTTGCTGCTAAAATTATATTTTGAAGTTAATTGTTCAGGAAAGCTAACTTGTGTTGAAGGAACACAGCCGGGTTGAGAGGCCTTTTGTGACATAAATTCCTGAGTCTCTTGAGCCATAGTGGCATGAATAGTTTCAACGAAGTTTTCAACATAAGCTCGGGCATCATTTGAAGGGTCTTGTTGTAAAAAGTATTTGTTCATTTCGGCGTAAACAGATGGGGCTGCTTCAATTGACGATAACCAGTTCTGGTTGTTATTTTGCACAACCTGCCACGCAAAAGCGTTGATTGAAGCTGAAGCTAAAATAAAAGCGAATAATTTTGTTTTCATCATATGTACCACCTTAGCGATTTTTATTTCGCCATTTTTATGAGGTTTCCGATAATGCTTTGTTGTTGGTTTTTAATAATTTTTTTAACTACGCCATGTAAGGGTAAGTCGGGTCCACGGCCGTAAGTTAAGTTATACAGACTGACTTCGCCGTTATTTAGCTCTGTCAGAACCATAACACTTTCGCGAAAGTGCGTCGGTACATCTGGCTTATTGATGTTTTCTTCATTGTAAGAATGTATGATGTACTGCTTTTGCAATTTAAGAATATGCTGGGTAAAACAGAAGTTCGCCGAACCTAACGGAAATAATGAGACCAGCTGGCAGACTTTGTTGCGGGATTGATCGGTATTTATAGCTTTTAATCCGTCAATCGCCTGTCTTTGAAATTCGTCTGAAAGTAAAAGCCCAAAAACTTTGTGCAGATCGACTTTACCTAAGCAGTCGTAAGATTCAATACGAGTGATTTCTTTTTCAAATTTTTTTTGCGCGGTAACTTCGGCCGACATCACTGATGCTCCAGGAAAAGTGATAGCCAGGGCCGACTGACAAGTCGTTTTGCCGATTTTAAATTGAACCGAGTTATGTGCCTCTTTGACTATTTTTGAATGCGTAGAATCGATAAAGTTTTTAACGTAAGGTTTGGCGTTATAAGAAGGATAGTTTTCAGAAAAATATTTTTCCATCTCGGTATAGACAGAAGGTTTTGCTGTTTGTTCGAAAAGCCAGGCTTTAGGGTCGGTTTCTGCGCTCATCTGCCAAGCCTGGGCATTAGTTACAGTTATAAAAAAAGTAAAAAATAAAAGAGTTGTGCGCATAGCAGAATTTAAAAGCGAAATGTATGCCTTACAGGCGTCAATAGATTGCCCTGCGTTGTTTCATTCTGAGACATTTTAGCGGGTGCGCCCAAGATTGTTAGTCGGTCGCCTGCATAAGGCCTTTACGGGTCATAAAAAATCGAGTCTGCTAAGGCAATGAAAAGCTTATTGTTATGGCCTCTTTTTATTTTTCAAAGTGCACTTGCGCAAAGTAAATCATATACGATCGAGGGTGATAAATTCACTTTAGAAACTCTTTGCACAACCAATGATGTTGTTTGGGGTTTGGATTTTTTATCTGAAAGCGAGATTCTTTTTACTGAGCGTGGCGGAAAACTTTTTATCTGTGACGTGAAAACTAAAGTTAAGCATTCGGTGAGTGGTGTTCCTGCAGTGGTTGCCGAAGGCCAAGGTGGATTGTTAGATGTTTTAGTGCATCCGAAAACTAAAAATATTTATCTTACATTTTCAGAAAAAGTAGAAGGTGGCGCGACCACAAGTCTATTTCGAGCTGAACTTTCAAAAGACAAAACAAAATTACAAAATGGCTCAGTCATTTTTAGATCGAATGCCGTAGAAAAAACCGATATGCATTTTGGATCGCGTGTTGTCGCAGATAACAGCGATCATTTATTTATGAGTATTGGTGAACGTGATAAGCGTGATAAAGCCCAAGTGAAAGACCTGCATCACGGAAAAATCCTGCGTTTAACTTTAGATGGTAAAGCCGAGATCTGGTCAATGGGTCATCGTAATACGCAAGGTTTAGGTTTTGATGCTCAAGGGCAGTTGTACAATGCTGAAATGGGCCCACGCGGTGGTGATGAAGTTAACGTGATTAAAAAAGGTTTAAATTATGGTTGGCCGATTATCACTTACGGGCGTGAATATTACGGCCCGGCTATTGGTGAAAAATCAAAACCTGGCTTAGAGCAACCGTTGGTAAAATGGGTGCCGTCAATTTCACCTTCAGGAATGACTTTTTATACAGGGGATCGTCTTAAAAAATTTAAAAATAATTTATTCTTAGCTACGTTAAGTGGAGAACATGTTCACCGTGTGGTGTTTGATAAAGCGATGCAAGTTGTAAAAGAAGAAGAGCTTTTTACAGATTTAAAAGAACGTTTTCGCCAAGTTAAACAAGGCCCTGACGGCGCGTTGTATTTCACAACGGATAACGGCAAAATTTATAAATTGTATTAATAAAAGGAGCTGATTTTTAGTTTAATTGATTTTTCCAAAGGTTGTTAAACTATTTGGCTACGCCAAAATTGTGATTTCTCACCAAGTTCTGCGACGTAATCTTTGATATCAGTTTGTAAGTTTTCCGGAAGCTCGCTGAATGATTTAATATGATCATTCGGAACAAATCTAAACGTAAAATTAATACGGCGAGTTTCGAAGTTCGTCGTTTTCATATCTGAAAATAAAATTCCTTTTTCTTCGACACGTTGTACGCGGTGAAAAAGTTGTTTTTTAAATTTATCGCCACCAAAAATTTGTAGCGAAGAATCTTCTAACCATTGTTGTAAGATCACATCTGATCTGTGCGCTTTACTTTCGCTTTTGATAAATTGAAATAAAGCTTTTTCGCCAAATGAAATCGAAGCCACCGGGCCTGGTTCGAAGTCTTTGTGTTCGCCTACACGGGCGGTATCTAATTTTTTACCGTCCGGTAGAATTTTGTTGCCGTAAAAATTAATCAGGCAGGTATTTAAATGCCAGCCACGCGGAATATCTTTTTCGCTGAATTTTTCATGCACCATTTGTTCGATTTTTTTAACGATCTTTTCTAAAACTGGCGGATAACTTTCAGCCTCGACGCAGCGGTTTTGAATGCCTTTAGGTGGATGATAATAATCTAAACAAGCAAACTGCCAGTTACCTAACCAGTAAACCGGACGCAACAACGGACGGTTTGGTTCACCTTCTGGCGGAGGATTGCTGGCTGAAAAGCGCATTTCCCAGATGGGATAAAGGCTTTCAAGATAGCGAATGATCTCTTTTTTCTCATTGGGCGTAATATAGTTAGCCTGGTAAATGAGATTGAGGTTTTGTTGAAATTGTGGTTTTCTAGAGCCATTACGCATAAAAGATAGGCCATATTGGCTATGGGACTTACCGATGTCAAATTCGATTATTCATTTCAACGTAGATTCGACTGTCAAAAAAAACATTCTTGAAAAAATTTCTGCTTTTTCAAGCAAGAAGATTCTTCTAATCGGCGACGTTGGCGTAGATGAATATGTTTTAGGAGCCGTTAAACGTATTAGCCCTGAAGCTCCGGTTCCAGTTTTAGAAGTGGATGGTGAAGATAAACGTTTAGGTTTGGCAGCTAATGTGGCTCAAAACGTGGTAAGTCTTTCTGGTAACGTAAACCTAGTTTCTGTAGTCGGGGCTGACACTGGTGCCGAAATTTTAAAAGAGCTTTTAGGTAAATCAAAAGTTCCGACAGAACATTTAATCGTTGATGAAAAGCGCCCGACAACACGCAAAACTCGCGTGATGACAGGGCACCATCATTTAGTGCGCGTGGATTACGAAGTTCGCAGAAACTTACCAGCAGAAACTGAAGCTAAGATTTTACAACGCGTTCAGGATTTATTACCAACAGTCGATGTTGTGGTTTTAGAAGATTACGCTAAAGGAATTTTCTCTGTAGCCTTAGTTGAAAAAATCGTAGCTCTGGCAAAAAAATCTGGAAAATACTTAATGGTAGATCCACACCAAACGAAGTTTGCTGAATTCTACAAAGGCGTAGATTTAATCAAACCTAATTACAACGAAGCTTTAGCTCTAACTAAAATTCACGAAGAAGATATCGAAAATTTTAACGAACGTGTTTACACTGTGGGCCGCGCTTTACAAAAAATGACGGGCGCTCGTGATGTGGTGTTAACGCAAGGTAAAGAAGGCATGTCGATTTTTTCGAGTGATTCAGATGTGGTGCAAGTTCCAACATTTGCAAAAAAAGTTTTCGACGTAACGGGTGCCGGCGATACAGTTATTGCAGCTTTAGCGCTGGGAGTAGCTTCTGGATTACCGTTAGCACAGGCCTGCGTATTAGCAAATTACGCAGCCGGCATCGTGGTTGGAAAAATCGGCTGCGTACCGTGCGAGTTGTCTGAGTTAACTGCAACTATTCAAGCTTAGTTGCAGTCCTCAAGTGATAAATAAACTGAAATCTTTTTGATTTGTGATTGGTTTTGTTCAAGACCGACTGCACTTCCTTTTGAAGCTAGAGCATTGTTTACATTTAAACGTAAGATTTCAGAAGTTCCGCAACCTGTTGTGATCACGTCAGTCTTTCTGAATAAAACAGTGCGCGCTTCAGAACCTAAAGCCACAGTTTTAGTATGCACTTTACCTTTTTGGCCAGCTAAGAAGCCTTCAAAGCGTAGCGTGCTTGTTGATTGAAGCTCAGCCGACTGTGGGCGTACTTCGCCAGTCACATCAATTAATGAAATCGTTAAACGTTTACCAGCAGGTAATTTTAATGGCACAGCTAAGTTACACGCTTTGTAATCGACTTTGCGCGCTTCAGAGTTTGAAACAACGAAGCTTTTAAGTGTGATGTCGATCACGTTTTTAGTTAAGTCTAATTCAGTGTAAGCCGGAGCTTTAGCAGAGCAGCCTGAACCTTGTACTGTTACATTATCTAAAGTCACAAGTTCAGTGATTGAATCTGATTCTAACATTGGAATTAGCGGCAATAAACGAGTCGACATTTTAAAGCGACTTGGAAAGTTAATCAGATCTTTTGAAATCACGTAATCATCATCGTTAACAGCAAGGCTGCGTAACATTTCATGAAACACGATAAAGTATACGTTTCTTTCTTTTTCGAAATGATCTAACCAGCTTGCGCTATTTAAAATCACTAAACCCGGAACACCAATCGCATCAACAATAGAGCCCGTGTTATCCATTAAGATATCGTTGGTCACAACAATACGTTCAGTCGTTAATGTCGCTTTTAAATCTTCAATCGCTAAACCATTCTGAGTCAGAACTTGCTGGCCAGCTTCAGTTGTCTCTAAGAATTCAACAACATTTTCGCCCATTTGAATAAATGTAGAACGTATATAATCACCACCGTTACCGACTTTATGACCTAAAATTTTAGTTTCTGTGGCGTAACGGCCATCTGGAAGTTTAACTAACTTCACACTGGCTGGAATGACATAAGCTTTATCTCCGACTTGAACGATCTCTGGAAGAGTCACTTCTAAAGCTTTTACGATATTAAAAGCATGAGCTTGTGTAACAAGACCAAAGCTCATCAAAAAGCCGATCACGAGCTTAATTAGGTGTTTATTTTTCATTCGATTCTCCTGGTGGGGAAGAGTGTGAAAGGGGATACATGTAAAAAGTTAATTTATAAACTTCAGATTTTTCGCCATCTTCTAAAAACTGCGTTAAACGATCTTGGAATTCGCGGATCATTTGTTTGGCTTCAGAGATTTTCGTTTTATCAACAGCAACTGTTACTGCGGTAAAGTCACGTAATTCAACAGGGCAGTGATCTAAAACTTTCTCGGCCACTTTTAAATCTTCGTAGTGTGATTTTCTAACCGCTTGATTAGCTACATCATCTGAAGTCGTTAAAGACTCATTCGTTGGTGTGTAGCGGTTATATTTTTTAGTCACTAAGTTTAAATCCATCAAACGCTGCAAAGTTTTTTGCACTTCAGGAACCGAAAGCGCCAGGCGCTGGGCCATCCATTCAACGTCAGATTGAAAGTCAGTGGTTTCCATTAACGATAATAAGGCGAAATGTTGCCATTCGCTGATCACGTTAAATTGGTCTGAACTTAATTTTAGAAAGTTAATATTTTTTTTGTACTTTTGTAAGACACTCTTGCCATCACCTTCAACGGTTGGGGCGTTTAGGCGGTTATCAAACAGAAGCTTAATTTCTTCAGATTCTTTCGGGTCTAAGTACATGCGGTCTAAAAGTTTAACCGCCATCTTTTTTGAAACTTTACGTTTACCAGCCATGATTTCGCTTAAAGCACTGGGGCTGATATCAAGTTTTAAGGCAAAGGCACGTAATGAGAAAGCCGGGTTTTTACGTTGAAGCTGGGCAAAGTGGGAGCGAATTTTAGCCTGAATCGCTAATTGTTCGTTCATACTTTGCCCCTTTCTTGTTTAAGTTACGAAATAACCTAGTTCCCCACGGACTCTACCCCAACTTGATCTTGCAAATCTGTGACCGAGTCTTCGCCAGGAATTTCGGAGTCAAAACAGCTCTCAAATTTCACATCCAAGATCGATTTTGTAACATAAGCTGAAGAATCTACCTGTTTTGAGATATTCATAAGCGTCGCGTTTAGGTTATAGGCCAAAACGACCTCTTTTTCTGAACCGCAGGCTGTCGACGTTTGTGAAAATAGAATCACTTCGCCACCATGGTTTTGCAGCTGTTCTTCATGCGGAACTTCGCTTGAGCCCACGACGAACAACTCTTGGTTTAGGATCACCTTATTGTTCGCCCAAACATTAACGGCCGCCTCAGATTCTAAAGAAGCCACTAAACGCATTCCTGCTGGAACTGTAACCGGCAATCTTAAGTTACAAGCTACGCGGCTGATGGTTTTGTTATCTTGGTTATCAACGTACATTTTGCTGTACTCGATTAACATTTTGTCTTCGATAGAAGAGAAGTAAACTTCTCCTTGTGGACATCCGCTTCCACCAATAGCCACATTTCCGATTTGGGCTAATGCAGTCACTGAACTTAATCCGATCACTAAACCAATGAATAAATTTTTCATAAAATCCCCTTGTGGTGTTTGGCAAAAACTTTACGTCTCTGCTGTAAAAACAGAATTATCGGGGGTAGGGGGTAAAGTCACGCTATTTTGGAACAAAGTGTTCCAAAATAGATGGAACACGAATGAAACACCCGTGGACAAACAAGGGCGTTTTAGGTTACAAAGACCACTCAATTTAAACGACTGTAATAAGTCACAGAAACGGATGGCCTTGGACGCTGTCCAAAGAAGGACGGCCTATGACGCTATCTGAACAGACTCAACAGGGTCTATCTACGCCCGCAGATCAATCTACTGCAGTGCAAACCGAAGTAGTTAATTTCTACAGCTTCACACTTCCAGATCTAGAAGCATTTTTAAAAAAATACGGTAAAGAAAAATTCCGCGCCCAACAAATTTTCAAATGGGTTTATGAACAAAGAGTCACTGACTTTGACCAAATGTTAAATCTATCTAAAGATTTACGTTCTGAATTAAAAAACTTAATCACTTTTAAATTACCTCCGGTTTTAAAACACTTAATCTCTGTCGACGGAACACAAAAATTTCTTTTCGACGTGCGTGATGGTAATTCAATTGAAGCCGTTGTGATTCCTTCTGATGACCGTTTAACTTTATGCGTGTCTTCAGAAATCGGCTGTAATATGGCTTGCCAATTCTGCTTCACAGGAAAACAAAAATTAAAACGCCGTTTAACTGCTGATGAAATCGTTGGTCAGTTTATGGTGGTGCAAGATTCTTTAGATAAAGAAGGTAAAGGCCGTAAATTATCAAACATCGTATTCATGGGTATGGGTGAACCATTAGATAACTCTGATAACGTGTTTAAAGCGATTGAAGTTATTCACTCTCCGTGGGGTGTTAACTTATCTAAAAAGAAAATCACGGTTTCTACTTCTGGTTTAATTCCAGAAATGTACAAAGTGGCTGAAGCGAAAGTGCGTTTAGCCGTTTCATTAAACGGCTGGAGCGATGAAGTTCGTTCGCAAGTTATGCCAATCAATAAAAAATATCCGTTAAAAGATTTATTAGACGAATGCCGCCGTTATTACCGCGCCACAGGCGAGAAAATCACAATGGAATACGTTTTACTTAAAGGTGTAACTGATCAAATCGATCACGCCCGCGCTCTAGTTAAACTTTTAAGAGATGTTCCGTGCAAAATTAATATTATTCCATTTAACGAACATCCAGGTTCTGGTTTCGAGCGTCCAAGTGATGAAGCGGTTCAAGCTTTCCACCAAGAGACAATGAAATTAGGAGCGCAAGTTCTTTTACGCCGTACAATGGGTCGCGATATCTTCGCGGCGTGCGGCCAATTAACTACTAAAAATGTTGAACGTCCTGAAACTATGGACATCTCAAACTCAAAAATCGGAGGAACAAATGTCAGAAGTTTTAGTCGTGGGTAGTTTAGCGTACGATTCAGTAAAAACCCCATCAGGAAAAGCCGAGCGTTCATTAGGTGGATCTGCGAATTACTTCTCAGTTTCTTCTAGCTTATTTTCAAAAGTGCGCGTTGTGGGTGTTGTGGGTTCTGATTACTCAGATGCTGACCGCGAAATTTTAAAGCAACGTGGCGTTGATTTAGACGGTATGCAAGTTGTTGCCGGAAAAACTTTCCACTGGGAAGGTACTTATGAGCATAATTTAAATGAAGCTGTCACTTTAAAAACAGAGTTAAATGTATTTGCTGATTTTAATCCAGAATTACCAGCAAAATACAAAGACACACGTTTTGTGTTCTTAGCGAATATTGATCCGGTATTACAATTAAAAGTCTTATCACAAATCCAAAAACCACTTTTCGTGGGTATGGATTCAATGAACTTTTGGATTGATTCAAAACAAGCTGACTTAATCGAAGTGATGAAAAAAGTTGATATCGTTTTCGTTAACGAAGGCGAAGCAAAAATGTTAACTCAAGTTGATAACGCGATCGTAGCTATTAAAAAAGTGGCTGAGTTAGGTCCTGAGTACGTTGTTGTAAAACGCGGCGAGTACGGTTCAACAGTTTATTCTAAAACACATGGTTTCTTCCAATGCCCAGCTTTACCAGTTGAAAAAGTGGTCGATCCAACAGGTGCAGGGGATTCTTTTGCCGGTGGATTTTTTGGTTACCTAGCTTCATTGCGCCCAGCGGGCCAAGAGCATAAGCCAACTTGGACAGAGTTAAAACAAGCCACCATTGCTGGAACTGTGATGTCGTCGCAAACGATTCAAGATTTCAGTTTAAAAGCGTTAGCTAAGGTTGATAAGTCAGCTTACCAATCTTTAAATGCTGATTTAGTAAAAATGATCACTGTTTAATTTTATTAATTAAAGAGAAATGAAAAAGGGAAGGCGATAAGCTTTCCCTTTTTTTAATCTAATTTGCTCAAAGGCCCAAGATAAACTGAAAGTTTATAAACTTCTGTGGCGTTTGAAGTTTCAGCGATTTCAGCAACTTGCTCCTGGAAAAGTCTGATCGCTGATTTCACTAATTCCATTTTTGATAAATCAAAAGCTAAAGTGATTGAAGACATATCACGTAATTCTACAGGAATGTCTGTCAGGTTTTTCTTATGAATTTCTAAATCCTGGCGGTGTGATTTTCTGATCGCCTCAGAAGGAATCTGATCGAAAGTTTCTACATCTTCTGTCGAAACTGTGATTGTGGTTCCGTCTCTATGAATCAGTTTGTGGGTTTCAAGATTTGTTAAGGCTTGTTCAACCACTTCAACTTCAAGCGAAAGTTTTTTAGCAATCCAGGCCGGAGAAGAATTAAATTTTTCTGTTTTCGTTAACGATAAAATCGCTAAGTGTTCCCAGGATAACAATTTATCAAAAGCATCGTGCTCGATTTTTTTAAAGCTACGTGATTTTTTGTTATGAACCAAAGGGTTGTATTTTAAAATGTGATCTTGTTCAGCTTCGCTGTAGCCAAGCTTTTCAAGAACCTGACGTGCTTTTTTTTGCGAGATTCCGCGCTTTCCTGAAAGAAAGTCTGTTAACGCGCCAGAGCTTAAACCGATTTTTTGGGCGTAAGATCTTTTACTAAATCTTTTGTTCTTGTTCGATAGCTTTTGAAAGTTATCTTTAATGATTTGAATAAGCAGGTCATTTTTCATGAATTCCTTAAGCCTAGTGCTTGTTGGGGTGAAGTCAAAAGCAAATATACGCTGCTCGCAAAATATGGAGCACAAAAAGCCATGCGTTACAGTTGATTGTAAAATCAAAGTTTGCTTTATTAGGACATGCTTAAAAAATTGATCAGCTTTATTTTTCCGGTTCTAGTATCTCTTCAACTGCACGCTATTGGCCGCGTAGGTAATGGTGGCAATATTATCGTCTGCTTAAAACCCGGTTCTGGCGAGTGTTACGGGCGCGGCTTTTATGAAGGCGCTTTTTACGACACTTTTGAAGCTGACGTACGCTATAAAATTAAGCCGTTATCAATGTACGCCGATGCCGCAGATCCCGCTTCTGCTGCGGATTACGCGCTTAAGCTTTTACAGCCGATATTAAAGTACGACACAGAAATGGCCAAAGTTCTAAGCTCTTACGTAAAGAGCTTTTATGCTGAAGCTAACTTTGTTGCGGGAATTCAGCTAATGCCTATTCCTGATACGGGCATCTCTTTTATTCCGTATCATTCAGAATTACGCCAGCTTGTCGTTCAGCGCGAACCGATCGCAGCGGCTGATAAAAGATATGTGATTTCCAAAGATCTATGGAGTTTAATGAGTAACGCTGACCAAGCTCATGCGATCTTACACGAAGTGTTTTACCGATATGCCTTAGAGCAAAAGCACGAGGTTGAAAGCTCTGAGTACATCAGATATTTCAATGCGCTTGTGATTTCTGGTGAAGTTTCTAAACTTTCACAAACAGAATTTCAAAATTTAGCGTGGACTATTTTCGGTAAAGGCTACGCTCCTCATCCGCAAAATTAAATCATTATTTTCCAATAAAAAAGGGAGTTATTTGCATAACTCCCTTAATGTGAATAACGTCTGGTTGAAACGTTTTTTGAATGTAATTATTTATCGTCGTTTTTATTTTTAACTAAAGAGTCCAGCTTGTGAATACCGCTTCATTTTTGTGGAGCGCAAAAAGACTATTAATTATTTTTTTAAAACTATTTTTTCTTTTCAGCAGTTGTTTTGATTTCGGCAACAACGCGGCGGTTAGCCATACGGCCTTCAGCTGTTTTGTTATCGGCGATTGGATCTGCAGGGCCGTAACCGCTGGCTTCGATACGATCAGCTTTGATTCCCGATTTTACTAACTCAGCTTTTACAGCTTCAGCACGGGCTACAGAAATCTTTTTGTTAGTTTCTGCCTTACCTGTGTTGTCAGTGTAACCTTTAATGTGAACATTTGTTTCTGGATACTTTTTCATGAAGTCAGAAAGTTTAGTTACTTCATCTAACGTTTCAGTTTTGATTACGGCTTTACCGCTTTCAAATAAAACTTTAACCGCGATAGAAGCTTTTTCTGTTTCTGCGCAACCGTAAGAATTTACAACAACACCTGCTGTTGTGTTCGGGCATTTGTCGTCGTCATCAGACACGCCATCTTTATCAGTGTCTTTAGAAGCCACTTTGTCAGCGACTTTAGCTACAGCTGCTTTTGCAGAAGCTACAGTCTCTTTGCCATCAAAGTTAAATACGATAGCTAAGTAAGGGTTAACAGCTTGCGGAGTTTTGATGTCGCTCGTTACTTTTTCAAATAAGTGGTAAGCAATACCCGCTTGAAAGCTTACGTGTTTGAAAAGATCTAAGTTAGCACCAACAGCAGCTTTAGTTGCTAAACCGTCTTTAGCATCAACACCTGCGATTGAAGTTTTGTGGTCAGCAAAACCTAAACCTAATTTAGCAAAGAAATTTAATTTGTTTGCCGGGTTAAAATTATATTTAAGACCTAAAGAATAAATTTTTGAAGAAAGTAAAGCTTTATCAAAATCTAAGCTGTCATGCTCAAGTTCTGCAGACCATTTGTCTGTTAGGCCGTAACCGATCCAGTAGTTGTTAGAATGACCATCTTCAACCATGTTTTCAAAATTATCGTAAAGTGTTGGGTGAGTTTGACCAAGACCAATACCGGCTTCGATTTGGCCGGCTTGAGCCATTGCCATAACTGGTGCGAAGATAAGTGCTGCAATGAATTTTTTCATTTCGGGTGCTCCTAAAAATATTTTTGTTTAGAGCGAGAATAAGTTTTTTGTGAAGAAATTGTCAAACGGGTGACGGCGCAGCGAATGAAAGATTTTGAGCTTACGTTTTGTGCTAAATAAATTTTGTTTGAAAAAAAAGGGGAGCTATTTTCATAACTCCCCTTAATGTGAATAACGTCTGGTTGAAACGTTTTTTTGAATGTACTTATTCATCGACATTTTTAACAATCTCTTAATGGACCTCTTCATCAAACTGCTTCGCTTTGCTGGAGCGGCTAAGTCAGCAACAAAATTAATCACATTGTTGTTTTGATCGCTCCTATTTTGTGGAGCGAAATGAAGAAAACTTCACACCTTTGGAGCAGTTAATAGCATTTTAGCTGTAATGAAATATTGTCCTTAAACCGACAAGTTGTTTATGAACTTCCTCCGGTACGTGGGTCATATTTTATTGCTATTGGTGTTCGCGCATGTTGCGTGGGCCACGCCGCAAGTTACAACGTACCAAGCAAGAATCGTAAAGCCTGATGGGTACCCTCTAGAAGCTAACAGCGTAAATTTCAAATTCACAATCTTAAATCCTGCAGGAAATTGTATTTTATATGCTGAAACTTACTCATCAGTAAGTATGGCAGGTACTGGCGGATTAATGTCGTTTCCACTAGGTTCGGGAATCAGAGTTTATCCGGCTAGCGGTACAACATTCGCTGATGTTTTTGATAACTCGGTAGCTAGTTTAACGTGTGATGCTGGTGGGCCGGCTACTTACGCGCCGGGTGCTTCAGATATTAGAAAAATAGTTATGCAGTTTAATGACGGCAATGGCTGGCAAACGTTACCGGCAATGAATATCAATGCCGTACCTTATGCGATTTATGCAAACGATGCGATGAAATTAGGTGGCGTCAGTGCAACGTCTTTTGTTCAGTACAGCACTCTTCCTACATGTACGGCCTCTGAATCGTTAAGTTATAACGGCGCAAGTTTTAATTGTGTGGCAGCAGGCAGTGCGCCGACAAATGTAACATCAAGCACGGTCATTACAGCTTTAGGTTACACGCCAGCTGATGGTGCGAGCGTGACAGCTCTTTCTTCATCATTAAGTTCAACAAATGCAAATGTTTCAGCGGTGTCTTCAACTTTATCAAACGTAAGTGCTTACGCAGCGGCTGTGAGCTCAACGGTTTATTCTGTTTCATCAACAGTATCAACATTAGAAAATTCAGTTTCAATTTTACAGACTACTGTCGCTTCAAACAGCGCAGCCATAGCTACACTGCAAAGTGATTTATCGTCTGTATCAGCCACCGTGAATGGCGCTTTAATTAAAACAAATAATTTATCTGATTTAACAAACGTGTCTACTGCAAGAACGAATTTAGGCTTAGGAACATTTGCGACAGCAAATAGTCTTGATCTTGGTTCAGCAAGTGCCACGGGTACAATTGCTGAGGCACGCTTAGCCAATCAAAGTGGTGTTACTTCAGGAACAGCATACACAAAAGTCACTGTGGATGGAAAAGGCCGTGTTACGTCAGGCGCGCAATTATCGGCAAGTGATGTAACAACAGCATTAGGCTACACACCACAAGCGAGTGGCACGATTTCAGGTTTAGCTTCATTAAATGGTTCAACTTCGCAAACGCAAACTTTTGCCAATGGCACTTCAGGTAACGTTCCGGCATTTGTAACAGCAAATGGAATTCATACATTAAATATTCCGTTAGCTTCAGCTACAGGCTCAGTGACTGCGGGTTTAATTTCAAACGCAGATTACGTAAGTTTTAGTAATAAAATTACGTCATCGGCAGCAAGTATTGCGCAGGTTTTAGGTTATACACCGGCAAACAGTGCAACGGTTGCAACACTTCAGAGTGATTTGGCTGCCGCTTCAGCGACGGCGAATAACGCTTTAGTTAAAACAAATAATTTATCTGATCTAACCAATGTTTCTACGGCAAGAACGAATTTAGGCTTGGGCACATTCGCCACGGCCAACAGTCTTGATTTGGGTTCGGCGAGTGCCACAGGAATTATTGCTGATGCGAGATTAGCCAACCAAAGTGGTGTTACATCAGGAACTCAGTACACGAAAGTTACAGTTGATGGAAAAGGCCGTGTAACTTCGGGCGCTCAATTATCAGCGAGCGATGTAGCTACCGCCTTAGGTTACACACCAGCCAACAGTTCAACGGTAGTGTCTTCACAATGGACGACTTCAGGAACAACAATTAATTACACAAATGGTTACGTGGGTATTGGTACAGCAGCGCCTCGTCAAATTTTAGATGTGGCTCCGGCAACAGGAAATTCAATTCTTCGTGTAACTTCGACAAATAGCACGGCTGCATTACAACTTTATCGTAACACGGCTGGAAGTTACTCAGGCCCAGTTTTATGGGCCAACGGTACTGATTTAAATTTTGGATATGATAGTTCAGAAAATGCGGGTCCTACACTGATGACATTAAAAACAAATGGATCACTTGGTATCGGAACAACTACACCAATCACAAAATTAGAGGTGAGCGGTGGTTTACGCATTAGCATGGAATCTGCGACCTGTGCTGTGAGCTACGCAGGAACTTTACGTTACAATGCAGGTAATGTTGAATTTTGTAATGGCACAACGTGGGCTGCATTTGGCGTTTCAAGTTCAGGTTTAACATCATTAAATGGTTCAACTTCGCAAACACAAACTTTTGCCAACGGGGCTTCAGGTAATGCGCCTAGCTTTGTAACAGCAAACGGTGTTCATACTTTAAATATTCCGCTAGCTTCGGCAACTGGTTCGGTTACGGCGGGTCTTATTTCAAATGCTGACTACGTTAATTTTAGTAATAAAATTACATCGTCAGCAGCAGCCATTGCGCAGGTGCTAGGTTATACGCCAGCTTCAGCAACGGCGCTTGGTAACTATTTAGTTAAATCAAATAACCTAAGTGATCTGACGTCAAGTGCAACAGCAAGAACTAATTTGGGCTTAGGTACATTTGCTACAGCAAACACTTTAGATTTAGGGTCAGCAAGTGCAACGGGAACCTTAGCGGTAGCAAGGCTTCCGTCATTTAGTGGTGATGCCACATCAACTTCGGGTTCGAATGTATTAACGTTAGCTGATACTGGCGTAACCGCATCGACATACACAAAAGTTACGGTTGATACGAAAGGACGTGTTACAAGTGGCACGCAGTTATCGGCAAGTGATGTCACAACAGCTTTAGGTTATACACCAGCCAACAGTGCAACGAATGTTTCATCACAGTGGAATACTTCAGGCACGACAATTAATTATAACGCTGGCAATGTCGGTATCGGTACAGCGAATCCGAATTCGGCTCTTGAAATTAATAAAACAGATCCTATCGTTAGAATTAAAAATTCTGGCGGTGATCTTGGTGGTATGTATTTAATGAACTCGGTCAATGCCGGTTGGTTAGGTATGTACAATCCAACTGGATCAGCGTTTGGTGTTGTACCTGCTTCAACAACGCGTGCTTATTTAGCATGGGATTCTTTAGGAAAAATAGGAACAGTTACAAACTCATTTACGACAGGTAATCCGGGAGCTCCGTCATACAGAACGGTTATTGATGATGGTTCTGGAAATATGGGTGTGGGTTCTGGCACTCCAGGCTCGCGACTTGTGGTTAAAGGAGCTGGAACAACATCAGCGACTTCAGCTTTAAATGTAACGGATTCATCGAACAGCTCTTTATTATTTGTGGGTAACGACGGTAGCGTAGGTGTTGGTACAGCAACTCCGGGGGCTAATTTAGAAGTTTACGGTGATAGATTAAGATTAACAGATACTTCAAATGCTCATTTACAAATTGCAAATACCACATCAAATATGTGGACGTTAAGGGCAAACACAGCCGGTGGATTTGATATCAATCAATCAGGCTATGACGGATCAGCTTATGGTACGAGCTCGACCGCAAGAATGACAATTAGTAGTAGTGGTAGCATTGGTATTGGTCGAACACCAGTGACAACACTTGATGTGTCAGGTGGTGTGCGCATCAGTATGGAATCGGCAACGTGTGCTGTAGCTTACGCAGGTACTTTACGTTACAACGCAGGTAATATTGAATTCTGTAACGGCACAACGTGGGCGGCATTCGGTGTATCCACTTCAGGTTTAACATCGTTAAATGGTTCAGCTTCACAAACACAAACTTTTGCCATCGGCATCTCTGGAAATTCACCGGCTTTCGCTACAGCAAACGGTGTTCACACTTTAAATATTCCGTTAGCTTCTGCAACGGGTTCAGTGACCGCAGGTTTAATTTCAAATGCTGACTATGTAAACTTCAGCAATAAAATTACTTCGTCAGCCGCAAGTATTGCGCAAGTGTTGGGTTACACTCCGGCATCGGCGACGGCTCTTGGAAGTTATGTTCTTAAATCAAACAATTTATCTGATTTAACAAATGTTGCCACAGCAAGAACTAATTTAGGGTTGGGTGCTTTTGCAACGATGAGTTCTTTAGATTTAGGTTCAGTGAGTGCAACAGGCACATTAGCCACAGCCCGCTTACCAGCTTTTGCAGGTGATGTTTCGTCAACTGCCGGAAGTAATTCTTTAACAGTGGCTGGCTTACGTGGCGTAGCTGTTTCAGCAACACCGCCGGTGAGCGGACAAGTGTTAACATATAACGGTTCAACGTGGACTCCAGCAGCTGCCGGAAGTTCTTCACAGTGGACAACATCAGGTACAGCTATTAGTTATTCAACAGGTAATGTGGGTATTGGCACTTCAGCACCTGCTACCACATTAGATGTGAATGGCGCTGCCACATTTAGACAAGCTTATTTTGAAAAAGTAGGAGCACTTGGTGTT
The DNA here is from genome assembly GCA_966250225.1 of uncultured Pseudobdellovibrio sp. GTDB lineage: Bacteria > Bdellovibrionota > Bdellovibrionia > Bdellovibrionales > Bdellovibrionaceae > Pseudobdellovibrio. Next base: position 52,972 of record CBINGM010000006.1, on the reverse strand, counting down.
TTAGGGTGCGGATCTACAAACATCACAGGTTATTCAACAAATCTTTACACATTAACAGCATGCTCAGGAACGACGACTTTAAATATTCCAACTGTTACAGGTTGGCCATCAGGCAGTATGTCTTGGACAGTCACTTTCTTTGTAACCGCTCAAACAGGCAGTACGTTTAACGTAAGTTACAACGGGGGAACGGCAAATGTTTTCTGGGATAAAAATTCAACAGGTGGTGCTGGCGGAGCCAGCTACTCAGGTTTTTTAATTAATAACGGAGCAACAAACGTCTTTACGTGTACGGTGTTAAACACCGGCTCTGTGGCTGTGTACTGCGGAGTCTCAGCCCAATACTAAGAAAAAGGAATTTCATCATGATGTCGCATAACCACAAACAAAAAATTTATCTCGCCGTTGCGGTGGTGATTTTATTTTTGTTTCCGTCGGCCTATGCATTTCGCAACATGATGAACGGTAAAAGATTTTTATCAATGTGGACTTGGATGGGCGGAGCTTCTGCTCCAAATGCCACAGGGAATTATGGTAATCAAGGTTCATCAGCGCCAACACCACCCACTCCGGGATCGCGAATGAACTCCTGCAGTTGGACAGATTCTGCAGGTAACAAATGGTTTTTTGGTGGTTACCTTATTGCCGGAAATAATCTTTTTAATGATTTGTGGAAGTATGATCCTGTAGCGAATGAATGGACGTGGGTTTCGGGTTCGAATTTACCAAATTCAAGTTCAAGCTACGGTGTGCAGGGTGTGCCTGCAGCGACAAATTATCCAGGTTCGCGCCAAGGCTGCGTAAGTTGGATCGATGCCAGTGATAATCTTTGGTTGTTAGGTGGGTACACCGGAACAAGTTATTACAATGATTTGTGGAAGTATAATATAAGCACTAATCAATGGACCTGGATCACCGGTTCAAGTTCGGTCAACCAACCAGGAACTTATGGAACACAAGGTGTAGCTGCGGCGGCAAACACTCCCGGTGGGCGTGGAAACGGCCAAGGCTGGAAAGATGCTGCCGGAAATTTTTATTTGTTCGGAGGCATTGGTTCATCAGGCGCACTTAATGATTTGTGGAAATTTAATATCAGTACAAATCAATGGGCTTGGATTTCTGGCTCAAACGGCAGCGGAGTTATCAACGGTGTCTACGGTACAAAAGGTTCATCAGCTCCTGTGCCGCCACATCCGGGGGCGCGTACGGGTATGGCTTCTTGTACAGATGCGACCACAGGCAATCAATGGGTCTTCGGTGGAATCAATAGCGGTTCTTATTACAACGATCTGTGGAAATATAATCCAAGTTCAGATCAATGGACATGGATGGCAGGTTTAGGGCTGAGTGGCACTGGCGTAGGAGTTCATGGCACCAAAGGTGTAGCCGCAGCCGCGAATTATCCTGGTCCTAGAAGTTCATCTTCATGCTGGACCGACCTATCAGGAAATTTTTGGCTCTTCGGAGGATTAATTGCCGGCTCACCGCAAATGAACGATTTATGGAAATTTGATATAAGCACTAATCAGTGGACATGGATGGCCGGATCAAACAGTATCAATCAACCAGCTACCTACGGTACGCAAGGAGTTGCTGCTGCGGCCAATACTCCGAGCTTCAGAAACTCTTCAGCAACGTGGACTGATTCAAGCGGACATCTTTGGTTATTCGGTGGTTTTAATTTAAATGATCTTTGGAAATTCGACACTTCTGTCAATCAGTGGATATGGGTTTCTGGAACGCCTTCAACTTCTGTTACTTACTCAATCTACGGAACGCAAGGTTCGACAGCTTTAGCACCTCCGGCTCTGGGAGCACGTTACAGTCCGGCAACATGGACAGATGCAAGCGGTGAACAATGGTTTTTCGGTGGTTATGCCGGAGGCTATTGGAATGATTTATGGAAATATAATTCGACATCAGATCAGTGGACGTGGATGGCTGGCCCAACGACAGCTGGCGGCGCAGGAATTTACGGAACAAAAGGAACTCCAGCAGCTTCAAACACTCCGGGTGCGCGCAATGGCTCTGCTACATGGTCTGATACAAGTGGTAATTTGTGGTTGTTCGGTGGTTTAACCGGCAGTTATATGAACGATCTTTGGAAATACGATAAAACAACCAGTCAGTGGACTTGGATGACAGGATCAAACACCGGTGGAGCCACCGGCGTGTACGGCACGCAAGGTGTAGCTTCAGCAACGACAACTCCCGGAGCAAGAACCGGAGCTTTTGGTTGGACAGATGCCAGTGGTAATTTTTGGTTATACGGTGGATATAACGGAGCTGCTTACTTCAATGATTTGTGGAAGTATGATCCCAGCGCAAATCAATGGACATGGATGACAGGTTCAAGTTCAACCGGTTCTACAGGATATTACGGAACAAAAGGTACGCCAACAGCTTCAACAACTCCCAGTGCAAGAACGAGTGTAGCCGGTGCAAAAGATGCCAGCGGTACGCTGTGGTTGTTTGGTGGATCTAGTTTTGGAAGTAACTACAATGATTTGTGGAAATATAATATCGGCACGAATCAGTGGACCTGGGTTTCAGGTACTAATGGGTCAAATCAGCCGGGAGTCTACGGTACACAAGGTGTTGCAGCTGGAACAAATTATCCTGGTGGGCGTGGTACTGGCAGTATGGCCATAGATTCGAACAACATCATGTGGTTTTTTGGTGGCGCCAACTCGGCGAATCGTTACAACGATTTATGGAAGTATGACATCAGTACCAATCAATGGGCATGGATGACAGGTTCAAGCGCAATTAACCAGCTCGGAACTTACGGTACCAAAGGCACACCGGGAGCATCAAATACTCCAGGTGCACGAAATTATTTGGTCAGTTGGATAGATGCCAGCGATAAGCTTTGGCTTTTCGGCGGAAATGGTTATTCTAATACGGCTTCTCTTGGAAATTTAAATGATGTTTGGAAGTACGATCCAACAGTGAATCAATGGACGTGGATTTCTGGCGGAAACGTCAATGATGTAGCTAACATCAACGGAACCAAAGGTTCGACTGCGGGAGTTCCGCCATTTCCAGGCTCTCGCTATCAGTCGGCATTTTGGAAAGATGCGAGCGGAAATTTTTGGTTGTTCGGTGGAACTGGTTATTCGGCCACAACTTCTTCTGGAAATTTAAATGACTTATGGAAATACAATCCTACTTCCGGCGAGTGGACGTGGATGTCAGGTGGAATTTCACCGAGTGCCTATGGCACTTACGGAACAAAAGGAATTGCTGCTGCAGCAAATGTTCCTGGTGCACGCACGGGTAGTTCAGGATTTCTGGATACTTCCGGAAATTTTTGGATTTTTGGCGGTAATGGTTTTGGCGCGAGCGGTTCTTCAGGTTATCTGAATGACTTATGGAAGTATGATTCAACATCGAATCAATGGACATGGACCTCAGGTGTGAGTTCTACGAACGTACTTGGTATCTACGGCACTCAAGGTGTGGGCTCTTCAGCGAATGCTCCCGGCGCCCGCAATATCTCGGCACGTTGGGCGGATAGCTCGGGTAATTTATGGTTACTGGGTGGAAATGGTTATCCAGCCAGCGGCTCTTTAGGTCCGCTCAATGATTTATGGAAATATAATGTAGCGTCTGGTGAATGGACATGGATCTCAGGTTCAACGGCTACGGGTGCAAATGCTGTTTACGGAACAAAAGGTTCAGCGGCTTTGGTTGCACCATTTCCGGGTTCAAGATATTCCAGCACAAGCTGGAAAGATTCTAACGGAATATTTTGGCTGCATGGTGGATTCGGTAACGGTGAATTCGAATCAGCAGGCACAACTTATTTAAATGATTTATGGAAGTATGATCCTGTGGCCGCTGAATGGACGTGGATGTCAGGTTCAAATACGACGTCACAGGTTGGAGTGTATGGCACACAAGGTACGCCGGCAGCTTCAAATGTTCCCGGTGCACGTCAATCTGCTGTGAGCTGGAGTGATGCAAGTAATAATTTATATTTATTTAGCGGACAAAACGGTAACAGACTCAACGATTTGTGGAAATACGATCAAAGTACAAATCAGTGGACATGGTTAACCGGTTCAAATACCGGAAATCAGTTAGGTGTCTACGGCACTCAAGGTGTGGCAGCGGCGGCAAATACGCCAGGCTCTCGTCACGCGGCTGTGGCGTGGTCGACTTCGGCTAATTATTTTTGGATTTACGGTGGTTATGATAACGCTGGAAACGCCAGTGATTTGTGGAAGTATGATCCGGGCACAAATCAATGGACTTGGGTTTCTGGGCCAAACACAGTTAACGGCGTTGGTGCGTATGGTACGCAAGGTTCAACAGCTTTAGTTCCGCCAATGCCGATGGCTCGAAATTACGCGGCTTCGTGGAAAGATGCGAGCGGAAACTTCTGGTTATTCGGCGGAAACAATTTGATGGGAAGTTACAATGATCTTTGGAAATACAACCCAACATTAGATCAATGGACATGGATCTCGGGATCTAGCGGGCCGAATATTGCTTCAGTTCACGGAACAAAAGGTGTGGCTGCAGCTTCGAACATGCCGGGCTCACGTTACAGTCCGTTAACTTGGGTTGATGGCAGCGGAAATTTTTGGATGTTGGGCGGTTATGGTTATTCCGCAGCCAGTGTCGGATTTTTAAATGATTTATGGAAGTATGATCCAGCGACGAATCAATGGACGTGGATGGCTGGGTCAACAACGCAAAATAATTTTGGAACTTACGGCACACAAGGTGTGGCTTCAGCAACCACAACACCGGGCGGACGCAACAACAGCGTGGGTTTTAAAGATGCCAGCGGAAATCTTTTTGTCTTCGGCGGAAATGGTTACGCAAGTGTTTCAAGCGGCTATTTAAATGATTTATGGAAATATGACATCAGCACGAATCAGTGGGCATGGATGGCCGGTACGAGTGGAACAAACCAAGTTGGAAATTACGGAACACAAGGTGTGACCACAGCCACAAATTATCCGGGATCGCGTTACTACTCTGTAGGTTTAACAGACTCGAGCGGAAATTTTTGGTTATTCGGTGGTGCCGGTTATGCGGCGGCTGGTAGTGGTGAGCTGTACGATCTTTGGAAGTATAATACGACGACTAGTCAGTGGACATGGATGAAAGGTCCAAACACAACAAGCAATTACGGAACTTACGGAGCTCTTGGCAGAGAGGGCACAACTTATCAACCTGGCGGGCGACAAAGAGCAACAGGGTGGATTGATGCGAATGATAATATCTGGATTTTCGGAGGCTGGGGATATGCAGCGGCCTCTTACCAAAATTTAGCTGATCTGTGGAGATATAATCCAACCACTAATATGTGGGCTTGGATGAGTGGATCAAATATTACCAATACAAATGGCGTTTATGGCACATTACAAACTCCATCGACACTAAGTGCACCAGGTAGCCGGCAGTCACCCGCAAGTTGGTATGGTGACGACGGAAATCTTTGGATGTTTGGTGGCGCCGGCTATGGTGGCACCGGTACAACAGGTAATCTCAACGATCTGTGGAGATACCGACTAAAGTAAGCGTCTCACACTGAGACATTCGTAAATTTTTTTTCGCATTACAGTTTCCCGCTCTAAAGTCCGATAAATACTTAGGTAATTTAGTGGGTTAGGGCGATTATGGCAAAAGACCAAAAACCGAAATCAGAAAAAGCGCAAACAGCGGATGATATTTTATCTTCGTTGATGGAAGATTTGAAAGACGTCGACAAGGCGACTTCAGACGATGCATTTGCAAATGATTTAGGTTTAGATCCTGAACTTTTCAAAAATATTTCTGCGCCCGAATCAGACGATGAAAATATCATTCAGCTAGAAGATGTTTCTTCATCGGGATTACTTTCTCCTGAAGAATTTAATATCGACGTTAATGATTCAGAACAACCGGATGGAATGGTAAGCACTGATGACGTGTTTGCCGTAACTGAAGATATTAAAGATCCGTTAGCGCAATTTAATCTTACACCCGAAGAACCAGCTGTAGCAGAACCTGTTACTGCGAAAGAAGAACCAAGTTTATTTGATAGCCCGTCAAGTGAACCTGTTGTTTCAGCAGCAGAAGTTATTCCACAACCGCCGGTAAATATTCCAAGCGGTGAGCCAAGTTTATTTGGATCTTCTGATCCAGTACCAGTGCCTTCAAGCGGTAATTTTGCAGCTCTTGGTGTTGATGAAAAAACTGCGGCTACAGAAATTCAAAATGAAAATCCTGATTTATTAAAAAACTTTGCTGATATTGACAACGGTGACGGTGAAAAAACTGTTGCGGTTGCCGGTTTCTCGCAACGTGCTTCTGAAGATTACGGTGATAAAGTTAAAGTTTCTGTAGGACAAATGCGCGGCAATGCGTTTTCAAGCGGTTATGCGGCTTGGGGCTCAGCAGATTCTAATTTAGCCCAGGCAGAAAACTTACGTATCGCTCAGGATAAAATTTTAGATTTAGAGCGCGAAAATGAAAAACTTCGTTCACAAAACGAAGAATTGATTGCTGCCTCTGAGATCGTAAAAGAGCGTGCAGATTTATTAACATCACAGTTACATGAGTTTAAAGCTGACCGCGATTCATTAGAGCAATCATTCAAAAACGAAACTCAGATTTTAAAAAGTCAGATGACGCGTAAAGATGCTGAGATCGTAAAAGCCCAGATGAAAATCGAAGAGCTTGAATCCAGAATGAAATTTGATTTAAAAAAGATCCGTGTGCGCGAACGCGAACTGGAAAATCGTCTAGAGTTAATCCGTGCCGAGAAAAACGCGCTGGTTAAGACTAAAGACGAACAAATTCTGGATGTTCGCCGCAAATTAGACCAAGTCCAACTCGAAGTTGAAAGCTACCGTCAAAAATGTGTAGAATTAAATAAGGTCATCGACACGAATCAAGAGTCGTTCAAACGTACGACTCGTGCATTACGTTTAGCGATGGCGAACTTAGAGTTACAAGAAGAAAATAAACCTCCACTGAAAAAAGTAGATTAAGCATAAAGAAAAACCATGGCAGCAACGATCACGGACGACGTTAAAAGACCAGCAAAGAAGATCAAATTAGTGATCAGTGATTTGCATTTGGGTAAAGGCCGTCTTTTAGAAGACGGTGGTCTTAACTCGCTCGAAGAATTCTATTACGCCGATAAGCTTGTTGAATTTTTTCAATTCTATTCTTCAGGCGCCTACCGTGATTACGAAGTTGAAGTGATCGTTAACGGTGATTTTTTAAATTTCTTACAAGTTGATTACAAAGGTCATTTTTTAACAGCAATCACAGAGACAATAGCTCTTGAAGTTTTAAAAAAAATTATCCAGGCGCATTCGCAGGTCTTTAAAGCGATGGGCGAATTTTTAGCGCAGCCTTTTAGACAAATCACTTACGTGATCGGTAATCATGATCAGGGTATGATGTTTCAGGCGTGCCGCGATTATTTAGATCAGTACGTCGGTAAACCTTTGCAATATAAAAGCATTATTTATTTCGTTGATGGTATTCATATCGAACACGGTCATATGCACGAAGCGGCCAACAGAATGGATCCACGTAAATTTTTTATTAAACAAGGCGTGCCAGAGCCGATTTTAAATTTACCGTTTGGCTCACATTTTTTTGTCGAGTTGGTTTTAAAAATTAAAGAGCGTTATCCGCATGTTGATAAAATTCGTCCGTTCGGGGCGATGATTCGTTGGGCTTTGTTTAACGAAACCGCGGTGATGTTTAAATCAGTTGGTTTATTATCAAGATATATTTATCAAATTTTATTTTCAGCAGACCCTCGTTATAAGTGGCCATTAAAAAAATTATTAAAAATCTTTTTAGAAAGCGCCATTTTTCCGGATTTAAGTCTGGCTGCCAAAAGAATTTTAGCTGATGAACGCGTGCATTCGGTGGTTTTTGGCCATACCCACGTTTACGAATACCGTAAATGGGGAACCCGAAAAGAATATTTTAATACAGGCACTTGGACAGAACTGACCTCATTAGATGTCACTTCACTGGGTCGTATTACCAAATTAACTTATGTTCTTTTTGAATATACTGAAACTGATTCGCGTCCACATGGTCGTTTAAAAGAGTGGAAGGGTTTTCACCGTATTGAAGAAGACGTAGCAGTTTCATAGGCGGCGGGCCAAACTTGTATCATAATTTTTGAGGTAACCATAGGTCTAGGCTAAGATTGATCATGCTAATTTTATCAATCATACTGTTTGAGTAAAAGGTGAATTAAACAATGTCGAAGAACAACGAACAACAAGAAGCAACGGTGATGGGAGCGCTGAGCGACACTTTCAAAGGTGCGCTTAAACAAGCTGATGATGCTCCTCCGGCACTTGTTTGTCTTGTGGGTCCGACAGAAGCTGTTGGTAAACAATGGCTTATCACTAAACCGGATATGACAATCGGTCGTTCTCCGGATTGCGACATCTACATTGCCGATGCTTCATTAAGCCGTTCACATGCGAAAATCATGTTAGCCGGTTTTGAAGTGGTCATCATGGATATGAATTCAACGAACAAAACTTCGGTGAATGATCAAATGGCTGTTCCGATGGTGCAAAAGAAATTACAAAACAGCGATAGAATTAAAGCTGGTAATGTGATTTTTAAATTCTTAGAAAAAGGCAGTATCGAAATTATCGCCAACCAAAAGACTTTAGAAAAAGCGCAAAAAGATGCCTTAACAGGTGCTTACTCTAAAGGGGCGTTATTAGAAAAAGCTCCTGAAGTGATTCAAAGAGCTAAAAACTTAGGTGAACCTTTATCTGTTATTACTTTTGATATCGATTTCTTTAAAAAGATCAACGATGGTTTCGGCCATCCGGGTGGCGACTACGTCTTACGTGAGTTAGGAAAACTTATGCAAGCCCGTTTAGTTCGCGCCAACGATTATTTTGCCCGCTTCGGTGGTGAAGAGTTCGTTACACTTTTGCAAGCGACGAATTTAAAAACCGCTTCTGAAGTGGCTGAGCGTGTTCGCCAAACTGTCGAAGCGCACGAGTTTATTTTTGAAGGTCGTAAAGTTCCAGTAACAATTTCGATCGGTGTTTCGCAATTCAATAATACCGATACTTGGGAAACTGTTTATGACCGTGCTGATAAAGCTTTATACCAAAGTAAACAAAACGGCCGTAACAAGGTTACAGTCGCCAGCTAATATATAAAGGCGCATGAATAATTTTTTCGAAAAACTTCCTAAATCTGAAATCGAAGTAATTTTTAAGAAAAATATTTTCGAAAAATGCCAGATCACAATCGATGGCCGCACCAACGATATTGTTCCTGTAAATCTGACATCTTCAGAAGTCGAAAGATTTGCAAAGCTTTATATTCTTCCATTAGAAGTGCATGAACTTAAAGACAAGCTTTGTGCTTTCAGTTTTCGCGTAGGAACACGTGTTTTCTTTTTTAAATCTAAGATTCTTCAGGATGCAAAAGGTTTCTACGTCGCAACAAACGGCCTAGAGATGTTAGAGCTTCGCCGCCGCCGTCACGTGCGCTTTGAAGTGCCGGATAATTTTCCGCATGAGTGCCATGTTGTCACATCATTAAATAGAAATGCGCGCGTTGAAGCTAAGCTTATTAATTTTTCTGAATCAGGTGCAAAGATGACCGTGGCCGCTGATCTTGTGCTTTTTCAAAAAGGCAGCGGCGTGATTATTTCACTTAAAGTCGGAAAGCGTGCCGTGTTCTTAGTGAGCAGCGTAATTCGTTTCGTAAGCCGTAAACCTAAAGAAAGCCCTGAATTGGGTGTTGAGTTTGTAAACTTAACTGAAATCAAAAAAAGCCGCATCTTAAACGTGTGCGAAGATTTAACTCGCCTTATCGTTCAATCTAACCGTAAGCGCCGCTAAAATTATTTAAATTCAGCTAAATCTGCTGTTGTGCCCGGAAAGTAACTTACAAATCGGGTCATAAGTTTATTTTTTAAAACTTGGTTTGTATTTAATTTTAAACTTTCACGCATATACGGAAGCACATCTTCATTTTTTGCGTTGGTGTTTTTAAGCATGATCAAAGCTGTTGTTAAATTTAAAGCATCAGCGCTCCATTTGCCATCTTGGTCAAAGCTTGCGTGCCGTGAAAGTTCGCTGCCAAAGAATTTAATTTTTTCTTCTTTATCCAGCGTCATCATATTTACTAAATTAATTAATTGGCCGCGTTCAAAAGCTTCGGCGGCCGAAAGATTTTTAGTTACTTTTTCGATGTGTGAAAAATTAATAGCTGCATTTTCATTAATTTTAGAAAAGGCGTAATTTAAAACTTCACCGTACCCAGGTGACGAATCTAAAACTTTTCCTAAACTAACCCATACCGCAATATCTTCTCCATTCGGCGTGTCTTTAAAAAGTGCTTGGGTTGTAGCCAAAGATTTCTGAACAGACTGATCCAACATTAAATTTTTTAAATAAACATCGTTTTTATAACGGCGGTCATTTAAATCTTCAGGAACCATCGTGACATCATTATATTTTGCCGCAGTTTTAACTGCAGGTTCTTTTTTGGCTGTTGAAGATTGGTCAGTGACGTTTGAAGTGTCAGCGACTTCTTCATTCGAATTAAATCCAGCTTTTTGCCAGTAAATAACAGCTGCAATGACTACGACGATGAGTATTTTGTATTTCATAATTATGGTCCCTTAGCTTTACCTACAACTGCTGTTTGATAACCGTATAAAGCCACGTAATAAAAGTTTTTTACATAACGGCCAATCGGTGCCGGTGCACTTTTAGCCATAACCAATGTTTGGCTAAAATCCGCCGGAAGATCTTCAATCATACCGTTATTTCTGAAGTACCCAGAATCACCGGCAGGAATAGCAAACGCCACTTGCATGTTTAAATGCGGAACCGACGTTTTTTCAAAAACCTGTAAGTTATAAACTTTTCCCCACGGATCATAAATTTTTAAATAGTCATCTTCTAAACCATTCACCGTTAAGGCATGTGTCTGGCCAGATTTTTTCCATTCGCATTTAAAATCAGAAGTCTTCCAGTAATTACGAACGCCATCGGTTTTTGCGATTTCAACTTTTTGCGGGTAACAATCCATAATAATGGCCTGTCCACGGGCAAAATTGTTATTTTGACCCACAGTTAAATTTTTAGCTGCGGCTTCAATGCTGAATTGTTCAGTTAAAATCTGAAAAGTTTTTCTTAAAGTTGTGGCTTCAAAATTAGTCTTATCTAAATTTCCCACAGATGGATCAACGCGACTAAACAATTTTAAAATTGCACGGTCAGTTTGTGTTCCACCTTTGGCCCAATTCGTAGAAGCGATTTGACCAACTCTATAGATAAGATCCGCGTACTGCGAAGTTCTCTCGTTGATGTCTGAAATTTCGCGAATTTTTTCTAACGCGGGTAAACGGCTTTTCCAAAGAAATGGATCTTGCATATTTTCTGCCGGAGACGAGTATACATTACCCAATGTCGCCATTGTTAAAGCAACAGCTCCGCACCAGCCCATATCACGTTTGATCTCGCTGTTTCCAGTGGCTCTACTAATATGTTCTGCTAACTTCGGTGAAGCTTGATATAAAATCGGCATATCAGCTTTTACGCAGAATTTAGTTTTTGCGTAATCACAAGATTCTACTTTTTCCCACGCGGCTTTTTCTCCGATGACATCACTTGAAGCGCATTTAGCCGGTGCCATCACAATGGCGCCGCTGCCTTGTAGAAGTGAAAGATTGTCTTTACCTTTTGAACCATCAATCTTGATTTCTTCACTGTTCGGATTTTTTAAAACACCAACGATCGACCATGCTCTACTATCGACATCGTTTCCGGCGCACCCTTGAAATGGTAAATAATGTTTTTCAATAAACTTTTTGCAAGCAGCCGCACTGATCGTGGCTTCACGAGAAAAACTCTCGGTTATTACTTTATTGTAAGCAGGGCTGTTATCAAAGATCTGATAGACCACACAGGTTCTGCCTGCCGTAAAATTACTTAACGGGCTGGCCAGATAAGCGTCAGATGGAAGAGCAGCGAATAAAATTTCCGGAATCGAAATAGCGCTGGAAACCGGAGATGCAACCGGCGCCAATGGCGGAGCTTCACCTTTATCTATAGAAACTGGTTGTGCTACCGCAGCTTGAACTGCTGTTTTAAACTTAAGAGTTGTTACAGCACTTGTCACAGCGCTTGTCGAGCTATCGCTTTGGCAAGCGACATAATAAGTGTATTCAGTTTGTGGTTTTAAGCCCGTAAGATCTTGTGAGTGTAAACGGGTAGAACCTGTCATTTTAAATTTCGAAGGCATCAATTGATAACTTTGATTCTTTGTCGACCATTTACAAACGGCGTTGGCCGAAGTTGTCACATTTAGTACAGACGAAGTGGGTGTTATCGATTTGACTCCACCAGCGCCAGAAGTTCCGACAGTAAGTGGTGTCACTGCATATATATAGACAGGCACTGATAAAACAAAAGTTGATATAATAGATCGCGAGATCCAAGCCATTCCCCACCCCCTGAACTAAGGTCTGGATACTTGTCGGAACAATCACTAGAAGCTTTATATAGTTAACCCTAGTTATTGCTCCACAATGTGCGAAAGTTTGCTCCATAAAAATCTCTTATATGTGTCATTACTAAACGCTAAAAAGATTAATTAATTCAATATGTTAGGTCACTTTGGCCCTTGAGTGTTTGGCCTGCGTATTGCTTTAATATTTAGCAAGCATGCTGGGATCTAAGGAATAGGTTCTTAGAGGGGGCAGCATGAAAAAAGGTTAAGAAGTGTAGAAAACTTGTTAACCGAACTTAGACAGGGGTGTGTCTATGATTCAAGTAGAGAAGACTGACTTACAATTGGTCGAAGAAGTGCGCAACGGTCAGCGAGCTTCGTTCTCAGAACTTGTGAAACGACATCAAAAGGGATTGCTACGGTTAAGTATGAGATTTGTTAAAGACCTGGATATTGCACAAGACGTAGTGCAAGAGTCTTTTATTAAGACTTACGAAAAATTAAACTCTTTCGAAGGGCGCTCGTCTTTCAAGAGTTGGTTGTATCAGATTACGGTGAACACAGCTCGTAATAAATTACGTGAAGATCGTTACGACTATTCTGATATTGAAGATGTGCAATTAGGAATTGATCCTCAGGCTGAGAAATCTCTTGTTCATAGAGCTGTCGGTGAAATTTTAAATACTGAAGTTGAAAAACTTCCTTTCAAGCAAAAAACAGCTCTTGTGTTACGTGTGTACGAAGACATGAGCTTCTCTGAAATCGCTGAAGTTATGGAGTGCCCATACGACACAGCTAAAGCGAACTACAGACATGCATTATTAAAGTTAAAAGAAGTGTTCGAAGACCGTGCGGAATTAAAATCTTGGACAAACGAGATTGGTGGATTCTTCACAGAACTAAATACTAAGTATGCGGAGGCTGAGTAGATGAAAGAAAATCAGGGATTGAGAGAACAATTAAAACGGGAAGATCCTATCGAACTTCCCATGGATGAAATGTTTTTCGATAAACTGCATGATAAAATCATGGCCGATGTCGCAAAAACAGAAATCAAGCCCACGACAAGCAAGTGGGCTAAGCCGTGGGTGTTCTTAGAACGTCAGGCGCGATATTATCGCCCTTCGAACAATATGCGCACTTTGCATCTTGTGAAGATGGGATTGGTTGGTATCAGTTTAACATTGGGCCTAGGTCTGGCCACGATGAGTCTAAAACTTTTTGACATGAGCTCGCAAAATCAAATGGCTGCAAACAACAGACAACTGATCATTGAACAAGCTTATGAAAACCCACAAGACTGGGTAGAGATGGCGGCATCAGTACAAAATGATTCTGATTTTTACGCAGACGTCTTAAATGAAAGATTAAGTTCTAACCAGGGAGTGGATTTACAACTTTAATCGTACCTACTGTATCAACGTAATGAATCTTGGAAACGGACGTCCAAATTCATTTGTTTACTTGGCTAAAAATAGACATAATTTGAGAAATGTCTTTTTTAACCAGCCTTCTTTTTTCAATCTTTTTAAGTGTGCCTACGCTTGCTCAAAGCGCTCCAACACCTAAGAAAAATTCTGTAGAAGACATCTTTATCTGGAAAGTCAGCGATGAGCTGAACCTTTCAGCTTCTGAAGAGAAAAAATTCTCTGATATTCACCGTGAATTAAATAAGCAAAAAATGCAGTTAGCGACACAGCTGCAAAAACTGTCATTTCAAACTAAAGAAAATCCTCAGTTATCTAAAGCGCGCGCCGCTGAAGTGATCAAAGATTACAAAAAAACTTTAACAGCTTACAATAATTTAAGCTTACAAGAGCTTGATAAAATGAAAGCCTTGTTGGGTGATAAAAAGTTTTTAGATTATTTAGCGATTAAGCAAGATATCAACTTAAAATTAAAATCGTTAGTTTTGGGTGATGAACCTGGTAAAGCCAAACAGCCGGTCAAACTTCCGCCTCCTCAAATTATCGAGGAGAAATAGCGTGACGCCAATTCCCGTTAAATCCAAATCAGTCTTGCTTGTTGAATTAAGCACTTCGCACACAGAAATTATTGAACCTTTCGTGCGTGCGCTGAAAAACTGCCGTATTGATATTGCGATTCCTGAAGCGGGTTATAATAAAATGCCGCATATGAAACTGTTTCGTCATGTGCATTTGATCAATGAAAAAATCGGCTGGAAGCAGGCGGGTGAATTAATTAATCACGGTAATTACGATTTAGTGATTTATAATTCAGCTCAAGGTAAAAATATTCGTAATCTTGTAGTTAAAACTTTTTTTAACAAATCACCGGTTGTGGGATTTCACCATAACCCGATTAGTCTGGTTAAAAGTTTTACGCAGAAATTTATCAATATTAAAGTGAAGAAGTATTTAGTCTTAGCTGATTTTAATAAAGACTATGTGGTTCATCACGGTTTTGCGCCAGATAAAGTTGAAGCGTTTTACCCGGTAACTCAAGCTATGCCGGTGGATTTTGCGAATCACAAACTGATTGCGATTCCAGGTGTGCTAGAACAAGACCGCCGAGATTATTTTGGTTTAATTGAAATCTTAAAGAAAAATCCAAAAGCTTTTGCTGGCTATCAGTTTTCATTATTAGGTAACTGCTTAACTCACGATGGGCCCAAAATCAGAACGCTGGTTCGTGAAGCCGGTCTTGAATCTTATTTTAGATTTTATGAAGGCTATGTGCCTGATGAACAGTTAGAAGAAGATTTGCAGCAGGCTAAGTTTGTGATGCCGTTGATGCACCCGAATAACCGCTATTTCGATGTGTATTTAAAAACAAAAATCTCTGGCGCTTATAACCTAGCGTATGCGTATCAATTACCTTTACTTATGCATGAGTCATTTAAAGTGGTCAGTGAATTTTCAACGAACTGTGTGTTTTACAGTCTTGAAAACTTAGCTGAAAAGATCAAAGCGCCAGTAGAACTTGATCGTAAGTTCTATACGAAGTTTTCACCCGAAGTGCAGTCACATAATTTAATGCGCTTTTTAGATATTAAATAATTTATTCAGCTAATTTTTTTAAATCAGCCGCAGGGTCATCAGATTTTTCTAAGGTTTTAACTTTTTCAATAAACTGATCCATATTATCGCCGCATTTAGCGTAAAGTTTTTCAAAATCACTTAAATCTTCCATGTATGTGCGCATTAACCCAAGAGTTGCGTTATTCATTGTTTCAGTGACGAAGCGGCTATAGCTTCCGGCTTTCATTTTAGGGCTCACTTGCACTTTAAAAGCTTCTTTGATTTTTTCAAACTGCTCTTGGCGTAATTTTTCATTTTGTTCTGAATTCGACTTGTACCAGGCTTCAAGCTGTTTGATTTGTTCTGAAATAAAAGCTGAAAATAATTTATCATCTTCGTATTCAGCTAAAATTGTTTTAACCGTCGGCGAGTCTTGGCCTTCAAGTTTTTTATAAAACATTTCAGTGCCTTTGTTGCCGATAAACACTGCCAGGCGTTCGTTAAAATCCGCGTTGTGCTTGATGTACACAGTCGTGTGTGTGATTTCGTGGATAATTGTATTTACTAAATCATGATCTTTATAACGTAACATTGATGATAAAACAGAATCTTTAAACCAACCTAAGGTTGAATAAGCAGAAACACCGCGCACGTTGGTATCTAAACCTTGTTTTTTTAAATCTTCAGCTTCTTCTTTGGCTTCTTCTTCACTAAAAAAACCTTTGTAAGGCATAGCGCCCACAATCGGGTATGACCACTGGTAATTTTTTAATTCCCATTTGTAGGCGGCATTTACAACCCAGGTTACATAGGGGCGCTTAAGATCAATGTAAGTGTCGTAATTTTTAGTTTGTTTTAAATGCAGATCATTAAAAGCAAATTCACGCGCCTGTTGGCTTAGACGTAATTTGTTTTTTTGTGCTTCGGTTAATGAATCCTGATTTAAGACTTCGCTGACCGGTTCGCGGCTAGCCATCATTGAAAGTTGGTTCTTCGCTGATTTAAAATAATAACCAAGCTGGCAGCTTGATAGAAAAAGAAAACTCGTTGCTAGCAGGGTGATTTTTTTCATTTACAGAAACCAGCTAAGTCCGGCCTTAAACGCAGTATCTTCGGTTTTAGAACCGTCATCCATCGGCGTTTTCCAGATATCGTAGCCTAAGCGAATCGAAAACTTTTCTGTCAGTTTATATTTTAAACCTACACCGTAGCTAGGAGCCACGCCATCTTTGGTTGGAATTTCGTAAGCGTTGGCGTTTTGATATTTAATCACGGCTTTTTTACTAATGTAAGCAGCGCCGCCTTTAATGTAGGGCTGAAAATCACTGCGCTGGTCAGTTAAAATAAAAATTAAATCTGAGCCTGCGACGTTTGAAGTTTGCTGAAGCACACGTTGAGACGTGGCATCGTTTTCTTGGTTTTCATAAAACGATTCAGTGTAACTTAACTCAAGTGCGATTTTTTCAAAAAGATAAAACGATAACGACGCTGATTTAGTTTCAGATTGGTAGTAGTTGGTCGCATTGAAATTTTTCTTAGAAAATCCGTAACTTAATCCGATTTCGGTCGTCATGGCCTGAGCTGTAAAACTGGCTAAAAATAGAATAGAAAATAGTGCTAATTTCATGCTTCTATTTTAGCTTAAAACCAGAACGGTGGCTGTTCTATCAGTACACGTTAACGCGAATTCTGTACCTAAGACGAACGCGGCCTCCGTCGGCCTCGACCTTAGCTTTAGGTGGGTTCGGGAAGAACTTTGCGCTCTTAAACGCGTAAATGCCAGCCTCATCAAAAGGTTTAAAGCCAGAACTTTGCATCACTAAACCCTCTTGATAAAGACCTGTTTTGTCGAGCAAGATTTCAACTTCTGTAGTCCAAGATTTACCAGATAATGATTTACGAACATCGGTTGGCAGGCGATCAAAAATCGCATTTAATCTTTCAGCCCAACGAACATAAAATAAACTTAAAATACGATTGTAAAACGAAGCATAAATATGAGCGTCGGCATTTAAATTAGTGGCTGACCCACTTTGAATATCACTTGGTAATTCGTAAGGCACAGTTGATTCTTGCACGCGCGCCATCTGTGCTTGCATCTCTCTGGCAAACTCTGGTACATCGCCATCATCACTCGCTGGAGTTTTTTGCGCGGCCACTTTTTGCTGAGCGGTCGCTGAACCTTGGCTTCCTTTAGAAGGGGCGCGGTTTTCAAAGGCTCCCAATTTTGTGGCGCGTGTTTGTTTATCGAAACGTTGATTTTTCTCCGCCATAAACTGTGCGGGATCAGACATGTCCTTAGGTTCTTGTGTGGTTGTGTTTTTTACGACGGCTTTATCGAAATTTTTCTCGCGTTTGTCGGCAGGTTTTTCTTCAACGACTTCGACCTCAACTTCGCCCGACGAAGGTCTGGGTGCTGGTGGTAAATACCAGACTCCTTCGTACATCAAAATGTGTATAAACAGGCTCAGCGCCATAAGCGCCATTAAACGCAACATAATGCTCTAAACTGTATCATTTCTGGATCTCAAGTTAAGACAATTTTTTGCCGATAGGGGTAATGCATATATGGGGGAAACTATGGCAAAAGTGATCGATATTACGCCACGTCTGAAAACGGTAAATACAACAAATACTCAAGAGATGGGCAATAGTGATCAAAAACTGCTTAATATGCAGGAGCATAAAGGCAAGTTTCAGCCGATTATCTTAAAAGAGCGCCGCCAAGTAGAGCGTACAATTTTATCTGACTTAATTAGTGGCATGTTAGTGTTACCAGAAAAAGGTTTATACAAAGTTTCGATGTATGACATTTCTGGCGACGGTTTATCTTTCACGATGGAAAAACACATGGGTTCTTTCCAAGTGGGTGAAGAAGTTGCTCTTCGCGTTTATCTAAATTCAAAAACTTATTTTCCTCTGCATGTAAAAGTAAAACACGCGACATACGACGCTCAAGAAGAAGTTGTTCGTCACGGTGTTGAGTACATGAAGGGTGCTACAACAGATGTTGCGCTCCAGCATTTCGTTAATTTCATCATCTCGTTAAACGAAGGTTTGCAGATTGATGACGGTGATCTTATCGCCGGTCCATCGCTAGCATAAAATTAATAAAAATTTTTTTTAATTCTCTTTACTCTCAAGACTGACTGATGTGGAATTTATATAGGTGCTCATGACAGAGCACCGATCAAATTCCACGGAGGTCGAATTGAGTTCTAATCCTACACCTGCAGCAAAAACTAAACGCCGTAAAATCGTACTAGATACGAATGTTATTTTATTCGATGCTTTTGCATTATTGAAGTTCGGCGATGCTGATTTACATATTCCGTTTGCCGTTATCGAAGAAGTCGATAAATTCAAACGTGACCAAGGTGAAAACGGTCGAAACGCTCGTCAATTCAGCCGCTTCGTTGACGTATTAAGATCAAAAGGCAGCTTAGCCCAAGGTGTTCAGATCGATAACCATGAAACAATGGTTTACATCACGACTGACATGATGATGGCTGGCGTTCCTTCAGAATTAGACCAAAACAAAGCTGATAACCGTATCTTAAGCACAGCTTTAGCTCTACAAAAACAACATCCACGTGCAAAAGTAGAATTAATTTCTAAAGACATCAACTTACGTATCAAAGCTGACGTTTACGGAATCAACGCCAAAGATTACGATAACTCAGATGTAAACCAAGAAGATCTTTACGAAGGTTATCTTGAAGTTGAAGTTAAACCGAATGATATCGATGTATTTTACCGCGATAAAAAATTAGTGGTGGATTACAAACTTTACATCAACCAATACGTAATTTTAAAAGATGCTTCAAATCCAAATCACTCAGCCATTGGCCGTTATTCTGGAATTGAAAAAGCTGTTGTTCCATTAATTAATCCACCAGACAGCATCTGGGGAATTCATGCGCGCAACGTTGAACAATCGTTTGCATTAGATGCCTTACTTAACGATGAAATCATGATGGTTTCTTTAGTGGGTAAAGCGGGTACAGGTAAAACATTACTAGCGATTGCAGCGGGTCTATTTAAAACGCTTGATGAAGGCCGTTTCCAACGTCTATTAGTTTCTCGTCCGATTTTTCCGATGGGCCGTGATATCGGTTACCTTCCAGGGGATATCGAACAAAAATTAAATCCATGGATGCAGCCGATTTTTGATAACGTTGAATTCTTAATGGGTGCCGATAAAAAAGCGGCAGGACGCGCGCAAGAGCTGATCAACCAAGGTATGCTGAATATCGAGCCATTAACGTATATCCGTGGTCGTTCTATTCCTAAGCAGTATTTAATCGTGGACGAGGCGCAGAACTTAACTCCGCACGAAATTAAGACGATCATTACCCGCGCTGGTAATGGCACTAAAGTGATTTTAACAGGTGACGTATACCAAATCGATAATCCGTACGTAGATTCAGCAAACTCGGGTCTGACACATGCGGTAGAACGATTTAAAGGCCAAAATATTGCGGCCCATGTCACGCTGACTAAAGGTGAGCGTTCTGCGCTTGCAGAGTTAGCGGCAAATATTCTATAACTATTTGCTATGTCATCATCAAATTTTTTAGAAGAAGAAAACGCAAGACAACAACAAAAAGATGTCGGCTATAAAGCCGTCATCAAAGAAGTTATTACTGACAAAATGGT
Source organism: uncultured Pseudobdellovibrio sp. (assembly GCA_966250225.1). GTDB lineage: Bacteria > Bdellovibrionota > Bdellovibrionia > Bdellovibrionales > Bdellovibrionaceae > Pseudobdellovibrio. The sequence goes on along the minus strand of CBINGM010000006.1, from coordinate 32,858 downwards.
TCGCCTTTTTGCAGAAATGTCTGGTGATTATAATCCGATTCATCTTGATGATGCTTACGCAGCTACAACGATTTTCAAAAAACGTATCGCGCACGGGATGATCCTGGGCGCGCTTATTTCTCGCTGCTTAAACCAAACTATGGGTTCAGGCGGCGTTTACCGCGCGCAAACTTTAACGTTTAAAAACCCAGTTTTTATCGACGACGAAATCACGTTTGAATTAACAATCACAAAATTACACAAAGGCCGTGGTTTAGGCATCGTTGAAACGATCGCTAAAAAGGCCAATGGCGATATCGTAGCTAAAGGCGAAGCGACAATCGTTATGGCAGCCAACGTGGCCGCTGGGACTGCCGGCCCAGCCACTGGCGAAGCCGGTAATTAGTTAGCCGAAGAACCTCTGTCAAACAAGTAGACGTTCCTGCAGTTATCACTCTGTGGTAGCTGGGCTCTTGCTTTTACTCTATAACCTCGGATACAAGCTTTCTCATGATGCGGGGAATGTATATCTTTTTATTGGGAATGTTTGCAGTACTTGCGGTGCGTGCCAGTGACTGTGGCGCTTTACTAGGAACTTGCGAATATTATCAATGTCTTGAAATGCGTGAACAGTGCGGTTCTAAGGGTTACTATCTGAAATTCGGCAAACACTATTGCGAAAAATACCAAGCTGACGAAGAAAACTATTCTGAAAAAGGCCGTGAATTTTTAGCTAATATTCGCACGTGCTTACAAGAAGAGTTAGAGCGAGAACAGATCCGTAACAATGAATTTCCAAAGTGCAGTAAAGTTGAAAAGTTCGCCGTAGGCACTCATAAAACTTGTTATGAAAAATACGGCTTCTGCGATCTACCAAGCCACGATCGTACTCGCATTAAGCTGACCGCTAAAAAAGAGTTGATTCATTTTCGTATGTTAATGTTTGGTTTTTGGTTAGAAAAAGCCTGCTTCGGCGACTAGCTAGAACAATAGTGCTTACAAGTCAGGTTCAGCATTCAAATTAGATGACGCTATTTTTGCACTCGGGATTTCAGGCAACAATGTAATCTGAAAGCAAGAGCGCCGGAAAATAAGCAAATTCTTTATATAATAAAAATATGGTGCTCTTGATTTGGGTTTACACTTTTTGATGATGAGTAAAACTGTAAACCGAAAACAGGAGCGTCGTAAAATAGGCAAAGTAGAACTTTCTTAAAGCGTAACTTCTAAATTTTTTCGCAAAGTATTTTTGAATTCTTCGACAGATACTTTTTTATCACCCACCACTTTTTCAACCGAAATCATCGTCTCAGTTTTAAAACCACAGGGATTAATTCCCGTAAAAGCCGTCGGGTCGTTGTGAAAGTTAATCGCAGCACCGTGATAGGTGATCCATTTTTTTACAGCGATTCCAAGTGAAGCGATCTTCTGGTTTCCCATCCACACGCCGGTTTCGTCGGTTTCAACCGCTTGGCCTGGCATCTTGTGCGGAGTTTTTCCTTCAGCCGTAATACCGTAAGATTTTAGCGTTTTAACGATGGCTGATTCAAAAGTACGTAAATAACCTCGCACATCTTGCGCCACACGCTGCTCATCAGAATCAGCTTTTTTACCACGTGGATTTTTTAATGAAATAATCGGGTAGACCACAATTTGTGAAGGGCCATGGTAAGTCGCACGGCCTCCGCGAGAAACTTCAATCACCGGGCCAGCCCAAGAAAAAATATCTGAAGCCTGTGTTTGTCTTCCGGTAGTAACTACCGCTGGGTGTGAACAAAAAATCAAAAAGCCTGGATGATTCTCACCTGACGCAAGAATGGCATCTAGTTTTTCAACGTATTCGATTTGTTTGTTCATGGCCTCTTGGTAAGAAATCAGGCCCCAGTCTTCGAAGATCATTTTAGAAACCCTTAAATAATTAAACCGATTTGGGTCATTGCGGTTTTTTAGTGGCGCATTTTAATTTGCGCCACTATCTAAATACTAAATTAAGCGTGAGCTGATTTAGCGCCAGTTAATGGCTTTTGAATAATATGAATCGCGTGACCTAGAGTGGCTTCAGCAGCTTCCATCATAGTTTCACCTAATGTTGGGTGAGGATGGATTGTTAAAGCTACGTCTTCTAATCTTGCACCCATCTCGATAGCAAGTGCTGCTTCAGAGATTAAGTTAGAAGCTTCAGGGCCAACGATATGAACGCCAAGTAAAACGTGTGTTTTCTTGTCAGCGATCATTTTTACGAAACCATCAGTTTCCATCATGCTCACAGCACGGCCGTTTGCTGCAAATGGGAACTTAGAGATTAATAAATCGTTAAAACCTTTAGCTTTGCATTCAGCTTCAGTCATACCAGCTGAGGCGATTTCTGGATCTGTGAAAACTACCGCTGGAACTGTTTTCGCATCATAAACGCGGTTAATGCCAGAGATAATTTCAGGAACCATCACACCTTCGTGAGAAGCTTTATGGGCTAACATTGGTTGGCCACAGATATCACCGATCGCGAAAATGTGCGGGATATTAGTTCTGCGTTGAGCATCAACTTTAACAAAGCCACGTTCGTCAACGGCGATACCAACACCTTTAAGGTTAGCTTGATCACCATTCGGACGACGGCCCACCGTTACTAAGATTTTATCACATTTGATCACTTCGTCTTTACCGTTGATTTCAACAGTGACTTCGTAGCCATCTTTAGTTTTCTTTTGGCCTTTGGCTTTTGCACCAAATTTAAATTGAATACCGGCTTTTTCAGCTTTACGAGTAACAACTTGAGCGCACTCTGGATCAACAACGCCAGCTAATAAAGAATTTTGGGCTTCAACAACGATAACTTCAGATCCTAATTTACGTAAGTATGAAGTGATTTCTAAACCGATGTAACCACCACCGATAGCTACAACACGTTTAGGAATTTCGTCGAAGTTTAAGGCTCCTGTTGATGAACAAATATCTTTTTCATCAAACGGAAAGCCTGGAATTTCAATCGGGCGAGAACCAGTTGCGATAATAAAATGTTTCGCAGTTACTGTGTCTGTGCCAGAAGCTGATTTTAAAGTTAATTCTTTAGTTGTTTTGAAAGTAGCTTCACCTTTTAAAATAGTAACCGTGTTACCTTTTAATAATTGGTTCACGCCACCAGACATTTTGTCGCAAACAGATTGTTTCCATTTAACTAAGGTTTTCATATCAACGTCGATACCGCCTTTGATATTTAAACCCATCGTTTTAAAATCATGCTGAGCACGGTGTAACATGTGAGTTGCCGTGATCATCGCTTTTGAAGGAATACAACCTACGTTTAAACAAACGCCGCCTAAAGCTTCGCGTTCGATAACAGCTGTTTTAAAACCTAATTGCGCAGAACGAATCGCTGCTACGTAACCACCAGGACCAGAACCAATTACTACTACATCAAAATTTTGCATAAATTATTTATTTCCTTCTTGTGGGTGCTGACTATCGTACTCAGCACGGCCTTTAAGATAACCTTTTTTAAATGCGCGCTCTAAAGTTTTAGGGCAGTTGCCTGTGTAAACCCCACCTTGTCGGCCAAAGGCCAAACCACCACCGTAACTGCAGAAATTTTGTTTCTCGGTTTCAGGAGTAAGAGGAGTTGACGGAACAGCTGATTCAGTCGCTTTAGACTCGCTTACACTTTTTTGTTCCCAGTCTGTTGATGGAACAAGTTTAGGAGCGCCTGAAGCACAACCTGTAGTTTGTAAGGCCATCGCGATAAGTGAGAACAAAAAAGTTTTTTTCATAACGTCTACTTTCTAAATTAAGACATTCCCATCATCATAACGCCTGGATTTTGGATCTTAGCGAAGAATGATTTTAAGAAGTTAGCAGCCACAGCACCATCGATTAAACGGTGGTCAGCAGTGATTGTGTAGTTCATTGATTTGATGAAACCGATAGAACCGTCTTTGTTTAAAACTGGTTTATCAGACATTTTGTACATACCAAGAATCGCTACTTCAGGGTGATTAATGATTGGCGTTGCATATGTACCACCAACCGAACCGATGTTCGTGATAGTGATTGTTGCGCCTTTCATTTCATCTGGTTTTAATTTTCCGTCACGCGCACGTTTAGAAAGATCTAAGATTTCTTTAGAGATTTCTAAAATAGTTTTTTGGTCAGCATTTTTAATCACTGGAACCACTAAACCATTTGGAGTGTCAGCGGCAAAACCGATGTTGAAGTATTTTTTGTAAACGATTTGTGAGTTCGCATCGTCAATTGAAGCATTGAATTGTGGGAATTCACGAATAGTTGCGATTAACGCTTTCATCGCAAACGGTAAGTAAGTGATCTTAGTTCCGTTTTTCTCAGCGTAATCTTTTAATGATTCACGTAAAGCTACTAATTGAGTAACGTCTGCTTCATCCATTAATGTGAAGTGAGGGATAATCGCTTTAGACATTTGCATGTTCTGAGCGATTTTTTTACGAATTCCTAATAAATCTACGCGCTCTTCAAGTTGAGCATTTGTAGATTTGTATTCTGGTTTCGGAAAGTTCATTGAAGGAGCGCCAGCTGAAGTAGCGCCTGCGCCAGTCGTCGAAGTCGCTGCCGTCGCTTTGCCACCTTTAGCACTTAAAACATCTTCACGAGTTACACGGCCTGCTAAACCAGAACCAGTCATTGTGTTGATATCAACACCCATCTCACGAGCTAAACGGCGAGTTGCAGGAGTTGCTAACACGCGTGATTCAGCGACAGGAGGATAGATTCCACCAGCAACAGCTGCACCAGCTGAAGCTGTCATTGCAGGAGCAGGCGTTGGAGCTGCTTTCGGAGCTGGAGCTGCGCCGTTACCGTTAGCGTGAGCTGCGGGAGCAACTTTCGAAGCGCCAGCGGCTGCACCAGATAAAGTTAAAATCACAGATTCAACTTTGATCACATCGCCTTTTTTAAATTTTAATTCTTTAACTGTACCAGCTACCGGAGTTGGAACTTCAACAGTCGCTTTATCAGTCATGATTTCTGCCACAGTTTGGTCAGCTTTAACAACATCACCAACATTAACAGTCCATTTAACTAATTCACCTTCAGTAACACCTTCACCTAATTCAGGAAGTTTTACGTCAGTCGTGCCACCGCCAGTTGCAGCTGCTGCTGGAGCTGGAGCCGCAGGAGCCGCTTGTGGTGCAGTGGCTGCTTTAGGAGCTGGTGCAGAAGCCGTAGCTGTTGCGCCACCTTCTAATTTTAAAATCACAGACTCAACTTTGATCACTTGGCCTGGTTTAAATAATAATTCTTTAACAGTTCCAGCAATTGGAGTTGGAACTTCAACAGTCGCTTTATCAGTCATGATTTCTGCAACAGTTTGATCAGCCTTAACTTGGTCGCCTGGTTTAACTAACCATTTAACTAATTCGCCCTCAGTTACGCCTTCACCTAATTCAGGTAATTTTACATCAGCCATTTCTAGTTGTTTCCTTTCAAACGGTCTACTTTATTTAATTCTCTATTTTGTTTAATCATACCTTCTAAGAAGAACTCACCGGCACGGTAAGAGCTTCGAACCAGAGGACCAGAAGCCACGTATAAAAATCCCATAGCTTCGGCTGTCTCTTGCCAGAATTTAAATTTTTCTGGCGTTACGAATTCAACCACTTTTAAGTGCTTCGGAGTTGGTTGTAAGTATTGACCAAAAGTCACAACATCACAGCCTACTTCGCGTAAGTCTTTTAAAGTTTGAATCACTTCTTCATCTGTTTCGCCAAGGCCTAACATGATTGAAGATTTAGTATAAATTTTTGGATCGAATTTTTTAACTAACGCTAACACGCCTAATGACTGGCGGTATTTAGCGCGCGGGTCACGCACACGCGGAGTTAAACGTTCAACAGTTTCGATGTTGTGGGCAAATACATCAGGATATGCCGCCGCTAAGTGAAGAATCAATTTTTCATCACCACGAAAATCTGGAGTTAAAATTTCTACGATTAAATCTGGATCTAATTTTTTTGCCGTGTTCACGGTTCTTGCGAAATGATCAGAACCTTGATCGGGCATATCGTCGCGATCAACCGAAGTGATCACCACGTATTTTAATTTCATTTGTGAAATTGAATAAGCTACTTTTTCTGGCTCAAACGGATCAACCGGTGGAAGACCAGTTTTTGCATTTCCGGTTTTCACGTTACAGAAACGGCAACCACGTGTGCACGTGTCACCCATAATCATGATTGTGGCAGTTCCACCTGACCAACATTCACCCATATTCGGGCAGCGGGCCTCTTGGCAAACGGTTGCTAATTTTAATTCGCCTAACATTTCTTTGATGCGAACGTAATTTTCGCCAGCAGGAGCACGAACTTTTAACCAGTCAGGTTTACGAACTGGTTGAGGAGTTTGTTTTTGAGCTCCTGAATCTTGATTTTCACCGGCGTTTCCGCCCGGAATGTCGTTCAACACTTTGCCACCTTTTAGTGCAAAAAATATCACTGAATTTAGAGCTATATTACTAGCTTCAAAGGCCATTCAAAGCAAAGGTTTTTACTTTGAATCGGAGAGTTAATCCGGGCTCCAAAGCCTATATTTTGATGCAAGGGTTTTCACGGGGTGGCAATAGTAAAATTTCGCTATAAAACAAGGCCATTGTGCCGCTCCTTTGTTGTCTAAACAAGTCTTGTTTGTTAGCTATATAGGCTATGACATTAATGCACGAACCTTTACGAAAACTAGTTTCTCAAACTCTTATTAAGCTTATTCAAACTCAGCTAGTAGCGGCCGGTGTGGCCGAAGATGCCATGAGTGCAGGAGATGTTTACAAGGCGCTTGTCGAGCCACCGAATACTGACCTAGGTCATTTAGCTTTTGGTTGTTTCATCACAGCTAAAAATTTAAAAAAAGGTCCGCCGGTAGTAGCGCAACTTTTAGCACAGGAATTAAAAAATGAATGTGCGCAAAATATTATTCTAAAAAAAGCAATTGCCTCTGTGGAAGCGGCAGGCCCGTATATCAATATTAAATTTGCTCCAGCGGGTCTTGCTGATTACGTTTTAAAACCAATCTTATCAGGTGAAACTTTTAAAACGCAGTTAACAGAAGCCACGCCAAAAATGATGATCGAGTATTCGCAACCGAACACGCACAAAGAACTTCACGTGGGTCACATGCGTAACATGTGCTTAGGTGATGCGATTGTTAGACTGTTAAGATATTCAGGTTACAATATTTTAGCTTCAACATTTCCAGGAGACGTGGGTACACACGTGGCGAAATGTTTATGGTACATGAAATACCACAATAAAGAATCAATCCCGATGTTAAACAAAGGGGCTTGGTTAGGCGCGATGTACTCAAAAGGTAATCTTTTATTAGAAGACCAAGAAGGCACTCCGCAAGAAGAAGAAAATAAAAAAATCCTGACTGAAATTTTAAAACAGTTAGAGCATAAAAACGGTGAATACTACGATTTGTGGAAGCAAACGCGTGAGTGGTCGATTGAATTAATGAAAGATGTTTACAAGTGGGCTGATGTGCATTTTGACCACTGGTATTTTGAATCTGATGTTGATTCTGATTCAATTAAAACAATTAAAAAATACCACGCCGAAGGTAAACTTGTTGAATCACAAGGCGCTATCGGTCTTGATTTCTCGAATGAAAATATGGGTTTTTGTCTGTTGTTAAAATCTGATGGCACAGGCCTTTACGCCACAAAAGATGTAGAGCTTGCCCGTCGTAAATTTGAAGATTACAAAATTGAAAAATCAATTTATGTGGTCGATCAAAGACAAGCGCTTCACTTTAAACAAGTATTTAAAACTTTAGAAGTTTTAGGCTTTAACCAAGCTAAAGATTGTTACCACTTACAATACAACTACGTTGAACTTCCAGACGGTGCGATGAGCTCTCGTAAAGGCAATATCGTTCCATTAACGGCGTTAGTTGAAACAATGAGAAATCATATTAAAGCTGAATATTTAAATCGTTACACAAACGAATGGACACAAGAAGAAATTGAAACTGTGGCTGATCAAGTGGCTAAAGGCGCAATTAAATACGGTATGCTTAAACAAGACACGAATAAAAAAATCGTGTTTGATATGAATGAATGGACAAAACTTGATGGCGAATCAGGACCATTTATCCAGTACTCATTTGCACGTATTAATTCATTACTTAAAAAATTCACATTCGATGCAAAAGCCGAATTTGTAACTGATGTTTTAGCTCACAATTCAGAGCTAAAATTAATGCAACACTTAATGAATTTTAACACTGTGGTTTTAAACTCAGCTGAAAACTATAAGCCAGCGGCACTATGTTCTTACTTATATGATACGGCGAAAAAGTTTAATACGTTCTACCACGACTGTGCGATTGGAACTGCCGAAACACCTGATCTTAAGAAAGCGCGTTTAGCTCTAGCTTACTCAACAGGTGCAGTGATCAAACACGGCTTAAGCTTACTAGGCATTCCAGCTCCTGAGAGAATGTAATCTTACATTTCAAAAATAAAAAAAGCCTCGAACTTTCATTCGAGGCTTTTTAGTGTGTTTTATATTTTCAGAAGTAAACTCTTACTCTGCTGGTAAAAGCTGCTGTTACTCAGCAAGACCTAACCAAATTTGTAAACGAGCGCGTGAACCGATTACGTTTGGTGATGTCGCTTCGATTTCGATTGAATCAACACGTACTGAGTATTGGTAATCTAAACGTACACGAACATCGCGGCCTTCTCTTACAACACCAGTAGCGATGTTTGTCGTACGGCCGTTTGATAAACGAGCGTAAGCGCGAATGATTTGAACGTCAGCATTAGATGAACGTAATAAAACTTCGTTCACTAAACGGTCATGAGCGTTGATGCGGATAGTTTCAGACATGAATTTATCAACTTTGCTTGTGCCCATATCTAACCAACGGTAAGTGTATGCCGGACCGTAGTCGCTGTAACCTGGGTAAGACGGGTAGCCTGGTTCATACGGGTTATTTGGGTATGATGGATAGCCCGGTTCGTATGGGTTACCTGGGTACGGAGCCGGTTGTGGATGGCTCGGGCGGCTTGGGCGACCTGGTCTGCCGTGTCCGTCACCATTGCCTGGTACTAATTGAGCTTGTGCTAAGCCTGCGATTAACATAATCGCTAAAAATAATGATTTCATAAATCCCCCTGTTAAATTGCGACCCAATAAATTGGTGTCATTTGTTTCAAAAAAGTTGTTGGAACACCTTAAAGCAATTGGTCGGCCAAAATAATGTGGCTCAAATGGCACCTTTTAGAGTATAAAACTGGTGACATTAGGTGTTCCAAACGCATGGAACAAATTGTTCAAAAAGGATTTGCCAAATGAAATTTGAAAAAAAACTTCACGAAGGAATTTTACTTTCACGCTATAAAAGATTTTTTGCTGATGTGGAATTAGACGGCGAAAAAATGACAATTCATGTTCCTAATACAGGTTCATTAAAAGCGGTGATCGAAAAAAATCCGGCACAACCGCAGAAATGTTGGTTCTCTCTTCACGGTGATCCATCAAAAAAATTAAAAGGCACGCTAGAAGCGGTGCAAACAGAAGAAGGCGCGTGGGTCGGCGTGAATACTTCAAATCCAAACCGTGTTGTCACTGAAGCGATTCAAAATGCGATTGATACAGGAACTCCATTTTTAAAAGAGTGGGCCGAATACGGCTTTTACAAGCCAGAATATAAAATTTCAAAAGAAACACGTTTAGATGGCGCGTTCTTTTTTAAAGAAATAGATTTAGATAATCCAAAAGCTAAAAAACATTTTATCGAAATTAAAAATACAACATACAGATCTAAAGTAGATAAAAAACATCACGCGCAATTTCCAGATGCAGTGACCGAGCGCGGACAAAAGCATATTCAAGAAATGATGCACCTAATGCAACAGGGGCATAAGTGCGAATTAATCTTCGCGGTTCAGCGCAGTGATGTGGATTTTTTCTCGCCCTGTGATTTAGATCCTGAATACGTAAAGCTTTTAAAGAAAGCCGCTAAAGAAGGCTTAATTATTTCTCCAATGATTATAGATATTAATCGCGACGAAGTAAAATTAACGACGAAAAAATTAGACGTTGTTCTTTAATTAAAATTTTACGCAAATAGCCCAGGCTGTAACCGCTAAGCCGCCGGTTGCGCCCCATTGGCAAGACCATTGGGTGTCGCTGGCTGGAAATGAACTAATCAGCGCAGAAGCTGATGAAGGTGCGATCGTATTAATACAACCACCGGCGATAACTTTTTTGCCCGTACTACAAGTTGCCTGGCATGAGTTTGCGGCTGAACAGTTATTTGAAATACGTTCGTAACTACTGAACGCGGCCGAGTTTTGAACAGTACCATCACCGAATTCAACAGCCGCTGTTGTTCTGATCGAACCGCTGACTGTCAGTGCGGCTGAAGGAGTTGTCGTACCAATGCCGACTTGGCCAGATGGAGTAACTGTTAAATGGGCTGCATTACCTGAACCAAGCTGTACGGCATTGTTTGAGCGAATCGCCATAGCGTCAGCGATTTCATTTGTAAAAAAAATACCGGACCCGCTGGCATAACCGATAAAACCTTTTGGTGAACTATTGCGTGAAAAAGCAATATAGCCACCAGCATTGGCGCCATCAAAACGGGCGATTTCAGTGTTAGGGCCATAGACATGAAGTCTTGAAGACGGAGCTATCGTCCCAAGTCCGACATCACCATTTGAGTTAATACGTACACGCTCATTACCCTGGCCATCAGAAAGTAAAATATTATTCGATTGTCCCGAAATTGATCCTCCATCGTTTGAACCGATAACGACATTGTAACTGCCTGCCGAAATCTGTTTGCCGGCATTCGAACCAATCGCAATATTATTAGATCCTGTCGAGTTATAAAGAGCATTCGTACCAACAGCTGTGTTGTTGTTGCCTGTGTTGTTACCGTAAAGCGAAGTCATACCAATCGCGACGTTATCGTTTCCTGTCGTGTTGCTGTTCATGGCCGCGTATCCGTTGGCGACGTTACCAGATCCTGAGCTATTCGAAGAAAGCACGTGCGCACCGTAGGCGTTATTATTACTTCCGTTCACGTTAGCTTGAAGAGAGAAAAATCCATTAGAAACGTTTTGAAAACCTGTCGTGTTTGAGTAAAGCGCTTTATACCCATTAGCGACGTTGCTAGATCCAGTCGTGTTAGAATTAAGCGCATTAATACCAACACCCGTATTGTAGTAACCTTCTTGGCCTGAAGCGTGTGATAAATTTGCGCCTCCGTTACCAACAAACAATGATCCTGTAAATGCGCTAGCCGCTTGATCTGGTAAATACATGACGGGTGTGCCGTTGATACCGATTTTACGATCGGTTAATGCCGTGCCCGAAAGTGTTAGTTTAAATTCCGGAGTTGCTGTTCCAATTCCGACATTACCATTATTTAGAACGACAAAGTGAGTTGTAAGGCCACTGGCCGTAGTTACTCTTAAGCCATATTTACTTGCCGATGTATTTTCAACGTTAATTTTTACACCGTTACCATCGCTCGCTGTATTGTTAAAATAACCTGCTAAAGGATTTGCATAATTCGGTGCTGTTACAGCGAGGCCGATATTTGCATAAATAGTGCCTGAACCGATTGATGCATTTAATGTTGTCGCAACACCAGAAGCATTACTTGACCACTGTGTTCCACCATTAGCAACAGAAAGAACACCTGTTACATCCGTTGCTAAATTGATTGATGATTTAGTTGATAAACTTCCTAGACCTAAATTACTGCGGGCGATAGGTGCTGAAGATATCTCAGATAAATTATTTACTGACTGTAAAGCGCCAAGAATACGTGAATCATTACCTTGAGCCACGGTACCTGCTGATGTGCCAAAATTTACAGAAAGAGTTCCAGACGATGTAATTGGTCCACCTAATAAACCACTTCCAGCCATCACATTTGTAACAGTTCCAACACCTGCGGGTACAGACGTTGGTGTCCATGCTGCACCATCATACGCCAACACTTGGCCAGAGCTTGGTGTTGCAGAAGCCACCGCTATATTGCGAAGACGAATCACAGTGAAATTACCAGAACCTGCTGAGTTAGTAATATCGCCACTCATGGCAGGAAGTCTTGTTGACGGTAAAGTACCAGTCACTTCGGCAGTACTTAAATCAACAGAATTTTTTGTAGCTAATGTGCCTAAACCTAAATTCGTACGCGCTGTTGTTGCTGAAGTTAAATCAGATAAGTTATTTGAACGAACAGCGTAGTTTGATAATGTCGCGCTATTTGCTGGCGTGTAACCTAATGCCGTAGTTACCGACGATGAAGTTACAGAAGCGGCAGAAGCTGGTGTTGTCCAAGTTAATCCGCCTGCGGCGCGAGTTAAAACTTGGCCGGATGCTCCGCCGTAAAATAAAGTATTTGAATCAGTTGTCACTTCTAAAAAGTCAGTGGCCGTTTTGCCGTTTAACGTTGTTGCGTTGTGAGCGTAAGGCACAGTTCCTAGCTGAATATTAGCTCTGATATCTTGTGATTGATAATACACTTGCACGATACGTGTATCTGCTGCAGCGACAGTACAGGCGCTATCGGTTGAAATATTTTTACCGCTAGCAGCTCCGAAAAATAAGTTTTGTGTAAAAGTATTCGGTGAACCAACAACCATTGTTGAACCGCCAAGGCGGTGAGAGATGTTACCTTGACCATCACCGGCGTTAGAGGACCATTCACCGTAAAGATAACAGTTTTGATCATTCATAACGTAAAAAACTAAGGCCGCACCAGATAAATCAATGGCATTGCCACCGCTATCAGTTAATGAACCTTCAACCACGATTTTTTGATTTTCAGAAGATTGAGTGAACGCCGTTTGCGTAAATAGCAAAGACAAAGCTATCGCTGTGAAATATTTCAAAAAATAAGAGATCTTACGACTAACGTTCATCTACTAACATATCGGCAGAACTGACATGAAAGTTAAGCACTAAAGTCTGTTTAGTGTTTCACACTGAGACACTACTGATAACAGCAGCGATAGCTTTTTGATCCCGTTAATCTGTCGTAAGTAGCGTTGACGATAGCCGCGACTCCACATTGAGATCCGCCACCTGTTATGAAACGATACGTAGTTCCGTAGCCGTCAGCGTTGGCCTCCGGCACCCAGAGTTCAGTATCGCGGAAAGACGGAAGAAAATTTTCTGCATTGGGCGAGCCACCTAAACGGTTGTATTCACCACAAGTTTCATTTAATTCATTAACAGTGCATAGACGAGTTCGAAATCCAGATATTGTATTTCTACCTTGGCAAGTTTGGACCGCATTCCACTGTGATGTGGCCGATTCATTATTTTTACTTATGCAGAATGCTGATGGTGAACCCGGTCTGCCTACAAGAGTATATTGAATTCCCACTCCGCCGCCAGATGTCGGCGCAGTACAGTGAGTTAGGCCCGTCACACCTTGCCAGTAAGCGCCGTCACAAAACTCCATCGTTTTTAAAGTTTTATTGTAGCGTTGTTTTCCTTCGTCAGATGTTGAGCAAGTCACATTTGAATCAGCGCCATCACCAGATAATTTAATTGAACCGCTGACTGTGGCGCTATTATTAACTTGTAATGCTACGGTTCCTGCTCCGGCATTATTGATTGTTACAGCGGGAGTAGTAGCTGCAGTATTGCCCTCAAGCATTAAGTTACCGGCGTAAGTCATTTTAGACACGTTATCAATTGTGTTAAGTGAAACACCGCCCGCAAGACGGCGACGTATTGCTGAAGAATTTGTGTAATATAAAGAAGCGCCGTCATATTCGATCGTATTTGAAACGGCCGTTGCAGTAAGAGCTGTCGTTAAAAACTGAATCGCCGGTGAAGAGTTTGAACCATTGACCATTAAAGTTTTTGAGACAGTAGCATTTCCGGTAATGTAAGCATTGCCGTGAACAGAAAGTTTATTGTTTGGAATTTCAATAGGATTACCAAGAGAAACGTTGTTGATAAAATAATTTGTACCACCAGTAGTGAAGAACCAGCTTGGTTGTCCACTGGCATTGTAAGCAATATGGTAAAGCTGATTGTAATCATCTTCGCCATTACCAAACATCGCAGTTCCTGACGAAGCTGAAATCACAGAGTTATAAGTGTTTGGACCTTGTGATCTCACGTGAAAACGATAGCTTGGGCTTACGGTACCGATACCAACGTAACCACCGTTAGCGGCGATGATGATTTTTCCTTTATTGGCATCACTTGTTGAATCAATAGCGAGTATGCCGGCGGAAGCCGTGCTTCCGTAAAGATAAGGTGTTGTGACTGCGCCAGCAAACACATTACCAGGAGTGGTAATTGAGCCGCTGGTGCTGATATTTCCCGTAGCATTAAGAGTTCCAGAAAAATTACCATTTCCGTTTACGCCAATGCCACCTTTAACAATCAAAGCGCCGTTTTGAGAGTTCGTGCTCTGAAGAGTTGACGACACCACAACACTATTTGGTGTTACTAAAGTAATGTTTGAAGTTGAATTAATCGTTGAAACATTATCAATTGAATTTGTTGATGACCCGGTTGCAATCGTACGACGAATAGCACTTCCGTCTGTTACGTAATACGCTGAACCATCAAACTCAATCGCGCCCGGTGAAGGTGTTGTTGTTAATGCTCCGCTAGTTAGTTTTAATCCTGGCAGAGCGCTTGACCCACCAGCGATATGCAGACGGGCCGTAGGGTTAGCTAAACCAATACCGACATTACCATTATTTAGAACAACGAAGTTCGTTGAATCAAAAGCTGAAACTCTTAAACCATAATAAGATGAACTTGCATTTTCAGTGTTAATTTTTAAACCGTAACCATTTGGATTTGGATTATTAATTGAAGCAGCAACTGTTGAAGACACACTCAGTGGCGAAGCCACATATAAAGCCGTGTTAGCGAAAGTCGTCGAAGAACCTATTGTCGTGTTGCTGACGCTGTAAATCCCGCCAGCGCCTTGAGACCATTTCGATCCACCATTGGCCGCAGGTAAAACACCAGTGACATCGGATGTGGCCAAATTAACAGAAGCTCTTGTTGCTAAAGACCCTAAGCCTAAATTACCGCGAGCAATAGTTGCTGAAGTGATCTCACTTAGATTGTTCACACCTTGTAGTGCGCCAACAAGACGTGAATCGTTACCTTGAGCCACAGTACCTGCTGATGTACCAAAGTTTACAGAAAGAGTTCCAGATGAAGTAATTGGTCCACCTAATAAGCCAGTTCCTGCATTCACATTTGTTACAGTGCCAACACCACTAGGTACAGAAGTTGGAGTCCACGACGAACCATCGTAAGCTAACACTTGGCCAGAGCTTGGAGTTGCAGAAGCGACAGCTACATTGCGAAGACGAATTACAGTGACGTTCCCAGATCCAGTGGCGTTACTGATGTCTCCACCCATTGATGGAAGTTTTGTTGTCGGAAGTGTACCTGTGACTTCAGCAGTACTGATATCAACAGAATTTTTTGTGGCTAATGTACCTAAACCTAAATTCGTGCGTGCTGTTGTTGCCGAAGTTAAATCAGATAAGTTATTTGAGCGAACCGCATAGTTTGATAACGCTGAATTATTTGCAGGTGTATAGCCTAAGGCATTAGTAATTGAAGAAGCGCTCAAAGTAACTGTTGTACTTGCTGGAGTATATCCTAAGGCACTGGAAATTTGTGCTGCTGTTAAAGTGTTTGAAGACCAAGTTAAACCAGAAGCTGATTTTGTTAAATATTGTCCGGCAGTACCACCAGAAAAAACCGTGTTCGTATCAGCACTCACTTGTACAAAATCAGTGACAGCTTTTCCAGAAAGCATCGTTGCATTTTGCGCGTAAGGCACAGTGCCAAGTTTAATTGTCGCTGTGATACTTTCACCAGGATAAAACACTTGCACCAAGCGGGTATCAGCAGCTGTCACCGAACAGGGGCTATCAGTTGCTATTGATTTACCGTTAGCGCTACCGAAAAATAAATTTTGCGAAAATGAATTTGGCGAACCTGCCGCGATCGTGCCATTTCCTATGCGGTGAGAAATATTTCCCTGACTGTCACCAGCAGCAGAAGACCATTCGTTGTAAAGATAACAGCCGTTAGCAGAAACATAAAAAGTTAAAGCTTGGTTAGATAGGTTAATCGAATTACCGGCGGCATCGGTTAATGTGCCTTCGAAAACCATTTGTTGATTTTCAGAAGATTGCGCAAATGTGGGTTGGCTCAATAGCAAAGATAAAGCTATCGCCGTGAATTTCTTTATAAAATGGTTTCCCACAGTTAGATTCATTCACTCTATTTATCGGATTTATCCGAATAAATGTTTAACAGTTTGCTGGGATTTTCTGTTCCAGAATGAGAGCCCTTCGCTCTTATTTGATACGAATGGCCCCTTTAAACTTAAAGCCAGGTCCAGAACTTTCTCCTGCTGACGATATAATGCGGGCGCGTAAAACGACTGGAGTGCCAGATGCTGTCGTGGCATTGGCGACCACACTTCCAGCTGTGATTTGTAAATCACCACCGTTTGTGACCATACGACGAAGGTTTAGTACAAGTGTATTACCGAAATCACTAATCCCGCGTAATTTAAAATCGCGGTAAGAAGAATCCGCTGGAATATCAAAAGCAATGGTTGTGTTCGGGTTAATTTTATAAGAATAAGTTCCGCTGCCGCTGCAATCTAACGTGTAGCTTTCAGCAAATTGGCTTAACGGGGTGTAGTTTGATCCGTTATCAAAACTGACGTGAATATCTTTGATTGAACCTTGGCATTTACCAGAAATATAAAAAACCGATTTGCTGGTTTTGCTTTTTAAAATCTGTGTGCTTTCGCTGATTTCAAAACCACCGACTTCACCAAGCACTGTCACAACAGGAGCCCCAGGCTGACAAGACATCAGCATCAGTAGGGGAACTAGCAGTAAAATATTTGTCGTCAATTTAATTTGCATATTTACACCTATTGATAACAGCAACGATATCCAATGCTGGTACTGAGTGGATAGCTGGTTACGTTTCGTCCTGTGTTTGAAGTGCCGTCATCTGAGAGATGGCAAGTACCCGTGCTAGTAACAAATTTTAAAACGACCATTTGGCCATTAGATCCCGCAGCGTTGTAACCATCTGAAGTCCAATGGTATACATTCTGTAAACTAGTCAGCGCAAGATTGTTTTCACAGGCGCGATCAAGCTGTTTAGTTGTACAAACATTCGGCGTTGTTTTACGGCCATTGCTTTTCGCTGCACAGTTACCATTAGCCGTTTGGTATGGTGTTGAAGTGTTATAATTATTTTCAATACAGTAAGCATTTGGATTGCCAGGATTTCCGACGAGTACAAAACCAGAATCACAACTTGTTACTCCATTAACACCTTGCCATGAGTCTCCGTTACAGAATTCCATCGTTTTAGCTGCGCTGTTGTAACGTTGTGATCCTTCTTCGGCTGTCGTACAAGCAAACGGTAAAGCAGCAGGGCTTCGTAATTGAACCACACCACTTACAGCAAGACTTCCATTAATTACGGTCGTACCACCCAGTAACGTTGTTCCTGAAACATGAAAATTAGCTTGTGGTAAAAATATATTTATACCAACACGGTTGTCGTTTTTAACAACGAAGTTTGGAATACCATTTACGCCAACAACTGAAAGGCCGTAATTTCCGGGATTAGTTCCATTCGTTTCAATAAGTAATCCATCATGATTCGTGCTGTCTTGTCTTAAATAAGCTAAGTGGCTTGCTGTCGATTCAATTAATAAACGGTACGCTGGATCCGGAAGCGGAGTACCGATGGCGATATTTGAAGTGTTGTAAAGACCGTTATTTCCATCTTTTGTCCAAAAACCTACCGGATGCCAGAGAGTTCCGTTACACGTTTCTAGATGATTGTTATTGTTGTTGTATCGAAGCACACCTAATTCAATTCCACTACAACTTGTGGCGGCGCCATTCGTTCCGATTTTAACTGTGCCTTGCACATCAAGCATGGCATTTGGTGAATTTGTACCAATACCAACTTTACCAGTACCCGTAATTGTCATACGTGTGGCCATATTGCCTGGATTAGATTTAGTTTGAAATTCTAATTGGCTTTGTTCACCAGATGCTGTTGTCCAGCGTGAAATGATTCCGGCCTGGTTTACCGTTGTGCCTGAAGCATTTTCGGCATCAAATAAAAGAAGTGAACCAAAATTATCAGCTCCATTACTTGCATTTGATGTCTGGCGACGAATTGTAAATAACGGAACAACATCCGTATTGGTTGCCGTCGTTGAAACAACTCCTAAAGTGCCATCAACCACGTAAAAACCAGAAAGCGTATCACCACCAGCGCGAATAAAATTTGCATTAGCAGGTGCCCATTGGCTTCCGTTATAAGTCATAATTTGTCCTGAAGCCGGAGATGTCGCCGCTACAGGTTTGTTTTGAATCGCGACAACTTTTAAAGTGTCATCACCGGCATTTGATGAAATATCACCGTTGAATGCAGGAAGGTTAAACTCCTGCAACATACCTGTGACTTGTGTTGAAAGATTCACGGTATTTAAAGTCGCCAAAGCTCCTAAATTGGTTGGAGACCACGAAGACCCATTATAAATTAAAGCTTGGCCAGAGGCAGGGCCGGTTGTTGAAATTGTAAATCCACGAAGCGCAACGACTGACATTGCCGTCGAGCCTGAAGCTGAAAAAACATCGCCAGAAAAAGATGGTAAACGTGCCGGAGCTAAAACACCGGTGGCTGAAGCTGAACCTAAATCAATCGATGAAACTCCGCCAGCTCCTGCCGCAGGTAAGTTCACCCACGAAAAACCAGATCCGTTACGGCTTAACACTTGGCCAGTGGTTCCACCACTTACACTTGAAGCTAAAAGAAAATCGGCATCTGATTTTCCGTTTAACAGCGAAGCATTGGCTGCAAACTGAGCGTAAGGAGCTGAACCTAAAGTAATTGAAGCTGTAACATTCAAAACCGCAGAATAAACATCGGCAAAACGTGTGGCATTGATAGCGACCGAACAAGCTGTTCCTGTGCCATCAGCTAATTTACCATTCGCAATGCCGCTAAAGACCGAAGATGAAAGAATATTATTGTATGAAACCGGAGTTGTAATAGCAGAGCCATTTCCAAAGCGATGTAAAATGTTACCTTCGCCATCGCCGGCACTAGAAGAAGTTTCGCCAAAGAGCACACACTTTTTACCGAAAGAATCGTAGGCTGTAATATAAAAATAAAGCTGCTGACCCTGTAAATCTACGGCGTTTCCGCTCCCGTCAGTTAGCGTACCTTCAAATGACATCATTTGATTTTGTGATGATTGCGACCACGCCGGTTGACATAGTAATAACGACAGAAAAACTGCCGTAAACTGTTTTGCAAAATAAGTGGTCCGGAAACGTGAATTCATCAATACATTCATCGGGATAAAAGGTCTAAATGTTTAACACTTTAGTCAGATCTAGGCTGATTATTCTAGACGTTGACCCAATTCAAAACATTTGGGTTCTTGCCGATATCATATTGAGAAAATTAAAAGATTTATTTAACGGAATAAATAAATAGGGATGTTGTGAACGAACAAATGCGACGTTTTATAATGGCAGGGATGATATCAGGGACAAGCTTTGGCTTAGTCTTAGCGTGGTATTATTTTTCAGCTCCGCAAAATAAAAACGTGACCAATCAACAACCTATCGCCGTCGTAAAGCAAATCAAAGAAGAAGTTGATCGCAGACCTGCTAAGCGCCAAGTTTGGCAATCTATCACAAACGGTGAAGTGGTCTATTCAGGTGAAGCGATTCGTACGGCCAAAGGTTCCGAAGTTAAAATTCAATTCTTAGATGGTAGCCGCTCGATTGATATCGAACCGGAATCAATCGTGATGATCTTACAAAGTGCGAATAAAGAATTCTCCCTTGATCTTATGGAAGGGGGAGCTTCCGTTATTGCTGATAAAGACGATGCGGGTGGTTTCAACTTAATCCAAAACGGTAAAACTGTCGCGTTAAAAGGGGCCGCTACACTTTCTAAATCAGGAAGTGGTGGTTTAGAAATCCAAAGTGATGATTCGGGCGCTGGCGGAAATCCATTCTTTGCAGTGATGAATGATAACCGTTTATCGGGTTTTAAATTAGTTCAGCCTGCAAAAGACAAATCGGCTTTAATCGATGAAGCCAATCCAACAGTTCCGATGTCATGGTCAGGAATTCCTGCGGGATTTAAAACCAGAATCGCTCTGGGTACTGAAAGAAATAACTTAGACCAAAACTTTGAAACGAATGATATGTCATTTGCTTTAAAATTACCGGCAGGATTCTATTTCTATAAATTGTATTTTACAAATCCAGCCACGGGTCAAGTTGTGGGTGAATCAAAATTACAACGTTTAAAAATCAACGAGCGTAAATTTCCAGTTTTCGTAAGCCCTACGGCAAACCAATTTATCCAGATCGTGAATCAATCGGCTAATCCGAAATACAAAATGTTATTCGATTGGACCGAGGGCGAATTTGTTACAAAATATTTAATCGAAGTGGCTACTGACAGTGGCTTACAGAAAAAAGTAATTAACCAAGCTATGGATAAAAAGGCCGGTTTTGAATTTGAACTTCCGCCAGGCGAATACTACACACGTATGTCAGCGTTATTTGACGGTGAAGCAAAACCTGTCTCAGGAAAAATCGAAAAATTCACGATCAGTTTAAATCGTAAAATTGACCCATCAACAATCGGCGTGAACCTAATCACTTGGGGTAACGATGCAGAAAAACAATTCTTCATCGATCAACCAGAGCTTGCGATGACGTGGGCCACATCATTAGGTAAAAAAGTCGCTGAATTTCGTATTAAATTACAAAATAGCGATGACCCGTATGCGCCAGCGCAAGAAGTGCGTAGCCGTGATTTAGCAACTAAAACCAAAGTTTTTAAACCGGGCCGTTATATCGCAAGTATTCAAGGTGTGGATCAGGGCGAAAACGTGATTGCAAATTCACAAAAAAGATTTTTTGAAGTTAAAGAATTAGACATGGTTAAAGCACCGGTCATCTTAGGTGAAGAAATTCTTAAAGCTAACCGCGATGGTGATTTAACAGTTAAATGGAATTTAGCTAACGGTGCCTATAAATATAAAATCCGAGTGCTTGATGAAATGGGCCAGCAAGTTGAAGGACGTTTACTTGAATCGGCCCAGGTAGATTCAATGAATTTCTCTTCATTAATGCCGGGTAGATATCGTTTAGAATTAGCCGGCGTTGATATGTTAGGTAGAACGGGCCATGTGGCCGTTCGCACAATTGATGTACCAGAAATGAGTAGCTTAGGGGCTCCAAAAATTAAGAAGTTAAAAGTGAAATAGTTAACAACATGATGACAAAAACACACCGCAACCTGATTTTAGCAGCATTTTTATTTTTTGCGGCCGTGCTATGTCCAAAATTTGTGTTCGCTGCAGAAAGTAACGTCGAGCTTGAGTGGGAAGGCGTTGAAAACGCGAAAAGTTACGATTTAGAAGTTAAATCGACAAAAAATACTTTTAAATTTCAAACCAAAGAACCTATCTGGGCCGGTCGTTTATCGCCGGGCTTTTTTAAGATGCGGATTCGGGCCCGCGATAAGCGGGGTGTTCCGGGCGAGTGGTCGGAATACCAAGAGTTCAAAGTTTTCTTAGATTCGCCTGAATTTGTGAACCCAACAAGTGGTTCTATTGTTGCTTCTCAGAACAACGATACACAAAACGTAACGTTTAAGTGGAAAAAAGTTTTTGCCGGAAAAAAATATATTCTTGATGTGCAAGGATTAGATTCAACGTTCAGAAAACAAATCGAATTAAACGATGAAAAAGCCACTATGGAACTTCCGGTGGCGACAAAGTTTATGGCCACAATCCGTGCGGCCAACGAAGTTTTAACAAGTAATCCTGAAAAAGACCGCGTCGCTGAATTTATCGTAAGTGGTAAAAAACTAGCCGCACCAAAACTTGTTCAGCCTGAAAGTTTATTCGTGCGCGAAATTAAATGGAATAAACCAGAATTCGCGCAGGCTTATAGTTATACTTTAGAAAAAATGGATGCCAAATCACAAAAATTTAATGTGGTTGAAGAAGGTAAAGAGCTTCGCGGCGAGGCTATGCCGTTTAAAAAAGAATACCCGGGTGGCACCTACCGTGTAACGGTAAAATCTATTGCTAACTACCGTCCTTCATCTGAAGCTGTATCTTTAAAATTTACGGCAAAAGAAGGTGATCGTACCGAACGCGCCGAAGCGTTAGCACGCTTACGTGAATCGATTGAGCGTTTATCAGGTTGGTTTGGTATCGCCAGCTATTTAATTAACTCAGTTCAGTATCAAAATCTAAATTATGATTTAACAGGAACACAAACGACATACAATGCGATCGGTGGAAGCCTTCGTGCGGGTGTTGGTTATGTGACTATGAAAAATCCGTGGGGTTATTACTTAGCGGCTGAATCAAGTACACTTAAAGTCGATGGTTTTGGTGATATTAAGTACAATATGTTTGAAGTAAATTCATTTTTCAAAATGAAACCAAATGATGCCGGTGAATTTCGTCAGACAGCGGGTCTTGTCTATAAAGAGCTTCCTGATTTAACGACAAACTTTGCAGGTACCGTAAAGAACACTTCGGCGATTGCAGCCTTAGGTCTTCGTTACGGTGTTGAGTACTGGCATGCGATGACGCCGAAACTTGGTTTACAAGCGAACGCCCATATTTTTCCGTTAATCGCAGGCCAAAAAACCACAAATGGCCAGGCGTTTGTGCCAAGCACATCTGTGCAGG
This sequence comes from uncultured Pseudobdellovibrio sp., assembly GCA_966250225.1. GTDB lineage: Bacteria > Bdellovibrionota > Bdellovibrionia > Bdellovibrionales > Bdellovibrionaceae > Pseudobdellovibrio. The sequence goes on along the minus strand of CBINGM010000006.1, from coordinate 10,103 downwards.
CGGGCTTTTTAATTAGTTATCGTTGGAGTAAAAATTTAACGACGTTAGGCGGTTACGCTTATCGTACAGATAAAATGGAATATAAAACCGCACCGACTTCGACATTTCCAAATCCTGCGGCCGATAAAAACTCAGCTACACTTAAAGGTCATTACCTAAATTTATTTCTGGAGTACCAACTATGAATCTGAAAAATATGCGAATTCCGATTTCAGCTAAAATCATTGGTGTAACGACTTTCATTATCTTAACCGCCATGGTTCTGGTTACAAAACAAAGTTCTGAGTTCTTCAGAAAAGTTATGACCCAACGTGAAGAGTTTTCAAACTTTACCGAAGCTTCATTACGTGCCAAACAGGTTGAAACTTTATTAGACGGTTCATTAGATAAAGCCAGAAACTTATCGCAAATTTTATTAAAAGAAACTTTTGAAGGTCTTGGCCAATACAAATTACCAAAAGATAAAAACTTAGTCGGTATTGAAATCTGGCAGGTGGTTGATGGTAAACCCCAGCTTTACGTTAAAAAAGTTCAAGAAGATTTTTTAATCAAAAATAAATTAACACCAGACTTTGTTGATCAAGTTCGTCAGAGAAAACCATTTCCAGTTGCCTCGGTGATGCAAAAAAATATCGAACTGCAATTTGCTGAAGTGACTCCTTCTGTTCGTTTAGTTTCTATCGGTTTTCCGTACAGTCGTGATGCGCAAAATCAGGTAAATACGTTTGTGATCGCAGCTTACAATTCAGAAATGATTCAAAGCTTATTTTCAAACGACAGTGAGCGTGAGTTTTTCTTAATTGATCGTAATGGGTTTTTATTAGCCCATCAAAATGAAGAGCTACTTCGCCAGGGTAAAAATTTAAAAGGTGAAAACTTCGTGCAAAAAGCCTTAGGCGATGCCACGAATTCAAAACAATTAACATTTAAAAACGAAAAAGGTAAAGCTTATATCGGTGCCTTCGTAAAAAGTAGCTTCTGGGGAACAGTGTTATTAGCACAAACCCCGCTAAGTATCGTGAACGAGCCAGCTCAAGAGGTACAACGTAAAGCGATCTTTATTTCGGGTATCGTACTAAGTTTTGCTTTATTTGCCGTGTTCTTATTCTCGTTAACATTAAGTAAGCCGATTGAAGTTTTAGCTGAATTAATCAAAGAAATTCCTAAAGGTAATTTTAATATTTCAGCCCGTAAAAAAGTTAAATCGCACGATGAAGTGGGTGACTTAGCGGCCGCTTTCGATCATATGACCGAAGGTTTAAAAGAGCGTGATAAAGTAAAAAACTTATTTAATAAGTTCCACGGATCAAGTGTTACTGAAAATTTATTACAACAAGAAGTCAGCGTCGGTGGTACTCGCAAAGAAGTCACCGTTTTCTTCTCAGATATTCGTGGTTTTACAAAATTCTCAGAAGGTCATACACCAGAAGAAGTTGTATCGATGTTAAATGAATACTTCGCTGTGATGGTGGGTATCATTAACCGTCATGGCGGTGTCGTTGATAAATTTATCGGTGATGCGATCATGGCCGTGTGGGGTGTACCTGCAGGTTCTGACCGCGATACAGAAAACGCTTTAAAAGCGTGCTTAGAAATGCGCTCAGCTTTATTTACGTTAAATGCTTCACGTCGAGAGCGTGGTTTAACAGAAATTCAAATCGGTATGGGCCTTCATGCCGGGGCTGCGATTTCAGGAACAATCGGTTCAGAAGAGCGTATGGAATTTACTGTAATCGGTGATACCGTGAATGTGACTTCACGTATTGAATCATCAACAAAGCACTTTGAAGTAGATTTATTAGTAAGCGATGAAGTATTTAACCGTTTATCGCAGCCAACAACAACTCAAGAAGTAACGGCCGACGGTTCGGTTGCTGTTGCACAAACTGAATCACAATTTAAGTTTGATTTAGCCGGTGACATCGAAGTGAAAGGTAAAACACTTCCTTTAAGATTATATAAAGTTTTAAGTTAATAAAAATTTTGCACGTGAGCTGATCTATTAAAAACAAAAAAGGCAACCGGGTGGTTGCCTTTTTCTATTCTCTGATTTTGTAAGTATCTTTATTTTCTTTTTCGAATCACCTGCGTTGCGCAGTGAAAAGCTCCCAGGCCACGGTCGTAAGCTGTCATATTTGCTCTGATAATATGAACTTTACTTCCTGGAATTTTACTAAGTTCGGCGACAACCTGTTCTTCAAATAAAGGCGCTTTTAAAATCAGCGTATTACCTAAAGCTACTAAGTTTGTTGGGCTAGAAAGCGGAACTAAGTTTCGTGTCGTTTGTTCAAAAGCTTCGTCTCCCATTTCAGGGTCGCTAGACATTACCACGGGTAAACCGATCACTTGTTCCAGGCATTTTGAGTTAGCGACAACGGTGTCGACATTTTTCTTAATGCTTACCGCAGCCTTTAGCATGTTTAAAACTTCGGTATCAGCAACGATTTGCTCGTCGCGCACTTGTTTTGCTAAATCAAAGTCCGCAATCGTATAAGGAGCTTTTTTACTTAAAGAAGATTTTTTTAAGAAATACTTCATGTTCGGTAAGAAATTGCCAATAGCCGCTTTACCAGTTTTACCCATAAAGGCTAAGTTAATCGCATAAACTGGATCGGCGTACACAAGAGCAGCTCCACATTTGTTCTTTGCAGGTACAACAGACATGATTTCATCGACATGGCCCACAATTAAAAACTGCGTATCAAGCTTGATTGGTTTTACACCGCTGAGCTTTTGCATCTTAGCACTTAGCTTATCTGAAATTGTATTACCGAAGTACATTATATTTTCATGAGTCGTTTCTAAATTACCGCCGCGGTCACCGTCATTCGCGTATTCGTCAGGCGCGTAGTTGTTAGGGTTATAAACTGGTAGTTTAAGTAACTTTGCCAGTTCATTGACGGCTTTTGCACCTTTGTTACCGCCGTCGTAGTTTGTATCCATTAAAACGGTTTTTTTAGTTCCATCTTTTAATTCAACTTCTAAAACATCGCCGTAATCCTGCATCCAAGGATTTTGTGTTTCTGCTGAGTTAAAGAATTGTAAGTTCGGAAGAGCTTTTTTAGTTTTGTACTTCGCTTGAAGTTTCGCGTACTGCTGTTTAGCATCGGCGTAAGGTTCTCCATCGGGTCTCATCTCGTTAGAAAACATGCTTATAGCGCCGTAATTCAAAGGAATACTCACAATTAAAGACATCTGATCTTCTTTAGCAACCGTTTTGTTGTAGTTTAAAATCAAGCTATATAATTCATCGACAAGCTCACCGTTATTTTCAAGCCACGACACTACTAAATGCGTGGGTTTATCAGTTTGGTTAAATAGGCTGATCTTTTTGATATCTGAATCAGCGATTTTTACTTGCGCCAGCAGATTTACGCTGCAAAGAAGAAGTGTTGCGATAATTATCTTTTTCATTTTTTTTCACCTTTATATTTGAGTCAGTTTAGGTGAAAGCAGAATGTTCTATCTACTGTAACGATTCTGACAGAGGTGAAGTTTTTTCTTAAGTGTTATTAAACCCTACAATGAAAAGCGTTTAATCGTATTTTAAGATGAAAGCGACAAAAATGGTCTCTAGCAGATTTCTGCTCCATATTTTTGGAAGCCTTGAAAGGTCTATAAATTCACCGCCATTTTGCGGCACTTTTTCACTGATTTAAAAGACGTGCAGTAATTTAAATCTCTGGCAAACAACGATAGATTGTTCGTTAAACTCAGAAGATCTGCGTGAGAAAAAATCGATATGAATACTTCGCCATTCTTGCAGCGACTTATAACCTTCGGCAAAAGCAAAAGATTCATCGACATCTTTAAACGGTAATTTTTGAACCGAAGTCACTTCGATGACACAGACCGGATTACCTTTAGAATCTTTCACATAAGAACGATCACCAGCTTTAGGCATCACCTTATCTTCAGACCACAAAGAACAATTCGCTAGATTTCTACCTTGTGCAGTTTCTTGCACCAATTCATCAGCCATTTGCGCGTTGTCGCCAAATGACCAACCTTCGAGTTTTGCAATCTCAGATTTCCAGTCGATCATTATTGAAGTTTGAAACCTAACGGATCTAAACTTTGATGGCGGCGTTCAGGAGTTTTGCCATTCAAATTTCCCGAAGGCATTCCTAGAAATAACTCTGAACCCTCGTTTTTTAATTCAAAAATACTGTAGAGCACTTCGTTGGCTTTAGGGGTTTGAAAATCGTTGCAAACCTTGCCAGTTACAATTTTCTTTTCAAAAGCTTTCCAGTTATTAAAACCGCAGTAGTTAATCTGATTTAACACTTCACCCACCAGTTCAGATAGCGCCGTATAAGAAACTTCAGTGGCCATCATATCAATGTTATTTGCTGATTGCTGCGTTTGATATTTAACTTCGTAATGCAAGTATGGTGTTTCACAAGAACGGTCTTCAAAAGCCGTGTAAGTGATTGTCCATTCTGAATTGTTTATATTAACCAGAGTTTGTAAGTAATCTGAATTGTCGTCGTAACAAGAGCGAAGATATTCGCTGGCAGAAGCGGGAAGAGTGGATAAAACTAAAACGGCTAATACTAAAAACTTTTTCATACGTAAAAGTTTAGGCCAGCCCAAATAAAAAAGGCAACCCGAAGGTTGCCTTTTTTGCTTTTAAAGAAAGATATCTCTAAAATTACTTAGCAGAAGCTAAGTGTTTGTCGATGATTTCTTTGAACGCTGGGAATGGGTAAGCACCACGTAAAGAAACACCGTTGATGATGAAGCCTGGAGTACCGCTCATGTTAAATTTACGAGCTTCTTCCATATCAGCATCGATACGTTTTTGGATTTTTTCGTCTTTTAAAGCCGCTTGAACTTTTTTAAGATCAGCGCCAACTTTTTTAGTCACTTCAGCAAAGTAACCTTCGCCTTTATCTTTTAACATGCCTTGGTTTTCGAAAACCATGTCATGGAATTTTTCAGCTTTTTCTGGGCTTTGTTGAGCAATAGCTTCGAAGTAACGAGCCGCTGGCATTGCTAATGGGTGGAAATCAAGCGGTAAGTGTTTGAAAACGATTCTTACTTTATCGCCGTATTCTTTTTCGATTTGTTTAACAGTTTGGTAACCACGAGAGCAGTACGGGCATTGGAAATCAGAGTACTCAACGATAGTTACAGGAGCATTTTTGTTTCCAAAGATAACGCGGCCTTCTTCAACTTCTGGTTTAAGAGGGTTAGCGTACTCTTCGTCACGTTGTTTTTTCTCTTCTTCTTGAGCTCTTTCGCCAGCCACTTTTTGGGCTTCTTGTTGAGCTTTCATCACAACTTCGATGAATTTATCTGGATGTTTTTCAATCGCTGTAAATACGATTGATGGATCTTTTTCTACAGCTTCTTTTAATTGTTTAGCTGAAGGTGCACAAGCAGTGATAGCTAATACTACCGAAGCTGCTAAAGCTAGTTTGATTGACTTAATAGTTTTCAAGAGGTTCTCCTTGTTTGTTAGCCAAATTAGTGTGACATAGGTCTCTTAAAATGCAACCTAAGACTAAGGTCTGGCTATTGACAGCACGAGCTGTACTTTTCTAGTTTTATTTTCGGTATAATGAGTCAAAGGGAACTTTATTTATGCATAAAAATATCATCATCGCAGGCCTTTTAGCTTTCGTTCTTTCTGCTTGTTCAAGCTCGCCATCAAGTTCGACCAATTCGTCTTTTAATATGGTTGAAACAATTCAGATTGATCAAACTTACAAATCCTTAAAATTATTGGATCTTGATCAGATGACTGATCTTCTCTATGACAAAGCTAACGATTATAAAAGAAATAACCGCGTACAGGCCCTGCGTGAAGGGGTATTAATTGCTTTTTCGCGCCCGAATGAAGAAGTGATCTTAGATAAAATCATTTCAATTGTGCGTAGCCCCTTAGAAGATTTAGGTGAATGGGAAAACACCGTTGAACAAATGGTCGGGCAGTCAGTTCAGACTCTGAAATCAGATTCATCATCTGGAACAGATCAAGTGACAGCTTCTGTAATTTTAGAAAATGTACTTTCAGAATTTAAACCGATGTTTACAAAGCAGTACCAAAGTGGAGGTTTTGAAACCTCAATCATCGAACGCATCGCGGCTTCAGATGTTCACTTTTCAAAACAAGCCATTCAGGAAAAAAAGCTAAACCAAATGAAGTCAGGTTTAACCCCGTCGCGACTGGCCCAAAAGCTGATTGAGATTAAAAACAAAAAACTAGAAGAGCAGCGCGAAGCTGAAAAGAAGAAAAAAGGCTAAGTAAAATACAGACTAGTTAAAAGGGCGCTATCAAGCGCCTTTTTTATTTTCTACGACAATCACCCATCCCCGATGATGGACCAGATTGTTTCAAATTGTCTCATAACGACTCAAGTTCTCTTAACAACCCTCCGATAGGTTTATTGTACATCGGAGGTACATCATGTTTATTCAAGGCGATTTACAAGCAGTATTCGACGCACTTTATTCAATTGGCGCGATTGACCCTGTATTGCAAGCGGACTGGGAAAAGATTAACGGCGAAATGAACGCTAATCCAAGACAAGTCCACAATATTTGCCATTCGATTAACTCATGTTCTGGTGATCGTAAAAAAATTATTGAAGCGTTATTAGGAATGGATCAGCAATCTGTTTCATTCGTAGCACTGGAGGTGGCTCGTGAATTCAGCGAATTTCAAGACCGCAAAGAACTACACTAAAACATTTACGTTTATGAAGGCTTTTTTATTTTCGTTATTCTTTTTCGTGCAAGTCAAAGTGCATGCTGACTGGAATATCGATTTAACTCGCCGTCAAACTGATTTCAACCGTATTGAAAATCAAAGAATGCCGGCTTCAACAAATTTTGAACCTGCAAAGGCCACTGATGCAGATATTTTAGAGGCGTTGAAAAAAGTTGTAAACCCGGTTGAACCGTCTCAGGAAATCGTGGTGTTGCAAACTGAAAAAGGCTTCGTGCCGGAAATGATCCATCTAAAAAAGAACGACGTTTATAAAATTCACGTGGTGAATTTAAATCTTAAAGAGAAAAACGTAAGTTTCGTGATGGATGCGTTTTCGCAATCGCACAACACAGTTTACGGAAACATTAAAACATTTACGATCCAACCAAAAATCGAAGGTGTTTATTCTTTCCAAAGCCCTGAAACAGGTTTCTCAGGTAAAGTGGTGATCACACCAGATACGGTAAGAAAAATTGCTTCGGAAAAAACTCCTGCGCAAAAAACTCAGGAAAAAGTTGAAAATCAAGTTAAAGCGTCGTCCCTCCCTACAGACAACAGCGTTTTTAATGGTGATGAGTCGTTAAAGTAAGATCGTGCTGAAAGCACGCAAGGTGATAGAAAATGGCTTCTGACGATAACTCAAATTTTAAAGAAGTAATTCAACGGGCTTTAGGACCCGTTGAAGAGTATTTAGCTGATCCAGGCGTGTCAGAAGTTCTTATCAACGGACCCAATCAAATTTTCGTCGAAAGAAAAGGTAAATTAGAATTAACTCCGGCTAAATTTCCGGATGAAGATAATTTACAAGCCGCGATCAATTCTATCGCGCAATCAGTTGGCCGTCGTATCAATAAAGAAGAACCACGCTTAGATGCGCGTCTTCCAATTATCGAAGGTTCTCCTGCGAGCGGTTCGCGTATCGCAGCCGTTCTTCCACCGATTTCTCGTCAGGGAACGGTTATTTCTATTCGTAAATTTACGGCGTCGAAAATCACGCCGAATGATTATATTAAATACGGAACAATTTCTCCGGATGCTTGGCAGTTCATTGATCTGTGCATGTTCTTAGGAAAAAACATTGTGGTCAGCGGTGGTACCGGTTCAGGTAAAACCACGCTGTTATCATTAATGTGTTCACGTATTCCAGCAGGCCAACGTGTACTAATCATCGAAGATTCATCAGAGTTACAAGTTGAATACGAACACGTTGTGCGTTTTGAAACTCGTCAAGCCGATCTTATGGGTAAAGGCGAAGTGACCATCAAAGATTTATTAAAGTCAGCATTACGTTTAAGACCAGACCGTATTATCGTGGGTGAGGTTCGTTCAAGCGAAGCCTTAGAATTAATTAATGCCATGAATACAGGTCACAAAGGTTCAATGGGTACGGTGCATGCGAACTCGCCTGAAGATGCGATCATCCGTCTTGAAGCTCTCGCTGCCAGCGGTGATGCGAAACTTTCAGAAAAAGCCTTAACATCACAAGTGGCTTCAGCGATTGAAATTATCGTTCAGATTTCTCGTTACTCAGATGGTTCTCGTAAAATCGGAGCTATTTCTGAAGTGCGTGGTATTGATGAAGACGGTAAGTATATCGTTGTGCCTATTTTTGAAATTCAAAATTTAGTGCGTCGTCCAGACGGTAAATTAGAAGGTGGCATCGAGCCAACAGGTAATGTGCCATCGTTCTACCAAGAGATTATCGATAATAAAATTAATTTTCCGTTATCGAAATTTCAAAAAGTTAAAAAAGCCGGGTAATCTACCTGGCTTTTTTATTTCAAACGCCAAATTAAAAAATTTAAAGTAGCACTCTTGCGGCTGACAAATTCTAAAAGGATTTGACGTGGTTTCGTAAATTCAAAACGCAAAGCCTTACTTACGTTTGCGCAGTCGCTGATTTTTCCAAAATCAACCGGATCTAAATTTTCACCTGTTGCAAGATCGTTTAGGTTCATGCGCGGGTAAGCATCAGTGGCAATCACGTAAGTGCCTTCGCTAGGAATTTCAAATTTAACAAATCCGCTAAACTCAGCTTCAGTCGGTAGAAGTTGCAACTCAACTCGTTGACCCACCGGAATCACCGCGCTTTGGCTGTGATCAGCAGTCGCTGTTTGTGAAACACCTTGTGAAGCCCACACCGTATATGCTTCAGCCGAAAAATTAGGTGAAGCTGTGCAACCCGCAGGAATTGGGTCATTGGCAAAAGCGCTTACCACAACGATAAATGAAAATAAAAAAGCGATGATGTTCATGCAGACAAAGCTATTTCAATTTACTTAAGAACTCAAGCGGCCCCGATTAGGGGTGTCAGCCACAAGCGGCTGGGTATAAAACACTTAGACAGTCTTTACGCCTTAAAACCGCTTAAAATGCTCTTCGCGGTGGATGCGGCCTTGCTTTATAAACCCTTGTGAAAAACATGACTTTTTTAACCTCATTTTTAGGTGCTTTATTATTAACTTCAATGGCTTACGCCAGCGACTGTACCCCTATTACCAATCGCTTTTTAGTGACGGGTAACGACCTTGATAAAGCCTCTTACCAGGTCACAATGAATTCATGCACGCACGTTGATCCCAAAGGAACTTCAACAGAAGTCGTAAGTCTTAGAAGTTTTAAAATGCGTGGCGAATTATTTAACTGGGTTGTTAACAGCAAAACTTTGCAAACAGCTTTAGTTTCGCAAAAATGTCTTCAAGACTGCCGCACATTTCAAAATTTTGAAAACACGAAGTACGCCGATCTTTTAAGTGAAGCCACGATTGTTCCGTCACCTACGGCTGGTGCGGGCATTCAAAAAGCTAAAGAGCAAACAACAGAAAAGTTTTTGACTGTTGATTTATGCCCATCATCTAAAAAATTACAGACTGAAATTTTTGAAAAAATTCAAAGCGGTTACATGACAAATGTTCCGGTGGCTTTAGCGGTTTCAGGTTACTGGATTAAAAATCACCACGATGAATTTGTTTATTTGTTGCAACTTCAAGATCAGAAAAAAATTAAAATCACTTGGGTGAATCACTCGTTAACTCATCCGTATGATAAAACAAAAGGTATCGAAGAAAATTTCTTATTATCACCAGGTGTTGATTTCACACGCGAAGTTTTAGGTAATGAGCTTGTGATGTTAAGCCAAGGCTTAGTGCCTTCGGTGTTCTTTCGCTTTCCGGGATTAATTTCTAGCGATAAACTTATCAGCCAACTTAAAGCCTGGGGGCTGGTGCCATTGGGCTCAAATGCCTGGTTAGGTAAGGGTCAAAAGATTAAAAATGGGTCAGTTGTACTTGTTCACGGAAACGGCAACGAGCTGTCTGGCTTGGTTTTATTGTACAAAGCCCTCGAAATTCAGAAGCGTGATGCGGTCCCGAATGCGCTGGACGAA
>CBINGM010000005.1:0-217206 GCA_966250225.1 uncultured Pseudobdellovibrio sp. | reverse complement strand
GATTGGTTGATAATGAAATCACCTTTACGAAGTGTACCTTGGTAAACGCGCATGTAAGTTAACTGTCCAAACGGAGTTTCTTGAAGTTTGAACGCTAACGCTACTAGAGGTTTGTTATTATCCGGAGATAATGGGAACTTCTCTTCGTTTTTAGTTAAGTCTAATGCGTTTTCAATTTTTTCAGATGGGTTTGGTAAGTAGTAAGTAACGCCATCTAATAAGTGTTGAACGTTTTTATTTTTGAACGCAGATCCGCAGAATACTGGAACTAATTTTAATGAGATAACGCCTTTACGGATAGCCGCTTTCATTTCGTCTACAGTTGGCATTTCTTCCATTAAGAATTTTTCAGCAATACCGTCGTCGATATCAGCTAATTTACCAACTAATTCTAATTGGTATTTTTTTGCATCTTCAACTAATTCAGCTGGGATTGGGATCTCAACGATGTTTTCACCGTCGTCACCTTGGTTTTCGTAAGCTTTCATAGTTACTAAGTCTACGATACCACGGTGTTTGTCTTCTAAACCGATTGGAATGTTAGCCATAACAGCGTTAAGACGTAATTTTTCAACTAAAGCATCTTTAACACGGAATGGGTTAGCACCTTGACGGTCTAACTTGTTCACGAACGCTAAGCGCGGAACATTGTAACGTTTCATTTGGCGGTCAACCGTGATTGATTGAGATTGTACACCGGCAACACCGCAAAGTACTAGAACAGCTCCGTCTAATACGCGAAGAGAACGTTCAACTTCTACTGTGAAGTCAACGTGGCCCGGAGTATCGATTAAGTTAATTGTATAATCTTTCCAGTGAACTTGAGTTGCTGCTGACTGGATAGTGATCCCTTTTTCTCTTTCAAGATCCATCGAGTCCATTGTTGCGCCAACGCCATCTTTACCTTTTACGTCGTGGATTTCATGGATTTTACCACCGTAGAAAAGGATACGCTCAGATAAAGTAGTTTTACCAGAGTCGATATGCGCTGAGATACCGATATTGCGGACTTTTTGAATGTCCCAAGTTTTTGCCATTTATAACCTCTTTGTTTAGGCTGTAATTTTTTGGTCCGTCTTCGACAGAGCTTCTTGTTTTTATAAAAGTAAAGATAACGGTCTATCAGACTTTTTTTCGAGAGGCAAACGCTATGGCGGACGCTCAAAATAAGGGCATGTTTGGAGCTGGATTTGCAAAGTCTGTTGATAGCTATGAAGTTGCACGTTAACTGGCGCCCAAATCTAATATATTTGCTTTCAGCACAGACTGTGTCGGTTCTTTCGACATTGAGCGCGCTTTCGTCGGTCATCGCGAAGGAGAAGGTCTAATGAAGTTGCGAATTGTTTTATTTTTATTGTTAGCCTCAACGCAGGTTTGGGCCCAAAACCAATGTCAGAACCTGTTTGCTGACCATCAACTTGTATTGGACCGTAAAAGCTTGGTTGAACAAGACTTATCGACGATCTACCTGGCTGAGGTCGCCGGCAAAACGCCTGCTGAAGTGGCAGACATGAATCTCAAAACACTTCAAGGTATTCAGCAAGAAGTTCCGTTTAGAACAACTTCAACTCGCGCTGTAGAAATCAGTGAAGCGACCGCCGATAAGCTTGTTGATCTTACTTACCAAAACCCAGTGGTGAATCCGGGCAATAAAAAATACGACCCAAATCGTAATATTGGTTTTTGTTTTGGGCGCGCGACCTTTATTCACTTGATGCTTTTAAAAATGGGCGTGCAAAAAAATTCAATCCGTAAAATCTGGGCGATTGGTCCAATGAATACCGGCGATATTAACTGGCGCTATCACGTGGCCACAATGGTTTACACAAAAAAAGGTTGGCTGGTTCTTGATACAAATCATGGCGGACCAGTCACTCCGCAGGAGTGGATCGCGACGTATTCGAAAATGAGCACTGATGGTAAACTTCGTTTTTACGCAAGCGATGCCAGTAAGTTTGCCTTTATGATCGGAAAATATTCTCGCCTTCAACTGGGTATGGATATCAACCAAGAGCGTGATTTTTACCGCGGTTATTTTAAAGACATGATGGAATGGGTTCGTAAAAGAAAATTATCTGAAGACGGAATTGTTTCTGTCGATAAAGAACCTACAGAAAAGAATTCGATTTTAAACATGACGATGTCTGATATGTGGCGTTCCATCGTTGAGTTTTTACGATAATTTCTTTAAACTCTCTTAGGTGCACGATTTAAATCAAACTCTTCAAAAACATTTTGGCTTCGCGGAATTTCGCGGAGCCCAGCGCGAAGTGATCGAGCGCCTTTTAGGCGGTCATTCAACTTTAGCCTTAATGCCAACCGGAACTGGAAAAAGCTTATGCTTTCAGTTTATGGCTCACGTGCAAAAGCCCGGCGAACTGGTTCTTGTAGTTTCGCCGTTGATTGCTTTAATGCAAGATCAAACGCAAAAAGCCCAAGATGTGGGGCTTCGTTCATCATTTATCAACTCATCCATTTCTGGTGATGAAAAAGAAAAACGTTTACGCCAGTTAGCTGAAGGTAAATTTAATATTTTCTTTGTCACTCCTGAGCGTTTTAAAAAACCTGACTTCTGGGAAGTGATTCAGAAACAAAAAATTTCTTTATTTGTTGTCGATGAAGCTCACTGCGTAAGTTTATGGGGCCATGATTTCAGACCTGATTACGCTAAACTTGGTTCAGTGATTGAAAAACTAGGCAAGCCTACTGTTTTAGGCTTAACTGCGACGGCGACAATTCCGGTGCAGAAAGAAATTTGCCAGTCTCTGCATTTAGAAACGGGCAGTGGCATTGTAACCAGCGGCATTGAACGGCCAGAACTATCGTTAAATGTTGCTGAAACCTATGGTGAAGACGAAAAGTTTGAAGCCATGTATGACATTATGAAAAAGCATCCTGACCAGTCAGGCATTGTGTACTTTTCATTAATTGCCACGTTAGAAAATTTCGGCCGCTTTTTACAAAAAAATAAATACACTTATTTAAAATATCACGGCGATATGATGCCAGGGCAGCGCCGCCAGAACCAGAATCAGTTCTTGCGTGCCAAAGTTGGCGAAACCACGTGGATGTTAGCCACTCCGGCATTTGGTTTAGGTGTTGATAAGCCTGACGTGCGTTTTGTTTTACACAGCGAAATTCCATCGACGTTAGAATCGTACTTTCAAGAAGTCGGGCGTGCAGGCCGTGATGGAAAACCCGCAAAAGCGATTTTATTTTACGATGAAGATGATGTTTCGATTCAGATGCAGTTTTTAGACTGGGCTTACCCAGATAAAAACTTTATTTCAAAAGTTTATCATTTAATTAAAGATAATTACGACCGCGTGTCGCAACAGGGTTTTGATTTTTTACGTGAGCAAATGACGTTTAAAAACAAAAAAGATTTTCGCGTGCAATCAGCGGTCAGTATCTTGGCGCGCTGGGGTTGTTTAGAAGAAGTGGATACGCTTTTTGGTTATCGCGCTTTGCAAGAGCCCGCTGAATCATTATTTACTCATGAAAATCAGGATCTTTTAAAAAAAGAACATCAAAAAAAATTACTTACGATCTTACAATGGGTGAAAAATGCAGAAGAATGCCGGATGAAGCGCATTTATCTTTATTTTGGTCATTACATTGAAAAAGACTGCGGTGTGTGTGATGTCTGTGTTAAATGATTTTCCAGACCCGCACGACGCTGAAATCATTGATGATGTTATTGCTGTCGGCGGAATTTTAGATGCACCGAATTTAAAGCTTTCTTATAGTTTGGGAATTTTTCCGTGGCCGCACGAGGGGTATCCGCTTTTATGGTTTTGCCCGGATGAGCGCGGTATTCTTGAATTTGATGAACTCTATATTAATAAAAGCCTGGCTAAGTGGATTCGTAAATATGAGCCACTTATTAAAGTTACCGTGAATCAGGCTTTTCCCGAAGTCATTCGTGAATGCCAGCAGCAGGTGCGTGCCGGGCAAAAGGGTAGCTGGATTACGCCTGAAATTATCAACGCCTATACCGATCTAAGTAAGCAGGGTGGGGCTTTATCAGTTGAATGCTGGCTTGATGACGAATTGATCTCGGGCATTTACGGCGTGAGAAGCAAAAACTATTTCAGTTGCGAAAGTATGTTCTTTAAAAAGCCGAATGCTTCAAAGTATGCCTTTGTTAGACTTGTGCATTATTTGAAATCTCAGGGATTAACTTGGATGGATTTACAGATGGTCACGGATGTGTCTGAATCTTTTGGCGGAAAATATATTTCTCGCGAAGAATTTTTAGATCGTATTTAAATCGTTTCAGGCTGTGCTAATTTGCTTTTTCGGTTTTCCAGTTCACCAATCGTGTTGTAGATCCATTTTTTGTGAAAATCTAAATTTAAATACAAACTTTCGCCAAAGCAGTTGTTGTAGGTATTTTCGGGGTCTTCGGTTTTAACTTTAAAAGTGGCGATAGCAATGGCTTGTAAATAATCTTTTCCGTCACGGTTAATAAATAACGGGGCACCTGAATCACCGCCACAAACGCCCGATGTAAATCTTTGGCTGCGTTGAATAACCCGGTTTGAAAAATCGGCAATATTTAAAGTAAGTTTGGCTTTCATTAAAGTGCCGTTCAATGGAGGCGGGCCGTCTTTAAAACTTTCTTGTTGAAAGCGCGGGTCATCTTTAAGGTTGTTGTATTCAGTGATGCGGCCATAACCTGCTACATAAGCATCAGCTGTCATGTTCGCATCTTTACTTTGCGTCATGTATAAGACAGTATTTTCGTCTTTAAAGTAATTCGGTAAAGTTTTAGCTCCTTCAATCGGGCGGCTTAATTTTAAAACAGCTAAATCATAACGGTTAGAACGGTTTGCCGGGCCTGGAATAACTTCTTTTTCAAGTTCGGTAAGACGGGCTTCATTATATTCTTTGGGAGTTTTAAAATCTTGAATTTGGTAAATCTGATTAGGTGTTAAAGCTTGATTAACATCGTCAGTAAAAATCACGCGCGATTCTTGAATGTTTGTCGTACAGTGCGCCGCTGTTAAAATGTAGCGTTCGTGAATGATGACTCCACTGCATAAGCCAAATTTGCGAAACAGCGACGGTGAGCTTGTATCATAAGAGAAATTTTTTGCGATATAAACCGTACGCCCGAAAAGTGAATCGGTGCTAAGAACCGGCGAGCCACGTAAAATACTGCCGTCGATTTTGGTTTTATCCATAAACTTAGGCCCACCGCAAGCGACCAAAGTGAAACTTAAAAATAGCGTAGCCCAAAGACGTAAAGTCATAGGCTATTCGAAATTCAATTTCTATGCGAGTTTTCGCAGGTTTATATGCGATTTGGCATAGAAGGCAGCGTCGAACTTTTATCAAGCTTGTTAAAGAAGTAACATCGCAGGCGGTGAGTGTTTCAAAATGAGATTTTTAAGTCAGTAGCTTATAAGCTACAAATTAAAGATAAAGGTTCATCAGAACCAGCCAACTTAAGATCGAAAAAAACATTAATGTCAGATAGAAAAAATGATCAGCCACTTTTTTGCTGTCACCATTGCCATCAAGGTTAAACTTTTTCGTATCCATTTTCACGGCTAGACCTTGAACTAGGTTAATACGTTGAAGGCGGTCAAGTTTATAGAAGTGAACGGCCACTTCGTTAGAATAATTATCTTCTGGCGCTATGCGAATTACGATCGCGTAACAAGCCATTGTTTCTGATCCTGGAACTGAAAACTGGATTTTGATAATCTCGCCTAATTGGGGTGATAAATCGTTGGCGCAAACAAACGACAAACCTGTTAAAGAAACATTTCTTAATTCAGTTTTTTCTTCCCACGGTAAACGCTCGGCTCCAGAAAAGCGAATCAGACTATTATCCTGGGTATCCAGGACATATCGTGGTGATCGTGCGTGATAGCGTGCTAAAGAGCCAGACATAGTACTTACTTATCGGCTAGTCGAGTAACAGTCTTAAGATGATCTTGACTTGAACCTAACATTCTTCGGTCTTAAACTGAGACACTCATGAGTCCGGCACAAAAAAAAGTCAGAAAAAAAAGAAAAGTCAGAAGTACCGAGCATCCTAAGAGTTCGGCTGAGCTGTTTAATAACCGCGAATTAGGCTGGTTGCAGTTTAATTTGCGCGTGCTGCATGAGGCGCAAGATAAAAAAAATCCTCTTTTAGAACGTTTAAAATTCTTGTCGATTTCTTCGTCAAACTTAGACGAATTTTTTATGAAACGTGTGGGTGGCTTAAAACGTCAAATCGCTTACGGTTTAACACCGAAATCTTCTGACGGGCAGACGCCGAAAAAGCAGTTACAAATGATCGCAAAACTTTTAACGACAATGCTTCACCAGCAACAAATGCAGATGGATCAATTTCGTTTGGAGCTTTCGCACAAAGGCTGCGACATCGTTACCTATAAAAATTTAAAACCGGCGGATCGTAAGTTTTTAAAAGATTATTTTTTAAAACAAATTTTTCCGATTTTAACGCCGCTCTCGGTTGACCCTGGGCATCCGTTTCCGTTTATTTCAAATCTTTCGGTTTCGTTAGGTGTTTCACTTACGCAAACTAACTCTGTTGATGACGATAAGATTTTTGCACGTGTGAAAATTCCAAAACTTGTTGATCAGTGGATTCAGATTGGCGAAACGGGCAGATACATTCACGCCATCGAAGTGGTCAAAGCCCATATTGCTGAGCTATTTCCGCAGATGAAGGTTAAAGGTACGGTCGTTTTTAAAGTGACTCGTAATGCTGACTCTGACCGCGAAGACGAAGACACTGAAGATTTATTATCAATGATTGAAGAAGAACTTCGTCAGCGTCGTTTTGCTGAAATCGTGCGTGTTGAATTTTCTGATTGCACTGATCCGTGGCTTAAAACATTTTTAGTGCGCGAATTAGAATTAAAAGAAGAAGATATTTACGACATGCCGGCCGAGTTTGACTTAGTTGATCTTCCGCAATTAGTGAGTCAGCTTTCATGGTCTAATGAAAAGTACACACCGTGGTCTCCGGTTGTGCCTGCGGTTTTATCAGAGCAGGTTTCTATTTTTGATCAGATTAAAAAGCACGATATTTTAATTCATCATCCGTTTGAATCTTTCTCGGCCACAGTTGAACGTTTTATTGCTGAGGCAGCTCGTGATCCGCACGTGTTGGCGATTAAGATGACGTTATACCGCACAGGCGATAACTCTGCCTTTATCAGATCACTGATTGAAGCCGCCGAAGCGGGTAAGCAAGTGGTTGTTCTTATCGAATTAAAAGCGCGTTTTGATGAACACAGAAATATCATCTGGGCGCAAGAGCTTGAATCAGCGGGCGTTCACGTTGTGTACGGCGTTGTGGGTTTAAAAACGCACGCCAAAACTTCATTAGTTGTTCGTAAGGAAGAAAAATCAGTGCGCACCTACGCTCATATCGGAACTGGTAATTATAATGAGTCGACATCGCGTTTTTACACAGACGTGGGTGTTCTAACTTCAGATGAACGTATTACGACTGAATTAATTGAGTTATTTAATTACTTAACGGGTAAGTCGATGAAAACCGACTACCAACACCTGCTACTGGCTCCGATCAATATGTTTAATAAGTTTAAAGAACTTATTTTACGTGAAGCCGATCACGCTAAAAATAAACGCCCAGCACACATTATGGCGAAGTTTAACAATATGGAAGAAAACGATATATCGTTAGCTCTGTATGAAGCTTCACAGGCAGGGGCCAGTGTACAATTAATCGTGCGTGGTTTCTGTTGTTTAAAACCAGGTGTTAAAAAAATGAGTGATAAAGTCGAAGTGCAATCAACGATTGGCCGATTCTTAGAACACTCGCGTATTTTTTATTTTAGAAACGGTCAAGAAAATCCATTAGACGGTGATTTTTTCATCGGTTCAGCCGATTGGATGTATCGTAACCTTCACGCCCGCGTTGAAGCGATTACGCCAATTTACGATCGCCAAGCGAAAGAAAAGCTATGGGATATCTTACAGTCTTACTGGAACGATCAAGCGCAAAGCTGGCAGATGAAATCTGATGGTACTTATCATAAAAAACAAGTCACTGATCATAAAGCCATTGCAGGAGTGCAGGCCGATATGATGACTAAAGCGTTACAAAAAATTACGCTGACTGAAGACGATCTCGTTAAAGACGAAGAATAAACTTATTTTGATTCCTAATTTGCACTCTTGTTTTGGGTTAAGCCAACAAATCGTGAATCGAACCTTCTTTAAGACCCGTCATTGGGATTTTGATTTTGGTAATTTCAAAACGATTGATAATCATTAAAATTAAATCCATCGCTAGATCTAATACATCAATGCGGTCAGGGCGAAGTCCTAAAGCTAGTTTTTGTTCAACGCTTAACTTCTTCCACTTTTCTTGGATTTTTAATAATTCAGATTTTTCTAAATGTGTTTGTGGTGCTTTTTTAAGAAGTGATAGTTTTAAGCGTGCAATCGCATCAAAGTTTCCACCAGTTCCCACGGCCACATCAAAATGATGGCGTCCGTTTTTGATTTTTTTAAGATGGCTTTCGCAGTATTCGCGCACGTTTTTCTTTTTGTTTTTTAACGATAACAAACGCACGACACCCAGCGGGTAACTTTTAGAAAATAAAATCTTTTCTTGATAAAGACCTGTTAATTCGGCGCTGCCGCCGCCGATATCAATCAGTAAAGCATTGTGAAAATGATTCGATTTAGATTTTAAAATCGCATTACGAATTAAGCGCGCCTCTTCTTGGCCCGAGATAATATCAAGCTTAATCTTGCTGGTTTTTTTAATAAGACTTACGACAGCTTTTTTATTCTTAGCATCGCGCATAGCGCTTGTCGCAAGAGCAATGGTTTTTTGCACTTTGTTTTTCTTATTTAACTTAGCAATCTTTTTGAACACTTCGATCAGTTCAGCCACAGTTTCGGGTTGCAAGCTTTTATGCTCGAACACATCAGTTCCTAAGCGCAGCGGAGCTCTAAACTTCTTTATTTGCTCCCATTGGCCGTTTTGATGAATTTCCATGATAACGAGGCGTATAGCGTTTGAGCCTACGTCGATCGAACTGACTCGCATATGTTAAGTTTTCCTTTAAAAAATATCCTAAATGGGGCGCTCACAGATTGCAAGTTGTGTAAGATCTGTGGTCTAATACTCTCTATGGAAAGAACAATAGATAGCCAACTTGAAGATTTAAAGAAAACCATCCTGGAAATGGGAGGCTTTGTCGAAAAAGCTTTAGCCACGGCCATAGACGGTTTTATGAAAAAAGATCTTTCATTGTTAGCGTCTGTTCATGAAATTGAAAAGCACGTGAATGAACTTCAAATCAAGATTGATAATCTGTGCTTAAATATCTTAGCCAAACAGGGCCCTGTGGCAAAAGACTTACGTTTGATTTTATCAGTGATCAAAATCAACACGGATCTTGAGCGTATGGGTGATCAATGTGTGAATATCGCCTACCTTGGAAAAGATATTATCAAACGTCCGCCGCAAAATATTCCTGTTAACGAAATCGAAAGAATGGCTGGAACAGTTCGTGCCATGGTTAAAGGTTCATTAGACTGTTTTGTGCGTATGGACGCTGTAGCTGCTGAAAAAATCCTTAAAATGGACGATGAAGTCGATACTTTAAAGAATGACGTAACCGCGTCGAACATCAAAATGATTAAAGCTGATGCAAGCCTAACAGAAACTTGTCTCGACATTATTCAAGTGGCGCGTAATCTAGAGCGGTTAGGCGATCACTCAACGAACATTGCTGAAGATGTGATCTTTGCCTTTACAGGAAAAGATATACGTCATGGCACCAATTAAAGATAAAGCACAGATTCTAATTATCGAAGACGAACCGGCTATTGCAGAACTTATTGCTTTAACCCTTCGTGAATTCGACGCTCAGATTGAAAAAACTTTCTCGGCTGAACAGGCCATTTTTCTTCTGCAAAACAAAAGTTACGATTTAATCTTAGCTGACTGGATGTTGCCGGGTCTTCAAGGCATTGATTTAGTCACTGCCGTTAAAAATAAAAACCGTGATCAGTTAATTCTGATGATCACGGCTAAAGCTGACGCTGATTCGATCGTGCGTGGTCTTGAAGCGGGAGCTGATGATTACGTCTCAAAACCTTTTGATCCACGTGTACTGGCAGCCAGAGTTAAAAATTTACTTCGTCGTAAGCAAAGCGAACCGCAGGTGCAGCAGGTCTTGGGTTCGACCGAAGTGGTCGAGCTTGACGGTCTAAAATACGATTACGGTCGTGTAGAAGTTACACTTAAACAAAATCCAATCCATTTGACGCCGTCAGAATTTAAGCTTTTAGGGTTCCTGTTAAAGTCTCAGGGGCGCGTTTTAACGCGTGATCAGCTGATAGATTTGATCCAAGGCGAAGATGTAACCGTAACTGGCAGAACCATCGATACGCACGTATTTGCCCTTCGTAAAAAACTTTTAGAATGGGCTGAACACATTGAAACAATCAGAGGAGTCGGGTATAGAGTCAATTATTCAATATGACTCTAATGTACCTGGTTTTTTTCATTCTTGGACTAATCTTAGCGTGGGTTGTTTCCTACGCGGTTTTTAGCCGTAAAATCAGAACACAAACTAAAAAAATGGTTCAGCTTATGCGCGCCGATGAACTTAAGCTTGATCGCCCTGATGATGCTTACGAAGATGATGATGGTCATTTTTTCGCAGACCTTGAACGCGCTTCATACACGCTTCGCCGTAAATACTTACGTTTAAAAAAGAACGCCTTTGATGAACGTGCAGTGTTCGAGACAATTTTCTCTGGTTTAACAGAAGCTGTTGTCACCGTTGACCGTCACTTAAGAATTATTTCTTTTAACACGGCGTTTATGCAGCAGTTTAAATGGGCTCCAGCGGTCGGAACAAACAGCTATTACTTACAAGATGTAATTCGTGAACCTGAAATTTTAGAATCATTTAAAAAAGTATTTAGCGGTGAACAAGCCGAACGTAAAAATATCGGCGAGTTTCAACTATTTGCAAGTTTACTTCCCTCAGTTGAAGATCATAAAACCTGGGCCTTAGGGGTTTTCTACGACATGTCTGAAATCCAAAAGACTGAAAAAATCCGCGTGGATTTCGTGGCCAATGCGTCTCATGAGTTACGCACACCACTTACGGTGATTCGTGGCTACGCTGATTTGTTAAACGCTAATTTACAAAAAGAAAATTCACCGCATGCTGAACTTTCACGTCCGATCGTTGAAAGTGCGCATAACATGACTTTACTGCTGAATGATTTATTAAATCTTTCACGCTTAGATAATTTAAATAAAATCGAAAAAATTAAGTTAAATACTAAAGAAGTAACCGCAGATATTTTAGGTGAGCTTGAGCCGATTATTTCAATGAATAACAAAAAAGTGATTTGTTATTTTAACGAAGAGCACGTGTTTGCCGATTATTCGAGTTTAACTCAAGTTTTAAGAAATCTGATCGTGAATGCCATTCGTTACTCAGGCACAGAAAAAGATTCTGAAGTGATTGATGTTAAGTGGAATAGCTTGGGTAATACAACTCAGTTAGTGGTGAAAGACCGCGGCCCAGGTATTGGTAAAGAACACCAATCGCGTATTTTTGAACGTTTCTATCGCGTCGATAAAGGCCGTAACCGCAACCAAGGCGGTTCAGGTTTAGGTTTAGCTCTTGTTAAACATCATACCAAAATGCATGGCGGCCAGATTTCAGTGCGCTCTGATATGGGTGAGGGCTGTGAATTTACCTGTGAATTTCCCAACGGATTATAAGCTATGAGAGTCCTTAACGAAAAATTTGAAACTTATTTCTCTTCTGTTTATGGCGATCGCTGGCCAAAACTTTTTCAAGCGTTAGAAAATTCTGAAACTCAGGTTTTGCGTAAAAATATTTTTGCCGACTATGACGCCAAAGATTTTTCTGTGTCGCAGTTTCCAAATAGTTATCAAGTTAATCCTGAAATTAACGTGCACAACTTACGTGATGCTAACGACATTCAGGTGTTTTATAAAATGGATCCAGCAAGTGTTCTTGTGGCCACAGCACTTGATGTGCAACCTGAAGATTTAGTTTTAGATGTGTGCGCAGCACCGGGCGGTAAAAGTTTAATCTTAGCTGAAAAACTAAATGGCACAGGCCAGTTAGTTTCTAACGAGTATTCCAATGCGCGCCGTGAACGTTTAACGCGTGTAATTCGCGAATATTTACCTCACGAAATGCGCCAGAATGTGTTCGTGCAGGGTAAAGACGGTAACTACTACGGTATGCATAAGGCCGAGGTGTTTGACCGCGTACTGGCAGATGTTCCGTGCTCGGGTGAAAGACACTTATTAGAAAACCCCCAAGAATTTTCTGAATGGACAAAACGCCGCAGTGAAAACTTGGCTGTGCGCCAGTATTCGTTATTATCATCTGCCTACTTAGCTTGTCGGGTAGGTGGACAGATCGTGTATTCGACCTGTTCGATTTCGCCATTAGAAAATGACGATGTGGTTAAGAAATTAAATAAAAAACGCTCGGTTGAGTTTTTAGAGTTTCCGGAAGCTGCTAAGTATCCGTTTTTAGAAAAGACTGAATTTGGTTATCAGATTTTACCGGACCGTTCAGAAGGTTATGGTCCGATGTATTTTTCGATTATTCGTAAGCTTCAAGAATAAAAAAGCCCCGGTATTTCTACCGAGGCCTTCGTGTTCAAGTTTAAATTTTAAAATTAGAAGTGTTTTAAGTATTCGATCAACGCTTCTTGTTCAGCCTGTGTGAAACCTACTTTTGTACGAGAGTATTTCGTACCGAAGTAGTGACCACGGTTCACTGTCATATCAGGACATTTACTGGCTTGAACTAAATCTTTAGCCGCAAGTTCCATGAAACGGTCACGGGCTACTTCGCCTTTTAAACCTTTGAATTTAATTTCAAAAGTTGCGCGAGTTAATGATGTGATCGCATCGATTAATTGGTATTGCGCCTGTAATACTGTTTTCGGTGCAAATAACACGTCTAATTTAACACCGGCGTAAGTTAAGTCGATGTTAGAAAGTAAGTTGATCGGAACACCTGCAGGAAGAGGTCCGATTTTTAAAACCTTACCCATGTTTTGTTCGCTTGAGATCGCATTATCAATCGGTGCATCGTATTGAGCTACTTTACGTTTATCAGTGTCTTTTTTAAAGATTTCGTTAGCTGCAATAACCGGTTTTTCTAAAGCTTCTTTCGTGTAAGTAACAACGAATTCACCATCTTGTTCTTCAAATGATCCGCCGTTAGCTAAGATCGTTTTAAAAACCGCTGTTTTAAGTAAGAACGGTACGAACTTAATAGGAATTTTGATGTAGCTATCATTTGTAATTACATCGACTAAGCCTGGGATTTTATCACCGTAGATTGAAGTGTAAGTGACTTTGGCTTCACCTGGACGAAGAGGTTCACCACGTAAATCCGGATTTAATAAACGTTTCATAGAATCTTCGAATGAAGCCATACGGCCTTCAACAGTTCCGCGATAATCAAATTTACCTAAAGAGTTATTTTGAAAGAATGGAGCCGTTGACCATAAGCTCACTAATGATGGTGGACGTAAATAACCACGGCCGCCAGCAGGAACTTCTCTTTCTTCAGCTTCTAAAAGAGCACCCATGTTGTTACCAGATCTCATTGTTGTTGCGTAATTTACGCGGAATGTACCAACAGAAGGTAAGGCTTTATATGAGCTTGATGCGAAGTTATCCCAGATATTATCTTTGATCGCGTTGGTTGCAATCGAGCTGCAAAGATTCGTATCAACAGCTGTCATCGGAACGCGAATATCAGTTGATAAGAAGTTTTGATCTAAGAAATCTTTTTGATTAACGATCGCTTCGATTTGTGTGTGGTACTCTTGAGTTTTTGTGTACTCAGTGTAGTGGTTCCAGCACTTCATGTAACCAGCGCCTACGCACTCAGGGCGATTGAAGATACCGTAAACTTTTTCTGGAAGTTTGCTTGAGTGACAAGCGGCACAGTTGTTAGCGAATAATTTTTTACCTAACTTAACTTGCTCGCTTTCGATGTCTTTTAAGTACTTAGCGCCGTTTGGTGCGGCTGCTAAAGCATCTTTTTTTGAAGCCACCATTAAGAACATCGCAAGATCAGGTGTTTGGTTAACATTGGCTTGCCAGTAACCTGAATTCACCGCAGCTTTTTTAATTTGGAATGGTGTAATGTTTGATCCACCGATAACTGGTACGAAGTTTTCTAACCAGTGTTCAGAGAATAAACCGATGTTTACGTAAACGCGGTTTAAAGCGCCTAATACCCCCACTGAATCAGCGCCATCTTTTAAAACGCGCGGAGAAAGTACCGTGGCATTGTTATTTTTTGTGAATGCTAATAACGGAGAATTTTTCGGCATGTTTGGCATCATCGAAAATTGGTTATTTAACATTTCGCCGTCTTTTAAGTTTTCCCAGTTACCGAATTTAGCAGCGGCGTGCATACGTGCGCCTAGTTCGTAAACTGCATTCATTGTACGAGGATTGTTAATTTGATCTGAAGAAACCAGAGAAGTATCTAAAGCACCAGGGCGGGCTGTGTGAGCTAATTGGTAAATAAAGTTATCTACGCTTTTTTTGTAGTTAAAGTTAAATACGCGGTCAAACCAGTAGTACTGAGCACCCACGTTTGAACTTAAGTTAGCCCATTTAGGATTATTAAAATCAGCCGGAGGTAAAACTGGATTTGGTCCCACGTGACAAAATGCACAGCTCATACCGACACGGTAAGGTTTAACTAATGTTGGGTCATTGTAGTAAGAAGGGTCATTGTAGTAGCGGTTGGCATCCCAACGGTTTGCGGCTTTTTGATCAAACTTTGGATTTGTAAATAAACGAAGACCGATAATTCCAGTCGGGTAACCGTAGAAAGAACCAACTTCTAATGTTTTTTGTTGGCCTTTCCAAGTTAGCGTTGTGCCGCGTGCTCCAAGTTTTGCACCCGGATATTTTTTCGCGTCTGAAAAAGGTTCTGGCGGGCATTCAGCTGAAGAAACACGTTTATCAAGTCTTAAACCCCAACGCTCAGGAAGTGGTTCAGTGTTTTTAACGTAACAAGGTTCATTCACTAAACCAATTTCTTCCCAGCGGTTAGAGCGAGAATAAGGTTGGTTCGGGTCATTTGAAACTAATTTTAATAAATCCAAATTACCAAAAGTATAATCACTTAAGTAATCCCAGAATTTATCGTTACCACCGGTCCATGCAATCCAGTTGTTGCGGCCTTTAACAAAGGCTTTCACAGCATCTGCTTTTGTAATGCCCGGAATGTAAGGTTGTAATGCTTTATGAATTTGATCTTGGTTTTCCGGACGGCTAAAACCATAATCCATATCCATGTAGTAATCTTCGGCTGCGCCATTTTTCATTTTGGCGATAAGATCTTTACTGTTTTCTGCCAGCATCGCTTCATCTTTTTTGTCGAGATATTTACCGACAACGGGAAGCTTTTGACCGAGTTTAAGTAACTGTGCTTCAGCAGAAACTGTGGTTAAGCTGAGCGAAATTAATAGCAGAGCGATTTTTTGCATAAAACATCCTTTTTTTTGGCAAAAAAACAAATAGGCCAGTGACCTGTATTTTTCACAGTGGCCTGACCTAAAAATATTAACATAATATAGATGTAAACTGATACCGGACTAGCCGGGCATTCTAGACGAGAGTCTAGCCAAGGGATTCATTACTCGTGTCATTTTTTTGGAGCATAGAAAGGCGGTAGCTTTGCAAGCTGTAATGGCCATAGGTTTTGATGCGGTACAGGTCTAAAACCTCTTGCTGAACCTCTTCAATAACTTCGACGTCAAGCCCTAAAGGAGCGTACATTTTCAGATGCTGAAATTCTTCGACGAAAAGTTGCGTCACTCGTTCAACGAATTGGTCCGCGGTCTCAGAAAGGTTGTGAGTGGCTTTAATCTCTTCTTCAATAATTTGCAGGATCATTTTTTTCATATATAGATTTTTTCGGAATCCTACGCTAAAACTAAACTGTGAAATCGCCTAGTTTTTCTGAGTTTCAGACAATTATCCAGTACCTTCATGACGAACTGATCGGAAGTCAGTTGCAAGAGATCATCTCGACGGAAGACGGCGTGGTACTTGGGTTTTACCGGTTCGTGCATGAGCCAAAGTCTGTGTGGTTAGTGTTTGATATGGACACACAATTTCCTTTCGTCGGGCTTTTTCACCAAAATCCGTGGCTCAAAATTAAAAAAACTAAACCTGTGGCCTTATTTTTAAATTCACATTTTAAAAATACACATCTTAAAGATATTCATTTTCTTGAAAACTTTGGTCGGGTGGCCGAGTTTGATTTTAGTCTTCCAGACAAAAAGTTAGTCTTGCAGCTGCGTATGATTCCGAAACAACCCAATATTATAGTGTCGGCTGACGATAAAACTGTTTCTTGGGAAAAGCCGCGCGATCTTGTTGTTGCAACGCCCGACGAGAATTTTGAATCAGAGAACCGTTCGATTCCTTTTTTATTTAAGCAGTGGTTTGATCGCCGCGCGAAAACCAAGCCGAAAGAATCTTCTGTCGCGGGTGCTGGAGCACAAACACATTCACCGTATGATAAATGGGTGCAGCAACGTAATAAAGATTTGCAGAAAAAAGAAAAAGCTCTAAGCCAAATCGACGAACAGAAAAAGGAACTGCGTAAAGTTCCTTGGGCTGATATTGGCAATCATTTAAAAACGCATGGCTTTAAAGATCTTCCGCTTGAGTGGACAACCTATGTTGATTTTAGTCAGAAGCCTTCATTCAATATTGAACGCTCTTTCGAAAAAGCCAAACAGGTGACTCACAAACTTCAAGGAGCCGACGTTCGTAAAGAGCAGCTGCTTCAAGAAATTGAATTAGCCAAAGATGTTTCAGAAGAACGTTTTCAGAAACATTTGTCTGAATTAGCAGCAAAACAAGCCAAACAAGGTCAGCGCAAATCACCTGAAGGAAACTTCAGAAAGTTAACCATTGAAGGTGAAAACCCAGTGAATGTGCTGATGGGTAAAAACGCTGTGGAAAACTTAAAACTTCTGCGCCAAGCCAAAGCTTGGGATTTATGGGTTCACTTAAAAGATTACCCAAGTGCCTATGCCATTTTGCAAAAACCGAAAGATAAAAGTGTCTCTGATCAGGTTTTAGTGCAAGCCAGCCAGTGGTTAGTGAAAGAATCGATCAAAAACAAGAAAAACATGGATGGCGCTAAACTTTCAGTAGTTATTGTTGAGTGCCGCCATGTGCGTCCGATCAAGGGGGATAAGCTGGGGCGCGTGACTTATCATCACCCTCGGGAAATGTTGATTACCGTATAAAGATTTGGTCTAATTAACTTCTGATTAGAGTTTCGAATGACAACAACGGAGTGCTGTCGTGATAGAAGTTAATAATCTCTGTAAGAACTACGGAGAACGCAAGGCCATTCAAGATATTAATTTTAAAATTTCTGCTGGTGATGTTGTCGGTCTTTTAGGACCCAATGGTGCCGGAAAATCAACGACGATGAAAATCATTACTGGATTTATGGCGCCGACATCAGGTGTTGCCAAAGTCTGCGGTTTTGATGTTTTTGAAAATCCTTTTGAAGTTAAAAAACGTATTGGGTATTTGCCAGAAGCGCCGCCGGTTTATTTAGACATGAACGTTGGTGATTATTTAAATTTCGTAGCCGATTTAAAACTTGTAGATCCGGCAAAGAAAAAAGCTTTTATCGAAAAAGCTTTACAAAAAACCCAGCTGACAGATGTTAAATCACGTTTAATTAAAAACTTATCAAAAGGTTTTCGCCAACGTGTGGGTATTGCACAAGCTTTAGTTTCTGATCCTGAAGTTTTAGTCTTAGATGAACCAACAGTGGGTCTTGATCCAAAACAAGTGGCTGAAGTGCGTGACCTGATTAAAGAATTAAAAGGCCAACACACGATTATTTTATCAACGCATATTTTACCTGAAGTGCAGGCAACTTGTAACCGTGTGATCATTATTCACCAGGGCCGTATTGTTGCTGAAGATAGTATCGATAATATTGAAAAATTAAATCAAGGCTTAGTGACAGTGATTGTAAAAACAAAAAAAGAAATGGCTTTACAATCTGAACTTAGAAAAATCACCGGTGTCGAAGCTGTGGATGTTATGGGAAATGCAACTTTTAAAATTCAACTTAAAGATGAAGATATCTTGGATCAGGTCGCAAGCCATATTATTAAATCGGGCGCTGGCCTTCGTGAATTAACTCCGGCTAAAGAAAACTTAGAAGATGTGTTCTTGAAACTGACTTATGGTGAAAATAAGGAGCACGTATGAAACAAATTCTGACTCTTTTTAAAAAAGAATTTAAAGCTTTGTTTTTTTCGCCGCTGTTTTATCTGATCGCTTTTTTAACGGCTTCGTTATTAGGAGTGACGTTTTCAGTTTCGATTTTAAATTTCGCAAACCAAATCTCTAACGCCATGATGGCGATGGGGTTAGGAAGCACACAGCAACAGAACATTCACTATGTGGTGTTCTTACCGCATTTATCATTATTAAATTTAATTTTAATGTTTATGGTGCCAGCTTTAGCGATGCGTTTAATCTCTGAAGAAAAGAAAAATCGCACTTTTGATTTGTTATTAACATCACCAATCACTTCAGTGCAAATCGTCGTCGGTAAATATTTATCGTTATTGACCGTGGTCTTAGGCCTATCGGCTTTAGCTTTTGTTTACATTATGGTGGCACATAGAATGTTTGATTTTCAGTGGGCGCCGGCGTTTATGGCCTTAACAGGTATTTTCTTAGTTGGCGCTGTGTATTCGGCGTTAAGTATGTTTGCTTCAAGCTTAACTGAAAATACGACGATCGCTTTCTTTGTAGGGATCGTGTTTAACATTTCAGTTTGGATTTTAGGTGGCTTTTCAGAATTAGTTGAAAGCACCACGATGAAAGCTGTCTTTGACCAGATTTCATTAAATCAACACTTACAGAGTTTGGTTGAAGGGGTGCTTCGTTTAAATGGCGTGGTGTTCTTTGCCAGCGTTATTTTCTTATTCTGCTTTTTGACAGAGCGAGTGATCGAATCAGCTCGTTGGAGATCGTAATATGAGCAAAAAGGGTCGTTTACTTTTAGGTATTGCCTGCGTTTTGTTTTTATCTTTTGGCGGCTTGTATTTCGCAATCCAAGCATGGATGCCATTTATGTGGTTTATTCTTGGACCTGCGGTGTTAGCTTTCTTTGGTTGGATCTATATGGATCGCCATTTGTTATTAGAGCTTGCGACCATGAAAACTACAAAGCATGGTTTAAATTTAGGGGCGTTAGTACTTATCGCTTTGGTTTTTTTAGTAGGTTTAAATATTTTAGCTGCTAAAGAAAATAAATCTTATGATTTTACCAATATCGGTCTTCATACTTTATCACCGTTATCGGTTCAGATTTTAAATCAGTTAGATAGCGATATTGAAATGAAGTTCTTCTATAAAGAAGGGGCTGAAAACGTTGAAGCTAACCGTAAGGCTTTTGCGCAAGTGGCGCGCATGTATGCCGAAGCTTCAAATAAAGTAAAAATCGACTACGTTGAGATGAACGGTAACCCAAAAACAACAGCTGAATTTGGCGCTAATCGCCCAATCGGTGAAGTGTTTGTTTCTTATAAGGGTCAAAAAAACCGCGTTGAATCACAGTTTTTAGGAAGCCAAGGGCAAAAATTCAACGAACAAGAAATTACTAATGCGATTATTAAAGTAACCCGCAAAGAAAAGAAAATCGTTTACATCGTTGAAGGTGATGAAGAGCGTAATATCGAAGATGAAAAAAATCAGCGCGGTGTGAATGCTTTCGTGCAGATGTTAGAGAAAAACTCTTACACGGTTAAAAAAATTAACTTAATTAAGGCCACAACGGTTCCTGCTGAAGCAAATGCTTTAGTGATCTTAGGCCCGCAAAGCACGTTACAAAAATTTGAAATCGACGCCATTACAAAATATTTAAGTGCCGGTGGTTCGCTGTTATTAACTTTAGACGATAAAAATACCGCAGGTCTTTCAGGTTTATTAAATACTTTTGGTCTTAAGCTTGAACCGCATTACGTTTTTAACGTGATTAATTCTCCGATGGGTCAGGTTGTGAATTCGCAAGAACCTACAGTGGCTGTTGATTATTCAGCGACAAGCCCGATTACAAAAGTTTTTACGACAAACCAAAAGGCGATTTTTGTAGCGCCAAATTCTTTAGCGAGTGTTCCGGTTAGCCCTGATATTAAAACTGAAATGTTAGTGCGCACTCCTGAAGCGTCAGTAGCGCTTTTAAATATGGACAGTGAAAACTACGAAGGTAAGCCACGTTCATTTAATTTGATGGCCGAAGTTTCAGGTAAATTAGATAAAGCTGAAAAGCCATTTAAAGCGATTGTAGCAGCAGACACTGATTTCTTATCAAACGGTGTGATCTTTCAAAACGTAAACCGTGATCTTGCTTTAAATGCCATGTCTTACTTATTAGGTGACAGCGATTTAATTTCAATCGCTCCGAAAGAGGTTTCGATCACGCAAATGTCGATGTCTCCTCCTGAATTCACTCAGTTTTATAAGTTTGTGGTTATGGGAATTTTCTTTCCGTTACCGTTTTTATTTTTAGGTATTGCCATTGTATTGTGGCTTAAACGTCGTCACGCATAGGGATCAGCAGCACATGAAGTTTTACAAAACCATTATTTTAGCCTTATTAGCGGTCGCTTTTTCAGGTGGAGTTTATTACTACACAGTTGTTGAGGCTGCAAAAAAGAAAGACGCCGAATCACACATTGTGTATTTGCAAAAAGATCAGATTAATTATCTAGAGCTGCAAAATAAAAATACGAAATACGTTTTTCAAAAAACAGACAAAGGCTGGAACATTGAAGAGCCCATCACTGACGTGGCCGATAACCAACGTTTAGAAGAAGTGTTAAACCAGTTAACCAATGAAAAGCAGTTAGCTGTGGCTAAAGAAGGGCCGGGTATTAACTGGGCTGAATTTGGATTAGACACGCCTGAAGCCTTAATGATTATCAAAAACAATTTAGGCCAATCACAAAAAGTTTTTTTAAGTGCGACAAAAAACTTTGAAGGTAATCATTATGCCCGTATTGATAACCACGAAAAAATTCTGGTCGTGAATCCCTCTTGGTATAATTTTACGACTGAAAGATTAACTTACTTTCGCGAAAAAAGTCTTTACCGTGGTCAAATTTCAGCGATTAGAAAAGTAACAATTAAATCATTAAATGATCATTTCAGCTTAGTGAACGGTGATAAGGGCTGGTATTCGCCGGTATTTGAACATTATGCTTTAGATCAAAGTAAAATTCGCGCCATGATTAAAGCTATCGCTGAAAACACAATTCAAGAATATATCAGCGAAGGTGACCCCTCAGATTTAGAGCGTAAAGAAAAAGGTTTAGCCAAAGATTACGTTGAAGTGGTTTTTGAAACAGATAATAACCGTTGGGCAGTGGCTGTTAACTTAAGTGAAAAAGATAAAGCTTTATACGCTTTAACTGAAAAGCCTACTTATTTAGTTAAGCTTGATTTATCGCAGTGGGAACTTTTTGGAAATTTAAATTTAGATGCCCTTCGTGATCGTAAAACGATGATGACGTTTGATATTAAGCTGGTAAACCGCGTCTTTGTAAAAAGCGGTAATAAAAGTTTACAGCTTATTAAAGAAGACTCAAAATGGCGTCCTGAAAGCGAAGCTTTGGCTGAAAAAATCAAAGTGGCTAATAGCTTAGTCGATGATCTTGTTAACCAAATTCACGATTTAGAAATCACTTACTTCTTACCAGAAAACGAAGGTAAAGAGTTTACCGGTAAAGACATGGTCATTCTTAAAACTTCTGAAGACCAATTGTTGTTCCAGTTAAACTGGGGTCCGTTACAACATAAAAAACAAGATGGTTTAGAAAAAGATTATTACTTAGCCAGAACGCAAGCGAGCGATAGTATTTTCGGTTTAAATAAATCTTATATCGACCAACTTCCTTTAGAGAAAATTTTAAAAGATCAGGTAGCGGCCGTAGAACCAACACCGGAAAAAGCGAGTAAAAAATGATTACGATTAAATCTCCAACACGTGTAGATCTTGCCGGTGGTACTTTAGATCTTTGGCCTTTATACAATTTCGTTAATTCAGCGCGCACGGTGAATTTGGCGATCGATATTTGGACGAAGGTAAATCTAGAAGGTAAAACAGATCAATCCATTGAAATTCATTCTTTAGATTTAAAACAAAAATGGAATTTCGAAAATTACTCGCAATTTATTCGCACACTTGATCCTAAATTACACCTTTATCAAAGCGTAATTTCTAAGTTTCACCAAAAGGCACCGGGCGTGATTGAAAAAGGTTTTTCAATCACCACACAATCTGAAAGCCCGATCGGTGGCGGTCTTGGCGGAAGCAGCAGTTTAATTATTTCGATGATGAAGGCTTTTTCGCAATTAACAGGAGTTAAGTTTTCTTCGCCGCATGAAATGGTTCATTGGGCGCATAATCTTGAAGCTGAGATTTTAAATACACCTACAGGTACACAAGATTATTATCCGGCAATTACCGGAGGTTTAAATTATTTAAACTACGACACTTTCGGTATTACCCAAAATGTGACAGATCCAAAAGGGTCTCCACTTTATGATAATTTTTTATTGGTTTACACAGGTCGCAGCCATCATAGTGGTTTAAACAATTTTGAAGTTTTAAAATCAGCTATTGTGCAAGACACAAAAGTGATGGCGGCATTAAATAAAATTAAAATTATTGCAGATCATATGTGGGAAGCTATTCAGTCAAAAGCGTGGGAGAAGCTTCCTGGCTTATTTCGCGAAGAATATGACGCACGTATTCAGCTGACACCTGCATTCACCAGTCCTGAAATCGAAAGGCTGCACCAAATCGG
Source organism: uncultured Pseudobdellovibrio sp. (assembly GCA_966250225.1). Classification (GTDB taxonomy): domain Bacteria; phylum Bdellovibrionota; class Bdellovibrionia; order Bdellovibrionales; family Bdellovibrionaceae; genus Pseudobdellovibrio. The sequence goes on along the minus strand of CBINGM010000005.1, from coordinate 194,283 downwards.
CTTATCAAATGGGGCACAGGCTGTTAAAATATGTGGAGCCGGCGGTGGTGGATGTGTCCTGGTCTGGGTGAGTCCTGAGCATCGTCAGAAAGTGATCAGCGCATGCGAAAACGAAAAGTTTCAGTGTCTCAACGCAAGGCCAGTAAGCCCGCTGCCAGATCAGCTGTAACTGTTTCTAAATCAAATCAAGTTGTTCGTTTTATCGGCGTTTCTCTTGCGGGAGGCAAGTCCGATAAAGCGTGCGTTGCCGTCTTAGAATATTACCCTGAACAAAAAAAGATTTTCCTATCTCGTCTATTTGAAAAAATTAAATCTGATGAAACGATTTCTGGTGATTTAAAAATTCACGAATTGATTTTACAAAACGCTGATACGTTAAAATATGTGGCGTTTGATACACCTTGGAATTTACCTAATTGTATCACTTGTAAATTAAAATGCCCGGGCTATGAAAACTGTCACGCGCCTCATGTTGAATGGATGTGGCGTCACGAAGAAGATCGTTTAAAGAAAAAACGGCCGAAAAAATTATTTACGCCCTATACTCAACGGGCTGTGGAAATGTATTTTGCCACAGAACTTGAAGAAGTATTTCACTTGCATCACGCCATGGGGGCCAACACAGCTCCGTTACTGGCGCGTGCCGCTTTTATCCGTCGCAGGTTAGCCGACGTGGAGTGTATCGAAGCTTTTCCAAAATTAACGCTATGGAGAATGGGAAAATCATTAAACATGATGAAGTCACAAATTACGGATCATCGCGCGGCTTTTGGTGGTGATGAAACACGTGCCCAATTTCTTCAGGCCCTTAACGATAATAATATCGCTTTCATTTACCACCAGGACGCTAAAAACATGGTCGAGAACAATCATGCCTTCGAAGCGTTTGTATGTGGCTTGACAGCTTTCTTAAAGTACAGAAATTTAACACAAGATCGACCAAAAGGCTTTCCAGCCAATGAAGACTGGATTGAGTTTCCTCAAGAAGGTCTAAAGATTAAGGATTTCGTCGCATGATTATTCAAACTCACATTTTACAAAAAGCATTAGATGCCGCTTTATCAACAGGCGCTGACTTTGCCGATATTTTCGTTGAAGACACTTACTCTTCAAATTTATCGGTTTTAAATTCTCGTCCGGATAAGGCGATCGTGGGGCAACTTTATGGAGCTGGTATCCGCGTGGTTTTTGGAACTGAAGTTGTGTATGTCACAACATCTGATCTTTCTGAAAAAGGTTTAGTTAAAGCCGCTTTAATCGCAGCGCAAAGCCAAACAGGTAATACTTCTAAAATTATTAAACCTATTCATTTAAATAATCCCAATCAATTCGATTCAATTCACACCTTCGGTGATAAGCCGTGGGAAATTAATCGTGACAAAAAAATGTCTTGGCTTAACTCCGCCGATCAACATGCCAGAAGCTTAAGTACACATGTCACACAAGTGGAGGCTGCGTTAAATGAAAAATTCCAAAAAGTACAAATCGTTAATTCTCGTGGTGTTTCAGTTTATGATGAGCGCGCTTATTCGCGTTTTAATGTTGAAACTTTTGTTGAAACTAACGGGACTAAAGAAAGTTCTGCAGAAAACCATGGTCATATGGGGACTTCTGAAATTTTTGACCGCTTTGATATCAAAGCGATGACAAAAGACACTGTTGACCGCGCATTAATCTTAACTAAATCAGGTTTTGCTCCGGCTGGTGAAATGCCGGTGGTGTTAGCGAACGCTTTTGGTGGCGTTATCTTACACGAAGCTTGCGGTCACGGTTTAGAAACAACATCTGTACAAACCGGTGATTCAGTGTTCGCTGATAAAATGGGTCAAAAAATCGGTAACGATTGTTTAACGGCCATTGATGATGGAACGATCGCTAACGAGTGGGGCTCATTAAGTTTTGACGATGAAGGTATGCCAACTAAAAAAACAACGTTAATTGAAAACGGTGTTGTAAAATCATTCTTAGTTGATCAAGTGGGCGCTATGAAAACCGGCTTTGAAGCCACAGGCAGCGGCCGTAAGCAGTCTTATAAATTTGCTCCGGCGTCTCGTATGCGTAATACGTTTATCGCTCCAGGAAAAGATAAGTTCGAAGATATGATCAAAGATGTTGATTACGGTTTATTTGCTAAACGTATGGGTGGTGGATCAGTGAACACAAGCACTGGTGATTACAACTTTCAGGTGCGTGAAGCTTATATTATCAGAAATGGTCGTATTGAAGAGCCAGTAAAAGGCGCTTGCTTAATCGGTCGTGGTATCGACACTTTAGGTAAAATCACAAAAGTGGCCAGCGATTTAAAAATGGCCACAGGTATGTGCGGTTCGGTGAGCGGAAGTATTCCGGCCGGTGTTGGTCAACCAGAAGTATTAGTATCTTCGTTAATGGTTGGCGGGAAAGCGAAATAGTATGGATCAAATTAAAGAAAATTTTTTAAAAATTTCAAAAATAGCTCAAGAGAAAAAAGCTCAGGTTGAGTTACTGTACACTGAATCTGAAACTTTAAAGCTAGGCTACAAACAAAAAAAGTTAGACAAGTTTGAATCAATTCAAAGTCAGATCGCAGGCCTTCGCGTGTTAGTGGGGCCTTCACAAGGTTACGCTTACACAGAGAACTTATCTGAAAGCTCATTACTAAATGCCTTCAACGAAGCGTTTAACAATGCGCAAGCCAATTCACAATCAGCTCAAGGTAGTAAAGCGTTATCGTTAGTAAAACCAGAAGCGACGCAAATCACTGAGCCAAAATTTGCGACGGTGGCTATTGAAGAAAAAAAGAAAGTCGCTGAAGCTTTAGAAGCTAACTGTTTAACTGAAGATAAAATTCAATCTGTACCGTGGGCAGGATTTAGCGAAAGCCAAGGCGCTGTTCGTGTACTAAATTCAGCAGGTGTTGATTGCCAGTACAAATACCAAGGCTATTCAGCTTACGCGTATCCCTTAGCTAAAGATGGTGAATCTTCAAAAATGGGTGGTGAAGCGGTTTCAACAAGAAACTTTAAAGATATTAAAGTTTCAGAAATCACTTCGACCGCAGTTAAAAAAGCTAAAGAAAAATTAAACCCACAAACTTTAAAAACTGGAAATTACGCAACGGTTATTTCAAGTGATGAATTCACAACCATGATTAACATGTTTGAAGGTTATTTTTCAGCAAAGCAAGTGTTCGAAGGAAAATCCCTTTTAAAAGGTAAGATCGGCGAAAAAATCGCAAGTCCGATGTTTACCTTGGTTGATAACCCATTAGATGAAAATTTACCAGGCTATCGCCCGTTTGATTCAGAAGGAGCCGTTTCGAAAAAAACAACCTTAATTGAAAACGGTGAATTTAAAACCTTTATTACAAACCTGGAATACGCTGAAAAAATGAATCTGCCTCACACATCACATGCGGCAAGATCTCCTGCCGGAACCATGTCGATCGGCTGCAGTAATTTACTAGTGCCTGCCGGAAAAGACTCATTTGAACAGTTAGTGGCTAAATATCCAAAAACTGTAGTTATCACTGAATTCACGGGTGGATTACACGCAGGCTACAATGAAACAACTGGTGAATTCTCAATGCCAGCTGAAGGTTTACTTTATGAAAATGGTAAATTAGTTGGAGCTGTCGATCAGTTCGTAGTTTCTGGAAATATCTTAGAAGCTTTAAAAAAGATCGTAGGTTTGGGTGATAAGCTAAACAACGGCGCCAGTGGCAGAGTCTGCCCAGATGTTCTGATTGAATCTTTAAGTTTTGCTGGTGCTTAAATAATTTTATAAACAAGAAGCCCAAGCTTCAACTTGGGGCCGTACTGAACGCTCAATTGTAATACCTTTCGTGTAAGTGCCAAGGCTTCCTTGGCGCGCAATAACTGCAAAATAATTACGGCTGCGATCCCAATAAGGGTAAGCGCCGTAAGCACCGGGGCTTGAAACTCGCACACCTGCAGTGCAAGCAAAAGGAGTGCTTTGGCATTCGTGCCATAATCCAAAACCGTAATGCCAGTCTTCACTTAAACCAGTCATTGCTGGAGAGTAAGCCATCGTTACGCCGGTTGTGTGATCATTTAAAAGTAAATTCATTGAAGCCGTTGTTAATAACTGACCTGCTTTCAACGCTTTTAAAAAATCCATGTATTCATAACCTGTCCAGTGCATACCGCCGGCTAAGCGGGGATTGCTGCTTGAAGGTAAGTCATAAACACTTGTTGGGAAAAGTCCGGTCTGCATTTTAAATTCAGTAAAAAGATCCTGCCAAGAACCTACGTTTCGAGCTTTAACCGCCATCATACCTGCGACTTGCAGATGTGATCCGCTGTAATAAAATTTTGAGCCTGGGGTTACTCCGTTACCGGCGTTGCTTGAACCAATGCTCGTTACACAGTTTGCAAAATTAGATCCGCCTAAATTCAAACAGGCAGGCTCACTTTCTAAACCTGAAGTAAAACTTAGAAGCTGTGCCAGCGTCATCGTGTAGAGCGAATCACTGTTTGTTATTGGCCAAGTGCTAATTTTATCTTGTGGATGGTCAGTTAAACTTAAATGACCTTGTTCTACTAAACGAAGAATAATAACCGCAGTGACAAGCTTTGAGGTGGATGCTGATTCATAAGAGGTTTGTAAGCTTGAAGAGCCACGTTGATATTTAAAACGACGACCATCAGATCTTTCAGCAATAAAAGAAAAATCAACTTCAGAAGTGGCCGCGGCAAGGGCCACAAACAAATCTGATTCTTTTGCATTGACTGAGCAGGTAGCTGCTTCAGATTTTTTATTAGTGCAGGAAAAGTTTAAAAAAATGAAAATGCAGGAAACAAACACACACATCTTTTTCATAAACTTATGCTAACAAGACTGATTTTTTATACTACCGTTTTCTCTGGTAAATACATTTTGTTGTTAACTGCAGTTAATATTACGGATAAATCGGAATTTTTAAATCTTGGATCAATTGCCAGAACTGTTTTTTGTCGAAATTTTTTGAAAACAACAGGGCATTCAGTTTTCTGACTTTGACTGAATTAGGTTCGCCCAGTTTATAGAAGTGATCGTAAATAATTTCGTGCATGATAAGCGCTGCTTTATTTAAAGAATCCATTTCTTGCCAATTATCATCATCAAAAAGAAAAAGTTTTTCATTTTTACTAATTGCATTCTTACGAATAGCAGCTTGTTTTAAACGGCAGCCTTTCGGTAACACCAAGTGTTCTGAATCTTTAATGTCAGTTAGTTTGGCGTTCGCTTTAAATTCACTGTCATTTAACAGACCTGAAAACTTCATGCGGTATTGCCCAGCCAGTTTTTTATGAGCTTCAGCTAACAGGTTCAAACGCTCAGAAACTATTTTCTGATAATCTGTTTCTGTTGCAGTGATAATCTCTGCAGAGCTTTCGTAAAGATCAAGAACTTGGGGTAGTTTGTCTCTGCAGGTAACAACGTCGCCGCCATTACCCACTCTATTTTGTGCAAATGTTTTTGCTGCTAAAAAGAGAACGAATAGAAATAATTTATAATTTAACTTCATAAAAAGCTTTCTCGCCAGCTACGGTTTCAAATTGGAAAACTAAATTACTCATAACAAGGCCTGAAGGTTTATTCACTAAAATCCATTTGCGTAAAAACATTTTTCCGGGAACGGCAAATGATTCATAGATATGTGACTCTGGAACTTTTCTTACGCTCATCGAAGAGCTGCGATAGCTTGAAATAACATCGGTTGTAGCCCATGTCACACCGGCAAGGTAAGTCAAAGCTCCTGCTGCCGCTAAAGCTTTGTCATTTTTAACGCCACCGGCAATCATCACCGCTGTTCCTGCAGCAGTTGTGGCCGCGATACCGATATCTTTATTGTAATTGTCGATATTTTTTTTAAGAGCCATAGCCTCAGCCCAAGTTTTTAAATCATTTCCAACCACTACGCTGACTTTTGATGTCGCCGGATCAGTAACTAACGTGGTTTTATCAATACGTAACCATTCATCGCTGGTATTTTCAAGAGTGATTTCAAACATCTGAAATGCAGCTCCGGCATCTTCATCATCCACAGGAAGAGCACTGATCTTTACGCCTAAGTCTTTTTGTCCACCAATGAATGAAGCCGATTTTCCAGGGTGTGTCGTGGCGCAACCTAAGGCGAATAATGTCATCATAAGAGTTATAAGTTTTGTCATAGTTGTAAGTGTCCTTTTTATTTGTGAATTTGGGTTACGGGAATGAGCTGCACGTTAAGCTGAAAAACTTCTTCCTGCTGTTTGCCGGATTTTTCAGTTAAGGCTAAAGCGTCATCTAAAAATGTATCAATTAATATTTTAAACTTTGGTAATGTCTTAAGACTCATCGGAAAATTTAACGACTGACTCTGGCGTTTTTCTAATGAAACCTGTTCAATTTTTTCACTGGCCAACTGCAGACATTGTTGGTGGTATTTGCGAATCGCTGCTGAAGGAATATCTGAGCTGACTTCAAACGGTTCACCAATTTGTTTAAATTCAGGTTTTAATTGTAGACATCCTAAACGGACAAGACGGCTAGTAGCTTCATTGGCTTGTTGAACGGTGATCCCAAGTTGCTGCGCGATCCAACGCGGATCACTTTTGGCTTCTTTAACACGCGTTAAACTTAAGATTGCCATGTGATACCAGTCAGCGATCAGGCGAAACTGGTCTTCAGCTAACTTTTTTTTCTGTTGGTCTTGGTTGGGCTGTTTGCCTTTAGCGGCGTACATATATTTTTTTTGTTCAAACGGGGAGAGGCTTAGTTTATCGCTAATCTTATTAAAACTTTTGGTCGTAACAGTACGTTTACCGCTCATGATCTGAGAAACCTGGGCGGGGCTAAGCCCCAACCAGCGAGAAAAAGCACGCAAAGAGAACTGGGGATTTTTCTTTCTGCGGCTTTCGAATTCTACTTTTAACAGTTCAGTTAATTCGTTCATGCCCTTACGATGAAACAATCTTTCTACGATGTAAAGCGTATTTCTGAAACACTGTTTCAGAAATTGAAACAAGGAGAGGATGCCAGCCTCCCAGGCGCCGAACCAGGGCAACTGTATAGTTTTGAGACAGGTAATGGCCAAAACTCTGGCGTATATTTGTTTTTAGAGCGGTACGTCTTTGGCAGTTATTTTACCGCTATGAAGACACAAAAGTTCGTAAGCCTGTTTTTAGCCGCTCAATTTATCACAGCTTCTGCTTTTTCAGCCGAAGTTCTTAAGTTCAAACAAGGTTGTTCGTCAGGTGATGATATCCGTATCGTCGGCGTTGGTGATTTGTTAATGCATGACCGCTTACAGGTGCAAGCCTCGCAAAGTAAATTAGGTTATAAAAGTTTATGGTCTTCGTTAATTCCTATTTTTAAAGAAGCTGATATTGCTTACGCAAATTTCGAAGGTACGACAGCCGAAGGCGTTATCCGCGGTGGTAAAACTCAAGCCGATCCAGGTTTTGTTTTTGATAAAGAAGTTTATAGCGGGTATCCGGCATTTAACTATCATAAAAGTTTAGTTAAAGACATCGTGGATTCAGGTTTTGATGTGGTTTCATCAGCTAACAATCATTCTTTTGACCGCGAATCTATCGGCGTTGATAAGACCATCGAAGAATTTAAAAAAGAAGGTTTATTATATACAGGAACAAAAACCAAAGCTTTCGGTGACGATGAGAAGTGGTACACGATCACAGAAACAAAAGGCCGCCGTATTGCGTGGCTTGCTTGTACATTTGAAACAAATGGTCGTCGTGACAAATTAAATCAGGTTCTTAGATGTTTCGATCAAAAAGCGATTGTATTAAAAACTATCAAAGATCTAGCAGCTGATCCATCAATTGACGCCGTGATTGCGACTCCGCATTGGGGTACAGAGTATTCTCTTCAGCACAATGACCAGCAAACAAGGCTTGGCCGTGAAATGTTAGAGGCCGGAGCTGTGGCCGTGATCGGAACACACCCGCATGTTGTTCAACCGTGGGAGAAATATACAACTAAATCAGGTCGCGAAGGCTTTATAGTTTATTCAACTGGCAACTTCGTCGCAGGTCAGGGAGCTATCGAAAAACGTACATCTTTAATGGTAAGCTTATCATTAACAGCCCGTGCCGGTGAAAAATTAGAAATTCGTGGTGTTGAGTTTGTGCCATTATTCATCGACAGAAGCCGCGGCATTCAATCAAAAGATATGCGCCAAGCTTATCTAAACACGCCAGAAAAAATCGCGCCTGAAGCCGTAAAAATCTGGAGCGATAATTACGCTAAAGAAAATATCATGAAACAAACTCGTAATGAGTCTCTTGAATCAATGTGTGCTTTAAGCCAGAAGTAGAAGGAAAAAAAGTTTATGTTTAAATTTATCATCGGTTTTTTATTAGTTGCTTCATCTTCAGCGTTTGCAAGCCCTGCTTGTTCTGATTCAAGCCAATCAGCGCAATTTGATGTTTCTGGGGTTATTCACGATAAATCTGTTCAAATTAATTTTTTTGAAACGGGTTTTAACTTACAAATGATATCAAAAAGCAAAAATTCATTGGTGTTAATGATGGATGGCCGCAAAGCCTACAGTTTAAATTTAGCCCCTTACAGAATCTACGCCCAAAAAAGTGCGCTAGGTGCCGATAACTTTACTTGTGAAGAAGCTCCGCAAGCTTGCGCAAAATTAAACGCTGAAATCGTGTCGCAATTAGAAGGTTTATTAATAAAAGTAGATCGTAAAAACACACAGGCTGTGAATGCGATTACTTGCGCTTTAGGTATGGCAAAAAGGTAGGCTTGCCGCCCGCGACCGTACCTTTTTGGAAAGCGCTGCAACAAGAAATAGGACGGCACCTTAAACTTGCGGAAGCGGTTTAAACATGTCTTTTAGTTCAGGAATTTGCATCGGCACTTTTTCTAAAGCGCTGATCCAGGTTTCTGGCGTTTCCATACAGAAGAACGCATTCCATTTTTCGTTTTTAGCTTTTAAACGTTTAAAAACAAACGATAACATTTCACCACGTAAAGTGGCGTCGTATCTTAATTTGTTGCCTTCAGACGGAAACATCTCTGCGCCCACAACTAACGAGTTCACACCGAAGCGGTCACGCATCATATGGCGTTGCTCTGGTTGATAACGTAAAGTACCGATTGAAATAATCTGAACTTCTTCCGGTGTAAATTCACGTGTGATCTCATCAACTAAAAAGCCGTAATTTTCTTTCCACTCAGGGTGATAGATCATCGGATCAATATGAAATGCTAATTTATAGCCTTGATCACGGCATTTTTTTGCCGCCGCAATACGCTCATGAAAACGGGCTGTGCCATGCTCTTCGCGATCAATCACATACGGTGGATTAATCGACCAGCTGACAACGATATTATCTGCCCCTTTTAAATCTAAGAACTGATCTACTTTGGCAGATTTTGTTTTAAATTCTAAAACCCATTTCGGATATTGTTTGAAAAACTCGATCAGCTTTCGCGAATACAAAGTGATTTCATCTAAAGATAGTGAATCAATAATTTCACCGGTACCTACACGAAACGGGTGATTTGGAAATTCAGCGATCATTGCTTTTAATTCATTTAGCGCTTGATCAATGTTCGTGTAAATCAAAGACATCTTTGTATTTAAATAACTTTGTAAATAGCAGTAGCTGCAGTTCATATTGCACTGGCTACCTAAATTTAAAACGTGATAGTTACAGCACGTTAATGTTTTCTTCTGTGTAGCGCCAGGGCAGCGTTTAAAGAACTGACCTTTAAACTCGGTCAGCATTAAAGTTTGTTTTGATAAATTAAACTCTTCAGCAGTCATCGGTCCACGCTGCTTACTCAAAAAGTCGGATTCAACCATTTCTATAATTTCAGAAGGGTAAAGCGAGCGCACACGCGCGGCCACTTCAGAATTTTCTGAACAGCGGTCGATATAGATTTTTTTAAATATTGGAAGCGAACTACTTACCACTGATTTGCTCCTTCACGCGTTCTAGCGATGAAATCGCTTTAATCAAATCAGCTTCTGAAGTGATAAACATTTTAAGTTCAATACCGGCACGATCACCACGGCGTTCAAATTTAGTTTTTGAACCATAAGGCCACGGAAGTTTTTCTAAACGCTCTTTGAGTTCATCGTCGCGTTTAGTTGTGGCCGGGTAACGTAGGGCCTTTAAATGCGTCGACCATTTAGTAAAGTCATGCGATTGTTCAAACAAAGTTTCTTCATGACCCATTAAAATAAGATCACTGATTAATTCTAAGTTTTTTAGCGAATCGGTATACGAGGTGCGGGCTTCGATTAATTGACCAACCGCTTTAAATAACAACTGCCATTGCAGGTCTGATTTAAGGGGGGATAGAAACACCAGGTCAGAAGCTTTTACTTTTTTAGCCTCAATCCACGGTTCAACCGTGGCTGAAAAACCTAATTCTTTAGCTTTAAGTAAAAACTGATCTAGACCCATGGTCTAGGTGCTAAATCATTTTTGGATTTTTGGCAATAAAGCCCTTAAATCTCTCTGAGAATTATTGCATAATAAAAAGCATGAAAAGCTGGAAAAATACGGCAGAAATTAACTTAGATGTGGTTTATTTCAACTACAGGCAAGGTTATGATTTTTCTCAGCACTCAGAAGTCTATGTATGGGATCTGGATAAGACGTATTTAGATACCTCGATTGACTCATTAAAGGGTCTTTTTCGCACAATTTTTGAAAAATCTTTAACGAAAAAGAACGTGCCGGGGGCTTCAGAGCTTTTAAAAAGTATCTCAAGAACCCGTAAGAAGCACTTTACTGAATCTGATTTTCCGTTATTTTTCGTATCTGCTTCGCCTCCGCAAATGGAATCTAAAATCACAGAAAAGTTTGTCTTAGATGAAATTGCGCCACTGGGAATGTTTTATAAAGACAACTTAAGAAATCTAACACCTTCACGTTTACTGTTTTTAAAAAAACAAGTGGGCTATAAGGTGCAAGCGCTGATGCAACTTCGCTGTCATTTAAATACTGACGTGCGCATGATTTGTTTTGGTGATGATTCAGAATCAGATGCGATTATTTATAATTTATTTTCAGATATCTGTGCCCGCCGTCACACGCCGATGGTGTTAGAAAGATTGTTAGAAGATCTCGGTATCACAAACGCACAGATCGAAGAGATTTTAAAATTACAATCCTTAGTGCCGATTCAAGATCCGGTTGAAAAAATTTATATCAACTTAGCCACTGACACTGACCCTGATTATTACAATAAATTCGGGCGCAGAACTTTAGCGACCTACGACACTTTTCAAGTGGCTTTAGATCTAGTGCAGGATCAGCGTTTATCACTCGAAGAATTAGGTGTTGTACTTCAAGCTCTAGAAGAAAAATACGGCTATTCAACAACACAGCTCGTGCGTGGCTTCGAAGATTTAATTCGTCGCCGTGTGATCGGTTTATCATCGTTTGAAATGATTAAGAACTATCTTATCGAGAAAAAGAAAATCTCTTTATCATGGTCACCGAAGTTTGAGCCCCTCAAAGAAAAGATCGTACAAAACGGTCACGTTTATCAATTAGATGGTTTATTCGAACCCTGGGTTAAAACCGACGTAAACTATCTGAACGACTTTTTTTAGCTGTCGTATTTTGCCACACATATCTTGGCGCAGTAAATTGCACTGAATTTGCCGCATACAGAAAGGAATTTGTATGCGACACCTCATTCTAATTTTACTGATGTTACCATTAACGGCGGTGGCTAAAGACTCAGCCAAAAACAAAATGAAAAAAGACAAGATGTCTGTTGAGGTCATGGAAAATAAAAACTTAGAAAACTTTGATGATCTTGATTTTAATGTTTTTTCAAATCAAAAATGGCAAGACCTTCACAAAAGCCATGCTAAAGATATTGTCGTACATTGGCCTGACGGGCGAACAACTAAAGGGATTGATACTCATATCGAAGATTTGAAATTTATGTTTACTTATGCGCCAGACACGAAAATTAAAGAGCATCCCATCAAAGTGGCGCGCGAAGATTGGACCGCCGTTGTCGGAATAATGGAAGGCACATTTAGTCAACCCATGAAAATGCCAGACGGTAAGGTTGTTCAGCCCACAGGCAAAAAATTTAAATTAAGTATGTCGACTTTCGGTCACTGGAAAGATGGCGTAATGGATGAAGAATATTTGTTTTGGGATAACGCGGCCTTTATGAAACAAATCGGCGCACAACCCGAACAAAAACCTTAATCAAATTTAAGAGGAAAAACTGTGGTGATGGCCGAGCCCGAAAATTTCGGAAAGACCGTGCGGGCTACGACTTCTGATAAACACGCTTTAAAAGATTTATCCTGAATATCTGAGCGATTGATTTCCACTTTCGTCACTTTACCAACCGGAGAAATTTCAAACGAAATTAAAACCTGACCGTGAGCTTGTTCAGTTTTTTGAATCAACTGACCATAGCATCTGAAAAAATCAGATTTTTTCGAAGCTAAGATTTCTTCGATTTTTGATTGTGGTAAAACATCTTCTGGAAGCGATGTCTTTAAACCTTTTTGACGTAAACTTTCGACATTTTTTTCATTCGATAAAGCGTAATCCATCGCCGTTAACTGGCGGCCTTCTTTGCGTACCCAGAAAGAGGGCTCTTTGCCAAAACGCTCGATAAACACATCACCCGAGCGAACAGTTACAAGTGTTGTTTTATCATCAGTTTGTTCGACTAAGATTTCAGAGTTTTCTAAAACACGCAATTCACCACCAGTTTGGGTGAAGGTGATCAGCACATCAGATAAAGGCGCTGTTTTGATTAAATCTAAGTGGCGGATTTTTAAACCCTTTTTTGCGGGAATATCATCGTACTGATCTAATCCGCGAGTAATCACGCCCGTTGGAGTGTCGGAATTAATTTCTGTGATTTTTGCAATTTCTTTAGAAGCTAAAAGATCAAGGTTTCGGGTTGGAACAAACACCGAAACCATAATAAGCACAATACCAATAATGATGAGCCCGATAACGACTCGGTTTTTCATGCTTTAAAAACTAAAATTATTTAGTTTGTGTTGCAGATGCTGCTGGTGGAGGTGGAACTTCAGTTGTTTCAGAAACTGCCGCCGCCGCATTCATTGGAGTTGTTGGAATTACAGCAGAATCAACTACTGAAGATTGTGTACGTGAAGATAACATCGCTAAGCCGATACAAGTGATCACAAGGATAACTGATACAACTTTAGTCATTGTCGCTGCTAATGTTGTAGCTCCTGTAGCGCCTAAAACTGAGTTAGAAGAGCTTTGAGAAGTAAATACGCCGCCACCTTTTGAGTCTTGCACTAAAACTAATCCGATTAGAGCTAAGCACGCTAAGATGTGAACAGTGGCTAAAAATGTAATCATGGATGGAACTCCTTAAAATAAATCTAATAAACAAACCGTTAACTTATCGAATCAACATAATTCAGTCCAGCAAGGGTTCGTTTTACGCGGCGTTTAAAGGTGACAAAGCTGCAGCTTTGAAGCATACCTAAGTGGATGTTTTTTGTGGTCTTTGAAGGTTTAGATGGGTCGGGGAAATCCTCTTTGATGAAGAGGCTCGAAACTCATTTAAAAAACACAGGACAAGATCTGATCATGACCCGCGAGCCGGGTGGCACCACTGTTGGTGATGAAATCCGTGAAATTATTTTAAAAAAACAAGCCGAACCACCATCAGCTCGTACTGAATTACTTTTATACCAAGCTAGTCGTGCTCAACACGTTGATCTTGTGATTCGTCCGGCGCTGGCGCAAAAAAAATGGGTTTTATGTGATCGCTTTTCAGCCAGTTCTATTGCCTTTCAAGGTGGCGGTCGCGGAATTTCTTTAGACCAAGTTCGTTGGTTAAACGATTTTTCAACAAACCAATTAAAACCACATCTTACCGTTCTTTTAGATTTATCTGTTGAAGAGTCAAAAAAACGCAGATCTCACCGTGAAAACACAACCGCTGTGGCCGAAGATCGTATCGAAGCTGAAGCGGACTCATTTCACGAAAAAGTTCGCCAAGGATTTTTAGATCAAGCCAAAGCTGATTCTGAAAACTGGTTAGTGCTCAATGCAGCTTTAACACCTGACGAATTATACACTCAGCTTATTGCCAAATTAACGGAGAAAAAATGGCTTCGTTAATCCAGCAAGTGATTGGCCACGAAGAGCAAAAACACATGCTTGAAGCGGCAATTGAAAATAAATCATTGCCACATGCAATGGTGTTTTCAGGTCCTGCGGGTATCGGCAAAATGAAATTAGCTGTGGCTATCGCGCAAAGCTTAGTTTGCGAAGAGCCGGTGAATGCCAAAGCCTGCGGTCATTGCGGCGCTTGTGTGCGTGTAGAAAAAAACCAATCTGAAAGTGTGCGCCTTGTAAGCCCAGATGGTTTACAAATTAAAATTTCTCAAGTGCGCGAGATTTTAGATTTTTTATCATTAGCCAGTGATTCACAAAAACGCGTGATCATTATTGATCACGCCAATCAAATGAATCCACAGGCTTCAAATGCTTTACTTAAAACATTAGAAGAACCACCTCAGGATGTTTATTTCATTTTAACGACAACGGATGTGCGTTTATTAATGCCAACGATTCGTTCACGTTCACAAATTATTTCTTTTAAAGCTTTAACGTTTCACAACTTGCAGCGTATTAATCCTGGCTTAGCCAGCTGGATGTATAAATCGGCGCGCGGGCAGGCGGGAAAGTTATTAGATTTTTCTGAAGGTGAAACCCTAGAGCGTAGAAATTCTGATTTAGGTTTTTTTGAACATTTTTGGTCGAACAAAAATTTTATTCTAGAAACCGATATCAAAGAGTACGTTAAAGACCGCGCATCAGCCGGCATCGTTTTAAAAAACTGGTATACGTTTACTCGTGATCTGATTGTGTTCTCGCAAGGGGCACGCGATCAGGTTTTAAACTCAGATCAAATTACAACGCTAATCAAATTAGACTTTATTCCAGTTGAAAAACTCTATGATTTTTCAACGGCGCTCTTACAAGCTATTCAAGATATTGATAAACTAGATATGACTCTTTTGTTTGAGTCACTGTGGGTTAAACATGCAAGAGCTTAGTTGGATCGATATTCATACACATTTAGATCGTTTAGAGGGTGGCCCTGAGGCCGCTTTAAAATTAGCGCAAGAAAATGGCGTAAAAAAATTAATCACAATCGGAACAGAACCAGAAGATCTGCCGGTTGTTTTAGATTTGGCGCAAAAATATTACCCGGCCGTTTATTGCACGATCGGCGTTCATCCGCACGAAGGTGTTAAATACACTGATGAAGTGGGTAAGTTTTTACGCGAAAATGCAGCAAAACCAGAAGTGGTGGCGATCGGTGAAATTGGCTTAGATTATTATTACAACCAATCACCAAAAGCTGAGCAGATTCATGCGTTTCGTGAACAGTTAAAAATTGCAGCTGACGTAGGGCTTCCGGTTGAAATTCACACCCGTGATGCTGAACCTGACACGATTGAAATTTTAAAAGAGTTTCAAGGTAAAGTGACAGGAGTCATTCACTGTTTTACAGGAACTGAATGGTTAGCGCGTGAAGCTTTAGCTTTAGGATTTAACATTTCAATTTCAGGTGTTGTTACTTTTAAAAATGCAGACTCATTACGTGCGATTGTGCGTGATGTGGTTCCGTTAGATCGTATTCATGTTGAAACGGATGCGCCATTTTTAGCGCCGGTTCCAATGCGTGGTAAAGCAAACACTTCTGCGTATATGGTTCATACGGCAAAACTTGTGGCCGAACTTAAAGGTGTCACAGTTGAAGAGCTAGCAAAAGCCACTCAAGACAATGCTGCTAAGATGTTTAAAAAGATTAAATTTAATTAAAAAAAGAAAAAAGTAGGAGAGACAAGAATATGTCACAAGTAAAAGTAGGTATTAACGGTTTTGGTCGCATTGGTCGTGTATTTTTCAGAGCGGCTTTTAACAAATTAGACATCGCAGGTATCAACTCATTAGATGATTTAGATGGTTTAGTTCATTTATTAAAATACGATTCAGCTCACGGTATTTTTGATGCTGATGTATCTCACGATGGCGAAAACATCATCGTTAACGGTAAAAAAATTCCTGTTTCTAAAACTAAAGATCCAGCGCAAATCCCTTGGAAATCTTGGGGTGTTGATTTAGTGATGGAATGTACAGGTGCTCTTAAAGGTAAGGACGATTACCAAAAACACATCACAGCTGGTGCAAAAAAAGTGATGATCTCTGCTCCTGCTGACGGTGTTGATTTAACTGTAGTTTACGGTCTTAACCACACTCAGTATGATGCTTCTAAACACACATTCATCTCTAATGCCTCTTGCACAACAAACTGCTTAGCTCCGTTAGTGAAAGTTTTAGATGAAACTTTCGGTGTTGAATCAGGCACGATGATGACAATTCACTCGTACACAAACGATCAACGTATCTTAGATTCATCTCACAAAGATTTACGTCGTGCTCGTTCTGCGGCAGTATCAATGATTCCTACGACAACTGGCGCAGCTAAAGCTGTCGGTTTAGTTTTACCTCACTTAAAAGGTAAAATTGACGGTATCTCTGTTCGTGTTCCAACACCTAACGTTTCTGTAGTTGATTTTACTTTCAATGCTAAAAAAGAAATGTCTGCTCAAGCGATTAACGATGCTTTACGTGCCGCTGCTAATGGTCCTTTAAAAGGCGTATTAGCTGTTGAAGAAAAAGAATTAGTATCTATTGATTTTAACGGTAACAAACACTCTTCAATCGTCGATGCAAAAACAACTATGGTGATCGCGGGTAGCGGTAACAAGTTAGCTAAAGTTCTTTCTTGGTACGATAACGAAACGGGCTTTTCTAACCGCATGGTTGATATGGCTCTTTACATGATGTCGAAATAGTTTCGGGGTTTATAATGTCTCAAGGTTTAAAAGGTATTAAAACAATCCGTGATTTTGAATTAGCGGGTAAAACGTTATTTTTACGTTTAGATTTAAATGTACCGTTAGATAAAAAAACTAACAAAATCACTGACGAAACTCGTATTAAAGCTGCGCTTCCAACAATTAATTATGCTCTTGAAAAAGGGGCTAAGTTAATCGTAGCTTCGCACTTAGGTCGTCCTAAATCAAAAGATGATAAGCAATATTCAATGGAGCCTGTGGCAAAACGCTTAGGTGAATTATTAGACGTTGAAGTTGTGTTAATGGATGAGCCGGATTCAGAAGGCGTTAAACATTTCTTATCAGCTCCGATGAAAAAACAAATCATCTGTTTAGAAAACTTACGTTTTGACGAACGCGAAACTGAAAATAAAATTGAATTAGCGCAGCAATGGGCGTCTTACACAGACATCTATATTAACGATGCTTTCGGTGCTTCACACCGCGCGCACGCGTCAATTCATGCTTTTCCTTCAGTGATGAAGCAAAAAGGTATTGGTTTTTTAATCGAAAAAGAAATCAAAATGTTGGATGGTTTATTTGAATCACCTAAAAAACCTTATATCGCTGTACTTGGTGGAGCGAAAGTTTCTGATAAAATTCCAGTGATTGAAAAATTAATGGATATCTGCGACGGCTTTGTAATCGGTGGAGCTATGGCTTACACATTCTTAAAAGCTATGGATATTCCAGTGGGTAAATCTTTAGTTGAAGCTGATAAAGTTAAATACGCTAAAGAAATGATCCAACGTGTGGAAGCTCGTGATAAAACTATTTTATTACCGGTTGATCACGTAACAACTTTATCTTTCGGTGATACTGAAAATATTAAAGTTACTTCAAACGCTGAAATTTCTGAAGACCGTATGGCTTTAGATATCGGCCCGCAAACTATCCGTAACTTTCGTGCTTGCTTAGAAAAAGCCAGCACGATTTTCTGGAATGGTCCAATGGGTGTATTTGAAGTTCCAGCTTTCTCTAAAGGTTCATTTGCAGTAGCTGAAGCTTTAGCTAATAACCCAGGCCTAAAAATTGTAGGTGGTGGTGATTCAGCAGCGGCAGCGGAAGCTTCTGGTTTTGCAGACAAAATGACTCACATCTCAACAGGTGGCGGGGCATCTTTGGAGTACTTACAAGGTGAAAGACTTCCGGGTCTTGAAATTTTAAGACCAATCAAACAGTCTGAAGTAATGTAATTAAGGAAAAGATATGTCTAAGAAAATTTTTGCAGCGAACTGGAAATTACAAAAAAACCCTATGCAAGCGAAAGAATTCTGTGAAGTTTTTCGTGCGCAAGTTGTGCCTCAAACTTATTTTTGGGATCACAAAGAGATTTTCATTTTTCCGCAAAACTTTTCTTTAGAGTCTGTGATTCACGCGATGAAAGATACGCCGGTGTACACAGGCCCTCAGAATATTCATATTGAAAAATCAGGTGCTTTTACCGGGGAAAATTCGGCGGTGTTTGCTAAAGAGATGGGTGCTAAAACAATCCTTCTTGGTCACAGTGAACGTCGTCAGTATTTCGGTGAAACACATGAAGCTTTAAATAAAAAAGTAAAACTTTGCCAAGAGTTAGATTTACTTCCGGTATTTTGTATCGGCGAAACATTAGCTGAGCGTGAAAAAGGCGAAACCGAAAAAGTTTGTTTTGAACAAATCACGCAAGCTTTAAATGGTATTGATAAATCAAAACGTATCGTTGTGGCTTACGAACCGGTATGGGCAATCGGTACTGGAAAAGTAGCGACTGTTGAGCAAGTTAAAGAAATTCACGAAAAGCTATATCATAAAATGGCTGATTTAAATTTTTCGAACTTCCAGCTTCTTTACGGCGGAAGTGTTAAGCCAGACAATGCGAAACAACTGTTAGAAGTTCCGCACGTGGATGGGTTCTTAATTGGCGGGGCATCGCTTGAAGTGGATAGCTTCATGAAGATCTGTTCGCAGTAAAATCTGACTCAAAATAGCTCTAAAACTATTTAAACAATAGCTCATCGAAATAGCGTCTTCATTTGAGACGCTGTCGTTCGATTTACGCTTTCGCGTCAAGTCATTGATCATGCTTAAAAGTCTCTGCCTCAATTAGATTATCTTAAAGCTGGAAAACGGCGGTCAAAGTTTTGCAGTTCATAGTCTTAAGTCTAGAATAATAGAAGTAAGAGAGGCCACCCATGTCGAAGACAAATACACCAGCTACCCAAGAAACAGAGCATATCCATTTCAGAAGATGCCATGTTTGCGGCACAATGAATGAGCGCGCTAACTCTTTAGTAGATCGCTGTGATAGCTGTAACAAAGCTTTGGCTCCTTTTGTCTTCTTTGATGAGCAGCGTGCCCTCGGGGTGTCTGATGAAACGCCTAAAGAAGAGCCTTCAAAACGTGCCAGCACGATTAAAATAACCCGTCTAGCCACAGAAACTATTTATCCACCTATTTGGGGTCTTACTGTATATTGGTAGCCATGAAGGTTACCTTAGACGATATCCAAAAAGCCCAAACAATTATTGAAAAACTAGTGAATTACACCCAGTGCGATTTTTCTAAATCGCTAACAGATCTTTTGGGTTCAGATATTTTTCTAAAACTTGAAAACACACAAAAAACGGGAAGCTTCAAAATTCGTGGAGCTTCTAATAAAATCACAAGTCTTACCGCTGATGAAAAAAAACGTGGTGTGATCGCTTGCTCTGCGGGAAATCACGCACAAGGTGTAGCCCTGAGTTCAGCATTAAATAACGTTAAATCAACAATCGTCATGCCGGTGAATGCACCAATCGCAAAGATTGAAGCCACGAAACGCTACGGCGCTGAAGTGATCATGTACGGTTCAATGTTTGACGAAGCTAAAGAGCACGCCGAAAAATTAGCAAAAGAAAAAGGTTACGTGTTCGTTCATCCTTATGAAGATGAGCGTGTGATCGCAGGCCAAGGCACTATCGGTTTAGAAATCTTTCAACAAATCCCAGCTCTTGATACGGTGGTTGTACCGATCGGCGGTGGCGGATTAATTTCAGGTATCGCTACAGCGATTAAAGCTTTAAATCCAAAAATTAAAATCATCGGTGTTCAAACAGAATTAGTCAGCACAATGGCGCAAATGTTTCACACGAAAAAATATGTGCCATTAACAAAGCCAGTAGCTACTTTAGCTGATGGTATTGCGGTCAAAACACCAAGCGAAACAATGTTTCACTCATTCATCGAAAAGAATGTTGATGAAGTTGTAACTGTCACAGAAGATGAAATCGCAGAAGCGATTGTGTTCTTATTAGAGCGCGCAAAAACAGTAGCTGAAGGTTCAGGGGCTGTCACAGTGGCTGCGGCATTATCTAAAAAATTATCTTTAGGTAAACGCACTTGTTTAATCGTAAGCGGTGGTAATATCGATTTAAATATCGTATCTGACATCATTAACCGCGGCCAAATCCAGCGCGGAAGATTATGCGAATTATCAGTAACTGTACCAGATGTTCCAGGCAGCTTAAGCCGTTTAACTCAAGTGATCGCTGAACATAAAGCCAACGTGCTAGAAGTTCACCATGATCGTATCCGTCATGGTTTAAACTTAAAAGAAACACGCATTGAGTTTGTCTTAGAGACAACATCACATGAACATATTAAAGAAATCGTAAGTGCCTTAGAAAAAGCTGGCGCAAAAGTAAACGATTCCAAGTAATTAAAAGGGCCCGTAAAGGCCCTTTAGATTTTCCAGTGAATAGAAAGCTGGTCGTTTTCTTTTAACTGATGACGGCCAGATTTAATCGACTTGTTATTGATCTTAATAAAACGTTTATTGTGATCAAAATCTGAGTACAGATAAAAACTATCTAAAGTTAAACCCGAAATCTTCACTGTATATTCGCCGTGATAGTTGTTTTCTTTCATCGACATCGTTGTTGGTTTAAAGAACTGAGTTAAATCTTCTAAAGCAAAACTTTCATCAAGTAAAAAGCCCGCACGTACATCAGAATCCGCAATAAAGCTTAATTGCGCTTCTGATTTAAGCGTGAATTTTTCAGGCTTTTTAGGGCTATTCATTTTTAACAGTAAATATTTTAAAGCCTGACGGATCACGCCTTGAAGTTCAAAGTTATGCTCGCCAGTAGGGTGGGCTTTAGAAACCACTGACTTCGGTGGCATGATCAGTTTGATTTGATTTAAAATCGGTTGCGATAAGAACTGGTGTAACTTGTAGTGATACACAAATTCTTGAATCATCGCTGATTCAATCACGTGAGATGCGGCACACATTTTATCGGCGATCTGAGTGCTTGAAAAATCGATATTAATTGTACGCGAATTTTGCTTTTCTTCGATATTTAAAGCCACTTTTAAAAGTTTATCGTGGTATTTAAGGCTTAAGTCATCATGGCCTTGAGCACGTAAATCAAACTGGCGGTCAAATTCAGCCTTGCAGGTTTTAAACCAGATCTGTTGAAAATCGGGTTCACTTAAAAAATCTAAGTAAGGCGTTGCGCGATAACAGCTTGTGTAGTGTTCGATTTGTTCTTCGAAAAACTCAGTTAAGCTTTGTTTTTGCGGATGTGGTTCAATCATCATTGACCATAACATCGCATTTTTCTTATGCGCTTCAACTAAAGGCGATAACGGAATTTTAAACTGAATCTGGCTGATATCATCACTCCAGATTAAGAATAAGTTCGTTGTTAATGACGAGATAAAGAAAACTTTAGAATAACTATAACCGCCGTTTTCGGGATCGTTCGTGATAAAAATATCACCTGGATTAAGTTTCAAATACTTTTTAACGATTTGATAACTTACAAGACGGCTTGTTGTGGTTGAGCAAAGCTCAGTGTCACGCGAAAATAAAAGATCACCGTTTAAGTTCACTAACGAAGCGTTCTTAAAGTGATTTAAGAAACTTTGAAAGTAGTGGTAATCTAAGTGACCGTAAGAGGCTAATTGTAAACTTTTATTGTCAAACATCTAGATTCTCTTGAAAATTTCTGCTGTCCATGAAAAAGGGCTTACAGCATTGTCTAATTTTTTAAATAAAATATTTAAATGGCCTGTCCATTCAAGGCGTTCTTCTTTCACTTTATGTAAAAGAATGTCGTAACCCAGTTTATTCACCACGAAATCCTGAATGATTTTTAAATCAAACGGTTCTTCATAGTGGGCTTGGCCTTTTTCTAAAACTTTAAATTGTGATTCTATCTTACTGCATAAGACATTTTCATTAAGCTTTGGAAAAAGCTGAATCAAATTGCCATCTTTAGAAATCGTTTTATAAAACGCATCAACAACTAAAGTTTTAACCGAGCGCCCAGCTAACATCGGGCCTGGCTCAATCGCTGCCGGAACTTTTGAAAACACTAAGTGACCTGATGAGTGAATCTTAACTTCAGAAAACGGATGAATACCAATGGCTTCTGATTCGATATGTTCGTAATCAACTTTACCCCAAGGGCTATTCCAGACCGGAGAAGTTTTATTCTTCATCACAATCCAGCGTTCAAGATCAGTGTGAATTAACAGATCTTTTTTATTGTTCGTAAATAAGTGATGTAAAAATTGGTCAGCACTGAAATACAGATCGATATTCTCAAATTCTTGCTGGAATTGATCTTTAACCCAGAAATAAATTTCAGGTGCCGTTGGCTGAGATTCGCCTAAACAATCCTGAATTTCGGTAACGATCTCTTCTTTTGTGCCTTCAGATCCTGCGTTGATCAAAGTTCTGCGCAAAGAATTTAAATTTTCTGGCTCTGGATTAGTGAAGACTGAAAAACCTTGTTCTAAGAAAAAATTCTCAATCGAAGTGATTTGCTCTTCGGTAAACTGGCTTAAGCTAATCACAACTTTGTTGGCTTCAGGGTTAACTTTTTTAACTCGTTCCATTTCAGTTTTTAAATGGTCGATCGAAAACTTAGTGCTTAAAGGAATAATTAAAGCCGCCGCAGCTAATGACAAACACGTTGAGTTTTCAAACGTGTAGTTATTTTCTTGGTGCTCGTTTAAAACCTGAATCACGCTTCCGCCTAAGCGAAAAGATTTTAAGCGGTCTAAATATTTGGTCACGATATAAACTGAAGAAATTGGGTGTTCAGTAACCAAAGGTTTAACGTGTTGGTTTAAAATGGCTTTTAAAGATGTTTGCGGTAAGAAGAAAGTTTTTTTAAGCAAGACATCCGACGAAGAAACACTACGGGCTTCAATTTCCGCGTAGGATTCCCCTAAATAAATGGCAAGTGAAGCATTGGACATAATAAGTCTGTCTATGTTAGAGATAAGTAGATAAAGGGTCAATCACTATGAAAGTTTCTGCAGAGATTTTAAGTCTAGTTCCGTACAAGCCAGGTAAACCTATCAGCGAAGTTCAACGCGAATACGGTTTATCTGAAGTTATTAAATTGGCAAGCAATGAAAACCCTTTAGGTCCTAGTCCAAAGGCTTTGCAGGCCATTCACAAGAGCTTGACTGAGCAGCATCGTTATCCAGATCCATCATGTTATGACTTGATTCAAAAGATCGCGGCTAAATGGAACGTACCTGCAACTCAAGTGGGAATCGGCAATGGTTCTAACGAAATTATTGATCTATTAATTCGTATTTTCTGTGAACCAGGTGACTCAATCTTAACAACTGAAGCGGCTTTCGTGGCCTACAAAGTGTGCGCGCAAGCAGCTCGCGTAAAAATCAGAACAGTTCCTTTACGCCCAGATTTAACAATGGATTTAAAAGGAATCGCTGATGATTTCTACCGCAACCCATCTTCAAAAACTCAATTGATTTTTATTCCGAATCCAAACAACCCTACAGGAACCGCTGTGGGCGGGGCTGAGATGGAAGAGTTTTTAACTCGTCTTGGAAACCGTGATGACGTGTTGTTAGTGTTTGATGAAGCGTACACAGAGTATGTGCGTGATCCAAACTTCAAAGCAGCTTCAACGTTTTACAATAAATATTCAAACGTGATCGTGATTAAAACTTTTTCTAAAGTTTACGGTTTAGCGGGTCTTCGTTTAGGTGCGATGTTAGCTCCTGAATTCGTGTTAGAACTTTATAATCGCGTAAGAAATCCGTTCAACGTGAATGAGCTTGCGCAAGTGGCAGGTATCGCGGCGTTAGATGATGTTGAATACATGCAAGCTTCGCAAAAATCAGTGTGGGAAGGTTTAGATTATTTCTATAAAGAATTAACGCGTTTAAAACTTCCGTACTTTAAATCAGAAGCCAACTTTGTGTTATTCGATACGCAAAGAAATGCTGAAGTTTGTTTCAAAAACTTATTAGCAAAAGGTGTTATTTTACGTCCTGTAGGCAACTATGGTTTTCCAACATATTTACGCATGACTGTTGGGCAAAAAGACGAAAATCAAAAAGCTATTGCGGCCATTGAAAAAATGCTTTCAGAAGTTCCTAAAAATTAGGAGCTTAAGCTTACAATTGCATCACTGCGTGATGCCGTTCAATCACAGAGTTTATTAATTGATCACCAGCGGTGAATAACTCTGTGATTCATGAAAAAACCTTTCGACAAACTTGAAAACTTTGCGGTAGGTTACGATCCCATGGGTTATGTTATTACAATCGATGGGCCAGCGGCTTCAGGCAAATCTTCGCTTAGTCGTGAACTCTCAAAAAAATTAGGCTGTCCGTGGGTTTCTACGGGTGCATTCTATCGCGGGCTAGGTTACGCGGCGCTGCAGCTTAAGACTGATTTATCAGACCCTATCGCTCTTTCAGAACTTTGCAATTCTGATGTCTGGGAAGTGAAACTGGCCTGGGAGCGCACTCAAGTTTTCTTTAAAAATGAAAATGTGACCGACCAAATCGCCCAAGAGGCGGTAGGTAACGTGGCCAGCAAAATCAGCCATTACCCTGAGGTTCGTCAGTCATTATTGGATCACCAGCGTAATTGCGCCCTTGTAAACGACGGGTTGATTGCCGAGGGTCGTGACTGTGGAACTGTGGTTTTTCCGCATGCTGAGGTTAAATTGTATTTAACAGCAGACTCTGAAAACCGCGCCCAGAGAAGAGCCCAAGAGTTAGGCATGGACGAGAAATCCCTGGTTCAGCAGCAACAGATTCGAGATAAGCAGGATTCTACTCGTAAAGTAGCGCCTTTATCGATCCCAGAAGACGCCCTTGTGATCGACACAACGACGATGGATTTAGCCCAAGTTGTGGCGACAGCAGAAAACTATATCCGTAGTCGAATCTCTCTCTAGTAAGCCCTCTCAAACAGGGCCCCAGACGTCCCAAAATTCTCCATTGACCACGTAAATAAACTCCCGTAGAACGACTCTTCAACCTTAGAGTTCCAAGAGGATTCTTTGCGTGGGAGGAAAGAAAAACAAACATGAACAAAACGTTAAGTAAAAGCCAAAAAGAGAAACTATCGGTACTAGCAATGCTAGATGCTGAAGACTCAAAAATTCCAGCAAATCCAGGCATTCACGCCGGAGCAAACAAAGCTGGTGAATTCGAAAAACTTTTCGAAGCTTCAACAAAAGAACAAGACTTCAAAGTGGGTGACGTAGTTACCGGCACTGTTGTTGAGGTACAATCAGATTACGTACTAGTTGATATCAACTACAAATCTGAAGGCTTAATCCCTATCAATGAATTCCGTATCGTAGACGGTGTTCGCCAAGTTAAAGCTGGCGATAAAGTAGAAGTATTAATCGACCGTATCGAAAACGAAAACGGCATGATCGCATTATCTAAAGATAAAGCTGACATGTTACGTGCTTGGTCTGATATTTCTAAAGCTGCTGAAAACGAAGAAATTATCGAAGGTTTAGTAGTTGCTAAAGTAAAAGGCGGCTTATCTGTAGATATCGGCGTTAAAGCATTCTTACCTGGTTCACAAATCGATTTACGTCCAGTACGTAACATGGATGTTTACTTAGGCAAAAAATACAAATTCAAAGTTATCAAGTTCAACAAAAAACGTGGCAACATCGTATTATCTCGCCGCGCGATTCTTGAACAAGAGCGCGATTCATTAAAAGCTCAAACAGCTGATCAAATGAAAGAAGGCGCTACAGTAGTTGGTCTTGTTAAAAACATCACTGATTACGGTGCATTCATCGATTTAGGTGGTTTAGATGGTTTATTACATATCACTGATATGTCTTGGGGCCGTATTAAACACCCATCTGAGATGATCAATGTTGGCGATGAAATCAAAGTTAAAATCTTAAAATACGACACTGAAAAAGAACGCGTATCTTTAGGTATGAAACAATTAACTGATGATCCATGGGCTAACGTACACTCTCAATACGCAATCGGTTCTAAACACAAAGGTAAAGTAGTATCAGTAGCTGAGTACGGTGCATTTGTTGAATTAGGTGAAGGTATTGAAGGTTTAATTCACGTTTCTGAAATGTCATGGACTAAACGTGTAAAACACGCCAACCAAATGGTTCAAGTTGACCAACAAGTTGATGTACAAGTTTTAGCTATCGACACTGAAAATCGTCGTATCTCTTTAGGTATGAAACAGCTTCAAGCTAACCCTTGGTTAGAAATGAAAGAAACATACCCACCAGGAACAATCATTGAAGGTGAAGTTAAATCTATCACTGACTTCGGTGTGTTCGTTGGTATCGAAGAAGGTATCGATGGTTTAGTTCACATCTCTGATTTCTCTTGGACTAAACGTGTAAATCACCCTTCAGAAATGTTTGCTAAAGGTCAAAAAGTAAGAGCAGTTGTTCTTGGCGTTGACACTGAAAACGAAAGATTCTCTTTAGGTATCAAACAACTTGAAGGTGATCCTTGGGCACAAATCGAAACTAAATACGGTATTGGTACACAACACGAAGTGAAAGTGACTAAAACTGTTGATTTCGGTGCATTCGTTGAACTTGAATCAGACATCGAAGGTTTAATCCATATCTCTGAATTAACAACTGATAAAGTTAACTCTGTTGAAGACGTTGTTAAACCAGGCGATAAAATTAAAGCTGAAGTAATCACTATCGATAAAGATGCACGTAAAGTGGGTCTTTCTGCTAAACTTGTTAAACTTCGCGAACAAAAAGGCGACGTTGATGAGTACGTGAAAAAAGCGACTGCAACATCAAAAACAAGCTTTGGTGATGTATTCGGTGATCAATTAAAAGGTCTTAAAAAAGACTAATTACTGACCACAAGCGTAAAAAACAATTTATAGCTTAAAAGGGAGCAAGAAATTGCTCCCTTTTTTTATTCTTTTCATTAGAATTTATAGGGTAGTTTCCCTACGTTTTTCCATGATGGAGATTTTGATGAAAAACATGTCTTTTCGTAAGAAGTTTATTTTAGGTCTATTTATCTGTTTTGCGGTTTTCTTAGGTTACCGCGGTTATAAAGTGGCAACGACCACGTTTCCAGATTCTGAAGAAGAAAGTACTTTAAGTTTAGGTAAAAATGAAATTCTGCATTTAGAGATCAACGGTGTGATCATGAATGGCAAAAAGTTTTTACAAAACTTAAAACGCTATTCTGAAGAAGACGCTGTCAAAGCCATCGTGATTGAAATCAATTCTCCGGGCGGGGCAGTTGGTCCTTCACAAGAAATTTACTACGAAATTAAACGCGCTAAAGCTGAAACAAAAAAACCAATCGTGTGTGTATCAACAGGTTTGATCGCTTCAGGTGGTTACTATTCAGCAATGGGTTGCGATCACTTGATGGTGGCCCCAGGCACGATGATTGGTTCAATCGGTGTGATCATGGAGTTTGCTAACTTAGAAGATTTATACTCTTGGGCTAAAGTAAAACGTTACACAATCACATCTGGTAAATTTAAAGATTCAGGTTCTGAATACCGTGCTATGCGCGACGACGAACGTAAATTATTCCAAGATATGATTAACGAAGTTTACGAACAATTCCGTAATACAGTTGCTGAAGCTCGTAATCTTCCGGTTGATTTTGTATCTCAATACGCTGACGGCCGTGTCATGACAGGGGCTAAAGCTGTTGAATTAAAATTCGCAGACTCTACAGGAACATTTGAAGATGCTGTTCGTTTAGCTGCTAAACAAGCGAACTTAAAAGAAGACGACTATCACGTTCTTCGTCCGCGCAGACAACGCCCTTCGTTTTTCTCATTCTTTATGGATGGCGATGAAGAAGATGATTTAAATTCTTTAAGTGATATCGGCGATGTTAAAGCTTTAATGAAAGGTGAACTTTCAGGTAAGTCGTTTGAACAAGCTATTAAAACTTTATTCAAAATGAAAACGCTTAATCAGCCAATGATGATTATGCCAGGGTACTGGGAGTAGTTCGTACGTGGCTTCTAAAAAAGAAAATAAATTGGCGTATGTAAAAATGGACAAAGAAGTGTGGCCGATTGAGCGCGATATTTTTTATCGCCCGGGCCGCATGAAGTATGTTCGTAAAATTATTAAACCAAGTGGTTGTGTTTTCTGTGTTTCGGCAGCGAAAAAAGAAAGCCTTCAAACTTTGTGTGTTTACAAAACGCAATACACGCAAGTGGTGGTTAATAAATTTCCGTACAATAATGGTCACGTTTTAGTTTTACCACTTCGCCATACGGGTGATTTGTTAACGTTAACTGAAGCTGAATACACAGATCTTCACAATGTGCTTCGTTTATCAATTCAGGCCGTTAAAGAAATCTATAATCCAAATGGTTTAAACATCGGTATGAATCACGGGGCTACAAGTGGCGCCGGTATTCCGGATCATTTGCACTATCACATCGTGCCTCGTTGGCATGGTGATTTAAATTTCTTTCCGTTAATTGCAGAAACGAAATTAGTGATCGAAAATCCGAAACAAACGTACGCTAAACTTAAAAAATATTTTCAGAAAAACGGATAGGGCGGAATAGTAATGTCATCTTTCTCTATGGCTCCAATGACTTCGGTCGTAAAAAAATTATTAATCATTAATGTGGTGATCTGGGTTGTGGTTCAGATTATTTTAGATCGTGCATTTGGTTTTCACCAATGGCGCTATTTAATTTTAACACCTGAATTAGTGATTGAAAAATTTTATGTGTGGCAGCTTTTCACATACCAATTCTTTCACGCCATTTCTCCGTTTCACTTGTTGTTTAATATGCTGATGCTTTACTTCTTCGGTTCTGAATTAGAACGCCGTTGGGGAAGCAAATTTTTTAGCTTCTATTACTTAATGTCTGGTGCCGGGGCTGCGATTATCTACTGTGCCGGTGTTGGCATTTATGCTGCGATCACGGGTTTTAGGCCGGTGATGATGACTCCGGTTTTAGGGGCTTCGGGTGCACTTTTTGGTTTACTTTTAGCTTACGGGATTATTTTTTCAGACCGTGAAATCTATTTTATGGGTTTCTTTCCGATGAAGGCTAAGTACTTTGTTATGCTTGCCGGAGCCATGGATTTAATGTCGTTAATGGGAACTGGCTTTGCTGGTGGTGAAGTGGCTTATTTAGCCCATTTAGGAGGCATTGCCTCTGGTTTTATTATTTTACGGGCTCATGTTCAATATAAGAACTATCAGGCCAAAACTAAGCTAAAACGTAAATCATCGAACTTACGTTTAGTGGTCGATAACGATAAGTCAGAAAAAGATAATAACCCTAAATACTGGAACTAATCCCAACTAAAAAAGGCCGTTTTCTTGACTGAATACGGGCTTTTAGCTTAAAACTGTAACTTCCTTCGGAGGACCTATGTCTACATTAAATAAAGCTTTAGAAGATTTAAAATTCGATAAAAGATTAACTGAGTTAAATTTACGTTTAGGTCGTATCACAAAAGAAGAAGTTGAAAAACAAATCAACTCTTTAGAAGACCTTGAATCTCAAGTTGAAAAATTAGATTTAGAATCTGAAAAATCAGAAAACAACTAGTTCTTTCTAGTTTTAATTTATGCTTCAGAACCAACCTATAGACATTTACTGCATGGCTAACCAAGACCGCAGTGACCGCGTTCGTTGGCTTATTGAAGAAATCGGTCTTGAATACAAAGATCACTATTTAAAAAGAAAAAATGGTGATCTTAATTCTCCACGCTACCTAGCACTTAATCCTACAGGCAGAGTTCCCACAATCGTTGATAACGGAAAAGTTGTCTACGAATCAGGGGCTATTTGTCTTTATCTGGCTGATAAATATCGTCATGTGAAAGCCTTAGCTCCTTCTATGGAAGAGGATGAACGTGCCGAGTACCTACAATGGATGGTGTGGTCAGTGGCAAGTCTTGAGTGTGTGATTGCACGTATGTTCACCCATGTTAGTACTGAAGCTGAAAAAGCCGAGACTCACGCGTTTGTAAAAAAACAATGTGAGATTTTTCAACGCGCTTTAAATCCAATCTTAGAAAAACAAGAGTACATTTTAAAATCAGGATTTTCTGCAGCCGATATTATGTTAGCCGCAGTTATTCCCGGGGCTTGGGATTACTTAGTTGAACCAAATCCAGCGATTAAAGCTTACATGAATCGATTGATGCAAAGATCAGCGGCGGTTAAGACGCGCGTTTTTGAAGTTCCTGATATGTCTGGGCACTAAGTTATGCCAGCTGTAGAAAAAAAAGATAATCCATCGGCATTTAAACATTGGTTTAATGAAGAGTTAGTTCTTCGTTTATCAAATAGTCTTAAAAAGGCCTATCCGGCTTTTAATGCAAAGAAATTTAATGAAGTGGCTAAGAAGCTTCCGGCTTTTGAAATGAAGCCTCGTGTGCATTTAATTCGCGATGCAATGTGGGCCGAACTTCCACAGGATTATCTTAAAGCTTTATCCATTCTTTTAAAATCAGCTGAGCTAGGAAATCTGAAAGGTTTTGATCTTTGGCCTTTTACCGAATTTATTCAGCAGCATGGTTTAGATCATGTCGAAGAATCTTTAAATGCTCTTTATGTTTTAACTTCAAAGTTTACGGCAGAATTTGCCGTGCGTCCGTTTTTAGTTAAGCACCCGAAGAAAACTTTCTCGACATTAAAAAAATGGACTGCAGACAAAAATGAACATATTCGCCGCTGGGCCAGCGAAGGAACACGCCCGCGTCTTCCGTGGGGGATGAAGCTGCATGCTTCGATTGTTGATCCAACACCGGGTTTAGAGATTCTAGAAAAAATTAAATTCGATGATTCGCTTTATGTTCGTAAAAGTATTGCTAATCACTTAAATGATATTGCTAAAGATCATCCTGATCTTGTGATTGAAACTTTGAAGGCATGGCAGAAAAAAGTGACAGCCAAAGACAAGGCCAAGCTTGATTGGATTACCAAACAAGCGCTGCGTACGCTGATTAAACAAGGTTATCCTAAAGCCCTCGAGGTCATGGGTTTTGGTGGCAAAGCTGAAGTTAAGCTGGGTGAGTTAAAATTAAATAAGAAAAAATTCACAGAAAAAGATATTTTAACTTTTGAACTAGAGATGATTTCAAAAAGTGCGAAGGCGCAAACTTTGGCGATAGATTATATTATTCACTACCAGAAGGCGGGTAATAAGCTATCTCCGAAAGTATTTAAGTTAAAAGTTTTAGAATTAAAACCAAAAGAAGCTTTTATCTTAAAGAAGAATCATTCGTTAAAACCTGTGACCACGCGAAAGCATTACGCGGGCCTTCATAAATTAGAAATTCAAATAAACGGTAAGGTCTTAGCCACGGCTGAGTGGCATTTAAGTTTATAACTTAGCTTTGGCTTGCGCCGAACTTTGCTAGAACTTGGGCTTCAGTCATCATTTCTGTTTTATTGGCAAAATCATAATGACCTGGTTTGCTATCAACAAAGATCTGCACTTCAAATTTAAAATCAGCTGTGTTTTCAAAAAGCCCTAACGGTAAGGCATGAAACTGAGTGCCTTTTAGGTGATAGTAAATATGTGTGCCGCAGTTTTTACAAAACGCGCGTTCAGCCCAATCACTTGAGCCATAAACACTGATATTTTCTTGGCCTTTAAAGGTTAAATCTTTACCGCCATCAATCATTAGAGCAGGGCCACCACTCCATTTACGGCACATACCGCAGTGGCAGGCATCAAAAGTTTTCTTCTCAGGGTTAGCGGTAATTTGAACTTTGCCGCATAGGCAAGAACCATTCATGCTGTGACTCATGTTGACCTCAGGTGTTTTAAGAAACTACAGGCTTGTCCATTCTTCGCGAAGAATTTGTAAATCGTCGCCTTTTTCGATCAGATAAAGTGTTTTAACCCCTTTATCTTGATGCATGTCAGACGTGTAGTTTTGAACGAACTTAATGATGTATTGGTTTTGCGTGTGTAAAATACTTGGCTTAGAAAAATCAATCGTAATTGTTTTATATACGCCTTTAAGTTTTTCTTTATGCTTTAACCAAGATTTTTTATTAAAGCTTGGAGCAGAGAAGTCGTCTGAATAAAGTTTGATATAGTTATCAAGATCTTGCTTTTGCCAGTAGTCTTTCCAAGTCGTGATCCAGTTCATCACTTTATTTTTCTTAGCCGTATGAGTAGCGCTATCAATCCAAGACGTTTTTGAATTAATAATCAGATGACTTTTGTTTAAAGCGATTTGGTTAGATAACTTTTGAATATTGTCATTACGTAAAACCACGCAGCCTTTTGAACCGCGGTTTAACGGAACTGTATCTGGTACTGAGTGTAGCCAAATACCATCACCGGTTTTATTTTCAAACTTATCAAAAACATTAGGGTAGTCAGTTGTAAAAGCTAACGAGCCGTAACGGTCAAAAGGAATTTCTGGCGGAGTTTTCTTTGTTTGTAAAAGATAAATTCCTTCAGGAGTTTTTTGATCGTTACGTTTAGTTTTGTTACCACCATTTTTGCCGATATCGATTTCAAATGAAGTGGGTGATGTTAAATTTTCTTCTGATTCAAAGAAGTAAAGTTTGCGCTCAGTTTTATCTGCAATCATGATTGAAGATTTAATTTCAGGAGCATCTGAAATTTGTAAAATCTCATTCGGAAAAAGGGTAGCCGTGCCCGAAGCTGTTTGGGCCATAGCAGTTACTTTCGCTTGTAAAATAAAAGCGAAAGCCAAAGTAGATAAAAATGGTGAAAGTCTATGCAATTTCATTCTCGTTAAATTATCTTGTCCTAATATGAGACAACAGACAACTCATAGGCCCCCATATTACGACTAATGATAACAGATTTTTAACATTTTGCACACCTTTGGTCTTAAGACCTAAGTTTGGTGGTCCGATAACATCAGTATGAAACAAAAGCTGCAACTTATCTTGAATAGTTTATTGATCCTTTTAAACCTTTGCGGGTTAGGCACAGGTGCTTATTGGGTGTATACCTCAACGATTGGTTACGAATCACCTTACATCGTAGAAGAGACATTAAGACAGCCAGCAAGCTTACCTGAGTTAGTAGAAAAGGGTATGAACGTTTACACGATGGATAAGTTTTTAGTGAACTTGAGCGGGCAGCCGCAAAGACAAATTTTACTACAGGTTAATCTTGATATGTTAAACGCGCAGTCTTTCACAGAGATCATGGATTCTGATAAAACAGCGCGTGCCCGTGACAGTATTATTCGTTTATTAAATGATAAATCTTATTCAGATTTAGAGACCATTCAGGGAAAATTATTTTTAAAAGATAAGATCGTCGAAGAAGTTAACAAAGTCCTACGAGTAGGACTTGTTAAAGATGTGTATTTTACTGATTTCGTAGTTCGATAATTCTTAAAAATTATAAAGTGAATTTAACAGGCTTGTTGTTTTTGATTTCATAAACATCGCCATTACCCATGTATGTTTCAACTTGGATGCCCACTTTTTTCTTTTCTTTAAGCTTAGTCGCTTGTTCGCCTTGAGCCGGTAATACGTAAATTGGTACGCCAGTCTCTTTAGGAGTTGTAGCGGCTGTTGCAGCTGAAGAAATTTCGGTCGCAGGAATTACAGAACTTTTAATATCTTTAATAGACCATTGCGCCACTTTAACCAGAGTCCATTTTTTATCTCTTTGTAATAAAGCAACAACATATTGGTTTTTAAGATCTGTTCCGAATAAAACGATGTCTTTTTTGTCGTTACCATCAAGGTCATCGATAAAAGCCATCGGTACCATGTCTTTTCCAAGGTCTTTAAACAATTCAAGAACTGATTTGCTGTAATCATTTTTACTGAAAATAACAAATTCAGGATTCCACTGTGTTAAAGCTTTGAAAGCTGTTTCTGGTAATTGCACTTCGACATTGTCGTTCTGAAATTTAATTTCTAAAGCATTCGTTGCTGATTTTACAATCGGTGCTGCTTGAACGATAGACGCGAATAAAAGTGAAAAGCTAATTAATTTGATCATCGGGCAGTACCTCCGCTAGAACTTTTTTGTTTTTGTGACGAACCACCAGAGCGATTAGCACCTAAGTATTTCGGGCATTTTTCACCACGGGGAACTAAGAACACGTGTTCGCCGGCACGGCCGCACGAAGTTGCGCGACGGGCCCAGCCTGGTGTTACTTTGCGTGGGTTATAAAAATAAATTAAGCCGTTAGCGCCTTCGTTAATAGATAAGTCAACGGCCGCTCGGCAATCCTGAAGAGCTTCTTTATCTTCTAACTTGCTGGCGCTGATATTGTTTTTATAGCTGTCAGCCGTCCAACTAAATTGAGCCGGTTGGTAAACGACGCCACAGACTGTATCCGGAAACTCATCACTTTCTTTACGAGACAAAACTGTTTTAGCAACAGCAATTTTACCTTCCATCGGTTCGCCGCGGGTTTCGTGATAACAGTTGCAGACCATACAATTAAAAGTGGATTGGTTTCGGTTGCACGTCATGGTGTCAGGTGCAGCAGTCGCTGCTTGAGACCCAATCCAAAGAGTAAAACAAATAAATAACTTCTTCATTCTATCGCCATTTCTTTTGATGTTGTGACATTCTTTGACACACAAATCGGACCAAGTTGAGAATGAGACAAGGGGGCTTAGGTCGTGATTTCTAGAGAGAACGCGCAGTGTTGGCAAGATAATGCTCCAGATTTTCTGCGCGTATAGACTTTGATCTAATTAACCATTTCTTTTTTGGTACATTTTAATACCAACGTAAGCAAGAACAACTAATAAAAGTAATCCTCCGCCAAGAACCATTTCGTTTTGTAATAAACCTTTTTTCTCTTCGCCGCCAGCGCCGCCTTCGTCGTCAGCCGCTAATAAATCGCCTGGCATAGCTTGGCCGATACCGGCACCTAAAACTTCGCCAGAACCACGGATTGGGCCAAGATCAGGACGAGATAATAAATCTTTAGTAGCGATAACGCGTAATGAACGTACTGTATCCATAAAGTGCGCTCTGTGTTTTGCGTAGTATTTATTATGAACTGAGAAAGTCACTAAGATCGCGATTTGATCTTTGATTGTTGCTAAGTAACGCGTGAAGTAGTTTTGAACTTCAGAGTTTGCATGAAGACCATCTAACCATTTTTGATCATTGATCACTTCTTCACGTGGCGGCATTGTTACTGTTGATTGCGCTGTGCCACCAGTACGTAGATTTAACGTCATTGGTTTTGACATATGATCCATGTAGATAGGGAAGTTATCAGTTGGGCCTTTTTCTTTAGCTGTTAAAATAATAACCGCTTCTTTTGACTCTTGTGGATCTTCGGCACGGCATACCCATTCAGTTTGCTCTAATTTACATTTCCAAGTGTCTAACATCTCAAAAGAGATATAAGCATTTTTAAAAGTTCGAGCTTCAGACATAGAACCGATCAGTAAAAAAACTAACGGTAAGAGTCTAAAAGTGTATGATCTCATGTTGCCTCGCTTGTTGTATTACATCTACAATTGTGATGTGAAAACATTGTAACCACTTTTTTGTTCTCTATCAAATTGGTTCGCTATCGAATGAGGTAATTTATGTTAAATCTTTCGCAACTCCAGACCTTTGTCATGGTCGTATCTGAGGGCAGTATGACGGCCGCAGCCGATAAACTATTTCTAACTCAGCCGGCAGTGAGTCAGCAGATGAAAAACTTAGAAGACGAATTAGGGGTTGAACTGGTAGTTCGTGGGAGTAAACAAATTAAAACCACAGCGCAGGGCGAAGTTTTATATGAACACGCTAAAAAGATTCTAAGCCTTTCTCAAGCCGCCGAAATTTCGATTAAGTCAGTGGGCGCTCAGCTGCGTGGCCAGTTAAGAATCGGTACGCTAAATTCAATAGGTCTTCACTTAATGAGCCCGGTGGTAAGCCGATTATTAAAGTTTAACCCTGATTTTAAAATCAAAGTGGATTACGCCAAGGGCGAAGATTTAATCGAAGCTTACGAAAAAAATGAATTAGACGTTGTTGTTTTACCCGATGTGCAAACGAACTACGGTAAAACTTTAAAAGAAACAGCCTCGCATGTTCTTTTAAAAGAAGAAATGTGGTTAGTGGGTTCTGGTAAAGATGAATTTTACCCTTCAACTGTGAGTATGAAAGATATCGCAAAGATCCCATACGTGCATTTTTCGAATGAGTTTCCGCACTTTGATAAAATGTTAAATGAAAAATTAGGCACTGTGCCTGCAGTTTTTGAATCATCAAATGTGGGAACACTTAAACGTGTGATCGAAAATGGTTTAGGCATTGGCTTTTTACCAGCGCACTCTGTAAAAAAACAAATTCGCGGTGGCCGTTTAAATAAAATTCAAACCACAGATTTTGAATATAAAACTGAATTCATTTATTACCGCCGCGAAAAAGGCCCTTCAGCAAAAACCGCTGAAATTCTTTTCCAAGCTATGACTGGCGATCAAGAGAGAAGCTAATGGATTTTAATAAAAATTTATTAATTTACCCCATGGCGTTTTACGCTTTTTGGATGTTTGGCGTAGCGGTTCATTTATTTCGCACACGCGTAAGAGCTTTAAAAAATAAAGAAGTATCAATGAAATACTTTAAAGCTTACACAGAAGCTCCACCGCCAGAATATTCCAGATTGGCTGAGCGCCATTATGAAAATCAATTCGAAGTGCCCACTCTGTTCTTTCCAGTCGGGGTGATGCATTTTGCTTTAGGGTTAGCGAATCCACTAACTCTTGGGATTATGTGGGCTTTCGTTGTAGCGCGCATGTTGCATACGTTTATTCACTTAGGCAGTAACAACGTTCGCGTAAGAATGATCTTCTTTATGATTAGCTGGGCTTGTATCGTCGCTCTTTGGGTGCAGATGCTTTTCTTAGTGGCTTAACAGTTGTTTTAAATCGTTCGGGATTTCTAACGGTTGAAAAATTCCAACATTAGATAATCCCGTATTACCATTCGGCGCTTTTTTAAACCACGAACCGGGCGCAGCTAAAATTAAACGGGGAATCTGTCCTAAAATTTCAGACGTGTTATACGTTTTAAGACCTAAACGTAGCATTAAAATGTGAGTCCATACATGCGGGCCTGCGAAGTACTGGCTAAGGATATGGGCTCTTGCTAAGTGCTTCCACGCTGATTCAAAATCACGCGCGTTTTCGGCTAAGCGAGCTAAAGATAATTCTAAATTAAAATGTTCACGAAGTTTTGGTGGCATAAAATTAAAATAATACTGAATCAGGTAAACCCATGCGGGCTGCGATCAGGCGCACGATTTCACTGGCTGTCTCTTCTAACGCGCGTTCAGTGACGTTAAATACGGGCCAGCGTTTATTTTGTTTAAATAAAGTTTCGGCGTATTCGATTTCTTTTAATATTTGTTGTGAAGACGCGTAATCGCCGCCAGTGTCTTGGCCGAATTTTTCTAAACGGTTTTTTCTAATTCTTTGAAGTGAATCGATATCAATAATTAATCCCACGATTTTACGCTGATCGATTTCAAAAAGTTGTTTTGGAACTTCGGTGCCTAGAACAAGAGGGATATTAGCCACTTTCCAGCCTTTATGGCTTAGAAAAATTGAAAGCGGCGTTTTACTTGTGCGGCTAATACCCACTAGCACGATATCGGCTTTATCAAGTTCGTTGGTAATTTTACCGTCATCGTTACGTACCGTGTATTCGATCGCTTCGATACGTTTGTAGTAGTGATCGTTGGTTTGGCGAAGCAGACCTGTTTGGCTGGCTGAAGCTACACCGAAAAAATCGTCTAACGTGGCAATCAATGGCCCCAGTAAATCAATCGCTGGAATTGATTTTTCAATGCAAACTTCAGCAATTTTTTTTCTGATGACGGGTGATGCAAAAGTGTAAGCAATCATGCCGCGTTTTTCAAAACAGTCATCAATCACACGTAGGATTTGCTCTTCAGTGCGAAGATTTTTACTGCGCACGATATTGATTTCTTGTTCGGCGTACTGAACCAGAGCGGCGCGCACCATTGTGGCGGCGGTTTCACCGGTACCGTCTGAAAGAATAAAAATAGTGTGTACGTTAGGCGTAATAGTCATGATTTGTTATGGCTTTTTTCAAGCTTTCGCAGCGTAATTGTAACCACGGTTCAGCTTGCTTAGTCATAAGCACAATATAACGATTTTCTTCAACACGGATCAATAAACAAACCATTTTCGCCGCATCGGGAAGATGATTAAAACCGATCTTGCGTAAAAATAACGAAGCGCGTGTTTTTAAAATATTGAAGTAAGGTGAAGCGGGAAGTCTAAAATGAATTTTCGGAAGTTTTTTTTCAATGTTTTGGCCATAGAAAAACATCTTTTGAATTTCAGAACCTTCGATTAATAAACCCATCTCAAAAAAAGCTGTTAAACGTGAGAAGAAAATTTCCCATTGTTTTTCACCGGCGTTAAAAAGAATTTGTTCAAGCAACTGATGGTTAGATTCAATTTGATATTTTGAATCCTGCGGAAAGTTAATCGCATCAAAGTGCTCTTCGTGGTCTAATAATTTTTCGATTTTTGAGATGAAGCTGGCCATGCATTCATCTTGTATGAATAAACTTAGTTTGTTGAGTGGGTGACTAGGTCACAATGCTCTAATCTAGCTTTAAGGCTAGCTGCTGGTTCAAAGGGCGCAAAACATCTTAGGTTTTTAATCTGAAGTTGCTCAACGATTTGCTCTAAATCTTGGCTTTTAAATTCTTTGGGGTCTTGAATTAAGAATAACCAGTCAGCATCAAAGTGATTTTTACAACCAACGAGCGTCCATGGTTTTTTCTCAGGATGCGGACGCATCGGAAAACCAATGTCATGAACTAACTGCGATAACTCCATCGGAGTTTTAGTTTTACTGTAGCGGTGAATTTCTGAAAGCAAAAAGCCCGAATTGAAATTAAGCTTTTGCCACCATGGGTTTTGCGGGTCTTCAACTAAGACCCACAATTTACAAGATGTCGCCGAAAGATTAACGTCTTTCATTTCTGATCACCTGATCAATGATACCGTTTACAAATGAAGCCGCTTCTTGCGTTCCGTAAGTTTTTGCAATTTCAATCGCTTCGTTCATGGCGATTTTTGGTTCGATTAATTCAGGAGTAAAAAAGATTTCGCAAACAGCAATGCGGATGATATTGCGGTCAACTGAAGCCATACGGTCAATCTTCCAGTGGCGAGACGCCTCTTGGATTTTTGCATCGATTTTTTCTTTGTTGGCCTGCACGGCTCTTACGATGTCATAAGTGTATTTAAGAGTAGCTTCTTCGAAGTTTTTATCAAAGACCGTAGCTAAATCAGAAAGAGACATCTGTGGGGCAAATTCAGTTTGGAATAGGATCTGGAGTGCGAGTTCCCTTGATTGTCTTCTCATTGTTCGTATCTTTCAGTTCTTGTTGTTTCGGTTGCGGTTGTAATTGTGTCGTTAAACTTAATTGCGGGCCCGCTGTATCAATCATATCGATGAGTTCATCACCTTCAAGTTTTTCCACGAAATCCTGGACGTCTTTAAAGGTTTTATAAACACTGGCGAATCTAACGTAAGCTACGTCGTCGAGTTGTTTTAGTTCAGCCATAACACGGCGACCGATCACACGCGCAGAAATTTCACCTTCACCACGAGTAATAACCCATGAAGCAATTCGTTCAACGATCGCATCTAATGCAGCTGTTGAAACCGGGCGTTTATTACAAGCGTAAGATAAACCACGTAATAATTTTTCTTTGCTGAAAGGTTCACGGCGTCCGTCTTTTTTGATCACAAACGGGTAACTTAAAACCACGGTTTCTAAAGTTGAGTATCTAGATTTACACGATAAACATTCGCGACGGCGGCGGATGCCTCCATCTTTCTGTACGCGTGTATCTAAAACTTTGTCTTCGGAATGTCCGCAAAAAGGGCATTTCATGGTTGTAAGTCCTTACTGGTTTGTAACCTAGGTGAGGCTTGGAATTGGGTCAATAAGGCTCAAAGAACTGGACTCGATTTTTGCACGGCGTTAGAGGGTAATTTGTGGTCAAAGACTGGGCGTAATTTTATGCTCATAGACATGAAAGTATTTAACATAATTCTTATTGGTTTTAGCATCGTGAGTTCAACGGCTTTTGCGGGTGGCGCACCCTTAGTAGGCAAAAAAGCCGCTGCGAAATATTTTCAGGCTAAAGGCGACTCAAGTTACGAAGCCTCGGCTCCTCGTTACCCTTCAACAATTGAGTCGTTAACTTCAGATGATCACTACATGGCATTAGGTCTTTCAACTTACACAAGTTCAAAAGCCTATAACTGGGGTGTAAATCGCGAAAACGATGTGGCTAAAACAGGCCTTGATGTAAGCTATCGTTTAACTCAAGACTATGAGCTTTTCGATGAAATCATTCGTTTAAGTTTTAATACTTACCGTGTAGCTGGGGATAAAGCTCAGAAAATGAGTTTTATGTACGGCATGACTTTTCCGGATGCGACCTCAAGATTTCCTCTGTATTTCGGTTTTGCTGCCGGGCCTGGAATTTTTTTCAAGCAAATCGATGGTGAATCAACGATTGCCTTAGATTATCAGATGTTTTTAGGTCTTCGCCTGTTTAATTTATTCGAGAGCACTGGTTTTTTTGTTGAAGGTGGTATAAAAAACCATCTGCACTTAACAAGCGATGGCCAGCTTAACGGAACTTACATTTCGGCCGGCGCAGTATTTACGTTCTAAAGATTCAAGAAACTTCTTGGTCGTTATGGACTTAAGGAGTTTCACCATGAAATTACACTTTCACGTTTTAAAGAAAATCGCTGAAGCTTTACACGATATTTTTGAAAACAAAAAATACGCTGATAAAGTGATCGAAAAATTATTCAAAGGTAATAAAAAATTAGGTTCACGCGATCGTAAATTTATCGCGGAAACAATTTATCAAATCGTTCGATACCACAGATTTTATCAAACTGTGGCTGAATCAAATGAATCGTACAATTTATTGTGCGCCCATTTAGTGAAAAACGGATTAGACACTGAAGAATTTCAAGACGAATATCCGATTGATATCGATGTTATTAAAGCTAACTTAAAGAAAAAATATCCATTGGTTGTGACTGAATCATTTCCTGATTGGATGAATGAAATGGGCGAAAAAGAATTCGGTGCTGATGAGTGGAAACAAATCATGCACGCCTTAAACCGCCCGGCGGATGTGTACCTTCGCACCAACACTTTACGAATTGAACGTGAAGCCTTGATGAAAGAATTAGAAAAAGAAGAAATCATTACTGAAAAAGTAGAAGGTTTGCCAGAGTGTTTACGTTTAGTCGAACGTAAAAATGTTTTTACCACTCAAGCTTTTAAAAATGGTTACTTCGAAGTTCAAGATGCGGCTTCGCAATTTATCGCCCCGTTATTAGATTTAAAACCTGGTCTTCGTGTGGTTGATGCTTGTGCCGGTGCCGGCGGTAAATCACTTCATATGGCCTCATTAATGAAGAATAAAGGTAAGATCATTGCGATGGATATTCACGAGTGGAAATTAGGCGAACTTAAAAAACGCGCCGCTCGTAATAAAGTAGATATCGTTGAAACAAAAGTGATCGAGGGCAGCAAAACTGTTAAGCGTTTGGAGGCTTCGTTTGATCGTGTGTTATTAGACGTGCCTTGTACGGGTTGGGGAGTGATCCGTCGTAATCCAGATACCAAATGGAAATTAAATCCCGATGAAATTGACCGTCTTTTAACATTGCAACGTGAGATCATCACAGACTATTCGAAGATGTGTAAAGTTGGTGGACTTATGGTTTATGCAACTTGCAGCATTTTAAATCAGGAAAATGAAAATCAAGTAAAATGGTTTTTATCGTCTCCTGAGGGGCAAAAATGGAGCTTCAAAAAAGAAATTCGTTTATGGCCACATAAAGACAACTTTGATGGCTTTTACGCCGCTCTTTTAGAGAAGAAGTCGTAAGTTAAAAGCGTTTTCGATTCGCGTTATCAGTCAGTAAATTCTTTGAATATTAGTGCAAATGTTCTAACCTTATCTTTTACTCAAAATTAAAAGGTAGGGTAACTTGGTATCAGCAAACAATCTCATTGCCGGAAAATGGACAACGGGTTCACAGGGTGAACGTTCAGTTGTTTCTCCTTACGACGGCAAACAAATCGGAACATATACAGTTCCGTCATTAGAACAAATCAATACAGCGATCAAAGCAGCGGATGAGGCGCAAAAAGCGTGGGGCCGACTGCCTATCAAAGAGCGTAGTAAAGTTTTATTTAACTTTCGCAATATCTTACTTCGCGACATCGATAAAATTTCAAAAATCAAAGGTGCCGAATGCGGTAAAGTTTTTGACGAAGCTAAAGCCGGCCTTATGAAAGGTATCGAAGTTTTAGAATACGCTCTTTCAATTCAAAATTTAGACACCGGTGGAAAAACTGAAGTATCACGTGGTGTTTCTTGTGAATACCGCCGTGAAGCTTTAGGCGTTGTGGCGAATATTACGCCGTTTAATTTTCCGGCGATGGTTCCGATGTGGACAATTCCAATTGCGATTGCTTTAGGTAACTCTTACGTGTGGAAACCTTCTGATAAAACGCCGTTAACTTCTTTTTTCATTGCTGAAGCTTTAAAAGAAGCGGGATTACCTGATGGTGTGTTCACAGTTCTTCATGGGGGCCATGAAACAGTAAATGCGATTATCGATCATCCAGCGGTGAAAGCGATTGGTTTTGTGGGTTCAACTAAGATCGCAAAATTAGTTTACCAACGCGGTACTCAATTAGGAAAACGTGTTCTTGCCTTAGGTGGAGCGAAAAATCATATCGTTTTACTTCCTGATGCAAATCTTGAAATCAGTGGCGTTGGTATTTCTGATTCTTTCACAGGTTGTGCAGGTCAACGTTGTATGGCCGCTTCTGTGTTATTAGCTGTGGGCGATACGAATGGTCACATCGAGCAAATCGTAAAACGTGCTTCTTCGTTAGAGCTTGGTAAACAAATGGGTGCCATCATTACGAAAGAACAAGTTCAGTTTTTAAATAATGCGATCGCTTCAGCTGAAAAAGCCGGTGCGAAAGTTATTCTTGATGGCCGTAAAGCTAAAGCGCCTCCGGGTATGGAAGGTGGAAACTGGATTGGTCCAACAATTTTAGATAAT
Organism: uncultured Pseudobdellovibrio sp.; assembly: GCA_966250225.1. Classification (GTDB taxonomy): domain Bacteria; phylum Bdellovibrionota; class Bdellovibrionia; order Bdellovibrionales; family Bdellovibrionaceae; genus Pseudobdellovibrio. The sequence continues at coordinate 151,014 of CBINGM010000005.1, read as the reverse complement.
GTTCAGCCAAATTCTGAAGCTTCAAAAGTTGAATTATTCGGACCAGTTTTATCAATCATTCGTTGTAAAGATATCTCACAAGCCATGAGCATTGCGAACAGCAGTGAATACGGAAATGCGTGTTCAGTGTTTACTTCAAATGGCGGTTTAGCTGAGCGTGTAGCGCGTGAAGCGCATGCTGGTATGGTGGGTGTAAACGTTGGAGTTCCGGTTCCGCGTGAGCCGTTCTCTTTCGGTGGAACAATGGAATCAAAATTTGGTCACGGTGATATCACTGGCGAACAAAGTTTAAATTTTTGGTCTAACTATAAAAAAGTAACAGTTAAGTGGGAAATGCAAAGCGACTCTAATTGGATGTCGTAGAAGGTTGTTATGGCAGAAACAAAAAAATCAAATCATATTATTTTAGCGTCGCACACGAATCTTAAATATAAAGAAACATTACCCATTAACTGGGGAGCCAAAACCGCTGCTGAGCGTGGACCTGTTGTTGCCTCAATGACAGATAACAAAACTCGTAATGCGATTGGTGCCCACTCAGGTTCATACACTGTGTACCGCGCACTTTCGATTGCTTCTGGAAAATTCTCTCCAGTGCATAGACCAGATCTTCACAACACTGAAGCTCCAACACCAATCGGTCCTTACCCACAATGGCAGGATGCCACTAAAATCGTAACTCACGATCCATGGGGTTTAGATCCGCAAATTCATTTTAAAGAGTATTTTGATAAAGGTTACGATATTCGTCCAACGATTGCGATGACTCAGGCGCATTTACAATTACCTGAAGTTTACGAAGCGATTAAAGCGGGCCGTTTAAAACCAGACGGTAAAATCGTTAAAGAAAACGGCGATATTCGCGTAACTAAAGTAGCGTTAGAGCCTGTTTGGTATTTACCGGGTGTAGCAGAACGTTTAAATGTCACAGAAGGTGAATTACGTAAAATTTTATTTCAAGAAACAGGCGGTATGTATCCAGAATTTATCACTCGTCGTGATTTAAAAGTTTGGTTACCACCAATTGGTTCATCAACAGCGTACATCTTTGGTGATGCGCGTGATTTAGCAAAACCTGAAGTAGAATTAACTTGCCGTGTGCACGATGAGTGTAATGGTTCTGACGTATTCGGTTCTGATATTTGTACATGCCGTCCATACTTGATGTATGGAATCGAAGATGCGGCTCGCACAGCTCAACGCGGTGGTGTGGGTATTATCGTGTATTACAGAAAAGAAGGCCGCGCTTTAGGTGAAGTGACGAAGTTCTTAGTGTACAACGCGCGTAAACGCCAAGAAGGTGGTGACACAGCTGCCACTTACTTTAAACGCACTGAGTGCGTAGCGGGTACAGAAGATGCGCGTTTTCAAGAATTCATGCCAGATGCATTACACTTCTTCGGTATCAAAAAAATTCATAACTTACATTCAATGAGTAATATGAAATACGATTCGATCGTGAAAAGCGGTATCGAAGTTGTAAATCGTATTTCTATTCCGCCAGAATTAATTCCGGCTGATGCGCAAGTTGAAATCGAAGCTAAAAAAGCAGCCGGTTATTTCTCTCCAGGCGGAGCGAAAGACACTGACGGGCTTAAAAAAGTAAAAGGACGCGACATTGAGTAAGCAAGTCACACTTTCAAATAACGAAATTAATTATATTTTATCACCGCAAGCGATTCGTGATTCATCGAAAAAAGTTTTTGATATGACAGTCGCTGGCGATGGTTATTTTACATTTAACGCTGATAAAATGCAGCCGACAGTGAATTACGTTTTAGACGTGATTAAAAAGAATTATCCGGATTTAAAAATTCCGTTTCATTCTCGTTGGGGGCATTTTCGCGTGGGCGGCGTTGATCGTTCAAAGCAATTTGAAACAACGACGGATAAATTAGAATTAGCGCGTATCAAGTTAGACCTTGTGATCACATCAGTATTACTTGATGCAGGTGCAGGTGCCGCTTGGAAATACTTTGAAGAAAGTTCTGGTAAACACTTTAACCGCTCTGAAGGTTTAGGTGTGGCTTCACTTTACATGTTTAAATCAGGTGTTATGTCGTCTGATAAAAAATCATGGAAAGCCGATGCCGCTGGATTACAAGCTGTAACGGCAGCTGATTTAGAAAAACATTTTCAAGTGACATCTGAAAACCCACTTGTGGGTGTGCAAGGCCGTGTGCAGTTATTAAATAACTTAGGCCGTGCTTGTGGACGTAATCCGGTATTTAAAAAAGGACAACGCCCAGGTAATATCATCGATCATTTAATTGAAAAGCATGGAAATAAAATTCCAGCGACAGCGGTATTACGTGCTGTGCTTGATGGTCTTGGAGAAATCTGGCCAGGTCGTATTTCAGCCGGAGATGTAAATCTTGGTGATGTATGGCAGCACTCAAAATTAAATTTAGTTCCGATTCATAAGTTATCTCAGTGGATGACGTATTCATTGTTAGAACCAATTATGGAAGCAGGCTATGAAGTTGATGGTGTTGAAGGTTTAACAGGCCTTGCTGAATACCGTAACGGTGGCTTACTGATTGATTCAGGTTTGTTAACTATGAAAGATCAAGCCAATATGGCTAAAGCGTGGACTCCAGATTCTGATTTAATTATCGAATGGAGATCGTTAACGGTTTATCTTTTAGATCAAATCGGTGCCGAGATTCAAAAATCATTAAACAAGTCACCTCAAGATTTTCCTCTGGCTAAAATTCTAGAAGGCGGAACTTGGTGGGCTGGAAGATTTATCGCTCAAGAAAAACGTGCCGGTGGTAATCCACCATTAAACATCCAAAGTGATGGAACTGTATTCTAGGTATTAGGGGAATTATATGAATAATAAAGTCGTTGTTTTAGATCATCCGCTTTTAGTGCACAAATTAGGTTACTTACGCGATAAAGAAACAGGTTCTGGTGAGTTTCGTGAACTTACAAAAGAAATCAGCCGTATCTTAGCTTTCGAAGTTATGCGTGACTGGAAAGACATGCGCACTGTTGATATTGAAACGCCAATCACAAAAACACAGGTTAAACGTATTCATAACACGCCAGTGGTTGTTTCAATCATGCGTGCGGGTAATGGAATGTTAGATGCGGTTTTATCAATGATTCCGTTTGCTTCAGCAGGTTTTATCGGTATTTACCGCGACCGTTTTGTAAATAACACGGTTGAATACTATTTTAAAATGCCTCAAGACATTAAAGGTAAATTAGCCATTCTTTGTGATCCTTTAGTGGCTACCGCAGATACAATGATTGCTGCGATTGAACGTTTAAAATCTTACGAAGTTGATAAGATTCGTATTTTATCAATCTTAATCAGCGAAGTCGCGATTCAAAGAATTCATTCTCTTCACCCAGATGTAGAGATCATGACTTTAAATATTGAAAAAGAAGTTAATGAACATGGTTATCTAGTTCCTGGTTTAGGAGATGCTGGTGACAGACTTTTCCAAACGAAATAAGTCTTTAATCATCGGTGTAGCTGGCGGAAGTGGGTCAGGAAAAACCTACTTCGCCAAAGATTTGCAGTTAAAGCTTGGTCATCACCAGGCTGAGATTGTTTATCAGGATAATTTTTATATCGATCAATCGCACAAGTTTGATAAAGACGGCGGTGCGGTGAACTTTGATCATCCTGATAGTATTGATTTTCCGTTATTAAGTGAATGCCTGCTTAAACTTAAAAGCGGACAGGACACTGATATTCCTATTTACGATTTCAAAACTCACACACGTGCCCAAGAAAAACTAAACATTAAAGCAAAGCCGATCATCGTTGTTGATGGAATTTTGATTTTTCATCCGCAAGCTGTTCGCGATGTATTTGATTACCTAGTTTTCTTTGATACTTCAGAAGAATTGCGTTTTGAGCGCCGTCTGCAGCGTGATGTGAAAGAGCGTGGCCGCACCCCGGAAGGTGTGCGCGCGCAGTTTAATAACCAGGTAAAACCTATGCACGATTTATTCGTGGATCCTTCAAAGCGTCACGCTCACATGATTGTCAGCGATGAGTCTTGTTATGAAGAAGTTCTGGTGAGTTGCTGTGATGATATCACTAAAAAACTGGGATAATTTAAAGTTGATCTTTGTTTCGATATTTTTGAAACAGTACCTTAATCAATAATTTTGATATTTGGATCTTCGGATGATATATCTGGAGTCCAAATGAAAATTTACGGGGATATAAAAAGCGGTAACTGTTGTAAGATTAAATACATCTGTGACTTTCTCAGAATTCCATACACGTGGATTGATATTGATATTTCAAAACACCAATCAAAGACACCGCAGTTTTTAAAAATGAATCCCTCAGGTCAGGTTCCCGTTGTCGAATTTGATGACGGTAGATATCTGGCTCAGTCAAATGCAATCATTCGATTTCTTGCAAGGAATAGTTCTTTAATACCAAAAGATCCATTTGATGAAGCCAAAATGGATGAATGGCTATTCTGGGAGCAGTACTCACATGAGCCAGCGATAGCCGTGTTAAGATATAAATATGTTTACTTAGGTCTTACTACTGAAGAAATAGATCCTGCTTTGATAAAAAAAAGCTATTGGGCACTTGATATAATGAATTCGCATCTTGATAAATCGCGTTTTTTTGTGAGCCAACAATGTACGGTCGCAGATATTGCGCTGTTTGCTTATACAAGGCTTGCTGCTGAGGCACATATAGACCTTACTGCGTTTCCAAGTATTCAACGCTGGTTGAGCGATACCGAGAAGTATTTGTTTTGATTACTTTTCAGTAATAATTCTCCAAAACTTTTAACTAAAGACTAAATGAAAGATTAATTACTGTCAGATAGCCTTTGTCTGTGGTTAGCAATAGTTCACTGCAAATAAAATCTTTTATCAAGAAACTTCAGGAAGAGTTAAGAATAAGGCAGTTAAAAAACAGCCGCTATTCTTTGCGAACATTTAGTCGTGATCTTGATGTGAATTACTCAATTTTATCGAGAGTCATGAATAACAAAATTCCTTACACCAAAAAATTACTTTTAAAAATTGCGGAAACTCTTCCATTGCAACATGATGAAGTACAGTACTATCTCAGAACTTTAGATGTCAGAAAAAGAATTAGAAGTTTGGCAGATCTTAAGGAGTTGGACCCTTTTGTTATAGTAGATACTATTATTATTGAGCACGATACCGAAAACCCGAAACAAACTGTAATTTCTGTAGAAAACTTTTTAAAGGAAGTTTCTTCGGGCAAATATAATTTGAAAATCTATTTATTTGAGTCTTAGCAGGTCTATATTTAGAAAAGCAACTTCTTGGGGATCTGTGGTTTGCACTTTCTCAAGAAAACTTTTTACAAAAATAATAATCTCTTCATTTAATTGCTCGAAATCCTTTTTTGAAATAGAAAATGGAGCAGAATAGACAATTTCGTCGTCGTCTAAATCGTCAAATCTTTTTAGAGTTTGCAGATGCCAATTAAGCCAGTGCCTTTTTACATAGGGAGAACTCTTTTCTAAGTGAGTTTTTTGTGCTCCTAGAAGATATTTATCATTTTTGTGGATCAGTAAACCTGATTGTAATAAGAAATTAACTATTCCGGCGCAAGCTTCTTTAGAAATTTCAAAATGTTCTGCAATTTGATGAAGTGTTTTACCACTTCCCATAGAACAGAAAAGACGTATGGCTGAGTAAATCCAACTAGAATAGAAAATAGACTGTTCTTCGGTAGACAATACTTTATCTTTGGCAACGCGGTTAAAAACTGTTTTAGATTCCTTTTTCGCTATCTGAATTTTTTTTTCAAAATACTCTCTGGTTTCGAGCGAGCCGGCTCTTTCGATTTCGACAAGAAGTATAAAGAAATCTAAGTCGGCTCCCTGTAACCCGATATATTTGGCCAGTCGTATGGCATGCTCTAAATTAAATTGCTTATGTCCGGACATGACCTGGCTAACATAGGCGGACTGAACGTTTAAGTGATCAGCCCACTTTTGAATTTCACCCCAGCCTTTTCGCGGTAATGAATCCAGATAAAATCTTAGAAACTCTCTACTTGAAGAACATAAAAATATTGATTTCATAAAAAGTAAAACAAGATCGCTTTTTTAATCGTTTAAATCGTTGATGAGGCAGAGATTACTATTGGGACATGATAACTCAATGTGTAGCCATTCGTAAGAACTGCCTTCGTTGGCAAATTTGATTTTCACGCCTGCATTTTTTAGATCTAGAAACATATCTTTAAGCAGGTTCTGTTGGTCCGATCCACTTAAAGTAATTTTTTTATCCCCCTGAATAAATACCAATCTATAAATACGGTTTAGTCCCGGTTTTTCGCTAATGTAAGCACGCATGACTAATGTCCCGATGTCAGGTGTGCTGATTCTTAAACTCTCACGAAATTTTTGAGCGATGTCGTCTTTAAGTGTCATTTCAGAAGGTGAAGTATCTGCTAAGAAACATGGGGCATAAAAAATAACCTGCTGATGGTTGCGGGCTTCGAGATCGTTATAGCTATTTGTAGAAAGTTGGAGTTGTCCCCGTAGATCTTCGTTAACGTCAGCTTTTGAAATTTTCTGGCTGCCAATGTCGTTCCACCAAAAACCATTTGAAAGAATAAGATTCTTTATTGAGGGAGTTTCTGTCGGCGGTGTACAGAAATTTTCATTTGTGGTTGTTATGCGGTTGTAAACAAATGTTTTTCCAGTTTTTTTGTCTTTGTAAAGGGTAGCTAAAGCATGACTTGCCAGGTGCATACAGTTTTCTCCATTTAAAATTTGCGGCCCCCAAGAGCAAGAACCGGCAAAAGTTAAGTTTTGACTCCAAGACGCTGAAGAGATGCTTAAGATAAGTAATGAGAATACTAAATTAAAAACGCGCATAAAAAATCCTTTCTGTGTTGATTAAGATTTTATAGTCTGAAAGTTTCAGTCTTCGTAAATAAAAATAATCGTAGTTATCATTAGAAAAATTAATGATAACCGTGAAAAAAAGTTTCAAAGAAAATGAAACACAAATAAAAATTTTATCGTTCAGTTTACTCATTGATATTTTAGTTTCCTTAGAAGATATAAGAGGAGTGCGTTTGATCACTGTTTCAAAAAAAATGAAATGATCATACAATATTTGGCAGCGAAAATATGTTGAACACTTTAACTTTGTTAAATGCTTCATGATGGTGGAATAAATTTCGCAGGAAGATAAAAGTAGAAACGGAGAATTTATGAAATCTTTAAAAAAAATCGCTATTATTCTTTTTTTGACAACGACTTCAAACGCACTGGCTTTCGAATGCACCTCATATATGCCGGTCAAACCTTTAGAACTGAAAAAAATTGGTGCCGATGCCGATGGTTCTGGTTGCTCTGGAAAAAAATGTCCGTCCTTTCAATGCAAAATTATTGATTCACTTGGATACGCCAATGTGACGAAGGGAAATTTTCGTGCAGCAAAGATTTTCTCTTTAGGCTATTCAGCTGATTTATGTGTTATAAAAGATTCGAATCTAAGTTATATAGTTATTAAAATTGTGAACTCAACGAATCTTCAGGGAAGCAATTTGCAAAACGCTCACATAGAAATGATTTCTGGAGCATCTAATTTAGCCAACACTGACTTGCGAGGAGCTAAAATCGATTCGGTTGACGATCTTGAGTCGGTGACATGGACGGGCGCTGTATACGATGGTCGTTCATCGCTTCCTTTTTCAGATGAAATTGCTGCTCAGTTGGGTCTTATCAAGCAATAAACCTATAAAAAAAGGGATAAGTCGTAAAATTTATCCCTTTTTTCTTTTTATGAATGTAAAACGACTAAGCCAAAACTTTAAGAGCTGCTTCGTAGTTTGGTTCGTTAACGATATCGCCAACTAACTCAGTGTGAAGAACTTTATCGTCTTCAGATAAAACCACAACCGCACGTGAGTAAAGACCTGCTAACGGAGAATCAGCTAAAGTTAAACCCCAGTCAGTTCCGAAAGAACTTTTAAAGCCTGATAAGCTTTCGCAGTTTTTAATGCCTTCAGCACCGCAGAAGCGCGCTTGAGCAAATGGTAAATCTAAAGAGACGTTTAACACCACAGTGTTTCTCATATCAGAAGCTAATTTGTTAAATTGACGAACAGAAGCAGCGCAAGTGCCCGTGTCGATGCTTGGAAAAATATTTAATACTTTTCTTTTGCCAGCGTAAGTTGCATTAGTCGCTTCAGATAAATCGCTTTTTACTAATTTAGAGAAAGTTACTTTTTGACCTACTGTCGGTAAGTTTCCGATTGTGTTTACAGGATTGCCTTTGAATTTTAATGAAGCCATTGTTCCTCCGAAAATGATGAAACAATAGTTTATCATCTTAAGCTATTGACTCAATGTCTTGAATTAGAATGATTCGCTGCTCCCGAAAAAGGGACGGCGTACCCTTATACCCTTACCTAGAAGTAGAGCTGAAGTGTTACTTTCGTGCCTTCGCGGTCGATATTTGTTTCTACGGCGTTTTTAAGCGACTTCTGTTGCTCTTTAAAATAAGAGCCCATCACACGCAATGAGGCAAAGTCTATAAAAACACCCGAGGTTTGTACGTGACCTTCGGTTTCACCGAAATGCGCTTCAGTCACCGGAAAGAAGTGACGGTAGTTCGTGTAGACACCGAAATATTTGAATAAATAAAGTTGCAGCGTCCCTGCTGCAAATTGCTGGTTCAGTCGGTAAGCGCCAACGCTATCTTCGCGCGTGCGTAAACCGTAGTGAACAGTCAAGTGCGTTCCTTGCAACGTGTGTCCGAATAATCTTAAATTAAACATTCCTGTCGTATCTCTGAAATGTTCTTCTGTGTTGTTCTGGTGTTCTCCGGTAAGCCCCACCAATAAGGCATAGGCCGAAAGCTCTCCTTCGTAGCTTTTAAACTTAGCCGAAGTTGTCCCATCATCCGTGTTGTACTGATTCATGTTAATCCCCAACATGAATTCGTAAGGGGATGGCGTATTCAGTGATAACCACATATCCATAACCTGATTGCGGTTTTTCTGTTCCATCCAGTCATATAAATTAAAGCGTTTCGCTTCGCGGGCTGCAGAGCCGCGCGATAGTAACCAAGGTCTGCCGCCAGATCCACTTGATTCTTGGGCCTCTGCAATTTCGTTGAAAAACTGAATCAAAGTGAGAAGCGAAATTATAAATACTAGCTGTTTCATACTTCTATTTTAACACTTTCAAGCGTTGAAAACGAAAAATGCGAAAAGCGTTTCATGATGAAACGCTTTAGCGTGGCTTTTTAAGAACAGAGTGTCTTAAGCGAAGAAATCACTCTGAAGTGTCGATTTAGCTGACTTAAAAGCGACTGGTTGCTGAACATAACTCTCCAAATAACAGAGAGTGTCATTTTGCTGTTAAGGTTAGATTAAGATTGATGCCTCCTAAAAAGCGCGCAAGAATTTTCGCAATATTTCGTGTCTATCAGGAGGGGAAAGTCATGAAAAAACAATTATTAGCTCTATTATTAGTGAGCTCTACAGTAACAACATCTTTTGCAGCATTAAAATTTGATTCTGATGTTCCTAAGAATATTCAATCACAAATGGTTGAAGACCTTGCGTTTATGGCGCAAATCACAGGTAACGGCCAAACGCCATTCCACAAAGAAATTTTCACAGCAGTTGATGGTAAAGCTTACCAACAATTTTTTGAATCACGCATTTTCTCTGTAGGTGTAGATGCTTGTGGTGGTGGTGCAGCGGTAGCTTGCGTTCAACCATTCTTTGATCCAAACAAAATGTGGTTAACTGATAACTACATCAAGTTCTCTCACCCACAAGTCGCGCGCTCAATGGTTGTTTACCACGAAGCTCGTCACTCTGAATCTAAAAACGGTAACTGGATGCACGCAAACTGCCCACGCCCGTTCCTAGATGCTAACGGTAAAGATATGGTTTCTATCTGGACAGGTGCAAAATTAGAAGGCCAACCAGCTTGTGATTCGACTTACAAAGGTTCATACGGATCTTCAACAATCATGTTAAAAAACATCAGCAAATACTGCTCTAACTGTAACGATAAAGTTAAAATGGATGCAGACATCTATGCGATGGATCAGTTAAACCGTATCTCTAAACCGGCTGTTAAACAGTCAATGTTAGCTGACTTTGCAAACTAAGAAGTTTTTTTTAAGTCTATTAATTGGAGCTCTGCTGTTAGCAGGGCTCTTTTTTATTTGGGGCAAGAAAAGCTCTGAGGCAACAACTTTGTTAAAACCAAGCCAAATGGATTTTACAAACAGCAATCGACTGCAAGAACCTGTAGCTGTGTCGGGCAGTGTACAAGCCGAAGAGTCTATTTCAGAAACTGCAACCAGCCCTGAACCAGTTTCAGTAGATGCCTTATCTGAGCCCGAAAAAAAATTATGGGCTAATTTAGAAGAGATTTTAAAATCTAAAAACGACAGTGATCCGCGCGTAAAAGACTTAGTCAACTTAAGTGCTAATTTTCGTAAAGCTTTATCAGATAAATACAATTCGTTAAAAATGGAAGACCGCAATGGTCGTGGCTTTATAGTTTTTTTAATTTCAAAAGAATTAAAATCGGGCAGTGATCTCGACTTTTTACAGAAAGTTTATCAAGAACCGCCGTGTTTAAGTTTAGAAAACTGTGCCGTGACTTCGCGTGATGATAATCCACATAATTCAGGTATTGATCAAACAACAATGAATTATCCGCAGTTAGTGGTTCTTTACCAGTTAGACAAGCAGTTAGAATCTAATCCTGCTTTGTTAACTGATCCTGCAATGCGTGCCGGAGTCTTGGCGACCCTGAAACAGGCTGAAAGCTTTCCGGTTCCATCTGTTCATGATCGCGCTCAAAAAATTCGTGAAAAATATCAATTGTAGATTCTAAAAAGTTAAAGACTTTGAAGACGAAGAAGACATTCTTCGTAAGTTTCTTTTTTACCAGAAATCTTTAAACGTTTTTTGCTACAGAAGTTTTGGGCTTCGTTCACTGTTGGTTTTTTCGCTGAGTTCATTTTCGAAGCCTGTGCCTCGGTAGCTGTTAACAATAAAAGTAAACAAGTGATTGCTAAAAAGAACATAGGTTTAATGTTTGCCATTTTGTCCCTCTTGTTTTTCTTTTTCTAACTGGGCTTTGATTTCAGCCACATACTTAAGAACACGAAGTTTGTGACGGTATTGTTTGGGCCACAATCTAATTTGATCAGCTAGCTCAAGATGAACTTTCAGATCCGTTAAACTACAACCCTCAATACCATTTCCATTCGCACATTTTTGAATACCTGCCACAAGCTCATTTCGGGCTTTATCTAAAGATCTGGTTTGAAAGCCCACATATTCTGCGTACTGCTCACAAGACATTTCTTTGCCGTCTTTAATTTCTTGAATATCGCAAAGATTTTCAGTGTCGCTGACAAGGTTTTGCCCCACGTACTGGCGCATACGGCTTAAATCTGAATCAACTTTTCTAAAAGCCCCATACAGATCATTCAGCGTAGTTTTTTGTGCCTCGCCGGCGATGGCCATGTAAGGCTGGTATTGAATTGGGTACGGTGATGTTAAGTACTCAGTAATTACAGACTGTTTTGAGTCCATTTGGTTAAGCATATCTGAAATAATCTCAACGATTTTATCAACATCTTTTGGCGTTTTAATGATTTGTGCTGTTGTCGCTAAGCCCCCAGTGCCGTAACCAATGATACGCACTTCAAGAGAGCTAAATTTTAAAAGACTGCTAGCTACATTTAAAAAAGCAGCTTGCACCGAGCCGCCACCAGATCCAAATTTAGCCGAGGCTGTAGCACCGGCCTGAATTTTTTCGTACGAGTATGAGCTTGCTTCTAAAGTGCGTAAGACAATGTTAAGCCCCTGGCCAAGACGGTAGCCATTTACAAATTCAGTTCCGCATGTTTGATAAAATTTTTGCGTGTTGCTTTTACTTAAACTTAGAAGATCATTTCTGATCTCTGGATTTTTTAAGTACCAACGGCCAAAATCAGCTTTAGCACGAATACCTACAGTAATTTGGTCACTGCTAAGACTTGTTTGTTTTTCGTGGTTATATTGAGCTGATCCTGAATAAGCCATGTACTGAACATCAGCTGAAATACTTTCATTTAAATACTCATCAAGTTTTTGATAGCTGCGGATCACTTCAGATGTTACTTCAAGGCGCAGTGTGCCTGCGGGGTTGTGGTCATCTGATCTTCCATCTTCTGAAACAACATCTTTAGGTGAAAAGCTATTGATGCAACTTGGGTAAAGTTGTTCAGTGGCCACTTTGATGCCGCTACCAAGGCGGGCTTCATTGTCTGGCGAATTTCTAATAATGGCGGCTTGAGAAAAACAGCCCACAAGTAAAGAACCGATATAAAGTGATAGGTTTAGTTTTTTCATATTAATTTACCTCCGAAGTTAAATATTTAAAAAATTCCATCCAAGTTGCTAAGTCAGTGCGATCTTTTGTAAGTTTACGTTCAAAATTTACTAGTTTTTCTAACGACCCCGTCGTGTTTGAACTAAAAGCCGGCCAGAAAACCTCTTTGGGATCGTCGGCAGTTCCACAGTAGTAATTGGCAAATTTACCTTCATGAAACTCTTTTACGCGATCAATTGTTCCGTCAACTTTACGGGTTTGTTTGCCGTAATAAAGAAGAGGGCCCATTTTAGAAATCTGTTTTTGAATAATCGATTTAATGTACTGAAGGGCTTTCATGCGATCAGCATTGGGCTTGGTTTGGTCTTCGTAAATAGAGAACTTATTTTTTAGGTCGTCTAAATACATTTTTACTAAATCTGGATTGCAGGTATAAAACGTGTTGATCACTTCAAACTTACTAGAATTTTGCTGATAGCTATTGGCAAACCCACCATAATCAAGATTCAGCTGTCTAAAACCGCCAACACCATGGCTTGCTAAATCACGAATAAACTGATTGGGAAACAGATAGTAGCCCGGAAGATTACGCGCTGAAATTTTATGGCGAAATTTTTTAAGTAATTCATCGTTTTCTGTAGTTCCATATTTTGGATCGTTACGGCGAATAGCGAAATCACTATTCCACGTGTTGCGAAGAATGACTCCATCTAAAGCATCATCATAACCAACAGTCGCCACAGAGTGATTAGTCTCTTTTAAAAAACTTGCATCAGTGGCATAGGCTTCTGCTAATAATCCTGTATAAGGATCAAAATAATTAAGAAAAAGCGCATCGAAAGAAAGAGTTATAGCGGCGCCACTTTTTACAAGTGAAAAGAATTTGTCGGCACCCACGGTGTTTGAATAACCCGGTGAAAAAGTAAAAAAAGCTTCAGAAAACACACCTGGATTCGGCGGAAAAGTTCCGTCGTAAATTCCCATGTCTTCAATTTTTGGACGAAAATATTTTTCATTTCCTGCCACGGGGGCATTGTCTGCGATACCGGCTTCAGTTCCTAGTTTAGAAAAATCCACACCAGAAAGATCTTCTGGAAGTACGTAATCAGGAACAATGGTTCCGTATTGCCCGGTGATTTGGTTTGATGTGGCCGTAAGAATAAGACCAACATCATTACGGTTTGTTAGATCTTTACCGCGCCAGATCGCTGCATGAGCATGTTGCAAAGAAATTTTAAAGTTAGCTCCGCGTTCAGCTAATTTGTGTTCAAGAGAAGTCACATAGGATTCAGATTGGCATGAGCCCGTGTCTTGGTTAGAACCAAAAGTACGCGCCGGTGTTGTCGGGTAAAATTCAGCGCCTTGTGAAACTGTAACCGTTAGTAATAAAGCAGTGGTCATTAAATGATGAATCGTGCGCATAATATTTTCCTTTATTTTTTTGATTCGCAATTCATGTAAAAGTGAACGCCAATCGCCCCTTTACAAAGATCTTTTCTAACTAAACTTGGCATTTGAGCTAAAGTTGCGCTGAGTTTTTTACTACGATCAGAAGCTTCTTGAGCTAAATTGACTCTAAAATTTTCTTGGGCTGTAACAAGTTTTTCTTGGGTTGTATTAAAAGACTCTGTCAGCTTTTCGCAATTAGGAGCGTTTTGTACATCGCAATCATCTTCATAGAGTTTTTGCTGAGTTGTGCGAAGCTGAATGGTCTGAAGGCGAATTTCACGCATTAAAGAATTCAGAGCATCTACTTTCTGCGAAAAATACGCCGTCAGATCTTCCATAGGTTTTGTCACCTCAGGCGGGCACACCACAGAAGATTTAATCATTTGGCTCATTGTCAGCGGGTAGTTAAGATTAATATCTAATAAATTAACTTGTGGAAATCTTAAGTGAAGCGATCCAGGTTTTCCGCCAGAGATAAGCTCATTAAACTCTGTTTCAATACCCTTATAAAGATGGAGTTCAAAAGTTGTTGCATCGATTTCACCAAATGCGCGGCTCATTTGTCGCAGACAAGAAAGCTCTAAATACTTCGGGCTGTAGTTAAGTCTAATATATTTGTATTGTTCATGATGTCTAAGTTCATGAGGCAGAGTGCCCGGCTCTGAAAAAATATGTAAACCGATCAACCCTAAAGAGTTAAAGTATACACCTGAAGCGGTTGATGGTGATTTAGACGAGATAAAAGCAACTTGTAAACCTTGCTTTTGGGCTTTCTGTACATCAAGCCAAAACTGTGAAGTTAAAATAGCTAGTGAGTAGCGGTTTTTAAGAAGGATCTGATTAAGTTCGGCGATCAATTCTTCAGGTAATGGTGCTAGATAGTACATTAAGTAGCTATCGCTAACCATTTCACGTTTCCATAGACCGCGCCCTGGAGTAAACCAAGAACTCAATTTCGGAAGTAAAACTTCTGGTGTCCAGTAAGGATCGTTATCGCCACTTTCTTGGGGGGCGATACGTGTTTCTTCGTAACGCGAACGAATTTCATTAAGGCCCTCATGATTAATCACGGTATCTTCAGCCGTATATTCTGCAAACTGACTGGGTGTTTCAGTTTTGTGAACATCGGCTTTTTGAGCATCGGTCTTCGCTTGGCAAGCAACCGATTGGTAACTTAGAAGAAAAACTAATGTAAATCGAAATAAGCGAATCATAAGGGCCTCTTTTTTGTTCGGCGATAAATAGATTTAGTAATTTGTTAAAGTTTTGATCCAGTCAGAGTATTTCATCGTTTTTCCATAAACGTTTGATTTATCTGTAATGGTGATGCTTTTACTTTCACTCGGAGCGCCAGGAACGATGCCGCTCATAGATGGAGGTGGACCGTAAAGCACTTCAGTAGCGCCTGTCGCAACAAAGTGGCCGTCGATATCGGCATTAATATCAAGCGGAGCGATACGCCCAGAAACAGCTGTTAAATAGTTATTATCAAGACATTTATAAAGTGATGTGTAATAGGTCTTTTCATAGTTTTTATAAGTCATGAAAGTAAGATCGCTAGGAACTGTTGGCCATTCGCCTTTGGCTTCTAGCTCTTTTCTGACAGCGTCAGCACCGTCGATAAGATCGCTTCGGCCAAGGGTAACAATGGCACGTGTTTTTTCGACATTATCTAAAGCGTTTAAATAATCGCTCATTGATTTTTCGTCTTGTGCGGTTTCATCAGCCATAACACTTCTGATAACTGGGCGGCCCCATTCAGCAAAGATTTGGTTGATACACACAAGCACGATGTCAGAGCCATTTTCAGTCTCTGAAGGGGAATAGGCGATCACTTCATAACGTTGATTAACGATAGAGTGTAAAGCCGATGCGGCGAAGGTGCGGTGTTGATCGACATCAGCTAGTGCTGGAGCGATCTGGGTTAAGGAGCAAATGGCAGGAACTAATAATAATTTTTTGATCATAGGAAAAACCTCTTTTCTTGTCCGGAGCAAATTGCAAGGCCAAGTCCAGAGGATTACTACGTCAAATGCAAATAAACGCAGAATGAGCTGTTAAATTCCGTGATTTCGGAATCCGGAATACTAACTTTTGGAATTTCGGTTTTTATTTTAGTTTTTGCAAGACAGGTAAAAATGAACGCCAAGAGCGCCCTGACAAAGATCTTTTTGAATAGCCATGGGTAGCTGATTTAAAATCTCTTTGATTTTTACCGGGCGTTCAGAAACAGCATTCGTTAAGTGAACTTTAAAGTTTTCTTTGGCCGCCTGCGCTTTTTCTTGATGTTGAAAAAAAGACTGCGCGAGCTTATCACAGCTAAGACTGCTCTGGATTTCGCATTGATTTGTAGTTTGTTTTTGGTGAACCATTCGCTGCTGATAAATTTCACCTGGAATAGTCATTAGCCAGTTTTTAATACGGTCACCTTGATTAGCTAAGTAAGCCGACAATGCTTTCATAGGTGTTTTTAATTCAGCAGGGCAGTCAGTAGCGACTTCAATTTTTTGTAGCACCAGGCTCGGGTATCCCAAGTTAACGCTGAGCAATTGCACTTGCGGTGAATGAAAATTGAATTCAGTTTTTGAAAACAGGTCGTTAAATTCATTTTCAATTCCGCGATAAAGATGCAGTTCAGACGTCGTGGCATCAATTTCACCAAACGCGCGACTCATTTTTTGCAGGCACGAAGAATTTAAATAGCTCGGTTTGTAATTAAGATTTACATATTGGTACTGTTCGTGATGTCGAAGTTCGTGCGCCAGAGTTCCTGGTTCTGAAATGATCGATAAGCCAATTAGGCCTAAAGAATGCATATAAAAACCCGAAGCCATCGACGGAGACTTAGAAGAAATTAAAGCGATTCTTACACCTTGTTTTTGCGCTTTTTGAATTTCGGTCCAGAACTGTGAAGTTAAAATTGATAACGAATAACGTTCTTTTAAAAGAACCTTATCAAGCTCATTAAGAAGTTCATCAGGAAGCACGGCTAAATGATAGACTAAGTACTCGCTGCCAATGGATTCAAGCTTCCATAGTCCGCGTTCTGGTTTAAACCAAGAGCTGATTTTAGGAAGTAAAGTTTCTGGGGTCCAATACGGATCGTTATCGCCTTGTTCGCTGCTAGAAATAAATTTGGCTTCGTAAAGAGATTTAATTTCACGAAGTTCTTCTGGCGCAATAACGCTATCGTTGGCCGAAAAAGCTTCTTGGCGAACCGGGATTTTGGGTTGTTTGTATTCAACTTGCCCTTGGCAGGACAACGTCAGATAGCCCATCGCGAAGATGAACGTTAGGCGAAGAGTTAAAGATGGGTTTTTGCTCGCTAAAAATCTCATGGGCACTTAAGACTTTTATGCAAGCTGGGTTCCAACAAAATGAAAAACTAATAGCGGCCTAGATAAGCTATGGGCGATCTAGGCTGAAACCGCTCTATTTCTTTGGAATTTTTTTCAGTAGTGCCAAGGAAATTTATCGAAGTCTCGCTCGCGTTTTTGTAAGAAGGCATCTCTTCCTTCGCGGGCTTCATCAGTGCCGTACGCTAGGCGTGTGGCTTCGCCAGCAAATAGCTGCTGACCTACAAGACCGTCGTCGATCAGGTTAAAACCATATTTAAGCATACGAATTGCTGTTGGAGATTTTGTGTTAATTTCTTGGGCCCACTCTAACGCAACTTTTTCTAAATCTGCGTGAGGAACAACTTCGTTCACCATTCCCATATTGAAAGCGGCTTCGGCAGAGTAGTTACGTCCGATAAAGAAAATTTCGCGGGCTTTTTTCTGACCTACTTGGCGGGCTAGGTAAGCTGAACCGTAACCAGAATCAAAACTTGCAACGTCAGCATCGGTTTGTTTGAAAATCGCATGTTCTTTTGAAGCGATTGTCATATCACAAACAACGTGTAACGAGTGACCACCGCCTACGGCCCAACCAGGTACTACGGCAATGACAACCTTTGGCATAAAACGGATCATGCGTTGAACTTCTAAAATATGTAAACGACCTAATTTTGCAAGGTCGACTTTATTCATTTCGCCTGTGCCGTTATTGTCTGCGCCTTCGTATTTGTAACCATCTTTACCGCGGATACGTTGGTCGCCGCCAGAACAGAAAGCCCAACCGGCATCTTTTGGAGACGGGCCATTGCCTGTGATTAAGACAACTCCTACGTCAGCTGAAATACGTGCGTGCTCAAGGGCTGTGTATAGCTCATCAACTGTGCGGGGACGAAAAGCATTGCGTACTTCTGGGCGGTTGAACGCGATACGAACAGTGCCATGATTTTTAGCTCTGTGGTAAGTGATATCAGTGAAGTCAAAACCTTGAACTTCATCCCATTGAGTTGGATCAAAAATATCAGAAACTTTTTTTGTACTCATAGTTACCTCATAGTCCGGCTGCCGCATCCTCGGCATCCGCCGACACTAGCATTGACCAAGGCCAGTGTCTAATGGATGATAGCCGTATTCGAGGTAAAAAATATGGTTCATGATTTAAATCCATTTATATTTCGCATCACTGACACCTTCGGACCACGTTGGTACGGCTTTTCGTATTTACTAGGTTTTTTATGTGCTTATTTGGTTATCAGATGGCTTGTTGAAAGACAAAATTCAGATCTTCAAGGCGAAATGGTTTCTGATTTCGTTACTTACGCCGCTTTCGGAACATTAATCGGTGGACGTTTAGGTTACTGTCTTTTCTACGATCAATCTTTACTTTGGAGTTTCAGATCATCTGTTCCGTTTTGGGGTGTGTTAGCTGTGAACGAAGGTGGTATGGCTTCGCACGGTGGTATTATCGGTATCGTTGTGGCGTGTTTTTTATATGCTAGAAAACATCATTTAAATCCGGTTTATCTTTTAGATATCGTTTCTATCGTAGGACCCATCGGTGTTTTATTCGGACGTATCGCAAACTTCATTAACGGTGAATTAGTGGGAAGAATTGCTCCGAAAGAATTTCCGTTAGGCGTGCGCTTTCCATCAGATATTTTAAATTGGCCACAGTACGAGTATGACCGACTTCCTACGTTATCTCCGGTGGTTGAAAAATTAGGAATCAATCCAACTCGTTGGTTAGAGATCGTCAGAGATTCTCAAAGTTCAACTACGGCAAAAGACGAACTTTACAATACGCTTTACACAATCATTAATAAAATTCAAAACGGTGATCATGCTCTTCGTGATTTAATCGGGCCATTACTTGATTACCGTTACCCTTCGCAACTATTTGCAGGGTTAAGTGAAGGTTTATTCACTTTCTTAGTTTTATTTTTCTTAGCTCGTAAATCGCGTAGACCTGGTGTGATCGCGGGAAGCTTTATCATCTGTTATGCGCTTGTGCGTATCTTAAATGAAATGTTCCGTGAGCCAGATATTCAAATCGGTTACCAAGCGTTAGGTTTAACACGCGGCCAATGGTTAAGTGTGGCGATGTTTATCTTTGGCGTATTTATGCTTTTCTACTGGAACAGAACGCAAACACAAACTGTTCACGGTTGGATGCGCGGAGAAAACGTAAAATTAGGATCAAGAAAATAATTTTTGAAATCATTTTTCGAAAGAGCCAGCTTAAGACTGGCTCTTTTTTTATCTAGGGAGTAGTCATGAAATTGTTTGTTTGGGCTTTGTTAATGCCACTTTCACTCTGGGCCGCGAATTCAGATCTACAGATTGGTATTATTCAGGAGTGGGATAATATTCATCCGGTAAGTTATCAAACAGCTGCAACAGAATCCATTTTACAATTCATGTTTCGTGATGTGGTTTACCGTGATGCGAGTGGAAAAATTTTACCCAACTTAAGCACGAGTATTCCGAAACTTAAAAATAAACAAGCGGTGTGGACTTTAAATGACCAAGCGAAATGGTCGGATGGTACTCCTATTACTTGTGCTGACTGGCAGTTGGGTTGGCAAGTGGGATCTTCAGATTTCGTAAGTAAAACTGAAAAAAATATTTATTCTAAGATCACAAAAATTGAGTGGGATGCAAAGCTTCCAAAAAAATGTACGGTAACGTATGCTACAGATGAGTGGACTTATGATCGTGATCTTCCGCCGGTGTTGCCAAGCCATTTAGAAAAGAAAATCTTTGATACGACAAACACTAAAGTGGGAACGTACGAGCAAAGTTCTAACTATGTTAAAAATCCGACTTTAAAAGGGCTTTATTCTGGCCCGTATCAAGTGGTTGAATACAAAATCGGAAGTCATATTATCTTTGAAGCTAACCCGTATTTCTTTGGTAAAAAGCCTACAATTAAAAGAATTATTCTTAAACACGTGGCTTCAACCAGCACTTTAAAAAGTTATTTAATGAGTAAAGAAATCAACGGTATTTCTGCCGTGGGTTTTCCGCCGGATTTAGCTTTGGATTTTTCGGCTGATGCGTCGTTGAAAGATTTTAATGTGCATTTTAATAATGGCCCTATCTTTCAAGGGTTATTCATTAATAATGAAGATGCGCTACTTAAGAACTTATATGTCCGCGAAGCTTTAGCGTTTGCGATTAATAAAAAAGAATTAACGAAAGCTTTTTTAGGTGGAAAATTAAACCCTGCTGAAACAATTATTTCTGAAAACGATCTAGCGTTCAGTGCAAAACCTGCCAGCTATAATCCGAAAAAAGCTGAAGAGTTATTAGAGAAAAATGGCTGGGTTAAAGATTCTTCAGGCGTTAGAAAAAAAGACGGTAAGCCTTTAGAGATTGAATTTAAAACTTCGGCCGGTATTAAGCTTTATGAAACATTACAGGTTTCAATCTGTGATTACTTCAAACGTGTCGGTGTATTGTGTAAAATCAAAAACGAACCACCACGCATTTTATTAGGTGATTCAGTGCCTAAAGGAAATTTTCAGATCGCTTTATTCGGTAACACGACTTACCCAGACACTTCGCTTAAGGGCTTATATCATTCAGATGATATTCCTTCTGAAAAAAACGCGTGGGCGGGTGGTAACGTTTTACGTTTTAAATCTAAAGAGATGGATCAGCTTTTAGAAAAGTATGACAAAGAATGGTCACAACCTAAACGCGTACAGATGATGAAAAAAATCGACGACCTTTTAATGGCGCAAAAGGCGGTGATTCCGATTTACCACCGTCGCGAAGCGATTGTGTTACCGAAAGCTTTATCAGGCGTTGAACAAAGTGCGACAGGCACAGGAATGGCGAGGCCCGAAAACTGGAAGTTATAGGGCAGTAAGCTGACATTTAGAAAATATAAAAAAAGCTGCGAGGGATAACCTGGCAGCTTTTTTGTTTTTAGATCTAAATAAAAAAAATTAGATTTTAATACACTCTTCAAAACTAGCTGGTTTTTCTTCACCGGTTTTGAAGTCTTTGATTTTGTATTCGATTTCGCCGTCTTCTTGTTGAAATAATAAAACAGCTTTTTCAGTGTTTAGCTTGTTCGCTTTTTCTAATTTCTTTTTGAAATTACCAGTCATAAATACTTCGCAGTATTTATTTTGGGCGCGTAAGTGACTTGCGATTTTTAATCCTGAAACTAATGCTTTATCACCTAAAGAAATAATTGCGATTGGAGCTTTTGCCGTCGTTTGTAAAGCTTGGTTTAATTCACAAAGATCAGCTAAACGATCAACACCCGAAGCCCAGCCAACACCTGGAGTTTTTTGTCCGCCCAGCGTTTCAACTAAGCCGTCGTATCTTCCGCCAGCTAACACTGTGCCTTGAGCGCCCAGTTCTGTTGTTACAAATTCAAAAACAGTGTGGCAGTAGTAATCCAGACCACGTACAAGTTTTGGATTAATTTGAAAAGGAATTTGTAATTCGCTCAAACCATCAGTCACAGCTTTAAAAAAAGCTTTTGATGTTTCACTTAAAAAAGCATCCATCTTTGGAGCGCCAGCGACTAATTTTTTATCGCCTTCATCTTTAGAATCTAAAATACGCATCGGGTTTTTTTCTAAACGCACTTTTGAATCTTCAGATAATTGATCTTTAAGCGGAGTTAAGTACTGCACTAAAGCATCACGGTAGGCTTTGCGGTCAACCTGATCGCCTAAAGTGTTAATTTCTAAAGTGACTTTTCCACCAAGACCGATTTCGTTTAAAATTCTCCACGCTAAATCTAAAACTTCAACGTCAGCTTGTGGATTTTCTAAACCTAATACTTCAACGCCGAATTGGTAAAATTGACGGTAGCGACCTTTTTGAGGGCGTTCGTATCTAAACATCGGACCGTAGTAGTAAAGTTTGTTTGGGTTATGTTGAGCTAAACCTTCGGAAACGTAAGCGCGCACAACTCCGGCAGTGCCTTCGGGGCGTAAAGTGATTGAATCGCCACCACGATCAGCAAAAGTGTAGGTTTCTTTGCTAACAGCGTCTGAAGTTTCGCCTAAAGAGCGGTGAAAAACGTCAGAAAACTCGAAAATTGGTGTTTCAATTTCTTTAAAGCCATAATTTTGAGCAGCGTTGTAAGCTTTCGCTTCAATGCTTCTGAAAGTTTTCTTTAAGGCCGGTAATAAATCTCTCGTGCCGCGCACGCTTTGGTATTTACTCATAGATGGATTCGAGCATATCTTAATTGCCATTATGATGAAATGGATTTTAGCAGGAATTTTTGCGTTTTCTTTAGCTGTCGGTGGTGCGTTGTACTTTATGGGTAAATCATCAGGCGGCAGTGCCACTGAAGTCGACTGGCGTGCCCTTGATCAAATGGATTATGTGAACAAGAAAGCCCCACCGGAACTTGAAAAGTTAAATAAAACTCGCGTAAAAATCCCGGGCTTCATGGTTCCGCTAGAAGATAATCAACGTAAGGTGACTGAATTTTTATTAGTGCCAAGCCCACAAGCGTGTATTCACGTGCCGGCACCTCCACCGAATCAAATGGTGTATGTGAAAATGAAAAAAGGTGTTCCAGCTGCCGATGGACCGATCTGGGTTTACGGAGATTTTGAAATTACTTTAAAACAATCGCAATACGGTGAAGCTTCGTTCGAGCTTACTGGCGATTATGTCGAACCTTACCAATAGTCAGTAGGTTAAATCATGTCGGCCGTTATCCAAATTAAAGATCTGTCGTTTTCATATGGTGCAGACGGTAAACCTGTTCTGCAAATCCCGCATTTAACTATTAATAAGAATGAAACTGTGTTTCTGTTTGGCCCAAGCGGGAGTGGTAAGACCACGCTCTTAGAAATTTTAGCGGGAGTCATCACAGGACAAAACGGTGATGTTGAAATGTTAGGCCAGAAAACTCAAAACATGAGTTTATCAGAGCGCGATCAATTTCGTTCTGAGCATATCGGATATATCTTTCAGCAGTTTAATTTAATTCCGTATTTAACGGCTAAAGAAAATATTCTTTTACCTTTTACTTTTAACGGTAAGAAGTTTGATCAAGCTTTGTATGACACTGTTGTTCGCGAATTAGGCCTATCAGAGCATATCGAAAAACTAGCGACACAATTATCGGTTGGTCAGCAGCAGCGTGTGGCCGCAGCTCGCGCGCTTGTAGCAAAGCCAGAAATTATTTTGGCCGATGAACCTACCTCGGCCCTTGATTATGATCACCGCGAAAATTTCTTAAAGATTTTATTCTCGCTAGTAAAAGCTCAGGGCAGTACTTTGATCTTTGTAAGTCATGATCGTTCGATTCAAAATTTATTTGAACGTCATTTAAACCTGGCTGATGTCAATGCGGTGAAGGTGTAGTTATGAATTTAGTAAAACTGGCTTTCAAATCTATTCGCCATCGTTCATTTGCAACAACGGCTACAGTTTTTTCTGTCGTGCTAAGCTTATTGCTATTATTTTCGGTGGAACGCGTTCGTCGTTCTGTTGAAGATAGCTTTACGCAAACAGTTTCCGGTGTGGATCTTTTAGTAGGTGCAAGAACGGGTTCTTTACAGTTAGTGCTGTTTTCGGTTTTTAATATCGGCCAAGTGACAAATAACGTGTCTTACGACAGTTACGATAAAATTCATCATCACCCTGATGTTGAATGGACAATTCCTATCAGCTTAGGAGACGGCCATAAAGGTTACCGCGTTGTGGGAACGACGACAGAATTTTTTGAACACTATCAAGTTCGTTCAAATGAACATTTAAAAATACTTAACGGCGCTATTTTTACTGAAGCGAATGAAGTGGTCTTAGGCTATGAAGTTGCTGAAACGCTAAAGTATAAACTAGGTGATAAGATTATTGTAGCTCACGGAAGTACTTCGGGCGAATCGTTTGAAGAGCACGCTGATAATCCGTTAACAGTTGTGGGTATTTTAGATGCCACAGGAACAGCTGTTGATCGTTCGTTATATATGACGTTAGCAGCGATGGATCATATGCATGAGCCGGGCGAAGGCCATCATGAAGGTGAATCAGCTGAAGAACATGCGAAACACGACGACCATAACGGTCACGATCACCACAAACATCATGATGAAAAAGAACACGAAGGTGCGGTGCATGACCACGAAGCGCACGATCATGAACATCATCCAGAAGCGATCACATCGTTTTTTGTGAAACTCAAAAGCAAAACTAAGATTTTATCTATGCAACGTGAAATCACTGAAAACAAAGATGAGGCGTTATTAGCGGTGATTCCTGGATCCGTATTAAGTGATCTTTGGAAAAGTCTTTCGTCTATTGAGTTAGTGTTAAAAGTGATTTCAGCACTGGTTATGATTGTGGGTCTTGTTGGAATGATTATCGCTTTAATGACAAGTTTAAACGAGCGTCGTCGTGAGATGGCGATTTTAAGATCGTTAGGTGCGGGATTTTCTCATCTGGCAAAACTTGTGTTCTTAGAAGTGTTTTTAATTTTAGGTTTATCGGTGATGACAAGTGCTGTGCTTAAAATTTTATTAGAAACGGCGCTGTCACAGTTTGTTGCTAAGAAATTTGGTTTATACTTTGCCGGGCCTTGGTTTTCAGCTACTGACATCACGATGATGGTTGCAACTGTTGTTGTGGGTCTGGTGTTTGCTTTATTTCCGATTTTAGTATTTAAAAATAAATCGCTAAAAGACGGTCTTGCGGTGAAGTAGTGGATCATTCAAAGAATTACATCACGCCAAAAGGGATTGAAAAATTAAAAGCCGAATATCATGAGCTTTTAAATGTTGAGCGGCCGAAAGTTGTTGAAGTCGTTGCATGGGCTGCCAGTAACGGTGATCGTTCGGAAAATGCTGACTACCAATACGGTAAGCGTCGTTTGCGCCAAATTGATGGGCGCCTTCATTTTTTGCAAAAACGTATTGAAGCCGCCGAAGTGATTGATCCAAAAAGCCTGAAATCAGACAAGGTTATATTTGGCGCAACTGTGACAATCGAAAACGAAGACGGGGCGACTTACACCTATCAAATCGTGGGTGAGGATGAGCTCGACATTAAACAAAACAAAATTTCTTGGAAGTCTCCGGTAGCGCGTGCGCTTTTGGGTAAAAAGCTTGATGATGAAGTGAAAATTCAAAAGCCTGCGGGCGATGAAATGGTCATCATTACAGATATTGTTTTTGAGTAAATTTAACGATTAGCGGCAAACCCGCTATTTCATTGAGTCTCAGCGATTACGGGTTAGCATTAATATATGCGTAATCGTTCTGTTTTATATTTTGCCGGGTTTATTTTTGCTATTCTTGGCTTTCTTGTATTCGATTACTCACTTCGTAGAGATTATATCGTTAAAAAAAATCAACCGCGTATGGTCGCAGGAACAATCGCTGAAGAAACTCAGCCTGAAATTTCGGATTTGGAATTGCGCACTCGTTTTTTAAATCGTTTTAAAAACTTTGCCACTCGTATGCGCGCCATTTCTGATGAGCCTGAAGAAAGCGAAGAGTTTTTACGTGAATTTTCGCAAACGATTCAACCGACAGATATCGTGGCTTTGGGTGAAATCTTAAAAGACACGAAAATGAAAAATACTGAACGCACTTTAGCTTTAGAGTTATTGGTGATGAATCAGGATTTTACCAGCCACAACTTATTAAATACTTTTGCACAGGATGAGTATTTCGGTGCGCACTCTGACACTGAATTTGAAATTGCATTACGCGCACAGGCCATTGAAGGATTAACTCTGTTTGCTGATAAAAAACTTGTTCGTAAAAATTTAGAGAATTTAAAAGTTCGCACTAAACATGCGTTTTTGTATGATCGTGCTGAACGTGGTCTTGCTTACTTAAGCGATCAAAACTTAGCCGCTCAAATGGAATCTGCCGATGCTAAAGCTTCTAAGAGATAAAAAACACGATCACTCTCATGACGGGCATTCCCATGCGGGAGGCGGCTGTAATCATGACCACAAGCATGATCACGACCACGACGATCACGATCATCATGACCATGACCACAGCCATGGACACCATCATCATGTCGAAATTAAAAGTGAAGCTGATATTTCAAAAGCGTTTATTTTTGGCGGCCTTTTAAACTTTGTCTTTGTTATTTTTGAATTAACGGTTGGTATTTTGACAGGGTCGGTTTCACTTGTAGCCGATGCTGTTCATAATTTTTCAGATGTCGTGACGTTATTTTTATCTTGGGTAGGGTTTCGTCTAAACCAATCAAAACCTTCTGGGTTATACACGTACGGTTTAAAAAAAATGTCGTTAGTGATCACGTTTTTTAACTCGATCACTTTAATTTTAAGTTTATTTTATATTTTATATGAAGCCTATGAGCGTTTTGTTAATCCACAGCCAGTTCCTGAAGACAAAATGATTCTTGTCGCAGGTCTTGGTATTGCGGTGAACTTTTTTTCAGCGTATTTATTTAGAAAAAATCAGAACGATGTTAACGTAAAAGGCGCTTATCTTCATTTAATGATGGATGCCTTTATTTCATTAGGCGTTGTGATTGCCGGCGTGGGTATTAAATTTACCGGCTGGACAATTATTGATCCGATCGCCGCTTGTTTGATCGTGGTTCTTATTGCTAAAGGGGCTATTTCTTTATTGCGTGAGTCTTTTGTTCTATTAGTTGGGGGAGTGCCTTTAGCTATTGATTCGCAAAAGGTGCGTTCAGATATTCTTTCTTGCCCCGAGGTTGCTGAGATTCATGACCTTCATATCTGGTCGATCAGCTCGTCAGAAGTGGCTTTAACGGCTCACATAAAGATGAAAGAAAAAAAACATCCTGGCGATATGATCCTAAAGAATTTAAATCAAATGCTGTGCAAAAAATTTGATATTAATCATGTCACAATTCAGATCGAAATCGGCGACGCCGCCGACGCATCTTGCGAACTCCATAATAAGTGCTAAATAGCCGATCTTTGTTTATTTCTGTTTTCCCTCTCTAAAAGCCTCAGACATGCTAAAAAATAAAATATAAATAACCTCTAAAACGCAGTTCGGAGGTGGGCCTGGCCGGCCGCGCACGAGTTTGCGAACGCAAACTCGTGACACCCCCGCTTGTCCGAGGCTTTAGAGGTTATTTATATTTTATTTTTCAGAACTCGTTTTTAGAGAGGGAAAACAGAAATAAAAAAGGCCGGTTATTTTTAGTAACCGGCCTTAGGTTGTGAACCGTGTGTAAGCACGTTTTTTCGAATGTAATTAATATTCCGGAAGTTCAGAAATAAACTTGATCGTTTGAAAAAAGAAAGTGTTTCTCTTGGTAAACGAACAAACTATTTTGTGATTACTTCGTAAATCGTTGAGCTCGTGGTTCCTACAAGAAACGCTACTTTGACGTTTTGAAAGTTACGAAATTTTAAAAAATCTAAAAGATCTTCGCAAGTCTTCGTATAGGCGAATTTGTATTCGGCTTTGTGACCTAGAATCACCAGAAGTGGTGGCACCATCACGTAATTCCCATCAGCGCCTTTAGCAAAACTGCTTGAACAATCAATCGAGGCAGCCAGCATGTAATTATTTTCGCTAAGCTGTAAAACCGCACGGTGTGGGTAACTTTCGCTCGGACGGGCATACGTGTAAGTATCGCTTTGGATAATTTTACGATCAAGGCCATCGGTCATGGCTAAGTTGTAAAATTCTTCTTCTGAAAGGTCGCTACTTTGATAAATTTTGCTGCTGATTTCATAATTTTTATCGCGGCCTGGTTCGCTTAAACCTAAGATTTCATGAAAGGCGATAAGGGCTGTTTTATTGTTTTGAAATGGAAGGCGTGATTCGCGACACCATTTTTGCGATAAGTAAATACGGTTCGCTGATGGTTCATTCATTGCGATGTACTGGTTGTTTTCCCATAACACCATTTCGGTTTGCACTTCGACGATTTCAGCGGTTTTTACTTTATCTAAAAACTTTTCTCTATCGTAATCTAAGTTTGTGACGTTGCCATGAATAGCTTTGCCGTAATTAATGAAGTGTTCAACACAAGTGTTGCCACCACCACGTACACCAAAAGATCCTGAAGCCAAAACTTGAGTTGTTAATAAAGCGGTAAATAAAAAAGCTAACTTTTTCATAAATTTCCTGAAGTTAATTTGCAAAGTTGAATTCCTAAAGCATAAACACTGTTTTTAAGTTTTGCTTCTTGCGATAAAGCCGTAATGCGGTTGAAACATTCTTCGATAATGCTTTCAGCTTCTTTAACCTGTGCCGCATCTAGAATGATCGTTTCAGTTCCGACAATGCGGTCTTGCATCGGAAGATTGTCGATGGCCCATTTAGAGCGGTCTAACATTTGTTTGTAGAATGTACGAATAGCCGCACTTGGGGCTGCTGATTGTAAAAGGTGAGAGCAGTTTTCGCTTCGCACATATTTATGATCAACCAATTTAATAAGACCATGTTGAGCTAAATTAGAAAGAATTTTTTCGGCTTCAGTTAAAGGTAAGTCTAAAATTTTATTTAAATCAGCGGCATTTACGCTGGAATGAGCTCCAGACATTAACACTAAAGTTGAAATATGGTTTAAATCTAAAATCTTATCAAAGTTTAAAGGCTCAACTTTTTTACGGCGGTGGGAATGGGCTAAGCCATCCAATCTTTTTTGAATCTTGCCGATTTTGATATTGTCAGTTTCATGAGTGACTTGAATCATACCTGTCAGGTACTCGGTTTCAGTCGTTGTCAGATCAAGCCATTCAGCCACCTTAAGGGCTGTGTCTACAGATAAATGCTTTTTCTTATTCATCACCGTCGACAAGTAGGCCGGTGATAAATCCATTTTGTATGCGATTGATCTTAACGAAAGTTTGCGGGCGCTATCGGTTTGCTTTTTGGCAATCGCGTCTCGAACATACATACGGTAATCGTCATAATGAAAAATATTTGTCATAATTGGGGCATAATATAAGGTCGAAAACCCTTGTCAATAAAGAGAAGTAGACGAATTTGTTTAGTGTTTACCTGAGGAAAGATTCGATCTGAGGGAGTAAACTTTTCATTTAGTTTTCATTTTTCAAAATGAGATTCTTAAAATGAGTCAGTTTTAAAGCCTGTTAACGTCAGTTAACAGGTCGTAGGTCTGAGCGATTTTATATCCGAAAAAGTTTATAGATAAAAACGCGTTTTTTCGTCGTTTTATTAATCAATAATGTCACATTTGCCGATAAGAATATGTGAGGAATGTTCAGCTGTTATTGTACTTTTTGATGTTCACGTTGTTCGTGAACCATGCCGTTGCCGTACCTGGCTTAACGACATATCAGGCAAAGATCATTAAGCCTGATGGTATTCCTTTAGAAGCTTCTGGGGTTAACTTTCGTTTTACAATTCTAAATCCTGCGGGAAGTTGTGTTCTGTACATCGAAGATTATTCCTCGGTGAATATGACAAGCACAGCAGGATTAATTTCTTTTTCGTTAGGCACAGGAACAAAAATCTATCCAACATCAGGTACGACAACTTTTGCAGATGTGTTTAGTAATGCAACTCCGTCGATAGCCTGCCAAGGTTCTGGAAATTTTAATCCGTCGGCAAATGATGTTCGTAAAATTGTAATGCAGTTTAATGACAGCACCGGCTGGCAAACATTACCTGCGATGAACATTAATGCTGTTCCTTACGCGATGTATGCAAACCGCGCCGATAATTCAACATTATTCAATAGCAAAGCTGATACGGCTTTTGTTCAGTATTCTGCAATTCCAACGTGTTCTGCTTCGCAAGCGTTGCAATACACAGGTTCAGGATTTGTTTGTATCGCAGCGGGTGGTGGCGGAGGAGCTTCTTACACAGTGACTTCAAGTGATGTGACTGCAGCGCTTGGTTATACTCCGGCGAATGCGGCCACATTATCAACTTCGTACACAACGACGGCTTCTTTTTCTACGGTAACAGCCACAGTTAATTCGCTGGGAAGTTCGGTGACAGCAGTGACTTCTACAGTGAATGGGTTGGCCGCATCATTAGCTGCGATCACTTCATCGCAATGGTTAACCTCAGGGACTACTCTGAGTTACAGCGGTGGTAACGTGGGTATTGGTACACAAAATCCACAAACAAGTTTAGACGTAGCCGGTGTAGTACGTTCTATCCAGTTTGAAACTTATCACACCGGACCAAGTTTTATTCTTCGAGATACCGACGGAACCGGTGCGAGTGCAACAGCTGATGTTCGTGCGTTAAGTTCGAATGGTTCTATTCGTTGGATGCTTGCAGACGCCAGTGGAAATCTTAGATTAGAAAATAGAACGACTGGTGGAAAGTTAGCTTTTGAAACTGAAAACATAGAGCGTATGACAATTCTGTCTGACGGCAAGGTGGGTATAAACACCCTGACGCCGACAACGATGTTAGATGTTTCCGGAGCGATTCGCATCAGCATGGATAGTGTCACATGTGCTGCAAGTTATGCCGGCGCGATCAGATACAATTCAGGTATTGTTGAGTATTGTAACGGAACAACTTGGGGTTCGTTTAGCTCTGGATCTGTCACATCAAGTTCAGTTGTTTCAGCCTTAGGTTATACACCGGCTAACAGTGCAACCGTGGCTTCTTTGTCATCATCATTAACGACAATTACAAATGCGCAAGGTAGTTCGATCACAACTTTAAATAATTCATATGCTACGCTAAGCAGTTCGTACAGTGCACTTGCAGCTTCAATGTCGGCAATGAGCGTTAGTAGCTCACAGTGGACAACTACTGGTGCAGATATTTATTACAACACAGGTAATGTCGGTATCGGTAAGTCGGCTCCAAGCTATCGCTTAGATGTTTCAGGAACCT
This sequence comes from uncultured Pseudobdellovibrio sp., assembly GCA_966250225.1. Lineage (GTDB taxonomy): Bacteria > Bdellovibrionota > Bdellovibrionia > Bdellovibrionales > Bdellovibrionaceae > Pseudobdellovibrio. The sequence goes on along the minus strand of CBINGM010000005.1, from coordinate 120,102 downwards.
CGCGTATTTCAGGCCAAGCGTTGTTTGGTAATACGGCCGCTAGTGGAACTTTTGATTTCGGTGGTATTTTAGGTGGAGTTGTTTCGTACAAAGCACCGATGATGCTTCAGGAAACAATGACTGACTTAGATAGCAGTAACTATAATTTTGGTTCTGGTGTTGCGATTAAATTAAATCCAAGTGGAGCACAGAACACTGCTTTTGGTAATATGGCGTTTGTTCAAACTGATCCAACAAACTCTGCAACCTATGGCGGTGGTGTGTACGGTCAGTATGGTATTGTAGAACATCGCGGTGCGGGAACTGTGGGTTTAGTCACTGGAGCTGGAGGATTAGCTATTAATAATTCATCGGGCACAGTGAACGAACTTTACGGTGTTTATGGAAGAACTTATATCGTGGCCGGAGCTGTTTTCAATAGCTCAGGCGGTGATTTTACATCTATGAATACCGGCACAACTCCGGTGACAAATAACTTTGGTGTGAGAATTAATACTAACGGAGGATCTTTTGTTAATAACTACGGTCTTTATGTTGGTGATCAAAGTTCAGGAGTAACGTCGGCGACAAATTCTTATAATATTTTTTCAGACGGTAATACGAGCAGAAATGTGTTTATGGGTTTTATGGGTGTGGGAGTGAATAATCCGACAGCCCGTATTCAAATTGCAGCTGGAACGAACGGAAATGCTCCATTAAAATTTACATCGGGATTATTATTAACAACACCAGCTTCAGGTTCATTAGAGTATGATGGTACAAGTTTGTATTTTACAAATGGTACAAACACGCGCCGCGCGATTATAACAGGTACAAGCAGTAGCATCACTTCAAGCACAATCACTTCGGCTTTAGGTTATACTCCGGTCTCTGCGGCAGCGGCTTCACAATGGACGACATCGGCTACGACAATTAACTATCTGTCTGGTAATGTTGGTATTGGTACATCGAACCCAACAAATATTTTATCAGTACAACAGGGTAATGGTAACGACGCTATTATGTCGTTAACAAATACTTCAGCAGGAAAAGGTTCATACATTGGAGCTTCGGGGTTAAGTAACTATGTTGGTTTTACCGCTTCCGGCGTTGGTGCAACTTGGTTTAACGGTATGTATGGTTCAACTAACTATGTTATTGCCGATTTAACGAATAGTAAAATTCCGGTACAAATTCAGCCGAATACTCCAACAAGTACTTTAACTCTCACAGCTTCTGGCAATGTGGGTATCGGAACTTCGGCGCCAACAGTTCGTCTTCAGATTGCAGGCGATGATCTGGATTATAATTTACTATTAGATAATTATTCAAATACGACAGGTTCGCGTGCAACAGCTATGATGTTTCGTCGTGCTTTAGGAACACAAGCTTCACCGGCGGCAGTATCTGCGGCCACAGTTCTTGGTGGACTTTACTTTGAAGGATATCATTCTGGAGGAGCTTTTTCTGGAAATACGGCGGCTGTACGTGCGCTGGCTGAAGAGAATTTTACAGCTTCTGCTCAGGGTACATCTTTATATTTTAGAACAACGCCGACCAGTAGCACAGCTATGCAAGATAGCATGGTTATTAAAGCTAATGGTAATGTCGGTATAGGTACGACAACTCCAAGTTACAAAGTACAAATCGCAGATACTACGGCTACTGATACTGTGGTGGCGATTTATGGTTTAAGTACGCAACAGCAAGGAATCAACGTAGGAACAAGCGCTACCGACAGATGGTCAATAGTTCACGAAGCTTCGAACGGCCTGGTATTTTATGCAGATCATACAGGTGATGGCGGGGCAGCTGCCGGTTCAAGAATGATCATTAAAGAAAATGGTTCTGTGGGTATTGGAACAACAACACCTTCAACTCTAAACGGGTGGGGAAAAGTGTTAGATGTTGCAGGTACAGCACATTCAAAAATCGTGGCTACACAAGACACAGCAGGTGTTTCTGTGACCACGGGTATTTTCAGTCATGGTTTAACGGGTAATGGTTACGGTGGATACGTGCAGGGTTACGGCGGTGTTGGTTTAGTTGGAACCGAAACTTATCATGATCTTGGTATTATAACATCAAACACGGCACGCATCAGTATTACAAAAACAGGATCTGTCGGTATTGGAAATACCGCTCCGAGTGTGAATTTTGAAGTCGGTAGTTCTACAGGTGGCGGTGGTACTGTGAAAATAAATCGTCAAAACACGACCGGGGTTGAAGGTGGTGAACTTCAATTTTCACCAGGTACTTTAGGTGAAAATGTTTTTGCCCTTGATAACTATCAATCAGGAGCCAGCCAGGTTCTGAGATTTCGCAGTGATGCAAATTCTTCGATTATGTTCCTTGCAGCAGGTGGTAATGTCGGCATAGGACATGCTAACCCTACCGCATTACTGCATGTGAATGGATCGGCGTTAGCTACGGCATGGAATACAAGTTCTGATAGCCGTTTGAAAACAAATATCAAAAAAATTGAAAACCCGGTTGAAAAAATTCTTCAGCTTCGTGGTGTGGAATTTGATTGGCGCAAAGATGTGAATCAACCAACATTACATGTGAAAGCTCATGACATCGGTGTAATTGCGCAGGAAACTGAAAAACAATTTCCAGAAGCGGTAACAACAAATCCAGATGGCTATAAATCTGTGGCGTATTCAAAACTTGTGGCTCCATTAATTGAGGCTGTTAAAGAACTTTATTACAAACTTGTAGGTCACGATGCTGTTTTAGAAAAACATGAGCGTGAAATTGCTTCGGTAAAAGCTGAAAGTGCAGCGAAAGATCAAAAAATCAAAGAGCTCGAAGAACGTTTAGAAAAAATCGAAAAAGCTTTGCAGCAGCAACAACAAAACAAGTAGCCAATTAACAGTTGTCTCAAATTAAGATTTCGCGACTGAAGTACAGACTCTAATTTAAGAAAAAATACTCTATTCAAATTTAAGGGTCTTGAAATCTACAAACTGCCAGTTAATAACTTAAAAAAAATCCAGAAATTCCGATAAGTTACTGTGGTTCGTGTGCAGAAGTTTTTCTATTTTCTGATCTTTTCGCTGGTGGTTGCGGCAAACGTATTTGCGGCACCAGGACGCACCACATATCAAGCCCGCATTGTTAAACCCGATGGTTATCCGCTTGAAGCCAATAACGTTGCTTTTCGTTTTACAATTTTAGATCCGACCGGGTCATGTGTTATTTATGTTGAAAATTATGCGGCTGTGAATATGGCTAACAGCGGTGGATTAATTTCTTTTTCTTTAGGAAGCGGTGTTCGTTCATACCCGTCAAGTGCCACAACGATTACTTCGGTTTTTGATAACTCTACAACTTCGTATTCGTGCCAGTCACCGGGTATTTACACTCCGGTTTCAACCGACAATCGTAAAATCGTGATGCAGTTTAATGATGGCAACGGTTGGCAAACATTACCAGCTATGGCGATCAATGCGGTACCGTATGCAATGTACGCCGGTAAGTCAGAAGACTCAATTTTACTTAACGGCAAAGCGGATTCAAGTTTTGTTGAGTATTCAACAATTCCTACTTGCGGAGCTTCGCAGGCGTTAAATTTTAACGGCGCTACTTTTTCTTGTATTACCGCAGGCGGTGGTGGCGGAGCTTCGTACACAGTGACTTCAACTGATGTAACATCGGCTCTTGGTTATACACCGGCAAACCCGGCAACACTTTCTTCGTCATTCACTACAACGGCTTCGTTTTCAACAGTTACGGCTGCGGTGAACAGTTTAACAAGTTCGTATACAGCTCTGGCAGCGTCGGTCATCACTTCAATTAATGGTTCGACGAGCAGTACGCAAAGCTTTTCTTTGGGCATTGCTGGAGTTGCACCAACGATTCAAACTAGCAACGGTGTTCACACATTTAATTTGCCACTGGCGGCTTCAGCTTCAGTGACAGCGGGCCTTTTATCGAATGCCGATTATCAAACGTTTGCAAATAAAATGAATGCGACAAGTGCTGCGGTGATTGCGGCTTTAGGTTACACACCGGCTAATAATGCTGCGTCGGGAACTTATTTGCTAAAAGCCAGCAACTTATCTGATTTAGCCTCGGCCACTGTGGCGCGTGCGAATTTAGGTTTAGGCAATTTAGCTACATTAAATTCTTTATCATCATCTGATGTAACAACTGCTTTAGGTTACACACCACAAGCTTCTGGCTCGGTGGTTTCATCTCAGTGGACAACATCAGGAACAACAATTAACTACACCGCGGGTAACGTAGGTATTGGAACTACGGCTCCGATTGGCAGATTGCATATTTCAGATGATGCTGCGACAAATATTATTTTAGACGGCTATTCAAATACCACGGGAGCTCCAGGTCTTGCCACTCGTAAAGCGCGTGGTACGTCGGCTTCGCCAACGGCGGTGTTAGCAAATGATTATCTGGGAACTTTTGGTGCCAGAGGTTACGGCGCAACAGGATTTTCTCCTGCAACGCGTGGTATGATTGCTATTAAAGCTTCTGAAAGTTGGACAGACACAGCTCAAGGCGCGTCGATTGTTTTTGAAACCACAGTGAATAGCGGAACAACACGCACTGAAAAAATGCGCATTACAGATTCAGGGCGAGTTGGTGTTGGGGTAACTTCTCCCGAGGGCCTTTTACATTTAGCCGCAGGAACTTCGACAGTGGCTTCACTTAAATTATCAAGCGGAACTTTATTAACATCACCGCAATCAGGAACTATTGAGTACGACGGAATTAATTATTACGTCACTGATGGAAATAATATTCGCCGCACAATTGCCACAGCTTCAACAAGTGGATCAATTGATAATACATCGGCGATCAATTCAGCAGGCAATCTTGTTTTAACTCCAAATAACGGAGCTGGCAGTGTGATTGTTTCAGCTACAACAGCTTCAACAAATTCGCAAACAGGTGCTCTGGTTGTGAATGGCGGTTTGGGTGTGGCAGGAGCAGCCAACATCGGTGGAAATTTAAATGTTTCAGGAACGATTCACAGTTCAAGTTATTTTTCAGCCGCAAGTTTAATGTACTTGTATGGAACAGGTGCTACTTACAATAACGCAAGTGATGCCTACGCTGGTGGAGAACGCGGCTTTACAGCAGATCTTGGAAACAACACCGCCTGGGATTTACTGAAACTTAAAAATGCCAGTGGCACACAGTTCGTCGTTGAAGGTGGCGGTTACACAGGAATCGGCACAGCAGATCCAGACCGTCGTTTAACAATTATCGGTGATGGCACAGCTTATGGCGATGATGTCATGCTTGAAGCTACAAATAACAATTCAACAGGAACATATGCACAAATCAATTTAGCGAAATCACGTGGTACACCGGCGTCTAGAACTTCGGTTTTAGCAGGTGATACGTTAGGAGCTATAGCGTTCAGAGGACAAAACTCAAGTACGCTGGGTTACGGTGCAATTATCAGATCAATTGCAGAAGCTGATTATAGCAGTTCGCAAAGTGCAGATTTACGTTTTCAAACCACAGCAAGTGGTACAACCGCTGATCGAATGATTATTAATTCTTCGGGTAATGTGGGTATTGGTTTAGCTTCACCAACGGCCCGTTTACATGTAGCAGGAAATAGCGCTGCCACAGCTATTTCGTTAGTTTCATCAACGATGATCTTACAAAACACAAACACCACTTCGGGTGCGTTGAATACAATCATGTTTTCTAATTATGATGGTTTTGGTAATGCAGCTATTTCAACAGTACAAACTAACACTGGTAACGTTGGTAATAATTTAGTTTTACAAACTAAGACCAGCGGTGGTGGTGCATGGAATGCCGATCAGCTTGTTTTAAATTCGAATGGCAATGTAGGTATTGGGGTAAGTGCGCCATCAGTTAAATTGCACGTAGGTATCACAGATAATAACTCTGTTCTGTTCGGTGCTAATGACGGCGTGAATAGTAATTTTAGATTTTTAACAAAATACACTGACGGTTATAATTATATTCAAGCGGGTGTAAGTTCGACAGACACGACGGCTAAATTAAAATTCAGTCGTGCGTTCGGTGCTTTAAATCTAGCGGATATCAGGTTTTTATCTGATTATGCTTCTTTTAACGGAAATCTGGGTATCGGTGTAACATCAGCAGCAGCGGCGTTAGATATCGCTAATGCTGGCGGTGAAACGATTATCATGCGTGATAACGATAGCGTAAATACAGATGTTAATTTTTCTTCGTATATCCGTGCCAAAGATGCTTCGGGTACCGGTGTTTGGTATATCGGCGATGGCAGCGGCAGCGCCAACGGAACTTGGTTATTGAACTATCAAGCAAATCCAATTCATTTAGCCACAAGTTCAACTACACGCATGTATATTTCAGCCAGTGGTTCTATTGGTGTTAATACCACGGCCCCTGATGCGATGTTTGACGTCGTCAGTGGTGCGATTCGTTCAACCCGTACAGGCTATAATAATGTTCAGTACTTAGAAGCCTACGGCGGTGATGCAACTCAAACGGGATTGTATCTGCGTGGTAATTCAGATGAAGGAAATAAAAAACCATTATATTTGCAAACCTTTCATGATGGTTCGGGCGGAGCGGCCGGAAATTTAGGTTTTTACTTTCAATTAGGTGCAGCGTCTGCTCCGACAGATGTTTTAACAATTCGTGAAACGGGTTTTGTGGGTATTGGTACCGCAACACCATTGGAAAAACTTCATGTTGATGCTTCAACATCGGGTCGTATCGCAGTCGCGAGTGGAAATATTTTTGCAACATCTGGTTATGGTATGTCTTTAGAAAGTGATACCGATGACGGTATTACTTATTTAAATGTTCACACAGGTGCTTTTGGTGCTAATCGCGGCGAATTTTTAATTCGTGGTGGTCATGGAGCGAGTGAAACAGCATCAACACGCAATATAGCCATGTTTGAAACCGATACTGGCAACATGGGGCTTGGCACTATCAATCCTACATTTGGCGATGCTAACTTAACAACGAACAAGTGGAATGTTTTAGCGGTTGCAGCTACGCCGACAACAGCAGGTGGTGCCGCGGCCCTTACTTTGGCGAATCAAAAAACACCGCTTGCCGCAGGTGATAGAGTCGGTGCCGTTCACTTCGTAAATACAAATAACGGAACTCAACTGTACAGCGGTTTTATTAATGTTTCGTTAGTGGGTACTGGGGGCGCCAACGGTTACGGTGGTCAGATGAGTTTTTACACGAAAGGTGATAACTCGTTAACTACAGGACAACAAATGGTGATCGATCAAAATGGTAAAGTGGGTTTAAGCACTGCTTCTCCTGAATTTAAACTTCATATCAAAGATACAACAGCACCGGTGATTGTGTTCGAAGAAGGCGATACGACACAAAAATTTTACCAAGGTGTTGATGGTGCGGGCTTCTTTATCAGACAAGGTACAACAGCAAACCCTGATATTATGTCGATCAAAAACACTGGCCGCGTAGGTATTGGCGTGAATAACCCAGGCTATCAACTTGAGCTTTCAACCGATTCAGCTGCGAAGCCAGGTACAAGTACTTGGACTATTGCTTCAGACCGACGTTTAAAAGATGTACGCGCGCCATTTACACGTGGCCTTGCGGCAATTGAAAATATTCAACCGATTTATTTCAATTATAAAAAAGATAATGCCTTAGGTTTACCATCTGAAAAAGAGTACGTGGGTATTATCGCGCAAGAAATTCAAAAAAATATTCCGGAAGCTACAGCTATTGATGAAAAAGGATTTTTACACGTAACAAATGACTCGATCATTTGGACAATGTTCAATGCAATTAAAGAGCTGTATCATAAATGGAATACCGAAAGCCAAGTGCTTCGTGAAAAAGTCTCAAATTTAGAAGAAGAGAACAAAGCTCTTAAAAATTATCTGTGTCAGAAAGATCCTGAAGCCGCTTTCTGCCGACCTAAAAACCAATAAAATCTATAAATAATAAATTGCCTAGTCATATTCGTGGGTTGCTGTGTATTCACAGGTAAACAAAATATATTTTACAGATTCTTAACTCTATACAATATTAAACCGATATTAGTTACGTGAATAAAACCAATCTGTACGTTTATGTACTATTCATAACTCTATTGTCGGTCTCAGCATTCGCTGTTCCCGGACTAACGACTTATCAGGCCAGAATTATTAAGCCTGATAACGTAGCTTTAGAAGCGAATAACGTTAATTTTAGATTTACTATTTTAAATCCAGCCGCCGATTGTGTGCTTTATATTGAAGACTATTCAGCAATCAATATGGCAAACAGTGCGGGATTAGTTTCATTTTCTTTAGGCTCGGGAACAAAAATTTATCCAGCTTCGGCCACAACATTTACCGAAATATTTAATAACTCAACTCCTTCGATGGCTTGTCAGGGCGGTGGAACTTCATTTACCGCGACGGCAAGTTCAACTCGTAAAATCGTAATGCAATTTAATGATGGTAATGGTTGGCAAACATTACCGCCGATGAATATCAACGCTGTACCGTATGCGATGTATGCAAGTAAGGCTGATAATTCAGTTTTATTTAATAATAAATTTGAGACCGCATTTGTGCAGTACTCTTCGATTCCCACATGTACGGCATCACAGGCTTTACAGTACACAGGTTCTGGCTTTGTCTGTATTGCAGCCGGCGGTGGTGGAGGCGGTGGAGCTTCTTACACAGTGACCGCAGGTGATGTGACGGCAGCGCTTGGATACACTCCGGTTGATCCGGCAACACTTTCATCTTCATATACGCCAGCAAGTTCATTTTCAACGGTCACAGCCACGGTGAGTTCCTTAGGAAGTTCAGTGACCGCGGTCACTTCAACAGTTTCAAATCTTTCATCGTCATTAGCAGCTATTGTAAGTTCACAATGGACGACAAGCGGAACAGCGATTTACTACACCTCAGGAAATGTAAATGTGTCAGGTTCAATCCGTATCAGTATGGATAATGCTACTTGCGCTGCAAGCTACGCTGGAGCTATTCGCTACAATGCAGGCTTGGTTCAAGTGTGTGACGGCACAACTTGGTCAAGTATGAGTGGTTCAGGAAGTGTGACAAGTGCGGCTGTGATTTCAGCTTTAGGTTATACTCCACCAAATCCTGCAACTTTATCAACATCGTTTACATCGACAGCTTCATTTTCTATCCTGAATACTTCAGTGACTTCTTTAGGAAGTTCAATCACAACATTAAATAATTCTTATTCGACATTAAGCAGTTCGTACAGTTCGTTGGCCGCTTCGATGGCTGCGTTAGGAAGCACAGCAAGTGGAATTCCCGTTTATTCAAATTCGAATGACAGCGTTTTTGTCGGTTTGGGAACGGCCAGCGCCAGTACTTCTTCAAATAACACGGCACTTGGAGTTCGCTCGTTAAGTGCCATCACTGTGGGTTCAGAAAACGTGGCGATCGGTGAAGAAGCTATGTATAGCAACACAAACGGTTGGGCAAATACAGCGATCGGTTGGGAATCTTTATATTCAAACACTTCAGGTGGAAATAATACCGCGGTCGGTAATGAATCGATGTTAGGAAATACAAGCGGGTACTCAAATTCTGGACTCGGCAGCTGGGCCTTATATAGAAATACAACGGGTTCTTTCAATACGGCAATGGGTGAGTCATCATTAGATAGAAATACAACAGGTATAGAAAACGTGGCGTTCGGTGCTCTGGCCGGCCGTTCTGTTATTACAGGACAAGGAAATACTTTTATCGGAACTCAATCCGGTCAGGGGTTAAGCCCTGGTGTTTCTAACGTTTCAGGAAATACTTTCTTAGGTTATTTAACAGGAAAAGTTATTACTACGGGCGGAAATAGCAATACGGTGATCGGTTATCGTGCTGCTGATACATTAACAACAGGTTCAAAAAATATCGTGATTGGTTATAACATCGATACGCCAACACCAACATCTTCCAACACTTTAAATATTGGTAATTTAATTTACGGTACAAATATCAACGGCCAAAATACGGAAATTTCGTCAGGCAGCATTGGTATTGGCGTTGTCTCTCCTCTGCAAAAATTATCGGTTAGTGGTGTGTTATTAGTTTCCGGTGAATACGGCAGTGGCGAAAGCTTATCTGTCAGCGGCTCTGGTGCAAGAATGTTTTTCTATCCGAAAAAATCAGCCTTCCGTGCTGGTTCTGTCGGAGCCGATGAATGGGATGATGCGAATATCAGTGATGGCAGTATTGCCATGGGTGATACTGCGACAGCTTTTGGTTACGGGGCGATCTCTTTAGGAACAGGTACATTTGCAAGTAGCCCGAATGCAGTAGCGATTGGTCGTTACAGCCAAGCTACCGGAGATAGAGCTACAGCCTTTGGTGAATCACAAGCCGTCGGTGATTTAAGTACATCATTTGATAGCAGTTACGCTGGGGGTATGTACAGTATCGCTATGGGAAGTAGTAGCGCTAATGCTGATCGAAGTATTGCGATGGGACCATCCGCAAATGCTGATGGTGAAGCGAGTGTGGCAATTGGTCAGTCAGTCTTTGCGCGCGCTTATCGTGGTATTGCTGTTGGTAGTTACAACGTGGGTAATGGTAGTGGTACAGCTTGGATTTCTACAGATCCGATTTTTGAAATTGGTAACAGCGAAAATGGTTCGCCACGTTCAAACGCGATGACAGTTCTTAAAAACGGAAAAGTAGGTATCGGAAAAACCCAACCTGTGACAACGCTTGAAGTGTCAGGTGCAATTCGTATCAGTATGGATAGCTCAACATGTGCAGCAAGTTACGCGGGAGCTATTCGCTACAATGCCGGTGCAGTGCAATTTTGTGACGGCTCAACTTGGGGAAGTATGGGCGGCGGGGGCAGTGTAACAAGTGCCGCTGTGATTTCAGCTTTAGGTTATACACCGGTTTCTGCGGCGGCCGCTTCGCAGTGGAGCACCTCTGGTACAACAGTTAATTACCTTAGCGGTAATGTCGGTATCGGTACGGCAAATCCTACATACGCTTTAGTTGTGAGTGGTGTTACCAAAGCCAGTCGACTTTTAGCCGATGATGGAACTGCGACAAACCCATCTATTGCTTTTGCTTCTGAAACCGGAACTGGTTTTTACAGAGCCGGTGCGAACTGGATTGGTCTTTCAATCAACGGAACAAATTACTGGAACTTTGATAATGCGAACGGATTTCTTTCACCAACAATTGGCGGTGGTTTTATCAGAAGTTCAAACGGAACTGCGGCTGCGCCAACTTATACCTTCAATGGAAGTTCAGATGCCGGGATGTTTCGTGCAGCGGCCAATCAAGTCGGATTTTCAACTGCTGCGATTGAAAGATTGCGAATTACCGATGTAGGCCGGGTCGGTATTGGAACATCTTCACCGATCGGTATTTTAGATGTGCGCGGAGGATCTGCAGCCGCTGGTGTCGATGGAACTCCTGTGACTATCGTTGCGCAGAACGCGGGTTCTGGAAATCGTAATGGCGGTAATATTAATTTAATTCCGGGTAGTAGTACAGGAACTGGCTATCGTGGTTCAGTACAAATTGCTTCGGGCACATTTTATAACGCTGCTCAATTAGAGATTGGGAGTGGCGCTCCAGGTATTGCAATCAACACCACGGGAAATTCACAAATCTTATTAAATCACGCCGGTGGTGGTTGGGGTGTTGTCGGCAATAACTCCACAGGAAAATGGTCATTGGGGTATGCAAATACGAGCAGTACGAATTTAGACGGTTCGGTTTTAACTTGGACTAATTCGGGTAACGTAGGTATCGGTACGACAAATCCAGCTGCAACACTTGATGTCTCTGGCGTTGTACGCGCGACAGATTTATGTGATGAAAATGGCGCGAACTGTAAAGATCTAAGTGTTGGCTGGAATAGTCTGACTCACTTTGCAGAAAGTGTGACGACCTCTGCTCCGAATGCCACGGTACCTGTTGTACGTTTATTAGCGGCAAACGCAGCAGCAAATGTGGATGTGGCCTTATCTCCAAAAGGCACCGGAGCATTGACGGCACACGCTGCAGATAATACAGCAGCCGGTGGTAACAAACGTGGACAAAATGCTGTCGACTGGCAAACCGATCGTGGTGTTGCAACTGGTGTAGCGGCGGCTCAACATTCGGTGATTGGCGGAGGTGTTGGTAATAGTATTGGTGCTGGTTCAACGGGAAGCGTGATCGCCGGTGGTGGATACAACACCGCAAACGGCAGTAATAATGCTGCAATTGGTGGTGGTTCTTCTAACAGCGCCGCTGGTCAGCTTGCAACTGTTCCTGGTGGATACGGAAATAGTGCAGCCGCTTATGGATCTACAGCGATGGGATATACGACTGCAGCGACCGGTCGTTATTCGATGTCGGCCAATTATTTCACAACTGCAGAGTCATACGCCCAAACAACAATCGGAGCTTACAACATGCCTAAAGGCGGTGAAACGACGAGCAGTTGGGTGGCAACAGATCCTCTTTTTGTCATCGGTAATGGTACGGGTTCCGGAGCCTCGCGCTCTACGGCATTAATGATTCTGAAAAATGGTGATGTCGGAGTTGGCACGACTTCGGTGAGCGACAGACTAACTGTGAGCGGTAATGTGAGTGTCACCGGAGATATAAAAATGAATGGTAACGACAGTTACATTTGGACTAACGGAACAGGTACTGGTTATACAGGTATTTTTGATCCTTTTAATTCGAGAGTTTTACTTTACGCTTCTGAAAGTACAGGTAATGTAGGTATTGGCACTTCAGGTCCATCATATAAACTGGATGTCAGCGGCGATCTTCGTATTACCGGAACTCCGTATCGCAATGGCGGTGATTCGGCATGGATTGTACCATCAGATGAAAGACTTAAAGATGTTTCAGGAAAATATAACCGCGGCCTTCGCGAGATCGCAAGCCTTGAAACGATTTACTTTAATTATAAAAAAGATAATCCAAAACAGATTGATTCGTCAGTGACATACACAGGTGTGCTTGCGCAAGAGGTGCAAAAACAAATTCCTGAAGCTGTGAAAGAAGATAAAGAAGGTTTCTTATCATTAAATACCACACCGATTTTTTGGGCGATGGTTAATGCAATTAAGGAAATTTATTACGAAATTAACGGTGTTAAAGCTGAAAATGCAGAGTTGAAAAATCAAGCTGCAGAACAAGCACGTAAGATTCAAAGTCTTGAGGCTGAAAATGCAGCTATTAAAGAGCGTCTGGATCGTCTCGAAAAATCGCGATAGGCGCCCTTATATTAACTATTTAAATTCTTAAGAAGTGTACCCACAGCCCATTTCATGGATTTACCCATCTCTGCGCCTGTTTGGTTGTACACGTTACGAAGATCGTTCCATAAATTCGCGCTGATTAGCGTGATAATTAAATGAATACGGTGTTGTTCATCTTTGTTGTTTGTTTGTGGAATCTGCGCTCTGATTTTTTCCATTAACAACGTATTTAGCTTTTTTCTGAAAGCAATACGCGATTGTTGGCCGAAGTTTGTGTAAAGGTAAGCTAAGATTAAGCTTTCGTATTTGTCAAAAACCTGAAACGCAAACTCAGCAAAATCTTCAACCGTCATAATTTGTAAATTACCGGCTACGTTTGTCACGTAAGATTCAACATAAGTTTCTAACTCTTGGCTTAAAGATTTTTTATCGCCAAAAAAGCGAAATAAGGTACGTGTAGAAAGACCAGCGCGTTCGGCTAACTCTTCTAAAGAAATTTCTTCGCCACGTTTTTCAACTAACAGGTCGACATAGTTTTCGATAATTTTCTGGCGATTGCTGTTTGATTTCTCAAGGCGAGAAGAGTTGTCGTATTTTCTTACTTTTTTGGTCTTCTTGGCGGCTTTAGCCACTTTCGTGCGTTTCATATATAAAAAAAAGTATAGGAAAGACGCTGCGTGTGCAAACAAAAATATCTGTAGCGTCCAGCGTGACACTAAAATAATATTTGTTTATATGAATATAGCAGTCATTGGGTCGGGAATTAGTGGATTAGGAACAGCTCTGATTTTAAATCAGAAGCATAAAGTTCATCTTTTTGAATCAACAAATCGTTTAGGTGGACATGCTCATACTAGCGTTGTTGAAAAAAATTGTAAACAAAATAATATTGACACGGGATTTCTCGTTTACAATGAGCTCACTTATCCTCATTTGAAAGCACTTTTTAAGTATTTAAATACAGAAACTGTCAGTTCAAACATGTCATTGTCTATTCAAGTCCCGCAAATTGGCTTGGAGTGGGCCGGAGACAGTCTAGCTACTGTATTTGCCCAAAAACGAAATTTGTTTAACCCACGCTTTCACAGACTGCTCTTAGCCATACTAGCCTTTCATCGGCATGCTGAAAAAAATCGTGAGTTGGCGCGTCGTAACCGCTGGACTATAAATGAATTATTATTTAGGCAGAATTATCCGAGCGAGCTGATGGAGTGGTATGTTTTACCGATGGTGGCTGCGATCTGGTCTACACCAGAAAAAGGCATGTTGGATTTTCCAGCTGAAACTTTTTTAACTTTTTTTATAAACCATAAACTGTTGCAAGTGAATGATCGTCCGATTTGGCGAACAGTGAAAAACGGATCAAAGAATTACGACGATCAAATTGCGAGACAGTTGCAACACATTCACATGAATGAACCGGTGCACGCAGTGGAACATGTGGGAAGTGAACTTCAAGTCACAACAGCTAAACAAAGTTACAAATTCGATAAAGTGATTTTTGCAACCCATGCACCGGTGACAGCAAAAATTTATAAATTTAAAAATTCGCAGCAAGAAAAAATCTTAAAAAGCTTTTCAACAATTCCGAATAAGGCGTTCTTGCACGAAGATGAAAGTTTTTTACCGCGCAAGAATAAATGCTGGGCTTCATGGAATGTGCAGGCGCAACTGGCCAGTGAAAATTCAGACAAAGTGTCTTTGACGTACCTGCTAAACCGCTTACAACCGTTAAATACAGAACATAAAATGCTTCTGACGCTAAATCCAAGCCGCGCTCCAAAAGATTTAATTTTTGAAGCGCAGTATGATCACCCGAAGTTTGACCAACAGGCTATAGATGCGCAGAATGAAATTCCGCATATTCAGGGGCATGATGGTGTCTATTTCGCAGGGGCGTGGACACGTTATGGCTTTCATGAAGATGGCCTTTTAAGTGCGGTGAATGTGGCAAAACACTTTGAAATCAATCCACCATGGAGAATTGCATAGTGGCTTTTTATCTGATGCAGGGGCAAGTTTATCACTCGAGATCAGAAACTGCTAAAAACAGTTTTAAGTATCCTATTTTTAATCTTTATTACGCGGTTCCTCAGACAGAAAAATTACAAACTCTTTTGCAAAATAAATTTAAATCTTTATTAAGTTTTAAAGACGCTGACTATTTAACGCAACATTCGCCGGCGCCGCTTTCTGAAAAGTGCCAGCAGTTTTTAAAAAATCATTTTAATTATCAGGCTGAGCATGTTTTTCTTCAGACGATCCCACGCATGTTTGGTTATGCCTTTAATCCGGTTAATTTTTGGTACTGTTACCGCAAAGAAAAATTAGAAGCCGTGTTATGTGAAGTGAATAACACTTTTGGTGAAACTCATTATTACTGGCTTTACCAACAGGGTGAAGATTTAAATAATAAATGGCTAAAGGCTGAAAAGAAGTTTCATGTATCACCTTTTTTTGCCATTGAGGGCGAATACCGTTTTAGATTTCGCCCGACAAAAAACTTTTTGCATGTCGATATTCATTTTTTAAATAACGATGGCACGATGAAATTAAACACCTGGGTGCAGGGTGAACTTACGCCACTAGAAGAAGTTTCTTTAGCCAGGCTTATGCTTCGCTACGGCTGGATGACGCCACTTGTGGTATTTCGTATTCATTACCAGGCCGTAAAATTATTTGCTAAAAAAGTTCAATTTTTCAAAAAACCAAATCCCCCTGAAAAGGAGATCACTCATGGCACAAGCTTCATGGGCCGCTAAGTTTTTTATTCAGATTTTAAAAAACGCCAAGCATGGTACGATTCATATTACTTTTCCCGACGGAAAATTAGAAAAGTACGGTGAAGGTGATTATGTAGCCCATGTGTTTGTTAAAAACTGGGCCGCGATTGATCAGCTCGTTAACAAAGGTGATCTTGGTTTGGCCGAAGCGATCATTGAAGGTGATCTTGAAGTTGATGACGCCACTCAACTTATTGAATGGGCTTGCCGCAACGACCAGTCTTTAGGGCAAACTCTGCACGGCACTTTACTTGGAACTTTTTTATATCAATTAAAAAGACTGTTAACACGTAATTCAAAAACGCAGGCTAAGAAAAATATCGTAGCCCACTACGATTTAGGAAACGATTTTTATCGTCTGTGGTTAGACCCAACAATGTCTTATTCATCAGCGTTATTTACTAGTCACGACGAAACTTTAGAAAAAGCACAGCTCAATAAATATGACCGCCTGATAGATATGTTAAACTTAAAATCATCAGATCATATCTTAGAAATCGGCTGCGGTTGGGGTGGTTTTTTTAGCCGTGCTATCGAGCGCACTGATTGTAAAGTGACCGCGGTGATGAATTCTCCGAAACAAGCGGCGCATAACCGGGCGCTGATTCAAGCGCGCGGGTATTCAAAAAATATTTCACTGCAAGAAATCGATTACCGCGATATTAAAGGCACATACGATAAAGTTGTATCTATTGAAATGATCGAAGCTGTGGGTGAGCAGTACTGGGATAACTATTTTCAAAAAATAGCCTCATCAATTAAAGGAAAAGGTTCAGCGATTATTCAGGGAATCACGATTCGCGATGATTTATTTTACAGCTATCGCCAAAAAACTGATTTTATTCAAAGCTATATTTTTCCGGGTGGAATGTTAATGGCGAACAGCATTTTTGATCGCAAAAGCCAAGAAAACGGTATGAAGCTTAAGAATCAGTTTGAATTTGGCATTTCTTACGCTGACACTTTAAGACATTGGCGTCAGCGTTTTAACGAAGCTAAAGTTAAAGTGCACGAAATGGGTTTTGATGAGCGTTTTATGCGGATGTGGAATTTGTATCTTTCTTACTGCGAAGGAGCGTTTCGCGCCGGGCGTATTAACGTGGGTCAGTACCTGATAGAAAAAAACTAGAATGATTAAAAAAGTAAAAAGCACACTGCAATCACAGCTCACTCAAGGCATAAGCCCAGAAAAACTCTCAGAAAGTTTATCTGCTGGCTTATTGATTGGTTGTTTTCCGTTGTTAGGTTTTACCACGGGTTTAGCGGCTGTTGTGGGTGTTGTGTTTAAGTTAAATCATCTTGTGGTGCAAACAACTCACTACATGATGTATCCGGTGCAGATTTTACTGATCCCGGTCTATATCAAAGTGGTAAGCCTTGTGATTGATGTGGGTGATGTGCCAATTAGACCCGATCTGATCGTTGAAGCTTTTCACAAAGACTGGTGGAGATTTTTAAAAACCTACGCGGCTGTTGGGCTTTATTCGGTGTTTTTATGGTTTATTGTCAGTGCCGCTTTATTTTTTATTCTTAAAAAAATATTTTTACCAACCATTAAACGACTGAGTAAAATCAAAGGATAAACCTATGCTAACAAGCCAAATATTCTTAATTGCTTTAGTTATCACACTGGTTATTTTATTTCTGACTTGGGTTTACGCTGTAAAAATTAAGAACTTCGGTATTGTCGATGCCGTTTGGGCTTTTTGTTTTGTCGTGCATGCGGCTTTATTTGATTTATTCACTGAAGGTTATTCGCAAAGAAAGTTGTTGTTTTTAGCTATGTTAACTCTCTGGAGCTGCCGTTTAGGGTTTTATTTGGCTAAACGAATTGCTTCACACCATCCCAATGAAGACACACGTTATATAAACCTTCGTGCTGAGTATAAAGAAAATTTTAAACTTAGATTTTTACTATTTTATTTTTACCAGGCGGTGAGCGTTTCATTTTTAACGTTGCCATTTATTTTCGTTTTTCAAAACAGCTCACCAGAGATTTCAAATTTAGAAGGGTTAGGTGTAGGTGTTTGGCTCATCGCTTTTATTGGTGAAGCTATAGCTGATTATCAGATGAATACTTTTCGTTCTAACCCAGCCAATAAAGGTAAAGTCTGTGATGTCGGCTTATGGAAGTATTCACGTCACCCAAATTACTTTTTTGAAAGTTTAATCTGGTGGGGCTATTTTATTTTTATGTTAGCGACACCGGGATTAGTCTGGTCGATTTATGTGCCGCTTACGATGTTATTCTTACTTGTAAAAGTAACGGGTGTTCCGCCCTCAGAAGCCCAAGCGCTAAAAAGCAGGGGCGAAGCTTATCGCCGTTATCAAGAAAAGACGTCTGTTTTTATTCCGTGGGTTCAGAAAAAATAATTATTTCGCCGTAAACCAAAGACGAATCGCTACGATCACTAAAAAGACTGAAAACATACGGCTTAAAGTAAAAGACTGTAAGCCCGTAGCTACTTTAGAACCTAAAAGAGTTCCTACGAACATACCTGAAGCGATAATAAAACCAAGTTTGATATTATCAATTTGAATAGCGCCTGCGCGGTAGTAATTCCACACACCTAAAATGCCCACAGGTAAAAGTAATGCTACCAATGAAGTGGCTGTGGCTGCTTGTTGTGTGAAATTAAAAAGATAAATCACCAGCGGAACAATAATAACGCCGCCACCGATACCAAATAAACCTGAAGAAACACCGGCTACTAATCCAATAATAAGGGCGTACATGATCTGCGTTGGTAACATTTGAAATTTCTCCTTGTTGATAATTAGGGGCGGGCCACTTTTTGTCGTAAAGATTCAGCGTCGTTTTCCGGATGAGAAACCTGAATACTTTCAAGCCAAGTCACGTGGGCTTTTTTATTCGGAAGACTGAATTGCTGAACCATTTTTCCGATCATGCTGTCGTCATCAATAAATGAAGACTCATGATAGGGGTCGTAATCTAATTTAAAAAGTTGTACCGGAATATCGTAGGCCTGGGCAATTTCAAAAATGCCTTTCTTCCACAGCTTTTCTTCTTTAAGTGTGGTTGTGCCTGAAGGAAAAATCACTAACTGGGATTTGTTTTGCAGTAACTGTTCGCCAAGTTGTTTGCGCAGTCTTTCGCGGTCATGTTTTGATTCGCGGTCGACAAATAAAGTTCCCACACGAACCGCAGCCAGCCCTAAAATCGGCCAGCTTTTCACTTCTTTTTTAGCTAAAAAAGCGATGTGTGGGTTTACAGCCATTAAAAGTAAAATATCTAAGTAGCTCACGTGATTGCCCACATAAATGCGTGGGCCTTGCTGGGAAAAATCACCTTGGTGGGCCACTTGATAGCCGATGTAATTCATCACTGATTCGGCCCAGCGCTTTTTATAATGAGTCACTTTCTTTGGTTGAATGTAACTTAAGGTCAGCCAGTAAGCTGTGATTCCGAAAGTTCCCAAAGATTTAATGACATAAAAAGCTTTCATCGCGGCTTACTTTAGCAAATCATGCGTATAAGTAAAGGTTGCGGCCCAACCTTCATTGCGGTCACGCGCCAAAACGCCGTTTTTATTTTTATCACCTAAGACTTCAAAGTGTTTCAGAGTAATGACCGGGTTATTGCGGTCAGCTAAATCATTAAAATGAAACCATAACCCGTAAGCTAAGTTATTTAAACCTTCTGAATCAGGCGCGCCATAATAGTATTCGTTGTGGCGTTTATCACCATAACCAAGCGTGACATATAAGTTTGGTTCAACCATTGAAGTTTTGATCAGGGTATTTTGGAACGTGAATAGTTTTAACTTACCAATAAGCTCAGCATAAATACCGTTATGGGCTTTTAGATCTTTGTGAATACCGAAATCAATTTCAGAAATGTAATCTTCATTATAGCCCGGCACGAAAAACTCAAGCCTGTTTACCCATTCCCATGAGTCTTCACGATCGGGATAAATGTCTTTAATGCTATCATGCTTAGGAAAGATCGGATTATCGCTGATCGCTTGTAAGCGTGTTCTAAAACGAATTTTATCTTCATAGATAAAATCACGATAACTGACTGAGCTTGTTAAAAACTCGAAACGATCTTCGAACATAAATACCGCAATCACCGGTAAGAGTTGAAAGTCGTTATATTGAACAACACCACGAGATTCCCAGATCGAATAGAACTTGGCGCCTACTTTGACACCACTTACAGATTTCCAACGATTTTCTGCTTTGTATTCAGCCAAAGCATTTAAAGAACTCAACATTAATAAAACAGCAAAAAGTAATTTAGTCATAATTGAATTTAAGCATTATTCACTCGAGGATGCTGCGAAAATTCTCAAACATAGCACGGCGTTTCAAAAACGGAATCCTGACAATAATTTTGGTGAAATTCGCAAAAAGTGTTGTTAGCTTTCTTCGCAACAACTACTGAGTTCAATTTGTTTCCTAAAGTTTTGAGGGGGGATACATGGATTTGAATCTTACGAAAACGATCGCCGCTGTTTGGTGTTTCACTTTAACTGCGGGCTTTGCCAACGCTTTTGTTTCACAAAAACAAAACTACTACGGTAAAGAATTCTTAGGCCAAGTCCAATCAGGCCAACTACAAAACGAACAATTATTAGACTCTGTATTTCATATCGTTTCTGATGCTCACGTAAAAACTAAAGACGCTCCAGATACACTAGCTCCAAACTGCCAATCCGTAAAATTAGAAGAAAACCAATCTTGCATTCAGCACACAGCTTTAGGCTATGACCGTGCAAGAAAAGTCATGTTCGGTACAATTCACTTAGAAAGACAAAATAACACTTACGTTGTTAAAGACGTTTACTGTGAAAAGTATTTCTCTAACGCTGACTTTGGTGGCGACCAAGGTAACATCGGCCCAGGCATGATTCCTTCTAACGGTTCAATCTTAAACACTGAGCACACTTGGCCACAAAGCCGTTTCACAAGCCGTTTCAACACTGAAATGCAAAAATCTGATTTACACCATTTATTCCCAACAGATTCTTCAATGAACAGCCACAGAAGTTCATTACACTTCGGTGAAGTTGGTAAAGAAATGGAAAAACTAAAATGTTCTCAAAACCGTTTAGGTCAAGAGATCAGCGGTAAAGGTGGCGTTGTATTTGAACCACCGGTAGCTCACCGTGGTAACGTAGCTCGCGCTATTTTCTACTTCGCGGCTCGCTACAAGATGAAAATCGGTGGTGCTGAAGAAGCAACTTTAAGAAAATGGAATCACGAAGATCCAGTTGATGCTGATGAAGCTTTAAGAAACGACCAAGTTGAAGACGCTCAAGGTAACCGTAATCCATTCGTAGATTTTCCTGAGTTAGTTGACCAAGTAAAAACATTTACTTTCAACACAACTAAGTAAGTCAAAAATTGCTTTCAAAATTAAATATGATGTAATTCAGCGATGGGTTACATCATTTTTTTTATTCTGCTTCAGTCACGATTTGCTGTTGCTGCAGAGGCAGAATATAAAATTACACCAGTTCCAGCCCAACGTTTTCAAGGTAATATCGGTGCCTGCGGTTCATTTGCGGTAGCGACAGTCTTAGATCATTTACTATGTCAGAAAAACCCAGAGCTTTGTAAGACCTCGGTTGTTAACACCTTAGATATTATGCGAACCTCCGCCGAAGATTATGACGGTGTAACTTATCCTTCGGATATTATTAAAAACCTATCAGAGAAATCTCTTTATGTTGAAACTTGCAGACCTTATGAAAGTTTTAAAGGTCCAATGTATCCGTCAGATAAATACACGGTCACCGTTAATAGCACGGGTGAAAAACGAACATTAATGCCACATGAATACGATATTTTAGCAGGCCAGTTTTGGATTTCAGAAGACTATGTGATGCAAAAATCTATTGAGTACGATCGCGTAGGCGGCTATTGTAAAAACCCAGACAAGACTTTGTGTTCGATTGCTTTGACCTACGTGAATTAAATAAAAAAAAGCCAACTCTTTCAAGTTAGCTTTTTTTAATTTTAGAATTTGAGCGAGCTACGACTATTTAGGTTGTACGCGTAACATTTTGTTGATTTCAGAAATATGCATTTCTTCATCATGAATCATCGTACGTGCGTACTCTTCTAAGTACACTGATTTGCCTTCAACTAATTTTAAAAGCGCAGTTAAGTTTTTAACTTGAGCCAGTTCGTGCTCTAAGCTTTCTTTTAAAATATCGTTTAATGAGTGTTTGTGTGACTCAAGTAATGTTCCGATTTTTAAAGACGGGTGGCCACCTAATGTCGTGATATGTTCACCAGCTACAGAAGCGTGCGTTAAAGACTCAGACGCTTGTTCGCGAAACCAACCAATGATTGGAATTCTGTTGTGACCGAAAACCATTAAAGAGTAGTGCGTGTAACGAACAACCCCAGCTAGTTCAGCTTCTAAGATTTTGTTTAACACTTCGATGACTTTTTTCTCGTTCATAGCTGCTCCTTTAGCGACTTCTACTACACTTTGTGTAGATCCATGGTGTTGAGAATCGCTCTCAACTCCTCTATATTGCTTATGGGGAAATTTACCCTATAAATGAAAGCTAAATGAAAATGCCTTGAAAGTCCAATGATAAGTTTTGGGCATTTCATTGTAATACGGAGCGGCCTCGGGTATTTCAGAGCACCTATGTCATTTAATCGCCGTCAATTCATTAAATCGTCGTCATTCGCAAGCTTTGTCTTAGGCTATGCGGTAAATTCTAAAGCAACCACTGGTCTTTTGATGAGCCAAAAACCATCAAATACACCTAATGAAAATGCAAATGATAATCCTATTCAAAATGTGAAATACAGCGAATCATCAAGCTTAGATTTCAACGGTGATAACATCAATCGCCCACACGATATCTTATGGAACATCGATGGTTACGTCGCTAAAAAAGGTGGAATCCCAGCACCGACAAAATCAACAAGTGTTGTTGTAGCCGGTGGCGGTATGGCAGGTCTATTAAGCGCGTACCACTTAAAAGCCCAAAAGCCGATGTTATTAGAACAAGATCCTGTGTTCGGTGGAAACTCAAAAGGCGAAAATTTTGATGGTTCGTTTTATTCAATCGGTGCGGCTTACGTAACGATTCCTGATGAAGGTTCTGATATCGACGTATTTTTTAAAGAAACAGGAATTTCAGAAAAGCTAAAATTAGAATCTGACACTGAAACATCTGTGAATTTCAAAAATGCTTTAATGCGTGATTTCTGGAAAGGCGCTTCTGATCCAGAAAACGCTGAACAGTTCGTAAAAGTAGAAGAAGAAATGCGCCGTATTTATAACGACGCGTACCCTGACATTCCATGGACAGAAGATTCAGCGATCTCTTATGAAGAGCTTTGCAAATTAGATGCGATCACTTTTGAACAATGGTTAACAAACACATTCGGCGAAGTGCATCCGCATATTTTAGAATACTTTCAAGCTTACTGTTGGTCTTCATTCGGTGGATCAATCGATGAAATCTCGGCCGCACAGGCGTTAAACTTCGTAACGGCTGAAGTAGACGGTGTGTTAGCGTTACCAGGTGGTAATTCGTACATCACATCAGTTGTACACCAAACTTTAAAAAATAATTTACCTGAAGGTCATGTTTTATCAGGCGCTTTTGTTTTACGTATTGAAGAAAAAGCTGATGGTAAAGTTTGGGTCACTTACGAATCTAAAGAAGGTCAGTTAGTAACTATCGAAGCTGATTATGTTGTGTGTGCGTTTCCGAAATTCGTTGCTGAGCGCGTGATTGTGAACATTGAAGAAGAACGTGTAAAAGCGATTCAAGATTTAATGTGGCGTGGTTACATCGTGACTAACGTGATTATGGATAGCGCGATTAAATCTCCGGGCTTTGATGTTTTCACTTTAAACGGAAAAATGCAGCCTTCGCCAACACCACTGAATCCTCCGAAAAAATACATGACTGATGTGTGCTTTGGAACCTGGGCGCAAAACGAAGAAGTGAATCATTCAGTACTTACGATGTACAGACCGCTTCCGTTTGAAGGTGCAAGACAGTTCTTGTTTAACCCAATGTCGCACCAAAAACATTTGATTCAATCGCAAAACGAAATTGCCGAGTTCTGCAAAGCCGTAAATATCGATGCAAGCAAAATCAAAGGTTACCGTTTGACACGCTGGGGGCATTCGTTGCCGCTGGCTAACAAAGGCACAATTGCTAACGGCACCGTAGAAAAGCTTATTAAGCCCATTAACGATAAAATCTTCTTCGCCAATCAAGATAACTGGGTAAATCCGGCATTTGAATGCGCGTTTACTGAAGCTTTGACTGTTGCGCAAAAGATAGAATCCCTAAAAGCGTAGTGTTACGCTTTTAGGAATGGATAAATTAAAACGACTGATTACCCATGCGGTAAAGCTTCTGCAATATTATATAGACCGCGTGTGGTATTTGCCGCTGTTGTCAGTCTTAGCTGTTTTAGATGTCTTTTTAGTCGTTCTTCCGACTGATGGTCTTACAATTTCAAGCTCAATGTTAAAACCGGCCAAATGGTTTTATTTTGGCTTATTTTCTGCCGTGGGTTCTGCTATCGGCGGCCTTCTTCTGTGTTACATCATTCAATCCTACGGGATTCAAGTCGTTGAATCCCTGTTTCCGCATATTCAGGGCAGCAATGCGTGGATTCAGACACAGAAATTTTTTGATCAGTACGGGCTATGGTTATTATTCGCGATTGCAGCAAGTCCGTTATCGCAACAGCCGGTTTTAATTTTAGCAGTGCTTGCTAAAATTCCTTTATTTGAAATTTTTCTGATTACGCTTTTAGGGCGTTCGTTAAAATTTATTTTGTTTGCTTATATCGGTTCACACACACCGCACTTAATTAAAAAATTATGGGGTATGAAAGAAGAACTTGAAGAAGTGGGTATCGAGTGAATTTCAAATCGATGGCCAAAGGCCTTAATATTATTCTGACGGTTGTTGTTCTTATTTTATTAGCCGCAAAAATTCCGGGTATGATTGATAATTTTAAAACTGAAGGGTCTGAGGCTCCTGATTTTTCGGTGATGACGAGCAGCGGTTTAGAGTTTGATACCAAAGATCTGCATGCGAAAAAAGTTTTAGTGTTCTGGGCCACCTGGTGCCCACCGTGTGAAATGGAACTTTCGCGTATTAACGAATTAGTTAAAGAAAAAAGAATTCCTGCCGAAGCGATTTTAGCGATTTCAATGCAAGAAGAGAAAGCCTTGGTTGATAAAACTGTGACCGAACGCGGTTATCAATTTCCGGTAGCTTATGATTTTGATGGCAAAGTGTCACAGCTTTATAAAATTCAAGGTACTCCCACGTTAGTCTTTCTTAATGGTGATAAAACCATTCGCTGGATGAGTACGGGATTAAGCCCGCTGTTAAAACTGCGTTTGAATATTTTTCTGGATTAATTATGTGTGCCCAGTTTAGTTTGCAAATCGCAGCAGAAGAATTAAGAAATTTAGGAATCGCGGTTTCACCGTCGTTAGAGATGATTGATGAACGTTTTCTTCCGTACACCAAAATTCCGGTGATCGTACAGACGCCGCAAGGCCCAAAATTAACACCCATGAATTTTTCATTGGTTCCGGCCTGGTCAAAAGAACCCAAAGTTAAATTTGCGACTCATAACGCAAGAATTGAAACGGTCACTGAAAAACCTGCTTGGCGCGAACCATTTTTAAATAAGCACTGCTTAATTCCGATTACCAACTTTTTTGAATCGGTTTACGAAGGTCCCCATGCGGGACATATTATTTCATTCGGTGGTGAAACTACTCCGACGTTATTTGCGGCAGGGTTATTTGATGTTTGGGTAAATCCTGAAACGAAAGAGCCATTATTTTCTTGCGCCATATTAACGACGGAGCCATCGCCATTTATTCTTGAAAACGGTCATGACCGCACGCCGATTTTTTTAAATCTTGAAGACGGAAAAGCTTGGCTTACTTTGCGCACTTCAGAAAAAGAAATGGTCGATTTTTTGCTTACTAAAAATATTTATCCAGATTTACAAGTGACGCGTGACAGACCCCTTAAATCGGGGTGGGAAAAGCGCAAATAGTAAGACACACTAAGTGCATATTTATTTACGAACTTCAGGGAGGGATTTGTATGGCTGAAAGAGTTGTTATTCTTGGGGCATCTGATAAACCAGATCGTTTTGCCCATAAGGCGATGGTTATGCTAAAGCAATACGGCCACGAGCCTATCCTTGTAAATCCCACATTAAAAGAAATAGCAGGGCATACCGTGCATCCAGATTTAGACTTGGTGCCAAGACCTATCGATACTTTAACGATGTATGTAAACCCACGTATCAGCGTTTCTATGAAAGATAAGATTATCGCCCTTAAACCAAAGCGTGTGATTTTTAACCCAGGTACGGAAAATCCTGCGATTGAGTTTGATCTTAAAAAAACAGGCATAAATACGATTCATGCCTGCACGTTAGTGATGTTATCAACCGGAGAGTTTTAAACTAAAACTTATACTGGCAAGACGCTGTCCAGATATCGTCGGTTTTTCCGGTACGTTGATTTGGTAAATTATATTTTTGGTAATTGATCATATCACCTTGTGGGCGGGCAATGCGTACGCCGCACGAAGCTTTTTTCTTAATTAAAACTGAAGCTTCTACATAAGGAGTTACTTCTGTTCCCATTTCGTAAGCTTTAACATTTACTCCTGTAGTTAATTTAGTGGCATAGTTGCTTGCAAAGCTTGGTTGGTAAATAGCTGAAGCTTCGGCGTTTGTCGTCACATAGCTAGCATCTTTAATTCCTGTAGCTACAGCGCCAACTTCGGCTTTTTGTTCTAATTGAATTTGTGAACTTACCTGATAATTTTTTTGTACACCTAAAGCGGCTTCAGCTAAAGGAGCTGATTCGCGGTAATTATTGTATTCATTCACTGGTTGGCGAATTTCTTTAACTAAAGAGTGAAACTTTTGTTGAACCTGAGCGGCAGCACCGTTACCAGAACCTTCAAGCACATGCCAACCCACACCTGCGCGGTAATAAAGAAGTTTACCTTGTTCGGCATTATCAACCACGAATTTAGTGATCGATTCTTCCATCGTTTTTTGATGGCCTACAAGAGAACCTTCAGAGTTTTTATAGTACCTACCGGTGTCTTGAGTATAAAGGTCACCGCTGTAATGAACGGTTAAGCGTAAGCCCTTATCGGTAAGGTAGCTGGCTTTAACAAAATGCCCGTAGGTGTAACCACGGTCATCGCCTGTCGTATCGGTGACCCATTTGTTATCATCAACGATACCGATCGTGATTTCGTATTTGTGGCTTGGAGATAAAGTTTGTGTGCGGGGATCTAGGTTTAGGATTTCTAAAGGAATATCCTTTTTTTCAACTTGCGCAGAGACCCAGGCAATTTGTTGATCTTGCTTTTGATCGACCGCTCCAGTTTGTGCGAACACAGAGAGAGTTGTTAATAAACTGCTAAGAATAAGTGTTACATTTTTCATAGCTTACACTACAGCAAGCTAAAAGCCGAAAGGCCTCTAATTTAGAGGCCTTTCGTGAGTTAAATCGTTTGAATGTTAGTCAGACGTGACAATTTACATTGTCGCTTCAGGAGCTGGTGTGCCGGCTTTTTTAAAGCTGATCGCCTTAGTCTCTTGAATATTGATAAATTCAGTCGGTAAAGAATTTTTTAACGTTAAGAAAAATTCTTTGTGCGAAGCGAATTCCATTTGCCATTTTTCATTGTCGATTTTCATCGCTGCATTGAATTGGTCGTTAGAGAAATCTAAACCTGACCAGTCGATGTCTTTGTATTGAGGAGCGAAACCTAATTCAGTTTCAACAGCGTGAGCTTTTCCGTCGATACGTTCGAACATCCATTTTAAGATGCGCATGTTGTCGCCGTAACCTGGCCACATGAATTTACCTTGTTCGTTTTTACGGAACCAGTTCACAGTGAAAATTTCTGGAGTTTTAGCTACACGGTTTGGCATTTTTAACCAGTGTTTGAAGTAATCACCCATGTTGTAACCGCAGAACGGTAACATCGCCATTGGGTCACGACGAACAACACCTACGGCACCAGTTGCAGCAGCTGTTGTTTCAGAACCTACAGTTGATGCGAAGTAAACGCCAGTGTTCCAGTCTTTAGCTTGAGAAACTAATGGAATTGTTTCAGCACGGCGGCCACCGAAGATGAAAGCTTCAACAGGAACACCTGCTGGGTTTTCCATGTTTTCGTCAGCAGAAGGGCATTGAGAAGCTGCTACTGTAAAACGAGCGTTCGGGTGAGCTGCGTTTCTTCCGCAGCCCGGAGTCCACTCGTTACCTTGCCAGTCAGTTAATTTTGCTGGAGGAGTGTCAGTCATACCTTCCCACCAAACATCGCCTTCCGGAGTAAGAGCAACGTTTGTGAAGATTGTATTTTTCGCGATTGTTAACATCGCATTTGGATTTGTTTTAAAGCTTGTGCCTGGAGCCACACCGAAGAAACCAGCTTCTGGATTGATCGCACGTAATTGACCGTTAAGATCAGGTTTGATCCACGCGATATCATCACCCACAGTTGTGATTTTCCAGTCTTGTAACTCTTTTGGCGGGATAAGCATGGCAAAGTTTGTTTTACCACACGCTGATGGGAAAGCCGCAGTGACATATTTTTTCTCACCTTGAGGGTTTTGAACACCAAGGATTAACATATGTTCTGCTAACCAGCCTTCTTCGCGGCCAAGATTAGAAGCGATACGTAATGCGAAACATTTTTTACCAAGTAATGCATTTCCGCCGTAGCCAGAACCGAATGACCAGATAGATTTTTGTTCAGGGTAATGAACGATATATTTTGTGTCAGCGTTGCATGGCCATGTAACGTCTTTTTGGCCA
Organism: uncultured Pseudobdellovibrio sp.; assembly: GCA_966250225.1. Taxonomy (GTDB): domain Bacteria; phylum Bdellovibrionota; class Bdellovibrionia; order Bdellovibrionales; family Bdellovibrionaceae; genus Pseudobdellovibrio. The sequence continues at coordinate 91,313 of CBINGM010000005.1, read as the reverse complement.
GCGGCTAAAGGCATACCTACAGAGTGAACGCATTTAACGAATTCAGTGTTTTCGTTTACAAGCGCCATTACTTTAGAACCCATACGAGTCATGATTTTCATGTTTACAACAACGTATGGAGAATCAGTGATTTCAAAACCGATTTTAGAAATTGGCGAACCTAAAGGCCCCATGCAGAAAGGAATCACGTACATTGTACGACCTTGCATACAACCGTCGAATAATTTTCCTAATGTTTCTTGCATTTGTGCAGGCGCCATCCAGTTATTTGTGGGTCCTGCGTCTTCTTGTTTTTCAGAGCAGATAAAAGTTCTATCTTCAACACGGGCAACGTCAGCAGGATTTGATAACGCTAAGTAAGAATTCGGACGAAGAGTTTCGTTTAATTTTTTTAAAGTTCCAGAAGCGATCATCATGTCGATAAGCTTTTGGTTTTCTTCTTCAGATCCATCGCACCAGTGGATGTTTGTAGGCTTTGTTAAAGCCGCAATTTCGTTAACCCAATTTAAAAGATCTTGATTATTGATCTGCATAGTTCGTGCTCCTCAAATTTTGAATGACCCGTTCTAAACCGTGAGGGTTATTGAAGGCAAGGAGTGGCTTGTTATTCCGTCGTAATTGCAGCTTTTACAGGCAGAAATTTTAAGCAAAAATGAGGCAGAAAAACATCACTATTTTAAGGCAAAAATCTCGCGAATGGCCTGTTCCAATTTCTCCCGTGGAATTACTCCCGACGCCATGGCCGGTTCTTCGCCAAGTGGAATAAACAGCAGGCTGGGGATCGAACGCACTTCAAAGAGCGCTGCTAATTCGGGCGACTCTTCGGTGTTCACTTTGTAAAAATTCACCTGCCCATTAAAAAGCTCGGCGGTGTCCTGCAAAATAGGATTTAGTTGGTGGCAGGGGCCACACCAGTCGGCATAGAAGTCAATCACCGCAGGCTTTTCGCCTTTGTAGGTCCATTCTTTAGTGACTGTAAAATCAAATATTTTTTCTTTAAATGTATCGATTGTTAAAACTTCCATGACCGTAAGTGTAGAGGGAATGTTGGGACTTGCGCAATTGTTAAGATCGCGAAATAATTTTTTTATCTAAAGGAACATTATGAAAATTCTTACTTTTGCCGGTTCGTTACGAAAAGACTCTTTAAATAAAAAACTTTGCGGTGTGGTTTCTGAAATCGTAAAGAAAAATAATTTAGCTGAAATTGAATTTGTGGATTTGCAGCCTTTAAATATTCCTGTGTACGATGGCGATATCGAAGCTTCAACAGGTGTTCCTGCAGGTGTTCAAGAGCTATCAAAAAAAATCATGGAAGCGAATGCTTTAATTATTTGTACGCCAGAATACAATGGTTCAATTCCTGGTATTTTAAAAAATACGATTGATTGGTTATCACGTCTAAAACCGGTCTCATTAACCGGAAAACCAGCGCTTTTATTAGCGGCTTCTCCGGGGGCTTTAGGCGGTGTTCGTTCATTATGGCATTCACGTCAGCCGTTTGATGTTTTAGGTACGCAGCTTTACCCAGAGATGATGGGTGTAGGTAAAGCGCACGAAACGATTACACCAGATAAAACTTTAGGTGATGCAAAACTACAAGCAAACCTTGAGCGTTTAGTTAAAGACTATATCACACACGCGAAAAAACTAATCTAAGTTCAAATCAGTGAGCTTCTTGATCTTTAAGTTTATCTAAGATCAGAAGCTTTTGTTTTAATTTAAAATAACCACTCCAAGGATCTTTACTGCGTTTTAAAAGCGCAAGCACACGATCAACGGTAAAATCCTTTGGTGTTTTGACCTTTCTTAAAGCCTGCCAAGAAATCGGAAAGGCCACGGTGGCTTCGCTCTGGGCCCGCACCGAGTAAGGTGTTATGGCGGTTGCGCCATAACCGTTACGTAAATAATCTAAAAATATTTTTTTAGTTCTTTTAGCTTTTGAAATTTCTGTGGTGAATTTATTTGGATTTTCTTTAGCGAGCTGTTCACAGACAGTCTTTGCAAAATTTTTGACTTCATCAAAGTTGTATTTAGCCTCAATCGGAACATGCAGATGTAATCCTTTACCGCCACTCACAAGTAAAAAGCTTTTTAGTTTTAGACGTTCAAGTAAATCTTTTAAAGCTAAGGCTGCGGTTTTGACCTGTTCAAAATGAACTCCCGGATCGGGATCTAAATCAAAAACAATTAAATTCGGGTAATCAATCTGGTGAACTAAACATCCGCGGGAATGAATTTCTAAAGTGCCTAACTGCACCAGTTCTAAAAGCCCGGTCAGTGAATCAATGTATAAAACTTCATCGGTTTTATTTTTTAAAGCCGAATGCAACTTTTGCGAAAGAATGCCGATGTCATCTGTGTCTTGATGTTTTTGAAAAAAACAAGTTTTGCCAACACCGTTCGGGCAGCGCAGTAAAGCTAATGGCCGTTTGGTCACGTAAGGCATAATCCATTTTTCGATAGTCTTGTAATAATCGGCCAGTTGTTTTTTAGTAAGCTTCGCTTTTGGAAATAAAATTTTATCAGGATTACTGATAGCGACATCTTTGGGGGCCGATTTTTTTAATTTGGGTTCTTCTAGTTGCACGGTCTTTGCTTTCTTATCAAGACGTAAACCTTTGTAGGCGGCATGCCTTAATATTTTTTCATTGGTCCAAGCACCAAATTCGATATGGGCCACTAAGCTTGGCTTTACAAAGCTCATACTTCGGCGTTTATCGTGGGCTGTAGGTTTTGGTGAGTTCACGGTAAAATAACTTTTTTCAGACTTTACTTTTTTTAGTTTTTCTAAAAGCTTTGTGCTCTCTGATGAATTAAAACCGGTGCCCACGCGGCCAATATATTGAAATTCGCCCTGGGCATTGTAGGCTCCCATAAGTAAAGCCCCTAAAGATTTGTTATTGTTTTGTAAAGTGTAACCGCCGATCACAAATTCTTGTAACTTTGAGCATTTACTTTTAATCCAGTTTTTACCACGCCCTGATTCATAGAGGGCCTGGCTATTTTTTGAAACAATACCTTCAAGATGTAATTTACAGGCTGAATCTAAAACTTCGCTGCCTTTTCCGACCCAGTGATCACTAAAAAGAATTTTTTTTGAACCGGTGTTTTTAACTAATTCGGCCAGCAGCATTTTTCTCTCTAATAAAGGTTTGTCACGTAAGTCTTCGCCGTTTAAATGTAAAATATCAAAAACGTAATAAAGTAATTCTTCGCTTTTGTGCGAATCTAAAGAATTCTGTAAACCTTGAAAGTGACTGACACCTTTATCATCGACCCAGACAATTTCTCCGTCTAACATAACAGTCCCTGCCGGAATTTTCTGGCATTCTTTTTCAAGGGATTTGTACTTTGCCGTCCAATCAAGACCTGAGCGGGTTAATAATTTAATTTTTGATTTTTGTTTGTGGCAAAGAGTGCGATACCCGTCGAACTTAATTTCATGCAACCAGTTTTCGCCTTGCGGGGGCGTATCAGCTAACAACGCTAATTGTGGCGCTATAAAATGAGGTAACGGCGTCTTCTTAATTTTTTTAAGTTTGGGTTTAGGTCTGCCTTTTGCCGGGGATTCATCGGGTAAATGCATTCCGGTAATAACACTTTTATCATCTTTGGTGATATCACGTTTTTCATCAGAAAACTGATCAGAGCGTTTTATTAATAGCCATTGGCTTTTGCTGGATTTTCCCATACGGCGGGTGCGCACTAACATCCATTTGCCTGAAAGTTTCTGGCCGTGCAGTTCAAATTCGATGTGACCTTTTTCAAAAGCGGCACGCGCATTCTTGGGCGGAACCCATTCGCCTTTATCCCAGACAATCACATCACCGCCGCCGTATTCACCCTCGGGAATACTTCCTTCAAAGTCAGCGTAATCAAGCGGGTGATCTTCAGTTTCAACCGCTAAGCGTTTGTCGTGAGGGTTAAGTGATGGACCTTTCGGTACAGCCCAGCTTTTTAAAACGCCATCGAACTCTAAACGAAAATCATAGTGCAACCTTCGGGCAGCATGTTTTTGAATAACAAAAATTCTTTCATCGGCGGTGGCGATTTTTCGTCCGCGGGGCTCTAAAGTTTTTTTGAAGTCACGCTTGGCGCGGTATTCTTGTAAACCCATATTTTCCTAGTGATGCATTCGATGCGCGGTTCGCGATTTTTTATGCGAGCCAGTTTTTTTACGAGTGAGTAAATGCGCCATCGTTGGTTCTTTTTCTTTTTCACGGTGTTCTTTCGAAGGTCGGGCTGGTTTTCCCTGACCCAGACTTTTTTGCAGCAAAGCCATAAGATCGGCTTGGTTGGTATTCGTACTTTTCGGTGCTTCTTCGTACTCGGCGGCTTCGCGCGTTTTTCCGGATTTAATTTTTCGTTCGATATATTTCACCAGCTCTTCCTGGTAGGTATCGCGGTACTTTTCGGGCTTCCATTTTTCAGTCATTTCATCGACTAAAGCTTTGGCCGCCTTCATTTCCCGCGCTGAAATGCTTACTTTATTTAAATCGTAGTCATCTAAGTGCTTGGCTTGTTTGATTTCTGTCACTTCATGCGCAAAACGCATGACTTCTAAAATTAAATAATCTTCGCGCGGAATAATAGCGACTAAGTGCTGCCGGTTACGTAATACAAATTTAGCCACCGCTGCTTTTTTAGTTTCTGTTAAAATATCCCGTAACAGCACGTAACCTTTTTCTCCGTTTTTACCGGGCACCAGATAATAAGGTTTTTCAAAAAGCAGAAAATCAACATCTTTTAAATTCACAAAATCTTCGATGTCGATGGTTTGTGTGGTTTTTGGATTAGCGTTTTTTAATTCTTCGTCAGTGACTTCGACAAACTGGTTTTTATCATATTCGTAAGCTTTGATAATATTTTTGCGATCAATCTCTTTACCAGTAGATTTTGAGTATTGCTTATATCCAATGGGTGAATTATCGCGTTTATCCAGCATACGAAAGCTGATTCGTTCTTCTTCTTTGGCACTCATCACTGAAACCGGAATATTTAATAAACCGAAACTGATAGCACCACTCCAAATTCCGCGAGCCATACGGCACCTCTTATATTAAACGTTCGTTATGACGGCGAGCCTTATCACGGGATCTACGGGCATCTTCACCGACGACATCATGAGCACCTTCAACGTATTCGCTGGAATCTTTGATATCTTTATCGTGTAAAGTTGTTGAATTTTTATGGGTACGAGGCCCATGCAGATTTTTTTCTTTGCTATGTTTTGAACGCATCATAACCTCCTGTGTAATTGTCGCTGTAATGTAAAAAGCAACAAGCTTGCCGCGATCAAAGCCACTAGAGCGATTCTTCGGGCGTGGTACTGGGAAATTTTGGGACGCTTGCAAAGACGCGTAACGGAATAGTTTTTGCTGCTTAAAGCTTAATATGAAAAAAATTAGTCTAACTCTCGTTTTATTAGGTTTATTTCTTTTTTCAGTCATTGGCCAGTTGATCGAAGGTCATCACACTTACAACGAAGAACGGCAGCAAGAATTTAATAAACCAAAAGTGACAATGTCACAGTATATGAAGAGCGGGCATTTTATAAGTTCGCTCAGTGAAAATATGGAGTCTGAATTTTTGCAGATGGCTTTGTTTGTTATTCTTACAGTAAATCTTTATCAGATCGGCTCTTCAGAATCGAACAAACTGCCTCAGCAAAAAACAGCTCACGATCTTAAAGAAGAGTTGGATGAAAAAAAATATTCAGCCACGCAAGCACAGAAGCATCCTTTTTTATGGCGGCTGTATGAAGTGTCATTAACCCTGGCCATGTTTATTTTGTTTGTGGGCTTTTTCTTTTTGCATGCCTACGGAAGCTGGATGATGGTCAATGAACAAAATATCGTGCTGCAAAAACCAGTGCTGGAATTTTGGGAAATTTTTAAAGAAAGTGAATTCTGGTTTGAATCTTTTCAGAACTGGCAAAGCGAGTTCTTTTCAGTAGTTACGTTAGGCCTTTGCAGTATTTTTCTGCGCCAGAAGGGTTCTCCGCAATCTAAGAAAATGCACCGTGGTCTGTGGTATACGGGTAGCCATTGACATTTACATATAATTTACATATTGTTGTTCTATATGTCAGCGGCAGAAAAAATCAGACATTTAAAGCTCGTTTTAGGAGAAGAACATAAGTTTCTTCAAAAAGAGTTTTGGCCTTTGCCTGACACTATACCTTCACTTTCTCCGGGAATTCCCAAGGGAGCGATCGTTGAACTTTTAGGTTCAGCGAAAGTGGAGTGGCTGATTGCTTTTTTAAAATCAAATCCTGAATTTAAAATTTTCTGGGCTGAACGCGAACAAAGTGTTCTGCCGACAGCTTTATATCAGCGTGGTCTTAATTTAGAAAATATCACGTTTGGATTATTTGGCGAAGATATGATGCAGCCTTTACGCCGTATTATTCAAAGTCAAAGTTTTGAAATTGTGATTGCTCCACAAATTTTTGATGAGATTAAAACCTTAAAAGCTTTGCAGTTATTTACTGAAAAAGCGAATACCAGTTTATTTTTATTAAGCAACAAAACCGCATCGACCGCTTGGCCGATTTCATTACAACTTGAAATACACACCTCTGAAAGAAATTATCTCCATGTTGATGTTATAAAACAAAAACATAGTATGACCGCAGGTCATATCAACTAACAGGTAAGGTGTTATGAAAGTGGCCTGTCTTTGGTTTTCACACTCTCCGTCGACCGCAGCGCTGGATTTAGCAAAGATTGCTGAACACTGTTTGCGCTTAAGCCCGCAGATCTGTTTTAGCCAGCAGGCTTTATTTATTGAAATCGGCAAGTGTCATAGGCTGTATAACGAAGCGGGATTTTTAGCGCGCTTACAAGTTATTCTGCGCAGGCTAAATTTAAAGCCCAGTGTCGGCATTGAACGCGATATTCCGTACTCATTATTAAAAGCTAAATATCGCACAACAACTTTGGCTTCATTGCCACTGACAGCACTTATTGAAATGGCTGATCCCTTTAATCGTGATGAAGTGTTACAGAAAAATATTTTAAAAATGGCTGATTCTTTAATTGATGTGGGCGTTAAAAACTTAGCGCAGTTTCAGGCTATGCCACTCAAAGAATTAGTGAATCGCTACGGGCCTTTAAGTATTTTATGTATGCAGCGCTTACGCGGTGAAGTAGAAATTCCTTGGACCCACTGGAAGCCCGAAGAAGTTGTTACTGAGCGAACAGATTTTCCGTACTTTGAGTTTTACGGTGAACTTGAGCCTATTTTGTTTGAATTAAAAAAACATTTAGATTTAGTTTTTTTACGTTTACGCGCCCGTGATTTAAAAGCGCAGAAGATGCAAGTGCGTCTTGGTTTAGAAACAAGCACGCAGCAGCCGGAGCGTGAGCGGGTTTTTGATTTTGATTTTGTGTTTCCGCAGAACGCAACTAAAAGTGCGCTAAATGTCATTAAAGAGCGGTTATATAGAAACTTTCAGGAAAATCCGATTTTAATGCCGGTCGCTTATCTTGAAACTAAAGTGATTAACAAAGTTAAAGGTACAGCGGGGCAGAAAAACTTATTGCATAACCGCGAAGAGGTTCAGGAAAAAAGACAGGCTTTGATTGCGCAATTGATCGAAGCGCACGGCAGTGAAAATATTTTTCAAGCAGAATTGACTGAAGACAGAAGACCTGAAAAGTCTTGGCGTAAAGTCGTTCCGTTTAAAGGTGAAAAAAAAGTTACGCGCAATTTGCAAGACGAAATTCCAGAACGCCCGACATATTTAATTTACCCAGAGCGTATTGAAATTGTGGCTCAAGAGCTAATTTTTCGCGGGCAGAGTTATCCGATAAAAAGTATGAGCCAGTTTTATGAAAAGATTTCTGGCGGGTGGGTTGAATCTGAAGATCAGAAAAATTCTTTTGAAAGATATTATTTTACTGTTGAGCTGGAGCGCTCAGAACAGACAAGTCTTAAAATGAGTGTCTTTGAAGTTTTAGGTGTGGGCTTTTTCTTACACGGATATTTTGGGTAGAAAAATATGTTTGTTGAACTTAAAGCTAAATCTAATTTTTCTTTTTTACGAGGCGCTTCAGATAGCCGTGAATATATCGCGCAAGCTGTAGCGTTAGGGCTTTCAGCCATCGCAATTACTGATATTAATGGTGTGTACGCATTGCCGCGTGCTTATGAAGCGTTAAAAGAAGTGAAAGATAAATTAAAACTTATCAGTGGCGCTGAAATCACAGTTTTAGATCACCCGAATATTACTCTTTTAGCTAAAACCAGAAAAGGTTATGGCTTTTTATGCCGTTTAATTACGGCAGTTCATAAATATAAAGAAAAAGGCCAGGGTCACACCACTTTAGCTGAAATGGCTGAGATGATGCTGCAGTTTTCTGGTGGCCAGGATTTAATCTGTATTCCGGATGTCACTGAACACACCAACGTAGAATTTTTAAAGGCCTTGTTTAAAGATAATCTCTATTTGCCTCTTTGCCGGTATTTAGATGGCTTAGATGAAAAGCGCACAGAAAAAGTTTTAGCTTTAAGCCAAAAGTATCATTTAAAAATTATTGCAACAAATGATGTTCATTATCACAAATCAGAACGCAGGCCTTTGCAGGACTGCTTAACCTGCATTCGTGAAGGTGTTACTGTGGATACAGCAGGCTTTCATTTATTTGCCAATGAAGAACGCTATTTAAAGTCTGCACAGCAAATGGAAAATTTATTCTGGGATTTACCTGAAGCTATCGCAAACACAGCTGAAGTTTCAGCTCAGTGTACATTTGATTTATCAGAACTTAAATACTCTTACCCGCATGAGTTTATTCCTGAAGGTCACACCGCAGCCAGCTATTTACGTGAATTGGTGTATGAAGGAGCCCGTGAAACTTATAAAGGAAAAATTCCACCAAAAGCTATCGAGCAAATTGAACGTGAATTAGCCTTTTTTGCCAAACGAGGCGATGAACATTACTTCTTAACTGTTCAGGATATTGTGAAAGAATCAAAAAGATTAAATATTCTTTGCCAAGGCCGCGGATCGGCAGCGAATTCAATTGTTTGTTATGTTTTAGGTATTACCAGTATTGATCCGATTCAGATGAATCTTTTATTTGATCGTTTTATGAACGAAGGTCGCAAAGAACCACCAGATATTGATATCGACTTTGAACACGATCGCAGAGAAGAAATTATTCAGTATATTTACAAACGCTTCGGCCGTGAACGGGCTGCAATGGTGTCAGCGGTGCGCACTTATCGCCGTCGCAGTGCTTTTCTAGAAATCAGCAAAGCGGTTGGTGTTCAAGTCGGAACTATTTCAGCAAGTGAGCTAGAAAAAGATTTTGACCAGCACGCCAAAAATTTTAAATACCGAAGACATACTATTGATGAATTAACTCAAGAGTTAAAAGGTTTTCCGCGCCACTTATCAATTCACAGCGGTGGCTTTGTTTTATCTGATGAACCGTTAATTGAAATTGTTCCTATCGAACCAGCTCGGATGGAAGGGCGCACGATTGTTCAGTGGGATAAAGATGATTTAGAAACTTTGGGTTTAATGAAGGTCGATGTTTTATCAATCGGCTTTTTAACAGCTCTGCATAAAGCCACAGACATGGCCGGGATTAATTGGCGTGAAATTCCTGATGATGATGTGGCGACTTATAAAATGATTCAACGGGGAGAAACTCACGGCACTTTTCAAATTGAATCACGCGCTCAGATGAATATGGTTGTGCAAACGCTGCCAGAAAATTTCTATGACTTAGTTGTCGAAGTGGCGTTAGTGCGTCCAAGCCCTACAACGGGCGGAATGGTTCGTCCCTATATTCAACGACGAGCTTTAAAACGTAGGGGAGCCTGGGAAACTAAACTTGGTAATGCTGCTTTAGATAAAATTTTAGATCGAACTTTAGGTATTCCCATCTTTCAAGAGCAGATTATGCAAATTTCCATTGATGTGGCAGGATTTACTTCATCAGAAGCCGATCAGTTACGCAGATCACTTTTACTGCAGCGATCAGCAAACTCTGTGAACGTCATGGGAGAAAAACTGCGTAAAGCTTTAGAAAAGGCGGGTATTTCACAAAAATTTGCGAACGATCTTTTTGAATACGTAAAAGGTTATGCGCATTACGGGTTTCCAGAATCACATGCAGCTAGTTACGCTTCTTTAGCGTATAAATCAGCCTATATGAAGTGCCATTATCCAGCAGAGCTAGTGGTGGCGCTGATTAATTCTCAACCCATGGGATTTTATTCGATTGATACTTTAATGAATGAAGCTCGCCGTAATGGTGTTACATTTTTGCCGATCGATCCGCATCTTTCAGTTTGGGAAACAACCTTGGAAGGTGAAAAAACTGTACGCATGGGCTTTTCGCATATAAAAAAGATTCGTAAAGAGGATGTCGAACATCTCATCGCGGAAAGAGAAAAAGGTGATTTTCATTCATTAAATGATTTTATTTTCAGAAATCATTTTAATAAAGATGTTTTAGAAAACTTAGCTTTAGCGAACACTTTTGAAATATTTGGTCTAGATCGAAGACATTCATACTGGCAATCGATCGAATTCGGAAAGTTAGTGCAGGAAAAAAACAGCGAGCAGATGATGTTATTTAATGAAACCACAGAGCTTAAGGCGCGCGAAGATTTATTTGCAGATATGACTTACCTAGAAAAAGTTACAACCGATTATAGAAAATTGGGTTATTCAAACAATGGCCATTTAATGAAAGCCTTACGTTCAGAAATTAAAGATTTGCCTTCGATCACGTCAGTGCAGGTTAAAAAAATGATGAAAGGTAAACTTCTTCGCTACGCTGGAATTTTAACGGTCATGCAAAGACCACCACCGGCTAAAGGAACAGGGTTTATCACCTTAGAAGATGAATTCGGCAGTGTTGATACGGTTTTAAAAAATGATGTTTTTGAAAAATACAAACCGGTCTTATTTAATTCAAAATTTTTGATTATCGAAGGCCGTATACAGAAAAAAGGCTTAGGAACCACGGTGCTTGTTACACACGTCAGTTCCTTCGCCCAAAGAGAATTAAAAAAACCAATCATGAATGGCGCAAGTCCTCGCGGACTTGGCCCTCTTGATTGGACTAGCTAACTTTAGTTCGACATCGCTGAAGGTAAGTTCGCGTCGTGATCTTTGGGATGATATAAAAGTTCATCACTCCAATCAGACAGATCAATACCTAAGGCAATCGTTAACACCTGATTAATATGTTGCACCAAGTGGATTTTCATTTGTGATCTAACCTCTTCAGGTACGTCTTTTAGATCTTTTTCATTTCTATCAGACATGATCACTTCATTTATTCCGGCACGGTGGGCGGCAATCACTTTTTCTTTGATACCGCCAACAGGCATAACTTTACCGCGTAAACTGATTTCTCCGGTCATGGCTAATTTTGGATTAACCACACGGCGAGAAATAAGGGAGGCGAGCGATGTTAATAATGTGATACCCGCAGACGGGCCATCTTTTGGAATTCCTCCAGACGGAACGTGTAAGTGAATATCAAATTTACTAAAATCAAAAGTCGGCGCTAACGTTTGCAGACGCGCTTTTACTAACGATTTTGCAATCTGTGCGGATTCTTTCATGACGTCACCTAATTGTCCGGTCACAATCATTTCACCTTTACCCGGCACAAGTGCAGTTTCGATAAATAAAATATCTCCACCCACCGGTGTCCAAGCAAGGCCTGTCACCACACCTGGTGTTGCCACCACATCAGCCACTTCGTTTTGATAACGTTCAGGCCCAAGAATTTCTTCTAAGCGTGAAAGCTCAATAACGAGTTTGGCTTCTCCGCGTAAGATTTTTTCAGAAGTAAATCTGGCCATTTCGGCAATCTTACGTTGCAACTCACGCACACCGGCTTCGCGGGTGTAGTGAGAAATCGTTTTGAACAGAGCTTCGTCCGTGATCTCGATCTGATCAGGTGTTAAGCCATGTTCTTTGATTTGTTTCGGGATCAAATGCGTTTTCGCAATATGAAACTTTTCGGCGATCGTATAACCCGACAAATCAATCACTTCCATACGATCAAGCAGAGGCAGTGGAATACCTTCAAGGCTATTCGCCGTGGCAATAAAGAAGATATTCGACAAATCAAATGCCGTATCGAGGTAGTGATCTGTAAACGTTGTATTTTGTTCTGGATCTAACACTTCAAGCATGGCTGAAGCGGGGTCACCAGAAAAACTACGCGACATTTTATCAATCTCATCCAGTAAGAAAACCGCATCGTTTTCTCCGGCTTTTTTAACAGCCGCGATAATACGTCCCGGAAGTGAACCGATATAAGTTCTTCTGTGGCCGCGGATTTCTGATTCATCACGCACACCACCTAAACTGATACGTTGATATTTTTTTCCTAAGGCGCGTGCAATACTTTGCCCTAGGGATGTTTTACCAACTCCCGGAGGACCGATAAATAACAAGATCGATCCGCGTTTTTCTTTTTTAAGTTTTAGCACCGCTAAGTGCTGTAAAATTCTTTTTTTAATTTTATCTAAGCCGTAGTGATCCGCATGTAAGATGCTTTCAGCTTCATCCAGGTTAAAATCTTTTTTATCTGAAGATTTGCTCCATGGTAAAGCCACCATTAAATCCAAATGCGATCTGATCATTTGATGTTCCGGCGATTGTTGGCCCGAACTTTCAAGCTTTTTAAGCTGTTGCATGGCCAGATCGTTGGCTTCTTTTGGCATCTTCGCATCTTTAATTTTTTTAAGATAATCTTCTACAGCAGATGTTTCATCACCTTCACCTAACTCTTCGCGAATTGTTTTTAACTGTTCACGTAAAATGTGTTCACGTTGGGTTTGGCCAAGTTTAGTTCCTAATTTTTGGCGAATATCCTGTCTGACTTGTAAATTATCTTTTTGTTGATTCATTAAAGTCAGTAAGTGCATTACGCGGTCTTTGATCGACGTCATCTCTAAAAGATGTTGTCGTTCATCCAGCGTAATTTCGATATTGGCCGCAGCTAAGTACGAAAGTAATCCCACATCTTCAATAGCCAACACTAACTCTTGCGCCTGTTCGGTGTTACCCGGAACCAACTGCAAGACTTCAATACTGATTTGACGAAGTGACGTAAGAAGTGCGCCTTCTGTTGAAGGATCAATATCTATTGTGTCATCAACACGTTCCGTGTGTGCTTCGTAAATTTCGGTGTCGGTTTTGAAAGAATTCACTTTCATACGGTGATAACCGCGTAAAGTTACAAAGTAACCTTGTTCATGGGTTCCTTTGATAGATTCAATTTTTGCTAAAGTACCCCAATGATAAAGTTCATCTGGGCTTTCAATGGGCTTGTCAGGATGACGTTGAGCCAACGTGACAATCCAGTTGTCTTTTAACATTGCTGCATCGACCGCTTTTAAACTTTTATCACGGCCCACGCGTAATGTTTGCGTAATACCGGGATAAAGCACGGTATTTTTTAGAGGTAATACAGGAATTGCTCCTATTGGCATTGACATATTTGTCTCCTGACCATGTGTGGTCGTAAAAAAAAGCAAGGGGCACGGTTCTGCCCCTTGCTTGCCTCAGACCTTACCCTCTCGGATAAATTATATAACTGGGGCAACGATTTAACGTCCGTGTCGACGTCTGCGTTTGGAAGTCTCGCTTCAAGGGCACGCGACGTTAAGCTTTGGTTTCTTTTCCTGAAACAGGCACATCCTTATTCGTATTTTGTGCCTGTTTGCGATCTAATAACTTGTCGAAGATGCCGCCTTTGCCTGATTGAATTTCAATCTTTCTTGCAGAGGCCACTTCAGTTTTCGGTAAATAAAGTTCAAGTACGCCATCTTCATAGCGGGCTTCGACTTTATCCGCACTGATCGTGTTCGGTAAGACGAAACTGCGTTTGAACGTACCGTATGATTTTTCGAAGCGATGTACTTGGTTTGCATCATTTCGTTTTTCATGTTTACGTTCGCCCGAAATAACTAACGTACCGTCAGCAACTTCGATTTTAATATCTTCTTTTTTCATGCCGGGTAAATCCATGCTCAGCATGTAGTGATTTTCTTCTTCGGTTAATTCTGATGCCGGTGCGAATTCGCGCTCATCATAAACCGGAAGACCCGGTGTTGCGAAATGATCGAACATGCGATCCATTTCTCTCCATAAATCTGTTGGAGTTAAACTTCTACTATTAAAGAACGGTGTGAGTGATCTCATATAATCCTCCTATATCTTTTCAGTATAAAAACTGATTCATTTTCTTAATTTAAATTTGAGTTCGTAAAAAATTCTGTCAAGGCTGCAACGTTGTCACTCTGAAGATCCACGTTCGACTTCTGTGGAGCGTCTAACGCAACAAGAATAAAAAATAAAACGGTTATAACGTAGAAAAGATTCGCGAAAACTTTTTTAAGTTTGATCGTCATAATTTATTCCTCCTTGTTGCATACAACAATTGGTTCAAAAAAAACTTTGTCAAGTTGGTCAAACTTGGCCGTCAATTTGAATGTTTACTAATTGAAGGTGATATTTCCTGATGCGGAGAAATTATGATTTCAAATTTCAAGCGGGGATTTTGGAGCGGACTTGCGGCGACGGTGCCGATGAGTCTTTTTACATCTTCACTGTTTCGAAAATTTTCACCAGAGAAAAATAAAAATTTAGTTTTAGCCGTACATTTCGGTTATGGAATCTTAACGGCGATAGCTTATGCGATGATAGCGAAGAAATTTAAATTTAAATCCGCACTGATCGATGGCCTTGGGTTTGGTCTGACAACCTGGGCCGCCAGTTACGGAGAACTAACACCTTTATTTAAACTTCATCCAACGACAAACAAGATGATTCAAGAGAGAAAAATTTCAATGACTGTAGCTCACATTGCCTGGGGGATTGGTCTGGCTATCATTGAAAATAGATTACGAAACAGAAGAAATTTTCGCTTTTCGAGTGATTTGTGAAACGTAATTCTTGTAAGTTTAGATCTTTTGACAAAGAAGTAGACAGTAAAATAGGGATTAAAGTCTAGGTAAAATCTGCCCGAATCTTTGGGCATGAAAACACAAACAGCAATTATCACATTATTAGCAGCAACGATCTTAGTAACTTTCAACATGAACACAGCACATGCGATGGGACGCGGAAAACCAGTTGAGCAAGAACCAAAGCCAACTCCAAAGCCTCCGGCACCTGCGCCGACGCCAACACCAGCTCCAACACCAAAGCCGCCAACACCGGCACCAGCTCCAACACCAGCACCTACGCCGGCTCCGACTCCAGCGCCAGCCCCAACGCCGACACCAGTTCCTACGCCAACACCAACTCCTGCACCTGGTGCAGATACTTCTGATGCGGTTCCTCTATGGGAAGCTAAAGTTTCAGGAAGCCGTGAGTGGTCAAACCATTTATATTCAGAACTTGATCGTTTAGGTCAGGATTTATTAGACGTGATTCCTGCCGATGCAGCTACATTCTGCCCGAACTATAAAAACTTAACGTACAATGAGCGTAAAAAATATTGGATTTACATTATGTCAGTCATGACAAAATTTGAAAGTTCATTCAATACAAACACTACTTATACAGAAGACTTTTCTGATAGCTCAGGTAAAAAAGTGATTAGCCGTGGTTTATTACAAATCTCGATTGAAAGTGCTAACGGTTATGACTGTGAATTAAGTAATGCCCAAGACTTACATAACCCACTTAAAAATTTAAGTTGTGGTGTAAGAATTCTTGATCGTTGGGTTGGTCGTGATGGCCGTATTGCCGGTAAAGTTGATTCGAAATGGCGCGGTGGCGCAAGATACTGGGCGGTACTTCGTGAAGGTGACAAGACGTCATACAAAACGATCTTAAGCTCGAGCAAAAATTTAAAAATGTGTAAGTAATTTTAAGTCTAGATTGGCTCACGCTGAGACAGTGCCGGGCCAATCTAAAAATTGTTTTAATGTCACGACAAATCCTTCCGAATAAGTCATTATGGTCGAAGCTCCACTTGAAGAAAAAAGAATATTCCTAGTTGTTACAGAAGATAAGCACAAGATGCTTTCAATTTCTGAGACCGTTAAATCACACATTCATAAAGCAACTATATTTGAAGCTTACGATGTTCCTGAAGCTTTATTTAAATTTCGTAATGTGGTCCCGCACGTTATTATCTTAGATTTAGAAATCGCTAAATTTTCAGGGGCCCAATTTATTACTGATTTATTACAGGGCGAAAATAATAACTTCTCTGTTATTTTTACCTCTGAATTACCTGATGATGAATTATTTATTGATCATGTGGTCAGTGGCCAGGTTCAGTTTTTAACTAATTATAAAGATGAAATCTGGTTTAACCAATGTGTAACAAAATCCTTAAATCGTTTAAGCCAGGATAAAAAATCAGAATTTTCATTACACTTTTTAGCGCCGAACGAACTGCTTTTTAAAGAGGGCGTTCGTGGTGAAAGTGCCTACCTTGTTAAACGGGGCGAGTTAATGGCCTGGAAAACAAAGAATGGCCACCGTGTTGATTTAGGTAAAATTAAAGCCGGTGAATTCGTGGGCGAAATGGCCCACATCAATAAAGAGCCTCGTTCTGCGACAGTGACAGCCGTGACAGACTGCGAGCTTATCGAAATTCCATTCGGTAGCCTTGATCCTATTTTGTTTTCAAAGCCTTCGTGGTCAAAAGCGCTGTTTGTGACTTTGTCAAAACGACTTAAGTTAACCAGTGAAAAACTGAGTGCTTAAAGGGAGTGTCCCATAATAGGCTATGGTTTCTTGTTAAACTTATGTTAGACTAATATTATGAAAAAATGCCTCTTAAGCCTTCTGACAATAATTGCAATTTCTTTACTGGTGTCGATCACTCAGGCTGCGCAATGCACGCTGGTGGGTGGCACTGATTTTTCGTTATGTAATGCAATTACCAAGAATAACTGTGGGCTAGCGGCAAAAGGTGATTTTATAAAGTGCAAAGCGGTGACTGCAAAAAATTGCGGGTTAGCCGGCCAAGAGTACTTCACAACTTGCAAAGCTATGTTAGATCGCAATTGCGGTTTAGTCGCACAACCCGGTTATAATCTTTGTTTGGCAGTCACTAAAGAATAGTGTACAGCTCTTCTCATGAAAAAAGTTCCTCGTAAATACCAACCTAAAGGGTTTCATATTCTTCATGAAGACCGTGATGTTATCGTCGGTAATAAAAGCCCCGGTATCTTAACGGTTGGTGCGATGTGGGAAAAAGAAAACACCGTTCACAATTTATTAAACCAGTATATTCGTAAAGGTAATTCCAGATCGCGTGCTTGTGTATTTGTAGTTCACCGTTTAGATCAGGCCACTTCAGGCGCTTTGATTTTTGCAAAAACCGAAGAAGTGCAGCAGTACCTAAAAAATAACTGGAAATCGACGGTTAAAACATATTACACGATTGTGCACGGGCATTTAAAAAAGAAAGCCGACACGATTGAAAGTTATTTATCAGAAGATGAAGACTATCACGTGCATTCTAGCAAAGATTCTGAAAAAGGTGTTCTAGCACAAACCCAGTACGAAGTGATTCAAGAAACAGGTTCTTACAGTTTAATTAAAGTGAATTTACTTACGGGAAAGAAAAACCAAATTCGTGTGCATATGGCCGGATTGGGTCATCCGATTGTCGGCGATGTTAAATACGGTAAAAGCACCGATAAATTTAAAAACTTGGCCCTTCATTCGGCGAGCCTTGAATTCACTCATCCATTTAGTAAAAAAAGAATTTTAGTGAAAGCCAAAGTTCCAGCGTACTTTAAAGAGCTAGTTCCATTTGATTACGAAACTCTTTAGTTTTTCATTCGCAAATATCAACTAACTTTCAAAATCATTTTGTTTTCATTTTCACTGCATTTGCAAAATTAAAAAATTAAAGGCAATCCATTGTTTTTTAAATTCAGAGGTCTTAACCATAAAGGCCTATGAAAAAAACAGGAAAAACCGCTCGCTTTAAATTACAACGTCGTCTATTAACTGAACTTCCGGGCTTAGGAAAAGCTGGTGCCTTAGAGCGCAGACCTTATCCTCCGGGACAACACGGCGGAAAGCGTATCAAATATTCTGATTACCGTTTACAACTCGAAGAAAAACAAAAAGTTCGTGTGCACTACAACGTGCGTGAAGAGCAGTTAATCCGCTTAGTGAAATTAGCTAAAAAAGATAAATCCGGCGGCAAATGGATCAGTTCTTTAATTAATATTTTAGAAAAACGCATTGATAATATCGTGTTTCGTGCAGGCTTTGCACCAAGCATGCGTTCAGCATCGCAAATGATTTCACACGGTCAAGTGCAAGTGAACGGAAAAAAAGTAAATATTCGCTCACAAAAATTAAAAGTTGGCGATGTGATTTCAATCACGGCAAAAGGTTTAAATAACCAAATCTATTTACAAGCTAAAGCAAATCCAAGATTACAAATGCCAGACTGGTTAGATAAAAATGTGTCTGATACAGCGGCTTCGGTCACTTTAAAAGATGAACCGGGTTTTGAAGCGGTTCCATTTGCGCTTGATGAAGCGTTAGTCACTTCTTACTATTCAAAGGCGTAATTTTTATGGCAACAAAATTAAATGATGGCGATTTAACTTGTTATGCGATTGATGATGACACTGCAGTTATCGGTGTTAAAGATCAAAAATTCGTTGTTGATTATTCGACGTTGATGGATTTTTTGACTGAGCTTGCTGTGGTGGCTTCACAGGTTGAAGGTGCTGCAGAAGCTATGGCCTTAGCTCCGGAGCAAGCTACAAATGAAGAAATTTGCGCTTGCCAACGTTTACACTAACTCATTTTGAGACATTAAGCTCCTAATTAGACCCTGTTTATGGGGTCTAGTTCGTAAAACTGATTTAAAGGCATAATTTCACTCGTGAATTTGGCAAAAATGCCGAAAAGTAAAGGGTGGAACGTACTAGCAGAAACCATCTTATTTCAGCTTTGTTGGCGCTATTTTTTGCGCTGTCTTCGTTCGCATCTCCACTAGGCACAACTTATCAAGCACGTATCGTAAAACCTGATGGTTTGGCTTTAGAATCAGCCAACGTTAATTTTAAATTTACAATTTTAAATCCTGCCGCCACATGTATTTTATATTCAGAAACTTTTTCGGCGATCAACATGGCCAACTCGGGCGGAATGATTTCTTTCGCGTTAGGATCTGGTGTAAAAACTTATCCGGCCAGCGCAACGACATTTGCCCAAGTTTTTAATAATTCAACGCCATCACTTTCTTGTGATGCCGGAGGCCCGGTAAGTTATTCACCCGTAGCCACAGATATCAGAAAAATTGTCATGCAGTTTAATGATGGAAATGGTTGGCAGACATTGCCAGCAATGGCGATCAACGCTGTTCCGTATGCGATTTATTCAAACGATTCATTAAGTTTAGGCGGAGTGAGTGCCACAAGTTACGTTCAGTATTCAACAATTCCAACGTGCGCGGCTTCAGAGGCTCTTCGTTACAATGGCACAAGTTTTAATTGCGTAAGTGTGGCCAGCGGTGGCGGCGCTTCATACACTGTCACTTCAAGTGATGTCACAACAGCTCTTGGTTATACACCAGCTAATCAATCGACGGTGGGTACATCGTTTACTTCAATATCTAATTCATTAAATACTGTAGGCACATCTTTTACGACAGTGACTTCAACGATTAATTCTTTAGGCAGTTCTGTTACTGCGATAGCTTCGACAGTAAATAGTTTGTCGGCATCGATGGCAGCCTTAACGAGTTCGCAGTGGCAAGCCACCGGATCAAATATTTACTATGGTTCGGGTCGGGTCGGCGTCGCAACGTCAGCGCCTGCGACGAAATTTTCAGTAGGTGATTCTTTAGCAAAACCGTCGGCACTTCTTCAGAATGTCACATCGGCTACAACAGCCGAATTTAATGAGATACAAACGCTCACTTCAGGACAAACTGCAGCTGTTGTTGTGAACTCAATAGCGGCTCCAGCTACGAACAGCACCGCTGTTGATGTCGGTGTAACCGTTGATTTAAGAGTGGAAGCTTCGCAAACGGCCACGGCGGGAAGCCGAGTGGCGACTATGAGTTTAAATTCAAACAATAGTTCAGTTCAAGTGAATGAAATGTACGGCCAGTTTAATGTTATTAGTAATTCTAACGGCGGAACGACTTGGGGCATGGGAGGAAGTGCTTCAATAGTTCAGAACGCAAGCGGAACGGCCTCTAATATGTTTGGCGAAATGCTTAACGTCGTTAATATGTCGAATAACGCAACGATGACAGGTACAACAGGCGCTCTTCAAAATGTGGGAACTACCGGAAACATGGCGGGGCTTGATTACACAATCACAAATTCAAAGCAGACCACGAATATTTATGGCACAGCCACGCATATTGTAAATGAAGCGTCAGCGACAAGAATCGTCGGTGTGCATTCAGAGATTAAAAACACGATTAACGGTGCAGCCAACACTCAAGATATTATTGGCTTATATTCAACGATCGAAAATCACAGCGGGGCCAAAGTAACGAATGCCTACGGTCTGTATTTAGAAAAATACATGAGCTCACCGGCTATAAATGATTATGGTATTTACCAAAGAGATTCGAGCAAAAACTATTTCGCAGGCCGTATCGGTATCGGTACTTCATCACCTGTGACAGCCCTTGATGTTTCAGGCGGTGTGCGTGTAGGTACTGAAACTGCTGCGTGTGCTGTAAGTTATGCGGGAACTCTTCGTTACATGGCAAGTAATGTTGAATACTGTAACGGAACATCATGGCAAGCTTTCGGCGTCGGAGGAGCAACAACAAGTTCTTCAGTTATTTCAGCTCTTGGATATACTCCGGCAAATTCAGCCACAGTGGCCGCTTCTATGACCGCTGTTACAAATTCATTGGCTACAAACGCAAGTTCAATTACGGCTTTAACCTCAACTGTAAATACGCACACAAGTTCACTGACTTCGCTGGCCGCTTCGATGTCAGCGATCACCAGTTCGCAGTGGGTAACAAGCGGAACAAATATTTATTATACTTCAGGTAATGTCGGGGTAGGCACATCAAATCCTGCAGCACGATTTACCGTAGTTGATGACGACAGTAATATGCAGTTTGGTCAAACGACCAATTCAGCTTGTGCTGGTCCAACCTGTAATGCTTCGTTAGACACAGCCACAATTAATTTTTCCGCACCAAGTGCTCTGTTTGGCCCATCATCTTCAAACAATGTAAATGGATCAATCGGTTTTAATGCGGATATGATTTTCAACAATAATGCTAAAGTGGGACCGACTAAGTTTGGCTTTCGTTTTTCGAGCGAGGGCAGTGACTTGGTTAAAATTTCTGGTGCTGGCAATGTCGGTATTGGAGCCTCAAATCCAAGTTTTCCGTTAGACATTTGGACGGGGAATGCTTTTGCAGCCCGGTACTTACACGCTTCGAATAACCCTAATGACGATGCTGCTTTTATGCTGGTACGCCAACGCGGAACTGTTTCTGCTGGCACCGGCGTGCTAGCGGATGATTCTATCGGTGGTTTTTATTTCCGTGCTCATGATGGATCAAACACGAATACGACGAATGCACATATTGAAGTTGTAGCTGCGCAAGATCAAACGTCATCACAACGTGGAAACTACATGACCTTTGCAACAACGGTGAGTGGTACAAGTGCGCGCCAAGAAATTATGCGCATTCACTCAAATGGTTTTGTGGGTATCGGTAATACGAATCCAAATGCTTTGTTGCAAGTTGGTCCAAGCGGGGCAATGCCTTCTAATTATAACATCTATGTGGCAAGTTATAATAACTCTGCCGGCCAAGGTCAGTATGTGGGTAACTGGATTAGCAGCGACTATTGGGCGCTGGGGCCAGCAACAAGTTCTGCTGATAAAACTTTACGTTTAGGTATTGCTTCAGACCGCACAGGAACTTGGAGTGGCACGCAAGATTTAAATTTATTGGTTGGTGGTAATGTTAATGTCGGTGGAAATTTAAATGTTTCAGGAACTGTCGCTGGTAGTACTGATTTAGTTCCCGCCTCAGCTATTTTATTGATGCAATCATGTCCGGCGGGGTGGACAGATACTGGAGTAACGGGCGGTGGGCCTGGTTCGGTGACCTGTAACGGAGTAAGTTGCCGTATGTGCCAAACTGCAAGTGCAGCATTAATTCCAGCCTCAGCAAAAGTTCTGATGGAATCTTGTCCTTCAGGTTGGACAAATCTGGGAAGAGATACAGGACCTGGTTCTGCAGGATACACTCTTAATGCAGTTACAGTTCCAATGATTACCTGTGAATCACCAGCGGCAGCGTCAAAGCTGACCGCAGGTTTACGTTTTATGATGTCGACATGTCCGCCAAGCTGGAAAGATCTTGGTGGTGCGGCAGCAGGTCCGAGTGCGGCTACATGTTCAGGTGTTTCTTGTCGGGTGTGTGAAGTTCCTGGTGGAACTACTTATCAATCTGTTTTATTCGCCGGTAATTCCAGTGGAACTTCTTCCGCAGGTCCTGATGTGTTTATTTTAGCTGGTAAAGGTGGTTCAACATCAGGTAACGGTGGAGCTGTGGCGATTCGTGGTGGCGCCGCTACTGACGGTGTGGGTGGCGCGATAGATCTAATTGGTGGTGATGGAGCTACGACGGCAGCGGGTCTTTATTCAGGCGGAAGTATTTCAATTGCCGGTGGTAACACGACGGCCAACGCGAGTGGTGGAGCTGTTAGTATCAACTCTGGTTATTCAAGTTTCACCGGTACGAATGTTTATGCGAACCTTTATTTAAATCCAAACGGCGGTAATGTTGGGATTGGTTCTACGGCGGCCGCAAAATTATTGCATCTTCAAAAAGACCAAAACTCTGATACCGCTCTTCTTATCAGAAATTTAAGTTCTGGCACAACAGCGATGTCAGCCATCGATGTTGAAGGTGAAGCTAACGGTATTCAACTTATCACTTACAGTACAACGGCTGCAGGTAACTGGGGTGGAAATACAGTTTCAAGAACAAACACGGCAGCGCTTCGCACGTACACAACGCTTCCTGTTTCAAGCATGCTTGTGGGTACAGGAAGCCCTTCACCATTACACTTGATGACCAGTGATGTTCCGCGCATGACGGTGGGAAGCACCGGCAATGTAGGTCTTGGAACAACAACGCCTTCATATCAACTGGATATTCAAGGAACTTCAGCAAGTCTTGCGCAAACAAGAACTATTTCTTCTGCAGCAGGGCCTGATATTTATTTAAATAAAGATCGTGGATCTGTTGGGTCTCCGGCAATTATTCAAACTGGAGACGCCTTAGGTAATATTAGTTTTCGCGGCTACGACGGAAACCAATATACGCGTGGTGTTTTATTACAAGCTGTTACAACAGCAGCCACAGCCAGTGGACAAGTGACAGCAGACCTTCGTTTATTAACGAATAACGGAAACGCAGATGTCACCGAGCGAGTTCGTTTTACAGCGAGCGGTAATGTGGGTATCGGTATCTGGAATCCATCAACACCTTTACATGTTGCCAACACATCGACGGTGACAAATCCAGTGGCCACTCTTGAATCAACAGGAGCGAATGGCCGTCCGTATTTAAAATTTCGCGCAGAGAATTCAGATTATGGTTATGTCGGCTTTGGCAGTACCGGTAATGCCACATTAGCTTTAATGAATTATCAAGCGGGACCTTTATATCTGGGCACAAGCTCCACATCACGTGTTATTATCGATGCTAATGGTAATGTCGGTGTAGGTGGAATTACAAGTCCTGCCGGACAGCTTGGTAATACGCAAACTAATCTTGGTGACGGCGGAACGATTGCGGTCACTGGTGGTAGTGGTATCGGTCCTGGAGGATTTAGTTGGCAAGCCACAGCTGGTGGCTACGCGGCAAATCTTTTTAACTCGGGTACGCAGACAAACGCCAATGGTCTTCAGGTTTATACAGCATCTGTAGATGCGGCGACTTATATTTTAAATGTCCGTTCAAATGGTTCAAGCCGTATGGTTGTAAAAGGTGATGGTAAAGTCGGTATCGGTAATGCGTCTCCAGCAACGAATCTTGATGTGACCGGTGATATTCGCGCAACAGGTACGGTAGCGTCTTGGTCAGATCAACGAGCTAAGAAAAATATCGAAGTTATTCCTGATTCGTTAAATAGAATTTTAAAACTTCGCGGGGTAAATTTTGACTGGAGAACCGATGAATTTCCAGATAAACAATTTAAAGCCACACGTGATATGGGTGTGATCGCACAAGAAGTTGAAAAAGTTTTTCCAGAAGCTGTGAACACCTCTTCAGATTCTTTTAAATCAGTAAGTTATTCGTTATTAGTGGCTCCGTTAATCGAAGCAGTGAAAGAACTTTATTATAAAATCACAGGTGTTGAGCGCAAACTTGACCGCGCTGTTGCAAGTATTGAAGTTAAAAAAGCTGATAAATCAGAAGTAGAAACATTAAAAGCTGAAAACGCTGAGTTAAAAAAGCGTCTTGATCGCCTTGAAAAACTGATGCTTGAAAACCAAAGAAATAAATAATTTCTTAATCCTATTTATTTCATAAATTCAGTTAATCGGTAAACCGCCGGTCACGGGAATAACTGTTCCGGTGATATAACTAGAATCGGCATCTGAAGCTAAAAACACATACAGTGGCGCAAGCTCTTCGGGTTGTGCCGGACGTTGAATAGGTTGTTTGTGACCGAAGGTTTTAATTTTTTCTTTTTTAGCTCCTTTATCTGCCGGATTAAGCGGTGTCCACACCGGCCCCGGGGCTACGGCATTTACTCTGATTCCTTTTTTTATCAGCGATTGAGCTAAAGATTTTGTAAAAGTATTAATCGCTCCTTTAGTGGCTGAATAATCGGGTAAATCATGCGGACCCATAGCCGCGGTTTCAGAACTGGTCACGATAATCGCAGAACCACGTTTAAAATATTTTAGAGCTGCTTTGGCTAAATGAAAGTAAGCGTAGATATTTACTTTAAAAGTTAAATCCCACTCTTTGGTTGTGACTTTTTCTAGAGAATCTTTTCGCATCTGATGAGCAGCATTACTAACTAAAATATCCAAACCGCCTAATTCTTTAAACGCGGTATTTACAGCTTTCTTACAAAAAGCTTCGCGGCTAAGATCGCCTTCAATTAAAACGCAGCGGCGGTTATGCATTTCAACCAGATGTTTTGTGATTTCGGCATCTTTTCTTTCTTTGGCCGTATAAACGATGGCCACATCAGCGCCTTCACGCGCGTAAAGAACCGCAACGGCACGACCAATGCCGCTGTCACCGCCGGTAATCAAAGCTTTTTTGTGTTCAAGCTTGTTCGCTGATCTGTAAAGCGGGGCTTGCCACAATGGTTTAATTTTCATTTTATGTTCTAAACCGGGAGACGATTGCCGGCGTTCTTTGAATGGTGGTTTTGGTTCTTTAGTGACTTGTGGGTGAGTGCGCATAAATACCTCTTCATTGATTTTTAAAATAACGAATTAAATTTTTGCAAAACTAAGACCTGTCATTAGAACGAGGCATTATAGTTCATTTTTGTCGCAGAAGCGGGTCTTCAGATTTTTTGAAATACTGGAATAGAAGTTGAACCAATTAGGAATAAACAGTTCCCATAATAAAGGAGATGTTTATGAAACATGATCAAGATAACACCCCACTTTCAAAAAAGGTCGGTGATAAAATTGAACGTGCTGGCCAAAAAATTTCCAATGCTGGAGCTACCAAAGTCGGAAATTTTATCTCTAGAATGGGCGATAAACTTGAACACTCTAGTGATCCAAAGCCAGATGTGCATAACACTGACACGATAAAAAAAGCTAACACTTAGCTGAATAATATTCTTCAAAACAAAAAGCTGACGTTTTAAAAAGACGTCAGCTTTTTTTGTACCAGAAGGCCTGACACGGGTCGTGACTCCTGTGGCATTCGTTCACAAATAAATTTTGGTCTTCAAGTTGCATCGCCAAATAATTCAGACAGTTATTTGAAAACAAAAATAGCTTTTAACAGCAAACAGCAACACGTACATGTAAAGGAGTACTCATGCGACAATCTACGAAAGGTTCCTCTAAAAGAGGATCAAGTTCATCAACAACTTCGCGACGCTCAAGCACAGGACGATCAACAACAGGATCAACTTCATCAGGCCGCGGATCATCATCCCGCTCAAGCTCAAGAGAAAGCTCACAAGACGAAGAAAACCGCTACGGAGCTTTGGGAACAAGAATGTCTTCACGCGATGAGTATGACATGGGACGCAGCGATTACGGACGAGGAGCGACATATGGAAGTGACTACGGACGCCGCGGAAGCAGCTACGGCACAGGAACAAGTTATGGCGACAGTTCGCGGGGTGACTACGGCAGAGAAGGCGTGCGAACAATCTCAGGCCGTTATTCTGATTTCGAAGACTACGGTGGAAGTTCCCGCGACAGGGAGTATCGTGATGACAGTGAGAGAGGATTTGCACGCGGTGGTCGTCGCGGCGAATACTCTTCAGTTAATGACCAAGACTTTTACGAAGGAAATACAGGACGCAGTCCGTGGAGAGACACCTACGAGAGCGAAAGAAACTATCCTTCTCGTGGGTCTTCGCGCAGTCAGAATTATAGCGGGCAAGGTCGAGGCTATTCTGAATTTGACTACGATGATGACAGAATAAATTCACGCGGCTCGCGCTACGGCAGCAGCCATGGCTACAATGAAGGTGGCGGCGACTACGAACGCGAAGCCCGTTACGGATCGTCTCGCGACCGCGACGAAAGATGGATGAATAATTACGACAACCAGGACGAAAACGTTGAAGACGAATACGGTTTTCGCGGTCGTTACAACGAAAACCGTTACTAGGTTATGCCGATGTTAATCTACGAGGCTTTAAAAAAAGACCATGAAAAAGTTAAATCTTTACTGAATGAGCTTTTGTCTTTAGATGAAAATTCAAAAAACAGAAAAGACCTTATTCACCAAATTAAAGACGAGCTTATTCCGCACGTGAGAGCGGAAGAAGCTGTGTTCTATAATTCACTGCGTGCGTTAGATGAAGCCAAAGATATCATTATGCACGCTTATCAAGAGCACGTCGAAGCTGAAGGAATGTTGACTCTTCTTCAGGCTAAAGACGTTATCGATGCGGACTGGAAAGCGACAGCCCGCAAACTTAAAGAGGCTCTTGAACATCATATCAGCGAAGAAGAAGGGCGCATTTTCAATGTGGCCAAACAGCTCTTCACTGAAAAAGAAGCAACACAGTTTGCTGAAGCGTTTGAAAGAATGAAACCCGACATTAAAGAAGAGGGATTTGTGGGAACAACATTTGATCTTGTTAAAAATCTAATGCCACCACGATTTACGAAATCTTTTAAAGTCGGCGATCAAATGAGACCCTAACGAAAGGAAAATTTTATGAAAAGATCAAATCAAAGTTCACGTACTTCAAGAAATGGCGGTTCACGTTCCTCATCGAGTTCATCTCGTGCTGGCGGGGCCGGACGTTCTTCACAAAGTTCAGAACGAAGCTCATCATCAAGCAATTCAAGCTCACGCCAACAGCGTTAGTTTTTATTGTTACACATAAATAAATAACCGCTTACAAATGTAGGCGGTTATTTCTCTTTTAAGTCTTCTATAATCGCGCTTATCTCGATCTTATGTTGATTTCTACAAATGCTCCTTAATGCTATTTATAGAATCGAATTCCCGCCGATAGGTTCTTGTGGGAAAAGAAATGAACAAACTGCAAAAATATATGTTCTGGTCAGTCGTGATTGCGACAGCCTATTGCATTGCGGGGGTGCTGGGCCTTAAGCTAGCCGTACCTCCGGGTTATGCTACAGCGGTGTTTCCTTCTTCAGGAATTGCCTTAGCCGCGCTTCTCATTTTGGGACGCCATTACTGGCCCGCTATTTTTATCGGTTCAACATTAATGAATTTCTTTGTGGCTTATCACTCAAACAGTTTAAATACCACATCGATGGCTATTGGTTTGCTGATTGGCTTAGGTGCTACACTGCAGGCACTGGCAGGCGCTTTTTTAATTCAGCGTTATATTCCTTATTTTAATTCTTTAAGTAATGAAAAAAGTATTATTAAGTTTTTAAGCTTAGCAGGGCCTGCAAGCTGTTTGGTTAACGCCAGCTTCAGCGTCACTGCGCTTTTTGCTTTCGGTGTAGTCAGCGGTGCCAGCTTTTTTTATAACTGGGGCATGTGGTATGTCGGTGATGCTATCGGAGCCATGGTATTTACGCCGATGGTTTTATCTTTAGCTGAAAGACCTTTAACCGAATGGACGGGAAAGAAACGTTTAGTCGCGCTACCGTCGCTTTTATTATTTGGGTTTGTAGTGTGGTTTTTCTTTTTCAGCAGTAGCCAATTATCAGAAAAATTTAAAAATCGCCTGCAAAATGAAAGTGATTCCAGTGCCAGAAGAATCGCTGAAACTATGGATCACTACCAGGTTGTTCTTGCCAGTGCCGAAAGATTCTTTTCTGCTTCAAACGAAGTTTCAAAACAGGAGTTTCATGAATTTTTAAAAGATTCTTTAACACACAGAAAAGGGATTCGTGCTATTTCATGGAACCCGTTGGTGTTAGATTCACAGCGCGCTCAATTTGAAAAAGAGTCTTCACGCATCGTAGAGCTACAAGATGGACAGTCAAAACCTGCCTTAAAACATGACCGTTATTATCCAGTTCGTTTTATCGAGCCTATTGACGGCAATACGCAGGCGTTAGGGCATAATACTTACGCTTCTGACGTAAGAAAAAAAGCCATGGATCGTGCCTTACGAACGGGGTTACCTTCGGTTACGGCTGAAATTCAGGTTGTTCAGGACGGTCAGGTTAGAATTCCAAGTGTGGCGATGTATCAACCGGTTTATTCAAAGACCGGGCAAAACCGCGGGTTTATCGCCGGTATTTTTCGCGTGCGTGACCTGATCGAAGCGGCCGTTGCAAATTCTGATCTCGAAGGCTTAAATTACAAAGTCTATGATGTGACCGACGCACAAAATTCTTTGTTATTTAAAAGCATTGTTAAAGAAGAAGAAAAACTTTTTTCAGACGACGAAAGCTTTGAAAAAAACCGTCCGCGTGAAATCTACAATTCAAAAGATGTCGACCTTGGCGGAAGAAAATGGCGTTTTGTTTTATTTCCGTCAAAGCAATATCTGTCAGCGCATGCCGATCTAACAGCATGGTCAATGCTGATAGGCGGATTGTTTGTGGTGATTCTGTTACAAAGCTTAATGATGGTTATTATTGGCCGCTCAGCTACGGTTCAGATGCTGGTTGACCAAAAGACTCTTGAGTTATCTAAAGCCAATGCTGAACTTGAAAAGCTCACAAAAATAATTTCGCAGGATTTAGCAGAAACACAGCAGGCCTCGAAATTAAAATCTGAGTTCTTGGCAAATATGTCACATGAAATCCGCACACCGATCAATGGTGTTGTCGGCATGGCGGGTTTGCTGCGAGACACCCAGCTTAATCAGGAGCAGCGTGAATGTGTTGAAAATATTCTGACATCAGCCAATTCACTGTTAGGTGTTATTAATGATATTCTGGATTTTTCTAAAATCGAAGCCGGAAAATTAAATTTAGAAATTATCGAATTTGATTTAGAGCGCACGATTCGTGATTCGGTCAAAACGGTCGAGTTTTTAGCACGTCGAAAAAATTTACCTTTAATGTTAGATTTAAGTGAAGTTCCTTCGAAAGTTCTGCGCGGAGATCCAGGCCGAATCGGGCAGATTTTAATTAATTTAATTAATAATGCGGTCAAATTTACTCTAGAAGGAAGAATTATTGTTCGCGTGATCAGAAAACCTGATGATCGTTACCGTTTTGAAATTAAAGATACAGGGATTGGTATTGATCAAAAAGTTATTCACAAAATTTTTGAACCCTTTGACCAGGCCGATATGTCAACGACACGTAAATTCGGTGGAACTGGTTTAGGCCTTTCAATTTCTAAAAATCTGGTGCAGATGATGAACGGAGAAATTGGCGTGAACAGTGCCTTAGGAAAAGGTTCGACTTTTTGGTTTGAAATTAACCTTCCTGAAGGTGAAGCTTCGGTCAATGAGCTGCGCCGTAAAAACCTGGTGCATTCAGATACTGAAACTAAGGGCTTTCGTATTCTTTTAGCTGAAGATAATCACATTAACCAAATGATTGCTGTTAAACAGCTCGAAAAATTAGGATGTTATTGTGACACTGTTGCCAACGGTAAAGAAGCGATCGAAGCTTTAAGAAATATCAGCTACGACATGGTTTTAATGGATTGCCAAATGCCTGAGATGGACGGCTATGAAGCCACACGCCAGATTCGTTCTATGAATGAAGAATTCAGAGATATTCCGATTGTAGCCATGACCGCCAATGCGATGAAGGGTGACCGTGAAAAATGTCTTGAGGCCGGCATGAATGATTACGTCACTAAGCCAATTGCAGTCGGTGATCTTTCTGCAGTGATTGAAACATGGGCGCAAAAATCCTCTTCGAAAGCCTTGTAATTGCAGGCCTTAGTCTGTATTTACACTGTGAACTGTTAAGAACATAAATAGACACAACGATAACGTTAAAAACCAACAAACGAGGTCGTTGTGAAGACAGTAACCACCGCACTGGCTCTATTATTTTTTGCCGTAAATTCTTACGCCTTAGACATTAATAAAGTTTCAGTTCAATTGCCGCAATTCAATTTTCAAAACAATAAAGGGTCAGGTGTTTTACAAAAGCTATCACTTGAAACTGATTGGGGTGTAGATCAAAATTATGTCGCTCCAACAGCAACGGCTTCTACAAAATTCGATATTGCTCGCGAAGGTAAAACTGTTAAATTTGCAATGGCCGCCGTAAACGTGACCATGAAAAATGCAAATGAACTTTTAACAAAGCTTCATTCAGCTGATGTGCAAAAATTAAATGTTGAATTAGCCGCAGGTAATACTCACCAATTTGGTGCAGGTTTAATTGATTTAAGTCACGAATCAACAGGCGATATTCACGCTGAAGGTTTAGCTATGACCTGCCAGCATAAAAAAGGCACAGGCGTAAGTTTTTCAATGATTGTTGATGAGTGTTTAGCTAAATCGACAGCGCACGCTGATATGTTCGAAGTGCCCGATATGGATAGCTTTTTTATCGAATCATTTATTGGTGTACCGATTCAGCCCGAGAGTGACGTTTTACAAACGTTAAAAGAAATGGAATTAGAAATCACGAAAGGTGATTTTGACATGAGCCTAAAAATCAAAGGTATTCCGTTAGTAAAACTAAAAGCCGATGGAAATATCAAAGCTGATATGAATAACAAACGTGCGACCATTCGCATTGATAAAGTAAAACTTGGCTTTGTGGGTGTAACAGATGTCGTGATGAAGCAGCTTAAGAAAAAACTTCCACCAGAAAACTTTCGCGTAGAACCGCCATACATTTACGCCAGCTGGTAATTTGCCAAACCAAGGTCCAGTTCTTCTGGACCTTTCTCAAGTCCAGTCAGGTGTTCTCCGATCCGTTCATTAGTCTAGGAGAACACAACAATGACAAAACAAAATATCACCGCATTTTTCTTTGCTTTAGCCTTAGCATTGAATTTTTCTTTCTCAACAGCCCAAGCCAAAACAGAAGTAGAAGACTTGCCGAATATGTTCAAAATGAACGACTACGTTTATCGTGGCGGTCGTCCGACATTAGCTGGTATGCAACAGCTAAAAAAAATGGGTGTAACAACAATCTTAAACGTTGAAAACGATGAAGAAGCGATTGCTATCGATAAAAAATTAGCAGCTACAGTGGGTTTACGTTGGGTATCAGTTCCCTTTGATACTTTCAAAAAACCAAAAGATGCCAAAGTTGATTACGTTCTTAAAATGTTACAAGACCGAAGCTTAGGGCCAATTTATTTACACTGTAAACATGGTCGTGACCGTACAGGTATGTTAATGGGTTTATACCGCGTTGAAGTAGACGGTTGGTTTCCAAAGACAGCGTACAAAGAAATGAAAGATCGTGGTTTCCGCACGCTGATCTGGACATTAGATAGCTACTATAAAAAAAGATCTGGCTACTAATTATTAAATCATTAAATTTTATTTTAAGATCCTGCAGTTATAATCAATGGCTGCAGGATTATTTTTTTGGTACTGGTTAATACAGCCAATCATATCATTCATAAGCTTTGCATTACTAGCGTAAGCTAATTCGTAATAATCTTTAAATGTCATTAACACATCGTTACTCATTAAATCACCTGAAGATCCATGAGGCATATCAAAGCTTGTCATAAATAATTCTAAGATATAACGGCTTGTGCGGCCATTGCCTTCAGCAAACGGATGAACGCCCACGTAAAACTTCTGCGCTAAGTAGCCCACTTCCATCGGGGTTAATAGGCGGCCATTCCATAACATATGTTCGCCTTTTAAAGCTTGTGCGAACATCGTGTTGATAAATTTAAAAATGCTATCAACATGTTTGCGGTTAGCACGGGTATCACCTGAATAAATCGCTTCCACGTATTCAACCACATCTTTTTTATCTAACGGTTGGCGTTTCAGCGAATTTTTCACACGTAAGACATTATCTAAATCAGCATCACCAGAATTTTCTGTTAAACCTAGCTCTCTGTATTCAGTATTTATTTCATTTACGATACGCTTTGCTTCTGAAGCTTCAGCGGCTGAATTAAAACTCCACCAGTAGTTATCATGTGCATTTTCTTGTTTAAATAAACCCTCTTGCGGATTCCAAGCGTCATCGCCTTCTTCTTTTGATAGAGTAAAAAATCCGATATGCACTTTTGTTAGATCATCAACGGTAAAACCTTCGCCACGCAAAACTTTTTCGCGCGAACCTTGAAGCTGTTTCATGCCAGCTTCCCAGTTGTCCCAGATCACTGATGAACGCTGCTCTTCTGGTAAAGAATAATCCGAGCGTTTAATCTGGTAGACTTTCGTAATTAAGGTATTATTTTGGCGGGCGCGTTCGTAATCTGCGCGCACCACAAAGCGCATCGCTTGGTATTCGGTGATTTTATCTAAAGAAAGATGGCCAAAATTATTATTTAAAACTGAACGTACATCGCGGTAAGTTTTTGTTAAAGCACACTCTTTTTCTAATTTAGCTTGGTAAGTTTTAATCTGTTCAGCGGTCATTTTATGACTCTGAGGTAAGGCCTTTTGGGCTAAGCTGCAGGCATCAGAAATAGCCAAAGCTTGGCTTGATAAAACGCTGATAAGACCGGCTAAAATTAAAGAGGCTGTAACAGATGTTTTCATACAAGAATCATATAGCCATTGCCATGCCATAAGATCGAAAATAAGAGGGAATAGAGACCTTAAAAGCGGCTAAGAACTAGCTAGGGTGTCGTTTTTGCGCTTCGGTGAGTGATATAATAAACAGTCGATAAAAGCTGTCTGAAATTTAACGGTTTGGTGATATGGGCATCGCAACCAGCCGCTTTACTTTTCATACGCTCTTCAAGCATAGCGTGGGCGGTAAGGGCAATGATTGGTTTTTTAACTTTTTCAGAACGTAAAATACGGGTTACTTCGTAGCCATCAATTTCAGGCATTTGAATATCCATTAAAATCACATCAAACTCTTGCGTACGCGCTAAGGCTAAAGCTTCGGCGCCATCGTTAGCCACTGTCACCTGGGCTCCGTGATTTGTCAGAATATGTTTAATCAATTCTTGGCTATCTGGAGAATCTTCAGCTAAAAGCACACGTGTATTTGTTAAATCAATAGCCACCGGTGGGTGTGTGTTTTCAGGTATCTGACAGCGGTTTTCATCAGTAGTTACCTGCGCGATAAATTCAAAAACAAAGACCGAACCTTCACCGATTTCAGTGTGAAGAATTTGAATATCACCACCTAAAGCCTGCGCTAAACGTTTTGATAGAGTTAAACCAAGACCAGTGCCGCCGTATTTGCGGGTTGTGCTGTTATCGGCCTGGGTAAACGGGCGAAATAGTTTTTCACTTTGTTCAGGTGTTAATCCAATACCTGTGTCGCGAACAAAAATTTGAAATTTGCAAAGATCATTTCCTAAATTTTCACTTTGAATTTCAACATCTACGCCACCATCTTTTGTGAACTTAATCGCATTACTGATTAAGTTAATTAAAATCTGGCGCACACGAACCGGATCAGATTTAATGCATGTGGGAACTTGATGGCCTAAATTTAAGTTTAAATAAATACTTTTGGCATTTGATTTTTCGCGAAACAGCGCAAACACTTCATACAATAAATGATCAAAAGCCATTTCGGTGTTTTCAACTTCTAAATGCCCTGACTCAACTTTAGATAAATCTAGAATGTCGTCGATAATACGTGAAAGGCTTGCCCCGTTTTTTATGATCATTTGTAAAAAACGATCTTTATCGGCTTCGTCTAACCGGTTTTCTTTCAGAAGTTCTGCAAAACCCATAATTGAAGCCAGCGGCGTTCTGATTTCGTGAGACATGTTAGCTAAAAAAGCAGTCTTTAACTGGTTCGCGCGTTCAGAATCTTCTTTGGCACGGATCAATTCGCTCTTGGCTCTTTTTTCTGAAGTGATGTCGCGGTAGAAAATCGCTAAACCACCATCAGATTTAGGATAAACATTCACCGCAGCCCACACATTGAGCGGTTCATAAAAATCTTCGAACTTTAAGGTGATGCGTTCTTTCATCACACGGTGATAAGATTTATAAAACAGAGTTTCTTTTTCTTTATCTGTCGGAAAAAATAAATCTAAAAGGTTAAGGCCAATTTGTGCCTTTTTTTTTATTTTAGAAATTTTCTCGTGATAAGAATTGATCTGTGTGATGCGCCAGTTTTTATCAAGCGCAATAAAACCTTCATCAACATTTTCAATGATGCTGGCAATTTCATGCTGAGTCTGTTTTGTTTCTTCAATGTCAGTGCTGGTTCCAATCCACGAAGTTATTTTTCCAAATTCATTATGTGTCGGAACAGCGCGGGTTAAAAACCAGCGGTAAACGCCATCATGTCTGCGCAGTTGGTGGGTCACTTCGTAAACTTGGCCTTCAGCCAAAGCCGCTTCCCAAGTGAGTAAAGTTTTGTTTAAACTGCTGGGGTGATGAACCTGGCGCCAGCTATCGATTCCTAAAGACTGCTCAGGTGTAAGGCCTGTGTAAGTATACCATTGCTGGTTAAACCATAATAGTTCGCCCTGCGGATCGGTAATCCATCCTAATTGCGGAACTGAATTGGCTAACGCCGTCAAGTGCGCCGACGTGTAGGTCGTTAATGCTTGGTTCACAAAACCTCGAGTAGAATCAAGGGAATACCACAACCATATGCCCATGCCTAGAGCAGAATAAATATTTTTTTATCGAGTTAAAAGTCAGTCAAAAAGCGGTGAAAAAATCCGGAATGGCCTTTGCATTTTTTTACAATAGTTTTGCAAAACTACGACAGAAAATTAATAATACCGGAAAGAATTTATGTTAGAAACTCACCTTAAAAAGTCATTTAACCTTCCTCAATTTCGCCGCGGCCAGAAAGAAATTATCGCCGCTGTTCTTGCGAAAAAAGACGCCTTAGCGGTTTTACCCACAGGAGGAGGCAAATCTTTATGCTATCAGTTCCCGGCGACCTACCATCAAAAATTAGTGATTGTGGTGTCTCCGCTGGTGGCATTGATGAAAGATCAGGTGATGTCTTTAGGTTCAAAAAATGTTAAGGCCGGCTGCCTGTACGCCGGACAAAGCGATGCCGAGAAGCGGCTAATTTTTTCACAGATCAACGAGGGCGGAAGCTACATTCTCTATTTATCTCCCGAGCGCGTGCAAAAACCGGGGTTTCAGGAATGGGTAAAAAACCGCGATATCGCCTTATTTGCGGTCGATGAAGCGCACTGTGTTTCGCAGTGGGGCCATGATTTTCGTGAAGAGTATGCCGAACTTAAAATTCTAAAAAAACTTCGTCCGGATGTTCCAATCTTAGCCTTAACCGCGTCCGCAACGCCCACGGTGTTAGATGATATCGCTAAAAATTTACAGCTCGTAAAACCGGAACGTATGGTGCATGGTTTTTATCGTTCAAATCTTTTTTATCAGGTCAGTCACTGTGCTGATGATAAAGAAAAATCACAGATGCTGCTACAAAGTCTAAAGCAGCACACTGAAGGCCGCGTAATTATTTATTGTGGTACACGTAAAGTTACCGAAGACTTAGCGGCTTTTTTAACTGAGCATGTACAACAGGTCGGCTTTTATCATGCAGGGTTAAGCCAAGAACAACGCACCAAAGTTCAAACTGATTATGCCTCGGGAAAATTACGTATTTTGGTTGCAACAAATGCTTTTGGAATGGGAATCGATCAGCCCGATGTGCGCCTAGTTGTTCACTTTCAAATGCCAGCTAACATCGATTCTTTATATCAAGAGATGGGGCGAGCAGGGCGCGACGAAAAACCTTCAACATGTCTACTTTTGTATTCAAAAAAAGATAAAGGTTTACAGTCTTTCTTTATTCAAAGTTCACAGGCCGTAAAAGATATTAAAGATTTACGCTGGAGAAATTTAAATGCGTTAGTTGCGTACTGTGAAGCGGCTGAATGCCGGCACGCTGAAATTCTGACTTATTATAAAGATTCACAGCGCTTAAAAGCCTGTGGTCACTGTGATGTGTGTGATCCCACATCTTCTCGCTTAATCGAAAAACCAGCTGTGGCGGTCATCGTTAAAAAATCTTCAGCTAAAAAAATCGCTGACAGCCCTCTTTCGGATATCGAAGAAAAACGTTTTCAAGTTTTACGAACTTGGCGAAAAGCCAAAGCGCAAGAACTTGATATTCCGGCCTTTGTTGTTTTCGGCGATAAAACACTTTTAGATATAGCGAAGAAAAATCCGCAAAGTATAGATGAACTTAAAAACATTTATGGCATTGGCGAAGCTAAGTTAGAAAAATTTGGCTGGGATTTACTGGCCGAAATGAGTCAGAAATAAAAACAAGATTCAGCTGAATTTTACGGGCATTAGACCAGATTTTCTAAAACTTTGGTCGTGAATTAGTGTTCCAAATTATGCTTAAAAAATAATCATGTCGATACTGAATGTATATGAAAACAAGATTATTTTTATTAGCGTCTTTGATCGTTCTAACATTTAACTCTCATGAAGCTTTGGCTATGGGTCGCGGAAAACCGGTTGAGCCGACTCCAACGCCGACACCATCATCTAAATATAAAGAAGGTGATGTGATCTTTATCCAAAGTCAGACTTCACAAGCAGCCGCTCTTCGTGAAGCCACAGAATCTGTTTGGACTCACGTAGGTCTTTTAATTCAGCGCAGTGGTAAGTGGGTTGTGGCTGAAGCAGTTGGCCCTTTAAAAGAAACTCCGCTGGCAGATTTTATCGCGCGTTCAAAAAATAAATCGTACCGCGTGTATCGTTACAAACATTTTGATGCAGCGACAATGGCGTCAGCGCTAAAAGCCAGACTTCCTAAATACAATAAGCCGTATGATATTTATTTTGAATGGTCACAAGATCGAATTTACTGTTCAGAGTTAACTTATCATTTAATGAAAGATGTGACGGGCTTTGAATTAGGCCGTATTCAAAAAATGAAAGAAATGAAGCTTGATGGCCCTTACGCTCAGGCGTTAATTAAAAAACGTTTAACAGATACAGGTCGCGAGCTTGATCCCGAAGAAATTATCGTAACTCCGGTAAGTCAATTAGAAGACGAAGAGTTAACGCTGATTGAAGCTAAATAGCGTGTTTGCCTGATAACTCGACAATAAAAAATAAAAAGTTAAATGCCTACCAGCTCTTAAAGTGGTAGGCTTTTTTTATGCAAGAACGTTGTCCAAAATGCCAATCAGAAAATATTTATCAAGACGGAAACCTATGGGTGTGCCCCGAGTGCGCCAACGAATGGCTTGAGGGTGAAAAAGCCCCTGAAGCAGCCAATATCGTTGAAGACACATCAATTCGCGATGCGAACGGAAATGTGTTAGCCGATGGTGATTCAGTAATCGTTATGAAAGACTTAAAAATCAAAGGCTCATCAAGCGTCGTTAAAGGTGGAACAAAAGTTCGTAATATCCGTTTAGCTGATATGGGGGATGGTCACAATATCGCATGCAAAATTGATGGCATTGGCTCAATTAATTTAAAATCTGAATTCGTTAAAAAAGCTTAAGTCTGAACTAAGTAGTTTACGAGACAGTGATTACATTTCACCCGTAAACTTTCATCAAGCATCACTTCGTTTTTCAAAGGCTTTTGGCATTCAATGCAGTTTGTATTTGTTAAAAAGTGCAAACGGTATTGAGTGGCATAAGCTTTAAATCCTAAAACTAAAGACAGAATCAAAAACAGCGGCACTAAAAAAAAGTGCAACACCGGAATAAAAACTGCTCCGATAGCTAAAGCTAACATAAAGCCAAATTTTTTAAGTGAAATTTTCAGACGTTCAGAAGGTGTAAGCTTTAAAAGCTCAGCTGAAGGTTCAAGAAACTTAGTCACATCATTAGATAAAGTTAAGCGCATTCATCCGAGTGTAAGATGAATTTCAAAAAAGAAAATACGCGCCGTTTCGATGCGACGCGCATTTTCTTCTCGTAAACTAAATTTAATTACGGAGCTTCAAAGTCAGGGTTTGAAGGGTTGTTACCGTGAGTATTTTGGTAGTGTTTTGAAGGATCTAAGTTCGCGTGTTTTTTAGGGGCTTGATATTGATTCTCAGATGATGGGTTGTACGGATCAACTGGAACGCCTTCAGATTCTCTTTGTTTGTAAGTTACAGTTTCACATTGTTGACCAGATTCACCACGGTCACAAACAGTTACAGTTACGTAACGGTCAGCGAAAGCTACAGTAGAAGCTAAAGTAATAGCTGCGATTAACATTGATTTCATAGAAATCTCCTTTTGGTTTTTGTGAACTTTTTTAGAAGCCCACGTTTTGGTTTTACACGTTTCTTGTGCGAGCAGGTTCTCGCAGAATTGTGAAAAACTGACAATATAAATTTCACAAAAATATTTAAAAAAGTTCACAAAAATATAAACGAAACATAAAAATTGCAGTGATTACAATATGTTGCAAATATAAACAGTTCTGTATGCATCGCGATATAAATGGGGAAATTTGCTCCATGAAAGCTTTATTTGACTTCACAAACCGTTAATGGTGAAAGCATGGCTTAATTGTTTTTGTGAAAGATCCTATGAAAAAGGAGTTCCCGTGAAAAAGCCGTTTTTAAGAATTGTCAGTGCTTCTCTGGCCGTAATCGCAAGTTCAGTTACGGTGATGGCCGCCACATATACGTCGCATGCTTATGAAAGTGTACTTAACGGCATTGAACTGGGTAACGCTTGTTTAACAGCTGAGCGGGTACAAACAATCAAAGCCCTTACAGTGTGTGAAGAAAAAAAAGAAATCACTCTTAACGATGGCATCAACACTTCAACTGACTTTGTCTGTGTAAAGTGGTCGTCACAAAATCTTTCGTACTCGCGTACATACACAACTAAAGAATGCACGCAGATGATTATTAATGAAGGCGATGTTTCTTGTAAGAAGTACGAAAATAAAACGCATATCCTTCCGCAAACAATTAAAGTACGCACTTGGACAGAAAATAAAGACTATAACAATTATCCTGGATCAGTTTCTGATTTTACATTTCCGAATTGCAAATAATGACTACGACTTCGCAAAACACCTCAATTAAAGACTTTGTTAGTTTTGAGCTTCGCAAAATGCTCGAAACTGACGAGACTTTAAAAACTTTGAGTGAACGTTTAGATTTAAAATCTCCAAGCTTGCTATCAATGGTCGCTAACGGAAAACGTTTACCTTCTGAGGCGTTGCTCGAAAAGTTATTCGTGGTCTGGAAAACCGGAGCTAAAGAAAGAAAATTTCTTCGTCTGCAATTAAAGGTAGAAAAAAAGCATCAAAAAGGAAAAGAAGCCTTAAGCTTGATGCAAGAAATTAAAAAGCTAAATCCACCGAGCACATTTTATAAATTAAAATTAAAACAGATCGAATCCGTACGTGACTGGCATGTGCTGGTGGTGCGCGCTTTAGCGAATAGCCCTGAATTTAGCGCTGATCCTCAGTGGATCAGTGAACGTTTAAGAAATAAAATTAGCCCCAAACAGGCCCGCACGGCTTTAAATCTTTTAATTGAGCGTGGGTTATTATCTCAAGATGAAAAGACGGGTAAAGTTACTGTTTGCCAGGATTACGTAGAAACAACCCATGAAATTCCCTCTGAGGCCATTCGCCAGCATCACCGTGGAATGTTAGAGCGCGCTCTTGAAGCTTTAAATGAACAATCGGTTTCAGAGCGTTTATTTAATTCGATCACTTTAAATTTTAAACCAGAAGATCTTGAACTTGCTAAAAAACGCATCGTTGATTTTAACCGCGCTTTTCACGAAGAGTTCGGTCACAACACTTCAGACACAGTTTATCAACTTAATGTTCAGTTATTCAGTCACACTTCTTCGCCGAAAGGAAAAGAAAAATGAAAAAACTTATCGTCGCAATCACGTTATTCGTAGCCACTTTAGTGCAAGCCGGAGGAAGTTTTGTCGGTAACGGCGCAGGCCTTATGGAAAACCGTTTTCAGTACGGATATATGTCATTAAGTAAACTTCTCATGAACTGCCTGATTAACAATGACTGCGGTTTAACAGCTCAAGAAAGAAAGATCGCCGAAAGTGTTTCTGAGATTATTCTAAAAAATGTAAGCCGCGCGGATAAATTTGTATTTGTGACCGATAAGCAGATGACTGATTTAGCCGATCTTCCAATGAACGAACCACACCGTATTGCGATGACAGGTCTTACCCCAGAAGATCCGATTTATGTTAATGTTGATATGCTTTATGATTTAAGTGGCAGACCGCAATTAGAGTACGGTGCTATCGTAGCTCTAATTTTTCATGAGGTGGGTCATCAAGCCGGTGAAACTTCTCATCAATTGTTAGATGTAATTGGCTCAAAACTACGTGTAAAGCTTGAATCAGAAACTTTAGTTTATAAATTTGAATTATATAACTTAGATAAAATCGAAGTGATGATGAACAATTTTTCTTCGCCGAATAAGTTTGCTGAAATTCGTATTAGCCGAAATAACAATGCCATGGCGAGTGTCGGTTCAAATATTTCGAAAAGCTTTCGCTGTAATGATAAAAAAGCTAAAGTCACCGGTTATGAATTCTTTAATGGCTACTTCACACCGATTTTTAAAGGTTCAAAAGCGACATTTAATTTTATTGCCAATATTCACTGTGTAAAAACAAATGGCCAGTTAAATATTGAGCGTAAGAATGTGAAGTTCGATATCAACGAAGACAATTCGATTGATCACATACAAATGACAAATATCTTTTAAAGGTGGCATATGAAGGCATTGGTAACATTTATTTTTGCAACATTACTTTCTTTTGCAACTTGGGCCACACCGGAACAATGGGCGGGGCTTTTAAATAAAATCGAACAGCAAGGGCAGTATTATCCAACGCCTTTTGAAGATTATCTGTCTTTATCAGATGTTCAGCCGAATGATCGCGAAAAAGACCGCATCGCAAGCTATATTAGTGCTGTCGGCTACTACGATGCTGATATGAAATTTCAGATGAATCGTATCGAAGCCGTTTGGGAAGACTGGAAACATGATGCCCAGGGTAACTTTCGTGTGGATCAATGGCTTTTTAAATTAAGCACTGATCAACAAATGATTTCTTATAGCCGCTCGGTTTTGATTTTAACGCCGACAGGTTCGCACTTGGATTCAGAATATCCAAAAACGACTGATGAAGAGTTTAATCAAAAATGGAACAAGATTTTACCAGCTTGGTATTAAATATATTTTTTTAATTTTCGCTGAAGACTTTGGCGATGTAACCCTAAGTCTTTAGCCGTCTGGCTGATATTGCCATCATTCTTAGTTAAAATAAAGTCGATGTATTCGTGTTCAACTTCAGATAACGAACGTCTTTTAAAGTCTGAAGTCGCATTTACGCGCACACCTAAAAAAGCTTTTTCAATTTCGGCAAAGCTTGTGGGTTTTGTTAAATAATCCATAGCTCCACGTTTTACCGCTTCGACCGCGGTCGTGATGCTTCCGTAACCTGATAAAACAATAATTTTAGCTTGTGGTGACGAACTTTGAATTTTTGCAACGGCATCTAAGCCAAAATCTCCAGCTGCTAGGCGCAAATCAACTAAGGCGTGAGTAAACTCTAACGCCGGAATCGCATTAACTCGGTCAGCGATATAAACTTTGTATCCTGCATCGCTAAAATCTTTTTGTAAACTATTGGCTAAGCGGGTGTCGTCTTCAACG
This sequence comes from uncultured Pseudobdellovibrio sp., assembly GCA_966250225.1. Classification (GTDB taxonomy): domain Bacteria; phylum Bdellovibrionota; class Bdellovibrionia; order Bdellovibrionales; family Bdellovibrionaceae; genus Pseudobdellovibrio. The sequence continues at coordinate 49,021 of CBINGM010000005.1, read as the reverse complement.
ATCAGAATATGCTTATTCATGATGAGCTCCCACAGGCCAGCTAAGGGTTACGCGAGCACCTTGGGCTTTGTTACTTAAGTTTAAATGTCCACCCATGCTTTGTGCAAACAAACCACTTACATAAAGGCCAAGCCCACTGCCTGTTTCTTTGGTTGTGATAAAAGGTTCACCTTGGCGCTCTAACACGGTGGCCGCAAAACCAGGGCCTTCATCTTCAACGATGAGTTGGGCTTGGGTATTTTCAACATTAAATGAAAGTTCGATTGTTCCTTCTTTAGCGGCATCAAATGAATTATCTAAAAGGTTTAACAGCACTTGCGCAAAATTAATCGGCGCCACTGGCACTAAACGATCAGCCTGAAGATTAATTTTTAATTTGGCTTCAGGGTGTTCTTCTTTCCACGAATCAGTCACATCGTAAATTAAAGAATTTAAAGAAATATTTTTAACTTTAAAATCACGCACATCAAGCTGCGAAGAATTCATTTGATGAATGACTGTTTCACAAGCGGCGATACCTTCTTGAGCTTCGCTGATATTTTCTAAAACTTCAGACGATAAACTTTGTTTTTGCAACTGGCGCTCTAGGCGATCTAAACGTAATTTTGCAGCATTGAGCGGGCTTGCAAATTCATGTGAAAAGCCAGCAGCCAATGCGCCTAAAGCTCGCAAGCGGTCTTGTTTTTCAGCACGAACACGGAGTTGGGTTAAATTGACGAAATGGTTTTCTAAATATTTACCTAACGAGCGCATCACGATCCAAGTTGATAAAACTAAAATATGCGAGACCGCCATTAAAGCCATATTTTCTAAACCAAGTTCAGCACTGTGGCCTGCGATAAAGTTTAATTGTAGGGCCATTAAAAGTACGTGGCATAAAACAATAAAAGGCCATGAGTATTTACCACGAATTAAAACTCCGCCTAAGCCAGCGTTAAGTAAGAATAAACAGACAAACGGGTTGTTAAAACCTTCAGAAATTAATAACAAACTAAATAAAGAAATCAGATCAAATGCTAACTGAAAACAAATAAAAAATGGCGTGATCTTTCTGCGGGCTTCAACAAACACTAATTGCGTAAGCCAGTTAAATAAAAATAAAAAACAAATGATACCGATATAAACCGTAAGTGTAGTTGAATTTAACAATTTAAAAATATAAGCAGGTGCTGCTAACACAAAAAATAAAATGGCCGCCGCCCAACGCAAGCGCACAAGCCAAACCAGCTTGGCCATTTCAGAGTCTTCACTTTTTCCGAAGGTTAATAACGAGGCAATCATCTTTCAAGCAGGTATAGCCTAAAAGCACAGGCTTTGGCGATAGTAAAAACCAGCCTGCAACATCATGTTGCGCTGTATTTTAAGTTCAGTTTTTTTACATTCAAAAGATATGAGCAAAACCTATTTTTACTACCGCGTTTGGCGCTGGCACTTTTACGCAGGGCTAATCGCCATTCCTGTGATGATGACATTAGCAATTACCGGAATGATTTACCTTTATAAGCCTCAGTTAGACCCTATTGTTTATAAAGAATTACTGCGCGTAACTCCGTCAGAAAAAGCCGTGCTGGATTCCGATATCGTGGCAAAGGCTAAAGCGGCGTACCCTGAAGCTTCGGTTGAATATTATATTCCTGCAGATTCTGCTGAATCTAGCGCCATGGTGGGTTTTTCTGGAGCAAATAAATTTGATGTGTTTGTAAATCCGTATTCGGGCGAAGTTTTAGGAAAGCGCGATCAAGAAAGCTACTACCAAAACATCGTTAAAAAGATTCACGGCGAACTTTTGTTAGGTGAAAAAGGTGATCTGATCGTTGAACTTGTGTCTTGTTGGGGATTAATTTTAATTCTGACTGGTTTATATTTATGGTGGCCGCGCGATAAAAAAATCTACGGCGTATGGCTTGTGCGCTTGCGGGAAGGGCAAAGAACTTTCTGGCGGGATCTTCATGCGGTGATCGGAATTTACAGTTCTATTTTTATTTGTTTTCTGATTGTCACAGGCCTTCCGTGGTCAGGCTTTTGGGGTGATCGTATTGCCAAGGTGTGGACGCGGTTTCCAGATCAACAATACACCAATGTGCCACAATCAAATATTTTAGCGAAAGAACTTAATCAAGGTGAGCAGATTGTTCCGTGGGCTGTTGAAAACACGAAAGTTCCCGTATCTGAAATCAACGGTAAAAAACAAATCAGCATTGATGCGATCACTTTGTTCGCTCGTGAAAAACAAGCTCCTGCAGGATACAAAATTGCTTATCCGAAAAATGAAACCGGTGTATTTACAGTTTCAGCCTTTCCCGGCGATCCAAAAAAAGAAATCACCATTCACATTGATCAGTACAGCGGAAAAGTTTTATCAGATATTAGTTATTCTCAATACAATCTTTTCGCTAAAGCCGTTGAATACGGCATAGCCCTACACCAAGGGCAGTACTTCGGTTGGCCGAATCAGTTGATCGCATTACTGACGTGTTTAGCTTTGCTTACAATCTGTATCAGTGGCGCAATTATGTGGTGGAAAAGAAAACCTGCTAACGGGTGGGGAGTTCCCCCTGAAGTGGCGAAAGATAAAAGAAACCCTCTTGGGGCTTGGATTATCTTAGGTGTATTTGCTGTTGCATTTCCTCTTGTGGGAGCGTCTTTAATTGTCGTTTTTCTTATTGATTGGGTGTTTCGGTACTTTGATTAATAAAGCTATCTAACGAAATACCAATACCATATCTTTCGGTCGGGCGGTTGTATTCGATCAGCGATTGCCCGTAACCTGACTGAATAGAGACAAACCAACGAAAGCGATCTTTTGACGGGTACGAGTATTTAAAATCAAAACTTCGGTACTGAGCCCCTAGCGGCAGTAGCAGTGAAAAAGAGTTTTTTCCAAAGGTTTTGTAAATTTCTAAGCTTCCGTGTCCCATGTATTTAAGAATGTCTGAATTATCGTCTTCATTTGATTTTTCGGGGAGTCTAATCCAGCCGGTGACAAAAAACATATAACCGCCGTTTTGAAAAAGACCACGGGCAAATAAACGGTCCCAGCTGCGCGATAAAATTTCGATTTGTCCGTTTGATTGGTGAACGTAACCGGCATCAAAACCCATAAAGTCAAAACCAGCTACCTTTGAAAAACTACGATCAATATGTCGTACAAATAACTCAGGCATGTAGTTTGTTTCACGAAATGGTCTAGACCAATCAGAATTATAAACCTGCCACCAAGCATGATGGGTGTAAGCAAAATTTAAATCAAAATCGGTGTGCAAAAAATTGCGATCAATTGGAAGCAGAAAGCTAACCTGAAATTCAGCTTCTGTTTTTTTATAAACGTCACCTTTTTCGTCAGGGGCTGCCACCTTCATATCCTGATAAAGATCTTCGTGCGGGATTGTGTTGTAAACCACCGGTAAAATAAAAGTACCTCGATGTGGAAGCAGAGCGTACTTCGTCTCAAGTAACTTTTCGTAGTTTTCACGCTCTTTTTTAAAAGGATCAGAGGGCGTTACAGGTTGGCTTTCAGGTTTTTCTTCTTGGGCGTAAGTATTCGCGCTCGCCATTAAAAGCGCAGTCAGTAAAATAATAATTTTTTTCATCTAGTCTTTCAAACGCCATTCGCTTTCAGTAATTAAGCGCGCGCCACGTTTTGAAAACAAATAGCTCCAGGCCCACTGGGTCATAACTGCTACGCGATTTTTAAAACCAACTAAATATAAAATGTGAACAAAAAACCAAGCCATCCACGCTATAAAGCCTGTCATTTTTAAACGGCCTGATTGAGCTAAAGCACGATTTCTTCCGATCGTGGCCATTTGGCCTTTGTCGAAATATTTAAAATTTTCAAGAGGAGTGTGGTGAATTAATGAAAGAATTTTTTCAGCGGCGTAAATACCACCTTGAATGGCAGCTGGCGCTAAACCGGGTACAAATTGATTTTCACCAATCTGAATAGAAGCTAAATCACCCACAACAAAAACTTCAGGATGATTCGGTAAAGATAAATCCGGATTTACTTTAATACGGCCTGCGCGGTCACGTTCAACCTCTTCATCAAAATTAATTGGTGACGCTTGAACACCGGCAGCCCAAAGAACACAGTTTGATTTGATAAATTCATTCGGAATATAAACACCGTCGGCTGTGATTTTTTCAACACGAGTTCCGGTGCGAACCTCAACACCTAGTTCTTCAAGATCTTCTTTGGCTTTTTTAGAAAGGTCTTCTGAAAATTGCGCAAGCACTCTGGGGCCGGCTTCAACTAAGATCACGCGTGTTTGCGCCGGATCAATATTTTTAAAGTCGTTCAGCAATACCGTTCGGCTGATGTCGGCAATAGCGCCGGCTAACTCAACACCCGTAGGGCCTCCGCCCACCACAACAAAATTTAAAAGTGATGATCTTACTTCTGGATCAATTTCATTTTCGGCGCGTTCGTAGATTGATAAAATTCTTTTTCTGATTTCAGTGGCTTGCTCTAAAGTTTTTAATCCGGGAGCAAACTCTTGCCATGCGTTGTTGCCAAAATAAGAGTGGCGGGCGCCGCAGGCTAAAATTAAATAATCGTATTCAAGATAAATAGACTCTTCTAACTGTGAATGCGCACGATTGGCGATGGTGCGTTCTTTTAAGTGAACTTTTTCAATTTTACCTAAGTGCACTTCAACATTTTTATTATCAGAAAACTGGGCACGAATCGGAACAGCAATATCGCTGGGATTTAATCCGGCAGTGGCTACTTGGTATAAAAGCGGTTGAAATAAATGGTGATTACGTTGATCAATTAAAACAACTTCAACGTCGGCTTCGTCGGCTAAAGTTTTAGCGGCGTTTAACCCAGCAAAACCTCCTCCCACAATAACGACAATTTTTTTGCCTTTGTACTTCGCGGGGTGAGTTAGTTTCACGGGGCATCTCCTAGTCTTCGTCTTCGGTATCAAACTTTAGATCAAAAAACTCTGATAGAGAAGATTCGTCATCGCGCGGAATTTGGGGCGAAACGCGGTTTAATATACGGTATTGCCTTCCTGTGACGTAGGCAGACGGGCGGTCGATACGAAATTTACGAGGGTTTGGCAGAACGGCAGCAATTAAAGACGCTTGTGCCGGGCTTAAGTTTTTTGCGCTTTTTTTAAAGTATTTATTTGAGGCCGCTTCAACACCGTACACACCGGGGCCAAGTTCGATCACATTTAGGTAAACTTCCATGATGCGCTCTTTAGGCCAGAAGAACTCAATTAAAACTGTGTAATAAGCTTCTAAGCCTTTACGAATCCAATCACGTTTTGGCCATAAAAAAACATTCTTTGCGGTCTGTTGGCTAATCGTGCTTGCGCCTTTTTTGCGTTTGTGAGTTTCATTGTACTTCATGGCTTTTTCAATCGCATCCCAATCAAAACCATGGTGATCAAAAAATTTATAATCTTCGGCTTTTAAGACCGCTTTTTGCATAGAAGGAGAGATATCTTCAATAGAAACCCAAGTGTGATCAACACCTACAAGCTTATCATTCTTGTCGCCAAACGCTGATTCAATCGAACGAATCACCATAAGAGGGGTCATGTAAACCGGAACAAAGCGGTAGAAAAAAACAACGGCGATCGTGCTTAGAAAAAACAGCAACGTGATTTTTAAAATCAGATTTCGGAATTTAAGCCACAGTTTTTTCATAGCAGTTACAGTTTAGCGTGCGCCTTTAAAAAGTCATTAATCGGGTCTTCGTTTTACGGATTATTGGCCTTTTATCACGCTTTTTTTAGAAATTTGAAGATTTTTTCTAACAAGCTCGGCTTCGGAAATGCCGTCTGAATCAGCTCCACAAGCTCAGGTTTATTATACAGCTTTGCAGCTTGAAGGGCTGTCATATTGTCGAACTCAGACACCAGATAAGGATCAGCCCCGTTGTTTAAAAGATACTTAGCCACTTCAATATGGCCATTACTAATGGCGGCCACCAAGGGCGTGGCTAAGATTTCAGGGTGTTGGTAGTTGGGATTTACATCGTTTTTAATATGATACTGCACCAGAGGTAAATTCCCTGAACTAGCAGCACTGTAAAGCTCTTTCCAATCACCAGCCGACATAAAATAAATATAGTTGTCTACGCAGCCAGAGAACAGCAATTTTGTTTATTGACCCGGCTGGTCTGCCTTTTAAAATAACAAAGAATGGCTTTTCCGGTACTTCCTGCGAAATATTATCTGACCCATTTTCATGAATTCCTTGAATTTATTGGCGAGCATTATCTTCCGGTTCTTGATGAATCTCACAAGACCTTTATTCAAAAATTTAAAAAATTAACTGAAGATGCGCAGTGTATTTATGTACGCATGGTCAACCGCAAAGGTCATTTGTTTGCGCGTGCCGAATTTAGTAAATACAGCGAGATCGCTTTAAGCGAAGAACTGTTTTTAGAACTTAAAGAAAATGAATTTCTAAAGGCTGTTGTGCCTTCGCATAAATTTGAACTGATTAGTTTTTTTAGTAAAAAAGAAAACCAGCAGTGGTTCGAAAAATGCCAGATTCCTTTTGCGAAGGGTGATTCGGTAGCCAGGCTTTATGAAATTGCTTCTTATCATGAACACCTTCTAAATATCGACCATTTGCAAGATTTAGATCAGTTGGTTGTGCAAGGTTACCAAGAAGAATTAAATTATTTACTTTTTTTATTTTTTGGAACTTTGCAAACAAGTCTTAGTCTTTACACTCTACGTGACTTGGGCATTCGTAAAAAAAGCCAGTTTAAAGAAAAATTTAAACCGCGCTACAATGAACCACTTATCGCAAAAACTGAATATTTACTTCTTAAGGCGATCGAAAATTTAGATGAAGAAAATCTAGAGGCTGCTTTACAACTGGCGCTTTCTACCGAAGTGAATAAAGCCAGCACTTTGCAATTAAAGGGCGAATTGTTATTAGAAATCGCTAAATTATACGAAGAAACTGATTCTGACAAAGCGATTACGGCTTTAGCTGCAACGAAGATTTATCCAGCCCGGCAGAATTTAGCCAAGTTATACTATAAGCTTGAAAAAAAAGACGAGTGTAAAGCTGTATTAGAGGCGATTATTGATCAGCCTTTAAATGATGAAGAAATTCTTTTTGCAGAAGATTATTTAGATCGCAAATTTAATAAGAAAAAAATGGGGTATCTGACTGAAGCTTTACGTTCAGCCCAAGAGATTTCGCTTAGTGAAGGGTATTTAAAAAATCCCGAAGCCGGTGTTAAAGATTACTATGCTAAAAAAGGAATAGAAGCCACTTTTACCGAAAACTATTTGTGGTGCGCTCTTTTTGGATTAATTTTCTGGGAAGAAATTTTTGAAAACGAGCATGCAGCTTTACATAATCCCTTTGATCGTTCTCCGGCAGATTTAGTGGGTGAAGAATTTTATTTAAAACTTAAAGACCAGATTGAAACTAAGCTAAGTCTTTTAAAAGATTATAAAAAGACCGAGGTTTTAATTCTAAAAACCGTGATGGCCAATTACGGAAAATTAAACGATATTTTTCAATGGCAGCCAACTTTAACTCATTTAGTTTTAAATTTTTTAAAAGGGTCCATCGAAAAAGACGTGGCTCATATCTTACGAACCATGAGTCAGAACTTTTCTAACTACCACAGTGGTTTTCCTGATCTGATGCTAGAAACCGAAGACGGCATTAAATTTGTCGAAGTCAAAGCTGAAGGTGATGCTTTAAGATCGAATCAGCTATCGAAGCTTCGTTTACTTAAAGAAGCTGGTTTTGATGTGCAGGTCTTGCGTGTTAATTATGTCACAGACCCGAACCAGATTTATGTGGTAGTTGATATTGAAACAACCGGTGGCTCATCGATGTTTCATAAAATCACCGAAATAGGTGCCGTCAAAGTGCAAAACGGAAAGATTATCGAAGAATTTCAAACTTTGATTAATCCTGGCCGATCGATTCCCCAATACATTACGGCTTTAACTGGAATTACCAATGAAATGGTCAGTGAAGCACCGAAATTTAACGAGATCGCTGAAAAGTTTTTTGAATTTACCAAAGAGGCGATCTTTGTCGCGCACAACGTGCGTTTTGATTACGGGTTTATTCAAAAAGAATTTCAGCGCCTTGAAATTTCATTTGTCAGACCATATCTGTGTACCGTGCAGGGAATGCGCAAACATTACCCGGGGTTAGAGTCTTATAGCTTAAAGAATCTATGTGTGAATTTTAATATTTCGCTTGAGCAACATCATCGCGCCATGTTTGATGCTAAAGCTGCGGCCGCTTTGTTAAATTTGATTCACGAAAAAAAATCACCAGGTTCAAACACCGGTCAGACCGTCGTGCAGGATTCAGTGGTGGATCGTCATTTTTTTGATTAGTTTGAATTTAATTTTCTTTCAAGCTGTATAAACTCAGGATCTAACAACGTTTCAATATCAGTCGCTGTAAATTCAAAAGAAATTTTGCGCGCTTCTTGATAAAACTCTTGTTTTTTTGTTACCCACTTATCCCAAGCGGCCGTAATAAAAAATTCTCTTTCGTCTTCATCCGTGTTTGGATCAATCGCAGCCTGGCAATAGCTTAAAACATTTTCGCTTAAACCCATTTTTTCAATCACCGCACAAGCGAGCTTCCATTCAAAATGATTTAAATATTTTTCGACGTCTTTCCAATAATCTAAACCTTTTTGCCCTTGATCACTTTTGCAAAAATACGAAGTGCAAACACCCGGGCGGTAAGTCCAAATCGAACATTGATTTTTACCGCTATCGAAAAACGGGCAAAGAAGTTCTGACTTTTTACCAAAGCCTTCAATCCCAAAACTTTCAATTTTATTTTGTTCATCAGCTGACGGAAAAAGCCCAACAGGAAGTAAAATGCCACGGGGTTCAGTTTTAGCTAAGTCTTCTGAAGTTAAGGCGCCTAAACTAAAATTCGGAAGGTACGGAAAGTAAGTGCAGCATTTTAGATGATTTAAAAAAGCCCCTTTATCACGGGTTAGGCCAGAAGGTTTAACCATGGCACAGTTGTCACAAGTAGCTAACGATTCTTTGCGATGTGCTGACAGACGTTGCGAAAGCCAGTGTTCATATCCTTGAGGGAAAATTTTTGCAGCCATGTTCAGATTAAAGATAATGAGATTGTCTTGAAAAGGCAACTTTTGTGACGGCTAAAAATTAAACGAATTGTAGTCTGTGCGCTCAAAGTTTTCCAGTGGGGTTACCAAATGCTCTTTAAACCATTGTAATGTTTTATCGCAAATCTGTTCTAGAGCTTCAGCTTCATCAAAAAGAGCGGAAGGGATAGTTACAATTTCCCCTTTTGGTAGATGGCTTATGAGCGCCTGATTGAACTGATTTGTTTTTGCGTCACGTCCGTCGATGAGCAGTAAAGTGGGTGCTGTAATCTCTTTGAGTTCTGGTAAAGCTAAATCATGTTTGGCATCGCAGGAAACGATGGCGCAAATTTCTTTTTTAAATTGTTTGGCGGCCCACAAAGCTACATTGGCACCGGCCTCCATACCAAAGTAAGCAACAGGAGCAGTGGCTCCAAAAGCTCCTTTAATCCAGTGAGTTGCGCGTATTAATCGCTCGGCTAAAAGTGAAACATCAAAAAAATAAGTTGGTTTTTTAGATTCGTCATCAGACAGCAAGTTAAAAACTAAAGTGCCAATGTTGTACGAATTTAAATATTTCGCAATTTGTTGGTGCTGCTTGTAATTTTCAGCCACATTAGAAAAAATAACAACACCACGCATGCGGAGTGGGGCATTTAAAACTCCACGGGTTATAATTCCACCTTGGTGAGCAATAACAACGTCTTTAGCTTCGATTTTCATAATACTCAATGTGGTGCAGGTGATATGCCAATCTAAGGTCAGACCGTATCCTGATTATTTTTTGTTTGCAGCTAGATTCTTAATCCGGCTCAGTTGTACGGGAGTCACCCCTATGACTTTCGCTAATGTAGTTAAGGTGACAGAGCTTGTCGTCGATAACTCCTTAGATAAACTTGAAGCTGTTAATAATAAGAAAAAAAAGATTTTTGAAAAATTTCCGGCGACCACGTATATTCCGGTAAGTTCATTGGCTTTGCCCGGAATGCTTTTCGAAATTGAAGCCATAGCTGTTCGAACAGAAAAAAATAAGGAATAGACATGTTAATAGAAGAAAAAATCCCTGATGCGACAGAGTACTGTGCTTTAAGAGTGACTTGCGGCCTTTCACCAAAATCTTTGGAGGCTGCACAGATCGGGCTTCCAAAATCTCTTTATGCTGTCACTCTGAGAGAAAACGGAAGATTGATCGGAATGGGGCGAGTTGTTGGAGATGGGTTACATGTGCAAGTCGTCGATATCGCCGTCGACCCGGAATTTCAGGGAAAAGGGTTGTCGCGGCAAATTATGGAAAAAATAATGTCATTTATTGACGAAAAGATTTCCGAGTCTGCAACTGTGAGTCTTTTTGCTGATGTCGACTGGCTTTATCAGAAATTTGGTTTTGTAAAACCGCAGAAGTCGCAAGGTATGTTTTATAAACGTAAATAGCTAGCGAGCTCTTTGACTTGGGAACAAGCGGGCTTTTTCCATTAAGGCCCAGATCTGTTTTGGTAACAGAATTGAAATACCTAACATAACCCATAAGCTGCCTTTACCCAGAATCAATCTTAAGATCGTGGCATCTTCAAACTGCATATTGAAATTAAGCCACAGGTAAACCAAAGCTTTCACCAAAAAGTAAAAAGCCCAGAAAAGAGTAAAGCACGCAAAAAAGAAGCGTTTATCATCTGAGTTGTCTGTTGAAGTTCTTTTTTGGTTTTCTGCGAAAATCTGAGTGATCGATTTTTCATTAAAAACAGATAAACCAAAAAACGCGGCAAAAAATAAATTAGTGATCGACGATTCAAGTTTAAAGAAAAACGGCGTTTCAATGTACAGGTCAAGTAAACCAAAAACCACAATGATGCCGCTTGAAAAATAAAAGAACGCATCGATTTTACGCTTATTTAATTTTAACCAAAGATATTCAGCTGCAGCTAAACCGATTGAAACAACCACAGCCGTTTGAAATCCCCAGAATAAATTGACCAGATAAAATCCGATTAAAGGACCAAAATTAGAAATTAAAAATGAAAGAATTTTTTTAAACGCCAGCATACTCAAAGTTGTTGTTAATTCGAACGTCATCATAACAACAATTTATGAACGGTCAATCTATTGCTGTTTGATTTTTTGAATTAAGAATTTAGCTTCGGAGTACCGACAAATTTTTTAAGTTCTAAGACTTGTACCACAAGCATAGGGTCACGGCTTTGAGCCACATTAAGTTTAGATTTAAAATCGGCGTACATATCCGATTCGTCAAATAATGAGTGAACTTCTGTTAAAACTGAACGGTGCAGGTCAGCCAAAACTGTATTTTCGTCATCTAATGATTCATCCATACGAACCACAAGACTGGTGATTTTTTTTAACCAATCGAAATCTTCGTGCGACATCGAAAGATGTAAAACATCGTACGGTGACAAAGTTTTTTCGTTTTGTGCTTCGTATTTTTCTTTTTGAAATTGCAGTAAAGATTTATGAACGCGCAAGAGTAATTGCGTGATTTTAGTAAGATCTGATTTGATATTTGCAGTTGCCGTCATAAGTCTTGTAAAGTTTCCGATAAAACTGGCATTACAAGGCTTGAAATGCAAGAATTTTTCCGGGAATAAGCTTAAAATTGCTTTCCCGGTACTTTGCTGGATTTCTAACGTTTAAACTTACTTTGAAGCACCGACCGAAAAACCGGGTTCAGGTATCGGGCTACCCAGAGGCCGATTGCGGTGGCTCCCGTAGGCATTAAGTATCGGTCATCGGCTTCAATGGCCGATTTAATTCTTTTTGCATACTCCTCTGGAGTTATAGAATCTTTAGGGATGTCAAAATTCTTCGAGTATTTTGATTCAATTTCATCGAACATTTTAGTTTTAATTCCTGGGGTAATTAGACACAAAGTCGATACCCCGGTTTCTTTAAGTTCAGCTTCGATGCAATCGGTAAAAGCAACGACCGCAGCCTTCGATGCCGCATAGGTCGAAGCACAGGGAAAGTGCATAAAAGCAGAGACGCTTGAGTTGTTAATGATTTTGCCACGTCGACGTTTAACCATTCCAGGAATAAAAGCTCTAGTTAGGTGAACAAGGGTATTTAAGTTAACCTGAAACATCGAATAAATTTCGTTGAGACTTTGTTCTTCGATTAATCCTCCGGTGAGCGCTCCGGCATTATTGAACAGAATGTCGACTTCGACTTTTTCCATCGATTTTATAAGACTATCTACACCTTCCCGGGTTGAAAGATCACATCTAAAGAAATGAACAGAAGCTGCGCCGAGAGCCTTAAGAATGTCTTCGGTGTCTCTTTCGAATGATCTTGCGGCGACATATACATGAGCTCTGTTTTCAGCAGCCATTTTGGCTACCGCTAAACCTATACCTCTGCTTCCGCCAGTGATAAAAAAATGAGATCCTTGGATGTTCATTGAAACCTCTTTGAAAAATTAAGAATTAGGGGAAAAGTTATTCCCCAGAAAACGGCGTAAAGTAAAAATGTAAATGAGCTTTGGAAAGTTAATACTTGAAAGATTTCACCTGATTTGTAGCTCAGTGGACCCATAACCATTCCCAGGGGGGCGTTAACCCAAAGCGGAAAATTTATTTTGACCCCAAGTTTGATTATTGAAAATGAAAATATCAGCCAAATCGAGGTTAGCCAGACGGGAACGGGTAGGGTGGGATGGCCGATAGCCGTGATAAATCCGAAGTGAATCAGCGAAAAATCAAAAATCATACCGATTGTAAAAATCGCGGCAGCGAAAAGCATATTTTTTTTGGTAAGATTTTTTGTAAAATATAAAACCAGAATAAGTAACGACGGAAATAAAAGCGATAGCGCTGAAAACGAGGTCTTAGCCAGTAAAACGCTTCCAAACCAGCCGATATAAAATAATATGACAACAAAAATGAAGTCTTTGTTTTTCATGGTTCGTTTTTCCATTTGTAACTGATAAAGACATCTTGAGAGTTTCCGGAGTTATCTTTGATATTAGACCTTCCCGAAAAAGATCTAATTTTTTTGTCTTTCACATCGTAAGATACTCTTAACTCTCCGGCAAAAAGACGGACAAACCATGTGCTGGCTTTGATCCCGTATTCTATCTCATCAGAAGTGGCAGCATTTTTTTTGTAGCCGGTTAAAGAATAAAAATCTTTGCTGTCTAAAACCCCAAATTTAAAATCAACGGGGCCAGCTTCGAGTTTTGATGAATTTATTTTAATAAAGTTGTCAAAACCCTGGCTAGCAACCATTTGTTCATTCAATGGAAATTCTTTTTTCGATACTCTTTTGCCATTTTTAGTTTCTTCGAATGTCACCGACTTATTAATTAAGCGCATTGAAATCTTGGTTTTAAATCGGCTATCTTCAAATATAGTATCGGGTACTGTTTTACTGTTTGAGAAATCAGAAGTCATTGTTGCAAATGAACGCCCGTTCGGAGTTGTGTAGATAACTTCAATCAGGCGGTTCAGGCCGGCCGCATCAAGTTTGATCGTGTGCTTTTCAAGATAGACGATTTCACCCTTTTGATTTTTGGCAATACCCTCGAGAATCTCGCCGGCAGATACAGTGGGAAAAGCTATGAATAAAAAGCAAAGCAGGGTTTTCATGACTTGCTCTTAAAGAACACCAGAGTAACTTCGCCGAGATCAATGCCAAATTTACTCATTCTGGATTTATTCAGCATGATTCCGTCATCCATTAAATACATCCAATCGTCGAATTGAACATGGTAAGTTTTGTCGCCTACCGGAAGATCAAGAATGTATTTCCATCTAAACGCGTTGCCGGAAGCTTCACCGGTCGCTTCACCAATGACATCGCCGGCTGTGCCTGTATAGCTGCCGTCAGGGTGTTTTTTTATCGTCCAAAGACGTTTTGATTCTGTACCATCCGAGTACTTAAAACTTTCATCCAAAGTGCCGGTGTTTCCGTTCCAGCTGCATTTCATTAGGACCTTGAATCTTTTTACAATTTTTCCAGACCGGTCCTGAAAAAAACCATGGGCCTCTACATTGCCGTTCAAATAATCTTCTAACACCAAAGTGGGTTTTTCATTTTTGTAATCTTGAACCTGTGTTGATGAACACCCCATAAGAATCGCAAGTACGCTAGCCATAAAATAAAGTCCTTTCATGAAATTTCCTTTCGTTTGGTCATTCATAATTTTCTCGTAAAGCTTTCAGATGATTATCGAAATCCACAAAGCTTGCTATGCTAAAAAGTCTAGAGTTCTGTTCGTTGGAAAAAGTAGGCGCTTGAGTTCCTGCTAGTATAATTTTAAGTTCAGGTCCCATTTTTTTTTGTACGTCGCTTACAAACTTTAAAAGATGTTGGCGGGCTCCATCTTTATAAGAAACTGTTGATACGATGAGTAAATGCGAGGCTTCAAATCTTAATGCCGTTTCTGAGAGATCTTGAGCTGGTGTATTGGGCCCCATAAATAAAGAGGTATAGCCGAAAGATCTGATTAGCAGGTGAGCCAAAAGAAGGCCAATTTCATGATAGTCTCCCTCTGGGGTGGCCAGTACAAACCGAATTTTTTTCTGCGTATCTTTAGTTTTCTTTCTTTTATCGAGATCAGAAAGTGAAGAGTAGATCTTTTCTTTCAAAAAAGAAGACAGTACATGCTCCTGGGCTACTGAAACCAGACCCGAACCAACTAGTGAGGTGAGTTCCCGAATCAGTGGTAAGAAGAATAAATGGATCAATTCACCTGGGGTTTTGTAATGGACCTGTTTGAACAGTTCTGAAAGCTCAGTCCATTTCTGCAGAGCCATAAGCTCTAAGGCCTCATTAACATTCTTATCTTCATACTTAAACTTTTTGCTTTCGTCGTTTTCTTCAACGTTCCCAAATAAAGACTGAAGTTTTTGATTATTCAGTTTGGCAATGTGGCTAATTTTATGGCCCCGCTTGAGAAGCTCTCTAAATAGGAGGGCACGTTCGATATCTTTTTTTCGATACTCTCGCCGCCCAGTGTCGCTTCGATCGGGTGAAAAAGCCTGATAGCGATTTTCCCAGCCCCGAATTGTGAATTCGGAAAGTCCTGTAAGTTCGATCATTTGGCGGATGGAAAATATCTCGTTTTGGCCCATATTTTAATAATATATGGTGGGGATTGTTTTGTATAGAAAAATCTATACAAAACAGAAACTGCGTGTTAGGATTTATTTATGGAGGCAATAATGGCCGGCAATATGCGTATACTTATTTCTGGAGCCTCAGGCTTAATCGGGAAAAACTTTATAAGACGGGCGTTGCGTGAAGGCCATGATCTTAAGGCTCTCGTCAGAAACCCAGAGTCATTTAAAATGCTTCCTGAAAATAAAATATTTAAGTGGACTCATGAAGTTCTCGTTCCGAACGAAGCTTGCCTGGATGTAGATGCGGTTATTCATTTGTCGGGAGAGAATATTGCAGACAAGCCATGGTCAAAAGAGCAAAAAAAGCGTCTGGTTGAATCGCGCATTATAGGAACTAGAAATCTGGTGAGTTCGCTAGCGAAACTTCCTTCCGAGAAAAGGCCAAAGGTTTTAATATCGGGGTCGGCTATCGGATTTTACGGTTACGAACAGCCGGGAATTTTGGATGAGCAAACAAAATCGGGTAGTGATTTTTTAGCGCAACTGTGTCGCGAATGGGAACAGGAAGCTCTTGCTGCTGAGAAACTTGGAATACGGGTGGTGTTATTAAGAACCGGAATTGTCCTCTCTCGAGAAGGTGGGGCGCTTACAAAAATGCCTCCTCTTCAAATCTCAGATGGTAAAAGCTGGATGAGCTGGATTCATATTCAGGATGTTGTTCGTGCTGTGTTATTTGCTCTTCAGGATAATTCCCTATCGGGAGCAGTGAACTGTGTGGCTCCGAATCCGGTTCAGAATAAAGAATTTGTAAAACAACTCGCTCAGGTTAAGGGTATTTCTTCTTTTGGGTTTGTTCCAAAGCCATTTTTGAATTTAGCTTTAGGTGAGTTGTCAAAGGCCATTACTTCAAGCCTTAAAGTTTCGCCTAAAGCGTTGTTGGAGAAGGAGTTTGTTTTTCAGTACCCGGATCTTCATTCAGCTTTGAAAGCTGAATTTAAAGACACCGGTCTATTTGATTCTTTTCTTTTTAAAGATCAGTTTGTTCCGTTGAAACCTGAAGAGATATTTAGGTTTTTTTGTCGGGCGGAAAATCTCGAGGCTTTAACGCCGCCATGGCTTAATTTTAAAATTGTTTCTAAATCTTCTGAAGAAATTAATAAAGGCACGGTCATCGATTACAAGCTCAAGATTCATGGATTACCTGTTTACTGGAAAACACTTATTGTCGATTGGCAAAAAAATAGTTTTTTTATAGATGAGCAGAAGAAAGGACCCTATTCAAAGTGGCATCATCTGCATACTTTTGAACAAGTCCCAGGTGGTTGCCTTTTAAGGGATGAAGTGACCTACCGGGTCCCGGTTGCGATTATAGGTAAGATGTTATTAGGTGGCTGGATCTCAAAAGATGTCAGCCAAATCTTTAATTACCGGCAAGAAAAAATTCAGGCTCTTTTAAAAAGTGGAGATCTTCAATGTTGAGTGCATTTTCTGTCTTAGCCATCGGATTTTTATTTTGCCTGCTGCTGATGGCGGTCTTTTGGTGGATTTCGCAAAAACTGAGTTTTTACAGTCTTGTCGATGCTGTTTGGGCCTACGGCATCGGGGCTTTAGTGATTATTTTTGTGTGGACTTCCAAAGGAGCCGCAGAAAAAAAAGCGTTGGCTCTCATATTATCAATGCTTTGGTCTTTGCGTTTAGGGTCACATCTTGCGGCTCGTCTTAAGGCGCATTACCCTTTAGAAGACAGTCGATATATCGATCTGAAAAAAAAATGGGGAAAAGCAAAATTTTTCGCTTTTTTTCAGTTCCAGGGGCTGTCCCAGATCGTATTCAGTTTGCCATTTTTCTTTATAGCTAACGACAGTGATTCGAATTTTTCTTTTTTGACAGTCTGTGGAGTTATTATTTTTTTCTTTGGTTTTTTCGGAGAAACCGTCGCCGATCATCAGTTAAGCCAATTTAAAAAAGCACCTGCAAATAAAAACAAGGTCTGTAAAGCGGGACTTTGGAAATATTCAAGACATCCGAATTATTTTTTTGAGTGGCTTATTTGGTGTGGAATTTCAATTTCTGCATTACCGTCGGCTTACGGGTATTTAGGTCTCATCAGCCCTCTTTTAATGTATCTTACTTTAAATTATCTTACGGGCATTCCGAAGGCCGAAGAGCAGTCGCTTAAGTCGAAGGGCGATCTATATCGCGACTATCAAAAAACAACAAATCGATTTTTTCCAGGGATAAAAATATGAAAATTGCAGTTATTGGCGGTGGAATCAGTGGTTTGGCTGCGGCTTTAATTTTAAATCAAGAACATGAAGTTCATCTTTTTGAATCAGATTCGCGCCTTGGCGGTCATGCCCATACGGTCAGCGTCAACGAAAAATCGAAAGAAGAAGTTGCTATCGACACGGGGTTTTTGGTTTACAACACTTTGACCTATCCGCATTTTACCCAGTTTCTAAAATACTTGGAAGTTGCAACGACAGAATCAAACATGTCGCTTTCTATCCAGGCCATTAAGGGGCTCGAATGGGCGGGTGAAAATTTATCAACTGTTTTTGCTCAACCTAAAAATATTTTAAATTTAGATTTTTTAAAAATGCTGATAGATATCTGGAATTTTAATAAGTCAGCAAAAGAGAATCTTGAATTAAGCCGCGAAAAGAATTTCTCTCTTGAAGAGCTGGCTGATTTTCGCGGATATAGTCATTCTTTTAAAACATTATACCTGCTTCCGATGACCGGGGCCATCTGGTCGATGTCCTATGCAAATGCTTTAAAGTTTCCGGCCGAAACATTTTTAACATTTTGTATTAATCATCACCTGCTGCAAATCAATGACAGGCCCGTATGGCGTACAATAACCGGCGGCTCGATTAACTATGTCGATCGGGTTCGTGAACGTCTACAGCATATTCATGCGTCAACTAAGGTTAAAAATATTGCCCGAAATCAGGATAAGTTAACAGTTATAACTGAAAACTCTAAAATCGATTTTGATAAAGTTATTTTAGCTACGCACGCGCCAACATCAGCAAGCTTAATTAGTTCTGATTTTCCGGATATGGCCGCTGAACTTTCGTGCTTTAAGGTAACGCCGAACAAAGTTGAGCTGCACGAAGACGAATCTTTAATGCCGAAGAATAAATCCTGCTGGTCGGCTTGGAATGTTAAAGCTCAAGATCAGGTTCATGATAAAAGTGATATCTGCTTAACATATTTTATTAATAAACTTCAGCCATTGCCGGTTAAAAAAAATTATTTTGTAACTTTAAATTACGGTAAAACTCTTCAGCAAAAGCACCGCGAGTTTAATTATGACCATCCACAGTTCGACTTCTCTACGATTGAGACTCAGAAAAAAATTCCGCAAATTCAAGGCCGTCATGGTATTTATTTTGCCGGCGCCTGGACCCGCTACGGATTTCATGAAGACGGTATACTGAGCGCTGTGAATGTTGCAAAATTACTTGGAGTAGAGCCGCCATGGAGCTAAGCCCAAATAAAGAAACAATTCTTTTTGGAGAAGGTTTGGTGTGGCATTCGAGGCCAAATTCAGCCTCGCAACAATTTGGTTTGCTGGGCCGTCTTTTAAAAAGATTGAAGTTATCAAATAGTTTTAGTTATCCGATTTTTAATTTACTGATTCCAATCCACTCAGACGAAGTGATGCAGCAATTAAACGAAAGAAGCTATTTATCGGTTCGTGCAGAAAATTATCTGACTTCTGAAAAGGGTAATCTGAGAGAAAATGTGAGGCAATTTCTGCAAAAAGAATTTGCCTATGCATGCGAAAAAATCTGGTTGCAAACACTTCCGCAAATGTTCGGGTATGCATTTAATCCCGTAAGTTTTTGGTATTGTTATAAAAATGAAAAATTAGATGCGGTGGTATGTGAAGTTAATAATACTTTTGGTGACCGCCATTTTTATTTTTTACAGAATTTAAACATACATTCTTCAGATCCTAAAAAAGCTGTGAAGCAATTTCATGTTTCACCTTTTATGGATATATCTGGATATTACACTTTTGAATTTGATAGTTTTGAAGGTGGAAATCAGGTTCGAATCAAGCTTTTTAGCTCTGACCAGCACCTAAAACTTGATACGCTGATTCGGCTTAAGTTTCGCGATTTTGAAAGTGTAACTGCATTCTATATTTTAAAAAAATTCGGATGGCTTACAGTCATGGTCATCTGGCGGATTCATTTCCAGGCCCTAAAACTTTGGTTTAAAGGGGCTAAGTTTTATAAACATCCAACACCTCCAGAAAAGAAGGTAACCTATGATTCTTGAAGCAGTTAGCAACCAAATTCTGTTCAAAACTTTAGAAAAAACTAAATTCGGAACAATTAAAATGAAATTTTTAGGTCCTAACACCGAGTATGTTTTTGGTGAGGGGCCGCTAGTTGCTGAAATTACAGTAAACGACTATAAGACATTACACCGCATCGTTCGTGGCGGCGATATTGAACTGGCTTCAGCGATTATCAGAAAAGACATTATTATATCTGACGAAGCCGCATTTATTTACTGGGCTTGCCAAAACGATGAGGTTTTAAGATCTTCATTCGACGGTAATTTTTTGGGAACTCTTCTTCCAAGAATTAAGCGGTTTCTTAGCCCTAATACGGTTCAAGGCGCGAAAAAAAACATCATGGCCCATTATGATTTAGGAAACGATTTTTACGGCAAATGGTTAGATTCAACAATGAGCTATTCTTCGGCGATTTTTTCGTCGCCAGAAAAGAATGACGATCTTCGTGAAGCCCAGCTCAGAAAGTATGACCGGATTATTGATCAATTAAATATTACTTCTAAAGATCACGTGCTGGAAATTGGCTGCGGATGGGGTGGTTTTTTCAGTCGTGCCGTTGAACGAACGGGATGTAAGGTAACTGCCGTTATGAATTCGCCCGCGCAGGAAGTCTATAATAGAAATTTGATCCGGCAAAAAGGGCTTAACTCTGAAGTTGACCTAAAGCTTATGGATTATCGAAACATTCAAGGGAAATTTGATAAGATTGTCTCTATCGAAATGATAGAAGCCGTAGGTGAAAAATATTGGCCCACTTATTTTGGTAAAGTAACTGATTCGTTGAAATCAAAAGGCACAGCCCTGATTCAGGCAATTACCATTAAAGATAAACTTTTTCCGGAATACCGTTTGAACCCAGATTTTATTAACACGATGATTTTTCCAGGCGGTATGTTGCTGGCGAATAATGTCGTGAAAACCAATGCCGAAAAAGCCGGGTTAAATGCGGATAGTCTGCCGTTTGAATTCGGATTGTGTTATGCCGAGACTTTGCGTCGCTGGAAAGAAGGTTTTCTTTCAGCCAGGTCTCAGAACCTTCTTCCTGAAGTTGACGATCAGTTTGTTAACCTATGGCGCTTTTATCTTTCGTACTGTGAAGGTGCATTTATGGCTGAAAGAATTAATGTAGCTCACTTTGTAATGGAAAAACCGTAATGAATGATATTTGGGGAATTCACTGGTTTCGAAGAGATCTTCGTGTTGCTGGTAACAAAGCGTTGCGTGAGGTTTGGAAAAAGACCAACGGCAAAGTTCTTGGGGTATTCTGCTTTGATTCGACTTTTTTAGAGCGTCAAGACTTTTCGCACAATCGATTTGCTTTTTTTCTGAAGACACTGCGAAAGGTAAAACAAGAATTTAATGAGAAGGGCGGTGACTTAATTGTTGTTGATCATCTACCTAACGATTTTTTTTCGGCATTGTTCTCTTCTTTAGTGGCTTCACAGAAAAAGCTGCCTACATTTGTTAGTTGGAACCGAGACTACGAGCCCTTTGCACGCCAAAGGGATGAGGCTGTCAAAAAAACTATTTCTGAATATGGTGTGCAGATCATTACGGCCAGGGATCATCTTGTTTTTGAACCTCATGAGATTAAAAAAGACGGTAAAGAATCTTCATACTATCAGATCTATTCGCCGTTCAGCCGGAAATGGTTTGACCTCTTAAATACAGATTGGGGAAGAGAGAGAATTTCGACCGAAAAGTTTCCTAAGGAAGCGGGGTCGAATCAGGAAAAGGCTTTCGATGGAACCTGGAAAAGCTTGGTTTCAAATGCGCATCTGATCAAAGATCAATTAGATGAGTTTGAACAAAAAAATCAGAAAGGTGTAACTATTGCGATTCCTGAGGCTGGAAGTCATCATGCATACCACGTTCTTAAAAAATTTGGAAAAAAGATAGAGCAATACAAAGAAGACAGAGATTTTCCAAGCATTGATGGAACATCTAAACTTTCAATTTTTTTAAAGAACGGAAGCCTAACGTCGACTCAAATTATTAAATTTTTAGATTTAACCGGATTACCTTGGAAGACCGATTCCGGCCCCAACCAATACTTAAAAGAAATTGTGTGGAGAGAGTTTTATTATCATATCTTGTTTCACCGGCCCGATTTGGAAACCAACTCTTTTAATGCCAATTATCAAAATCTCTCGTGGGAAAACCGGCTGGATTTTTTTGAAAGATGGAAAGAAGGTACCACAGGTTTTCCGATTGTCGATGCGGGAATGAGAGAGCTTCGGGAAACGGGCTTAATGCATAATCGTGTGCGAATGATCGTGGCGTCATTTTTAGTCAAAGATTTACTGATTGATTGGCGGTGGGGTGAGAAATACTTTATGCAACAATTGCTTGATGGTGACCTCGCGCCCAATAACGGTGGCTGGCAGTGGGCGGCGTCGACGGGGTGCGATCCGCAGCCTTATTTCAGAATTTTTAACCCTTGGTTGCAGAGCAAAAAATTTGACCCTGATGGCCGTTATATTAAAAAATATATTCCTGAATTAAAGTATGCCTCAGCTGAAGAGCTTCATGATGCCGACGCCAATAGAAGCGCATGGAAATATCCAAAACCAATTGTCGATCATTTTGCACAAAAAGAAAAAGCACTGAAGCTATTTAAGTAAAAATGTGCGAACTCGAAATGAAGAAGCTGAACGTATTCGATTAACTGTATCAAGTTAAGAAGAATCTCAAAAAGTAACGTTTATAGCAAATATATGAATTAACTGCAAAAAAATGGCTTAAGTTAGTAAACAGTTTTGACGATATGTACAGTATGGGAATCAAACACTGAAACGAGTCAAAATGAAAATATTGGTATGGCTTGGCATTTTGATTTTCTCGTGTTCAGCATTTGCAATGAATGGCAGAACGACTTATCAGGCAAGAATTGTTAAGCCTGATGGCTACGCACTTGAAGCTGCAAGTGTTACATTTAAATTTTCAGTCTTAGATACTGTAGGATCTTGTGTTCTTTATTCGGAAACTTATTCCGCTGTGGATATGCGATCAACCGGTGGCTTGATTTCGTTCGCCTTAGGAAATGGTGTTCGTGATTTTCCTGCTAGCGGTACAACAGCTGTGTTTTCTAACGTGTTTGATAACTCGATCAACTCTATGCCTTGTCAAACACCCGGAATTTATAATCCGCTAGCGAATGACACTCGCAGAATTGTCATGCAGTTTAACGACGGTAATGGCTGGCAAACTTTGCCTGCAATGACAATTAATGCCGTTCCTTATGCGATGTATGCTACAAAATCAAATGATTCCAAAACATTAAACGGAAAAGCTGATACAGCCTTTGTAGAAGCGTCGACTTTAGCTGCACTTAACTGTACGGCAACCCAAGCGATCAAGTTTAACAATGCCACATTTTCTTGTATTGATGTTTCAGCTTCTGGTAGCGGAGGCATTACAAGTGTCACAACAAGCGGAAGTGTATTATCGACGGGGGGCACGGCCTCGGCGCCTGTTATCAGCATTCAAGCGGCAACATTATCGCAAGATGGTTATTTAACATCACTTGATTACGCTGAATTTAAAGCTAAACTTTCTGCAAGTTCCACGCAAATCATCAACACGTTAGGTTATACCCCGGTAAGTTCATCAACAGTAGCTTCGCAAATAGCAAGTTCAACTTTAGCTGGTGATGTTTCAGGAAATCCAGGCAGTAATACCGTTAATTCTGTAGGTGGCAAATCATCAGGCCAAATTTCTACAAGTGTGGATGATACTTTGGCAGCAACATCAAGTGCCACAGCAGATGCAATTGTTAGACGTAACTCATCGGGCAATGCGACTTTTAATGACGTTTACGCCAATGCCGCAAAAATTAATTACGTCGATATATATAAACCAAGTACAAGTTTTAATGTCAGACTTCAAGCTCCAACATCATTAGCAGCAAATTACGTTTTAAATTTACCCACAACATCGGGAACTACAGGACAAGTTTTATCCACTGATGGAAGCGGTAATTTATTATGGATTAACCCATCGACAGGCTCAGTAGTCAGCGTAAGTGCAACAGCACCACTGGCGTCAACGGGCGGATCAAATCCTACGATTTCAATTTCGCAAGCTACCGCAAGTACGAATGGCTACTTATCATCTGCTGATTGGAATACGTTTAATAATAAACAGCAAGCTACAAGTGCTGCGATTATTGCGACACTTGGCTACACGCCAGCAGACAACTCAGCATCAGGAACTTATGCTCAAAAAGTAAATAACCTTTCAGATTTAACAAATATTCCGCAAGCCAGAACTAATTTAGGGTTGGGAACTTTTGCAACTGCTTCAACTCTTGATTTAGGTAGCGCTTCTGCAACTGGTACTTTGGATATTGCAAGACTTCCGGCTTTTATAGGCGATGCAACCATTGCAGCGGCATCAAATACAATTGTTTTATCTAACAGCGGTGTAATTGCTGGAACATACACAAAAGTTACAGTCGATAGCAAAGGCCGCGTAACTTCATCATCAGCCTTGTCATCGAGTGATGTAACAACAGCATTAGGTTATACGCCGGCAACTTCAACCACACTGGCAGCCAGTTTTGTACAAAAAACGGGTGATACAATGACGGGTCTTCTAAATTTAAAAGCTGGATCGGCAACCATTGCTCCGTTAAAATTTACATCAGGAACTTTGTTAAGTTCAGCACAGAGTGGAACAGTTGAATACGATGGTTCACAACTTTATTTTACCGACGGTTCAAACACTCGTCGTGCGCTGGTTACAAATTCAACTCCGGGTTCATTTGACAACACAAGTTCGATTTCAAATGCTTCGGGTAATATTACTTTATCACCAAACAACATTACAGGTAGTGTGATTGTAAACTCATCGGCAGCTTCAATCAGTTCCGGAACTGGTGCACTCGTCGTAAACGGCGGCATCGGCGTCGGTGGCAGCATCAATGCTGGCGGAAATTTAGATCTAGCTGGATCAGCCACTATCGGACAGTCATTAACATTATCATCAATGACAAGCGGAAGTGTGCTATTTGCAGGGGCAAATGGAGTTGTTTCTGAAAACAACTCAAAACTTTTCTGGGATGGCGCTAATCAAAGACTAGGAGTTGGTACATCAGCACCAAGTACGGTCTTTCATGTGGCGGGCTCATCATCCAGTGCTCTTGTTCAGGTGGTTAATGCATTAGTCTCAACGGCCTCTACTGCCGAATTTTTGCAGCCGGCTTTGAACAGTTTAAATGGGACTGGCATTGTTATTGGTAGGTCTGCAAGTCTCAATGACGCCGGCTGGATCAATTATTATCATCATGGAACTCAAGCTAGCCGTAGAATCGCAATTGGACACTACGGGGCAACGGATAAGCTATCCATTCTTAATAACGGGTATATTGGCGTAGGAACGAGCGCCCCTACGCAGTTAATGACTTTAAGTGGTGCAAATATAGGAATGAATTTCTATGACACGACTTACGCTAATACTTTAATTAGGTTAAGTAATAGCGGTGGTAATGGAAACTTCGATTTGTATGCGGGAGCGACTTCGGTTGTTAAGTTTTCAGCTCAAAATAATATTAACAGTTATGTAAATTCAGGAGCCAATTTTGGTGTGGGCATGACGACGCCTGGATCAAGACTTGTAGTTAAGGGAGCCGATGCGACATCGGTGACATCATCATTAAATGTGACTGATTCCGCGAACACTTCGTTATTATTTGTTCGTAATGACGGAAATATCGGGATAGGTACGGCCGCTCCAACACAAATCTTAGATGTGGTTAAGAGCAGCGGTGATGGTTTTGTTCGTATGAAAACTAATGACATTGATTCTGATTCGGGCCTAATTGCGCAAAATGATGTTCAGACTTGGAAAATCTACAATAAAGCCGGTTATTCGGACGCTTTAGTTTTTGAAGATGTCAATGCTGGGTTGCAAGCTATGACCATAAAAAAATCGACAGGTTATGTCGGCCTCGGAACGACTAATCCATCGGCATTACTGCATTTATCTAATGGTGATCCAAGTTTTATAATTGAAAATACAATGGCATCTTCGAATGCACTCTTTAAATTAAAGAATCCAAGTAGAACGTGGCAAATTGGTTTGCGTGGTGCCGACCTTTCAGATGCGTTTGCAATTCGTAATGAAACAGCAGGGGGAGATCTTTTTACGATTCAGCCAGCTGGCAACATCGGAATTGGTACGACCGGGCCGGAAGCAAAATTGCATATCGCGCAAAGTATAACCGCGCAAAATGCGACAAGCGGTAGTGCACAGGCCTGGAATGGAAATAGCCAAATTAAAATATCAAGTGGTAATAATGCTTTAGCACTTTCTGTTGTTGGAACGTTCAACCAGAGGTTAGGTATTATTCAGGCAGGTCATGGTGGTGATGGTGTTAATGCGTATACGGATTTAACTGATCCAAAACTTGCATTACAGCCTTATGGAGGCAATGTCGGTATTGGTACAAGTGCTCCTACCCAAAGATTAGAAGTATCCGGAAAAATAAAGACAAGTGATTCAATAATCATGCAAAATGGATCGCAAAATTCTCCGTTGTTAATCGGCGCCGACATTGGAGCTAGTACGTTGACCGATTCAATTACGAAAAGAGGATACATTGGGGTGCCACACTATCTGAATGCTGAACGTAACGTTTTACATTCTTATGTTGAAAGTGGATCAACTTATTCAAACCTTTTAATCGGGGGCGGTAATTCAGCATATAATGCAGTGACTGCAATGCTGTTTTACACAGGGGCAACAAATACAACTTCGTCGGGTGTGGAGCGTATGCGTATTGATGCGAATGGAAATGTTGGTATCGGCGACAGTTCACCTACACAACCGTTAGAAATTGAAGCTGCCGGAGCTGCAGTATCTAAACGTGTAATCATGCGTAACTCGAATAATACAGGTGCGGCAGGCTTTACTGCCGAATCAGGCACAAACTCACTGAGTATGGGCACTTGGGGGCAATCAGCAGGCAGTGTTGTAACTTACATCGAAGCTAACTCTAGTGCAGGATTAAAAATGAGCACTTGGACGAACACGGCGATGACATTTCATACCAATGGCAGTGCTGGTGGTGTCACAGAGCGTATGCGTATTAGCAATACCGGACAGGTCGGCATTGGCACAACTGCTCCAAGTTACACTCTTGATGTGAGCGGTACGTTAAGAGTGACAGGAACAGCTTACACGAATGGTGGTTATACGACATGGACTGCCGCTTCAGATCGTCGACTTAAAGATATTCACGGAAGTTATAATCGCGGCTTAGATGACATCTTAGGGATCAATACTATTAAATTCCAATATAAAGCGGATAATAAAATAGGTTTAGATTCTTCAAAAGAATTTGTTGGGGTTACGGCTCAAAATTTACAAACAGCAATTCCCGAAGCAGTTACGGAAGAAACAAACGGAAAATTAAAAGGTTATTTGACGATCAACACTACACCAGTTCTGTGGACGCTCGTAAACGCTGTGAAACAGCTTTATAAGCAGGTGATGGAGCGTTTCGAAACTCATGATCGTCAAATAGCTTCAATTGTTGCATCGAAGGCCGATAAAGCGGAGATCGAAATGTTGAAACAAAAAGTAGCTGAGGTAGACGCTTTAAAATCGAAATCGGACAAGCTTGAAGCTGAAAACGCTGCCCTTAAATCTTACCTCTGCAGCAAAGACCCGGCTGCGCCAATTTGTAAATAGGCTAACGTAAACGCTTTTGACCAAAGAATAGGTCGGTTGTCCAACCTCAATTAAAAATAGTTCGTTTTTTAAAGACTTGAGAAGAAATTTTTTCGACGAAAATGGTGATTCCGGCACGATTCGAACGTGCGACCCTCTCCTTAGAAGGGAGATGCTCTATCCAGCTGAGCTACGGAACCTCCGGTCAAAAACGAAACTGTAAAGCTCGGTAAGAAACTAACAAATTGGGGGCAGAATGTTAAGCTCTTTTAAAAGCCTTATTGCAAATTATTTCACCACTTCTAACGGTTTACCTAAATTTAAAGCGCAAAATGACTGCGTTTGATGCGCTAAAAAGGGCTGACCACTGTCGGTCATCGGGTTTCCGGTAAGGTCAGTGAAGCGGCTAAAGCTTGGACCACCAAATTGTAAATTCTTGCGAATATCGACTTGCATACTCCAGTTCTCAAGAACAAGAGCGGTAAAAGGATCTTTAAGGCGAATCGTAAACAGGTAATTTGATTTATCCAGTTTTTTTACTTCGCTATAAAAGAATAGCTCGTGAACATTCGGGGCCATCGGCGAAAGATCTACCGTCGTTTTAAGAATGGTAGCTTCTTCGCCACGTGAAGGTGTGGCCGAAACGGCCGTGTCGTAGCGAAAGTTTAGGTTCGAAGCGCTATCAAAAGGAACGGCCATACGGCTCACGATCAGTTGGCACTCGGCGGATTTTACAGAAGCCTGCAATTTAAAATCTAAAACATCTTTAAGTTCTTTTTCGTTTAATAGAAACTCTTCACCCAGAAAAATTTGGTATAAACCAGTTTCGTTTTGTCGAATGCTTGTGGTTGCGCAAGTTAAAGTTTTGTAACCTTCTCCGGTTTTCTGGAACAGTAAAACACCTTTTTCACCGAGCGGAATATTTTCACCATTGCAGTTTAAGCCATCTTGGCCTTGCACATCGAGATAAACATTGTCGATAGAGCCTTTAAGAACTTTCTCGACGCGCACGCGGGCTTTGCCTTCGGTAAGAATGATAGTTTCAACTTTAGCGATAATGACGTCTTTGGGTTGAGCCGCCTGCTGGACATTTGCAAAATCAGCGCAACTGCAGGCGAAAATTTCTTTACAAAAAAACAGAGAGAAAAACAGAGTGGTCAATCCAAGTTTGAAAGCCATAGATTCATGCTCCTTTTTTAGGGTTGCGACAACCTAGCAGATATTATTCTCGTGCAAACATTTAATGCCTCTTGTTAGCGGTTTACATTCATGACTCTGCTTATCATCATTTAAGAAATGCGTTTTTTACTTGTATCAGTTTTTCTGCTTTTGTCTGGCATCCAAGCTTACGCTTACCCTGATTTTATCGGGTACGGTTACCGCAGTTGCCTTGTCTGTCATGAATCCGGTGGGGGCGGTGGTGCCTTAACTGATTACGGTCGTGGTGTTTTCGCTTCAGAAATCGCAGCCAATCCGCTTCGCAAATGGCTTAACGATGAAGAAGCTGCGCAAGTTTCAAATTTCTTAGGCCCGGTTGAATTTCCGTTCTGGCTTCGCATGGGTTTTAAATACCGTGCTTTAACAGTTGAACGTTCGCCAGGAACAAAACCAAAACGCCAGTATCACTACAACATGCAAAATGATTTAAACTTTAATCTTTTTGCCAATGAAGCGCATACTTTAGGTTTAATCACGACAGTGGGTTACGTTGAAAATCCGGTCGCTCTTTACCCGAATAAAACGGTGAAAGAAGATTCGTACTTATTCTACCGCGAATACTATCTTAAAGCGAATGTCGCTAAAGAATTCTGGTTATATGCTGGTATGATGGATAAAGTTTTCGGGATTAAAACCGTAAACCATACAGCCGTTAACCGGGCTCCTTTATCATTGGGGCAAAATGACCAGGTTCATGCGGGCTTAGTGCAGTGGGCGCGTAAAGACGAAGATGTTTTTCTTCAGTACTGGTTAGGTAACTTACATTTACCAAAAGAAGAACGCCGTCGCGGTGGCAGCATCATGCTAGATAAAAAATGGGGCAGCATGCACTCTTGGGGTTTTAGTTATTTGAACGAAGCTAAAGAAGGTGTAAAACAAAATATTTATTCTCTTCATAATAAGATGGGCTTTCGTGATGGTAATTCATTACTTATGGAAGGTGGTTACCGCGTTGAAACCACTGAGCAAGATGGCGCATCGATTAACAGCAACAGCTATTATATTTTCACGCAGAATAATTTAAATTTAGCACGTGGAGTATTTTTTGTTTCAGGTTTAGAGTTATCAAAAAATACAACGGTGTCATCAAATCCAGAAAATTTACGTTGGGATTTAGGTTTTCTTATTTTCCCGATTCAAAAAGTTGAAGTACGTTTTTCTGGAGTTAACCAAAAAACAATCGGCGCCGAGGACGCAACTAAAGATCAATGGTCACTACAATCTCAAATACATTTATCTTTATAGTTACAACACTAAGTCTTAGTTTTGCGTTTGCCGCTGATGAAGCTGTGCAAATAAAAAAACAAGAACGCCAAGAGCTATTAGAGATGGCCAAAGAAGCGCCGACGCAAGTTATGCCACCGGCAGCGCCTCCTGCGGCTGGCAAACAAGTACGACGTGTTGTTCGCCGTAAAAAAATCGTTCAGGAATCAGAAACAGAACTTTCATCAAAAATCGGAATGAATCTTGGCGCAGTGGCTTGGGGTGAACAAATTTTACTTCAATCAGGTGATGGCCGTACTGAGAATATTATCGTTGAATACACTGGTCTTGCGTTGGGGTTAGATTACACGCTAAAAGGCGAGTCTGTAGGATGGAATACGGCAGTGAAAGCATTGTTTCTTACCGGCAATGCTCAGGCCGAAGGTCAATCGATCTCTTACCAAAATAAAGTCGATGCTATTGCTCCGGTTTTTGTGAGCACGGGTTTACGTTTTTATCCGCATGAAAAAGTGAACGTTACATTGAATGTGGGCGCTACATTTTACCAATTAAAGCTCGCAGCACCGACTTCAGTCGTTACAAATTACGATTTTAAATATGCCGACAGCATTCAACCCATCGCTCAATTACAGCTCGGCTGGATGGTTGCAGAAGATTGGATGTTTCAACAAGAAATGTTCGTTAGTGAGAAAAACGAAGCTTCTGTTGGCTGGATCGTCTCACTCGGATACGTTTTCTAAACTAGTCTATACTTTTCAATAAAGACCCCCTTAAACTTAGAGCTGGGGGAACGATAACTATGCGTTGTAAACAGACAATGTTTATTTCTTTATTGGCTATTGTTGTAACGTTTGCACAATCCACTCAAGCAGCGAGTAAGCTAACTGACGTTGAAGTATTCAATCGTTGTTACTTTAAGTTGTTTAAAACGGTTGTGCCTAGAACAGCAAGTTTAGGTAAATCCTTAACCGATGCGATCTACGCAAAAAAGCTTTCGGGTCCCGCGGCCTGTGCTGTATTGCTTGATCAGTCTGAATTCTTGGATAACGGTATGAAGCGTGGAGCTAAATACACGACTTATCCAGCTTTAACTGAAGCCGAAAATAAAAAGTTAATCGCTAACTTTCATAATTTTCACAATACTTGGTTTCAGAAAAAAGCCTTTCTTTTCTCGTCACTTGGAATTGATATTTCAACTTATGCGATTAAAGATAATGACGAAGCTTCTTTATATTTCACACGTGCTTTATTCGGAAACAGTGTTCAGGTTAAAACCGTATTCACTGCAACGAAAACATTACGTGGCTTAAGAGAAGCGCCCGATAAAGCCGCTACATCTCGTTGGAAATCAAAACCAATGAATGTTGTTAACGAAGGTGACTTCGGAACAGAGAACGGTTTTGTAATGTCGTTCGGTCCGACGGCGTCTCTTTCTTCAATTATCGTAAAAGATGAAGATCTTGTGCCATTCGGAAAATTATATGGTGTTGAAGAAGCTAAGCCATTAATCGTTCCGACAGTGATTATCAATAGCCAAGCCAATGTGTCAGCAACGATCCGTAACCAGATTTCAATGGCTGTTGCAGCTAAAAGTAAAGATGTGAATCTATTTGAACACTTAGGTGGTGGCGTTTTAGGTTCGCAAACTTTTTACATGAAAAATACAAATTTAGGTATCGGCCAAATCGCTCCGGGTGCTAACAACGATAAAGATGATGTTGTTGCCCGCCGCGTTTCAAGCCGCGTATTTGAAGATTTATTATGTCATCAAATGCCGACATTAACTGAAGCTGATGTGGTGAATGATGTGATTCCAAATTCTCCGCACGGTTTTAGAATCAATGCTTCATGCATGGCTTGCCATTCGTCTTTAGATCCGATGGCGTACACAATGAGAAATTTTGCGCCGTACAGAACAGCTGTAAATCATGATAATACAAATTTAACACCAGAACAGCGTGCTAAAGGAACTCCGGTTCTTGGTATCACGCGCCTTCCGGCGGTTGAAGGTTCAGGCCACTTTGCTTTACAAAAGCCAATGGGTGCTTTGAATTATCGTGATCACACTAATAAATTAATTAAAATTCCGGTAACAGGCGTAAGTGAATTAGGTGCGCAATTAGCAAATAGCGATGACTTTTATCGTTGTATTGCCAAACGCTATTATAACTTCTTTACCGGTTATGATGTGAACTTAGCTGAGCGTAATGTTCCTGAAGCGAGCAATACAAAAGAAGCTAAATTTCACCGCGCAAGAGTTTACACACTTGCCGCAAATCTTAAAAAATCTCAAAGCATGTCTCAAATGATTAAAGAAATCTTCAGCACGGAGGCCTTTGTTTATCGTCAATATTCTCCGCCGTAACAACGGCGCCGCTGGGGAGCGGTAGAGAATAAGGGGTTGGCGATTAAATAAATAACAGGGGGAAATAAATGGGGAACGGACAAAGTCGCAGAAAGTTTTTAGAAAACGCTACAAAAAGTTTAGGCTTGGTGGGTATTTCACCAATGATGTCTAACTTCATCGTACAAACACTTTCTTCGCAAGTTTTCGCAGCGGGCAGTACAAACACAGGTGGATCAGATAAGATCTACATTTTCTTTGCTTTACCAGGTGGACCTCCACGTTGGTTTTTCGATTTACCATTAACCCCTAATGGTAATACAACTAAATATACTGATTCTTTTAATCACGCAGGCGTTGCCACTCATGTGGGTATGGCCGGTGCGGGTGATCCACAAGCGACTTATAAACCATGGCGCGATCCTAAGAGCGGTTATTGGTTACCTCCGGTGTGGGGTTCAAATCCTGCCGGTGGAAGCTTTACAAACTGCTTAGCTAACGCGGCTTTTATTCGTGGTGTGGATTTTGAAATTAACAATCACGATTTAGGACGCTTACGTAATCAATCACCAATCATCGGTGGTTATTCGATTGCGGGACTATTAGCTGAAAAAACTTTTAATGCCTTTCCGGCGGCCGCTTCAGGAAGTATCTTAAGTGCTTTCAAAGCGACCAAGCCAATGTCTCCGGTTGGCCTTAACTACACAGTAAATACAACAACAAATCCGATCGCTGCGACAATGCGCTATTTCTCTGGTAAAGCTCCGGTAGAAAATTTAGCGGTAAGTCAGGCGTTATCAGAGTTTGATAAATACGCTGATAAAAATAACTTTATTCAAAAAAGCTTAACTGAATCAAAAGAAAGATCAGATGCTTTAGTTCAACAAGGTGTTGCGACTTTTACTAATAAGTGGCAACCAACTTATGATAAGTATTTATTAAAAGTAAAAGAAGCGATGTCGTTAAATAACACATCGGCTTTTATGGATACTAAACCTATTACGCCACCGCCGATGAAAAACGGTAACCCAGATATGCGTACACGTCGTGCTGACGGTGTATTTATGGGAGATCTTTCTGACTACCGTAACATCGTCAATGACCAAACGACAGTTTCAAACTTAGCAGCTACGTATGCTACAGTAGAAATTTTAATTACAATGGGTCTAACACAAGTTGTGACAGCTGACTTAGGCGCGATTGCTAACTTAGTTTTTAACAATGCTGGTGGTAAGTTTAACTTAGCTAATGACCAGCACTTTATCGGTACATTAGTTTCTACAATTGCCACAACTTTCATGTACCGTGCAATGATCAACTGTACTGAAGAATTAGTGTTAACGTTAAAAGATAAAGGATTATTTGATAAAACAATCATTCAATTCGGTGCTGAATTTAACCGTACAGCAAAAGCTGATGGTTCTGGTTCAGATCACGGTTTTAAAGGTTGCTCTGTTCTTTTAATTTCAGGAATGATCAAAAAAACGCTTGTTCTTGGAAACGTAAAAGAAGATACGACTTCAGCCTACAAAGGTCACTGGGGTATGGCAGCGAATCATCCAATCGCTGGCAATAATTATCCGTTACGTTTAAATGACGTGTGTAAAACGATCTGCGGTATGTTAGGTCTTAGAAACGTATCGAACAATGGTGAATACATTCTGCAAAACAACGGTTCGCAATGGGAAGCTTTTACGGGCTCTAAAGGTGAGGCGAAAAATGTTTAAATCAATGTATGCTCGAATTTCATTAGTGATAGTTTCGTTATTCGTGATGGTTCATTTCCAAAACTGTGCGCCACAAAAAGAGGACTCAGTTTTCGATTCTATGAACAATGCGGGCACTATTGATCAGATCCACAAAGATAATGATCATGGTAAAGAAATTCCGACAGAAGAAAAAGTGGCGATGGAGGTTTCAAAATCTCTGTTAGACCGTTCAATGATTTATTCATTATTCGTTGATATCTTTGGTCCGGATGCCGCTATGGTTACAGCACTAAACCAATTACGTGCTGAACGCGCGGTATTTGGTGGCCCTTGTTCGATCTACGAAAATTTTAAATCAGCCCGTAACGGATTTAAAATGGATTCAGAAGCTGAAAGTTGCGCGAACTCAGAAACAGCAAACAACTTGGCAGCTCCGGTAAATCCAGTGGCTAACGTGTTACAACAGGCTTTAGTGAATGATGTTTGCCAACAAATGGTGGCTAACGCAAAAACTTATGCTTACGCCATCGCACAGCTTAAAGAAAATCCAAGTGTGGCGATTCCGGCAAACAGTTCAGCCAATGTTTTAAAATTATTCCGCCTATTCTACCGCGGAAAACCGGATCCTTCGCCAGAACTTGTAAATAGCTTACAGGTTTTAGTGGGTGAACCGGCAAGTAATGATGGTTGGAAGATGGCGATTTCAACGACCTGTGTATCAAGTCACTGGCAGGCACTATGATGAAACTTTGGGGGGCCTTAGTTTTCTTAATAGGTTCGATGGCTGCGGCACAAGAAGTTGTGCCGCTGTTTCGCAATGATAGTCTTACGACGTATGTAACAATGCCGTTTCGTTTACAAGATGACAACGGTCAGGCGATCTCTATTGTAAGCATCGAAATCACAAGTTCTAAAGAAAATTGCCAAGGCATGATTGATCCTAAGATCAGTTCTAATTTTTTAGTTAAATGTACAAAAGAAGGCGCGTTGGGCGTTGACGTTTATTTCAGAGATGCCAGTGGCTCGATGATGCGTATTGTGTATAACGACATTACCGTTACGAAAATCTCTGATTCAGCAACAGTGCTACAACCTGTAACTGAAGATCCTGATAAATACAAAGCGGGCCGCGATTTATTTGCGACTTACTGTATGAAATGCCATCAGGCCGCTCATGACAAAGCTAACAAATCAGTCACACAAATTAAAAGTGCGATTACCAATATCGGTAGTATGAAGTCAATTAAGCTGACTGATGCTCAAATCAAGTCAATCAGCGATTACCTCAATAACTTAGATTAAGAAAGGGGGATATATATGGTTAAATTAAAAAATAGCACAAAAAGAATTGTCCCTCTGTTAGGTTTGATGGGTTTACTTTTATTTCAATTTCAAAACTGCGCTAAAAAAGAATTTGCATTTGAAGATTCTCTGGTGACAGAGACCATGGACTATTTCGAATACCGCTATGAAAAAGCGACGCCGATTTATTTCGAAGTTCAGGTTTTACCATCAACTTCAGATGCCACTTATCAGTCGTATGATATTTTAGGTTTTGCAACACCGTCTGATGGTTCACAGGTCGCGATCGATTGGAAAATCAATCTTTACGATACCAGTGGCGCAGCCATTGGTGTGCAAAAAACCGGGCAGCTGGCTGCCGGTGACACGCGTATCAGCGAAACTTACACAACTTATAAAACAAAAAAAATAGGATCAGCAGTGATTCAAGTAAAAAAAGCAACAGAGGTGAACTATTATGAATACAAAAAAATATACAACTACTAAACTAAGCTTATTTGCGACAGCGGTTTTGCTGACATTTTTAATGAAGGCCCAGGCTGGCGAGGTTGTGGCTAGTGTGGAGGTAAGTCCTGTAGGCGATTTCAAGGCAGAATTTAAAGATATCGATGGTTTTGCGTATGCTGATGGTGACGGTTTTAAGGCTGATGCTTTCAAAATTCCGTGGTCAAAGGTAGAAACAGGTATGAGCGTTCGTAATACACATACGAAAAAATATTTTCACGCTGATAAATATCCAAATATTGAAGTTATTCAAGCTCTTGGTAAAGGTGGCAAAGGTGTTGCCAAAATCTCAATGAATGGTAATACCAAAATCGTTTCAGGCACGTACACTAAAGACGGCAATAACATCGTGGCTGAATTTCCTGTCATTTTAAGTCAATTTGAAGTGAAGAATATCAACTTCAAAGGTGCTGGCGTGCAAGACAAAGTTCAACTCAAAGTCACTGTGCCTATCAAAGCTAAAAAGTAATTCCCATTTTGAGACAGTGTCAGGCTAAACGGTGTAAAATGGCCTGACACATGTATGCATAACGCTTACACCCGTATCAAGTCGCCACAATCAGGCGTCAATAAACAAATCTAAGACGGCACAAGTTTCGCTTTATATCTCCTCTGGGTGGGGGAAATGATATGAAGCACATTTTATTTCTGAGTTTGATTCTTGCGGCATTTGTCGCCAATGCTCAAGAGTTCCAGGCTAATGTTGTCGAAGCAGATCCTAATCTAGAAATTAAAATCCAGGGCGCTGAAACAGAAGCGCAAGCTGTTGAAGACTGCGTAGGTTGTAAAACCGACTCTTCATTAGCTCCGCAGCCGGTAGCAACTATCGCTGAAACCGGAGCGCATTTAGATAGAATGAGTTCTGAAGAAGGCTGGAAGAATGCCTGTATCGAGTTCGTGCAAGACGGCCAGATTGGTCAGTACGGCGAAAAAATCGTGAACGAAGTTATGAAAAGCCAAAATATAAATATCAAAAAAGGTGATGCGGATCTAGTTTCGCTTTGCCCGAATTACCCAATGATGGATGACGGCAGTAAAGCGAATGTATTTTTAATTATTTTAACTTCTATGGCTTTTGAAGAAAGCACTTGTAATAATAACGAAACAGCGCGTGGCCCGAATGGAACAGCCAGAGGGTTCTTTCAGTTACACTCTGGCAAAGAAGCGTCTTACGGCCCAGATTGCAGAAACTATGATAGCCGTACGCCAGAAGGAAGTATCACTTGCGCGATCAGTATTCTTAACAAACAAATGGGCACCGGAAATTTATTTCGCCAAGACGACAATCACTGGGATGTATTACGCCCTATGCGCTGGGATGCAAAAAGAAGAAAGTATTTCGATAACCCTTCTTACGCTCAGATCAGAAGCGCGATTACTGAATTTCCAGCTTGTTATGAAAGACAAAGTACCGCGATGAATGCGAACACGAATGTGCATAAACAATTATTCCAGGTCATGGATAAAAAGATTTTTCACAAATCTGAAACGGTAGAGATTAATCTATAAAATTGAATTACAGAGCGTCGCCGGATTTTTCGGTGACTGACTTACGAAAATACTTTTGTTGCAAGAAGGCGCACAGTGATGCGCCTGAAAGCACAATACACCACACCACTAATAACCAAAGCATAAAAATCGGAAAAGAAGCTAACGAGCCGTAGATTTTATTTTGTCTAAAGACTTTTAGCGAAACCCATAAAAACGAACTTTGCACTAATGAAATACCAAAAGCGGCAATCGCGGCACAGATTAAGCTTGCGCGTTTAGAAACTTTGGTGTCAGGCACAACCGTATATAAAATCCATAAGGCAAAACCGATCACCAAGCCAAACAAAAACTGCTGGTGAATCGTTTTACCAAGCTCTTCAATAATTTTAACCGAGCGAAGGCCGATAAACCCTGCAAGCAGTGCGGGTAAGCTAATTAGCACGATCGAATGAAGCCACATACGCTGAATAAACGGCTTACGTGGTTTAATACGCCACAAGTGCTGAAAAGCCGTGTCGATATTTCTAAATAATCCAAGAGTTGTGAATAATAAAAAAATCACCCCGGTATAACCCAAAGTTTTAGATTGGATTTTTGTGACTGAGGCTTTCAGGTATTGTGTGACCGTATTACCTGTCGCTTCTTTTAAATACGACATAAGTAAGCCTTCAACCTGCGGGTATAATTTTTCTAATTCACCAACAGATTGAAACACCGCTAAGATCACCACTAAAAACGGAATCACCGCAAATAGGGTCGAATAAGAAAGACTGGCTGCTGCAAAACGAATTTCAGCAAATTCGTCTGTAAGCTTTCGTAAAAAAGTTTTAATATTGCTAAGAATTGATTTTATTCCAGCCAAAAACGTTCCTTTACTTTAAAGTCGGCCTTATCAGGCTCAACCGTCGCTACATCACAGTATGGGTCATGTTCAAAAAAGAAATAAGTCTGTTTATCTAAAGATGATTTTAAAAGCTGCGCTTTTTCTTCAATCACTTGTAACGGATGTAAATCATAACCCATCACCCAAGCTGATCTTACGTGGGTAGACGTGGCAATCACATCACCGCAGTAAATTAGCTTTTGCGTATCGTCTTCAACGATCACAACTTGTTGGCCTGTGGTATGGCCATTTGAAACCCACACTGAAATATTTGGCAGTAGATCTTTTTTAGCACCATCGACTAACGTCAATTTGTTAGCCGCTAAGAGCGGTTCAAAGTTCGGTGCTAGGTAGCTGGCTTTTTCGCGAATATTCGGGTGCTGCGCTGTTTTTAAATTTTCAGTTTGCACATAATACTTAGCATTGGGAAATGTCGCTTGAATTTTTCCGTCAATTTCGCTTGTAGCGCCACCAGCATGGTCAAAGTGTAAGTGAGTCAGAATCACATCAGTAATATCTGAAAAAGTTAAGCCGTAGGCCGATAATGATTTTTTAAGACTTGGGCCTGAAGTGTCTACACCGTAAAGTTCAGCAAACTTTGCCCCCAGCTTGTCGCCGTATTTGGCGATAAAATCACTGCCGTTACCTGTATCAATCAAAACAGTGCGATCTTTTGACTTTAATAATAAAGCACGCGCTTCCATTTCAATACGGTTGTGTTCATCGGCAGGATTTGTTTTCTCCCACAGCGCTTTGGGTACAGTTCCAAACATCGCACCACCGTCAAGACCAAATAATCCTGTCGGTAGCGGGATCACTTCGTAACCGCCAATATTTAAGTGAATTTTTGCGTGGTTAGCTTTCATTCTCGGTTCCCTCTTCGGTTGTTAATTCCTGTAGGGTTTTTTCGCTGGTATCCTGTGC
This sequence comes from uncultured Pseudobdellovibrio sp., assembly GCA_966250225.1. Classification (GTDB taxonomy): domain Bacteria; phylum Bdellovibrionota; class Bdellovibrionia; order Bdellovibrionales; family Bdellovibrionaceae; genus Pseudobdellovibrio. Next base: position 10,277 of record CBINGM010000005.1, on the reverse strand, counting down.
TGTTTCATCTGAATCATCCATTAACTCATCTGGTACAATCGATGGATCAATGGTTTTTACCCAGTTAATATAATTCTGTTGAACAATTTCAATATTTGTCGGCTCTTGCACCGGGCCGATATGAACCGTTAATTTTCCAGGTTTTGCGAAGATTGCACCCTTTGGCCAAAGTTTTAAGTTGCCTTCGATGTATAAAAATAAAATCGGTGTTTTTGTTTTTTCAGCAAAAATACTGATTCCACGTTTAAACTCCTGAAGCTTGCCATCTTTTGAACGAGTGCCTTCAGGAAAGATAATTAGCCACATGCGGTCTAATTCTTTTAATAGCGTTAGAATTAAATTTACCGCTTCACCTTTACGGTCTTTACGATCAATCGGAATAGCTCCCAAACAGTGAGCCGAGAAAAACGTAAATAACGGATTTCTAAAAAAGTAATCTTTAGCCGCCGCCATATACAGATCAAACCAGTGTTTGCGTGGAATACTTGCGGCAATTGAAGTGGCATCTAAGTGAGATGCATGGTTTGAAATGATAATTAATTTTTTATGTTTAGCGTACAGCTCGTTAAAATCGCCACCTTTAACAGTTAAGCGAATGTACATGGTGTAAAACCATTTTTTTAAAATTAAAAACCAGATAAAGCGAATAACTTTGCTGGATAGATCATAGTGATGGGTAAATAACGGGAGATGTTTTAAATGTCCCGGTAACTTAGTCCATTGATCGTTATCGTAGTTCCACTCGCGCATAAATTATTCCAAGCTTTTTAGGGCAAACATGACGAAGTAAAAAATCGGAGCTACAAAAATTAAACGGTCCATGCGTTGTAAAAAATCACCGCGGCCAAGAACGAATGGTCCTACAGTTTTTACGCCGGCATCTTTACGAAATACAGCCATCACTAAATCACCGACAACGCCGCCGAATGAAGCCACAAGACCAGAAGCTAACCAGTATTTTTCACCACGGTCTGGAAGTAAGTGGCGCATACCGTAAGCTAATAGCACCGTCATAATGATTGAAACAAACGTACTCATTAAAGTACGGCGCTGAGAAATTTCGGCAAAAATTTTCGATCCGCGAAAATAACCGCTGATGGCTAAGTTTGTGTTGTCACAGAACTCAGTCAGAATAACCAGATACATTAATTGGTAAATACCGTTTTCGTAATTTAAAAGTAAGGCTAAGTGCATGAACGACCAGCCTAAAAAGATAAATCCTAAGAGCGCGAGTGAAATGTACTGAATCATGTTTTTAGATTCACGTTGAATTAACGGAACTAAACAAAGCATACCTAAAACAACCATCGGCATCGAGTTGTAGGCCACAAGGTTATCGTAATAAGAACAAGCCGCAAGCCCTAGAATACCCACATAGGCGATATACACAAAAGGGCTTCTATGAAACATGCCCATAATCTGAAAATAAGATTTAGCCCCAGCGATCGCAAATAAAGTTAAAGCAATAAAAGGAATCGGGAACGGAAGTCCTAATAAACCGAACATAATCGGCGCAAAGATCAGCCAGCTTTTAATAGAAGCCCAAGCTACCATCGAGTACTGATTTTTTTTACGAAGTAAGAAATTAACAATACCGCCTAAAAAGATAACCCCAATAACGATAAGAGCTGTTTGTTGGTAAACGGGGCTTTGCCAAGCGGTGAAATCTGACTGGATGGGGCTACTCATAAACTATTCCGTAATCTTTAATTTTTTTATACAAGCTTGATTTTGAAATCTGTAAAGACTGGCAAGCTTGGTCGATATTGTTGTTCTGTTTTAATAATAGGGTGATAAACTTTTTCTCTTGCGCGTTGATAAACTCTTCTAAGCTTTGATCAAGCTTAATTGTTTCATTGTTTTCAGGAGCTTCAGTTTTAAAAAGTAAATGATTTACATCTTCTTTGCGTACAACCGGTAGAGGTGAAGTTAGCACCAATTGTTCGCACACACGTTTTAATTCGCGAATGTTTCCTGGCCAATCGTAAGCTTGTAAAGCTTCAAAGGCTTCAGTATCGAATTGTTTATTGCGTTTAGCTTTTTCTTTATCAAGAAAGTATTTGGCTACATCAGGAATATCTTCTTTACGGTCTTTTAAACCCGGCAAAGAAATTTTGTGGGCTGAAATTCTAAAATACAAATCTTCACGAAATTTCTTTTCTGTGATCATTTGTTTTAAAGGCTGGTTGCTGGCAGCTACAACGCGCACATCTACATTAAACGCTTCTTTAGCGCCCACTTTTTTAACTTCGCCGGTTTCTAAGAAACGTAAAAGCTTAGCTTGTTGGCTTAACGGTAAAGCTTCGATTTCATCTAAGAATAAATCGCCGCCGTTAGCCGCTTCACAAAGACCTACTTTATTTTGGTCAGCGCCTGTGAATGAACCTTTGATGTGCCCGAAAAATTCAGATTCAAATAAATTTTCAGGAATACCTGCGCAGTTAATCGTTACAAAAGGTTTAGCACCTTCTTGTTGTGATAAAAGTCTTGCGACAACATCTTTACCAGTTCCCGTATCGCCCTCGATAAGAACCGAGCTGCGTTCACCTTTAAGTGAAGCAATTGTTTTACGAACTTGCTCCATGGCAGGAGAACTTCCCACAAGAGTTGTTTTTTTCTGATTCGAGTAATCAACTTGGCGTAATTGCCAGTAAGCTAGGATTTTTTCTAAAATCATCGTCACTTCAGCAGCAATCAAAGGTTTGGCTAAAAAGCGAGAAGCGCCTGACTTGATCGCCATTTCCATGTTCTGGCGGTTAAGGTCACCGGACATCGAAACGATTTCAGTCTGCGGATTTTTTTTCAGAATCTGTGCGATGACTGATGGGCCGTCAGGAGTTTCGCCGACTTTAGAAAGAATATGCATATCCACCATGGCCGCGTGATAAAACACATGGTCGGGGACTAGATCTGGTTTTGTAGCGATATAAACTTTAAAGCCTGCAGGTGCCATTAGCTTTACAGAATTAGCAAGCATCGCATCATCATCAACGATTAGTAAATTAAGTAAATCAGTAGACATTGCTTTATTCTATTCTAGAATAAAAGCATGTCAAAAATTAAAATTTTACTTGCTGAATCCATCCACCCCGTTGCTCAAGAAAAGCTGCAAGCTGAAGGATATGTTGTTGACTTAATCAAACATGCTCCCTCAGAAGAAGAGTATTTAAAACTTCTTCCGCAGTATCAAGTCTTAGGCATTCGTTCGAAGTCTGAATTAACAGCAAAAATTTTAAAACAAAACCCACATCTTTTAGCCGTAGGGGCTTTTTGTATTGGTACTAATCAGGTTGATTTAGCGACAGCGACTGAAGTCGGTATTCCGACATTTAATGCGCCTCACAGTAACACGCGTTCTGTGGCAGAACTTGTTGTTGCTGAAATGATTGCACTTTCGCGTCAGCTTTGCGACCGCAGCAGTATGGCACATCGTGGTGAGTGGGTGAAATCTGCCGATGGATCACGCGAAGTGCGCGGCAAAACTCTAGGAATTATCGGTTACGGTCATATCGGAAGCCAGTTAAGTATTTTAGCCGAAGCTATGGGTATGCGAGTTGTTTTTTATGATGTGATTAAAAAATTACCTCTAGGAAATGCGCAACCGAAAAATAAACTTGATGAACTTTTAGCGGTAGCTGATTTCGTAAGTCTTCATGTGCCTGAAACACCAGAAACAAAAAATATGATTTCAAAAGACCAACTTTTTAAAATGAAAAAAGGAAGTTTTTTAATCAACGCTTCACGCGGAACGGTTGTAAACATTGATGATCTGGTTTTAGCGTTAAAAGAAAATCACTTAGGCGGTTGTGCGATCGACGTATTTCCTGTGGAACCTGCGTCAAATAAAGAATCTTTTAAATCTGACTTACAAAATTTAAAAAACGTCATTCTCACTCCGCATATCGGTGGTAGCACTGAAGAAGCGCAATACGCTATCGGTTTAGAAGTGGCTGAAAGTTTTCGTAAGTTTTTACAAACGGGAACAACCGCGGGTGCTGTGAATTTTCCGAATGTAGATTTAGTCGCAAAAACAAATGTGACGCGCATTATGAACGTGCATAAGAATGAGCCCGGCGTACTGGGTGAACTAAATGGTTATATCTCTGAAGCCGGTGCCAACATTCAGGCACAGTATCTTTCAACAGATTCAAAAATCGGTTATCTGGTGGTAGATCTTGAGATGGATAAAGCCAAGCTTTCAGTTTCGCAGCTGATTGATAAAATCCAAAAGTCGACTCGTAATATTAAAACTCACCAGGTTTTTTAAATTCTATTCAGAGCCGTACAATTCCGTATGGCTTAAATTTGATGTTCGACTGGCTTTCACTGAAAGTTTCACAACAGTTACACAGTGTGGGCATGTCACTTGAAAGTCTTCGGTTAACACCGCTTTTCTTAATTTGATGGGCTCGTTACAGTGCGGGCACTCGATTTTACCATGCATAATTTCAAATCTAGCTTTTTCAACCTTTAAGGCCACATAAACACCGATCAGAAAAAAGAACGGCACGAAAAAAACGTTATAGACCGGAATAAAAAAGGTTAAAAAGGCAAGGCCCCAATAAATTCCTAATTTTTTAAGAACGTTTGTAACCAGCTCGGTTTTTGACAGACGATGGGCTCTGACAGCTGTGCTTTTTGTTGGATCACTGGGAGTGTAAGCGCTAACTAAAATTTGTTCCATATGTTACTCCTCCTGATAATTAATTTTATCACGACTCGTAGCCTTGGTAGCTTTTATATTTGTGTTGCTGCTTAGGTTTAGCGCTATGCTCGTAAGATACAGCGCTGATATTGCTGTTGACTGAACAACAAGAAATTTAGTTCGGTTAATTAATCAATCACTTTGCCAGGATTGATAATATTGTCAGGATCAAAAACTTTTTTGATACCTTTCATGATTTCAATCTCGGCATTTGAGCGGGTGTAATTTAAAAATGATTTTTTAGAAAGTCCCACGCCATGTTCTGCAGAAATACTGCCGTGTTGGCTTTTAACTGCCTGAAATACTAATTCATCGACCTTGCGGCATTCTTTAACGAAAACTTCTTTTGTCATGCCTTCGGGGCGTAAGATGTTGATATGTAAATTACCATCGCCGATATGACCAAACCACACAACTTCCCAAGTAGGGTAAGCTTTTGTTAACACTTGATCTAACTCTTGCATAAATGCCGGAACTTTTGAAATCGCAACGGCGATATCGTTTTTGTACGGAGAATATTTTGATAATGATTCAGAGATATCTTCACGGTAACGCCAGAAAGTTTGCGCTTGCACTTCTGATTGTGAAATTACGCCATCGATAATCATGCCTTGCTCTAGGCAAGATTCAAAAACAGCCATGATTTTCTCTTCAGCTTCGGCTGTAGGGCATTCAACTTCGCACACGACATAAAAATCAGTCACAGTTTCAAACGGGCGGTGAAGATCATCAGCCGATGCTAAAACTTTTTGTAACGCTTTTTCAGAAAACATTTCGTACGCTTGCATATGACAGTGTTTTTTAAATTCAGCGTAGACCTTCATAACTGAAGACATTTGATCAAGGGCTAAAACTAAAACTTTTAATTCAGGCGGCTTAGGCGCAAGCTTAATTAAAGCCTCAGTGATAAAACCTAAGATACCTTCGCTGCCGATAAATAAATGACGTAAATCAAGACCTGTAGCATTTTTAACAAGACCGTTGTTAAGTTCTAAAATCTCGCCAGTGCCGGTCACAACTTTTAATCCCACAACCCAGTCACGTGTTAAACCGTAACGAACAACTTTGATACCACCGGCATTCGTTGCGATGTTACCACCCATTTGTGACGATCCGCTGGCTGCGAAATCAACGGGGTAAAGTAAACCTTTTTCAGCAGCAAAATTTTGTAAAGCTTCAGTGATCATTCCTGGCTGAATGCGAACTGTTGAATCTGTTTCGTTAAATTCTAAAACTTTATTCATGCGATCAAAGCTAACGATAGCTTCACCGTGAGTAGCACAGGCAGCCCCTGATAAACCAGTACGGCCACCTGAAGGAACTAGAGCAATTTTGTGTTTGCGGGCCCAGTGAACGATTTCGACCACATCCGTTGTCGATTCAGGAAATAAAATAACTGAAGCTTTGATATCGTAGTATGTCGTCCAATCTTTTCCGTAATAACCAAGAGAGTCGTTGTCCGTTTTGATTTGTTGCGGAGCTAGCGGAAGAGATTCTAAATTTTCGATAACATGTTGGCAGGCTTGAGTGTCCATCGTTTATGCTCGCTTTCAGCGTAGACTTAAACTATCGCAAAGTTCTGATTCGAAAGAAAGAATATATTGGGCAAAGTCCCCATCCGGCTGTGGCAAGGCCATATAAACCTAGACCATAAAACCACAACGGCCCACCTGCAACAGCGTAGGATAAGACGAAGACAGATAATAAAAAGCGAAAGGCTCTATCCCATAGAGCCACGTTGCATAGCATGGTAATTAATTTTTAAGCAAATCTTGTAATTCGCCGGCTTGGTACATTTCCATCATGATGTCAGAACCGCCGATTAATTTTTTGTTGATGTATAATTGTGGAATTGTCGGCCAGTTGCCGTACTCTTTGATACCTTGACGAATTTCTTCGTCTTCTAACACGTTCACATCTTTAAATTGAACGCCGATATCTTGTAAGATCGCCGTTGCACGAGCAGAGAAGCCGCACATTGGAAATTGTTGTGTGCCTTTCATGAATAACACGATTTTATTCTCGTTTAATAAACCGTCGATTTTTGTTTTTACATCAGACATTGAGTCCTCCTGTTTTAATTAAATAATTACTTAGTTGAAGTCTTAATAGAAAGAGCATGCACTTCGCCAGTTTTTAATTCTGGACCGAAAGCTTTCATAACATGCTGGTGTTGTTCGATACGGGTTAAACCTTTAAAAGCTGTGCTTTTTACGGCTACTTCCCAGTGATCTGATGTGCCCGTAAGGTCAAAAACCTGAATCTCAGAATTCGGGTCAGCATCGGGATAGTGTTCTTGCAATCTTTGTTTCATCTGATCTATTGTCATAGGTATGAGTGATAACAAAATTCCGACTTCGAATCAAGACACGAAGCCATGGCAAATCGTTGGTAAACTGCTGATCTTCACTATATCGCTTTTAGCTCTGTATTTAGGAATCAGAATCCTGTTTTTGGGATGGAATTTTGTACATTTTCGTGAGTTTTCTGCTTCGGAAATAGCCGTTTGTTTTCTACAAGGTTTAAGATTCGATGCCGCCGTCGTTGTGCCTATCGTATTTATCACGCTTTTAGCCTTATTAATTCCTGTCAGACTTATCCGTTTTTTAGCGCTAAACGCGATCACTTTGGGGCACGCGGTTTTAGTTTTTGGAAACTTTATCGATGTAGAACTTGTGAATTTTATGGGGCGCCGGTTTACGAAATCAAGCCTGTATTTAGCCACCGAAGGGCAGAATACCAACATGCTTCAGTACGGTTTTTTAGCGACAATTACCTTTATCGGCTTAGCTGTGTTTTTGGTAATTTGTTATAAAAACTATTTCAAAATTCACCCGTTGTTGTCGTCATGTTCTTTAAAAGTAAAAACACTTTTTGTTGTTGCGATGATTCCATTAGTTGTGATTTTCGGGCGCGGGGGGCTTCAATACAAACCGATTAGCTTTGTGGATGCGAAGGTTTTACCTCACACGTACGCGCATCACTTAGTATTAAACACAAGCTTTACGTTTTTAAAAAGTTTCGGTAAATCGGGCTTTCAGAAAGAAAAATATTTTTCAGATACAGAAATGCGTAAGTATTTAAACCCGGCGCAAACAACTAAGAAAAACCAGCCGCAAGATGCCAAAGGTTATAACCTTGTGGTTTTTATCGTTGAAAGTTTGTCGAAAGAATATCTTTCTCCCACACGCACTCCCTACCTGACTGAATTAATAAAAAAAGGTGTGTATTTTGATAAATCCTATGCGAACGGGCGCAGATCTATCGAGGGAATTGCGTCGATTTTAGCGGGGATTCCGGCATTAATGGAAGAGCCATTTTTAAATTCAGAATTTGCAACCAATGAGTTTATGGGCTTGGGGCAGCTGTTCAAAAAACAAAAATATGAAACAAGCTTTTTTCACGGAGCCACTAACGGAACTATGCGCTTTGATGTGTTTACCAAAGCCAGCGGGTTTGACCAGTATTTTGGTAAAAATGAATATCCTGATAAAACCAAAGACGATGGTTTTTGGGGAATTTACGATGAACCCTTTTTACAGTTTGCCTGCGAAAAAATGACGGGTTTTAAGCCACCTTTTGCTTCGGTGGTTTTTACTTTATCTTCGCATCAGCCTTTTAAAACTCCTGAGTCTTTTGATAAAAACTATCGCGCTGAGGCGAATGAAATTCCTATTTTAAAAACGATTAGCTACGTAGATTTATCTTTAAAAAACTTTATGGCTTGCGCGCAAAAACAAGCTTGGTTTGATAAAACAATTTTTCTTTTTGTGGCCGATCATACAGGTCCTGCGATGGATGAAGCGATGAATGATTTTGAGCAAAAGTTTGAAATTCCTATTTTGTTTTACGCAAAAAAACCAGAAATTTTACAGGGGTTAAACCCAAATCAATATGCCCAGCAAATTGATTTATTTCCGACGTTAAATGATTTATTTCGTTTAGGTTACCTAAACACCAACCACTTAGCACGAACGCTGTATAATCAGGGGCCTAAGACGATAGCGCTGTATTCAGATCAGAATTACCAGCTTGTGGGTGACACTGAAAAAACGGAGAATCATTTAAAAGCGATTAAACAGTATTTCAGCGAAGGTCTTTATGATAATCGCTTGTATTTTCCGCAGTAAAACATTACAAATTTCTCATGTCTGATTACGGCGATTATTTCACTCCGGCCTCGGAGTCGCACCAAAAAATCGAAAAAGCAAAAGCGCGTGAAATGCGTAAATCCAGCTGGTGGAAACAACAGTTGGGTAAAGGCATTTGTTATCACTGCGAACAGAAATTTAAAGCCGAAGACCTAACGATGGATCACTTAATTCCCATCGCTCGCGGCGGAAAAACCGATAAGAAAAATTGCGTTGTTTCATGTAAAGACTGCAACACGAAAAAAGGCTATAAAACCAGAGCTGAAATGGCGATGGAAGAATTAGCTGCGAAAAGCACAAACGTCGAAGATTCAAACGACGATTATAACGAAGAATAATAACAGGCCTATTAAATGCAAAAAGCGAGACTGCTTACGCCATCTCGCATTTGAGGCTTCGTGACTGCCTTCTAAGAAAGGAAGGTCCGAATGCCGAACTTTATCCAACTAATGAAGTATCGTCAGATGTGGTCTTGGCTTAAACGGGTTTTAGGTCTTGTTTTTAAGATCCTAGTGATCTTAGAAAAAATCTTTAACTTATTTAAGCAGTATCCATTCTAATAGAAAGCTTTTCTTCTGATCGCCTAGCGTACAAAAAGAAAGTTTAAATGAATAGAAGGTTGAGGTCTTGAAGCTTGATGGTCGTAAGCGCTTATATTTTGCGAAAACAAAACTATCGAAACGCGCGGTGAAGTTTTGTTTTTGTTGTGCAAGTTTTTGTTCCGTCAGGATGATCGACACAGGTTTTTTCTTCCTGATAATCAGCTGATTGGCTTTGATAACTGCCATTAGAAAGGTCATTTAAATCACCACTCACACCACGACCTGGCCCCAAACCCTTGCTGGACGGGGGATTCGTGACATGAAAAAGAACCACTAAGACTAAAGAAAATGCAAAAATGGCCACAATCGGAATGATATGTGCTTTAAAATTCACTTCTTTAGGTTTTAATAAATCAGAATATTGAGCCTCTAAAGCTACTACTTCACGTGAATTGTCTGGATGTGCCGGAAGCGAATTTTGTTTTTGCGCAGGTGGATTATAGCTTGGACGCGTCGGAAATTGTTGAGCTTTTTGGGGTCCTGCAACCAACTGATTTTTTGTTTTTGAATCAACCTTCGACATGCTCCTTTATCGGTAGGGGCGAGTACAGTCTTGAATGTCTCATTTTGATGCAGCTTGTATGACCTCGATCTGCATACACGCATAATTATGTGAAACAATTCATTTGAAATTGCATAGAGCTTTCAATAGATTGTTTTGATGCAAAATACACATCCAATGCAAAACGAACATCCGGTTATTATTCAAGGTGGAATGGGCATTGCGGTTTCTGATTGGAAACTTGCAAAGACTGTTTCGCAGACAGGCCAGCTAGGCGTGGTTTCTGGAACAGCGATTAACTCAGTCATGGTTAGACG